>NZ_VMTV02000178.1 GCF_007644035.1 Vogesella mureinivorans | reverse complement strand
TTCCCTGATAGCTCAGTCGGTAGAGCGACGGACTGTTAATCCGCAGGTCGCAGGTTCGAGCCCTGCTCGGGGAGCCAGAAAATTCAGAAGTAGTGCTTCGGTAGTACTTCAAGCAAGTTGTGTTCCCTGATAGCTCAGTCGGTAGAGCGACGGACTGTTAATCCGCAGGTCGCAGGTTCGAGCCCTGCTCGGGGAGCCAGATACAAGACAAAACCCGCCTTTTGGCGGGTTTTGTCTTTTTTGCTTTGTACCAGCGTATCCGCATGGCGCTGTAGCCTGTAGCTAGTCAGCTCAGGGCTTGCTCGGTATCGGGTTGGCCGCAGCCTTGTCGCCGGGGCTGGGCAGTGGCCGCGATAGTGCCTGCTGCAGCATGCGTTCATGCTCGCCGCTTTGTTGTAGTTGCTGCATGGCCTGTTGCAGCTTGCTTACGGTCACGCTAGGTGTGCCGTGGCTGGCTGCCAGAAACAGGGTGCGAACCGGCGCAATGGCCGTGGTTTTGTGCAGGAATGAGGCTGGCAGGTTGCTTTGCTGCAGGGTGGCCTGTACACGGTAGGGCGAGCCTGCCATATAAGCCACGCTGCCACTGCGCAGCATGCGCAGGCAGTCGTTGTGGCTGCCGGTGAGTACCAGCTGCATGGTGTGATCACTGTCTTGCTGTCGCAGGGCTTCTTCGCTGACGTCTTTGCGCACCGTGCAAATGCTGCAGCAGCGCAGGATCTGCTGCAGCGAGGGCTCCGCCCCGTGCACGGCTGTCTCTAGCCGCCACAGAAATTGCTGTGTCTGGCTGAGCTTACCTATCCAGATGAATTTGTTTTCGCGCTCAGGTGTGCGTGCCAGGCTGAATAGCAGGGTGTTGGGGCGCGACTGGGCGATCGCCATGGCACGTGCCCACGGGTAGACAACGGTTTGCGCCTGCAGGCCGCTGAGTGCCAGCGCACGCTGCACGATGAGTGCATGGGCCCCGTCGGCGGTGTCGTCATTACTGAAGGTGTTATACGGCGGCCACGGCTCGGTAACGGCAATCAGCCCTTTATCGGCCTGCTGCCCATGTGTCGCAATGCTTGTCAGCAGCAACAGGCAGCCGGCAAGCCGGTAGCTTGCCTGCCTGATGGCGTGCGCTGCAGTGCTGGGGTGCGGTGGCTGGAGCATGGTGGGTTTCCGGCTGGCCTGTTTACTCAGTGTGGCTGATGTTGCCGGAAGTGCAAGGTGCGCAGCTTAGGCGTGCGGTGGCTGCATCATGAAAAACACCCCCGGGCGTGGTGCGCGGGGGTGTGGGGGGGGCGAGGCTGGCTAGCTTACTTGCTGGCTACCCAGTCTTTGGCGCTAGCCAGGGCGCTGGCCAGGTTTTCCGGCTGGGTGCCGCCGGCCTGGGCCATATCCGGGCGGCCGCCGCCTTTGCCGCCAACCTGCTGGGCTACATGGTTTACCAGCTCGCCGGCTTTAAAGCGACCGGTCAGGTCTTTGGTGACGCCGGCAATCAACGCGACCTTGCCATCTGCTTTACTGCCCAGCACGATCACTGCAGAGCCCAGCTTGTCTTTCAGCTTGTCCAGCGTGTCGCGCAGGGTGGCGTTATCGGCGCCTTCCAGCTCGGCGGCCAGCAGTTTTACGCCGTTGACCTCGCTGGCTTGTTCGGCCAGGCTATCGCCAGCGCTGGCAGCCAGTTTGGCCTTGATGCCAGCCAGCTCTTTTTCCAGCGCTTTCAGGTCGGCCTGCAGGCTGCCAATCTTGTTCAGCACTTCGTCGCTGCTCTGGGCCTTCAGGTTGGCCGCAGCGGCCTTCAGCAGGCTGTCTTGCGCCTGTACGTGGGCTACCGCGCCTTCGCCGGTAACGGCTTCGATACGGCGTACGCCAGCGGCCACGCCGCCTTCGGCCACGATCTTGAAGAAGCCGATATCGCCGGTGCGTTGTACGTGGGTACCGCCGCACAGCTCGGCGGAGAAGTCGCCCATGCTCAGTACGCGTACTTCGTCGCCGTATTTCTCGCCAAACAGTGCCATGGCGCCGGCGCGCACGGCGTCGTCAAAGCTCATCAGCTGGGCTTTCACTTCGTAGTTGGCCGCAATCACGTGGTTCACCAGGCGTTCGATCTCGGCGATTTCTTCCGCGGTGACCGGCTGGCCGTGGGCAAAGTCGAAGCGGGTGCGCTCCGGGTTCACCAGCGAGCCCTTCTGGGCCACGTGGGTGCCCAGTACCTTGCGCAGCGCAGCGTGCAGCAAGTGGGTAGCCGAGTGGTTGCGGGTGGTGGCCAGGCGCTGGTGCAGGTCGATGGTAGCCTGCACGGTATCGCCTACTTTCAGCGCGCCACGCGCCAGGCGGCCGGTGTGGCCGAATACCGCGGCTTTCACTTTCTGGGTGTCGGCTACGTCAAACAGCGCATCTACGCCGCCAGCCAGCGAAATCTCGCCTACGTCGCCTACCTGGCCACCGCCTTCGGCGTAGAAGGCGGTGTGGTCCAGTACCACCACGCCTTCGTCGCCAGCGGCCAGGCTGTCTACTTGCTCGGTGCCCTTGTACAGCGCCACGATGCGCGCATCGGTGCTGGTCTGGGTGTAGCCGTGGAAGGTGGTGTCGCTGCCTTCGTAGCTCAGGCTGCCAGCTACCTTGAAGGCAGACGCGGCGCGGGCGCGGGTGCGCTGCGCTTCCATGGCGCGCTCAAAGCCGTCCATGTCTACATCGATATTGCGTTCGCGGCAGATGTCGGCGGTCAGGTCTACCGGGAAGCCGTAGGTGTCGTACAGCTTGAAGATGGTGTCGCCGTCCATGGCGGTCTTGCCGCCAGCCAGTGCGGCATCAACCAGTGCCATGCCGGTGTCCAGCGTTTCGGCAAACTTGATCTCTTCGGCGCGCAGCGCGTCTTCGATCTGGGCTTGTTGCTGGCGCAGCTCGGGGTAGGCATCGCCCATTTCGGCGACCAGGTCGGCCACGATCTTGTGGAAGAACAGGCCTTTCTGGCCCAGCTTGTAGCCGTGGCGGATGGCGCGGCGGGCGATGCGGCGCAGCACGTAGCCGCGGCCGTCGGCGGACGGCAGAATGCCGTCGGCGATCATGAAGGAGCAGGCGCGAATGTGGTCGGCGATCACTTTCAGCGACGGCACGTCCTGGCTGTAGGCCACGCCGGTTTCGCGCGCAGCGGCGCGTACCAGGCAGGACAGGGCGTCGGTTTCGTAGTTCGATTTCACGCCCTGCAGTACGGTGGACAGGCGCTCCAGGCCCATGCCGGTATCCACGGACGGTTTTGGCAACGGGTGCAGGGTGCCGGTTTCATCGCGGTTGAACTGCATGAACACGTTGTTCCAGATTTCCATGTAGCGGTCGCCGTCTTCGTCCGGGCTGCCTGGCGGGCCGCCGGCGACGCTTGGGCCGTGGTCATAGAAAATCTCGGTACACGGGCCACACGGGCCGGTGTCGCCCAT
Source organism: Vogesella mureinivorans (assembly GCF_007644035.1). Taxonomy (GTDB): domain Bacteria; phylum Pseudomonadota; class Gammaproteobacteria; order Burkholderiales; family Chromobacteriaceae; genus Vogesella; species Vogesella mureinivorans. The sequence continues at coordinate 342,178 of NZ_VMTV02000178.1, read as the reverse complement.
GGTCCAGAAGTTGTCGGACGCGTACGGTGCGCCTTTGTTGTCGCCAATGCGCACGATCTTGTCGGCAGGCACGCCTACCACTTTGTGCCAGATGTCGTACGCCTCGTCATCGCTGGCGTACACGGTCACCATCAGCTTGTCTTTGGGCAGGTTCAGCCACTGTTCGCCGGTGAGGAATTCCCAGGCAAAGGTGATGGCGTCGTGCTTGAAGTAGTCGCCAAAGCTGAAGTTGCCCAGCATTTCAAAGAAAGTGTGGTGGCGGGCGGTGTAGCCTACGTTTTCCAGGTCGTTGTGCTTGCCGCCAGCGCGCAGGCATTTCTGGCTGGTGGTGGCGCGGGTGTAGTCGCGTTTTTCAAAGCCCAGGAACAAGTCCTTGAACTGCACCATGCCGGCCACGGTGAACATCAGGGTAGGGTCGTTGCCCGGAATCAGGCTGCTGGACGAGACAACCTGGTGATTTTTGGAAGCAAAAAAGTCCAGAAACTTCTGGCGAATGGCGGAGGTTTTCATGATTTATGGGTCGTATTGGGTCGGATTCTGAAAACGGCGACACGCGACGCGTGAATATCGGTCGATTGTGGCAACTGCGCACCGTGCTGGCAAGCCTTGCGGCCAACCTTGTGCACGGCGGGGCGCATTTTCGGCTGCTGCCGGTGTGTGGCTGGCCGTGCGCTATGTTGGCCGCAGCGGGTGGCGGGTGCGCTTATCGAAGCAGCGCTGGCTGGCTAGCTTTGTGCATCGTCATCCGGCCATTCGTCACTGCCTTTGATGACCTGGCGGATCGTGTCCATGCCAAAGCCGCGGCTGGCCAGGTAGCGCATCTGTTTGGCGCGCCCGGCGGCGTCGCTGGCGGGTTGGCCGAATTTGCGCAGCCACTGGCTGCGTGCGGTGGCCAGGTCGTTGTGGCTGGACAGGGTCTGCTTGATGGTGTCGCTGTCTACACCGCGTTCGCGCATTTCCATGGCCACGCGGCGGCTGCCGTACTTGCGGCTGCGGCTGTCGGCAAACTGTTCGGCAAAGCGGGCGTCGCTTTGCCAGCGGCTGGCGGCCAGCTCGTCCAGCAGGGCGTCCACTTCTTCTGCGTTCTCGGCAAAAGGCGAAAGCCGCCGCTTCAGCTCCAGCCGCGTGTACTCGCGGCGGGACAGAAGATCGACGGCTCTTGCCTTCAGGCTTTTGCCCGGTTTTTCCATCAGGCGTCGAAGGTGTCGTCCGGCAGCTCTTCGCCGGGGTCCGGCTTGCCTTCGGTGATTTCTACCTTGATACCCACGGCTTCGCGGATCTTGCGCTCGATTTCCTGGGCAATGGCCGGGTTGGATTTCAGCCACTCGCGGGTGTTGTCCTTGCCCTGGCCGATTTTCTGGCCGTTGTAGGCGTACCAGGCGCCGGATTTGTCGATAAAGCCGTGTTCTACGCCCAGCTCGATGATTTCGCCTTCGCGGCTGATACCTTCACCGTACAGAATGTCAAAACCGGCTTGCTTGAACGGTGGCGATACCTTGTTTTTCACCACTTTCACGCGGGTTTCGTTACCGATGATTTCTTCGCCCTTCTTGATACCGCCAATGCGGCGGATATCCATACGTACCGAGGCGTAGAATTTCAGCGCGTTACCGCCAGTGGTGGTTTCCGGGCTGCCGAACATCACGCCGATCTTCATGCGGATCTGGTTGATGAACACCACCAGGGTGTTGGTGCGCTTGATGTTGCCGGTGAGTTTGCGCAGCGCCTGGCTCATCAGGCGGGCTTGCAGGCCTACGTGGCTGTCGCCCATTTCGCCTTCGATTTCGGCTTTGGGTACCAGGGCGGCAACCGAGTCCACCACGATTACGTCCACGCCGCCGGAGCGTACCAGCATGTCGCAGATTTCCAGTGCCTGCTCGCCGGTATCCGGCTGCGAGATCAGCAGGTCTTCTACCGATACGCCCAGCTTTTGTGCGTATTGCGGGTCCAGCGCGTTTTCGGCGTCGATATAGGCGCAGGTGCCACCCAGTTTTTGTGCTTCGGCAACCACCTGCAGACACAGGGTGGTTTTACCGGACGATTCCGGGCCGTAGATTTCCACCACGCGGCCACGCGGCAGGCCACCCACGCCCAGTGCCAGATCCAGGCCCAGCGAGCCGGTGCTGATGACTTGCAGGTTTTCGGTGATCTGGTTGTCGCTCATGCGCATGATCGAGCCTTTGCCGAACTGCTTTTCAATTTGCGCCAGCGCTGCACTCAGCGCCTTGCTTTTGTCTTCGGAACGCTCTGCCATGCTTGCTCCATTCATTCAACGGGGTGGATAACGATTCAGCTTTTGATTATGTACGTTTTCATCTGGCCTGCCAAATAAAAACGACAGGCAGCGATGCATGCGCGCCACAGCGGTGTGGCGGTGATGAATACAATCAGCGGATTATCGCACAAAAGGCCGGCCTACCAAGCCGCCGGGCGCACCGCCAGGCTGTGATGCGGCAAAGCCTATGGCTGGCGGGCAAGCTGTGACAGAATGGCAGCATGCTGAACGATCGCACTCAATATTTGCTCAAGGTGCTGGTAGAGCGCTATATCGCCGATGGCCAGCCTGTGGCGTCCAAAACCCTGGCCACGGTATCCGGGCTGGAGCTGTCGTCCGCATCCATCCGCAATATGCTGGCCGACCTGGAAGGGCTGGGGCTGATTGCCTCGCCGCACACCTCGGCCGGGCGCGTGCCCACGCCGCGTGGCTACCGCCTGTTTGTCGACCGCCTGTTGACGGTGCAGCAGTTGGCCGAGCCTGCCGTGGCCGAGCTGCGGCATACGCTGCAGCCGGACAGCCCCAAGCGGGTGGTGAAGGCGGCGTCGCAGCTGCTGGCCGAGCTGACGCAGTTTGCCGGCGTGGTGATGACGCCGCAGCGCGCCGATGCTGCGTTTCGCCAGGTGGAGTTTTTGCGCCTGTCCGAGCGCCGGGTACTGCTGATTCTGGTGACGCTGGAAGGCGACGTACAGAACCACCTGTTCAACACCGCACGCGACTACAGCGGCAGCGAGCTGATCGAAGCGGCCAACTTCCTGAACCAGCACTACGCCGGCCACGCGCTGGGCGGGGTAGCCAGCCGGGTAGGGGAGGAGCTGCAGCAGCTGCGTGGCGATATTTCCGAGCTGATGCAGCTGGCCATCCAGTTTGGCCAGCAAACGCTGCACGGTGGCGACGACCTGGTGATTAGCGGGCAGGGCAAGCTGCTGAGCGTGAGCGATTTTTCCGGCGACCTGAACCGCCTGCGCGAGCTGTTCGATACCTTCCAGCGCAAGACCGAACTGTTGCAGCTGCTGGAACAAAGCCGCCGCGCCCCTGGTGTGAACCTTTTCATTGGCGACGAGTCCGGCGTGGTAACGCTGGACGACTGCAGCGTGGTGATTGCCCCGTACCGGCTAAACGGCCAGGTAGTGGGCGCGCTGGGCGTAGTGGGCCCCACCCGCATGGCCTACGAGCGGGTGATTCCGATAGTGGATATCACCGCGCGCCTGGTGTCGAGCGCACTCAATTTCAACGACTGACTTCTGTGCCGCACCCAGGCTGGTGCGGCCAACCTTGGTATTCCCCATGACCATCCTGAAGACCCTGCTGGCCGTGGCCAGCTTGCTGGCAGCCGGTGTTGCCCATGCCGATGTGGCGCTGCTGATGCGCCCGGACGTGCAGCGCTATATCGACGAACAGGTCGCCACTGGCGAGCTGAGCCGTGCCGAGCTGGAGGGAGTGCTCGCCAGTGTTGCACCTAAGCCGGATATTATTGCCATCATGGATAAACCGTCCACGGCGCGGCCTTGGTACCGGTTCCGCCCCAATTTCTATAGTGACAAGCTGATGCAAGAGGGTGTGGCGTTCTGGCAGCAGCACGAAAGCACCCTGCAGAAGGCGGCAGATACTTACAAGGTGCCACCGGAAATCATCGTGGCCATTATCGGTATCGAAACTCGCTATGGACGCAATACTGGCAGCGTTCCCTTGGCCGATGCGCTTGCTACGCTGGCTTTCGACTACCCGCGCCGCGCCAGCTTCTTTCGCGCCGAGCTGTCCGAATTTTTCCGCTTGGTACGTAGTGAAAAAATCAATGCTCTTAGCCTTAGAGGCAGCTACGCCGGTGCCATGGGCCTGCCGCAGTTCATGCCGTCCAGCTACCGCAAGTGGGCGGTGGATTTTGATGGCGATGGCCACCGCGATATCTGGAACAACCCTGTCGATGCTATCGGCAGTGTGGCCAACTATTTCCAGCAGCACGGCTGGCTGGGTGGGGACGACGTGGTGATACCGGCCGAGCTGGCCCCCGGCACCGTGCCGGATGAGCTGGTGGCGGATAAATTCAACCTGCACTACACCGTGGCCGAGCTGAAAGCTCGCGGGGTGATGCCGCAAGCGCCGGTGCGCGACGACGCGCTGGCCGTGCTGGTGCCACTGGAGGTGGCGCCGGGCGAAACACGCTACTGGCTGGGCCTCAATAATTTCTACACCATTACCCGCTACAACAAGAGCACGCTGTACGCCATGGTCACGCACGAGCTGGCGCAGGAAATGCGCGCCCGCTTTGTGCAGGCGCGCATGGCACCGGGTGCGGGGCAGTAAGGTGCCGTGCTGCCGGCTATCTGCATGGCGGGCAGGGTGCCGGGTGGCTGGCGGCCGCGCTGAAATAGTCGCCATACCCGGCGAATCCCTTTAGAATTCTGCGCCATGACCTATCAAGTTCTCGCCCGCAAGTGGCGCCCCAAGCGCTTTGCCGACCTGGTTGGCCAGGAGCACGTGGTACGCGCCCTGTCCAATGCGCTGAAAGAATCCCGCCTGCACCACGCCTACCTGCTCACCGGTACCCGTGGCGTGGGCAAAACCACCATCGCCCGTATTCTGGCCAAGAGCCTGAACTGCGAAACCGGCACCACGGCCGAGCCGTGCGGCGTGTGCCAGGCGTGTACCCAGATTGATGCTGGCCGTTTTGTGGACCTGCTGGAGATCGACGCCGCCTCCAACACCGGCATCGACAATATCCGCGAAGTGCTGGAAAACGCCCAGTACACCCCCACCATGGGGCGCTACAAGGTCTACATCATCGATGAAGTGCACATGCTGTCCAAAAGTGCCTTCAACGCCATGCTCAAGACGCTGGAAGAGCCGCCGGCGCACGTCAAATTCATCCTGGCCACCACCGACCCGCAAAAAGTGCCGGTCACGGTGCTGAGCCGCTGCCTGCAGTTCAGCCTGCGCAACATGACACCGCAGCAGGTAGCCGGCCACCTGGCGCATATGCTGGACGTGGAAGGCATTGCCTACGAAACCCCGGCGCTGGCCTTGCTGGGCCGTGCTGCCGCCGGCTCCATGCGCGATGCGCAATCGCTGCTGGATCAGGCCATTGCCTACGGCCTGGGCGAGGTGAAAGAAGACGGCGTGCGCGCCATGCTGGGCGCGGTGGACAAGCGCTACCTGTTTGCCCTGCTGGACGCGCTGGCCGACGCCGACGGCGCCCGCCTGGTGGGTGAGGTGGAAGCGTTGGCCGCACGCGGCATCGGTTTTGACAGCGCCCTGGCCGAGCTGGCCAGCCTGCTGCACCAGCTGGCGCTGGCGCAAACCGTGCCGGCCGCCATTGCCAGCGACGAGCCCGAGCGCGACGCCATTTTTGCCCTGGCCCAGCGCCTGGCCGCCGAAGACGTACAGCTGTATTACCAGATCGCCCTGCACGGCCGCCGTGACCTGGCGCTGGCGCCAGACGAACACGCCGGTTTCAGCATGAGCATGCTGCGCATGCTGGCCTTTCACCCGGTAAACGGCGGTGAAAGCGCCGCCCGCCCGCTGCCGGTAGCCCGCCCGCCCGTGCCTGCGGCCAACCCTGGCGCCAGTAGTGCGGCATTGCCTGTCGGCGTATCGCCAGCGCGCGCAGCCTTGGCGCAGCTGGGTGGCAAGCCGGCCGAGCGCAGCCCTGCGGCCGCTGAAAAACCGGCTGCGCCCGAGCCGGAACCCGAGCCCGCGCGGCCCGCCCCGGCGGCGCCAGCGCGCCAGGCCGCGCCACGCGAGCCCGCGCCGTGGGACGAGCAGCCTGCTGCGGTAACACCTGTTGCGGCCCCCGTTCCCGCCCGCCAGCCAGCCCCCGCGCCTGCAGAGCTGGTAGCGGAAGACGCTGACGACGATGCCGAGCCCGAGGTGCTGGATACCGCCAGCGACAGCGACGACGAGCTACCCGCCTACGCCATGATGATGGACGAAGACCCGGGCGAGCTGGTAAGCGAAGCCCCGGTATTCGATGGCGACTGGGCCAGCCTGATTGGCCGCCTGGGCAACAAGCTGGGGGCCGCCCGCATGCTGGCGCAAAACGCTGCGCTGAAACACTGGGACGGTAAGGTATTCGAGCTGGCGGTGCCGGAAGGCTTCCGCAATATGGCCACGCGTGATTATCAGGACAAGCTGAAAAGCGTTCTGGGCGAGTATCTCGGCCAGAGCATTGAACTGAGGGTGTCGGTAGAGACCCTCGATATGGAGACCCCCGCCATGCGCGATGCACGCTTCAAGCGTGAGCAGCTGGCCGGTGCGCGTCAACACATGGAAAACGACCCGGTCGTACAGCAGCTGGTGCAGGAAATGGGCGCCATGCTGCTCGCCGAGACAGTACAACCCGTACAGGAGTAGCAACAATGTTTGGTAAAGCCGGTATCGCAGGCCTGATGAAACAGGCGCAGCAAATGCAGGAAAACATGAAAAAAGCGCAAGAAGAACTGGCGCAGATCGAAGTAGAAGGCCAGGCGGGTAACGGCCTGGTAAAAGTGGTGATGAGCTGCTCGCACGTTACCCGCCGTGTCATCATCAGCGACGACTTGCTGGCCGACGCCAAGGAAGACAAAGACATGCTGGAAGACCTGATCGCCGCGGCGTTCAACGACGCCAGCCGCAAGGCCGAGGCCACCTCGTCCGAGCGCATGTCCGGCTTTACTGCTGGCATGAACCTGCCGGCCGGCATGAAGCTGCCGTTCTGACCGCTTGATGACCTGAAAGGTTGGCCGCAGGCTGCTGCTTGCGGCCAACCTTTTTTACTGGAGCGCCCATGAAAAACCCGCCCTCGCTCGACCAGCTGATCGCGGCGCTGAAAGTGCTACCCGGCGTTGGCCCCAAATCCGCGCAGCGCATGGCTTTTCACCTGCTGCAAAAAGACCGTGGCGGTGCCGACAAGCTGGCACGGGCGCTGGACCACGCGCTATTGAACCTGCGCCACTGCCAGCGTTGCCATACCTTCAGCGAAAGCCCGCTGTGCAATGTGTGCGCCGACGCCGAGCGCCGGCAGGACCTGCTGTGCGTGGTGGAAATGCCCGCCGACCTGCTGATGCTGGAGCAGACGCGCTGCTACGACGGCCTGTACTTTGTGCTGATGGGGCGCTTGTCGCCCATGGACGGTATCGGCCCCAAGGATATCGATCTGGAAAAGCTGATCGCCCGTGCCGTGGATGGTGTGGTGGAGGAGGTGATCATTGCCACCAACTTTACCGCGGAGGGCGAGGTCACCGCGCACCTGATCAGCGAGATGCTGCAGGCGCATGGCCTGCGTGTTAGCCGCATCGCGCGTGGCATGCCGGTGGGCGGCGAGCTGGAAAACGTCGACCCGGGCACGCTGGCCCAGGCCATGTACGAGCGGCGTAGCGTGAGCTAGGCAGCATGCCGGCGTTCACACAGTAAAAAAGCCAGCCCTGCGGGGCTGGCTTTTGCATTGCGGCGGGTGCGGTGCTTAGCGCATCAGGCTGTGCAGCGTTTTTTCGTAGACGCAGGCCAGCGGCTCGATGTCGTCTACGCACACGCACTCGTTCAGTTTGTGGATGCTGGCGTTGATGGGGCCGAACTCTACCAGCTCGCGCGCGATGCGCTTGATGAAGCGGCCGTCCGAGGTACCGCCGGTGGTGTTCAGCTCCGGTGTGACGCCGCAGGTGTCCGCAATCGCCTGGCTGATGGCGTCAGTGAGCGCGCCGGGTGCCGTGATGAACGGGTTGCCCGACAACGCCCAATGCAGCTCATAGGCCAGCTGGTGTTTGTCCAGGATGGCATGCAGGCGGTCTTTCAGGGTTTCTGCCGTGTTTTCGGTGGAAAAACGGAAGTTGAACTTGATCTCGCAGCTGCCCGGAATCACGTTGGTGGCGCCGGTGCCGGCGTGGATGTTGGACACTTGCCAGCTGGTGGGCGGGAAGTAGTCGTTGCCGTGGTCCCATACCTCTGCGGCCAACTCGGCCAGCGCCGGGGCGGCCAGGTGGATGGGGTTCTTGGCCAGGTGCGGGTAGGCGATGTGGCCCTGGATGCCGTGCACGATCAGGTGGCCGGACAGCGAGCCGCGGCGGCCATTCTTGATGGTGTCACCAAACACTTGCGACGAGGTGGGCTCGCCCACAATGCAGTAGTCCAGTTGCTGGCCGCGTGCTGCCAGCTCGTCTACCACGCGCACGGTGCCGTCGGCGGCCAGGCCTTCTTCGTCCGAGGTAATCAGGAAGGCGAGGGTGCCAGCGTGATCGGGGTTGGCCGCAATGAAGCGTTCGCTGGCGGTGATAAACGCAGCCAGCGAGGCTTTCATGTCGGCGGCGCCGCGGCCGAACAGGTGGCCGTTGCGGATGGTGGGCTCAAACGGGTGGCTGTCCCATTTGTCCAGCGGGCCGGTGGGCACGACGTCGGTATGGCCGGCAAAACACAGCACCGGTGCGCCGTGGCCGCGATGCGCCCAGAAGTTGCTTACATCGCCAAACGGCATGCGTTCGATGGTGAAGCCCAGGTCTTCCAGACGGGCAATCATCATGTCCTGGCAGCCTTCATCACGCGGGGTGATGGAGTCCTGGCGGATCAGCGCCCGGGTGAGGTCGAGTGTGCTGCTCATAGGCTGAACTCCGTGGCGTAGTCGGCTTCTTTAAAGCCCACGCGCAGCTTGCCGGCGTTATCCAGCACCGGGCGCTTGATGAGCGATGGTTTGGCCTGCAGCAGGGCAATGGCGGTGTCAGGGTTGGCCGCCAGGGCTTTTTCTGCCTCGTCCAGCGCGCGCCAGGTGGTGCCGGCACGGTTGACTAGCTTGTCCAGGCCAATGCTGGCGATCCAGGTGCGCAGTGTGGCCTCGTCTATGCCTTGTTTTTTGAAGTCGTGAAAGGTGAAATCCAGCCCCTGCTGTGTGAGCCAGGTGCGGGCTTTCTTGACGGTATCGCAGTTGGGAATGCCGTAGAGGGTAATCATGGGTGGGGTCAGTGGTTCAGTGTAAAGCCGGAAAAAGTGGTGTTGTCGCCCTGTTTGCCACCTGAATTGCTGTTGCTGTCGTGATTGACCAGCCAGAACAGGTTGGTGGGCGAGTCGGCGTTCTGCAGGGCTTCGTCCAGTGAAATCAGCCCGTCTTTGTAGAGGCGGAACAGCGATTGCTCGAAGGTTTGCGAGCCTTCGCTCATGCTGCTTTCGATGGCTTCTTTGATTTTGTCGATCTCGCCATTACGGATTAGCTCCGATACGTGGGCGGTGTTGAACATGATCTCCATCGCCGGGCGGCGCTTGCCGTCCACGGTTTGCACCAGGCGCTGTGACACCACGGCTTTCAATGTGGCGGCCAGGTCCATCAGCAGGGCATTACGGTTTTCCAGCGGGAAGAAGCTGATGATGCGGTTCAGCGTGTGGTAGCTGTTATTGCCGTGCAGGGTGGAGATGCACAGGTGGCCGGACTGGGCGTAGTTGATGGCGTAGGTCAGGGTTTCGGCGTCGCGTATTTCGCCGATCATCAGCACATCAGGTGCCTCGCGCATGGCGTTTTTCAGCGCGTTTTCGTAGCTGTGGGTGTCTACGCCGATTTCACGCTGGTTGATGATGGCGCGCTTGTGCTCGAAGATGAATTCCACCGGGTCTTCCACGGTGAGGATATGGCCGGCCTGGGTCTGGTTGCGGAATTCCAGCATGGCGGCCACGGTAGAGCTTTTGCCGGAGCCTGTGGAGCCCACGATAAAGATCAGGCCGCGGCGCTGGCGGATCAGGTCTTTCAGCGAGTCGGGCAGGTTCAGGTTGTCCAGGCTGGGGACGGTGGGGGTGATGTAGCGTATCACCATGGCCACGTGCCCGCGCTGGCGGAAGATATTGACGCGGTAGTTGCCCAGGCCGTCTATCTGGCGGCCAAAGTTCATTTCCAGCTCGGCTTCAAAGCGGGTGATGTCGTCCTCGCTCATCAGGCTGTAAGCCAGCCGTTTGACGTTTTCTGCACTCAGCGCCTTGTCGTTTACCGGTACCGTTTGCCCGTCTATTTTGATTTGGGGTGGTGTGCCGCAGGAAAAAAACAGGTCACTGGCCTTTTTGTCGGCCATGAGTTTGAAAAAAGGCAGCATCAGCATGGTGTGCAGCGCGCTCTCGCAAAGGGTGTCAGGCCATTAGTCTAGCGTGAAATGCCCTTCTGTGGCGTACTGGCGCGGGCTTGGACGGCAACTTTGCCCGTGACAGGGTTGGCCGCAGTGGCTGATGGTGACCGGGTGAAAATTGAGCATGCTGCAGGCTGGGGTGGCTGGCTGTGTGCTGGTGAGTGCAAGGGTGGTGGCTGTGACATGAAAAACGCCCCGCCAGATTTGCCGGCAGGGCGTTTGTCGCAGACCGCTGGGTCAGGCGAGTAGACCGTCTTAGTGCTTGACCTCGGCATCGCGCAGGGCGCGGCGCAGGATCTTGCCTACGTTGGTTTTGGGCAGCTCCTGGCGGAACTCTACCGACTTGGGCACCTTGTAGCCGGTAAGGTTGGCGCGGCAGTGGCTCAGCACGTCGGCCTCGGTCAGCGCCGGGTCTTTCTTCACCACAAATACCTTCACCACCTCGCCCGATTTGTCATCTGGCACACCGATGCAGGCTACTTCCAGCACGCCAGGGTGCAGGGCGACCACGTCTTCGATTTCGTTGGGGTAAACGTTGAAGCCAGACACCAGAATCATGTCTTTCTTGCGGTCTACCAGCTTCACGAAGCCTTCCGGGGTGATGATGGCCATGTCACCGGTAGCCAGGAAGCCCTGGTTGTCGATGACTTTGGCAGTTTCTTCCGGGCGGTTCCAGTAGCCCTTCATCACCTGCGGGCCACGGATGCACAGCTCGCCGGACTCGCCTTGTGCTACTTCGCGCCCTTCGTTGTCCCGTACCTGGATCTCGGTGGACGGGATCGGTACACCGATGGTGCCGTTGTAGGCTTTCAGATCCAGCGGGTTGATGCAGGCAGCCGGGCTGGTTTCGGTCAGGCCGTAAGCTTCGATCAGCGGGGTGCCGGTAATGTCTTTCCATTTATCGGCCACCGCTTTTTGCACCGCCATGCCACCGCCCAGTGCCAGGCGCCAGGTGGAGAAGTCGACGGTTTTGAAGTCCGGGTTGTTCAGCAGGGCGTTAAACAGCGTGTTGACGCCAGTGATGGCCGTGACCTTGTACTTTTTCAGCTCTTTGACAAAGCCGGGGATATCGCGCGGGTTGGTAATCAGCACGCTCATGGCGCCCAGCTCGGTGAAGACCATCATGTTCGCTGTCAGCGAAAAGATATGGTACAGCGGCAACGCAGTAACAATGATCTCCTGGCCTTCGCGTACCGAGTGTTTTACCCATTCGCCAGCTTGCAGCATGTTGGCGATGATGTTGGCGTTGGTGAGCATGGCGCCTTTGGATACGCCGGTGGTGCCGCCGGTGTATTGCAAAAAGGCGATATCGTCGTGGCCAACGTCGACTTTGCGCATCGGCTGGCGGGCGCCGGCAGCCAGCGCATCATTAAAGCTGGTGTGCTTGGCGATGTGCCAGGGTGGCACCATCTTTTTTACTTTGCGTACGACGAAGTTGACAATCAGGCGCTTGGGGAAGCCCAGCATGTCGCCAATGCTGGCAATCACCACGTTCTTGACTGGAGTGCGCGGTAGTACCTGCTCCAGCACGTTGGCAAAGTTTTCCAGGATGAGGATGGTTTCGGCGCCGGAATCTTTCAGTTGATGCTCCAGCTCGCGCGGGGTGTACAGCGGGTTGACATTCACCACCGTGCAGCCGGCACGCAGGGCGCCGAAGACGGCTACCGGGTACTGCAGCAGGTTCGGCATCATGATGGCCACGCGGCTGCCTTTGGCCAGGCCTAGCGTGTTTTGCAGGTAGGAGGCAAAGTTGGCAGACAGCTGGTCCAGTTCACCGTAGCTCAGGATCTTGTCCATGCAGGCCAGTGCCGGGCGGTCGCGGAACTTGGCAGCACTACGTTCGAACACCTCGGATACCGACTTGAATTCGTTAATGTCAATTTCGGCGGCAACACCTGCCTGGTAATTCTTCAGCCAGATTTTTTCCATGGCGCTAGTCTTCTCCATCGTGTTGGATTTACCGCCACCTCTTGTGATTTGCGGGTGGCGTCTATGGGGATCTGCTTGCTTGCAGACTCAAATATAGATTGTTTTAGTTGGCGTTCGTTCCTGAACGCATGACAACTGTACCGTATGTCTCATCTGGTGCAAAGCATGTGCTTGGTTTGCCGCCTGAGACCTCAGTTTTCTTTTGTCGCAGAGTGGTTTATAATCGCGGCATTTTAGGGATGGGCGGTTCTTCGCCCATTTTTCTTTTCTGGAATTGGATGCCCATGGATGTACGTTTGCTGCTCGAGAACACGCTGCCCGGTTTGGGGTATGAGCTTGTAGATTTTGAAATGACCCCCGGGGGTGGTTTCCGCGTGTTTATGGATAAACCGGGCGGCATTACCGTAGAAGATTGCGTCAGCGTGAGTAATCACCTGACACGTCTGTTCATGGTCGAAAATGTTGACTACGAGCGTCTGGAAGTTTCCTCGCCCGGCCTGGACCGTCCGCTGACGAAAGAAGCGGACTATGTGCGCTTCACTGGCAGCCTTGCCAAGATTCGTACCCGCCTGCCTATCGAACAGCAGAAGCGTTTTCAGGGTCGTATCGCAGGCATCGCCGATGGCGTTGTGAGCCTGGTAGTGGAAGATGGTCGCACCGTGGCCATTCCCCTGGCGAATATCGATAAAGCCCGGCTGGAGCCGGAGTTTTAATTCGCAGGACGTTGGCCGCGAACAAGAATACGGAATTTGGAGGATTGCATGAGTCGCGAGATTTTGCTGTTGGTTGACGCTCTGGCAAGCGAGAAAAACGTTAACCGCGAGGTGGTTTTTTCCGCGCTGGAGCTGGCACTGGCTTCTGCCACCAAAAAGAAGTTTAACGAAGATGAACTGGATGTCCGCGTAGAGATCGACCGCCACAATGGTCAGTATCAGACTTTCCGCCGCTGGACTGTAGTAGATGCTGAAGCACTGGAATACGAAGACCGCGAACTGAGCCTGGAAGAAGCCCGCGAGCGTGACCCGCGCGCCGAGCTGGGTGGCGTGATCGAAGAGTCGATGGAAGCCGTAGAGTTTGGCCGTATCGGCGCTCAGGCTGCCAAGCAGGTCATTCTGCAGAAAATTCGCGACGCCGAGCGCGAACAAGTGCTGAACGAGTTCCTGCAGCGCCGTGAAAGCCTGGTAACTGGCACCATCAAGCGCATCGAGCGTGGTAATGCCATCGTGGAGTGCGGCAAGCTGGAAGCCGTCCTGCCGCGCGACCAGATGATTCCGAAGGAAAACCTGCGCGTGGGCGACCGCGTCAAGGCTTACCTGATGCGCATCGACCGCCTGGGCCGTGGCCCGCAGCTGGTGCTGTCGCGTACCTCGCGCGAGTTCCTGGTAAAGCTGTTCGAGCTGGAAGTGCCGGAAATCGAAGAAGGCATGCTGGAAGTCAAGGAAGCCGCCCGTGACCCGGGTATGCGCGCCAAGATGGCCGTGAAGTCCAATGACCCGCGTCTGGACCCGCAGGGCACCTGCATCGGCATGCGCGGCTCCCGCGTTCAGGCCGTGACCCAGGAGCTGGCCGGCGAGCGTATCGACATCGTGCTGTGGGCACCAGAGCCAGCACAGTTCGTGATTAACGCGCTGTCCCCAGCAGAAGTGAACCGCATCATGGTGGACGAAGATAGCCACACCATGGACGTGGTGGTTGAGGAAGAGCAGCTGGCACTGGCGATCGGCCGTGGCGGCCAGAACGTGAAGCTCGCTGCCGAGCTGACCGGCTGGAACCTGAACATCCTGACCGTGACCGAAGCGGAAGAAAAACACCTGGAAGAAGATGCCAAGCTGCGCGAGCACTTCATCCGTCATCTGGGTGTGGACGAAGAAATGGCTGCCCTGCTGGTGCAGGAAGGCTTTGCAACACTGGAAGAAGTGGCCTATGTGCCAATTTCCGAAATGCTGGAAATCGATGGTTTCGATGATGCGCTGGTAAACGAGCTGCGTAGCCGTGCGCGTGACGCCATCCTGACCCTGGCAATTGCTTCGGAAGAAAAAGTGGAAGAAGTGGCCGACGAGCTCAAGGATCTGGAAGGACTGGATGCCGAGCTGGTACGCAAACTGGCCGAAAACGGCGTGACCACCCGTGACGACCTGGCCGATCTCGCCGTTGACGATCTGGTCGACATGACAGGCATGGATGCCGATGCGGCGCGCGCGCTCATCATGAAAGCCCGCGAACACTGGTTCAACTGAGCCAGCCCCGCAAACGGATCGATTGCTAGAAGGAATTAGGAATACGCATGGTTTTAACGAATGTAAAGCAGTTTGCGAGTGAGCTGAACTTGTCCCCGGAACGTCTTCTGGAACAGTTGAAAAACGCAGGTGTAGGCAAGCGTGGCTTTGATGACACGCTGACCGAGCAGGATAAAAAGCAGTTGCTGGACTTTCTGAAAACGTCGCATGGCGCACGTGATGAAGGCAAAGTAACCCTGACCCGTAAGCAAACCAGCGAGATCCACACTGCCGCAGGCAGCACCGTAAAAGTGGAAACCCGCAAGAAACGTACTTTTGTGCGCCCGGAAGACCAGCCTGCTGCAGCAGCCCCTGCGGTGGAAGCCCCCAAGGCTGCCGAGCCGGTGGTTGAGGCAGCACCACAGGTTGCTGCCCCGGTAGTCGAAGCTGCCAAGCCGGAAGCTGCCCCAGTGGCCGCCAAGCCTGCCCAGCCGAAGGTTGAAGAAAAGAAAGTGGAAGAGAAAAAGGCAGAAGCCAAGCCAGCTGCCAAGCCGGCCGCCGAAGCTGCTGCACCGGTAGCCCCGGTGAAGCAGCCTACGCTGACGCGCCCGGCGCCGACTTCCATCCTGAGCCAGGAAGAAATGGATGCCCGCGCTTCTGAAGAGCGTCGCCAGGCAGAATTCCGCGCACGCCAGCAAGCGCTGCTGCGTGAAAAGCAGGAGCGTGAAGCACGCCGTCTGGCTGCCAAAGCCGAAGCGGCTGCACCCGCCAAGCCGGTAGTAGAAGTCAAGCCAGAGCCCAAAGCAGAAGAGCTGCCACGCTCGGCCAAGCCTACCCAGCCGCGCATGCAGCCAGCTGCCGCCGGCCAACGTACCGATGCACCGCGTGGCGACCGCCCGGCAGGCCAGGGCCAACGCCCGGCAGGTCAGGGTCAGCGCCCAGGTCAAGGTGGTCAGCAGCGCCCGGCAGGCCAGGGCGCTCGCCCGGCTCCCGGCGGTGCCGCACCAGCGCGTGGCCCGGGTGCCGCTACCACTGCACCGGCACCCGCTGGCGATGCTCGCCCAGGCGACAAGCGTGGTCCGGCGAAGAAGGGTGGCAGCAAAGACTGGAACGACGGTAAAAAAGGCAAAGGCCTGAAAACCCGTGGTGGCGATACCAGCAACGACTGGAAATCGCGCAAGTCCGGCGGCAAGCACAAAAACAGCAATAACCAGCACGCCTTCCAGGCACCGACCGAGCCTATCGTGCACGAAGTACTGGTGCCGGAAACCATCACCGTGGGTGATCTGGCTCACCGTATGGCCGTGAAAGCCGCCGAGGTGATCAAGGTACTGATGAAGATGGGCATGATGGTGACCATCAACCAGGTGCTGGACCAGGAAACCGCGCTGATCATTGTGGAAGAAATGGGCCACGTGGGTAAAGCTGCCCAGGCGGATGATCCGGAAGCCTACCTGGCCGACGGCGAAACCATCGAAGTGGCCGAGCAGATCTCCCGTCCGCCGGTGGTAACCGTGATGGGTCACGTTGACCACGGTAAGACCTCGCTGCTGGATTACATCCGTCGCGCCAAGGTAGCAGCCGGCGAAGCGGGTGGCATTACCCAGCATATCGGTGCCTACCACGTAGAAACCGACCGCGGCATGATCACCTTCCTGGATACCCCGGGTCACGAAGCGTTTACCGCCATGCGTGCCCGTGGTGCCAAGGCCACCGATATCGTGGTGCTGGTAGTGGCTGCCGACGACGGCGTAATGCCGCAAACCATCGAAGCGATTCACCACGCCAAAGCGGCCGGTGTGCCTATCGTGGTTGCCGTCAACAAGATCGACAAGCAAGGTGCCAACGCCGAGCGTATCCGCCAGGAACTGGTTGCCCACGAAGTGGTGCCGGAAGACTGGGGTGGCGATACCCAGTTCATCGAAGTGTCGGCCAAAATGGGCCTGAACATCGATGCGCTGCTGGAAGCCATCCTGCTGCAAGCCGAAGTACTGGAGCTGACTGCTGCGGTAGATGCACCTGCCAAGGGCATTATCGTGGAAGCGCGCCTGGACAAAGGCCGTGGCCCGGTAGCGACCCTGCTGGTACAGTCCGGTACCCTGAAGAAGGGCGACATCGTGCTGGCTGGTACCGCCTTTGGCCGCGTGCGTGCCATGGTAGACGAAAACGGCAAGCCGATCGACGAAGCTGGCCCGGCTATCCCGGTAGAAATCCTGGGTCTGTCCGACGTGCCGTCTGCAGGTGAAGACGCCATGGTCCTGGCCGACGAGAAAAAGGCGCGTGAAATCGCCCTGTTCCGTGCTGGCAAGTTCCGTGATGTGCGCCTGGCCAAGCAGCAAGCTGCCAAGCTGGAAAACATGTTTGCCCAGATGTCCGAAGGCGAAGTACAGAACCTGCCTATCATTATCAAGGCAGACGTACAGGGTTCGTACGAAGCACTGGCCGGCAGCCTGCAAAAGCTGTCTACCGAAGAAGTACGCGTCAACATCCTGCACTCCGGTGTGGGTGGCATTTCCGAGTCCGACATCAACCTGGCGATTGCGTCCAAGGCCATCGTGGTGGGCTTCAACGCCCGTGCCGATGCCGCCGCACGCAAGCTGGCGGAGAGCGAAGGCGTGGAAATCCGTTACTACAACATCATTTACGATGTAGTAGACGACGTGAAAGCCGCCATGTCCGGCATGCTGGCACCTGAGAAGAAAGAGCAGATCATTGGTACCGTGGAAATCCGTCAGGTGATCTCCGTGTCCAAGGTAGGCAATATCGCAGGTTGCATGGTGACTGATGGCATCATCAAGCGTGCTGCAAGCATCCGTCTGATCCGTCACAACGTGGTGGTTCATACCGGCGAGCTGGACTCCCTGAAGCGCTTCAAGGACGACGTGAAAGAAGTGAAGCAAGGCTACGAATGCGGCCTGATGCTGAAGAACTTCAACGATATCCAGGAAGGCGACCAGCTGGAAGTGTTCGAGATCGTGGAAGTCGCACGTTCTCTGTAATGCAGTGATATAGAGGCGGGTGCCAGGTTGGCCGCATGGCCGGCGGGCACTCGCCTTTTCTTGTTTCAGCCACCATAGCCACCGCCATGCATCGCGATGCGCCGGCAAGCCGGCAGTCCCTATGCCGTGGTGTGTTGTGTGGCCAGGAGTATCAGACCATGGCTAAAGCCAAAAAAGGTTTTTCCCGCTCGGACCGTATCGCCGAGCAGATCCAGCGCGAGCTGGCCGAGCTGATCCGCAAGGGCCTGAAAGACCCGCGTGTGGGTTGGGTCACCATTACAGCGGTAGATGTAACCCGTGACTACTCGCACGCCAAGGTGTTCTACACCGTGATGGACGAGAACAAGCGCGAGATCACCCAGGAAGCGCTGGAAAGCGCTGCCGGTTACCTGCGCAACGGCATTGGCCGCGTGCTGCAGATATTTACCACGCCGCAGCTGCACTTTGTTTACGACGACTCCATCGAGCGTGGTGTGTACATGAGCCGCCTGATTGACGAAGTGAACGGCAATGCCACCACCGTCGAACACGACGATGCGGCCAACCTTGACGCCGAAGATGGCGACGAGGGCGAAGAGGGTAGCGATAAAGCATGAGTGCACCGCGTCGCGTAAAGCTGCCGATCAATGGCGTTTTGCTGCTGGACAAGCCTTATCTGCTAAGTAGCAACACCGCCCTGCAGCGTGCGCGCTGGCTGTACAGTGCGGCCAAGGGCGGCCATACCGGCGTGCTGGACCCGCTGGCCACCGGCCTGCTGCCGCTGTGCTTTGGTGAGGCCACCAAGTTTTCCTCGTACCTGCTGGATGCCGACAAGGGCTACCGCGCTACGGTAAAGTTTGGCGAAGTCACCACCACCGGCGATATCGAGGGCGAAGTGCTGCTGCAGCGCCCGGTGGCGTTTACGCTGCCGCAGTTGCAGGCCGCCATCGCCGTGCATACCGGCCCCATCAGCCAGGTGCCGCCCATGTACTCGGCGCTGAAGCATCAAGGCAAGGCGCTGTACGAGTACGCGCGCGAGGGCATCGAGATCAAGCGCGAGGCGCGGGATGTCACCATCCATCGTATCGATTTGATCTCGTTTGATGGCACGACCGCGGTGATCGACGTGCTGTGCAGCAAAGGCACCTATATCCGTACGCTGGGGCAGGACATTGGCGAGATGCTGGGCTGCGGTGCGCACCTTACCGGCCTGCGCCGCACCACGACCGGTGGTTTCCTGCTGGAAAACGCCATCACGCTGGAGCAGCTGGAAGCCACGCCAGCCGAGGCGCGCGGCCAACTATTGCTGCCGATAGACGTGCTGGTGGCACATTTTGACGAGCAGACCCTGCCTGCACGCGATGCCGAGCGTTTTTGTCACGGCCAGGCCGTGCGTGCACCGGAAAAATGTGAGACAATGCGCCGTTTTCGCGTATACCGCGAGGCAACGCGAGAATTTCTCGGGCTGGCCGAGGCAAGAGACGATGGTCTGTTGCACCCGGTCCGGGTAACGGCTGCTCCGGCAGCCGCTGTGTGAAGTGTAGGTGGGTTCCGGCTCGCCGCACTTGTCGGGCTTTACCGCCCTAAACCGATATTGGAGTAATTCCTCATGGCAATGAACGCCGAAAAAAAAGCAGTCATCGTTAAAGATTTCCAGCGTAAAGAAAACGACACCGGTTCCAGCGAAGTTCAAGTAGCCCTGCTGACCGCTCGTATCAACGACCTGACTCCGCACTTCAAAGCCAACACCAAAGATCACCACAGCCGTCGTGGCCTGCTGAAACTGGTGAGCCGTCGTCGTCGTCTGCTTGACTACCTCAAGCGTACCGACGCTGAAAGCTACCGCGCTCTGATCGCTCGTCTGGGTCTGCGCAAGTAATCGGTTTGAATTCGAAAAAGTCGCAGCCCGTCTGCGACTTTTTCGTTTCTGCAGTAGCAGTATCTGTAAGTTATTGAGTCAACGGGGGGAGCCTCTATAAATCTGCATCATGCTGGTGCCGATTCGTAGGGGTTCCCGTTGCATAAAGTACCTAATGAAGGGCACCTCAAGTGTTTAACAAAATTACCAAGTCGTTCCAGTACGGCAAACATACCGTCACCCTGGAAACCGGCGAAGTAGCGCGCCAGGCTTCCGGCGCGGTACTGGTGTCGGTAGAAGATACCGTGGTTCTGGTTTCTGTTGTGGGCTCCAAAAACGTGAAGCCGGGCCAGGATTTCTTCCCGCTGACCGTAGACTACCTGGAGCGTACTTACGCTGCCGGCAAGATCCCGGGCGGCTTCTTCAAGCGTGAAGGCAAGCAGTCTGAAAAAGAAGTCCTGACCAGCCGCCTGATCGATCGCCCGATTCGCCCGCTGTTCCCGGAAGGCTTCTACCACGACGTACAAATCGTGGCCACCGTGATGTCGCTGAACCCGGAAGTGGATTCCGACGTGCCAGCCATGATCGGCGCCTCCGCTGCCCTGGCTATCTCCGGCCTGCCGTTCAACGGCCCGATCGGTGCCGTGCGCGTAGGTTACGCCAATGGCGAGTACATCCTGAACCCGACCAAAACCGAGCTGCTGAGCTCGGAAATGGATCTGGTCGTAGCCGGTACCGAGCGTGCCGTGCTGATGGTAGAGTCCGAAGCCAAAGAGCTGTCCGAAGCCGTGATGCTGGGCGCCGTGGTATTTGGCCACGACCAGATGCAGGCTGCCATCACCGCCATTAACGAGTTCGCCGACGAAGTGAACCCGGTAATGTGGGACTGGGAAGCCCCGGCCGCGAACGAAGCACTGATCGCCCAGATCCGTGATATCTCCGGCGAAGCCATCGCCAACGCCTTCCGCATTCGCCAGAAAGGCGCCCGCTCCGAAGCGCTGAACGCTGCCTGGGCTGCCGTGAAGGCCGCACTGATCAACGAAGACACCGACACCCTGGTGGCTAACGAGATCAAAGGCATCTTCAAATCGCTGGAAGCTGAAATCGTGCGTGGCCAGATTCTGTCCGGCGAGCCGCGTATCGACGGCCGCGACACCCGCACCGTACGCCCGATCGCCATCCGCACCGGCGTGCTGCCACGTGTACACGGCTCCTCGCTGTTCACCCGTGGTGAAACCCAGGCGATCGTGACCACCACCCTGGGCACCAAGCAAGACGAGCAGATCATCGACGCGCTGGCCGGCGAATACACCGACCGCTTCATGCTGCACTACAACTTCCCGCCGTACTCCACCGGTGAAGCTGGCCGCATGGGCCCGCCAAAACGCCGCGAAATCGGCCACGGCCGCCTGGCCAAGCGTGCACTGGCACAAGTACTGCCGTCCGAAACCGAGTTCGGCTACACCATGCGTGTGGTGTCCGAAATCACCGAATCCAACGGCTCTTCGTCGATGGCTTCCGTGTGCGGTGGCTGCCTGGCACTGCTGTCCGCCGGTGTACCGCTGAAAGCCCACGTGGCTGGTATCGCCATGGGCCTGATCCTGGAAGGCAACCGCTTTGCCGTGCTGACCGATATCCTGGGTGACGAAGATCACCTGGGCGATATGGACTTCAAGGTGGCCGGTACCGCCGCTGGCGTGACTGCCCTGCAGATGGATATCAAGATCCAGGGCATCACCAAGGACATCATGCAGATCGCGCTGGAACAAGCCAAAGACGGCCGCCTGCATATCCTGGGTCACATGAAAGAAGCCATCGAAGGCCCGCAAGAGCTGTCCACCCACGCGCCGCGTCTGTACGTGATGAAGATCAACCCGGAGAAAATCCGCGAAGTGATCGGTAAAGGTGGTGAAACCATCCGCGCCATCACCAAAGATACCGGCTGCGAGATCAACATCGAAGAAGACGGCACCATCACCATCGCCTCCGTGTCCAACGAAGGCGCTGAAGCTGCCAAGAAGCGTATCGAAGAAATCACCGCTGAAGTTGAAGTAGGCAAAGTCTACGAAGGCCCGGTAGTGAAGATTCTGGACAACAACGTGGGCGCCATCGTGTCCATCATGCCGGGCAAAGATGGTCTGGTACACATTTCGCAGATCGCTCACGAGCGCATCAAGAACGTGTCCGACTACCTGAAAGAAGGCCAGATCGTGAAAGTAAAAGCCATCGAGATGGACGACCGCGGCCGCGTTCGCCTGTCGATCAAGGCTTTGCTGGACAACCCTGCAGCCCCGGCTGCCCAGGGTGACTTCGGTCTGAAATCCGGCGCCTAAGCCAGATAACCCTGTTACGGCAGGGTAGACAAACCGCCTGTCAGCGCAAGCTGGCAGGCGGTTTTGCTTTGTGGTGCGGGTATGAAAAAGCCACCCCGCAGGGTGGCTGTGCTGGCTTGCGGCCAACGTTGGCCGCAAGTGGTCTGCTTAGTGGTTATGTGCGCCAGCAGCACCGTGGCCGGTTTGTGCTCGCACAAACTGGTCGTCAAAGCGGGCACGCTCGGTAGCAGCGGCCGCACTGCGGTCCAGCAGCGACACCACGATACTCACGGCAAAGGCCAGCGGCATGGAGAACAGCGCCGGGTGCTCGTACGGGAAGATGGCGGTTTCGTTGCCCAGTACCGTGACCCATACTGCCTTGGACAGGATCACCAGCGTGACTGCCGAAATCAGCCCGCTAAAGCCGCCCAGCAGTGCACCACGGGTGGTCAGATCCTTCCAGTACATGGACAGGATCAGGATAGGGAAGTTGGTGGACGCTGCCACACCAAAGGTCAGGCCCACGAGGAAGGCCACGTTCTGTTTCTCGAACAGGATGCCCAGCACAATCGCCAGTACGCCGATGGCTACCGCTGCAATGCGTGACACTTTCAGCTCGGTTTTTTCGTCAGCCTTGCCCTTCATGATCACGGTAGCGTACAGGTCGTGCGAGATGGCCGACGCGCCCGCCAGTGCCAGGCCGGCCACCACGGCCAGGATGGTGGCAAAGGCCACGGCAGACAAAAAGCCCAGGAACAGGTTGCCGCCTACGGCTTTGGCCAGATGCATGGCCACCATATTGCCGCCGCCTATCAGCTTGCCACCCAGCTCGCCGTTCACGAAGTACTGCGGGTCTTTGCCGATGATCACCACCGCGGCAAAGCCCAGCGTGCAGACCACCAGGAAGAAGAAGCCGATAAAGCCGGTAGCGTAGAACACCGATTTACGCGCTTCTTTTGCATTCGGCACGGTAAAGAAGCGCATCAGGATGTGCGGCAGGCCGGCAATACCGAATACCAGGCCCAGCGACATGGACGCCACGTTCACCGGGTCGGCCAGCATGCTGCCCGGGCCCATCATGCCCAGGCCGTCCTTGTGCACGGTAATGGCTTCGCGTGCCAGGGTTTCGTAGCTGAAACCGAACTGTGCCATGGCCATGAAGGCCAGCGTGGTGCCGCCAGCCAGCAGCAGCACCGCCTTGATGATCTGCACCCAGGTGGTGGCGATCATGCCGCCAAAGATCACATAGGCCATCATCACCACGCCGACCACCACCACGGCGACCGGGTAGTCCAGGCCGAACAGCAGCTGGATCAGCTGGCCAGCGCCCACCATCTGCACGATCAGGTAGAAGCTCACCACGGTGAGCGAGCCAAAGGCGGCAAAGGTGCGGATTTTGGTCTGGTCCAGCCGGTAGCTGGCAATGTCGGCAAAGGTAAAGCGGCCCAGGTTACGCAGGCGCTCGGCCATCAGGAAGGTAATGATGGGCCAGCCCACAAAGAAACCCACGGTGTAGATAAAGCCATCGTAGCCTTTGGCAAACACCATGCTGGACAGGCCCAGCAGGGTGGCGGCCGACATGTAGTCGCCGGCAATGGCCAGGCCGTTCTGGAAGCCGGTGATGCCGCCGCCTGCGGTATAGAAGTCACTGGCGGAGCGGGTGCGGCGCGAGGCCCAGTAGGTAATGCCCAGCGTCAGCACCACAAACACCATGAACATGCCGATGGCGGCCACATTCAGCGGCTGTTTTTCCACGGCGCCGGCCACAGCAGGGCCGGCCAGGGCCAGTGGGCTGGCCGATAGCGCCAGCAGGGTAGCAAGGGTGCGCATCATGGCTGGCTCTCCTGCAGGATGGTGGCGGTCATGCGGTCGAATTCGGTATTGGCGCGGTACACGTAATAGCCGGTCAGTGCCCAGGTAAACACGATGATGGCAGCGCCTACCGGCACGCCCAGCGTTAGCACGCCACCGCCATGCAGTGCCTGGCGCAAGGTGTCGGGTGCCAGTGCCACTACCAGCATGTACAGGTAATAAATACCCAGGGTGAGGGCGGCCAGGGTCCAGGCCAGGGTAGAGCGCTTTTTCACCAGGGTGGCGAATTGCGGATGTTGCCGGATGGCATGGGTTGCATTGCCAGTCATGATCTCTCCTGTTGTTTGCATTGTGGGGGCCGCTCTATGGCAGCTGGTGTCGAGCTTTTGCTCGCTTATGCTTGATGATTCCCTGTCAACCTTGCGCAACTGTGTGTGAAATGTAACGAAATATGAACGGGGCATGATTGAGTGAAGAGAGGCGTCTGACAGGGGATTTTGCCCCGCGTGGCAGCCGCTACGCGCTTGCTGGCGTGGCGACCTTGCAACAAATGCGGGCGGTAGCGTGGCAAAAAAAATCCCCGCCGAAGCGGGGGTAAGGGGGGAAATGTTCGCAGCGTAGCTACGAGGCCTGCCATGCCGGCACGATGCGGCCAACCAGAACACCCCTGTTGCAGGGTTGGCCGCAGGCGCTGCCGGTGCGGCGGGTTACTGGATGGCAGCAGCAGCGTTGGTTTGCTGGCGCAGCAGAAACTTCTGGATCTTGCCGGTAGAGGTCTTGGGGATAGGCCCGAAGATAATGCGCTTGGGCACCTTGAAGCGTGCCAGGTGGGCGCGGCAATGTTCGATCACTGCTGCCTCGTCGCCCTCTACGCCTTCGCGCATCTCCAGGAAGGCGCACGGCACCTCGCCCCATTTCGGGTCGGGCAGGGCCACCACGGCGGCCGAGATCACGCCGGGGAAGCGGCACAGCACGTCTTCTACCTCGATGGACGAGATATTCTCGCCACCGGAAATAATGATGTCCTTGGAGCGGTCCTTGATCTTCACGTAGCCGTCCGGCTGGATCACGGCCAGATCGCCGGTGTGGAACCAGCCGCCAGCCAGCGATTCTTCGGTGGCGCGGGCGTTCTTCAGGTAGCCCTTCATCACCAGGTTGCCGCGGAACATGATCTCGCCCATGGTTTCGCCATCATGCGGCACCTCGGTCATGGTGCTGGGGTCCATCACCGTCATGCCTTGCTGCATGGTGTAGCGCACGCCCTGGCGGCCGTTGCGCTCGGTGCGCCCGCCAATATCCATATGCGCCCATTCGTCCTGCTTGGCGCATACCGAGGCCGGGCCGTAGGTTTCGGTCAGCCCGTACACGTGGGTAATGTTGAAACCCAGGGTTTCCATGCCCTCAATCACCGCCGACGGTGGCGCGGCGCCGGCCACCAGGCAGTTCACCTGGTGCTCGATGCCCTGTTTGCAGTCGTCCGGGGCGTTGATCAGCATATTGTGCACAATCGGCGCGCCGCAGTAGTGGCTGACGCGGTGGGTCTTGATCAGCTCGAAAATCAGCCGCGGGTCCACGCGGCGCAGGCAGACATTGGTGCCGACGTTGGCCGCCATGGTCCACGGGAAGCACCAGCCGTTGCAATGGAACATCGGCAGCGTCCACAGATAGGTGGCATGGCGCGGCATGCCCCAGTCCAGGATATTGCAGCTGGCGTTCAGGTAGGCGCCGCGGTGGTGGTACACCACGCCCTTGGGGTTGCCGGTGGTGCCGGAGGTGTAGTTCAGCGAGATGGCGTCCCATTCGTTATCCGGCAGCTGCCAGGCGTAATCCGGGTCGCCACCGGCAAGGAAGGCTTCATATTCGATGCTGCCCAGGCGCTGGCCGGGGCCGGTGTATTCTGCGTCGTCCACATCAATCAGCAGTGGCGGCTTGTCCAGCAGCGCCAGGGCCGGGGCGATGGTGAACGAGAACTCGCGGTCCGTGATCAGTACCCGCGCCTCGCCGTGCTGCAGCATGAAAGCAATGGCTTCCGGGTCCAGCCGCGTATTCAGCGTATTCAGCACGGCACCGCACATCGGCACGCCAAAGTGACAGTCCAGCATGGCCGGAATATTGGGCAGCATCACCGCCACGGTGTCGCCTTTGCCTATGCCATGGCTGGCCAGCGCGCTGGCCAGGCGGCGGCTGCGCTCGTAAGCCTGCTGCCAGCTAAAGCGCTGGCTGCCATGCACGATGGCCGTACGGTGCGGGTAAACTGCCGCCGCGCGTTCGATATAGCTCAGCGGCGACAGCGGCACATGGTTGGCCGCAGTTTGGGGCAGGTCTTGCTGGTAGCTGTGCAGGGACATCCGGTCACACTCCTCTGTCTGTGTTGCTGTCATTATCTGCACGATGATTGCCCCCAACCCTTGCGCAAGTTTGTGGCAATTGTAACGAATGATTTCAGCCGCGCTTTTGTGGTGCAAGCTGGCCTAAAATCGGGCTTTATTTCGATAAGCCATTGCCATTAGCCGGGGAAAACGTCGTCATGTTGCAACACTCTGCCGCGGGGCTGGATAGCTCGCAGCGCAACGCCATGTTGCTGTACGGGCTGGACTTGCTGGACCAAGGCGTCACCGTGTTTGACGCCCAGCTGCGCCTGCTGGCGTGCAACCAGCGCTTTCTGGATTTGCTGGATTTCCCCGCCGAGCTGGGGCAGGTGGGCACACCGTTTGCCGACTACATGCGCTACAACGCCTACCGCGGCGAATACGGCCCTGGCGACCCCGAGCAGCAGGTGGCAGAGCGCGTGGCGCTGGCCCTGCGTTTCGAGCCGCACGACACCGAGCGTATCCGCCCGGACGGCTCGGTGCTGCGCGTGCGTGGCGAGCCGCTGCCATCGGGCGGCTTTATTGCGCTGTACACCGACAAAACCCAGCAACAGGCTTACGAGCGGCTGCAGCAGCAGCAAAAAGCCGATCTGGAATCGCACGTGCGCGCCCGCACCGCCGAGCTGGAAGCCGCCAACCAGCGCCTGCGTGAGGCGCATGCGGCCAACGTGCAGATTACCGCCGCCCTGCAGCGCAGCGAGGAGCGGCTACGGCTGATCACCGACACCATTCCGGCGCTGATTGCCTACTTCGATAAAGACCATATCTACCGTTATGCCAACAAAGGCTATAGCGACTGGTTTGGCCGCCGTAACGAACACATCGTCGGCCAGCACATCGAGGCGGCGCTGGGCAGCAAGTTTTACGCGGCGGTGGTGAGCTATGTAAACGAGGCGCTGACCGGCAAGCAGGTCACCTACGAATACTCGATGGAGAAAGACGACGGCACGCATATTTTTGCGCGTAGCACCCTGGTGCCGGAAATCGCCCCCGATGGCGAGGTGCTGGGCTGCTTTGTGTTGTCGTTCGACATTACCGAGCAAAAGCAAACCCAGTCGGCGCTGGTGCAGGCGCAAAAAATGGAAGCCGTCGGCCAGCTATCCGGCGGCCTGGCGCACGACTTTAACAATATGCTGACCGTGGTGATCGGCAACCTGGCCGAGCTGCGCCGCCACGAGGCAGACAACACCGCACTACTGAGCTACCTGGACCCGGCGCTGCAAGCGGCCGAGCGCGGCGTGGCACTGGTGCGCCGCCTGCTAACCTTTGCCCGCCAGCAGCCGCTGCTGCCCAGCGCGGTGGATATTGGCGCGCTACTGCAGGACATGCTGCAGCTGATACGCCGTTCGCTGCCCGAAAGCATTGCGCTGCAAAGCCAGCTGCCCCCGGCACCGCTGTTTGCCATGGCCGACCCGCACCAGCTGGAAAGCGCCATTCTGAACCTGGTACTCAACGCCCGCGACGCCATGGCCGAAGGCGGCAGCCTGCAGCTGGGCGCCAGCCTGGCCCGGCTCAGTGAGCGCGAGGCCGCAGAGTGGCAGCTGCAGGCCGGCGACTACGTGTGTATCGAGGTGGCCGACACAGGCTGCGGCATGTCCCCCGAGCTGCTGCTGCGCGTATTCGAACCCTTCTTCACCACCAAGCGCTTTGGCAGTGGCAGCGGCCTGGGGCTGGCCATGGTGTACAGCTTTGCCCGCCAGTCTGGCGGGGCCATCCACGTGAGCAGTACGCCGGGCAAAGGCACACGCTTTACCCTGCGCCTGCCGCACACCCAGCCCGCCGCGCAGCCGGCCGGGCGGCTGAACTTTAGTGGCAAGGCCGGCGGGCGCGAGCGGCCGCTGACCCTGCTGGTAGAGGACAACGCCGAAGTACGCCGCGTGGTACGCCTGCAGCTCACCAGCCTGGGCTACCCGGTGCTGGAGGCAGAAAGCGGCGACGAAGCGGCCCTGATGCTGGAAAACATCCCCGATATCGGCCTGCTGCTCAGCGATATCGTCATGCCCGGCACGCTGGATGGCCGCGCCCTGGCGCAGCTGGCGCGTAGCCTGCTGCCGCGCATCCGCGTGGTGTTGATGAGCGGCTACGACGACAGCAGCCAGCGCGCCGGTAGCGGCTTTGCCAAGCTGGAAAAACCCTTCACCCCGGCCGAGTTGGCCGCTTTGCTAGACGAGGTAATGTTGTGCCCACCGCAAGCCTGAGCCCTGCCGAGCCAGCCATCAGCGACAAGCTGGTGTACCTGGTAGAAGACGACCTGTCAATTTCGCGGCTGATTGTCACCATCCTGCGCGATTACCAGTTTCGCTGCGAGTCGTTCCGTACCGGCGCAACGCTGCTGCAGCGTGTGCGCCAGCAGCCGCCGGACCTGGTGATTGTGGACCTGGGCCTGCCCGATATGGACGGCATGGCCATTGTGCGCCATGTGCGCGAGCAGCAGCGCTGTGGCGTGATTATCCTGAGCGGGCGCGGCCACGTGGGCGACCGCGTCATGGGGCTGGAAACCGGCGCCGACGACTACATCATGAAGCCGTTCGAGCCGCGCGAGCTGGTGGCGCGCGTGCGCAGCATCCTGCGCCGCTGCGACAAGCCCGCCGAGGGCCATGCGGCCAACCCCACGCGCTGCGCCTGTTTTGCCGGCTGGCGCTACGAGATGGACAGCTACAAACTGTTGGCCGCCGATGGCAGCGAGCGCACGCTCAGTGCGGGCGAAGGCCAGATGCTGCAGCGCTTTCTGGAGCGGCCCAACCGCGTGCTGCCGCGCGAGCAGCTGCTGGGTCAGGACGATATCTCGCCCTACGATCGCAGCATCGACGTGCGTATTTCACGCCTGCGCCGCAAGCTGGAAGACGACAGCTATAACCCGCGCCTGATCAAGACGGTATACGGTGCGGGCTATCTGTTTGTCAGCAAGGTGGACTGGGTCTGAGGCAGCCCCATCCGCCTAGCGTACCGGCAGGGTGTGGCCCTGCGCCGCACTGGCGCTGCCCAGCTCGATAAGCTGCATCACTGCAATGGCCTGGCTGGCCGGTACAGGGTTGGCCGCACCGTCCAGTATGGCCGCCGCCACCCCGGCGTAGTAGTGGCGGTAGTCGCCCGGCTGCATGGCCACGGCGTGGCCGTGTGCCTGGCCGTCTTGCTGTACATAGTGCAGGC
The DNA here is from genome assembly GCF_007644035.1 of Vogesella mureinivorans. GTDB lineage: Bacteria > Pseudomonadota > Gammaproteobacteria > Burkholderiales > Chromobacteriaceae > Vogesella > Vogesella mureinivorans. The sequence goes on along the minus strand of NZ_VMTV02000178.1, from coordinate 313,213 downwards.
CCGGCAGCGGGTCGTGGCCCCAGCCGGCGCAGCCGGGTTTTTCCCCTCGTTTCAGCTGGCTTTCCTGGGTGTCCAGGCCGTATTTCACGTAGCTGCCCTGCGTGCCGTGTACAGCAAAACGTGGCGAGCCGCCGCTGACCAGGCAGCTGGCCGACAGCAGCACGCGCAGGTGCGGGTAGTGCAGGCTGACATGGAAATAGTCGGTGGCCACCGCGCCGCTACGCTGTGCTGCCAGGTCGGCGTGCAGTGCGTGCGGCATGCCGAACAGCTGCAGCGCCTGGTCCAGCAGGTGCGGGCCCAGGTCGTACCACAGGCCGCCACCGGCCACGGCCGACTCGCGCCAGCGCGCCTGTACCTGCGGGCGGTAGCGCTCGAAGCGCGATTCAAACAGGCTGATCTGCCCCAGGCTGCCGCTATCCAGCAGCTGGCGCAGGGTCAGGAAATCGGCATCCCAGCGGCGGTTGTGAAACACCGACAACAGGCGCTGGTGGTGGCTGGCCAGTACCTGCAGCTGGCGGGCTTCGTCCAGGGTGGTAGTGAAAGGCTTGTCTACCACCACGTGCTTGCCGGCACGCAGGGCTGCGTCGGCCTGCGGGTAGTGGCAGTCGTTGGGGCTGGCGATCACCACCAGGTCGATGTCGGGGTTGGCCAGGGCTTGCGCCGTGTCGCTGACCACGTGCACGCCGGGCTGTTCGGCCAGTAGCTGTTCGCCCTTGCTGCTGACGATGGTATGCAGGCGCAGGCGCGGCTCGGCATGAATCAGCGGGGCATGAAAGGTGCGGCCAGCGTAGCCGTAGCCGATCAGGGCAATATTCAGAGGGGGTGTCATGCGCGCTCCACAGTAGGGCAGGCCGTGTGGCCGGCAGCAAAGCTTGCATGAAAAAGCCCGTGTACGCTAGGCAGTACACGGGCGGCAGGCGGGTGGCCGGGCTTAGCTTTTTTGCATGCCCAGCATCAGTTGGTCGAACAGGCGGCCAACGGCGGTTTGTTGTTCCGGGCTCAGGCCCAGGCTGGCGCTGGCGGCCGGTAGCTGGCGGCGCAGCTCTACCAGGCTGTCTTGCTGTGCCTGAATGCGGGCCTGCAGAGCAGACACCTCGCGGTGCAGCTCGTCCAGGCCTTGCGCGCGCGAGGCGGCCACTTCGGCCAGAATGGCCAGGTGGTCGCGCAGGCGGCCGCAGCGGTCTTCGTCATCCAGTGGCATGTCGCGCACCACCAGGCAGCAGTGCGGGTAGTTGAACGAGGTGTTGCTGCCGGACGAGTAGATATGCGTCAGCGTGCGGGCATTGGCAATAATGCTGGCTTCCAGCGGGGTGGCCTGGCCGTCGGTGGCATGCAGGTGTTCGCCCAGGCTACCGTATACCTGCATGCAGCCGTGCAGGCCGTAGGCTTCCAGTGTATTGCCAATGGCCTTGGTGATTTCCTGGTAGCTGTCCAGCTTGTTGATGCTGCGGATAAAGTCTACCAGCACCCCCATTTCCGACATGGCGCTCATGGCGGTCATGGCGGCAGAAAAGGCGCTGCGGCCGTTTTCTTGCAGCCGCAGCTGTTCGTCGCGCTGGCGCAGCACCAGATCTACCTTGAGCAGCAGCTCGCGCGGGTCGATGGGTTTGCATAGAAAGTCATTACCGCCGGCATCGTAGCCTTGCAGCCTTTCTTGCAGCTCCACATGGGCCGAGATAAACAGGATGGGCATGTCCAGCCCTTGTTCCCGTAGCCGGCGGCACACTTCGTAGCCGTCCATTTCCGGCATTTCCACGTCCAGCAGGATCACATCCGGGGTGTCTTCTTCTACCAGCGCGAGGGCTTCCTTGCCCTGGGTGGCAAAGCGCGTGGCGTAGTGCCCCTCGAATACGCTGGCGTAAAAAGCACGCTGGGTTTTACTGTCTTCGACGACCAGCAGCTTTGCTTCGGACATGCCTATCTCCTTGCTTGAATCTGGAATGCGCAGACCTGCCATGGCAGCTGCTTGTCAATTAGCCTCTAACTTTACTGCATCTGTTGTAAAAGTTAGATGTTATTTCGATATTTTGCTGGCCAGATTGCAGTGAATCTAGCTGGCGCGCCCGGTGTACAGGCAGGCAAGGGCTGCGTGGCCGGTGCGGTGTGCGATGTGGCCGGGGCAGGGCCGCGCCGTGTGTTGGCCACTGGCAGGCCTGATGCAGGGCGAATTTCGCGTGGCCTAAAAGCAGAAAACGGTGGCGCTATTTTGCATTTCGATGATTTAAGTTTATGAAATGAAACCGTTTTTTATGAGCGGCACATTGTTGGACAACACAGAGAAAAGTGTAAGCGCATGTCGCAAAGAGGATATGGCCTGCTGCAGAGATTCGATTAGAATCGTTGCAAGACTGATGTAACAGTGCGCGGCGTACGCAGCGCGGGCTGTGAACAAACAATAATTGCGACAAATTGCAGGAAGGAACCCATCAATGAGCAACACTGTCACTCGCGACACATTCGACCAGGTTATGGTGCCCAACTACAGCCCGGCCGGTTTTATCCCGGTAAAGGCTGAAGGCTCCCGCGTGTGGGACCAGCAGGGCCGCGAGTTTATCGACCTGGCCGGTGGCATTGCCGTGAACTCGCTGGGCCACTGTCACCCGGAAGTGGTGGCCGCCCTGACCGAGCAAGCCGGCAAGCTGTGGCATGTTTCCAATGTGTTTACCAACGAGCCGGCGCTGCAGCTGGCCAGCGCGCTGGTAGAAAAGACCTTTGCCGAGCGCGTGTTCTTCTGTAACTCCGGCGCCGAAGCCAACGAAGCCGCCTTCAAGTTGGCACGCAAATACGCAGCCGACCACTACAGCGCCGACAAGTACGAAATCATCTCCTGCACCAACTCCTTCCACGGCCGTACCGTGTTTACCGTGAACGTGGGCGGCCAGCCCAAGTACGCCGAAGGCTTTGGCCCGAACCCGGCCGGTATTACCCACGTGCCGTTTAACGATATCGATGCGCTGAAAGCGGCCATTTCCGACAAGACCTGCGCCGTGGTGATCGAGCCGGTACAGGGCGAGGGCGGTGTGATGCCGGCCGACCTGGCTTACCTGCAAGCCGCCCGTGAGCTGTGCAATGCGCACAACGCGCTGCTGGTGTTCGACGAAGTGCAAACCGGCGTTGGCCGCACCGGCTCGCTGTACGCCTACCAGGAATACGGCGTGACCCCGGACATCCTGTCCAGCGCCAAAGGCCTGGGCGGTGGCTTCCCGATCGGTGCCATGCTCACCACCACCGCGATCGCCAAGAGCCTGGCGGTAGGCACCCACGGCACCACCTACGGTGGTAACCCGCTGGGTGCGGCCGTGGCCGGCAAAGTGGTAGAGATTGTCAGCCGCCCCGAGGTGCTGGCCGGTGTGCGCGCCAAGCATCAGCGCTTTGTGGATGGCCTGAACGCCATCAACGCCAAGTACAACGTCTTTAAAGAAGTGCGCGGCATGGGCCTGCTGATTGGCGCCGTGGTGTCGGACGAGTTTGCCGGCCGCGCCCGCGACTTCCTGAAAGCGGCAGAAGCCGAGCAACTGATGGTACTGGTAGCCGGCCTGTCGGTCGTGCGCTTTGCCCCGTCGCTGGTGATTACCGAGCAGGATATCAACGACGGTCTGGCCCGTTTCGAGGCCGCTGTCGCTGCCGTGGTCGCCGTTAGCCGCCACTAAGCCGTACCCGGTCAATACCCCTGATACAAAGGAACACCGCTGCCAGCCTGGCAGCGGTGCGGGGCAGGCTGCGCCTGCGCCGGATAATAACGAGAGAGAGGCTTTCATGCTGATCGTGCGCCCAGTACGCATTTCCGATCTGCCGCTCATTGAAACCATGGCGGTGGAGAGTGGCATTGGCGTTACCAGCTTGCCGAACAATCGGGAAAAGCTTTACGAAAAAATCCAGACCTCGCTGGGGGCTTTCGAACACGAAGCCATCGCCGGAACGGGGCGTGAATACTATATGTTCGTGCTGGAAGACGAAGGCCGGGTCATCGGCACGGCGTCCATCAGCGCGTCCGCCGGCTTTGAAGAGCCGTTCTACAGCTACCGCAGCGAAACCATGGTGCACGCCTCGCGCGCACTGCAGGTGAACAATCGCATCCATGTCCTGACCATGTGCCATGACCTCACCGGCATGGTGCAGCTGTGCGGCTTTTTCTGTTCGCCGCAGTACCATATTCGCGCTTACGAGCTGTTGTCGCGTGCCCGCCTGCTGTATATGGCGGCCGCGCGCGAACGCTTTGGCCGCCGCATCCTGGTAGAAATGCAAGGCATGCTGGACGAAAACGACCAGTCGCCGTTCTGGGATGCCATTGGCCGCCGCTTCTTTAATATGGATTTCCCGCAGGTAGAGCAGGCGTTTGCCCAGCGCAGCAAGACCTTCATTGCCGAGCTGATGCCCACTTACCCCATCTACGTACCCCTGCTGCCGGATGCGGCACAGAATGCCATTGGCCAGATCCACCCCGATTTCGAGCGCCCGTTCAGCATCCTGTCGCGCGAGGGCTTCGAGGCCGACGACTACATCGACATTTTTGACGGCGGCGCCGTGCTGACGGCCGAGGTAGACCAGCTGTTTTCGCTGCGCCAGCAGGGCGTGTACCAGGTAGAAGTGGCACCTGTGCTGCCGGCCGGCGCGCAGGAAATGCTGCTGTCCAACCACCGCAGCGGCCAGTTTGCCGCCACCCAGGCGCACGCCAGCGTGGTAGACGACGTGATGTTCATTACCCAGGAGACAGCCCGTGCGCTGTCTGTCAGCAGCGGCCAGCGCATGTGTGCCGCCCCGTTGCTGCCTGAAGCCGGGAGGGCCCAAGCATGATGGTAATTCGCCCCGTACGGGCAGGGGATCTGCCCGGTTTGATGGACCTGGCGCGCAGCGCCGGTGTCGGGCTCACCAGCTTGCCGGTGAATGAAGACAGGTTGGCCGCACGCATTGCCCGCTCCGAGCGCAGCTTTAGCGGCGAGGCCGAGCTGGCCGAGCGCGGCTATGTATTTGTGCTGGAAGACACCGATAGCGGCCGCGTTGGCGGTATCTGTGCGCTGGAAGCGGCCGTGGGCCTGAAAGAGCCCTGGTACAACTACCGCGTGGGCAATATCGTGCATGCGTCCGAAGAGCTGGACGTCTACACCCGTCACGAAACCCTGTTCCTGTCCAACGACCACACCGGTTACAGCGAGCTGTGCACGCTGTTCCTGCACCCGGACTTCCGCGTCAACAAGAACGGTGGCCTGCTGTCCAAGAGCCGCTTTCTGTTTCTGGCGCAATTCCACCAGCTGTTTGGCAAGGTGGTGGTGGCCGAAATGCGCGGCGTGTCCGACGAGCAAGGCAAATCGCCGTTCTGGGAGGCGCTGGGCCGCCATTTCTTCTCGATGGAGTTTGCCGAGGCGGACTACCTGACCGGCGTGGGGCAAAAATCCTTCGTGGCCGAGCTGATGCCCAAGTTTCCGGTGTACATCGACTTTCTGCCGCAAGCCGCGCAAGACGTTATCGGCAAGACGCACGACAACACCCGCCCGGCGGTGGCCATGCTGCATAGCGAGGGCTTCCGCTACGAAGGCTACGTCGACATTTTCGACGCCGGCCCTACCGTACAGGCCTACGTACAAGACGTACGCGCCGTGCGCGAAAGCCGCGTGCTGCCCGCCAGCATCGGCGCCCAGCCTGCCGGCCAGGCCGAGTGGTACCTGCTGGCCAATACCGGCTACGACAGCTTCCGCGTGATTCTGGCCGAGCTGGTGCGCGGGCCGGAGGGTGTAACGCTGAGTGCCGAACAGGCCAGCGCATTGAATATCAAGCAGGGCGACCCCGTGCGTATCGTTACGCTGTCGCCAAAGGAGACTGCATAGTGACTACCCAGTTTATCGATGGCAGCTGGTTCGCCGGCGAAGGCGAGCTGCTGAACAAAACCAACCCGGCCACCGGTGAGGCAATCTGGCAAGGCCAGGCCGCCAGCGCCGCACAAGTTGGCCGCGCCGTGGCCGCTGCCCGCGCCGCCTTTAAAGCCTGGGCACGCCTGCCGCTGGACGAGCGTCTGGCGATTATTCGCCGTTTTGGCGAACTGCTGGCGGCCAACAAGGCCCCGCTGGCCGAGGTGATTGCCCGCGAAACCGGCAAGCCGATGTGGGAAGCGCAAACCGAAGTCACCACCATGGTGAACAAGGTGGATATCTCCATCAAGGCCTACCACGAGCGCACCGGCGAGCGCGCCGCGCCGATGGGCGATGCCCAGGCGGTGTTGCGCCACAAACCGCACGGCGTGGTGGCGGTGTTTGGCCCTTATAACTTCCCTGGCCACCTGCCCAATGGCCACATCGTGCCCGCGCTGATTGCCGGTAACACCGTGGTGTTCAAACCGTCCGAGCTGACCCCGTGGACCGCACAGGAAACCGTGCGCCTGTGGGCTGAAGCCGGCCTGCCAGCTGGCGTGATCAGCCTGCTGCAAGGCGCCAAGGAAACCGGCATTGCACTGGCCAACCACGATGGCATCGACGGCCTGTTCTTTACCGGCAGCTCGGCCACCGGCAATCTGCTGCACAAGACCTTTGGCGGCCAGCCGGAGAAAATCCTGGCGCTGGAAATGGGCGGCAACAACCCGCTGATCGTCGGCCAGGTAGCCGACGTGGACGCAGCCGTGCACCACGTTATCCAGTCGGCCTTTGTATCCGCCGGCCAGCGCTGCACCTGCGCACGCCGCCTGCTGGTGGCTGCCGGTGCCGAAGGTGATGCGTTTATTGCGCGCCTGGTGCAGGTAGCGGCCAACCTGAAGGTGGGTTTGTATAACGATGAGCCGCAGCCCTTCATGGGTTCGGTGATTTCCAATGCGGCAGCCGATGCGCTGTTGGCCGCACAGGCCAGCTTGCAGGCCAGCGGCGGCAAGGTACTGCTGGAAATGAAACGGCTGTCGGCCAGCGGCGCGCTGCTCAGCCCGGGCATTATCGATACCACCCACGCACAGCGCCCGGACGACGAGTTCTTTGGCCCGCTGCTGCAGATCATTCGCTATAACGATTTCGCGCAAGCCATCGATATCGCCAACGACACGCGCTTTGGCCTGGCCGGCGGCGTGCTGTCCGACGACCGCGCCCAGTACGAGCACTACCTGCTGGAAGCGCGCGCCGGCGTGGTGAACTGGAACAAGCCGCTGACCGGCGCGTCCAGCGCGGCGCCGTTTGGCGGTATTGGTGCCTCGGGCAACCATCGCCCCAGCGCCTACTACGCGGCCGACTACTGCGCCTGGCCGGTGGCATCGCTGGAGTGCGACAGCCTGACCGTACCGGCGCAACTTTCCCCAGGGATCACGCTATGAGCCAAGCATTTGAAGTGAACTTTGACGGCCTGGTGGGCCCCACGCACAACTACAGCGGCCTGTCGTTCGGTAATGTGGCCTCTACCGGCAACCAGCGTGCGGCGTCCAACCCCAGGCTGGCGGCCAAGCAGGGCCTGGCCAAAATGAAGGCGCTGCACGACCTGGGCTTCAAGCAGGGCGTACTGGCCCCGCACGAGCGCCCGGATGTGGCCAGCCTGCGCCAGCTGGGCTTTAGCGGTACCGACGCCCAGGTGATTGCCCGCGCCGCCAAAGAAGCGCCCGCCATTCTGGCGGCGGCTACGTCGGCATCGTGCATGTGGACAGCCAACGCGGCCACCGTCAGCCCGTCCGGCGACACAGCAGACGGCCGCGTGCACTTTACCCCGGCCAACCTGAACAACAAGTTTCACCGTTCTATCGAGCACCCCACCACGCGCCGCATCCTGCAAGCCATGTTTGCCGATGAAAGCCGCTTTGCCGTGCACGCGGCGCTGCCGGCGCAAATGCACTTTGGCGACGAAGGTGCGGCCAACCATACGCGCTTCTGCCACGAGTACGATGGGGCAGGGGTGGAGTTCTTTGTGTTTGGTGCCTCGGCTTTCGATAGCCGTTACCCCAAGCCAGCGCGCTTCCCGGCGCGCCAGACGCTGGAGGCCTGCCAAGCGGTGGCGCGCCTGCACGGCCTGAAAGAAGAGGGCGTGGTGTACGCCCAGCAAGACCCCGACACCATCGACGCCGGTGTCTTCCACAACGACGTGATCTCGGTAGGTAACCGCAATGTGCTGTTCCACCACGAGAAGTCCTTCCTGCATCAGCAAGACGTGTTGAACGAGCTGGCGCGCAAGTTGGCCGCAGTGGGCGGGCAGTTTGTGCCGATCGAGGTGCCGCAGGCCGAAGTGACGGTAGAGGAGGCGGTAAAAAGCTATCTGTTTAACAGCCAGCTGCTGTCGCGTGCCGACGGCAAGATGATCATTGTGGTGCCGGAAGAGTGCCGCAACATCGAGCGTGTGTGGGCCTACCTGCAGAAGCTGGTGCAGAGCGGCGGTCCGATTGCCGAAATCCGCGTGTTCGACCTGAAACAGAGCATGCAAAACGGCGGTGGCCCGGCCTGCCTGCGCCTGCGCGTGGCACTGTCGGCCAGCGAGATTGCGGCAGTGAACCCGAACGTAATGATGAGCGAGGCGCTCTTTGGCACGCTTAATGCTTGGGTAGACCGGCATTATCGCGACCGCCTGGCGCCCGAGGATCTAGCCGATCCGCAGCTGCTGGTGGAATGCCGTACTGCACTGGATGAGCTCACCGGCATTCTGGGTCTTGGCGCGGTTTACCCGTTTCAGCTGGCCTGATTACTGCCACTTGGCATGAAAAGCCGTAGCCTTCCGGGGCTACGGCTTTTTGCTATCTGGCGGTCAGAAACGAATACGGTAGATTGTATACAGAATGTTGCCGTCACATATTCGCAAAAACGAAACGTAGAGGTGATGGTATTGTTCGAAATGGAAAATTAATAGCACCATTTAAGTTGATAAGCGAAAATTTTTAAAACTCGCCACATCTGAAAATAACATTCCAAATGCGTAATATTTTGCACTGCAATATATTGCCACGCCCCTATTTTGACTAAAAAACACTAGTAAAATCAAATACTTGCAGAAAAAATAAAAAATGCTGCAAAAAGGTGAAATTCGCCTTTCTTTAAGATTGACAGTCAATTGGATACACCTACATAATCCGCTCGGCTTGTCTTACAGTTGACAGTCTGTAAGGTGCGGCCAACAAGATGGCATATAGAGGGTAAACCCCCGGATAAAGCTATCGGGACCATCAATCTAAGGAGATCCCACCGTGGACATTTTTCTGCAACAGATCCTGAATGGACTTGTGCTGGGCAGTATTTATGCCCTTATCGCACTTGGCTATACCATGGTGTACGGGATCATGGGCCTCATCAACTTTGCTCACGGCGAAGTAGTGATGTTTGGCGCCATGGTAACCATCACCGTCATTTCCCTGCTGACTAGCGCAGGTATCGTTTTGCCTGGCCCCATTCTGGTGCTTATCGGCCTGCTGGTAGCGATTCCGGCGTGTATGCTGCTGGGCTTTACTATCGAACGCGTGGCTTATCGCCCGCTACGTAATGCACCGCGCCTGGCCCCGCTGATTACCGCGATCGGCCTGTCCATCGTGCTGCAGCAAGCTGCCATCCTGATCTGGGGTCGTAACTACATCCCGTTCCCGCCTATCCTGGACCACGACACCATCGACGTGTTCGGTGCCACTATCACCCAGCTGCAAGTCGGCATTGTGGTGCTGTGCCTGGCGCTGATGGTAGGCCTGCTGATTGTGGTTGAAAAAACCAAGCTGGGCCGCGCCATGCGTGCTACCAGCCAGAACCCGGCTGTAGCCGGCCTGATGGGCGTCAACGTTAATACCATCATTTCCGCTACCTTCGTTATCGGCTCGGCACTGGGTGCCATTGCCGGTGTGATGGTGGCCACCAACTACGATCAGGCTCACTACTACATGGGCTTCATGATCGGCCTGAAAGCGTTTACCGCAGCGGTGCTGGGTGGTATCGGCAACCTGGGTGGCGCGGTAGCCGGCGGTATCCTGCTGGGTATCATCGAAAGTCTGGGTGCCGGTTATATCGGTGACCTGACCGGTGGTTTCCTGGGCTCGCACTATCAGGACATCTTTGCCTTCATGGTGCTGATTGCGGTGCTGATTTTCCGTCCTTCTGGCCTGCTGGGCGAGAAGATGGCGGATCGCGCTTAACACGGGGTACGTATGACTATGAATGCCAACAAAAAACTCGGCGTATTCATTGCCTCGGCCATCGCGCTGGCAGTGTTGCCTTTCGTGGTGGGTAGCACCCTGGGTAATTCCTGGGTACGTACCATCGACTTTGCCTTGCTGTACGTGATGCTGGCCCTGGGCCTGAACATCGTGGTGGGCTTTGCCGGCCTGCTGGACCTGGGCTTTATCGCCTTCTACGCCGTGGGTGCCTACACCTTCGCGCTGCTGGGTTCGCCGCACTTTGATATTCACCTGCCGTTCTACATCAGTATTCCGCTGGGCGCGCTGTGCGCGGCCTTGTTCGGCCTGCTGCTGGGTACACCGGTGCTGAAGCTGAAAGGCGACTACCTGGCGATCGTGACCCTGGGTTTCGGCGAGATCATCCGTATCTTCATGAACAACCTGAACGCGCCGATCAACATCACCAACGGCCCGCAGGGTATCAACCTGATCGACCCGATCCAGATCGGTGGCTTCTCCATGGGTAAAACCATCGATGTCGCCGGCTTTGCGCTGAACCCGGTACACATGTACTACTACCTGTTCCTGATCCTCACCATTGGTGTGGTGATCATGGCCTATCGCCTGCAGTACTCGCGTATCGGCCGTGCCTGGGTAGCCATGCGTGAAGACCAGATTGCCGCTTCGGCCATGGGTCTGAACATCCGCAATATCAAGCTGCTGGCTTTTGCCCTGGGTGCCTTGTCCGGTGGCGTGGCAGGTGGCCTGTTTGCGGCTTTCCAGGGCTTTATTTCGCCGGAATCCTTCGGCCTGCTGGAATCCATCATGATTCTGGCCATGGTAGTACTGGGTGGCATGGGTCATATCCCTGGCGTCATCCTGGGTGCTGTCGTGCTGACCATTGCGCCGGAAATCCTGCGTGATGTGATTGGCCCGCTGCAAATGCACACGTTCGGCCGGATGATTGTTGACCCGGAAAACGCACGTATGCTGCTGTTCGGTCTTGCCATGGTGATCATGATGCTGACCCGCCCAGAAGGCATGTGGCCGTCCAAGCGCCGCAAAGCCGAGTTTGAAGATGCCAAGAAAGGTTAAGCCATGGCTGAAGTTCTGCTGAAAATCGAAGGCATCCACAAACGCTTTGGCGGCCTTCACGCCCTGAATAATGTTGCCCTGCACATTAACAAAGGCGAAATCTACGGTCTGATCGGCCCGAACGGTGCCGGTAAAACCACCATGTTCAACGTGCTGACCGGCCTGTACACCCCGGACGAAGGGTCCTTTACCTTTGATGGCAAAGACCTGTTCCGTGCCCCTCCGCACATCGTGGTGGCCGGTGGTATTGCGCGTACCTTCCAGAACATTCGCCTGTTCCACGAAATGACGGCGCTGGAAAACGTGATGGTTGGCCGCCATATCCGCTCCAAGGCGGGTGCACTGGGCGCCATCCTGCGCACCAAGGCTGCCCGTGAGGAAGAGGCCGCTATCGAGGCCAAAGCCTGGGAGCTGCTGAAGTACGTGGGTATCGACGATGTGGCGCACGAACGTGCCCGCAACCTGTCCTACGGCCACCAGCGCCGTCTGGAAATCGCCCGTGCGCTGGCCACCGAGCCCAAGCTGCTGGCGCTGGACGAGCCGGCAGCCGGTATGAACCCGAAAGAAACCGAAGACCTGAAGGCGCTGATGGAGAAGGTCCGCAACGACGGTGTAACCGTGCTGCTGATCGAACACGACGTGAAGCTGATGATGGGCCTGTGCGACCGTATTGCCGTGCTTGATTACGGCAAGAAAATCGCCGAAGGCGTGCCGGAAGTGGTGCGCAAGGATCCTAAAGTCATTGAAGCTTACCTTGGAGCGGCACACTCATGAGTCTCTTGGAAGTCAAAAACCTGCAAGTGTCCTACGGCGGTATCCAGGCCGTACGTGGCATCGATTTTCACATCAACAAGGGCGAGCTGGTAACGCTGATCGGTGCCAACGGCGCCGGCAAGACCACCACGCTGAAGACCTTGGTGGGCATGGTGAAAAAGTCCGGTGGCACCATCAATTTTGATGGCAAGGAAACCGACAACATCGCCTCGTTCAACTTTGTGCGTAATGGCCTGGTGATGGTGCCGGAAGGTCGCGGCATCTTTGGCAAGCTGACGGTGGAAGAAAACCTGCAAATGGGTGGCTACCATCGTAACGACAAAGACGGCATCCAGCGTGATATCGAGCGTGGCTACGAGCTGTTCCCGCGCCTGAAAGAGCGCCAGACACAGCTGGCCGGTACCCTGTCCGGTGGCGAGCAGCAGATGGTAGCGATGGCGCGTGCCATTGTGTCCCAGCCTAAGCTATTGCTGCTGGACGAGCCTTCCATGGGCCTGGCCCCGCTAATCGTGGAAAAGATCTTCGAGATCATCCAGATGGTGGCCAAAGAAGGCGTAACCATGCTGCTGGTAGAGCAGAACGCCAAGCTGGCACTGGAAGTGTCGCAGCGTGGCTATGTGATGGAAAGCGGCCGCATCACCATGAGCGGCCCGGCGCAAGAACTGCTGGCCGACGAGCGCGTGCGTAACGCCTACCTGGGCGAATAAGCCAGCTCATCGCCTGACCAACCCCCTGTCCTGTGGCAGGGGGTTTTTCTTTGTGCTCGCGCCGGCCAGCCAGCTATCATGCTGCTGCCCCAAGCTATGGAAACCGTCATGACCGCACAAACCGATAGCATGGTGCTGTTGCACCTGCTGCTGGGCTCGCTGATGCTGCCCCCGCTCAACTACCTGCTGCTGGCCGTGGCCGGCTGGCTGCTGCAGCGCCGCCGGCCACGGCTGGGGCGCAGCCTGTTATTGGCTGCCGGTTTGTCGGCTTATCTGCTGAGCTTGCCGGTGACCGCCATGTGGCTTAACAGCTGGCTGGAACGCTACCCGCCGCTGGCGCTGGCCGACGCCCGTCAGGCGCAGGCTATCGTGATTCTGGGGGGCGGGCAGCGCCCCGCGCCCGAGTATGCGGCCAACGTGCTCTCGGGGGCGGCCAACCAGCGCGTGCAGTACGGCGCCTGGCTGGCGCGCCAGACTGGCCTGCCCATTCTGGTCAGCGGCGGCTCACCATTGGGCGGCGAGCCGGAAGCCGCCGTGATGGCGCGTGTACTGCAGCAGAGTTATGGCCTGGGTGTGCGCTGGCAAGAAGGCACATCGCGCACCACACTCGAAAACGCCCGCTACAGCCAGGTACTGCTAGCCAAAGACGGCATACAGCGTATCGTACTGGTCACCCAGGCCTGGCATATGCCCAGGGCGCTGCCTTTCTTTACTGCGCAGGGTTTACAGGTGCTGCCTGCTTCTACGGGCTACAGCCGTTACGATGGCCAGGGCCTGGTGCACTGGCTGCCTAGCGGGAACGCCGCACAAGAGTGCCATCAGGCGCTGCGCGAGGTTGTTGGAATGTTGTACTATACAATCCGTCAACAATTAGGAAGCTAAAACCATGAAAACCGGTGCACTGATTATTGGGGACGAGCTGCTGTCCGGCAAACGCCAAGACAAGCATATGCAGTCGTTGATTCGCATGTTGGCCGCACGCGGCATGAAGCTGGCGTGGGCGGAATACCTGGGCGACGACCCGGCACGTATCGAAGCCGCGCTGCGCCGCGCGGTTGCCAGTGGCGACCTGGTGTTCAGCTTTGGCGGTATCGGCGCCACCCCGGACGACCACACCCGCGCCTGTGCCGCGGCGGCGCTGGGCGAGCCACTGGCTGTGCACCCTGAAGCACGCGCCTTGATAGAAGGGCGCTTTGGCGACGAAGCCTACCCGCACCGCATCCATATGGGCACCTTCCCCGCCAGCGCCAGCATCATCCCCAACCCGGTCAACCAGATTCCCGGTTTTAGCTGTGGCCATGTGCATTTTGTGCCCGGCTTCCCCAATATGGCCTGGCCCATGGTGGAGTGGGTGCTGGATACCCATTACCGCCAGCTGTTCAGCGATACGCCAGACGTAGAACGCGGCTGCATTGCGCTGGATGCGCGCGAAGGCGACCTTATCAGCCTGATGCAGGACTTTGTAGCCCGCTACCCGGCGCTGCGCCTGTCCAGCCTGCCCAGCTTCGGCAACGAACGCATTGCCCAGATGCACATCGAATTCGGCTTTACCGGCCAGTCGGCGCTGGTGGACATTGCGCTCTCTGAGTGGCAAAAGGCGCTGCAAGCCAAGGGCTATACCATCCAGCCCAAGGCCTGAGTGCACGCCGTCACAAGGTTGGCCGCAGGTGTGCGGCCAACCTTGCTACGTGCAATAGGCGGCTTGCGGCTATCCGGTGTGGCCAGGTGCCGTCGCACGTGCAGCGCACGGCTTGTCATGGTGTTATGCATTTTGCAATAATGCCTCCCCCAGCCAGCCAACCTTTGGGTCAGCCAGCCAGCCACTTGCTACCAAGGATTGCCCATGTCTACGCACCATACCGCCTGCCGTTTAGCTGCTGCCAGCCTGTTTTGCCTGCTCTCGATCAGTCATGCCCGTGCCGCCGAGCCGGTGGACGTCACCGTCAAACAAGCCCACCAACTGCTGGAGCAGGGCAAGCCCGAAGCCGCTTTGCCGTTGCTTGACGCGGTGCTGGCTAGCCAGCCACAGCACGCAGCCGCCCGTTTCAACCGTGGTCAGATCTGGCTGGGTCAGGGCCGGGTCGATGCGGCGTTGGCGGATCTTGACCAGGCCATTGCCAGCGCACCGGTCAATGCTCGTTACCTGGGGGCGCGCTGCGTAGCGCGGGTACAAGCAGGCCAAGCCGAAGCCGGCCTGGCGGATTGTGCTGCTGCGCTGGCACAGCCCGGCAATGCGGCCAACGCCTTGGTCGCGCGCGGCCAGGCTAGGCTGTTGCTAAAGCGTGACGCCGAGGCGCTGGCCGATTTTGACGCCGCCTTGCAAGCCAGCCCGCAACATATGCGGGCGCTGTACGGCAAGGGTATCGCCCTCGCTAGGCTAGGTGCTGCGCTGCAACAGCAAGCAGTACAAAGCCTGCCAGGTGCAGGGCGTGACTACCGCCACCCTGCATTTGGCAGCCAGGTGGCAGATAAGCCGGTTTAAGGAAAACCGGCACACCGAAGGCAAAAACCCCCTGCTGGCGTTAGCAAGCAGGGGGGTTTTATTGCCGTGAGCTTGGTCGCGGTGGTTTACGGCTTGCGCTTGGGCGCGCTGAACAGCGCGGCCTGCTGCTGGCGCGGCTTGCCGCCTTGGCCTTGACCCTGGCGTGCGCCGCCCTGGCCCTGGCCGCGCGGCTGTTGTTGCATACCGGCATTTTGCTGGCGCGGTGGCTTGCGGCCGGTGAGCGTGCCCATGCTCAGTTCGTGCATGGTCAGGGTAGGCTGGCGCGGGCCGTCGTCGTGGAAGAAGTTACCGTTCGGCTCGCCTTGCGGTTTGCGTGGTTTCTCCTGGCGTGGCTGGCGTGGCTTGTCCGCTGCGGCTTTGGGCTGCTGCTGGCTGTCGCTGCGCGGCTTGCCGCCGTTGTTGTTGCGGCGGGTGTCGCCGTTTTGGCCGCGTGCTGGCTGGGCTGGCTTGTCGCCGGCCGGTTTGGCCGTGCGCGGTGCGCGTTTTTCCTGTGCTTCGCCGCCTTCACGCTGCGCCGGTTTGGCTTGGCGTGGTTTGCCGCCCTGGCCCTGGCGTGCGCCCTGGCCGCCGCGACGGTTATTGCCGCTGCTGCCGCCTTTCGGGGTGCTGGTGGGGGTCAGTGCGCCGTGAATATAGCGGCCCAGGCCGATTTCAATGGCTTGTGGTTCGGCATTCGGGTCGGCTTCAAAGCCCGGCACGGTAAAGCGTTCCACGGTTTGCTTGGTCAGCTTCTCGATATCGCGCAGGAAGCCCAGCTCGTCTACGCACACCAGCGAAATGGCTTCGCCCACGCAGCCGGCACGGCCGGTACGGCCGATGCGGTGTACGTAGTCTTCCGGCACATTGGGCAGCTCGTAGTTCACGACGTGTGGCAGCTCTTCGATATCCAGGCCACGGGCGGCGATATCGGTAGCCACCAGTACTGGCAGGCTGCCGTCCTTGAAGCCGGCCAGTGCCTTGGTACGTGCGCCCTGGCTCTTGTTGCCGTGGATGGCCATGCTGGCGATGCCGGCTTTTTCCAGCTTCTCGGCCAAGCGGTTGGCGCCGTGTTTGGTGCGGGTGAATACCAGCACCTGGTGCCAGTCGCCGCCTTTGATCATGCTGATCAACAGCTCGGTTTTACGGTCGCGGTCGACCAGGTGCACCTTCTGGGTGATCTGGGCGTTGGTCTGGTTCGGGCGGGCCACTTCTACCAGCTTGGGCTGGTTTAGCAGCTTGTCGGCCAGTGTCTTGATTTCGTTGGAGAACGTGGCAGAGAACAGCAGGTTCTGGCGTTGCTGTGGCAGCAGGGCCAGCACTTTCTTGATGTCGTGGATAAAGCCCATGTCCAGCATGCGGTCGGCTTCGTCCAGTACCAGGATTTCTACGCCGGACAGGTCAACGGTTTTCTGGCCAGCGTGGTCCAGCAGGCGGCCCGGGGTGGCTACCAGGATATCTACCGGCTTGCGCAGGGCGGCTATCTGCGGGTTGATGCCCACACCGCCAAACATCACCATGGATTTCAGCGGCAGGTATTTGCCGTACTCGCGCACGGATTCTTCAACCTGGGCGGCCAGCTCGCGGGTGGGGGTCAGCACCAGGGCGCGCGGGCGGCCTTTCTGTTTGGCCGGGGCATCCATCAGGCGGTGCAGCAGCGGCAGGGTAAAACCGGCGGTTTTGCCGGTGCCGGTCTGGGCTGCGGCTAGCAGGTCGCCACCCAGCAATACCTGGGGGATGGCTTGCGCCTGGATCGGGGTAGGGGTGGTGTAACCGGTATCGGCCACGGCGCGCAGTAGCGGCTCGGCCAGACCCAGTGCAGCAAAAGTCAGTTCGGACATTTATTGTGCAATCAGGATGTCTGCCCATTGCAATGACAATACCAATCCGGGCGGACAAAACATTAGTTCATGGAGTGGGCCGGCAGGCTGCCTGGCCAAAGAGATAGTCGCGTTGATTGGTGGGGACGCGAAGCCGTAAGTTTACATTGAATAGCGACGCTGTGCTGGTAAACCGGCTCACTTTATAGAAAATATCCATAATGCAAGCCGCCCCGTGTGGCGGGGCGGCGGTAGGTGGCAGGTTTGTGCGGGGCGCTGGTCTAGCGGGGCGGGGCTGGCTCACACCGCAACGGGTGCTTTTGTGCCTGGCCGCTACCCGGGCACCCGCATCGGCCATGGCCTTAGTGCGTGCCGTTTTGGGTGAAGTGCTGCACGATGCTGGAAAAATCCAGCTTGCCCTGGCCGGCGGCCACATGTGCCTCGAACAGCTGCTGCGCCAGGCTGCCCATGGGGTTGGCCGCCTGGCTCTGGCTGGCGGTTTCACTGGCCAGGCGCAGGTCTTTCAGCATCAGCTCGCTCATGAAACCCCCACTGTAGCCACGGCTGGCCGGCGCGGCTTCCATCACGCCGGGCCACGGGTTGTAGCGGTCCAGCACCCAGTTGCTGCCGGAGCTTTTGCTCATGATGTCCGACAGTACCGCCGGGTCCAGCCCGTTTTGTACGCCCAGCGCCAGCGCCTCGGCGGTGCCGGCCATCAGGATGCCCAGCAGCATGTTGTTGCACACTTTGGCGGTTTGGCCGGCACCCGCGCCACCGGCGTGGAACAGGTTTTTGCCCATGCTGGCCAGTAGCGGCCGTGCTGTGTCTACGTTGGCCGCATCCCCGCCAATCATGAAGGTCAGCGTGCCGGCTGCTGCCCCTGCGGTACCACCGGATACCGGCGCGTCCAGAAAGCGCAGCCCGGCGGCGGCGGCAGCGTCGGCCACGCCACGGGCGGTATGCGCGGCGATGGTGCTGCAGTCGATCACCAGCGTCCCCGCTGGCAGGCGGGCAAACAGGCCGCCTTCGCCCAGATACAGGCTTTCCACGTGCTGGCCGGCGGGCAGCATGGAGATGACAACGTCGGCGCCGTCTACTGCCTGCAGCACGCTGTCGGCAGGGCGGCCGCCCGCGGCGGCAAACTGTTCCAGTGCCAGTGGCGACAGGTCAAAACCATTCACGGCATGGCCCGCCTTGACCAGGTTGGCCGCCATCGGCCCGCCCATATTGCCCAGGCCGATAAATGCGATATGTGTCATGTTGTGTGTCCTTTGCTCAGGCCAGCGCGGCCAGCGGGTGGTCGGCTGCGCGCCAGGGTTGGGTAAAGTGGGCGGCCACGGTGTGGCTGTCTACGTCGGCCAGCGTGGGGCGGGCCCATTTGGGCTGGCGGTCTTTGTCTACCAGCAGGGCGCGAACGCCTTCGCGGAATTCCGGCCCGGCGCAGAAGTTCAGTGACAGCGCCAGCTCCATGCGGAACACCTCGGCCAGCGACAGGTGGCGGGCGCGGCGATAGATTTCCCAGGTGACAGCGGCGCTGGCGGGGCAGCCCGCGGCATAGGTTTTGGCTGCCGCTGCCAGCCAGGGGTCTTCGTAGGCGGTGTGGCGCAGCGCCAGGTCTACGGCTTGTAGCGAGCCCTTGTTCATCAAGGCATGGATGGCCGGCAGGTTGCGCTGCAGCGCGCTGTCGGCCAGCGTGTCGGCGTTCAGGTTTTCCAGCTCGCCCAGCAGGGCGGTAAGGCGGGCATGGTTGGCCGCAGCGTCGGCTTGCCAGTGGCTGGCGGTCATGGCAGCCAGCAGGGTGTCCCAGCCGTTTTGCGGCAGGATGTGGTCGGCCAGGTTGGCCAGCAGTGCGTCGCGGGCGTTGATCGGTGCGCCGGTCAGGCCCAGGAACAAGCCGCTTTTGGCGGGCATGCGCTGCAGGAACCAGCTGCCGGCTACGTCCGGGTACAGGCCGATGGTGATCTCTGGCATGGCGATGCGCGTACTGGCCGTGGCCACGCGGTGGCTGGCACCGGCCATCAGGCCCAGGCCGCCGCCCATCACGATGCCGCTGCCCCATACCAGCAGGGGCTTCTGGTAGGTGTGGATGCGGTAGTCCAGCGCGTATTCGCGGGTAAAGAAGTCTTCCGCCACCGCGCTAGGGTAGTTATTGTCGGCCAGCAGCGCGTCGCGCAGCGCACGTACGTCGCCACCGGCGCAGAAGGCTTTGTCGCCTGCGCCGCGCAGCAATACGGCGGCGATGCCGTCGTCGGCGCCCCAGATAGACAGCCGCGCGTCCAGCAGGCGGATCATATCCAGGTTCAGCGCATTGAGCGCCTTTTCTGCATTGAGCGTGGCCACCCCCAGGCGCATGCCGCTGGTGGTGGCGATTTCGTCAAACAGCACGATGTCGTTCATGGTGTTCCTTGATGATGGCGATGTATTGATGCAAAAACAGCCCTGCCACGAAAACCACGAAACATGCCTCTGTATGGCTCAGGGTTTTTACTGTCTACCAACGGTAGCCGGGTTGATTTTACTTTCGTGCTTTTTGTGTTTTTCGTGGCAAAAAATGGTGGTCAGGCGTTTTTCCATACTGGCGGGCGTTTTTCCAGGAAGGCGTTCACGCCCTCACGCTGGTCTTCACTATCGAATAGTTTGATGAACAGCTCGCGCTCGTGGATAAGGTTGGCCGCAGGCGGTGCGTAGCGGGCACGCTGCACCAGCGTCTTGCAGGCGGTAACGGCTACCGGGGACTGGCGGCCAACCTTGTCGGCTAGCGCCAGCGCTGCGTCAAGGGCCGCGCCCTTGGGCACCACTTCTTCTACCAGGCCGATGCGCAGCGCGGTGGCGGCATCCACGCGCTCGCCACACAGGATCATGCGTTTGGCCCAGCCTTCCCCCACCAGCCATGGCAGGTTTTGCGTGCCGCCGGCGCAGGGCAGCAGGCCCACGGCTGCTTCCGGCAGTGCCATCTGCGCCTGCTCCTCGGCAAGGCGGATATCGCAGGCCAGCGCGCATTCCAGCCCGCCGCCCATGGCGTAACCGTTGATGGCGGCAATGCTCACGCCACGAAAGCCCGACAGTGCCTCGAACGCCGCACCGAATGCCTGGCTGGCGCTGGCGGCGTGGCCTTTGTCGCCGCCGGCAAACTGCTTCAGGTCGGCCCCGGCGCTAAAGAATTTTTCGCCTTCCCCGGTGATTACCAGCGCGTAGATGCTGCGGTCGGCGTTCAGGTCGGCTACCAATTGCTGTAGCGCCTGCAGGCTGTCCAGCGTCCAGGTATTGGCCGGCGGGTTGGCAATGGTGACGAGCGCGGTGTGGCCGAATTTTTCTACCTTGAGGTTGGTGTAGTGCATGGTGTGGTTTCCTGTTGGTTGGCCACGAAAGACGGTTCATTCGGGATGTCTGTCGCGTGCTTTTGTACTGGGTAGTGTGTTGGCGGCGTTAGTCTGTTTTTTTGCCACGAACCCCACAAAAAAATACGAAAAGGTTCGAGTCTTGAGCCTGCCGTGTGTTCGGTGGCGAACAAAGCTGCGTTTTCTTTTTGCCACGGAATACACCGAAGACACGGAAATGCCGGGAAGCTGTTGTGTGATTTGGTCGTGCCGATACGGGCTGCCCTCGTCATGGTTCGTGCTTTTCGTGTGCTTTCGTGGCTAATTCGCTTTTGTCTTTAGCCTCGGCACGGCATCTGATTGTTGGCCACGAACCCCACGAAAAAACACGAAAGGACTCGCTGTAAGCAAATAAAAATGCGTTTTCTTTTTTGCCACGGAATACACCGAAGACACGGAAAAGCCGGCAGCGGTAGTGTGTTCTGTCTGTTTTGACGCGGGTTGACGTCGCATTTTTCGTGCTTTTCGTGTGCTTTCGTGGCTGATCTGCTTTTCATTGCTAGCGCAGACTGTCCAGCGCGCCATCCTGCAACAGCCGGCGTGCGGTGATGACGCGCATGATTTCGTTGGTGCCTTCCAGTATCTGGTGTACGCGGTTGTCGCGCACGTAGCGCTCCAGCGGGTACTCCTTGATATAGCCATAACCGCCGAACAGTTGCAGCGCTTCGTTGGCCACCTTGAAGCCGGTGTCGGTGGCCAGGCGTTTGGCCATGGCGCAGTAGGCGGTGGCGTCGGGGCTGGCGTTGTCCAGCTGCCAGGCGGCCAGGCGTACCATCTGGCGGGCGGCAATCAGCTCGCAGGCCATGTCGGCCAGGCGGAACTGTACGCTTTGCAGCTGGGCCAGCGGCTGGCCAAACTGCTGGCGCTCCTGTACGTAGCGGGTGGCGGCCTCCAGTGCTGCTTGGGCTGTACCCACCGAGCAGGTGGCGATATTGATGCGCCCGCCGTCCAGCCCCTTCATGGCAAAGGTAAAGCCCTGGCCTTCTTGCCCCAGCAGGTTGGCCGCAGGCACGCGCACATTGTCGAAGGTGATGGTGCGGGTGGGCTGGCTGTTCCAGCCCATTTTCTTTTCTTTCTTGCCGTAGTGGATGCCGGGCAGGTCGGCCGGTACCACCAGCGCCGAGATGCCCTTGGCACCGGCGCCACCAGTCCGTGCCATCACTACCAGTACGTCGGTACTGCCGGCGCCGCTGATGAAGGCTTTGCTGCCGTTCAGTACGTAGTCATCGCCGTCGCGTTCGGCGCGGGTGCGCAGGCTGGCTGCATCGGAGCCGGCCCCCGGCTCGGTCAGGCAGTAGCTGCCGAACTTGTGGCCTGCAGCCAGCGCGGGTGCCCACGCGGCTGCCACATCGGGGTGGGCAAAGCTGCCTATCAACCAGCTCACCATATTGTGGATGGTGAGGTAGGCGGTGGTGCTGGTGCAGCCGCCGGACAGCGCTTCGAAGATGATGGCGGCGTCCAGCCGCGACAGGCCCAGCCCGCCGTATTCGGTGGGGGTGTACAGGCCGCAAAAGCCCATTTCGCCGGCGCGGCGCAGTACGTCCAGCGGGAAGATTTCCTGCTCGTCCCAGTGCGCGGCATGCGGTGCCAGCTCGCAGCGGGCAAACTCGCGGGCGCTGTCCTGAAAGGCCAGCTGTTCGTCGCTGAGTGCAAAGTCCATGAAGAATCCTTTGTCGAATGGGCCGGGTTGGGGTCTGTTAACACTATTTCTTGCTGCGGCGCAGGCTCGAGAAGTTTTCCCATGCCAGGCGGAGGGCGAATAGTGTTAACAGGCCTTGGTGCGGATAGTGTTGCTGTCGGCCACGAAACGCACGCCAGGCGAGGCGGCGCTGTCTGCTTTTGTGCGTTTCGTGGTTTACGTGGCTAAACAGGCCTATTTCAGCGAGATGGTGGTTTGTACCTTGCCACTGCTGGCTTCGTCGTCAAACCAGCGGCTGGTGACGGTTTTGGTCTGCGTGTAGAACAGCACCACCTGTTTGCCGTAGGGGCCCAGGTCGCCCAGTTTGGAGGCGCGCGAGCCGGTAAAGCTGAATAGCGGTACCGGCACGGGGATCGGTACGTTGATCCCTACGTGTCCTACGTCAATATCTTCCTGGAAGCGGCGAGCCGCCGCGCCGCTCTGGGTAAAGATGGCGGTGCCGTTGCCATTGGGGTTGGCGTTGATCAGGTCGATGGCGTCGTCCAGCGTGTCCGCGGCCATCAGGCACAGCACCGGGCCGAAGATTTCCTGCTCGTACACGCTCATGCCGGGTTTCACGCCGCTAAAGATGGTGGGGCCGACAAAGTTGCCTGCCGGGTAGCCGGCTACGCTGACGTTGCGGCCATCCAGTACCAGGGTGGCACCATCGGCTATGCCGTTCCCGATCAGGTTGTGGATGCGCTCTTGTGCCGCGCAGCTAACCACTGGGCCCAGGTCCGGGTTGTCCATGCCGGCGCCCACGCGCAGGCTTTGCGCCTTGGCCACCAGATCGGGCAGCCACTGTTGCGCCTCGCCCACCAGAATGGCCACGCTCAGCGCCATGCAGCGCTGGCCTGCGGCACCGAAGGCGGCGCCGGTGAGCTGGTTCAGTGCTTGTTCCTTGTTGGCGTCGGGCAGTACCACAGCGTGGTTTTTGGCGCCCATCATGCACTGCACGCGTTTGCCGGCCAGGCTGGCACGGTTGTAAACGTGGGTGCCCACACGGGTGGAGCCAACAAAGCTGATGGCCTTGATGTCCGGGTGGTCGCACAGTGCGTTCACCACGTCCGGGCCGCCGTGTACCACGTTCAGCACGCCAGCCGGTATGCCGGCTTCCAGTGCCAGCTCTACCAGGCGCATGGTCACCAGCGGGTCCTGCTCGGATGGCTTCAGCACGAAGGTATTGCCGGTGGCGATGGCCATGGGGAACATCCACAGCGGGATCATGGCCGGGAAGTTGAACGGGGTAATGCCGGCGCACACGCCCAGCGGCTGCATGACGGTGTAGGTGTCGACACTGCCGGCTACGTTTTCGGCGTATTCGCCCAGCTGCAGCGTACCAATGTTGGCCGCATGCTCGACGACCTCCAGGCCGCGGAAGATATCGCCCTCGGCGTCGGCCAGGGTTTTGCCTTGTTCGGCGGTGAGCAGGGCGGCCAGCTCTTTCATGTTGTCGCGGATCAGCTGCTGCAGCTTCAGGAAGATACGGGCGCGGGTGCCGATGGGCGTTTTCTTCCAGCGCTTGAAGGCGGTTTTGCCGGCAGCAATGGCGGCGGCCACTTCGTCGGCAGTGGCCATGGGGACGCGTGCCAGTACTTCCTGGGTGGCAGGGTTCACGATATCGCGCCATTCGGTGGTGCGGGATTCGACAAACTCGCCGCCGATGAGCAGCTTGACGGTGGGCAGGTGCGACATGGGTGTTCTCCTGTGGTGGCCGTTTGTGTACGGTTTAAATGTACGTTAACGTAAACGTCAATTTTGTATTAAATTAAAGCAAGTGCTTGGTTTTTTCCACATTGCATGTTGGCCGCACGTGGAAAACACTGTTCTTGTGGCGGCAGTGGTACAGGCTTGGGTGAGGGTGTCAGCCCGACGAAAGCCGGGCCTGTTTGGCTTAGCTCAGGCTGCGTTCGTCGGCAATGATCTTGCCGTCGTTGGGCAGGCTGCCTGGTGCGCACAGCGTCACTTCGCCGCGCAGCTTGGTGAGCTCGCGTAGCGAGGCGGCGATGCTGTCGGCCAGATCGGCGTCGTGCGGGCCGGGGTGTTCGGCGTGCAGTGTCATGCAGTCCAGGTGGTTGTGCTGCTGTATCACCAGCCGTACGCGGCCTAGCGCGGGGTAGCGTGCTGCTACGGCGTGTACCTGCTCGGGGTGGACAAACATGCCTTTCACCTTGGCACTTTGGTCGGCACGGCCCAGCCAGCCCTGGATGCGCACATTGCTGCGCCCGCAGGGCGAGGGGCCGGGCAGGGTGGCGGACAGGTCGCCGGTGGCAAAGCGGATCAGCGGGTAAGCGGCATTGAAGCTGGTGACAACGACTTCGCCTACCTCGCCATCGGCTACCGGGGTGCCGCTGCCGGGGCTGACCAGCTCCAGCAAAACCTCTTCATCTACCACCATGCCGCTGCCGGGGGCGCTTTCATAGGCGATCAAGCCCAGGTCAGCGGTGGCATAGCACTGGTACACGGTAATGCCGCGCCCGGCAAACCAGCTGCGCAGGCTGGCGGGCAGTGCTTCGCCGCTGACCAGGGCTTTGTTTAGCCGGGGCAGGGCAACGCCTAGCTCGTCGGCTTTTTCCAGTATCAGTTTCAGGAAGGATGGCGTGCCGGTGTAGCCGCTTGCGCCCAAGTCACGCATGGCCTGCACTTGCAGCTCGGTTTGCCCGGTGCCGCCGGGAAACACGGCGCAGCCTAGCGCGCGGGCGCCTGCGTCCATCATCCAGCCGCCAGGGGTGAAGTGGTAGGAAAACCCGTTATGCACCACATCGCCGGGGCGGAAGCCGGCGGCGTACAGCGCGCGGCTCATGCGCCAGCTGTCGGCTTCGTGGCCTTGTGGTTCGTATAGTGGCCCGGGGGAGGCAAATAGCCGGGCGGCCTGGCTGGGCTGTAATGCGGCAAAGCCGCCAAATGGCGGGCTGGCCTGCTGCGCGGCCAACAGCGCGGACTTGCGCGTGAGCGGCAAGGTGGCTAGCGCCGCCAGGCTGGTAATGCGGTGGCAGTCTGTATCGGCCAGCAGGCTGGCATAGGCCGGGCTGCACGTCTTGGCGTGGGCTAGCTGCGCTGGCAGCCGCGCCAGCAGCGCGGCCAACCTTTCGCTATGCGGGCGAGTTTCCAGTGCGTCGAGGTGGGGCATGGTGGCGGTTTCCTTGTGGTTGGATGCTTGGTGGCGGTCACGGAAGCTGTTTTTGGCCACAAACCCCACGAAAGAACACGAATAAGCGCCCACACCGGCCGTGATAAGGCTGCGTGATATACGTCATGCATGGTGCTGACACTGCTTTAGGGCGGCGCGGCATGAATCTGTGCTGCTTGATTCTATTTATGGTTCGACAAGCGCACCACGAACTGAATCAAGCGACCTGGTCGCTCGGCCTGTGCTGGCCAATGCGTGGTGGCAATGCGAGCCAAGCTTTCTTGGCATGCAGGGCTTTTTTTCGTGTTTTTCGTGAGTTTCGTGGCAAAAAATCACGCCAGCCAGCGTTTGCGGCGACGGTAGTGTTTGACGTCGCGGAAGCTCTTGCGCCCTTCGCCACCCAGGCCCAGGTAGAATTCTTTGACGTCTTCGTTGCTGCGCAGCTCTTCGGCGCTGCCGTCCATCACGACACGGCCGTTTTCCAGGATGTAACCGTAGTGGGCGTATTTCAGTGCCACATTGGTATTCTGTTCGGCTAGCAGAAAGCTGACGCCTTCTTTTTCGTTGAGCTCGCGCACGATCTCGAAAATCTCTTCCACAATCTGTGGTGCCAGCCCCATCGACGGTTCATCCAGCAGAATCATGCGCGGGTCAGCCATCATGGCGCGGCCGATGGCCACCATTTGCTGTTCGCCGCCGCTGGTGTAGCCCGCCTGGCTTTGGCGGCGGGTTTTCAGGCGCGGGAAGTAGTGATAGATGCGCTCCAGTGCCAGCTTGATTTCACTGCGGCTGATGCTGCGGGTGTAGGCACCGGTAAGCAGGTTTTCTTCCACGGTGAGGTGGCCAAAGCAGTGGCGGCCTTCCATGACCTGTACCACGCCCTGGCGCACCAGCTGGTCTGGTGTCAGCGCGTCGATACGTTGGCCGCGAAACGCGATGCTGCCCTTGGTAACGTCGCCGCGCTCGGAGCGCAGCAGGGTGGAAATGGCTTTCAAGGTGGTGCTTTTGCCGGCGCCATTGGCGCCCAGCAGGGCCACGATCTGGCCTTCCGGTACGTCTAGCGATACGCCTTTGAGTACCAGAATCACGTGGTTGTAGATGACTTCGATATTGTTGACCGACAGCAGGTATGGGCTAGGCGTAGCGTGCATGGCATGGCTCCGTCCGTGGCCAGGGCGAGGTGCCCCGGCCAGGTTGTGTGCAGTGATTATTTCTCGGCGTTGCAGTTACGCAGGGTGATGCCTTTTTCCTTCACGTATTTTTCAACCGAGGCCTTGATCAGTGGCTGCGTGATGCTGGTGTCGGCCTTGATCCAGCCCGATACCGGCTTCCAGTCTTTGCCGTCCCACTGCATGAAGCGGGTGTAGCCGCTGCCTTCGTGGTTCTGGCAGCTGGTGCGTACCTGCGGGAACATATCGCTCACGCCCAGCGCCTTCTGGCGCTTGGCATCGATATTGATGTTCTCCATGCCCCAGCGTACCTGGTCACCGGTCAGGGTCTTGGCGCCGTATTTCTTCTGTGCGGCACGAATGGCTTCTACCATCAGCAGGCCGCTCACCACGCCACGGTTATAGTTGACAGTGCCGATATAGCCCTTGTCCGACAGGTTGCCTTTGCCTGCGCCATATACCACCTTTTCAATGTCCTGAATCAGTGGGAATTGCTTGCCATCCAGTGCAAAGCTGCCTGCGATATACCCCTTGGCGGCGTCACCTGCGGCGATGGCGTCTTCTTCCGACCCACCCCACCAGTTGGACACGATTTGTTCACGCGGGTAGCCCACTCGTTGTGCCGACTTCAGCGCTGCCGGCGTCATCACGCCCCAGCTGCGCAGTACCACGAAGTCTGGCTGCTCGCGGCGAATATCCAGCCACTGCGATTGTTGCTCTGTGCCGGGGGCTGGCACCTCGATGTGTTTCAGCTCGAAGCCATGTTTCGTGGCCATGGCATCGAGTACCGGGATGGTTTCCTTGCCGTAGGCCGAGCCGTGGTAAAGGTTGACGATCTTTTTGCCGCGCAGTTTGTCCATGCCGCCCAGGCGTTGGCCGATAAACTGGATCTTGGCAGTGGCCTGGCTCCAGTAGCTGGTAATCAGCGGGAAGGTGTACTTGAAGGCGCGGCCATCCTGCGCGTCGGCGCGGCCAAAGCCCATGGTCATCAGCGGGATTTGATCTTTCTCGGCGCGGTCCATCACGGCGTAAGTAATGCCGGTGGACATGAAGTTGAAGGCGCTGGCGCCGCCGTTTTTGGCTTTCAGGCGCTCGTAGCACTCTACGCCGCGGTCGTTCTTGTATTCGGTTTCACACTCTTCGTAGGTCAGCTTTACCCCACCCACGCCGCCTTCTTTCATGTTGACGTAGTTCAGGTAGTCGATCATGCCGCCGTAAAACTTGGCGCCACCAGAGGCGTAAGGGCCGACGCGGTAGCTGGGAATAGGGATGAACTGGTCGGCTGCCAGGGCGCTACCTGCGATAGTGGCCAGTACCAGGGATGCTGCGATGAGGGTCTGCTTCATGGTTCTCTCTCCAGGTCTTGTTGTGTTGCTGCGTTATGGCTGGCTTGCGGCCAACCTTTTTCATACCGGTTACCGCCCCGCCTGCAGGTGGGGCGGCTGGGGGGTTAATGCGGGAACGGCCAAACGCGCAGTTTCTCCTTGGTGATTTGCCACAGCCGCGCCAGGCCGTGTGGCTCGACGATCAGGAAGAAAATGATCAGGCCGCCAAACAGCATCATTTCCAGGTTGGCCAGGAACTGCGTGCTGATGGCACCGTGAAACACCTGGCCGATGAGGTTCAGGCAGATGGGCAGTAATACGATGAAAGCGGCACCGAGGAAGGACCCCAGAATGCTGCCCACGCCACCAATGATGATCATGAACAGGATCTGGAAGGAGCGGTGCAGGTCGAAGGCCTGGGCATCCACCGTACCCAGCAGCACAAAGGCGTACAGCGCGCCGGCCACACCGCAGTAGAACGAGCTGATGGCAAAGGCCAGTAGCTTGGTACGCAGCATGGGAATGCCGATAACTTCGGCGGCCACGTCCATATCGCGTACCGCCATCCAGGCGCGGCCTATGCTGGCGCGGGCCATGTTTTTGGCCGCCAGCGCCATGAAGGCCACGATGGACAGCGTCAGCAGGTATTTGCTGGCCGGGGTGTCGATGGGGTAGCCGAAGATCTGCATGGCCGGGGCGCTGATCACGCCGGAGCTGCTGTAGTTGCTGAACCAGCCAAACTTGGTGAATACCCACTCGATGAAGAATTGTGCGGCCAGGGTGGCGACGGCCAGGTAAAAGCCCTTGATGCGTAGTGATGGCAAGCCGAAGGCCACGCCCACCAGCGCAGCACACAAGCCGCCCAGCAACAGCGCCAGCAGCAAGGGCATGCCAGGCAGGCGCACCATGAAGTTGTAAGTGGCAAATGCGCCTACCGCCATGAACGCTGCCGAGCCCAGCGACAGCTGGCCAGCGTAGCCGGTGAGGATGTTCAGCCCCAGTGCCGCCAGAGACAGGATCAGGAAGGGGATCAGAATGCCGGACAGCAGGTAGTCGCTGGCCAGGCCCGGTACGGCCACAAAAGACAGGGCCAGCAGGGCTGCGATGAACACCCGGTCCTGCGCGATGGTAAAGATGGCAGAGTCTGCCGCGTAGCTGCTCTTGAACTGCCCCGATTCACGGTAGAACATGGTTTACACCCTCTCGATGTGTTTTTCGCCGAACAGGCCTTCCGGGCGCACCAGCAGGAACAGCAATGCCAGCATGTACGGGAACCAGTTTTCGATGCCGCCGGACAGGAAAGGCCCCAGATAGACCTCGGCCAGCTTCTCGCCCGCCCCGATGATCAGGCCGCCGACAATGGCACCCGGTATCGAGGTGAAGCCGCCCAGAATCAGCACCGGCAGCGCCTTCAGTACCACCAGGGTCAGGGCAAACTGCACCCCCAGGCGCGAGCCCCACAGCAGGCCGGCAACCAGCGCCACAAAGCCCGCCACCCCCCATACGATGGCCCAGATGTGTTTGAGTGGAATGCCCACCGACATGGCTGCCTGGTGATCGTCGGCCACTGCGCGCAATGCCCGGCCCAGCTTGGTCTTGCTGAAGAACAGGGCCAATGTGGCCACCAGGGTGCCGCACACGGCGGCAGCAAACAGGTCGAACTTGGAAATGAACACCCCGCCTACATCAAACGGCTCATCGGCAATGCCCAGTTCCAGGCCGTGCACATTGGTGCCCCATACCATCTGCGCCAGGCCTTCCAGGAAGAAAGACAAGCCGATAGTGGCCATGAACAGGGTGATGGGGGGCTGGTTGACCAGCGGGCGCAGCACCACTCGTTCAATACCCACGCCCAGTAGCACCATGAGTACCAGGGTCAGCAGCAGTGCCAGCCAGAACGGCACGCCCATGTCCTGGATCGAAACGAAAGACAGCGCGGCAAACAGCACCATCGCGCCCTGGGCAAAGTTGAATACGCCGGACGCTTTGTAAATCAGCACAAAACCTAGCGCTACCAGCGAGTACATCACGCCGGCGAGCAGGCCGCCCACCAGCACCTCCAGAAAAAACTGCCATTCCATGACTTGCTCCTTTCATGCTTGCGGCCAACTTTTCATGCCTTTGTTCTTGCCGTAGGCAAGAAGAGGGCCCCGTGCCGCGCGGGTACGGTGTGGCTGCAAGCTATGGGGTTAGTGGCTGCCGCCTAGGTAGGCTGCGATAACGTCCGGGTTGACGCGGATCTCATCCGGTGTGCCGTCGCCGATTTTCTTGCCGTAATCCAGTACGATGATGCGATCGGATATGTCCATCACCACGCCCATATCGTGCTCGATCAGCACGATGGTGGTGCCGAACTCGTCGTTCACATCCAGAACAAAGCGGCACATATCCTGTTTTTCTTCCACGTTCATGCCGGCCATGGGTTCATCCAGCAGCAACATGGTGGGCTCGGCTGCCAGTGCTCGCGCCAGCTCTACGCGCTTTTGCAGGCCGTAGGGCAGGCGGCCCACCGGGGTTTTGCGGATATGCTGGATTTCCAGAAAGTCGATGATTTTTTCCACATAAGCGCGCTGGGTGTTTTCCTCGCGCTGGGCGCGGCCCCAGTACAGTGCTTGCTGGATAAAGTTGGCGCGCATTTTCAGGTTGCGCCCGGTCATGATGTTGTCCAGCACACTCATGCCCTTGAATAGCGCAATGTTCTGAAAGGTGCGGGCAATGCCCTGGCGCGCGGCCTCGTGCGGGTGCATGCGATCGCGTGCCTTGCCGCGGTACACCACGTGGCCTTGCTGCGGGTGGTAGACACCGTTGATCACGTTCAGCATGGAGCTTTTACCAGCGCCATTGGGGCCAATAATGGATAGGATCTCGTGCTCGCGTACTTCCAGGCTGATATTGGATAGGGCTTTTACGCCGCCAAAGGATAGCGATATCGCCTCGGCCTGCAGGATAACGTCGCCGATTTTGCGGTGCTGGGTCATGCGGCCTCCGGGGTCGTGGCGGTGTAGGTCTTGGCGTCGCGAATCTGCAGTGTGGCGCGCAGGTTGCCGCTGCGGCCATCTTCGAATTTCACCACGGTATCGATGCTGCATGCCTGGCTGCCGTTGTACAGGGCTTCGATCAGCGGGGCGTAGCGTTCTGCAATGAACTTGCGGCGCACTTTGCGGGTGCGGGTGAGCTCGCCATCGTCGGCATCCAGCTCCTTGTGCAGAATCAGGAAGCGCTTGATCTGGCTGCCGTGCAGCTTGGGGTCGCGCGCCAGGGTGGCGTTCATTTTTTCGATGCACTCGCGGATCAGCTCGTACACCGGTGCCTGTGCGGCCAGATCGGTGTAGCCGGTGTAGGCCATGCCGCGTTTTTCCGCCCAGTTGCCTACGGCGGTGAGATCGATATTGATGAAGGCGGTGGTGTAGCCCTGGCCATCGCCAAACGCCACCACTTCCTTGATGTGCTGAAAGAACTTCAGCTTGTTTTCCAGGTATTTGGGGGCAAACAGGCTGCCGTCGGTCAGCCGGCCTACGTCTTTGGCGCGATCGATGATTTTCAGCTGGCCATCTTCGTCGAAGTAGCCGGCATCACCGCTGAACACCCAGCCTTCGGCGTTGCGGGTTTCGCTGGTGGCATCCGGGCGCTTCCAGTAGCTATGGAAGGTGCCTGGGCCACGGAACAGTACTTCGCCGTTGTCGGCAATTTTTACCTCTACGCCCGGTACCGGCACGCCAACCGTGTCTGGTTTCACCTTGTCATTGGGGTGCACGCATACCATTACGTAGGCTTCGGTCTGGCCGTACAGCTGCTTGATGTTCACGCCGATGGCGCGGTAGAAGTCGAACAGCTCGGGCCCGATGGCCTCGCCGGCGGTGTAGGCCAGTTTCAGGCGGGTAAAGCCCAGCACGTTTTTTACCGGCCCGTACACCAGATACTCGCCCAGCTTGTAGCCCACGCGATCCCAGAAGCCTACCGGCTTGCCTTCCAGAATATCGGTACCTACGCGGCGCGCATGGTTCATGAAGTAGTGGAACAGCCAGTATTTGAAGCGGCCGGCGTCTTCCATGCGGATCATCACTTGGGTCAGCAGGTTTTCGTACACGCGTGGCGGGGCAAAATAGTAGCTGGGGCCGATCTCGCGCATGTCGGTCATCACGGTATCGCTGCTTTCCGGGCACGATACGCAAAAGCCGACTACCAGTGACTGGGCGTAGGAAAACAGGTTGTCGCCCACCCAGGCCATGGGCAGGTAGGCCAGTACTTCTTCGTGCTCGGTCAGGCCTTCCAGGTTGGCCGCATTGCGTGCGGTAATGATCATGCTGTCGTAGGTATGCAGCACGCCTTTAGGGTTGCCGGTGGTGCCGCTGGTGTACAGCATGATGGCCGGGTCGCTTCCGCGGCCCATGTCTACCATGCTCTGGAAAAACAGGGGGTGTTCGTCGTGATGAATGCGGCCGGCACCCAGAATCTCGGCCATGTCGTACACGCCATCGTGCTGATAATGGCGCATGCCACGCGGGTCGTCGTACACGATGGTTTGCAGGGCTGGTAGGCGGTCACGGATTTCCAGCAGCTTGTCTACCTGCTCTTGGTCTTCTACTACTGCCATGCTGACTTCGGCGTCTGACAGCACAAATACCATTTCTTCTGCTGCTGCATCCTGGTAGAGCGGTACCGGTACGCCGCCCATGCATTGTGCCGCCATGATGGCCATATACAGGCGCGGGCGGTTGTCGCCTATTACTGCCAGCCGGTCGCCGCGCTTGAAGCCCTTGGCGGCCAGGCCCAGTGCCAGTGCGCGTACTTCTATGGCCACTTCGTCCCAGCTCCAGGTTTGCCATATGCCCAGGTCTTTTTCACGCATGGCCGGGCGGGCGCTACGCTCTTTGGCGTGGGCCTGCAGCAGCTTGGGAAAGGTGTCGGCCACACTTTCTTGCGCCAGGGCAGGGCGTATGGATTCAGGCTTTGCCATCTCTCTGTGTCTCCTGTGTTCTTGTGTTGGCCGCATCGGGCGGCCGAGATACAACCTGCCCTCTGGTGGGGCTTCGCATGGGGTAGTACGGTAAAACCGGAACAGATAGGGTGGCAGCGGGGGTAGGCTGCGCGAATGGTGCAAGGCTTTTGGCCTTGTCGTTGACGTAAACGTCAACTTAATGACTGTAAACTAAAGCAAATGCTCAGTTTTGCGCAACGGGATTATGATGCGCTGGTGAAATATTGCACTGCGTCATGTGGTACTTCCGTCACGGCTTTTTGGTCGTGACGGAAGTGCTTGATCAATAACGATAAAAGCCTTTTCCGCTCTTGCGGCCCAGGTGGCCTGCAGCGACTAGCTGCACCAGTAGCGGGCAGGCACGGTATTTGGAGTCGCGAAATTCGCGGTGCAAAATGTCCATGATGGACAGGCAGGTATCCAGGCCTATCAGGTCGGCCAGCGCCAGCGGCCCTATGGGGTGGTTCATGCCCAGCTTCATCACGGTGTCGATGTCTTCGGCGGCGGCCAGGTTTTCGTACAGCACAAAAGCAGCCTCGTTGATCATGGGCATCAGTACGCGGTTGGATACAAAGCCGGCGCCGTCTTTAACTGTCACTGGTGTCTTGCCCAGCTCCAGGCTCAAGGCGTGGATGCGGGCATGGGTGTCGTCGCTGGTTTGCAGGGCGCGGATGATTTCCACTAGCTGCATCACCGGCACCGGGTTCATGAAATGCATGCCGATAACGCGCTCTGGCGCCGCCACCCAGGCGGCAATGGTGGTAAGCGAGATGGACGAGGTGTTGGACGCCAGGATGGTGCTGGTGGGCACGGCACTGGCTAGTTCGCGAAAAATCTTTTCCTTGATCTGTGCGTTTTCTGTAGCCGCCTCTACGACCAGCTCGCAGGCGGCCAGCTCGGCAAGCTGGGTGCAGCCGCGGATGCGCGACAGAATCAATACGGCTTGGCTATCGCTGAGTGTGCCTTTTTTCACTAGGCGGCTCAGGCTGTTACTGATGGCCGCCAGGCCGCGATCCAGTGCACTTTGTGACACATCGGCCATGATCACATCAAAGCCTGCTTGGGCAAATACTTGGGCAATACCATTGCCCATAGTGCCGGCGCCTACTACGCCTACGATACGAGAGGTCATTACGTGTCTCCTGTTTGTAGAACAAAACGTTTAACAACAAGTTCCAGTTTACGTTAACGTAATCTATGCTGTCACCAGTGGTGCATTGCGTGTTTCGGTTTGTAGCTGCCGTTACGCCCTGCGTGCCTGTGTTGCTTTGCCGTATTACAATTGCGCGTCGCTTCATTAGCGCCCACCCACCGCAGTGACCGAACCAGGAGACGTCGTGACTGCCGCAGCAGACCGCACATTCAGCATTTCCGAGCTGGCACAGGAGTTTGATGTAACGACCCGTGCCATCCGCTTTTACGAGTCGGAAGGCCTGCTCACGCCCGAACGCCAGGGCCAGCGCCGTATCTACTCGCGCCGCGACCGCGTGCGCCTGATGCTGACCCTGCGCGGCAAGCGCATCGGTTTGTCGCTGCTGGAGATCCGCGAGCTATTCGAGCTGTACGATGCGGCCAGCAACGACGAGCCGCAGCTCACCAAGTTTGTCGATATTCTCAGCCGTCGCGAGCAGCAGCTCACGCAGCAGATGCAGGACATCCAGCTGGTACTGCGCGAAATAGGCCAGTTGAAGGCGCAGTGCGAGAACTGGATGGAAAAGCGCAGCGGCGGGCTGCCGGAATAAGCCAGCCGATGTGATGGGTACCATGCCAAAGCCGCAGCATTTGCTGCGGCTTTTTTTGTGCGCGCCAGTGTGAGGGTGGCAGGGCTGGCTTGGCGTGGCGGCAGCTCATGTTTGCTGTTGCCGCCAATGTTGCATTTCTTTCTCGATGAAGTGATTCACCAGGTCTGTGAACAGGCGCTCGATAGCCTCTGCGCTCAGGCCCTCTTGCTCAGCCCAGTGTCGCCGTTGTGCCAGCATGGCTTTGAAGCGCTCCGGGGCGCGTACTGCGGTGGCCGATGTTTTGAACTTTGCTGCGGCAAGCACGTATTTGTAACGCTGGCCGATAAGGCTGACCACGGTGCGGTCAAGCAGGTCTATCTCGGCGCGGATGTCATCCATGCTGGTGCATTGCTCGGGTGAGCGCTTGTTCTTGATGTGCATGCGTTTTCCTTACAGGCTATTCGATGGGGTGTCTTGGTTTTCTGCTTCATGGCACGCCACGCATAGCTTGTTGCCATCCGGGTCGCGGAAGTAGGCGCCGTAATAATGCGGGTGGTAGTGCGGGCGCAGGCCGGGTGCGCCTTCGCAGCGGCCGCCGTGCGTCAGTGCCTCCCGGTAGGCGGCGTCTACCTGGCGGCGCGTGGTGGCCAGCAGGGCGATAGTCTGGCCGTTGCCTGGGGTGGCTGCGGCGCCGTCCAGCGGCTTGCCGATCAGCAATAGCGGGCGCGGGCCGGGCTCGCTTTGCCAGCCCGCCCACGGGCGTGACGGGTCGCAAAAGCGCTCGCGGATGCCCAGCGCCTGCATCAGCGGGCGGTAGAAGGCGAGGGCGCGGTCGAAGTCGTTGATGCCGATGCAGAGGTGCGAAAACATAGTGTCTCCCGTGTGGGCTGGTTGGTCTGTAAGGTCGCGCTTGGCCAGCAGCCCGGTGGCGGTTTGCCTGGTGTCTGAGTGGTGGGTGATGGTGCTGCTGTATTGCATGATGATGCCATGTGATCTGCGGTGTCTACGCCACAGCACGGCTGCACGGGGCTTGAATTTCACGGCAAGTTTACGTTAACGTAAGCGTTATCTAACCGGAGGCTTGAACCATGAACAACGAAGCAATCGTGATTGTCGGTATGGCGCGTACTGCCATGGGTGGTTTTCAGGGCGTTTTTGCCGGCCAGAGCGCCAGCGAGCTGGGTGCAGTGGCGATCCGCGCGGCAGTAGCGCGTGCCGGTATCGCACCGGAGGCCGTTGAAGAAGTGATCATGGGCTGCGTGCTGCCAGCGGGCCAGGGCCAGGCGCCTGCGCGCCAAGCTGCCATCAAAGGCGGGCTGCCGCTATCGGCGGGCGCCACCACCATCAACAAGATGTGCGGGTCGGGCATGAAGGCGCTGATGCTGGCCAATGACCTGCTGAAAGCCGGTGCGGCCAAGGTGATGGTGGCGGGCGGCATGGAAAGCATGAGCAATGCACCATATGTGATGCCCAAGGTGCGCACCGGCCTGCGCTTGGGCCACGCCGAGATCAAGGACCATATGTTCCTGGATGGGCTGGAAGATGCCTACGACAAAGGCCAGCTGATGGGGGTATTTGCCGAAGCTTGCGCCGAGAAATACGGGTTTAGCCGTGTGGCGCAAGACGAATACGCTATTGCCTCGCTAACCCGCGCGCAGCAAGCCATTACCAGCGGCGCCTTTGCCGGCGAAATCGCCCCGGTGACCGTGGCCAGCCGCAAGGGCGAAGAGGTGGTGCTGCAGGACGAGCAGCCGCTGAAGGCTAATCTGGACAAAATCCCCACGCTGAAGCCTGCGTTCAAGAAAGACGGCACCGTGACCCCGGCCAACGCCAGCTCCATTTCCGACGGTGCAGCCGCGCTGGTGCTGATGCGCGAAAGCGATGCCGTGGCACAGGGCCTGCAGCCACTGGCGCGCATTGTGGGCCACAGCACCCACGCACACGAGCCGGCCTGGTTCTCTACCGCGCCGGTGGGTGCCATGCAGAAGCTGTTTGCCAAAACCGGCTGGACGGCGGATGACGTAGACCTGTTCGAAATCAACGAAGCCTTTGCCGTGGTGGCGATGGCCGCTATGCAGGACCTGAGCCTGCCGCACGCCAAGGTCAACGTAAACGGCGGTGCCTGCGCACTGGGCCACCCCATTGGCGCATCCGGTGCCCGTATTGTGGTATCGCTGATTGCTGCCCTGCAGGCGCGCGGCGGCAAGCGTGGCGTGGCCAGCCTGTGCATTGGCGGCGGCGAAGCTACCGCTATGGCGGTGGAGCTGGTGTAAGGGTGGTTTTTGCCACGGAAACACGCGGGCAGATGTTTTTAGCCACGAAAAACACCGAATGGGCGGCGATCCCGATGGTCTTTCGTTCGTGTTTTTTCGTGTCTTTCGTGGCAGAAAAGTTTTTTCGCGTGTACCGGAATTGCATTGTACGAGCTGGGGATTCTTTGCCACGAAACCCACAAAAGCACGAAAGCGAGCAGCCGGCTTGCAGCCAAGTGGTGTGTTTTTTGTAGCAAAAGCAGCGCTCGCCCTGCTATTCGGCGGCACACGGTACACGCAAACATTTAGCCGCAGAAGCCACGGAAAACACCGTATGGGTGGCGATCTCGGTGGTCTTTCGTTCGTGTTTTTTCGTGTCTTTCGTGGCAAAAAGGTTTTGCCTTTGCCTGCAAAGGCAGGGCTGAGCAATATCACGCACAAAAAGCAAAAGGAATCAGCATGTTGCTGACTACAGAGCAGGAACAGGTAGTGGACGCGGTACGCCGCTTCGTCACCAGCGAGGTGGCGCCGCATGCGGCAGCGTGGGACCGCGAGCATACTTTTCCGCGCCAGGCGCTGAGCGGCCTGGGCGAGCTGGGGTGCTTCGGCCTGACAGTGTCGCCGGATTGGGATGGCGCAGGGTTTGACTACCTGACACTGGCCGCCGTGATCGAGGACATTGCCGCCGGTGACGGCGCGCTGTCCACCATCATTTCGGTCATCAACTCGGTGGGCTGTGGCCCGATCGAGCGTTTTGGCAACGACTGGCAGAAAGACACCTTTTTGCGCCGCATCGCCCGTGGCGAGTGGGTATCGGCGTTTTGCCTGACCGAGCCGGATGCCGGGTCCGATGCGGCCAACCTGCGCAGCCGCGCCGTGCGTGATGGCGACGATTACGTCATCAACGGCGTAAAACAGTTCATCACCAACGGCAAGCACGCTGACGTGGCCATCGTGTTTGCGGTAACCGACCCGGCAGCCGGCAAGAAAGGCATCAGCGCCTTTCTGGTGCCTACCGCCACGCCCGGTTACACCGTGGCCAAGGTAGAAGACAAGCTGGGCCAGCACGCCTCGGACACCTGCCAGATCGTGTTTGACAACGTGCGCGTGCCGGCCAGCCACCGGCTGGGGGCAGAAGGCGAGGGCTACAAGATTGCGCTGGCCAACCTGGAAGCGGGCCGCATCGGCATTGCCGCGCAGTGCCTGGGCATGGCGCGGGCAGCGCTGGATTTTGCCACCCGTTACGCTACCGAGCGCCACACCTTTGGCCAGCCCATCATCCGCCACCAGGCGGTGGGTTTTCGCCTGGCCGAGGCGGCGGCACGGCTGGAAGCTGCCCGCCAGCTGGTGTGGCACGCCGCTACGCTGAAAGACGCCGGCAAGCCCTGCCTGAAGGAATCCAGCATGGCCAAGCTTATCGCGTCCGAAATGGCCGAGGCAGTGTGCTCGGCCGCTATCCAGACGCTGGGTGGCTACGGCTACCTGAGCGACTACCCGGTAGAGCGCATTTACCGTGACGTGCGCGTGGCGCAGATCTACGAAGGCACCTCGGACGTGCAGAAGCTGGTGATCGCCCGTGCGCTGGAAGACGGGCTGAACTAGCGGGCAGCCTGCGGCCAACGTTGGCCGCAGGGCAGACGTAGCAAGGGCCGGTGCACGCACCGGCCCTTGCTGCTTTAAACAGGGGCGAGCTTAGCGGCCAACCAGGCCCAGCGACGCGGCAAAGTCGTCGGCGTTCTGGTAGCCAATGACCTTGTGCACCAGTTCGCCCTGCGCGTTGTACAGCATGATGCCGGGCGGGCCGTACAGGTCAAAGCGCTTCAGCAGCGCCTGGTGCTCGGCGTTATTGGCGGTGACATCAGCCTGTAGCAGGCGCAGCTTGCCCATACGGCTGGCAATGGCCGGGTCACGGAAGGTGGTTTCTTCCATCTCGATGCAGCTCACGCACCAGTCGGCGTAGAAATCCAGCATGACCGGCTGGCCGGCCGCTTGGGCCTGCGCCAGTGCTGCGTCCAGTTCGGTGCTGTTGGCAATGCGCTGGAAAGCCGGCTTGGCGGCCAGTTGGCCTTGCCAGATACCGGCTAGTGGCAGGCGTGGCGATGGCGCGCCGGTCACTGCGCCCAGTACTTGCAGCAGCCCGGCCACCGCCAGTGCCGCCGCCAGCAGGCGTACTACCCACAGACCCATGCCACGAGCGGCCGGGCGCTGCGGGCTAAGCAGCAGCCACCAGGCACTGCCTAGCGCCAGCGCAGCCCACAGCAGCATGGTGAGCCACACCGGCAGGAAGGGGCCGGCCATCCAGATGGCCACGCCCAGCATCACCACGCCAAAGGTGTATTTCACCTGCTGCATCCAGGCCCCGGCCCGTGGCAGCAGGTGGCCGCCAAAGGTGCCTACCAGCAATAGCGGCAGGCCCAGGCCCATGGCCATGGCGTACAGTGCCGCCCCGCCCAGCAGTGCATCGCCAGTCTGGCCGATATAGCCCAGCGCCAGCGCCAGCGGCGGGGCTACGCACGGGCCGACCAGCAGCGCCGATAGCGCACCCATGGCAAACACGCTGGCCAGGCGGCCGCCGCCCAGTTTGTTGCTCTGGTTTGCCAGCCGGCTTTGCAGGGCAGAGGGCAGCTGGATGGTAATCAGGTCGAACATGCCCAGCGCAAACACCACCATCAGCGCGCTGGCGGCCAGTATCACGGCGGGCTGCTGTAGCCACACGGTCAGCAGGCTGCCGGTTTTGCCGGCGATCACGCCCACGGCGGTATAGGTTAGCGCCAGGCCTTGCACGTAGGTAAAGGTCAGCACAAAGCCGCGGGTTTTGTTGAGCTTGCTACCCTGTCCGGCCACCATGCTGGACACAATGGGTAGCAGTGGGTACATGCAGGCGGTAAAGGCCATGCCCAAGCCGGCCAGTAAGAACGCGGCCAACGTCGCCCACAGTTGTTGACGGCTCAGCGGGGTGCTATCGCCTGGCGTGGCCGGGCTTAGCCAGTCGCCCAGCTTGTTATCGCCAATCTTGAGCTGATGGGTATACGGCGGGTAGCACAGGCCGGCATCGGCACAGCCCTGGATGGTGGCCAGCAGGGTAAAGGTGTCGGGGTTGATGGGGCCAGTCAGCGGCAGCGTCACGGTAACGCGCTGGTGGTAAACCTGCTGCAGGCCAAAGTACGGGTCTTGCTTGGCCTCGCCTGCGGGCAGCTGCGGCGTGCCCAGTACACCGGCCGGCTGGCTGGCAAAGCGCGTGCGGTCGCGGTACAGGTAGTAGCCTTTGGCGATGTCGAAGTGCACGCGTAACTGCTGGCCCTGTTGCTCCACGCTGGCGGCAAAGGCTTTTTCCGGTGGCAGCAGCTCGTCCGGGTTCAGGGCGCGTGCGGGCAGCGCCGCCATCAGTATTAACAGGGGGAATAGCCAGTGAAACAGGCGCAACAGTGCAGGCATGGTAGGGGCAGGCAGGGTAATGAACAGGGTAGACCGCAACCCGGCGTCGGTGTTCCGGGGCGGCTGCAGCTTATCATAGCCCGCACAGGGTGGGCAGTTGGCATGTAAACAAGTGTTTGCTTGCGCTAATATGCGATGCAGAGGAGAACAATATGCATAAAACCATTCACTTTGCCCACGCCAACAGTTTTCCGGCACCCATCTACCGCCAGCTGCATGCCGTGTGGCAGGACGCCGGCTATGAGGTGGGCTTTCTGCCGTGCAGCGGGCACGACACCCGCTACCCGGTGACAGACTGTTGGCCGCAGCTGGTAGAAGAAATGGTGGCGTACATGCGCGCGCACTATGCGGGGCCGGTGCATGGGGTAGGGCACTCGCTGGGCGGTGTGTTGCTGTTTCTGTCGGCTGTGCGTGCCCCGGAGCTGTTTCGCAGCGTGGTGCTGCTGGATTCGCCGCTGCTGTCGCCGCAGCGTGCTTTCGGCATTTGGCTGGCGAAGCGCCTGGGCTTTATCCAGAACGTTACCCCTGGCGGCACAGGCACCCTGAAGCGGCGTGACAACTGGGCCAGTGTTACGTCGGTATACGACTACTTTGCCCGCAAGCCAGCCTTCGCCCGCTGGGCGCCCGAGGTGTTGCACGACTACGCCGAGCTGGGTACCGAAGACAATGGCGAGGGCGGGCGGCGCCTGCTGTTCCGCCCGCAGGTGGAGCACGATATCTATGGCACCTTGCCGCACCACTACTGGCAGCTACGCGGCCAACTACAGGTGCCCATGCACTATGTGGCCGGCGCGGGCAGTGATGTCACCGGCCCCAGTGACCTGACCTTCATGCAGAAGTACTTTGGCGCGCAGATTCACTGGCACCCGGGTAGCCATCTGTTTCCCATGGAGCAGCCGCAGGCCACCGCCGCGTTTGTGCTGGGCTTGTTGCAGCCCTAGCCTGGCGCATCAGGCCAGGTCGCGGCTGTCGATGCGGGCGTAGGCCGAGTGGTTGTGGATGGACTCGAAGTTTTCCGATGTCACCACAAAATGCCGCACCAGCGGCTGCTGCCGCAGCGCCCCGGCCACGTCGCGCACCAGGTCTTCCACGAATTTGGGGTTGTCGTAGGCTTGCTCGGTAACGACTTTTTCGTCGCTGCGTTTCAGCAGGCCGTACAGCTGGCACGACGCCTGGGCCTCGGCGATAGCAATCAGCGTTTCCGCCGCTAGCGCATTATCGGCCTCGGCGTCGATGCAGATATGCGAGCGCTGATTGTGCGCGCCGTAGCGCGAAATCTGCTTGGAGCACGGGCACAGGCTGGTGACTGGCACCGTTACCTGCAGCCGGTACTGGTAGTGGCCGTGCGCTAGGCGGCCATCCAGGCACACCTGATAGTCCAGCAGGCTGGCCACACCAGAGGCCGGCGCCGTTTTGCCCAGAAAGTACGGAAAGCTCAGGCGGATGTGCGCGCTATCGCTTTCCAGCCGTATGGCAGTGGCGCGTACCAGCGCCTCGAAACCGGCGCCATCCAGCGGGGTGTGCTGCTCGTGCAGCAGCGCCACAAAGCGCGACATATGCGTGCCTTTCTGCGTGGCCGGCAGCGCTACCGTCAGCTGGCAGTCGGCCACGGTATGCTGCACCACGCCATCGGCCTGGCGCAGGCTGAGCGGGTGGCGCAGGCCCTTGATGCCCACCTCGCGGATAGGGATGTGGCGCAGGTCTTGGTGGCTTTGTACATCGGGGATGGCAGTGTGCGGCATGATGGCGATTCGATTAAAAATGTTATGGTATAACATAAATGATTCGATGCAATCTGTCACGCATTAGTGCCGCAAAGCAGCAGGCCCACCGGGCTGCTACCCGGTGGGCCTGCCAAAGGTTGGCCGCATGCGGGCTAGGTAGCGCCCCACAGCCCCGCCAGCATGCCCAGCATGGACATGGCCAGCGCTGGGGCGCAGGCCCGTGCCAGGCTGGCGCCGCCTATGCTGGCGATCAGCCCGAACTTGAACACGGTATTGCTGAACACCGCCAGCGCGATCGTCACCAATAGCGGCGTGGTGGCCAGCTGCTGCTGGCCAAACAGCTCTAGTGCGGTGAGGCTGATGGCGTCTACATCGTTCAGGCCGGAAACCAGCGCCACCACGTACAGGCCGCTTTCGCCAAACAGGTCGCGCAGCCAGGCCGAGCACAGCATCACCACGGCAAACATGGCGGCAAAGCCCAGGGCAATGCTGAGTTTGGCCGGGTTTTTCAGCGTGAGCTCGGGGGCGTTTTCCTGCTGCGCTTGCCGTTTGCCCAGGATAAACAGGGTGGCCAGGCCGGCCAGCAGCGCGGGCAGCATCATGCTGGCTACGCTGCGAATACTGGTGGGGGCAATGGCCAGTGCCAGCACCGATAGCCGCACGAACAGCACCATATTGGCCAGCAGGATCACCCGCGTGGCCAGCCGCAGCGAACCCGGGTTGGCCGCCGCCTCGCGCGCGTACACCAGGCTGGTGGCCGTGGTGGATACCAGCCCGCCCAGTATGCCCAGCACGGGCGCGCCCACGCGTTCGCCCAGAATCTTTACCGCCAGGTAGCCAGCCAGGCCCACGCCCACAATCAGCACTACCAGCAGCCAGATGCGGTGCGGGTTAAACGCCAGGTAGGGGCCAAAGCCCTGGTTCGGCAAAATCGGCAGGATGATGAAGGTGAGCGCGGCAAACTGCAGCAGCGACAGCAGGTCTTGCCGCTCCAGCTGGTTGGAAAAATTGGACAGTTCCGGCTTCAGGTAAAGCAGGCCGGTGGTGATGATGCCCAGCGCAATGGCCAGCTCGGTATTGCCCAGCCCCACCATCAACCCCAGCGTATACGCCACCAGCAGCGCAGTCACCGAGGTGGTGCGCGGCTCGGGGGCCGCGCTTTCGCTGCCGCTGTTACCCAGCGGCAGAAAGCCCAGCATGGCCACCGCCAGCAGCCCGGCCGGCATCAGCCAGGGCAGGGTGGACTGCGCCGCCAGCATGGCCAGCATGGTGCCCAGCAGGCTGACCAGCGGAAAGGTGCGGATGCCGGCCAGCACGCGGCGCTTGCGTTCGCGCTCTACGCCAATCAGCAGGCCGATACCCAGGCTGGACAGCAGCATGGGTAGCGCGGCATAAGGGGTGTTGGCCAGGTGCAGCCAGTGGTGTACGTCCAGGTTTGTCATGGTTTTATCCTGTAGACGATGGGCAAGAAAAAAGGCCTGCAGCGCGGGGCAGCAGGCCTGTCGGGCAGCGGCTGGCTAGTTAGTGTGCGGCCAACCGGGCTTCGATACTGCGCTGGATGCCCGCTGCATCCAGGCCGCAGTCGGCCAGCAGTACGGCGGGGTCCCCATGTTCAACATAGTCATCCGGCAGGCCCAGGTGCAACATCGGCACGCTGATACCGGCGGCGGCCAGCACCTCGGCACAGCCGCTGCCGGCCCCGCCCATGATGGCGTTTTCTTCTACTGTGACCACCAGGCTGTGGCTGGCGGCCAGCTCGCGCACCAGCGCGGCGTCCAGCGGCTTCACAAAGCGCATGTCGGCCACGGTGGCGTCCAGCGCTGCGGCGGCGGCCAGCGCGGGCTGCACCATGCTGCCAAAGGCCAGAATCGCCACCTTGCTTGCGCCCTGGCGGCGCAGCACGCCTTTGCCCACCGGCAGTGCGGTCATGGCCTGCTCGATGGTGGCACCCGGGCCGGTGCCGCGCGGGTAGCGCACAGCGGTGGGGGTGTCCAGGCTAAAGGCGGTATACAGCAGCTGGCGGCATTCGTTCTCGTCCGATGGCGCCATCACCGTCATGTTGGGGATGCAGCGCAGGTAGGACAAATCGAACGAGCCCGCATGGGTAGGGCCGTCGGCGCCCACCAGGCCGGCGCGGTCGATGGCAAACACCACGGGCAGGTTTTGCAGGGCCACGTCGTGGATCAGCTGGTCGTAGCCGCGCTGCAGGAAGGTGGAGTAGATCGCCACCACCGGCTTCAGGCCGTCACAGGCCATGCCGGCGGCAAAGGTCACGGCGTGCTGCTCGGCAATGGCCACATCGAAGTAGCGGTCCGGGTGCTCTTTTTCAAAGCGCACCAAGCCGGAGCCCTCGCGCATGGCCGGGGTAATGCCCACCAGGCGTTTGTCCAGCTTGGCCATATCGCAGATCCAGTCACCAAAAATCTGCGTGTACTGCGGCTTGCCGCCGCCTTTGCTGCCGGCCAGGCCACAGGCCGGGTCGAACTTGGTCACGCCGTGGTATTTCACCGGGTCGTTTTCGGCCAGCTTGTAGCCCTGGCCTTTTTTGGTGACGATGTGCAGGAACTGCGGGCCTTTCAGGCTCTTGATGTTCTTGAGCGTGTCGACCAGTACGTCCAGATCGTGGCCATCGATCGGGCCGATATAGTTGAAGCCGAACTCCTCGAACAGCGTGCCGGGGGTAAAGAAGCCCTTCACGTGTTCTTCCATCTTGCTGGCGATATCGCGCAGCGGCGGGGCGATGCCCAGC
Organism: Vogesella mureinivorans; assembly: GCF_007644035.1. Classification (GTDB taxonomy): domain Bacteria; phylum Pseudomonadota; class Gammaproteobacteria; order Burkholderiales; family Chromobacteriaceae; genus Vogesella; species Vogesella mureinivorans. The sequence continues at coordinate 268,761 of NZ_VMTV02000178.1, read as the reverse complement.
ACCTTGTTGCTGCCTTCTTTTACCGCCGCGTAAAAGCGGCCGCTCATCAGCTTGGCCAGGTAGTTGTTCAGCGCGCCCACATTGGGCGAGATCGACATATCGTTGTCGTTGAGGATCACCAGCAGGTCGGTATCCATGGCGCCGGCGTTGTTCAGCGCCTCGAAGGCCTGGCCGGCGGTCATGGAGCCGTCACCGATGATGGCAATGCTCTTGCGCGGGATGTTCTGCAGCTTGGCGGCTACCGCCATGCCCAGCGCAGCACCGATGGAGGTGGACGAGTGGCCCACGCCAAAGGTGTCGTATTCGGATTCGTCACGCTTGGGGAAGCCCGCCAGGCCGCCTTTCTGGCGCATGCTGTCCATGCGGTCTTTACGGCCGGTCAGGATCTTGTGCGGGTAGGTCTGGTGGCCTACGTCCCATACCAGCCGGTCGTCCGGGGTATTGAACACGTAGTGCAGGGCAATGGTCAGCTCGATGCTGCCCAGATTGGAGGCAAAATGGCCGCCGGTTTTGCTAACCGAGCTCACCAGGAAATCGCGCAGCTCGCGGGCCAGCTGTGGCAGCTTGCTGCGGTCCAGGGTTCTGAGGTCGGCCGGACTCTGTATGGTGTCGAGCAGTGTAGTCATGATGTTGCTTTTGTTATGGTCAGAACGAGCGGGCCACGATGTAGTCTGCCAGCTGTTTCAGGCGGTCGGCGCGGCTGCCAAACGGTGCCAGTGCGGCCAGCGCGTCGTCGTACAGGTCGCGGGCAAACTGGCGGGCTTCACCCAGGCCCATCAGGCTGACATAGGTGGGCTTGTCGTTGGCCGCATCCTTGCCAGCGGTTTTGCCCAGCGTGGCGGTGTCGGCTTCGCAGTCCAGCACATCGTCCACTACCTGGAAGGCCAGGCCCATGCGCTTGGCAAAGTGGTCCAGCCCGGTTGTTTCCGCTTCAGTCAAAGCTTGGCCGCAGTATGCGCCCAATAGCACGGCAGCGCGAATCAATGCGCCGGTTTTCAGCATGTGCATGAATTCCAGCTCTGGCTGGTTCAGTGCCGTGCCGACGCTGGCCAGGTCAATGGCCTGGCCGCCAGCCATACCGGCATGGCCGCTGGCGTGGGCCAGCAGCTTTACCATGGCCAGCTGGCGCGTGGCGTCTACACCGGGTAGCGGGGTGGCCAGCACGTCGAAGGCCAGCGTTTGCAGGGCATCGCCTACCAGCAGGGCGGTGGCGTCGTCGTACTGCACGTGGCAGGTGGGCTTGCCGCGGCGCAGCACGTCGTTGTCCATGCACGGCATGTCGTCGTGTACCAGCGAGTAGGCATGGATCATCTCCACCGCACAGGCGACACGGGCCACGTTGGCCGCATCGGCGCCGCTAAGCTCGCCTGCGGCAAACGCCAGCAGCGGGCGCACGCGCTTGCCGCCTTGCAGGGTGCTGTAGCGCATGGCGTCGTGCAGCACCTGCGGGGCGCGGGCTGCGTTGGGCAGCAGCGCTTCCAGCGTGCTTTCTACGGTTTGCTGGGTGTGGGTCATCCAGCCGGTAAAGGTGTTATTGGCCATCGGTCAGGTCCAGCGGCTTGAGTTCGTCGTTTTCCAGCACGCGCAGCTGTTGTTCGGCGTCTGCCAGCTTGCCCTGGCAGAACTTGATCAGTTCTATGCCCTGCTTATATGACGTCAGGGCGGTATCCAGCGGCAGGTCGCCGCCTTCCATCGCCTGGATAATGTCCTCCAGCTGCGCCAGTGCGCTTTCGAAACTGGCTTGGGCTTTGGTGGTTTTGGCCATGGCGCGTGTCCTTCTGCATCTATAACGGTTGGCCGCCATTGTAGGGGTTTTCCGCTGCGCAACAAAGCGGCAACAAAGCCGCCAGCATGCTGTTGTGGCAGCGGGTGCAGGCAAAACAAACCCCCTTTGCCAGGCAGAAGGGGGTTTGTTCGCTGGCCTGCAGCGGGGCGGCAGGCCAGGTGTGCGCGCTTAGGCGGCTTTTTTCGGGAACATCAGCGAGGCAATCACCGAGCCAATAATCACCACGAACACCACGCCCAGCGAGATGGCTACCGGGATGTGCACGAACTTCAGGATCAGCAGCTTCACCCCGATGAACGACAGCACAATGGCCAGGCCGTAGCGCAGCAGGTGGAAGCGGTCGGCTACATCTGCCAGCAGGAAGAACATGGCGCGCAGGCCCAGAATGGCGAAGATGTTGGACGTCAGCACAATGAACGGGTCCATGGTGACGGCAAAGATCGCCGGGATGCTATCCACCGCAAATACCACGTCCGACAGCTCGACAAACACCAGTACCAGGAACATCGGTGTGGCATAGCGCATGCCGTTTTTCATCACGAAAAACGCTTCGCCGTGGTATTCGTCAGTCATGCGGATGTGCTTGCGCAGGAACTTCAGCAAGCCATTGTTGGCCAGGTCTTCTTTTTCCTCTTTTTCCGGCATCATCATTTTCAGGCCGGTAAACAGCAGGAAAGCACCGAACACGTACAGGATCCAGCTGAACTCTTTCACCAGCGCCGCGCCCAGGAACACCATGATGGTACGCAGGATGATGGCACCGAATACACCGTACAGCAGCACGCGGCGCTGAAACTCTGCAGGCACCTTGAAGAAGGCAAAGATCATCAGGAACACAAAGATGTTGTCTACCGCCAGCGATTTTTCAATCACGTAGCCGGTAAAAAACTCCAGGGTTTTCTGGTTGGCTATCGCCTCGCCATAGGCGGGGTCGGTTGCCAGTGTCCACCACAGCCAGCCGCCAAAGGCGCAGGCTACGGCTACCCATACAGCTGACCAGCTAGCTGCTTCCTTGATGGATACTTTATGCGAGCCGCTTTGCTTGAGCGCCACCATGTCGATGACGATCATGATCAGTACGGCCACGAAGAACACCGTATAGAAGAAAGGCGATCCGATAGAGGGGAGGGCCTGTTCCATTATGTTGAATACTCCTTGAATGAAGGCTGTCGTGAGGTTTTGTTATTATATGCCGGTTTTGTTGGTCAACGTACTGCCCGGCGCGATGTACACATTGTTACATATGCGGCAGTTTGACAGGCATGTCTTTTAACTGGTTCAACCGATGACACAAAAAAACATCCTGATTACCGGCTGCTCCAGCGGCATAGGCCTGGACGTAGCGCGCGGCCTGCAGCAGCAGGGCTGGCGCGTGTTTGCCACCGCTCGTTGTGCCGAAGACGTGGCCAGCTTGCAGGCGCAGGGTTTTGCCGATGCCCTGCAGCTTGATGTGGACGACAGCCACAGCATACGCACGGCACTGGCCGACGTGTTGCAGCGCACTGGTGGCACGCTGCACGCCCTGTTCAATAATGCCGGCTACGGCCAGCCTGGTGCGGTAGAGGACATCAGCCGCCAGGCCATGCGCGAGCAGTTTGAAACCAACCTGTTTGGCGCCTGGGAGCTGATGAACGCCGTGCTGCCGGTGATGCGCCGCCAGGGCCATGGCCGCATACTGTTCAATAGCTCGGTGCTGGGCTTTGCCGCCATGAAATACCGCGGTGCCTATAACGCCAGCAAATACGCCATGGAAGGCCTGTGCGACACCCTGCGGCTGGAGCTGGCCGGCAGCGGCATTTTTGTCAGCCTGATCGAGCCCGGCCCGATTGAAAGCCGCTTCCGCCCCAATGCGCTGCAAAAATTCCTGCAAAACGTGGATATCCAGGGCAGCGTGCACCGCGATAGCTACGAAAAGCAGCTGCAGCGGCTGAAGAAAGAAGGCCACGCCGCGCCGTTTACGCTGCCGGGCACCGCCGTGCTGGCCAAGGTAGAGCAAGCGTTGGCCGCAGCGCGGCCGGCGGCGCGCTACCGTGTGACCACGCCCACCCATGTGTTCTGGTACCTCAAGCGCCTGCTGCCTACGCGCTGGCTGGACTGGGTGCTGAACAAGGCGGCGTAGGCTGGCCTGCATCAAAACAGCGCTGGCCGTGCCGGCATGGGTGCCAAAAGAAACCCCCCGCTTGTCAGGCAAGCGGGGGGTTTCTTGTAAGCCATCAGCTAGCCGGCTCAAACGCTGGCGGTCTCTGCGTAGCTAGCCGGTACACACCTGGTTGCGCCCGCGGCTCTTGGCCATGTACAGGCGCTCGTCTGCCAGTTTCAGCAGGGCGCTGACATCCGGCAGGCCGGCGGCGACGCCTATGCTCAGCGTAAACTGCAAATCGCCCTGGCTGGTGGGGAACACCGCTTCGGCGACGCTGGTGCGAAACGCTTCCATGGCGGCCATCATGTCTTGCTCGCTGCGGGCTTGCATCAGGATGACAAACTCTTCGCCGCCAAAGCGCGCAATGTGCTTGCCGGGGAACTGGTCGCGCAGCAGGTCTGCCACCAGTTTCAGCGCCAGGTCGCCTATGTCGTGGCCGTAGCGGTCGTTGATGCGCTTGAAGTGGTCGATATCCACCATCGCCACGCCAAACGGCTGCGTTTGCTTCAGCACATTTTCAAAGAAATAGCGGCGGTTGGGCAGGCCGGTCAGCGGGTCTTCGCGCGCGGCGCGCGACAGGGCGCGCAAGTTTTCCACGAATTCCACGTTACGCGTTACGCGGCAGAAAAACTCTTCGTGGTTAAACGGCTTGTTCAAGTAGTCATCGGCGCCGGCCTTGATGAAGCGCGCGGTCATGGCCGGGTCCTGGCTGCCGGAAATACCGATGATCGCCAGCTCCTCATGGCTGCGAAAGCGGCGGATCTCGCTGACCATGGTTACGCCGTTCTTGCCGGGCATGTCATGGTCGGACAGCACCAGGCGGATAGTCGGGTCGTCACGCAGCATGCGCAGCGCCGTGTCGGCCTCGGGGGCTTCCAGCACTTCGTACAGGTGGCGGCGCAGCAGCTGGCGCAGATAGCTGCGTATGGTGACCGAATCATCCACCACCAGCACCCGTATGCCGGGGTTGTGGTGGATGCGGCGTATCATCTTGATGGTGTATTCAAACGCAGCGGGCGTGTCTTTGGGCACGTAGTCCACCACCGGCTGCAGCAACACCTTTTCCCGCGTTTCCATATCGCTGCGCGCCGTCAGCACAATGGTGGGGATTTTTTTGGCCAGCACTACCGGTAGCGTTTCGCCGTCCGGGGCATCGGGCAGACAATAGTCCAGCACGCAAGCCATGAAGCTATGCTCGTTCTGGGCAAGAATGGCTTCCACCTCGCGCAGAGTGGTGGCGCATACCACCGCAAAGCCATCGTTTTCGATGATGCGCTGCATGGTGCGCAAGACAGAGGTGTTGTCCTCTACCAGTAGAATCTTGTTGCTGGACATGGTATTCGGGTCTGGGCTAGGTTACAGCCGCCAGGTGGCGGGCCATGTAAAAAACAGTGTTGCTTAGTCATATATACATGGCTTTTGTGAAGATTGTCGCGGCCAACGTGTTATCTGATAAAGCTTCATGGCAGCAAGCGGGACGCAGTGCAGCAGATCGGTTTATAATTTCAGCCATTTTTGCCTCACTCAGACCGAATTCACACCATGACCATGGAACTTGCCAAAAGCTACGAGCCGGGCGACATCGAACGTCGCTGGTACGATCAATGGGAACAGTCCGGCTACTTCAAGCCGCACATGGATACCACCAAGCCGTCCTTTGCCATCCAGCTGCCACCGCCCAACGTGACCGGCACGCTGCACATGGGCCACGCCTTCAACCAGACCATCATGGATGGCCTCACGCGTTACTACCGCATGAAGGGCGACAACACGGTGTGGATTCCGGGTACCGACCACGCCGGTATCGCCACCCAGATCGTGGTAGAGCGCCAGCTGGCCGAGCAAGGCATCAGCCGCTTCGACCTGGGCCGCGACGCCTTTACCGCCAAGGTATGGGAATGGAAAGAAAAGTCCGGCGGCACCATCACCAGCCAGATGCGCCGTGTTGGCTGCTCGGTAGACTGGGGCCGTGAATACTTCACCATGGATGACGTACGCGCCGACGTGGTCACCGAAGTGTTCGTGCGCCTGTTCGAGCAAGGCCTGATCTACCGTGGCAAGCGCCTGTCCAACTGGGACGCCAAGCTGGGCACCGCCATCTCCGACCTCGAAGTGGTTTCCGAGGAAGAAGACGGCCACATGTGGCACATCAAATACCCGGTAGTGGGTAGCGATGAAAGCATCACCGTGGCCACCACCCGCCCGGAAACCCTGCTGGGCGACGTGGCCGTAGCGGTAAACCCCACCGACGAGCGCTTTGCCCACCTGGTCGGCAAGCTGGTCGAGCTGCCGCTTACCGGCCGCCAGATTCCGGTGATTGCCGACGAGTACGTTGATAAAGAATTCGGCACCGGCTTCGTCAAGATCACCCCGGCCCACGACTTCAACGACTACGAAGTCGGCAAACGCCACAGCACCCAGCTCATCAACGTGATGAGCCTGGACGCCACCATCCTGGCTAAAGCGCAAGTATTCGGCTTTGACGGCAGCGCCCAAGGCAGCATCGAGCTGCCGGCCGCCTACGCCGGCCTGTCCACCGCCGACGCGCGCAAAGCCATGCTCAAAGACCTGGACGCCCAGGGCCTGCTGCTGGAAACCAAACCGCACAAGCTGATGGTGCCGCGCGGCGACCGTACCGGTACCGTGATCGAGCCGCTGCTCACCGACCAGTGGTTCGTCGCCATGAGCAAAGTAGGCGAGGGCGACGCCACCGGCCAGTCCATCGCACAAAAAGCCATCGACGCCGTGGCCAGTGGCGAAGTGCGCTTCATCCCGGAAAACTGGGTCAACACCTACAACCAGTGGATGAACAACATCCAGGACTGGTGCATCAGCCGCCAGCTGTGGTGGGGCCACCAGATCCCGGCCTGGTACGACGAAGACGGCAACATCTACGTTGGCCGCACCGAAGCCGAAGCCCAGGCCAAAGCGCCGGGCAAAACCCTGCGCCGCGAACAGGATGTACTGGACACCTGGTTCAGCTCCGCCCTGGTGCCGTTCTCCACCCTGGGTTGGCCGCAAGACACGCCAGACCTTAAAGCCTTCGTTACCAGCAACGTGCTGGTCACCGGCTACGAAATCATCTTCTTCTGGGTTGCCCGGATGATCATGATGACCAAGCACTTCACCGGCAAAGTACCGTTCCGTGACGTTTACATCCACGGCATGGTGCGCGACCACGAAGGCAAGAAGATGTCCAAGTCGGAAGGCAACGTCATCGACCCGGTCGACCTGATCGACGGCATCGCCCTGGCCCCGCTGGTAGAAAAACGCACCACCGGCCTGCGCCGCCCCGAAAAAGCCCCGGCCATCGCCAAAGCCACCGAAAAGCTGTTCCCGGACGGCATCCCGGCCTACGGCACCGACGCGCTGCGCTTCACCATGGCCAGCTACGCCACCTTGGGCCGCTCGGTCAACTTCGACTTCAAACGCGCCGAAGGCTACCGCAACTTCTGCAACAAGCTGTGGAACGCCACCCGCTTCGTGATGATGAACGTGGAAGGCAAAGACTGCGGCCAGGACGAAACCCTGCCGCTGGAATACAGCTTTGTTGACCAGTGGATCATCGGCCGCCTGCAGCAAGCCGAAGCCGACGTGACCAACGCGCTGGAAACCTACCGCTTCGACCTGGCCGCCCAGATCATCTACGAATTCATCTGGAACGAGTACTGCGACTGGTACGTAGAGCTGGCCAAAGTACAGCTGCAAACCGGTAACGACGCGCAGCAGCGTGCCACCCGCCGCACCATCGTGCGCGTGCTGGAAGTGGCCCTGCGCCTTACCCACCCGCTGATGCCGTTCATCACCGAAGAGCTGTGGCAAACCGTGGCCCCGCTGGCCAACGCCAAGCACACCGACAGCATCATGCTGGCGCAGTGGCCGGTAGCCGTGCCCGAGAAGATCAATGCCGCGGCCAACGCGCGCATGGACGCCTTCAAGGACATGGTCAACGCCGTGCGTAACCTGCGCGGTGAAATGGGCATCGGCCCGGCGGTAAAAGCGCCGCTGTTCATCGAAACCGCCGACGCCAGCATCGCCGACTTCGTGCCCTACCTGAAGCTGCTGGCCCGCCTGACCGAAGGCAGCATCGTAGCCGCCCTGCCAGCCGACGACGCACCGGTAGCCATGTCGGGCAACGCCCGCCTGATGCTGAAGGTGGAAGTGGACAAAGCCGCCGAAACCGCCCGCCTCACCAAAGAGCAGGGCAAGGTGGAAGCGGAGCTGGCCAAGCTGACGGCCAAGCTGGAGAAGCCGGGCTATATCGATAAAGCCCCGGCGCATCTGGTAGAGCGCGACAAGGCGCAGCTGGCGGAGCTGAATGACAAGCTGGAGAAGGTGAAGGCGCAGCTGGTCAAGTTGGCTTGATAGCGCGTTGTCATCTGTGATAAAACCCCCGTCATCGAAAGGTGACGGGGGTTTTGTATATGGCATTAACTATGGAAGTTATCGATGACGCGGTAGCTCGTTATCTTCGCGAGTACGATCGGTACCACAAGATGGCAGAGGTAACGGCAACTATTGTCAGGCAGATACTTGATGATCATGCTTTAAGAGGCACAGTTCAATGGCGTGCTAAAAATCCAGAAAGACTTAAAAAGAAACTAATTAAGTATATGGATAATAATGAGCATGGAATTGAGCTTTCTTCTGTGGATGGCGTTTTCGGTAAAATAAAAGATTTTTCTGGCGTCAGAGTGCTGACTTATGTTGAATCGGATAGAGTTAAGGTTGTAGATAAAATATTGGAGTACTTCCGAGGGGTTGGCTCTGAAACCGTTGTGCCCGATATAAAGGCACATGGATTTTATAGGGCGACGCACTGCCAAGTTCGACTGACTGATCAGTATTGTGTTGATACTAATTTCAACTTGCGTGATGTTTCGTGCGAAATACAGGTTTGCAGTTTGTTGGCACATGTCTTCAATGAAGTTGAGCACGATATTAGGTATAAGCCACTTTCTGGGGAGATTTCCCCTGCTGAAAATAGCCTATTGGATGCAATGGGGCATTTGGCAGAATCCGGTGATATTATTATTAATCAGCTGCTTGATATGACTTCTGCAAGGCAGTCAAAAGAAGATGGTAAGTTTGCTGATGAATATGATTTTGTTGTAAAAATGAATAGTATTTTTCCATCTGCAAGTAACTTTTCTGAATATTCTGGTCAGGTGTATTCTATCTGTGTGAATGATTTGAATTTGAATACGCTTTCAAAAGTAAAGCAGGCAATTAATTATAATGAGCAAAGCTCTTATTCTGAGGCGTTGGATTTGGTTGCTCGTGTGGGGGGTAAGTTGACTGAGCAAGATATTTCGACAAAGGTTAATGGAAGTACTTCTGATATTCTCTTGGTTTTGTTGTTGAAAAATAGTGAATTTTGTGAGCTTTTGAAGAGGAAATATCCTTCCGGGCGAGGTATTTCACGTGCTAAGCGATTTATGGTGATAGCAAAGCGTGTGGAGGAGGTTTTGTTGCCTGATAATATTTTATAGCCCGTAGGTTGGGCTGAATGAAATGAAGCCCAACGTTCACCGCGCCCCGCAAGGTTGGCCGCATGCCGTCACGGTGTTGCGGCCAACCTTTTTGTCTTGTGTGCCGCTGCGCGGCGTATTGGCATGCCGCTTTCCGCGCGGCGGCGGGATACTTTCTTTTGCGTCGCCAAAAGAAAGTACCCAAAGAAAAGGCGACCCGGGGCTGCTCGAAACCCCGTGCCAAACGGCCCGCCCCAGGCGTCGCCGAACTCGTCCCTCGCTAACGGCTCGGGACTCAAACAAATCGGCGTCTTAAAACCTGGGGCAAACCGTTTGACCCGGCTCGCGCCAACGGGATAGGGCGGCGTCGGTATGGTGTTGTCTGGGCGTAGGGTGGGTAAAACTCCGAGGTTTTTCCTGCCAATAAAATGAAAGGTTGGCCGCAAACATTTACGATACTGCGGCCAACCTTGTGCTGCGACCCATGCCCCCTTGGGGAGCGCCGGTAAAAAGCTCGTAGGTTGGGCTGAATGAAATGAAGCCCAACGTTTACCGCGCCCTGCAAGGTTGGCCGCATGCCGTCACGGTATTGCGGCCAACCTTTTTATTTTGTGTGCCGCTGCGCGGCGTATTGGCATGCCGCTTTCCGCGCGGCGGCGGGATACTTTCTTTTGCGTCGCCAAAAGAAAGTACCCAAAGAAAAGACGACCCGGGGCTGCTCGAAACCCCGTGCCAAACGGCCCGCCCCAGGCACCGCCGAACTCGTCCCTCGCTAACGGCTCGGGACTCAGACAAATCGGCGTCTTAAAACCTGGGGCAAACCGTTTGACCCGGCTCGCGCCAACGGGATAGGGCGGCGCCGGTGCGGTTCTATTAATTGACTGGTTTGTGTGCTTTGGGTCTTGAATGCTTTTGTAGCCTTAAAAGGTTGGCCGCAAACATTTACGTTACTGCGGCCAACTTTGTGCTACGACCCATGCCCCCTTGGGGAGCGCCGGTAAAAAGTCTGCCGCAAGGTTTTAAGCGGCCGATTTGTTTGAGCCCGGAGCCGTTAGCGTAGGGCGAGTTCGGCAGCGCCTTGCGGTGGGCTTTTTGCCGGGGTTTCGCGGACCGCGGGGGCGAGGGGGATGAAAGGGGGCGGCGACCCGCCCCCTTCCTGCCTGCCGGGCGGAACCGGCTGTAATCATCATCCGCGAAGCGGATACAAAGCCCATCCTTCCTATGAATTAAGCGTGTAGCCTGTAGGTTGGGCTGAGTGAAATGAAGCTCAACGTTTACCGTGCCCCGCAAAGTTGGCCGCATGCCGTCACGGTATTGCGGCCAACCTTTTGTCTTGTGATGCCGCTGCGCGGCGTGATTTTCTGCCGCTTTCCGCGCGGCGGCGGGATACTTTCTTTTGCGTCGCCAAAAGAAAGTACCCAAAGAAAAGGCGACCCGGGGCTGCTCGAAACCCCGCGCCAAACGGCCCGCCCCAGGCGCCGCCGAACTCGTCCCTCGCTAACGGCTCGGAACTCAGACAAATCGGCGTCTTGCGCGTGCGAATCTTCGATTCGCTCAGCACAATCCTGGGGCAAACCGTTTGACCCGGCTCGCGCCAACGGGATAGGGCGGCGCCGGTATGGTGTTGTCTGGGCGTAGGGTGGGTAAAACTCCGAGGTTTTTCCTGCCAACAAAATGAAAGGTTGGCCGCAAACATTTACGTTGCTGCGGCCAATCTTGTGTTGCGACCCATGCCCCCTTGGGCAGCGCCTTGCGGTGGGCTTTTTGCCGGGGTTTCGCGGACCGCGGGGGCGAGGGGTCTGCGTGCGAATCTTTGATTCGCTCAGCGATAGAAAGGGGGCGGCGACCCGCCCCCTTCCTGCCTGCCGGGCGGAACCGGCTGTAACTATCATCCGCGCAGCGGATTCAAGACCTACTATGTGATCGCACGAAAAATTGAAAGGTTGGCCGCATGCCGTCACGGTATGGCGGCCAACCTTTTTTGTTTTGTGGTGCCGCTGCGCGGCGTATGTGCCTGCCGCTTTCCGCGTGGCGGCGGGGTGCTTTCTTTTGTGTCGCCAAAAGAAAGTACCCAAAGAAAGGGAAAACACGCAGTCCCGCAGGCTCGCCTGGCGTGGCGTGTTGAGGCTTTGGTGCACCCGATTTATGCCCGCTTGCCGCGCGACCCCTTAATCCGGCGGATGCAAAGCGACACGTTCCGCGACTTGGGTCACAGGGCGTGGCGCCGATAGCCGGATGCATGGGTGATTGAAGACCCAATCCGGCTCATAACGCCCCTCACTGTCAAGTGTCTTTGCCAGTGGCATTAATGGGCGTGAGCTTAAGGAATGCCACCCCGGCCTGAACCCCTGCCCAAAAAAAGCCACCTTTCGGTGGCGTTTTAGCTGGTGATTTTCTGGCTGGACACAATTTCTTGATTGGAAAATGCCTGCAAGAGCATGGGGTTTTGTGCCCGGTGAAAGCGCTCTTTCGCCCGCCACACTGCCAGGTAGCGGTAAAACGGCACGGTGGGGTAGAGGTGATGTACCAAATGGTAGTTTTGGTTCAGCAATAAGGGAGACAGCAGCCACTCGTAACCCACGCGCACATTGGTGGCGCGGTATTTGTCGTCTTTTTGCGTGACTTCATGCGGCACATGGGGCAGAACGCTAAAGGTCAGCACCAGCATCACAATGGCGATGCGTCCGGGCAGAAACCAGTACAGCAGCACTTCCCAGCCAAACCCTGCAGCCACCAGGCCGCCCACGGTAACGAGGAAGAAAACAATCGCCCAGGCGCTTTCCACCAGCTCCGCACGCGGACGTTGCGACATCTTGGGAATGTAGTAAGTGTAATAACGAATGTCTTGCACCATCCAGCGCAGGGGGATTTGCCAGCGTGGTCCACCCACAGCCCAGGTGTCAGGATCCAGGTCGTCCGCCTCGTTGGTAAAACGGTGGTGCTGCATATGGATAAATCGATTGGCACTATACAAGGGGAGCATGATCAAGAAGCAGACGGCCAAGCGCCCCAGCCAATCGTTGATGTTTTTGTTTTGGCTCAGGCTGTTGTGGGAGGCATCATGAAAAACGGTGAAAAACCAGAATGCCGCTATCGACGTGCAGGCCACTGCCAGCCAGGCGGGGATCAGGCCATAGTGCTGTGCGGTAATGGCCAATACATAGACCAGTAACCCGGCTACTGCCAGCATGATCGTAGGCCACGCAATGTAGGGGCGTTGCAGAAGCGTTTTGAAGCGTGCCTCATCGTCTGTAAGCTCAACCATGACCAATTCCTTCATTAAAACGGCTGGACCCGCAGCCGGCCGCCCTTCGGGATTCTCACTATACTAGCCCGGCGAGAGTGTGAACTCACAAGTTGCTGGGCAATGCATGTCGTCTTTCCATCGTTATGTGGCTGCGGGTAGGTATCCGCCGGATTGGTGTGGTGTGAATGACGGGAGCCGGTGTGCGAGGCCTGGGTGGAGTAAGGCAGGTGGGTGTGAGGCGGGTGCTGCTGGGTGAATGCCTGGCTGTGGCTAACAAACAAAAAGCCCGCTGCTTGCGCAACGGGCTTTTGTCTTGGCGCCTCCACGGGGATTCGCACCCCGGTTACCGCCGTGAAAGGGCGATGTCCTGGGCCTCTAGCGCGCAGTATTGTTTCGAATGCGATCTTCTGTCGCGCCAGCGCCTTAGCCCCGCTACGCACCCCATCCCCATGAAAGGTTGGCCGCATTCGGTCACGCTGTTGCGGCCAGCCGCTACCCCGCCCGCTGCGTATTTTTCGTGGTATTCAGCCCGCTGGCGTGATGACCTGTGCAAAATTTCGATATGATGGCGCTGGATGCCATTCGGGATACGCCATGTTCAAACCGGTGCTTTTATGCTTGCTGCTGCTATTGCCGTGCGCGCACGGCCTGGCCTTGCGTATTGCTACCGGCGAGCTGCCACCCTACGCCACGCAGGAGCGACCGGACCAAGGGGTGGCGTTGCAGATTGTGCGCCGTGCCTTTGCGCTGGCGGGCCATTCGGTGGAATACCATTTCATGCCCTGGACGCGGGCGCTGGAGGAAACCGCCAGCGGCCGCTGGGATGCCTCGGCGTACTGGGGGTACAACGCCGAGCGTAATGCCCGCTTTCTGAGTAGTGATACCGTGCTGGTCGAGCAGTGGGTGTTTGTTCACCGTCGTGACATGCGCTTTGACTGGAAGGTGCTGCCAGACCTGCAGCCTTACCGCCTGGCGACGATTGCCAATTACACCTACACCCCCGAGCTATGGCAGCTGCTGCACCAGGGGCGGCTGCAGGGGGATGCCACGCCGGATGACGCGCTGGCCTTGCGCAAGCTGCTGGCGCGGCGGGTGGATGTGGTGCCGATAGAGCGCAATGTGGCGTGCTATTTGCTGGCCAGGCACTTTACGATGGCGCAGGCGGAGAAGCTGCATGTTCACCCGCGCTTGCTGACCGATCAGTTCACTACCCACTTGCTATTGCCACGGGTGTTGCCGGGTAGCGCGGCCTTGCTGGCGGATTTCAACCGGGGTTTGCAGCGGCTCAAAGCGAGTGGCGAGCATGCGCGCCTGCTAAAAGGGGTGAATTGCCCGCGTGGCTGGTAACGGGGCGGGTGAGGCGGGTTTTGCCCAGGAGGGGCGGTGTGGTGCACCATGCAAAAAGCCCGCTGCTTGCGCAACGGGCTTTTGTCTTGGCGTCCCCACGGGGATTCGAACCCCGGTTACCGCCGTGAAAGGGCGATGTCCTAGGCCTCTAGACGATGGGGACTTATCCATCAAACCCGCCATGCGGCAGATTTTTTTCTGTTTGTGGTGGAGGTAAGCGGGATCGAACCGCTGACCTCTTGCATGCCATGCAAGCGCTCTCCCAACTGAGCTATACCCCCACTGAGGCGTTACCGCGTTGTGTGTTGGTCACAACGTGGGGCGCATAATAGACGCCCGTTTTGGGCGTGTCAAGCGCTGTGCTGCATTTTTTTCGTTAAATGGCCGGTGCTGCGGTTTGCTGCCTACTTGCCTTTATAATGCGCGCTTTGATTCTGCCAGGTGCGTGCCATGTCGGTAGGGCATTACGAAAACTTTCCGGTGGGTTCCATCCTGCTGCCACGGCGCATGCGCCGGGCGGTGCACGCCATCTACCACTTTGCCCGCTACGCTGACGACCTGGCCGACGAGGGCGATGCGCAGCCGGCAGAAAGGTTGGCCGCACTGCAGGCGCTGCGCGACGAGCTGGGCCGTATCGAGGCCGGGCAGGCACCGCAGACGGCGCTGATGCAGCGCCTGGCGGTGGTGATAGCCGAATACAAGCTGCCGCTGGCACCGTTTTACGATTTGCTGTCGGCGTTTAGCCAGGACGTGGAAAAAACGCGCTACCAGAACTTTGCCGAGCTGGTGGACTACTGCCGCCGTTCGGCCAACCCGGTGGGGCGGCTGATGCTGCACCTGTACGGCGAGCACGACCCGCGCAGCGTGGCCATGTCGGACGGCATTTGCACCGCGCTGCAGCTGATCAACTTCTGGCAGGATGTGGCAGTGGATTGGGACAAAGGCCGCGTGTATATCCCGCAGGAAGACCTGGCGCGTTTTCGCATCAGCGAGGCACAGATCGCTGCGCGTGATGCCGGCGGCGTGTGGCCCATGCTGATGGATAAAGAAGTAAAACGTGCGCTGGCCATGCTGGAAGCCGGCTCGCCGCTGGCGCTGAAGCTGCAAGGCCGCCTGGGGCTGGAGCTGCGCATGATTGTGCTGGGTGGCGAGCGCATACTGAAAAAGATTCACGACGCCCGTGGCGATGTGCTGACACAGCGCCCGGTGCTGGTGTGGAAAGACTGGCTGTACATTATCTGGAAGGCGTTTAGCGCGCCGTACAGCAAAAAGAGGAGGCGGGCGTGACCCCCCAACAATATTGCGAAGACAAAGCCGCCAAGAGCGGCTCCAGCTTCTATAGCAGCTTTCGCTACCTGCCGGCCGACAAGCGCGACGCCATGGTGGCGCTGTACGCGTTTTGCCGCGAGGTGGACGACGTGGTAGACGAGATTCACGACGACAACGTGGCGCGTACCACGCTGGCGTGGTGGCGCACCGAGCTGGCGGCGCTGTACGAGGGCACGCCCACGCACCCGGTGATGCAGGCGCTGAAGCCGCATGTGGCAGCGTTCGACCTGCCGCAAGCCTGGCTGGCCGAGATCATCGACGGCATGCAGATGGACCTGGACGTGCCGCGCTACAGCCGCTATAGCGACCTGCAGCTGTACTGCCACCGCGTGGCCGGCGTCGTGGGGCAGCTGTCGGCGCAGATTTTCGGCTACACCGACCGCGCCACGCTGAAATACGCGCACGAGCTGGGGCTGGCGTTCCAGCTGACCAATATCATCCGCGATGTAGGCGAAGACGCGCGCCGTGGCCGCCTGTACCTGCCGGTGGAAGACCTGCAGCGCTTTGGCGTGCCGGCAGCCGACATCATGGCGTACAAAGAATCGCCAGAGTTTGACGCGCTGATGCGCTTCCAGATCCAGCGCGCGCGCGAAAGCTACCAGAAAGCCTGGCAGCTGCTGCCGGCGGCCGACCGCAAAGCACAACGCATCGGCCTGGTGATGGCGGCCATCTACCGCGCCACGCTGGACGAAATCGAGCTGGACGGCCCGCGCAAGGTGCTGAACCAGCGCCTGTCGCTCTCGCCCGGCCGCAAGCTGTGGCTGGCGTGGAAAACCGCCACCTTCGGCTACAAGCCTTGACCCCACGCGTTGCCATTATCGGTGCCGGCTGGGCCGGGCTGGCTGCCGCCATCGAGCTGGCGCCCGCTGCCCGCGTGGTGCTGTACGAGGCCGGCAAAGCCGCTGGCGGGCGTGCACGGCGCGTGCCGCTGGGCGGCATGGCACTGGATAACGGCCAGCACATCCTGATTGGCGCCTACCGCGAATGCTTGCGGCTGATGCGCACTGTGGGTGTGGCCGTGGACGCACAGTTGGCCGCACAGCCGCTGGCCTGGCAGCAGGTAGACGGCATGGCCATGCGCTGCCCGGCCTGGCCGGCGCCGCTGCACCTGCTGGCGGGCCTGGCTACCGCCCGTGGCTTGCGCTGGCGCGACAAGCTGGCGCTGGCACGGCTGTTGACCTGGCTCAGGTGGCAGCGCTGGCAAATCGGGCAAGATGCGCCGGCGCAGGCATGGTTGGCCGCGCACGGCCAGAGCGAGGCGCTGCTGCAGCGCTTCTGGCAGCCGCTGATTCTGGCCACGCTCAACACGCCCCCGGCGCAGGCTTCCATGCAGCTGCTGGCCAATGTGCTGCGCGATAGCCTGGGTGCCCCCTCGGCGCGTGACAGCCAGCTGCTGCTGCCGCGTGTGGATCTCTCTACGCTGTTTGTCGACCCCGCGCTGCAATGGTTGGCCGCACAAGGCGTGGCTACCCGGCTGGGGCAGCGTGTGGCCGCGCTGCAGCCCGACAACGGTGGCTGGCGCGTGGACGGCGAGTTTTTTGACGCGGTGGTGGTGGCGGTCGCGCCGTACCACGCCGCCGCCTTGCTGGATCATGCGCCGCTGACCGCGCTGCTCAAGGCGTGGCAATACCAGCCGATAACTACCCTGTACCTGCAGTTTGAGGGCAGGGTGCGGCTGCCCGCCGTGATGACCGGCCAGGCCAGAGGCGTGGGCCAGTGGTGGTTCGACCGCCAGGCATTAAGCGGCGAGCCGGGGCTGGTATCGGTGGTAATCAGTGCCGACGGCCCGCACGCCACGCTGGGGCGCGACGCGCTGCTGGCCGCGGTGCTGGGTGAAATGCAGCGCCATGTGCCGGATTTGCCGCCGTTGCAAGCCAGCTGGCAGATCACCGAGCAGCGCGCCACCTTTGCGGCCAACGTGAGCCTGGCGCGCCCGGCGGTGCGACTTGGCGTAGAATCCGCCTATCTCGCGGGCGACTGGCTGTGTGCCGACTACCCGGCCACACTGGAAGGGGCTGTGCGCAGTGGCGTCACGGCCGCCCGAACCCTCATGCAGGACTGGACTAAAAAGAATGACGCAAACGTTTGAAAAAGATTATCTGGCCGGCCGTGTGGTGCTGGTCACCGGTGCTACCCAGGGCATAGGCCGCGAAACGGCGCTGGCCGCCGCCGCCCACGGTGCCACCGTGGTACTGCTGGCGCGCAGTGTGAAAGGCCTGGAAAAGGTATACGACGACATCGTGGCGGCAGGCGGCCCCGAGCCGGTAGCCATCCCGCTGGATTTGCTCAAGGCCAGCGATGACGACTTCAACACCATGGCCTACCAGATCAAGCACGCGGTAGGCCGCCTGGATGGCATCGTGCACTGTGCCGCGCATTTTTACGCGCTGTCGCCGCTGGTAGACCAGCGTATCGACGAATGGATGAACCAGTACCGCATCAACACGGTCGCACCGTTTGCGCTGACCCGTGCCTGCATGCCGCTGCTTACTGCCGCCGCCGACGCCAGTGTGGTATTTGTCGGTGAAACCCACGGCCAGCAGGCGGGGCCGTTCTGGGGCGCATTTGGCGCGTCCAAGGCCGGTGTGGGCTACCTGATGCAGGTGGCCGCGTCCGAGTGGGATGCGTACCCGAACCTGCGGGTAAACCTGCTGGTGCCCGGCCCGGTCAACTCGCCGCAGCGCACGCGCACCCACCCGGGTGAAGCCAAGAGCGAGCGCGGCAACCTGGCCGACCTGATGCCGCACATGCTGTACTGGCTGGGTAGCGCCAGCCGTGGCCGCAGTGGTGAAACCACGGTGCTGGATTTGCGCACTATTGCATAAGGATACTGAATGCGGGCTTATCTGTTACTGCCCATGCTGGTGTTGCTCACCGGTTGCAATTGGGTCATGAATGTCAGCGGGCTGGCTGCCGAGTCCAACAAGGCGATAGGTGCGTCCTGCCGCCAGACCGGCCGTTCGCTGGAGGAGTGTTACAACCGTAACCCCGACGCAGATAAGGCGCAGGTGTATGCCGGCTGGCGCGAAATGCACGAGTATATGACCAAGAACAAGCTGGAAACGGTTACCCCGCCACCCGACCCGACACCGCCGCCGCCAGAGGCGGAGGCGTCGGCACCGCCCGCAGCGGCAGAGGGCGCCGCACACGACGACCCGGCTCAAAAAAAAAGTGATCAGCCTGTAGCTGCACCCGCTGCACACGGTGGTGCGGCTACCCCCGGTGCGGCTGCGGCCGCGCCGGCCGCACCGGCAGGCAAGCGCGTGATTACCAACGAAGAAGCCGAAGAGCTGGCCAAGCACGACCCGCTGATTGATTCCATCCTGTCTACCGTACGCGGGGCCGAGAAGGCTGAAAACGCCGACAAGGGCGCCCCCAGCGCTACCGACAACCGCCTGCTGAATATCCTGAACGACCTGGAAGCCGAGAAAAACGGCACCGCCCCGGCCGCCAAACCCGCACCCGCGCCTGCCAAACCTGCCGGCTCGCACTAAGCGGCCTTGCTGCGCGGCTGTGCTGGCTGTCGTGACCTGACAGCCGTACTGGCTCATAATCCCCCCATGGCAAAACTCAAGACGCAATATCAATGCGGCGAGTGCGGTGGCACCTCGCCCAAATGGCAAGGCCAGTGCCCGCACTGCGGTGCCTGGAACAGCCTGGCCGAAACCGTGGCCGCGCCGCCCGCCGTGGCGGCCAACGCCCGCTTCCAGAGCTGGACCGCGCAAACCCAGCCGGTGCAGCAGCTGTCGCAGGTGCAGGCCGCCGAAGTGCCGCGCGAGTCGTGCGGTATCGAAGAGCTGGACCGAGTGCTGGGCGGCGGCATCGTAAAAGGGGCCGTCATCCTGCTGGGCGGCGACCCCGGCATTGGCAAATCCACGCTGCTGCTGCAGGCGCTGGCCACCATCGGGGCCAGCCGCAAGGTGCTGTACGTGTCCGGCGAGGAATCGCCGCAGCAGATCGCCCTGCGCGCCAGCCGCCTGGCGGTGGATGCCAGCCGCGTGCGGCTGCTGTCCGAAATCCGCCTGGAGGCCATCATCCCGGCCCTGCTGGCCGAAATGCCTGAAGTGGCGGTAATCGACTCCATCCAGACGCTGTATTCCGACCAGGTGACCTCGGCCCCCGGCTCGGTATCGCAGGTGCGCGAGTGCGCGGCGCAGCTCACGCGTATCGCCAAGCAAAGCGGCATCACCATCATCCTGGTGGGCCACGTCACCAAAGAAGGCTCGCTGGCCGGCCCGCGTGTGCTGGAGCACATCGTGGATACCGTGCTGTATTTCGAGGGCGACAGCCACTCCAGCTACCGCATGATCCGCGCCATCAAAAACCGCTTTGGTGCGGCCAACGAGCTGGGCGTGTTTGCCATGACCGACCGCGGCCTGCGCGGCGTGTCCAACCCGTCGGCCATTTTCTTGTCCAGCTATCGCGACGATGTGTCCGGCTCCTGCGTGCTGGTGACGCAAGAAGGCAGCCGCCCGCTGCTGGTGGAAATCCAGGCGCTGGTGGACGACGCGCACGGCTTTCAGCCCAAGCGCCTGAGCGTAGGGCTGGAACAAAACCGCCTGGCCATGCTGATGGCGGTGCTGAACCGCCACGCCAGCATTGCCTGCTTCGATCAGGACGTGTTCCTGAACGCCGTGGGCGGGGTAAAAATCAACGAACCGGCAGCCGACCTGGCGGTGATTCTGGCCATGGTGTCGTCGCTGCGGAACAAGCCGCTGCCGGAAAAACTGGTGGTGTTTGGCGAGGTAGGCCTGTCTGGCGAGGTGCGCCCGGTGGCGCGTGGCCAGGAGCGCCTGAAAGAAGCCGCCAAGCTGGGCTTCGAGCGCGCCATCGTGCCGGCGGCCAACAAGCCGCGTCAGGACATAGAAGGCCTGGAAGTCATTGCGGTCGAGCGCCTGTCCGAGGCGGTCGATTTTTGCATTCGTCGCTAAGGAACCCTATGAGCGCCAGCCCCGAACAGATAGAAGCAGAGCGCCCCTGGCTGCTGCGCTACGCCCGCGCCCAGCTGCAAGACCAGGCCGCCGCCGAAGACGCGGTGCAGGACGCGCTGTTGGCCGCACTGGAAGGGCGCGAGCGCTTTGCCGGCCAGGCCAGCGTGCGCACCTGGCTTATCTCCATCCTGCGTTTCAAGCTGGTGGATACCATACGCCGCCAGCACCGCGAGGTGGCCACCGACCTGAGCGAAGACACCGACCTGTCCGACCTGGACGGCCTGTTTGATGGCCAGGGCGCCTGGCAGCAGGCAGTGCGCGCCTGGGGCGTGCCGGAGGAGGGCCTGCTGGCCAAGCAATTCTGGCAGGTGTACCAGCAGTGCGCCCAGGCCATGCCCAAACGCACCGCCATGGTGTTTGCCATGCGCGAGGTGATGGACATGGATATTGCCGATATTTGTCAGAATTTATCGATTACGACGACTAACTGTTCAGTCATGTTGTACCGCGCGCGCATGAGCCTGCGCGAGTGCCTGGAGACACGCTGGTTTCAGCAGGAGATAGCCCGATGATGATGAGTTGCCGCCAGGCTAGCCGCCTGATTTCGGACGGTATGGACCGCCCGCTTAGCCGCAGCGAGCAAGTGCGTTTGTCGTTTCACCTGCTGCTGTGTCGCAACTGCCGCCATTTTCGCCAGCAAATGCAGCAGCTGCGCAGTGGCATCCGCCGCGCCCGCGACGAATAAGGGCAGGGCGGGCGGCCAGGTTGGCCGCAGAGGGTGCTGTAAAAAGACGGCCAGCAGGCTACCCGCTGCTGGCCGTGTCACATCAAGCCGCATCCCACTCATAAGAAGCGATCGTCCGCGTACAGACACGGCATGGCTGGTGTGCGGCTTAGTGCTTGCGTGCCTTGCCGCCGGCGCTGGTTTTCTCGCAGGCATTGGGGCAGCTGGCACAGTGCTGTTTCTCGGTAAAACCGACACAGTTCAGCTGCTGCTTGAGCGAGCATACCGAGCGGCGGCAGGCGATAAAGCGCACTTTTTCTTCGTTGGCCAGCTCGCGAAAATGCTTCATCACGTTGTGGCCCAGAAAGTCGGTAAACAGGATCAGCAGGTCGGTGCCGGCGGGCAGGCGGTCCAGCTTGCGCTGGTGCGAGCTGTTGCGGCCGCTCAGGTGCTTGTGGATGCTGATGCCGAACTCGTCCAGCACCCCCGGGATATTGCCCAAAGTATCTGCCCCTACCAGCATGGCGTTCATGTCATCCACTCCTGCATTGATTGATTTGATGTGTGGATGATAGCCATTCTCATTCTTGCTATCAAGAATAATTCTCATTAAATGTTTGTGACTGTCGTATTGATATGACAAATGTCAAAGACTGACCGGTGTGTCTGCCGGGTAGCCGCCTTTGTATCAGGGTTGATGCAGTAAATAACAATCAGTATTATTCGCGACCCATGACAACAGCCGCGCCGCCAAGACGGCCGCGGCGGCCAACCTTTCCGGACCCGAAACGCATGATGCACACGCTTACTCCCCGAACCCTGCCACTACTGGTGCTGGCCGCGCTGGCCGGCCCGGCGCTGGCCGATGTCACCTTGCCTACTGTTACCGTGACGGCCGGCGATACCGCCGCTACCGCCGCCAGCCTGCCGGATGTGACTACCGCTACCCGCACCCGCACCCCGGCCAAACTGGTGCCGCAAACCATCGACAGCGTAAAAGCAGAGCAGATCACCGCCTACGGCCAGCGTAGCCTCAGCCAGGCGCTGGTAGGCGTGCCGGGTGTAGACGCCAGCGGCGATACCCGTTTTGACGGCGTGACCATTCGTGGCTTTGGCGCCGGTACCGATATGTATCTGGATGGTTTTCGCGACGATATGCAGTACACCCGCGACCTGGGCAATATCGAGCGCGTAGAAGTGCTGAAAGGCCCGGCAGCGGTGCTGTACGGCCGTGGCAGCAGCGGCGGCATCGTGAACCGCATCAGCAAACGCCCGCAAAAAGGCCTGCCGTCCACGGTAAGCGCCGAGGTAGGCAGCAATGACCGCTACCGCCTGCAAGCCGACCTGAACGGCGAATGGCGCGACGATATCCGCGTGCGCCTGAATGCCGCACAAGAAGAGTACGGCAGCTTCCGCAACGGCGTGGACGGCACCCGCAAGCTGTTTGCGCCGTCGCTGAACTGGCGCCTGGCACCGGACCTGAACTGGCTGCTGCAGTACGAGTACAACGAACACACCCGCACGCCGGACCGTGGCATTCCTGGCGTCAACGGCGCTGCGGCCAACGTACCGCGCGAGAGCGTGTATAGCGACACCCGCCGCGACTACATCCATGACGTATCGCAGTCGCTGCGCTCGCGCCTGAGCTACGACATCAACGCCCAGTGGCAGCTGCGCCACCTGCTGGGCCTGATCCGCCTGGATAGCCAGTTCGACAATACCTACGTCACTGGCGTCTCCGGCAGCAATGTCAGTCGCCAGCGCTGGCAGCAAGACCTGCAGGCCGACAACCTGATCAGCCAGACCGAGCTGGAAGGCGAGGTCTACAGCGGCAATATCAAGCACCAGCTGCTGCTGGGCATAGACC
Source organism: Vogesella mureinivorans (assembly GCF_007644035.1). Classification (GTDB taxonomy): domain Bacteria; phylum Pseudomonadota; class Gammaproteobacteria; order Burkholderiales; family Chromobacteriaceae; genus Vogesella; species Vogesella mureinivorans. The sequence goes on along the minus strand of NZ_VMTV02000178.1, from coordinate 245,919 downwards.
AGGGCTGGCAAGAGCGCAGCCCCAAGCTGTACAACAACGCCAGCGCCATCGCTGCGGCCAACCTGTTCCGCCCCGAGGCGCTGGCGCAGTACAACGGCGCCATGCGCCTGAACAGCGACGCCCGCCACCAGGTGCGCAGCCGTGGCGTGTACGCGCAAGACCAGCTGACGCTGGGCGACTGGCAGCTGCTGGCCGGCCTGCGCCACGACGTGTTTCATGTCAGCAGCCGCCGGCTGGATACGGGCGCTAGCGAATCGCGCAATAGCAGCAGCCTGAGCCCGCGCCTGGGCGTGGTGTGGAACGGCCTGCCGGCGCACGCGCTGTACGCCAGCTACAGCAAGACCTTCGCCCCGGTGGGCGGCAGCCTGATCGGCCTCACCCTGGGCAGCCAGGGTAATGTGCTGGACCCGGAATACACCCGCTTGTACGAAACCGGCATCAAGAGCGACTGGCTGGGCCAGCGCGTGGCCACCACGCTGTCGCTATACCGTCTGGAGCTGTACAACCGCCGCACCACCGACCCGGCCGACCCCAGCCGCACCATTCTCACCGGCCTGCAGCGTAGCGAAGGCATCGAGCTGAGCGCCCAGGCGCGCCTGCCAGGCCAGGCCTACCTGCGGGGTGGCGTGGCAGTGCAAGACGCCAGCCTGGTGCGCGCCGAGCCGGCCAACCAGGGCAAGCGCCCGGCCAACGTCTCCCGCCATAACGGCAGCCTGTTTGTGGGTATGGACGCCAGCCAGGGCTGGTTTGGCGAAGTCGGCATTACCGCCGTGGGCAAGCGTTTTGCCGATAGCGCCAATACCACCGTGCTGCCGGCTTACCAGCGCTGGGACGCCCGCGCCGGCTACCGCCAGAAAACCTGGGATGCCACGCTTGCGGTAGAAAACCTGAGCGACCGCCGCTACTACGTCAGCGCCACCTCCAGTGCGCAGATCATGCCGGGCAACCCGCGCCAGCTGCTGCTGAGCACGCGTTACCGCTTCTGATCAGGGTAGTGGCCCGTTAACGCGCAAGGCCTGCCGGCTATGCCGGCAGGCCTTGTGCGCTTATGCTGCGGCCAACCTTTAATGCGCCTGGCTGGTATCGGCCACGCGGGTGGGGCGCGGTGCCAGCCAGATCATGCACGCAGCCAGTACGAAGGACAGGCCGGACAGCCAGAACAGCTCGTTGGTGGACAGCATGATGCTTTGCGCCTGGATCAGCTGCGATAGCTGCTCGCGGCCGGCGTCGATGCTGCCGTTGCCCAGCTGCTGCAGCGCCTGCGGTGTGCTATCCACCAGCGCGGTGAGCTCGGCGTGGTAGTGGCTGGCCTTGTCGTCCCACGCGGTGGTCACGATGGAGGTGGCAAACGCACCGGCCAGCGTACGCATGAAGCTCATCAGCCCGGCGGCAGACGCCATTTCTTCCGGCTCGACGCTGGCCATGGCCAGGCCGGTAAGCGGCACAAAGAAAAACGGCATGCCCACCCCCTGGAACAGCAGCGGCAGCGCCACCTGCCAGAAGCCCATATCGGTGGTGCCAAAGCTGCGGTACAGGGTAACCGCCCCCAGCCACATCACGCCGGCAAACACCAGTGGGCGCGGGTCCATCTTTTGCGATAGCTGCGCGGCCAGCGGGGCTACCAGCACGGCCAGGATGCCGCTCATGGCGGTGGCGTGGCCGGCTTCGGTGGCGGTGTAGCCCATATAGGCCTGTAGCCACTGCGGCGTGAGCACCGTGGCACCAAAAAACGAGCCGAACGCCAGCGAGATGGTGGCCACGCTGACCCAGTAACCGCGGTGGCGGAACACGCGCAGGTTCACCACCGGGTCGCGCTCGGTGAGCTCCCAGATCATGAAGGCGGCAAAGCCGATGGCGCTGACCACGGCCAGGCCCACGATGATGGGCGAGCCGAACCAGTCCAGGTTTTTGCCTTCGTCGATCATGATCTGGAACGCGCCCACCCACAGCACCAGCAGCGCCAGGCCAATGGTGTCAAAGCGCATCTTCATGAGGGGGCTCTGGTAGCGTTTGAGCAGGTGCCAGCCAAAGTAGCCGCAGGCAATGGCGATGGGCACGTTGATGTAGAAGATCCACGGCCAGCTGGCTTCGTCGCACAGCACGCCACCCAGAATGGGGCCCATGATGGGCGCCACCAGCGTGGTCATGCTCCACAGACCAATGGCGGCGCCGGCTTTTTCTTTGGGGAAAATCTGCAGCAGCAGCGTTTGCGACATCGGCATCAGCGGGCCGCCGGCCAGGCCTTGCAGCACGCGGAACAGGATCAGCATTTCCAGCGAGGTGGCCATGCCGCACAGCAGCGAAAACACGCCGAACAGCATCATGGCGCCGGCAAACAGCCGCACGGTGCCAAAGCGCGCCGCCAGCCAGCCGGTCAGCGGTACGGTAATGGCCTCGGCCACCGCGTAAGACGTGATGACATAGGTACCCTGGCTGGACGACACGCCCAGGCTGCCAGCGATATTGGGTACCGACACGTTGGCAATGGTGGTGTCCAGCACGGCCACAAAGTTGGCCGCAGCCAGCAGCAGGGCCGCCAGCCATAGCTGGCCGCCTTGCAGCGGGACAATAGGCGGGGAGTTGGGCGCGGACATGCGGCCTCCTTATTCGCTACGGGTGTCGATGGTGGCGGTCATCGACAGCCCCACTTGCAGCGGGTGCTGGCGCAGCTCGGCCGGGTCCAGCGCGATGCGTACCGGCACGCGCTGTACCACCTTGATCCAGTTGCCGGTGGCGTTCTGTGCCGGAATGGTGGCAAACGCCGCACCGGAGCCACCGGCCAGGCCGGCTACCTTGCCGTGGTAGGCCACCTCGCTACCGTACAGGTCAGCCTTTAGCGTCACCGGCTGGCCAATGCGCACGGTACGCAGCTGGGCTTCCTTGAAGTTGGCATCCACGTGCACGGCCTGCAGCGGCACCACGGACAATAATTGGCTGCCGGCCTGTACGCGCTGGCCCAGCTGTACCTGGCGTTTGGCGACCACGCCGTCTACCGGGGCGCGAATCACGGTGCGCGCCAGGTCTACGCGGGCTTGGTCACGCTTGGCGCGCGCCAGTGCCACTTCCGGGTTGGTCTCCACACTGGTGTCGCGGGTCAGCGTCTGGTTGGCTTTCAGGCTGCCTTCGGCGGCGCGCAGGTTGGCCGCGCTCTGTCTGGCGGCCGCTTCGGCGGCCTGGTGGGCGGCCTCGGCTACGTTCAGTGCGCTGCGGGCATTGCTGACTTCTTCACCGGATACCGAGCCGTTTTTGGCCAGTGCCTGGCGGCGGTTGTAGTCCAGGCGGGCGCGCTCCAGCTCGGCTTGCGCCGAAACCAGCTGCGCCTGGCTGCGTACCTGTTCGGCGGCGCGGGCTTGTACCTGGGCGCCGAGGCCTTCATCGCTGGCCAGGTAGCCTTGCACGCGGCGCTGGGCGCGCGCCAGCTCGGCTTCGGCCTGGGTCAGCGCCAGGCGGGCGTCGGTGTCGTCCAGCGTTACCAGCACGTCGCCGCGTTTCACCGCCTGGGTGTCCACCACATTCACCTGGCGCACGGTGCCGCCTACTTCGGGGGTGAGCTGCGCCATTTCGGCGGCCACGTAGGCGTTGTCGGTGCTGACATGGTGCGAGGCCACCAGATACCAGTAGCTGCCGTAGGCCACGGCGCCCACGGCTACCACGCCGCCCAGCAGGGCAAACAGGGTTTTGCGGCGCGCGCCAGGGTTGGCCGCATCGGCCGGCATGGCTTGGGTGGGGGTGTCCTGGGCGGGGAGGGCTTGGGTGTGTTCGCTCATGATGGGGTGCTTTCTCTCAATAGTATGTGTCGGGTCAGGCCGGGCGGCTGCTGCCACCCAGGGCCTTGGTCAGGGCGATGTCCAGCTGGGCCTGCTGGCTTTGCAGCTGGGCCAGCGTGCGGCGGGTGGCGATCACGCTGTCTTCGGCATTCAGTACGTCCAGGTAGCTGGCCAGGCCGCCCTGGTAGCGGTCGTGGGTGAGCTCCCACGCACGCTGGGCGGCGTCCAGCGCCTGGCTGCGCTCTGCCAGCTGTGCGGCCAACCCTTGCTGGCGGGTATAGGCCTGGGCGATGTCCTGTAATGCTTGCAGCAGGGTCTGGTTGTAGCTGGCTACGGCGCTGTCGTACTCGCCGCGTGCGCTGCGGTAGCTGCCTTGCAGCGCGTCCTGGCGGAACAGTGGCAGGCTGATGGCAGGGCCGAAGCCGGCAATGCCGGAGCCAGCACGGGTGAGCGCATCCAGCCCCAGGCTCTGGCTGCCTACATAGGCGCTCAGGTTGACATTGGGGTAGAAGCCGGCGCGGGCGACCCGGATGCGGCTGGCGGCAGCCTCGGCGCGCAGGCGGGCGGCGGCCAGGTCGGGGCGGTGGCCGATCAGGTTGGCTTGCAGCTGGGCGGGCAGTGCCTGCGCCTGGTTCACGCTCAGCGCCGGGCGTTGCAGGGCCAGGCCTCGGTCGGGGCCGGCGCCCAGCAGGGCGGCCAGTGCCTGGCGCTGCAGGGTAATGGCTTCGTCGGCGGCCAGCAGGTCGGCCGCAGCGGCGGCGCGGCGCGAGGCAGCCTGCGCTACGCTGGCGCGGTTTTCCAGGCCCTGGCTTTCGCGTTCGCGTATCAGGCCTTCGCTTTGGCTGCGTACTTTCAGCGCCTGCTGGCAGGCGTCACGGTCGGCAAACAGCCGCGCCAGCTCGGCGTACTGGCTGGCCACGGCGCTGGTGAGCAGCAGCTGGCTTTGCGCCAGCTCGGCCTGGGCGGCGGCTTGCTCGCTGCTGGCGGCGGCAATGGCGCTGCGGTTCTTGCCCCAGAAATCCAGCTCGTAGCTGACATCCAGCGCCACGCGGCTGCTGGTGTTGAAGCCCGGCGGTACAAAGGCGGCCGGCATGCCGTTGTTCATACTCTGGCGCAGGCGGGTGAAGTCGGCGTTAGCGCTGACGCTGGGCTGCTGCAGCGCGCCGGCTTGCTGCGCCAGGCCGTCGGCCTGCAGCAGGCGGGCACGGGCGCTGGCCAGCGATGGCGACTGGGCCAGCGCTTCTTGCATGAGCTGGTTCAGCTGCGCGTCCTGGTAGCGTTGCCACCAGTGTTCGCCTGCCCACTCGCCCTGGCTGGCTGGCAGGCTCTGGCTACTTTGCAGCTGATTGGCCGGCAGCAGGTCAGGGCTGGCGGGCAGGTCGGGAACGCTGGCGCAGCCGGCCAGCAGGCTGCCGGCACCCAGCAGCAGGGCTAGCCGGGTGCGCGCAAGGGGGGCGGTGGGGGTCTGGGTCATGATTTCGGTCAATAATTAAACTGTACGGTACAGTTATAATCGTGGTGTACAATGGCTGTCAAGATTAAATTGAACCGATTGGTTCAGTATTGGGGGGTAGGCATGCGCGTCAAAACCGAGGCAAAACGCCAGAGCATTGTGGATGCCGCGGCTGCGGTGTTTATGGAAAAGGGCTACGAGGCGACGTCGATGGCGGAAATCGCCAGCCGCGCTGGTGGCTCCAAGGCCACGCTGTATAGCTACTTTCCATCCAAGGAAGAGCTGTTCCTGATGGTGATGAAAACGCTGGCGGAAGAGCGCATGAGCCAGGCCCACGCGCGCCTGACGGCCGATGGCGACCTGCGCGGCGCGCTGCTGCGCTTTGGCGAGCAGATGCTGCGCAACCTGCTCAGCCCGGAAATCGCCGCCCTGCGCGGCATTGTGCTGGGGGAGGGGCGCCGCTCCGGAGTGGGGCAGCTGTTTTTTGATAATGGCCCGGCCATAGGCTGGGGCAAGCTGGCCACGTTTCTGGAAGGGCAGATGCAAGCAGGCCGCCTGCGCCAGGCCAAGCCGTGGACGGCAGCGGTACACCTGCTGGCCTTGCTGGAGGCCGAGTTCATGGAGTGGTTTATTGTCGGCGCGCGCGAGATGCCCGCCGACGAGGCCATTACCGAAGCGGTAGCGGCGGCGGTAGAGGTGTTTATGGCCGGCTACGCACCGTCAAGCGCTCGCGCCTGAAGCCGGGGCGGGAAATATGCAACAAGGGCGGCCTGCGCATGCAGGCCGCCCTTGTTGTTGTGGGCAGGGCAAAATCAGGCGGTAAGGTCTAGCTGCGAAATCAGCCCGGCCTGGCCACCTTCGGTCAGGTACACGCCGGCTTTGCGCATCTGCGCCACGGTCTGGTTGGCCGCATCGGTGTGGCGGAATTCGGCGTCTACGTGCGGTAGCAGCAGGGCGCCGATGCCCACGTCCATCAGGCTGGCCAGCTGGTCTTGGCCACCTTGCTGGCCTTGCCATAGCTGCAGGCGGGCAAACAGCGGGTCGCCTTCGTCGATGGCGCCGTTGCCGTCGCTGTCCAGTGCGGCCAACTCGCCAAAGCCGTTGCCGCTTTGCGGGCCGAACAGCTCGTTTTGCTGGTCGATCTTGCCGTTACCGTTGCGGTCCAGCGCCAGCCAGCCGCCGTTTTTGGGTACCGGCAGGGTGTTTTTCTGGCCATCGTTATCGATATCGAACTGTACGGTGGCGCCGGACAGCGTGCCGGCATCGCTGCCCAGGCTGATCATCAGCGGGTCGCGTGTGGCGGCGCCAAAGTTCAGCGTTTCCTTGCTGCTGATGGCAAAGCTGCGCTGCAGGCTCACATCCAGCTGAAAGCTCATGCTGCGCCCGTCTTGTGTGGTGATATTGCCGCTGGCGGAAAACTGCAGCGCTTCCTGCTCGCTGTAGTGCATTTCGCGCTCGATGCGCAGGCCCCAGTCTTCGTTGCCCTCGTCGCGGCGCGGCTCGTTATCTTGTTGCTGGCCGCCTTGCATGGCCTGGTCTTGTGCCGCCGCTTGCAGGTGCTGCTTGTCCAGCGGGTGCACATCGGACAGGTCGATGCGGATGCCGAAGGTGGATTCCAGAATATTGCGCAGCAGCGATAGCGTGGGGCTCAGGTCGGCCTCTAGCGGGTTGTCGCTGGCTGCCACGCTGCTGCTTGCCTGGCTGGCCTGGCTGGCGTTGCTGTCTGCCAGGCGCTGGCTGATATTGGCCAGCGTGCTGGCTTCCTGGGCGGCGGCGGCGCGGCGGCCGTCTTCACTAATGGCTACCTGGTCTTGCGGGCTGGCCTCGCCTGGGCGTTCTTGCCAGAAGGTCACGCGCTGCTGCGTGCTGTGGGTTTGCTCCAGGTAGTGCTGGCTGCTCAGGTCTAGCGACAGGCTGTCTATTCTCATGGCGATGCTCCTGCGGGCCTGTCTGCCGCGTGTTGGGCGCAATACAGGCGATGCGATGTGCTTATATCGGCAGCATGGCGGCAGGGCTTAGCTTTTTTTGATAGCAGATGCTAATAAAAACAGCCGCCCGCAAAGTGGGGGCGGCTGAGGGGTGGCTGGCCGGAAAAGCCAGGCAGATCAGCAGATTGCGCCAGGGTTGGCCGCAGCGCCTACAGGTGCTTGCCGGCGCGCCAGATGGACCAGATCAGCCACAGGCTGTTGAAAAAAGCGGCCATGAAACCCAGAAAGCCAAACAGCGGCAGGCCAAACAGCGTGGGGCCGCCTTTTACCGTCATCACGATGGACGAGCCGATAATCAGGCAGCCGGTGACGATGCCCATGGTGAGGCGGTTCACGCTTTTGTCCAACTGGTGGCCAAACTGTTCCAGCCGCTTCAGGTCCAGGTTGATGCGGAAGCGGCCATGGCGGATATCCTTGCCCAGCCGGATGATGTCGCCGGGCAGGCTGGCCAGCATGCCCAGGCCTTCGGTGACGGTGGTTTTGCCGCGTTTTAGCAGGTTGCGCGGGTCGTAGCGTGCCAGAATCAGCTGTTTGACGAACGGCGCCAGGTGCTCTACCAGCTGGAAATCCGGGTCCAGCTGGCGGCCCAGGCCTTCCAGCGTGATCAGCGCCTTGAACAGCATGGCCATGTCTGGCGGCAGCAGAATGCCGTGGTTGCGGATCAGCGCCATGATGTCGTTGATCAGCTGGGTGATATTCAGGTTTTTCAGCGGTACGTGGTCGTACTGGAACAAAATCTCGCCAATGTCCTCGGCGAACTGTTCTTCGTCTACCGGCGTGCTGCCGGTCCACTCCAGCAGCACATTCATGATGCCGCGTTCGTTGCGCTCGGCCAGTGCGGCCAACATGTCCACGATCTCGTCGCGGCGCTTGTGCGACAGCCGCCCCACCATGCCAAAGTCGATAAAGGCAATGCCGTTGTCAGCCAGAAAAATCACGTTGCCGGGGTGCGGGTCGGCGTGAAAAAAGCCGTTGAGCAGAATCATCTTCAGCACTGCGTCGGCGCCGCGTTTGGCCAGCAGCGGTGGCGACAGACCGGCGGCCGGCAGCGCGTCTACCGGTGTGGCCGACCAGCCGGCGATATAGTCCTGCACATTGACCGCCGGGCGGGTGTAGTCCCAGTACACCGCCGGCACGCGAATGTGCGGGTCGCCGGCAAAGTCTTTGCCGAAGCGCTCCATATTGCGCGCTTCTACCGCCAGGTCCAGCTCGCGCCGCAGCGAGCGCGAAAACTGCGCCACGATTTCGGACGGCTGAAAGCGCCGCGTGTCGGGAAACTCCAGTTCGATCAGGTGCGCGATGTGCTCCAGAATGCGCAGGTCGGCTTCCACTTTTTCCACAATGCCGGGGCGGCGCAGTTTTACCGCCACCACGGTGCCGTCTTTCAGTACCGCGCGGTGTACCTGGGCGATAGAGGCGGAGCCGATGGGTTTGCGGTCGAACTCGGTAAACACCTCGTCCGGCTGGCAGCCCAGTGCCTGCGCCAGCAGCGCATCCAGAAAGCCATCGCCGATGGGCGGTACGGTGCTTTGCAGCTTTTCGAATTCGGTAATCCATTCCGGGCCGAAGACATCCACCCGCGTGGACAGGATCTGCCCCAGCTTGATAAAGGTGGGCCCCAGCTCTTCGAAGGCGCGGCGCACGCGGATAGGTGCCGGTATGGCGTTGGCCGGGTCGGGCAGGGTGATGTTTAGCCATTGCCCGGCTTTTTCTACCGCGCGTGGCAGCCGTAGCCGCTGTGCGAATTCGCCCAGGCCGTGGCGGAACAAAATACCGCTGATCTGTTTCAGGCGGGGCAGGTCGCGCATGGCGATGAGGGTTTCTCTGAGCATGGCTGTCGTCGTGGTAAGGCCGCTGGGCCGTTGCGTGGAGTATGCGCCCGGGGTGGTGGCGCGGCCAGTATCGCAATATTTCACCGGCCCCCACAATAGCCGCGCCAGCAGCCTGCATGGCCGCCGTTATTGGGTGGCAGCGATGCATTGCCGCTTGGTGACAGGGGTGAACGATGGTATCGTTCAGCACTATTTTGTTCAAAACCAGCTAACAGAAGCGCTGCCAGCTTGCCCTTGGGTACGGCTTTGGTGGCGTATCGTCTTGAACCTATGAAATTTTATCAATCCATTCTGGCCCTGTTTCTGGCCGGTTTCATGGCGGTGGCCCACGCCGCGCCGGAAACCATGCCCGACGGCGAGGCCGACCCGATAGCCCGCTTTGCCTCGCCCGGCGAAGAGGCCGCTGGCGACCTGCTTTTGCAGGCCATGAGCCTGATTGGCGTGGCGTATCGTTTTGGTGGCAGTAACCCGGAAAGCGGCCTGGATTGCTCCGGCTTTATCCAGTACGTGTTCAAAAAATCCCTGCGCGTCAACCTGCCGCGTACCTCGGCCAGTATGGCCCAGGTTGGCCGCGAGATAGACCGTGATGAACTCAAGGCGGGGGATCTGGTCTTTTTCAATACACGCGGCTTTCGTTACTCGCACGTCGGCTTGTACCTGGGCAATAACAAATTCATCCACTCGCCGCGTACCGGCAAGAGTATCGAAGTGGTCAATATGACCCAGAGCTACTGGGCTACCCGCTATAACGGCGCACGCCGTGTGGCGCGTGCCGGCATGCCGGTGGCGGCGGCCGAGGTGGAAAAACCGGCCAGCACGGCAGCGGCCAGCAGCAAGCGCAGCTACCGCAAGGTAGAAGCCGCCCAGACCGAACAGCGTAGCGTGAAAGGCAAAAAGAAAAGAAACGCGCGCGACGAGCAGCCGGTAGCCAAAGGCAAAAAAGGCAAGAAAGCCGAGCAGGGCAGTAGCGCGCGTAACAAAAAGAAAACCGCCAGAGGCGATGCTGTCAGCAAGAAAAGCAGCAAGTCGTCTGACAAAGCCAAGAAAAAAGCGCCGGTGAAAAAGAAAAAAGACTAGCCGCCAGCCCTGGCACGGCATAACACCATGTGTAACCGAGGCCCCGCTCCCGCCGGGCCTCGCCCATTGCAGGGCGCAGACAGCCCTGCCCGCAAGCGACAAGAAAGGCCGAATAATGAAACCGGACCTGCCAATCTGGCATGCCCCCGATGGTAGCGTGGTGTCCTGCACCGAAAAGGTAAAGGTCATGACCGAAAACATGGAAGAGCTGGCCCAGGTGGCACAGGATGCGTTTGAAGATGCCATCCTGATGGGCTGTGACGAGCATCAGGTCCGTGCTTTTCTGGTAACCATGATGCAGCAGCTGGACAACCCTTACCGAGCCTGAACCCGCCCATGTCCTTCCCTTACGAGGTCTTTATCGGCCTGCGTTATCTGCGCGCCCGCCGGCGCAACGGTTTTATCTCGTTCATTTCGCTGATGTCGGTGCTGGGCATTGCCCTGGGCGTAGCCGCGCTGATTGTGGTGCTGTCGGTGATGAACGGTTTCCAGCAGGAAATCCGTGGCCGCATGCTGTCGGTGGTGTCGCACCTGGAAATCGGCAGCTACGACGGCCAGATCGCCGGCTGGCAGCCACTGCAGGCGCAGCTGCGGCAGCAGCCGCACGTGGTGGCCGCCGCGCCGTATGTCAACGCGCAGGGCTTGCTGTCCAGCCGTGGCAATGTGCGCGGCGCGCTGGTGCGCGGGGTAGACCCGGCAGCCGAGCAAACCGTGGTCAGCCTGGGCAAAGAGATGCTGCGCGGCAAGCTGGCCGACCTGGAAGCCGGTAGCTACCGCATCGTGCTGGGCGTAGAGCTAGCGCGCCAGCTGGGGGTGGAAGTAGGCGACAAGGTCACGCTGATTACCCCGCAGGGCAATGTGACACCGGCCGGCATGATGCCGCGCCTGAAACAGTTCACCGTGGCCGGCGTGTTCAAGGCCGGCATGTTCGAATACGACTCGTCGCTGGCCATGATCTCGCTGCGCGACGCACAGGTGTTGTTCCGCCTGGGGCAGGACGTGTCCGGCATCCGCCTGAAGCTGGACGATGCCATGCTGGCGCCACAGGTGAAAGCCGCCTTGCAACCGCAGCTGGCGGCCAACCAGGTGGCCACCGACTGGACCGACATGAACGCTAACTACTTTCGCGCGGTACAGATCGAAAAACGCATGATGTTCATCATCCTGACCCTGATTGTGGCGGTGGCCGCGTTTAACCTGGTGTCCACGCTGGTGATGGTGGTGACCGACAAGCAGGCCGATATCGCCATTCTGCGCACCCTGGGAGCCAGCCCGGCCAGCATCATGAAGATTTTCATCATCCAGGGCTCGGTTGCCGGTGTGCTGGGCACGCTGGCTGGTGTGGCGGGCGGCTTGCTGCTGGCGCACAACCTGGGGCTGGTGCTGTCCACGGTAGAGCGCATGGTGGGCGCCAAACTGCTGTCCAGCGACGTGTACATGATCGACTACCTGCCTACCGATATCCAGCTGGGCGATGTGTCCACCATCGGCCTGATTTCGCTGACGCTGGCCCTGCTGGCGACCCTTTACCCAAGCTGGCGCGCCGCCCGTGTGCGCCCGGCGGAGGCACTGCGTTATGAGTAATATCCTGAGCTGCCAGGGCCTGGCCAAACGCTACAGCGACGGCAAGCTGGCGGTAGAGGTGCTCAGCGGCGTCGACCTGTCGGTGGCGCGCGGCGAGTTTGTCGCCATTGTTGGTGCGTCCGGCTCGGGCAAAAGCACGCTGCTGCACCTGCTGGGCGGGCTGGATGCCCCGTCGGCCGGCAGTGTCACCGTGCTGGGCCAGCCACTGGCCGGCATGGACGACACTGAGCTAGGGCGCTTCCGTAACCGCCACCTGGGCTTTGTTTACCAGTTTCACCATTTGCTCGCCGAGTTCACCGCGCTGGAAAACGTGATGATGCCGCTGCTGATTGCGCGCCAGCCACGTGCCCAGGCCGCCGATCAGGCGCGGGCGCTTTTGGCGCAGGTAGGGTTGGCCGCACGCGCCGAGCACAAGCCGGGCGAGCTATCCGGTGGCGAGCGCCAGCGCGTGGCCATTGCCCGTGCACTGGTGACGCGCCCGGACTGCCTGCTGGCCGACGAGCCCACCGGCAACCTGGACCGTGGCAACGCCGCCGCCGTATTCGAGCTGCTGCGCCAGCTCAATAGCGAGCTGGGCACCAGCATGGTGATGGTCACGCACGACCGCGAGCTGGCGGCGCGCGCCGACCGCATGCTGACGCTGGGCCCGGACGGCCTGCAGCCCTTGCTGCAGCAGCCCTGATTAACGTTTTCTCAACATAAGGATCTGCCATGCTGGCACACGACTCTACCCTCACATTCGACCGGCTGTTGGCCGCCATTCAGGGCCCCACCGGCTGGATGGAGCTCTTGGTGGCTGCCGTAGGGGTAGTGCTGGCTTTCTGGCTGTCGCGCCGCATTCACGTCCGCTATTTTGCGGCCACCCCGGCCGACTGGGGCTTTGGCAAATACCTGCTGTACCGCCTGGTGTTGCCGCTATCGGCCCAGCTGTTGACGCAAGTGGCTGCCGTGTTGTGGCAGCTGGTGGTGGGGGCGCGTTCCGAGCTGCTGGTGGTATCGGCCACGCTGCTGTTCTGGATGTCCATCATCCGCGTGATGACTGCCGTGGTGCGCCACGCCCTGCCGGACGGCAAGCTGGAGCGCAGCACCGAGCACTTCATGGCCATGCTGCTGTGGACCGGCTTTGCCAGCTGGGCGGTGGGCGTGGACAGCGTGGTGCTGGACTGGCTGGAGTCGGTGAGCTTTCACATCGGTAAAAACCAGATCAACCTGCTGATGATCCTGTCGGCCCTGGTGTGGGTGTCGGTGATCATGGTGGGCGCGCTGTGGGTGAGCAAGCTCATCGAAAAACGCGTCATGAAGCTGTCCGACGTAGACCTGAGCCTGCGCATTGTGTTTACCAAGCTGGCGCGTACCCTGCTGATGGTCACCGGTGTGCTGGTGGCGCTGCCCATTGTGGGCATCGACCTGACCGTGCTGTCGGTATTTGGCGGCGCCCTGGGTGTGGGCCTGGGTTTCGGCTTGCAGAAAATCGCCAGTAACTACGTGTCCGGTTTCATCATCCTGCTGGACCGCTCCATCCGCATAGGCGACCGCCTGATGGTGGATAACCGCGTGGGCTATGTCAGCAAGATCACCAGCCGTTTTGTGGTGCTCAAAAGCGCCGACGGCTCCGAGGCGCTGGTGCCAAACGACACGCTGATTGCCAACACCGTGATCAACCAGTCTTATACCGATAAATCCCTGTGGATCAGCCTGCCCATCCAGGTAGCCTATGGCACCGACCTGCACCAGGCGCTGGCGCTGCTGTGCCAGGCCGCTAGCCACCCGCGGGTGAAAACCGACCCGGCGCCGTCTGCCTTTGTGGTGGCCTTTGCCGACTCGGGCATCAACCTGGAAGTAGGGCTATGGGTCAGCGACCCGGAAAACGGCATGCTGTCGCTGCGTTCGGATATCAACCTGCGTATCTGGCAGCTGTTTAGCCAGCATGGTATCCAGATACCGTACCCGCAGCGCGAAGTACACGTACTGAACCACGGCAACGGCGAAGCGTAAGGAAGGGCAATGAACAAACAGACCCTGGCAGTCATCGACGATGATCTGGCGGTAAGGCAGTCGCTGTTATGGCTGCTGGAAACACCCGGCCTGGTGGTAAGCGGCTTCGACAGCGGCGAGGGCTTTCTGGCCCAGGGCAGCGATGCGGCCAACTTTAACTGCCTGATTGTCGACCTGCGCATGTCCGGTATCAGCGGCATCATGCTGCTGGAAAAAATGGCGCAATGGCCCTATTGCCCGCCGGTCATCATGCTCACTGCCCACGGTGATGTGCCGCACGCCGTGGCGGCGTTCAAGCTGGGCGTGGCGGATTTTCTGGAAAAACCATTCGACGATGCCCGCCTGCTGGCGCTGGTAGACGAATGCCTGGCCCGTGACGTGCAAGAGCGCGAGCGCTACCAGCGCCGCGTGCGGGTGGCCGAGGCGCTGGCTACGCTCACCGAGCGCGAGCGCGAGGTGATGCAGCATATCCTGACCGGCCTGCTGAACAAGCAGATCGCCGAGGTGCTCAGCATCAGCATGAAAACGGTAGAAGTACACCGCGCCCGCGTGTTCGACAAAATGGGCGTGAAATCGGCAGTAGAGTTGGCCGGGGTCATTACCGTACTGGACGAGGCCGGCAGCAAAGCATGAAAGCCATGAAACAACCGGTGTCCGTGCTGGTGGTAATTCACACGGCCGACCTGCAGGTGCTGTTGATAGAACGTGCCGACAAGCCCGGCTACTGGCAGTCGGTCACCGGTAGCCGCGAAGGTGATGAAGCCATCGCCGACACCGCGCAGCGTGAAGTGGCCGAAGAAACCGGCTTTGCCGCAGAGGCAGGCCAGTGGCACGACTGGCAACAGCAGAATGTCTACGAAATCTACCCGCACTGGCGCCACCGCTACGCCGAGGGCGTGACGCACAATACCGAGCACGTGTTCAGCCTGCAGCTGCCCGGCACCCTGCGGCCAACCCTGGCCCCGGGCGAGCACCTGGCCTGGCAATGGCTACCCTGGCAGCAGGCGGCCGAGCAGGTATTTTCCCCCTCCAATGCCGCGGCCATCCGCGCCCTGGCGCAGCGTTTTTTGCCCTAATCTACATATTTCCCTTATGTATCCTTGCGCCATTTTGTAGCAGATACCATCATGTGAAGTGTCGGTGGGATAAAAGCAAGGAGGCACTATGACTATTGACTTTGCCAAGCTGAAAATACTGGTGGTGGATGACCAGATGCTGGTGCGCTCGCTGTTGACCCAGTCACTGAAAGCCATGGGTATCAGCCCGGACAATATCTACCAGGCGGTAGACGGTGCCACGGCCAAGCGCGCGCTGGATGGCAAGCCGGTAGACATCGTGCTGTGCGACCTGCAAATGGAGCCGATGAACGGCATGGATTTGCTCAAGGAAATCCGCTGTGGCCGCACCATGAACCCGCCCAACATGCCTTTCGTGTTTCTGTCCGGCCACGCCGAAAAGCAGAACATCGTGCTGGCAGCCCAGCTGCATGCCGATGGTTTTGTCATCAAGCCGCCCAAGCCGGCCGAGCTGGAAAAAAACATCCACGCTGCCATGCAGCGCGCCCGGCCGGAGCCGGACCCGTTTGCCTATTACGCTATCCCCACCGGCTCGGCCCATGACAAGTTTGTGTTTGGCGAGCAATTGCAGGCCGCCGCACGCAAAGTGGACGAAGATGGCCAGCCGGTAGAAACCGTAGCACTGAAAGACGTGCAAGCCGGCCGCATACTGGGTGAAGACCTCTATAACAAAACCGGCCAGCTGCTGCTACAGCGTGGTAGCGAGCTTACCCGCACCCAGCTGCGTGTGTTGCTGAACTACCCGGACCGCTTTGGCGTGCAGAAAGTGGTGCTGCGCAAGGACGCGCCAGTCGAGGCCTGAGCCCTACACTGCAGGCGGAGGACGTATGAAACACACATCGCGTACTGCCGGGCAAACCTCCGACATTGGCCGCGCGGCCTTGTTTATCGTGCTGTTGCTGGGGGCTATCCAGCTGGTGGCCTCGGCCCTGCTGATCCACTCGGGCTATCAGGGCTACAAGCGTGCCACCGAGCACGAAGCGCTGAACCAGGCCAGCCAGCAGCTGTTTCTGGCGGCCCAGGCTTTTAGCCGGGAAAACGACCACACCCTGGCCCTGCTGTCGGCGGCCAACCCGCCAAGCCCCGCTAGCCGGGCCGCACTGCTGCCGCTACGCCAGCAGGCAGACCAGGCTTTGTCCCGCGCGCTATCCATGCCACGCCCGGATAACCACAATGCAGACCTGCATGCCGAAATCGTGGCCAAGCATCAGCATTTGCTTGGCCGGCGCGTGGATATCGACAAAATCCTGCAGCGCCAGCCCTACCAGATAGAAGAAAACGCCAGTTTTGGCTGGCGGCTTTCCATGGCGTCGGTGTTTGGCTCCATAGACAAAGCCCTGCGCCAGGACACCTACGACCTGGGCGACGAGGCCGACCCCAAGCTGAACCGTATGGCCGAGGTGAAGTTTGACATCTGGAGCCTGAGCCAGGTGCTGAACGACGAAGCCCATGCGCTTAATCTGCGTGCCGAGTTCAAGCGCAAATTAAACTCCTCTGACGAGTACCAGCTCACCCGCAACCGCGAGCGCGCGCTGCTGATTGTGGACCGCTTGCGCGACAGCATGCGTTTTCTGGATCAACCAGAGCTGCAAGACCGCCTGCGCAATCTCAATGGCGCCATCCTTACCCTGAACCGGCAAACCGACCAGCAGCTGCAGCAGCTGGAAGGGCGTAGCCAGATACTGGCGGGTAAAGGCAGCCATACCCAGGCATGGGCTGCGCTAAGCCAGCAGCTGGACGATTTTTTCCTGGCGCTGACACGGCATACCCGGGATAGCGTCAACAGCTATCTGGATGGCTATATTACCGGCCTGGCGCTGAACATCCTGTTTACCCTGCTGGTGATGTGCCTGTACATCTATCTGCTGCGCCGCTTGCGCACGCACATCCTGTACCCGCTGCAGCGCCTGCAGCACCTGCTGGATGCCGCTGCCGATGCCATTCTCACCGTAGACGACGAGCGCAAAGTGGTGGTGGCCAACCAGGGCGCCGAGCGCATGTTTGGCCGCAGCAAGGAGCACCTGTGCAATGTGCCGATTGGCGAGCTGCTGATCATCGACTCGCAAGACAGCGACTGGATGGAAAACAGCGATGGCCTGGACCAGTCGCTACCCGGGCGCGGCATGCACGCCGATGGCAATATTTTTTATGCAGGCGTGTCGATCAGTGTACTTAACGAGAAAACGCGCGGGCGCGACCACTACCTGCTGATCGTGCGTAACGAGCAAGAGCGGCGCGTAGCGGAAAAATCGCTGGCCAAGAGCCTGCAGCTGTTGTCCGGCATTCACCGCGTAGAAGGCCTGCTGTTTGCCCGTAGCCCGCGCCATGCGGTGTATCACGAAATACTGCGCATCCTGCTGGACTACTTCGGGCTGGACGCCGGCCTGATTCTGGCGCTGGAAACCGGGCGCGATAAAAACTCGTCGTTTCATGTGCAGGCCAGCATCGGTGCGGCCAACCTGCCGGACTGGGTAGAAGACTTCCGTCGCAAGCCGCACGTACAGGCGCTGCAGCTGGGGGCGCAGCAGCGCATCGTGCGCGAGGAAGACTGGGTGTATCTGCCGGTAGAGGTAGACGCGCGTACCGTGATGGTGGCGGGCCTGCAAGACTGCCACCTGAGCGACGAGCAATACCAGGCGCTGCAGCCCATGCTGGGTACCTGCGGCAGCATTGTCAGCTTTTATGCCGAAGAAGACCGCCGGCGTAACTCAGAACGCCACCTGCGCGAAGTGCTGCAGCAAGAAGAGGCCATCTATAGCGCCTCGCCCGTGGGCCTGCTGCGGCTGAACCGCGATTACGCCATTGTGCGCGCCAACCGTACCGCCGAAACCCTGTTCGGTGCCGGGCAGGATGGCCTGCAGGGCCTGAACCTGCAAGAAGTGCTGGCCACCGAGCAAGAATGGCACGCCCTGTTCGCCCAGCTGGAACACGCCCGCCAGCACGATCACCAGCTCAGTACCGAAATAGAATGCGTACGGGTAGGGGGGCAGCCGGTATGGGTCATGTTCACCGGCCAGCTGCTGTTCCCCGGCATGGCCGAGCACGACATGATTCTGGCCTGTATGGACGTGTCCGACCGCCGCGCCGCCGAAGAAGGCCTGCTGCATGCGCGCGACGAGGCCGCCGAAGCACGCAGCCAGCTGGTAGTGGCCATTGAAACACTGGAGGAAGCCTTTGCCTTTTTTGACGTGCACGACAAGCTGGTATTGTGCAACCGCCGCTTTGCCGAGCTGGTGGGCGTGGGCTTTACCCCCGAACAGCTGCGCGGCCGTACGTTTGAATCCATCGTGAAAGCCGCGCTGGAAGAGGGCGAGCACCCCGAAGTCGGCATGGATAACGCCAGCTGGGTGGCCGAGCGCCTGCGCCGCCACGCCAGTGGCAGCGCCTCGTTCCAGCTGCAGGTAGGCGAGCGCTGGTTCCAGGTCAGCGACCACGCCACGCCGGGTGGCGGCTCGGTGTGCATCCATGCCGACATTACCAGCCTGAAAATGCAGGAAGGCGACCTGCTGCTGGCGCGCGACCTGGCCGAGCAAGCCAACCGTGCCAAGAGCGGCTTCCTGGCCGCCATGAGCCATGAAATCCGTACCCCCATGAACGGTGTGCTGGGCATGCTGGAGCTGCTGGCACTGACCCGCCTGGAAGCCGAGCAGCGCGAATCGGTAGAAACCATCCAGGAATCGGCCCGCACCCTGCTGCGCCTGATCGACGACATTCTGGACTTTTCCAAGATCGAAGCCGGCAAGCTGGACATCACGCCGGAAACCGCGTCCATTGCCGACATCATGCATAAAGTGCACCAGCTGTATGAGGACATGGCCACGCGCAAAAACCTGCAATTCCACCTGGAAATCGACCCGCAGCTGGCCCCCGCCGTACTGGTAGACCCGCTGCGCCTGCGCCAGATCCTGCAGAACTTCTGCAGTAACGCGCTGAAATTTACCGCAGAAGGCGCCGTCACGCTGCGGGTGCGTAGCCTGGAAACCCGCCCCGGCGAGCAAAGGCTGCGCTTTGAGGTGCAAGACACCGGTATTGGTATCTCGCGCGAGAACCTGGGCCGGCTATTCGAGCCTTTCACCCAGGCCGAAAGCTCCACCGCACGCCGTTTTGGTGGCACCGGGCTGGGCCTGACCATCTGCCGCCGCCTGGCCATGCTGATGGATGGCGAGGTAGCCATGGAAAGCCAGGAAGGCGTGGGTACCACGGCCTCGCTGGACATTACCCTGCCACTGGGTGACTTGGCAGATATCCGCAGCGCGCCGGTGGAAATCACCGCAGAAGACGTGCTGGAAAGCAAAGCAGAAGTGGCGGCCAACCTGCTGCCGGTGCTGTTTGTGGAAGACAACCCCACCAACCGCAAGCTGACACTGAAGCAGTTCGAACTGCTGGGCTACCCGGTAGACGCCGCCGAAAACGGTGTCGAAGCGGTCAATAAATGGCAAAAAGGCGAGTATTCGCTGATTCTGACCGACTGCCACATGCCGGAAATGGATGGCTACGAGTTGGCACGCACCATACGCTACTACGAAGGCATCGTGTTCGATTCGCGCCATATCCCCATCATTGCCTGCACGGCCAATGCCTCGCATGAAGAGCTGGAAAAAACCAGCGCGGCGGGCATGGACGATTTCATGACCAAGCCGCTGAGCCTGGGCACGCTTAAGGCCATGCTGGAAAAATGGATCACCCAGGCCAACGACGAAGCCATCAAGGAAAGCGAGCAGCGCAAGCCGCCCCAGGGCGACGCGGTGCAAGACAGCGTGGGCCACGATGATACGGTGAGCTTTGCCATGGCCATGCCGATAGACCGCAGCGTGCTAGAGGTGTACAGCAGCGGCGACTGGATGATGGAGCGGGCCATTCTGGATGAATTCCTGCTGGCCAACGACGAAGACGTGGCCGTGCTACAGGCGGCGGTAAGCGAGAACAACGCCGAGCGCGTGGCGTGGAGCGCCCACCGCATCAAGGGGGCCAGCCGCATGGTGGGTGCCATGATGCTGGGCGATGCGGCCGAGCTGCTGGAAAAAGCCGGCAAAGCCGCCGACCTGCCCACCATCCAGACCGAGTGGCCCGGCTTTGTGCAAACCCTGGCGGTACTGAAGGCCTGGCTGGCTACCCAGCCGGCCGCCTGATGGCGCGGGGCTAGAACAGCTCCATGGTCACCGGGCCAGGTGGTGCCGCCCCGTGCTGCAGCAGGCTGGCAGGGTAGGGCTGTAGCAAGGTGTGCGCTTGTGCGGCAGTGCCAGCGTGCAGCCACTGCTGGTAGTGCGGTGGCGGCACAATCGCCAGGCTGCGTTTTTCTTCGCCGGGGCGGTGCATGCGCTGCAGCAGGGGGTGCGTGTCCGCGTTGATGGTGATCTGGCTAAAGGCATGGCTGGTGCTGCCATCGGGCTCGGCCCAGCTGCGCCAGATGCCGGCTACGGCAAACGGGCTGCCGCTAGCCAGGCCGATGCGGTGCCGTACCGCGCGGCCGCTTTCATAGCAGGGTTCGAAAAAAGCCAGCATCGGCACCAGGCAGCGCTGCCCGCCGTGCCAGGCGTCGCGGTAGGTGGCTAGCCGGCCCAGCGTTTCGGCGCGGGCATTCAGCGTCGTCAGGCGCAGGCCGCCGGGCAGGTGGCGCCGGGGCACAAAGCCGTAGTTGGCCGCCAGTGCCTGCAGCGAGCCGTCTGCGGCGGTGGTAATAATGGGCGCGGCGTAGTCTTGCCAGCATTCGTCCGGCCAGTGTTCTGCGGGCGGGTTGACAGCAAAATGCTCGGCCAGCTGGTGGCGGTGGGCGGGGAGGTAGTTCACACACATGGGCACCATCATAGCAGTGCTGGCCCTGGGCGGCTGCAGGTGGGTGCGGATGCCGGCATGCTTGCCGGGTGATTTTGCCTTATCATGTCAGCCCTTTGTCATGGCTGCATCCTGCTAGCCTTTACCCTGTATCGGGCTCTTTCATGCATAAATCTTTTCTGGCCGCCGCATTGTGTGCCTTGTTTGCGGTTGGCCCATGCGCTTTCGCTCAGCCTGCACCGCAGGCCTCTGCCGCTGTGGCCGAGCCATCCGACGCCTTGATCGATTTTCTGTCTGCCCCGGACTTTTCCCCGCAGCAGCAAAAGCGCTTGCAGCAAGCCCTGCAGCACAAACAGATGGTGCCGCGTGTGGCGGCTTTTGCCGGTATGACGCGCGCGCAGCTGGAAGCTCAGCCATCCGAGCGTCAGTTCTGCCTGCTGTCCGGCTACCTGCTGCAGCAAGAGTTGGCCGCACAGCAGCGCCCGGCCAGCCAGCTGGCCCAGGCGCGTGGCTGGCTGCTGTCGCCCGGCTGGTGCGAGCGCGTAAGCCGCGAGCAAGCCCAGGGCATGACGCAGGAAGACGTGTTGGGTATCGATGGCGTGGTCACGCTGTACTACCTGCTGTATCTGGACATGCAGCCCCGCCTGGCGGGCGGCTAGGGCGAGTGTGCGGCCAAGGTTACAAGATGAGAAAAGCCCCTACGCTTCGGCGTGGGGGCTTTTTTTGCGTTGTGGCTGGTTGCTATCGTCCTTGATCGAGTAGCCTGATAAGGGGCTGCTTTGTCAGAATTACGTTTTAACTCATTGATTTTTAATGCCTGCGTTGTGCATTCTTTTGTTGTGTTTTGGGCGGTGAATAATGGCTAAGTGTTTGATATGTATGTAAATCATATTTCGGTTCTGACCTACAACTTGCACAAGGGCATGGCTCCGCTGGGCGGGCGCGTGCATCTGCCACAGATGGCGGCAGCGCTACGGCAGCAAGGAGCCGACGTGCTGTTCTTGCAAGAGGTGCAAGGCCGGCACGACGGGCGGGCGGCGGGGCAGGAAGGTTGGCCGCAGCACAGCTATCTGGCGCAGGCGCTAGGGTATGACGCCTGCTATGGCATGAATGCGCGCTACGACCATGGCCACCATGGCAATGCGGTGCTGTCGCGCTTTGCGCAGCAGCTGGCGGCCAACCACGACCTGACGGTAAGCCGGCTGGAGCAGCGTGGCCTGCTGCATACCATCATCCAGCCGGTGGGCTGGCCCACACCGGTGGCCTGCCTGTGCGGCCACTTCAATCTGCTGGCACACGACCGCCGCCGCCAGTACCGCGTATTGCTGGACTATCTGGCGCGGCACGTCCCGCCGGCCATGCCGCTGATCCTGGCCGGCGACTTCAACGACTGGCGCCGCGAGGCCGACCGCCATCTGTGGCAGGAAGCCGGCCTGTACGAGGCGCACGCCAGGCTGCACGGCCACCATGGCCGCAGTTTTCCGGCCCGCCTGCCCCTGCTGCCGCTGGACCGCATCTACGTGCGCGGGCTGGAAGTACAGCAGGCGGCGGTGTGCCGTGGCCTGCCGTGGTCTGCGCTGTCAGACCATTTGCCCCTGCAGGCTACCTTGCGTTTGCCCGGCTAGCGGCCGGGCTGCCGACCAGGCTTGGCTGGAATGTAAACGCTGTGCGGCTTTTCATTAAGGATTGTGAAGCAGGCCGCAAAAAGCGCATGCCGGTTATTGCAAATCATTCCTGTTATATCTAACATCGCCCCTCGCTGTACAAGCCAGCCGCGCCCTGCGGCAAGCCAGTCAGTTCTTTTTTTGACATCAGAAACCGAACCCGCACATGGCTTTTCTACTCTTTTCGCGCCGCGCCCGCCCTGCGGCCAACCCGGCTGGCGGCCTGGCGCTGCGTACTCTGTTGCAATGGCACTGGATCAGCTCGGCTATCTGCCTGGGCGGCATGCTGCTGTTTGCCATTACCGGTTTTACGCTGAACCACGCCAGCCAGATCGAGGCCAAACCGGCCATCACCAGCAAACAGTACCCGCTACCCGCTGCCCAGCTGGACCGCCTGCAGCTGCTGGCCGAAAGCGAGGCACCGCCGCCTACGCTGCCACACGACACCCTGGCCTGGCTGGCCGGCGTGTGCCAGTGCCATGTGGCCGACGCCGTGCCGGAATGGTCTGCCGACGAGGTGTACCTGCCCATGCCGCGCCCCGGTGGCGACGCCTGGCTGCGCATTAGCCTGGCCGACAAGCTGGTAGAGCACGAAGTCACCGACCGCGGCTGGCTGGCCTATTTCAACGATCTGCATAAAGGTCGACATACTGGCGATACCTGGCGCTGGTATATCGACCTGATCGCTATCGGCAGTGTGGTGTTTTGCGTCACCGGCCTGCTGATCCTGCAAAAACACGCCGGTAACCGCCCGTCCACCTGGCCGCTATTCGGCCTGGGGCTGCTGCTGCCCGCCCTGATTGCCCTACTGACTATTCACTAAGCCCACATGAACCCGACTCCTTCTACCCCCCGTCGCCGCACCGGCAAGCGCATGGCGCTGGCTGGCGGCATTGTTGCTGCGCTGGCGGCTGCCGGCTGGTATGGCTGGCAGCATTACCACGCCCAGGAAGACGCCCTGGCGCGCTACCTGACCGCCACCGTACAGCAAGGTGATATCGAAGACCTGGTCACCGCCACCGGCAGCCTGCAGCCCAGCGACTACGTAGACGTGGGGGCCCAGGTGTCCGGGCAGCTGGAAAAGATCTATGCCGAGGTGGGCTCGGTGGTGAAAAAAGGCGACCTGCTGGCCGAAATCGACTCTACCGTGTACAGCGCCACGGTAGACGCCCGCCGCGCCGCCCTGAAAAACCTGCAAGCCACACAGCAAGCGCGCGAGTCTGACCTGAAGCTGGCCGAACAGCAGCTGCAGCGCCAGCAAAACCTGGCGCGCGACAGCGCCACCAGCGAAGACAGCCTGCAGCAAGCCCAGGCCAGCGTGCGTAGCGCCCTGGCGCAGCTGGCGTCGGTAAAAGCCCAGATCGAGCAGGCCGAATCCACCCTGCGCGTAGACGAAACCAGCCTCAAGTACGCGCAGATTCTGGCGCCGATGGACGGCGTGGTGGTGTCCATCTCGCTCAAGCAGGGTCAAACCATCAACGCCAGCCAGTCGTCGCCCACGCTGCTGCGCATTGCCGACCTGTCCACCATGACAGTGCAAACCCAGGTGTCCGAAGCCGACGTAACACGCCTGCGCCCCGGCATGCCGCTTTACTTCACCACGCTGGGTAGCCGCAACCGCCGCTATCAGGGCGAGCTGCGCAAGGTAGAACCCACCCCCACGGTAAACAACAACGTGGTGCTGTACAACGCGCTGTTCGACGTAAAAAACCAGCAGCGCAACCTGCTGCCACAGATGACCGCGCAGGTGTTCTTTGTGGCAGCCGAGGCGCACGACACCCTGGTGGTACCTGCTGGTGCGGTCAAGCTGGCGCGCATGGCGCCGGGTAGCCGCCGTGGTGACAGCGAGGCATCCGGCCCGGCTGGCGCACCGCCGCGTGGCGAGGCCAGTGCTGGCAAAGGCCAGCCGCCACGCGCCACCGCTGCGCCGCAAGGCCAGGAAGCCAAAGCCCCAGTTGCGGCCAACCGTCAAAACAGTGCCAAGCCAGAGATGGCCGCTGCCGGCATGCCACCTGCGGGTGAGCGCCCGGCCGGCTTTGGCGGTGCGCCGCTGTCCGATGCCGAGCGCGAAGCGCGCCGCAAACAGTTTGAAAGCATGACACCCGAGCAGCGCGAAGCCTGGCGAGCCCGCCGCGCCGAACAGCGCCAGGCGCAGGGCGAGGGCGGCATGCCGCCGGCAGGCCCGCGCGCAGCGGGTAACGAGCCACCGGCCAAGCGTGGCGACGCAGCCGGCACCGGCAAAGCCGTTGCTGCGGCCAACCCTGCGGCCACCACGGCCCGCGTGAAGCCGCGCGAGCTGCCGGTGTGGAGCGGGGTAGGGAATGGCCGCCAGCAGCGCGTGCGCGAAGGTACGGTGCGCGTGGTGCTGCCGGACAACAGCATCGTGGAGCGTCAAGTGACCGTGGGCATTACCGACCGTGTCAGCTACCAGGTGTTGGCGGGCCTCAAGCCCGGCGAGCGTGTGATCGTGGGCGAGAAGGCACAAGACAAGGAAGCGGCGCGCAAGGGTACAGGCCGTAGTGGCGAGATGGGCCCGCCGGCTGGCATGGGCGCACCGGGTATGGGCGCGCCAGGCATGGGGGCCGGCCGATGAGCCAGCCGCAGCAAGCCGTGCCGCTGATCCAGCTGTCGGGGGTAAGCAAGTCTTACCGCCAGGGCGAGCTGGAAAGCACCGTGCTGCACGGCATAGACCTGTCTATCTACGAGGGCGAGTTTCTGGCCATTGTCGGGGCGTCCGGTTCTGGCAAGTCCACGCTGATGAACATCCTGGGCTGCCTGGACCGCCCCGGCAGCGGCCGCTACCGGTTTCGTGGCCAGGACGTCAGCGGCCTCAGCCGTGATGAGCTGGCGCGCTTGCGCCGCGAAGAGTTCGGCTTTGTGTTCCAGAGCTACCACCTGATTGCCGCCGGCACCGCGGTGGAGAACGTGGAAATGCCCGCCATGTACGCCGGTGTGCCGCACGCCGAGCGCCGCGTGCGCGCCGTGCAGCTGCTGCGCGAGCTGGGGCTGGAAGAGCGCTTGTACCACCGCCCCAGCCAGCTGTCCGGCGGCCAGCAGCAGCGGGTATCCATTGCCCGCGCGCTGATGAACGGCGGGCGCATCATTCTGGCAGACGAGCCCACCGGCGCGCTGGACAGCAAGAGCGGTGCCGACGTGATGCGCCTGCTGAAAGACCTGTCGCAGCGCGGCCATACCGTGATCCTGATTACCCACGCGGCAGAAGTGGCCGCGCACGCCAGCCGCGTCATCGAAATCCGCGACGGCCATATCCTCAGCGATAGCGGCAGCCAGGGTAAGGCGGCGGCCAACTATCAGCCGCCGCTGGTACACCGTGCGTTCAGCACGCTGGCCGACCTGCTGGAAACGGTGCGCCTGGCGCTGCGCTCGCTGCGCGGCAACCTGTTTCGCGCCGTGCTCACGCTGCTGGGTATTGTCATTGGCGTGGGCTCGGTCATCGCCATGATGGCCATCGGCGACGGCGCCAAGCAGCGCGTGGTGGACAATATCAGCGCCATGGGCAGCAACCTGCTGCTGGTGCGCCCCGGCGGCAGCAACCAGCGCGGCTTCAGCCCGTCCACGCTGGTGCTGGAAGACGTGGCCGCCATCAACAAGCAGGTGGACAACGTGCTGGCAGCGGTGCCGGAGCAGCAAAACAGCGTAACGCTGCGTGCCGGCGAAAACGACGTCAGCACCACGCTGATTGCCACCTCGGCCAGCTACCCGCTGGCGCGTAACTGGGCGCTGTCCAGCGGTACTTTCTTTACCGAAGACGACGACGAAAGCTACGCCGGTGTGGCGGTGCTGGGCAAAACCGCTGCCGAGAACCTGTTTCCCGGCAACCCCAGCCCGCTGGGTGAGTTCGTCATGGCCAATAACGTGATGCTGCAGGTGGTGGGTATCATGAGCCGCAAGGGTGCCTCGCCCAGCGGCCAGGACCAGGACGACGTGATCATCGTGCCGTACGCCACCAATAACCTGCGTATCTCCGGTGCGCGCAGCCTGCGTAATGTGAACGTGGCGGTGAAAGATGTGGCCCGTATCGATGAAACCCAGGCCGCGGTAGAGCAGCTGCTGGCCGAGCGCCACGGCAAGGTGGATTTCCAGATCCGCAATATGGCGTCCATCATCGCCACCACCGAAGAAACGCAAAACACCATGACGCTGCTGCTGGGCGCCATCGCCGCCATTTCGCTGCTGGTAGGGGGTATCGGCGTGATGAACATCATGCTGGTGTCGGTGACAGAGCGCACCCGCGAGATCGGCATCCGCATGGCCACCGGCGCGCGCGAGCGCAATATCCTGCAGCAGTTTTTGATCGAAGCGCTGGTGGTGTCCGCCATCGGTGGTGTCATCGGCGTGGCGGCCGGACTGGGTACCGCCTGGCTGATCGCCGCCTTCGATACCCCGGTCAAGATCACCCTGATGCCGGTATTGCTGGCCTTTGGCTGCGCGTTTTCCACCGGCTTGCTGTTTGGCTACCTGCCGGCACGCAAGGCCGCCCAGATGGACCCGGTGACGGCACTGGCGTCGGATTAGGAGTTTTCATGCACAACAAGACGCTTACCCTGGCCGTGCTGGCCACCCTGCTGGCCGGCTGCGCGCAAACCACGCCACCGCAAGACACCGCCTTGCCGCTACCAGCTGCCTGGCAGGCAACTAGTGCGGCCAAGCCTGGCGCCGCCGTGCTGAACGATAGCTGGTGGCAGCTGTTTGGCGCCGCCGAGCTGAACCGCCTGGTAGACCAGGCGCTGGCCGGTAGCCCGGACCTGGCACAGGCTGCCGCACGGCTGCAGCAGGCGCAAGCCAGCGCCGATAGCAGCGCCGCCAGCCTGTTTCCGGCCATCAGCCTGTCCGGCAGCAGCAGCCAGCGCGAAACCGAGACCGCTCGTGGCGCCAGCAGCACCAGCAAAAGCAGCAGCCTGTCTGCCGGCATCAGCTATGAGGTAGACCTGTGGGGCAAGGTGGCCGCCAGCCAGCGTGCCGCTGCGGCCAACCTGCAAGGCAGCCAGTACGACCTGGCCACGGCGCGGCAGACCCTGCTGGCCGCGGTGGTGAATGCTTACTTCCAGCTGCAAGCCGTGCGCGACCGCCTGGCGCTGGCACAGGCCAACCTGCGCGATAGCCGGCAGCTGCTGGATATCAGCGAAGCCAAACTACGGCACGGCGCGGCGACCGAGCTGGATGTCAGCCAGGTACGCAGCAGCTGGCTGGCGCAGCAGGCCAGCGTGCTGAGTCTGCAAAACCAGCAGCAGCCGCTGCTTAACACCCTGGCCATGCTGGCTGGCCAGCTGCCGCAGGGCTTTAGTGTGGCCAGCGAGCCGCTACTGGCGCTAGCGGTGCCGGACGTACCCGCCGGTTTGCCATCCGAGGTACTGCGCCGCCGGCCGGATATAGCAAAGGCAGAAAGCGAGCTGGAAGCCGCTGCGGCCAACCTGGACGCTGCCCGCGCCGCGCTGTACCCCAGCCTGCAGCTGTCCGGTAGTGCCGGCCTGGCCTCCACCGCCTTGCTGTCGTTATCCGGCGCCACGCAAAGCCTGAGCCTGGGGGCCAGCCTGGCGCAAAGCCTGTTTGACGGCGGCAAGCTGCGCGCCCAGGTAGCCAGCAGCCAGGCAGCACGCCAGCTGCTGCTGCACAGCTACCGCAAAGCCACGCTGACGGCGCTGGGCGAGGTAGAAGACGCGCTGAATACCGTGGCGCTGGCGCGCCAGCAGGAACGCTTGCAGCAGCAAACCAGCCGCGAGGCCGAGCGCACCCTGCAGCTCACCCGCATTCGCCAGCGCGAAGGCCTGGTGGATATGGCCACGCTACTGGCCGCACAAAAAAGCCACGCCAGCAGCCGCGACAGCCTGCTACAGCAGCGGCTGGCACGGCAGCAGGCCACCGTTACGCTGATCAAGGCGCTGGGTGGCGGCTGGCCGGGGCGGGCCAGCTTATAAGGCAGGCAGCCCTGCCACGGTGTGGTGTGGCAGGGCTGCGGATTGAATGAAGTGCGCGTGGTTTATGCCTTTGGATTGTGGCTGGCTGCGTTTTTGACATGATAATAGTTCTCAAATAGATTATTATTAACAAGATGAAAGCACCGCGCCTGTTTCCCCTGTTTTTGCTAGCCAGCCTGCCGGCCTGGGCCGAAGTCAATCTGCTGTACCACGTTGATGTGCAGCTGCAGCCTGACAGTCGTGTGCAAGAGATGACACGCGACATCCTGCTGGAAGACGACACCGACGTGGCGCACAACCGTGTGCGCCAGCTGGAATACCACCCTGAGTGGCAACAGGTTTCGCTGCTGGAGGCCTACACCGTGCTGCCGGATGGGCGCCGCGTACCGGTACCGGCTACCGCCGTGGCAGACCAGCCGTACAGCCAGTCGCAAGACAACCCGTACACGCAAAGCATGCGCAGCCTGGATGTGACCTTTCCGCAAGCGCAGAAGGGCGCGCGCGTGGTGTACCGCTTTCGTACCGCTAGCCAGCTGTTGGCACTGCAGGCCCGGCAGGGGGACTTTTACCCAGCCAGTGTGAAGAACCCGCGCTTGGTGCGCTTTACCCTGACGGCACCGCACAGCCTGGGGCTGAAGGTGGCGGCGAACAGTGCCGTAGCCGAACAGCGGCTGGCCGATGGCCGCGTGCAGTGGCAGGCGCAGTGGCAGCTGGCGGGCGACGGCACGCAGCCGGTGCCGCACTTAGCCTATTCGGCCTACCGCGACTGGTCTGCGCTGGGGCAGGCGTATGCCCAGCTATGGCCGCAGCCGCAGCCGTCGGCGGCCATCAAGGACAAGGCGGCACAGCTGGTGGCCGCGAGCAATGGCGACCGCCTGAAAGAAATGCAGGCGCTGTACCAGTGGGTAGCCGAGCTGCCGGCCCAGCACCTGGCCTACAGCAGCCATGCGCTGCAGCCGCGTGCTGCCGAGCAGGTGATGGCACAGGGCTACGGCAATAGCCGCGACAAGGTAGCGCTGCTGCAGGCGTTGTTGGCCGCACGCGGTATCGATAGCTACCCGCAGCTGGCCAGGCGCCAGGGCAGGGCGCTGCCACTGCTGCCCACCAGCCTGGCGTTTGATTGCGTGCTGCTGCACGTGCCGGCGCAGGGCGGCATGCGCGCGCAGTGGCTGGACCCGGCCGAGCGCATAAGCGCAGGGGCAGAAGCCATCCTGTCCGCTGTGGCAGACGCCACGCCGCTGCCGTTGGGCGCCGGCTTCAGTGCGGCCCTGCTGGGCAGCCCGCAGTTGCCGTTACGGGCGCCGTACGACCCGCGGCTGTTTTAAACCGATTTTGCATTGCAGCCCCGGCTGCACTTTATCCACCCCCTCCTAGCGAGTTTGAGCATGAAATACCGTTACCCCGTGGCGCTGGCGCTGGCGTCTGCCGCCGCACCAGGCATGGCGGCCAACCTGGCCGTGAAAGTAGAACTGCCGCAGCTGAATGTGGCCGAGTACCACCGCCCTTATCTGGCCATGTGGCTGGAAACCGCCGACCAGCAGTTCGCCGGCAACCTGTCGGTGTGGTACGACCTGAAAAAGAAAGACAACGCCGGCACCAAGTGGGTAAACGACATGCGTCAGTGGTGGCGCAAGAGCGGCCGCGAGCTGACCCTGCCGGTAGATGGCGTGTCCAGCGCCACCCGCGCACCGGGCGAGCACACCCTGGTGTTTGCCGACAATAAATCGGTGCTGGGCAAGCTGGCACCGGGCGCCTACCAGGTGGTGGTAGAGGTGGCGCGTGAAGCCGGTGGCCGCGAGCTGGTACGTGTGCCGCTGCAATGGCCGCCTAAAGGCGAAAAACAGACCAGCGCCCAGGGTAAGGGCGAGCTGGGCAAGATTACCGTTACCGCCAAATAAGCAGGACGATTCGCCATGAACAAAAAGATCATTGCCCTGGCCGCGCTGGCCCTGGTATCGCTTACCGCCCAGGCCCACCGTGGCTGGCTGCTGCCTTCTGCCGGTGCCATTGAAGGCGACAAGCCGTGGGTGACTGTGGACGCTGCCATCTCCGAAGCGCTGTTCGACTTTGAGCACCAGCCGCTCAAGCTGGACGGCCTCACCATCACCGGCCCGGATGGCGCGGCGGTGAACCCGCAAAACATCACTAGCAGCCGCTTTCGCAACAGCTTTGATATCGAGCTGAAGCAGCAGGGCAGCTACCGTGTCTCGCTGGTGGGCGAAGGTGCCATGGCCAGCTACAAGCTGGGCAACGAAGTAAAACGCGTGCGCGGCACCCCGGCCACCATTGACCAGCAGATCCCCGCTGGTGCCACCGACGTGAGCAAGTCGCTTAGCGTGAGCCGCATTGAGACTTTTGTCACCGCCGGCAAGCCGAGCAACGGCGTGCAACAGCCGGTTGGCAAGGGCCTGGAGCTGCAAGCCATCAGCCACCCCAATGAGCTGTTTGCCGGTGACAACAGCAGCTTCCGTCTGCTGATGGATGGCAAGCCGGTAGCCGGTATGCCGGTGAGTGTGGTGCGCGGCGGCGTGCGCCACAGCGGCCTGCTGGACGAGCAGGTGTACACCACCGATGCCAAAGGCGAAATCAAGGTGAGCTGGAAGCAAGGTGGCATGTACTGGGTCAACGCCAGCTGGCCCAAACGCGATGCCATGCCACAAGGCGGCCAGCCGCCGGTAGCCGGCAAGCCAGGCCAGGCCGCCCCGGCAGCCATGCCACCGGCTATGCCGCCGTTCCGCGCCAGCTACACCGCCACGCTGGAAGTGTTGCCGTAACACGCTAGCGGGGCAGGCCGGGCAGTATGCCCGCTTGCCCGTGGTGACCCCGGCAGGCCTTGTGCCTGCCGCTTGACATTGAAAGAGCGAAAAACTGCATGAGCGCCATCCTGATTCCGCGCCATATCGACCCGGCCTGTCCGCCGGCCACCGCCCGGGTGGTGCGCTTTGCCGGCCACAGCATGGGTACCAGCTGGCAGGTGCTGGTGGCGATTGATGGCGACCTCCCCGATTTTCTGGCCGCCGGCCTGCAGCAGCAGCTGGAAGGCGTGGTGGCCGAGATGAGCCACTGGGAAGCCGGCTCCGACCTGGGCTGCTTCAACCGCGCCGCCGCGGGTAGCTGGCACACGCTGCCGGGCGGCTTTTACACCGTGCTGCACTATGCGCTGCAGGTGGCTGCAGCCAGCGATGGTGCCTACAACCCGGCCGCCGGGGCGCTGGTAAACCGCTGGGGCTTTGGCCCGGCGCCGCGCTACGACGCCCCCGGTTTTGCGCCGCCTTCCGCCGAAGAGGCCGCCGCGCTGCTGGCGCAGTGCCGCTGGCAAGACCTGCAGCTGGATGCGGCCAACCGCCGCGCCCGGCAGCCCGGCGGCGTGCAGCTGGACCTGTCGTCGGTGGCCAAAGGCTTTAGCGTAGACCTGCTGGCGCGCTACCTGCGCCTGTACGGCTACCGGCATTTTCTAGTGGAGGTGGGCGGCGAGCTGCGTGGCGAGGGCATGAAGCCGGACGGCCAACCGTGGTGGGTAGCGCTGGCGCTGCCGGACGATAGCCAGGGCGCAGGGTTGGCCGCACCGCGGCTGGCGCTGCACGGCTTGTCGGTAGCCACCTCGGGTGACTACCTGAAAGTGTTCTGGCACCAGGGCGAGCGCTGCGCGCACACGCTGGACCCGCGTAGCGCCCAGCCGGTACGTGGCGTTGCCTCGGTGACGGTGATCCACCCCGAGTGCATGGCTGCCGACGCGTGGTCTACCGCGCTGACGGTACTGGGCCCGCAGGCAGGCATGGCATTGGCCGAGCAGCAAGGCCTGGCTGCCGCCTTTTTGCTGCGCGATGGCGAGCAGCTACAGGCGCGTTACAGCCGCGCCTTTCTGGACATGATGGAAGAACAATAATGGAACAAGCACGCTTGATCTGGGCCGCCGGCCTGGGGCTGGCTTACGCCGGTGTTTGCGTAGCGGCCTGGCGCCAGTGGCGCCGTAGCCGCCAGGCTGCCACGGTGGCAGCACCGCTGTTGGTGGCCTATGCCGGCCAAAGTGGCCAGGCCGAGGCGGTAGCACAGCAAACCGTGGCCACGCTACAGGCGGCAGGTGTGCAGGTGCAATGCCTGTCGCTGGCGCAGCTGGATATCACCGCGCTGCAGCAGGCCAGCCGTCTGCTGCTGGTGGCCAGCACGGCAGGCGAGGGCGAGCCGCCCGATATGGCGCGCCGTTTTGCGGCCAACCTGGCCCAGCCTGCCGCGCTGGCCGGGCTGCAATACGCCGTGCTGGCGCTGGGCGATCGCCGCTACGCACAGTTCTGCGCCTTTGGCCGCGCGCTGGATAGCTGGCTGGCCGATAGCGGCGCCCAGCCGCTGTACCCGCGTATCGATGTAGACGCGCTGGACGAGGCCGCCCTGGCCGCCTGGCAGCACCAGCTGGCCGAGCTGGCTGGCCTGCAGGATACGGCGCTGGCCGCGCAGCCTTTGTTGCCGGTGCCCGGCCCCTTTGGCCAGTGGCAGCTGGTGGAGCGCCACTGCCTGAACGAAGGTAGCTGCGGTGCGGCCACTTATCACCTGGCGCTGCGCCCGGCCGATGGCGGCGCGCTGCCGTCGTGGCAGTCTGGCGACCTGGTAGAGGTGCAGGTGCCCGCCGAGCCGGGCCGGCCGCGCGAGTATTCCATTGCCTCGATTCCGGCAGACGGCAGCTTGCAGCTGCTGGTGCGCGTGCGGGTGGGCGAGCAAGGGCAGGTGGGCCTGGCCTCGCAGCACCTCACGCAAACCCTGGCGCTGGGCGAGCTGCTGAGCGTGCGCATCCGCCCGCACCGCCGCTTCCGCCTGGCCGACAACGCCACGCGCCCGCTTATCCTCATCGGTAACGGTACCGGCTTGGCCGGGCTGCGCAGCCACCTGCGCGCGCGCCAGCAGTTGGCCGCAGCGCAGCCGGGCTGGCTGCTGTTTGGCGAGCGCCAGAGCACCCACGATTTCTACTATCGCCACGAGCTGCAGGCGCTACAGCAGCAGGGCGTGTTGCAGCACATGGATACCGCTTTCTCGCGCGATCAGCCGCAGCGGCGCTATGTACAGCACGTGCTGGCCGAGCAGGCCGAGCGGCTGCAGCAGTGGGTGGCAGATGGCGCCGCCATTTATGTGTGCGGCAGCCTGGCGGGTATGGCCAGCGGGGTGGATACCGTGCTGCGCCAGGTGCTGGGCGACGCGGTGCTGGACGAGTTGGCCGCCGAAGGCCGCTACTGCCGCGACGTGTACTGACAGCCGGTGATCTTGCCGCCACACCGACACGGCCAGCCTTGTGCTGGCCGTTTTTTATTGGCGGGCTGCTGATGAAAGTGTGAACGATTGTTAACACGTATTGTTGTATAGAAATGATAGTGCTTATCATTGCCGTAATGTAGCCAGCCAGTTGTTTGTAGCCAGTTACGGTGTCATGCAGCAAGCCAGCCAAATCACGCACTCGCCCCATAACAAGGAGTTTTTTTGATGGCTTTCATTTCTAGCCGCAAGCATGGCCAGCAGCCGTGGCGTCCGGGCTCTGCCATGGCGTCTGCCCTGATGCTGGCTTTGCCTGCTGGCGCTGTCTGCGCTGCCGACACCGTTTTGCCCACCGTAAAAGTAGAAGCCGCCCCCGTTGTGCCGGCCTACAAGACCGAAACGTTGTCGTCGCAGAAATACACCGCCCCGCTGCTGGACACCCCCAAGACAATCGCGGTGATTCCCAGCGAGGTGATCGAGCAAAGCGGCGCCGTGTCGCTGGCCGAAGCGCTGCGTGCTACCCCTGGCATCACCATGGGCTCGGGCGAAGGTGGCAACCCGATTGGCGACAATATCTATATCCGCGGCTTCATGTCGCAGAGCGATACCTTTGTGGATGGCGTGCGCGATAGCGGCTCGCAGTCGCGCGAGGTATTCAATCTGGAGCAGGTCGAGGTCAGCAAAGGCCCCGGTTCTGCCTACGGCGGCCGTGGCTCGGCAGGCGGCAGCGTGAACCTGGTCAGCAAGGCACCCAAGCTGGAAGAGTTCACCCGTGGCTCGCTGGGGGTGGGTACCGACGACTACCGTCGTGGCACGCTGGATATCAACCGCACACTGGGCGATACCACGGCGTTTCGCCTGAACGCCATGGCGTATGCCGCCGACGTAGCCGGCCGCGATGCCGTGAACTACAGCCGCTGGGGCATTGCCCCCAGCGTGGGCTTTGGCCTGGGCACGGACACCAGCCTGGTACTGAGCTACTACCACATGCAATCGGACGATCTGCCCGATAGCGGTATCCCGTTCAATAACCCGTTCAGCTCC
Source organism: Vogesella mureinivorans (assembly GCF_007644035.1). Lineage (GTDB taxonomy): Bacteria > Pseudomonadota > Gammaproteobacteria > Burkholderiales > Chromobacteriaceae > Vogesella > Vogesella mureinivorans. The sequence continues at coordinate 211,493 of NZ_VMTV02000178.1, read as the reverse complement.
GGTAGCAATGTTTCCCGCAATGGCGACGGCCAGCCGGTAAGCGTGGACCGCAATACTTTTTACGGCCTGGTCAATCGAGACTTCCACAAGACCGAGGCCGATATTGCCACCATCGATGCCAAACACACCTTTGGCAACGGCATGACGCTGCGCAACGTGATGCGCTACGGCAAAACCACCAACGATTATGTGTGGACGCAGCCGGACGACAGCAAAGGCAATGTGGTGCTGTACGGCAATGTATGGCGCCGTACCAATAGCCGTATTACCGAAACCGAAACGGCCACCAACCAGACCAGCCTGGACGGCAAGATCGAGCTGGCGGGCATCCAGCACAGCTATGTGCTGGGCCTGGAGCTGAGCCGCGAAGAAACCAACCGTGGCAGCTATGTGTTTAGCCCCGGCACCAATAACCTGCTCACCGGCAACACCACCTGCGCTAGCGCCGGTGCCGCCACGGGCTATAACTGCACCACGCTGAACAACCCCAACCCGAACGACCCGTGGGTCTACACCCGCAGCCTGTCGCCGGCGCGCACCAGCGTGGTAACGACCACCCAGTCGCTGTACGGTTTTGATACGGCACAGCTGAACGAGCGCTGGTCGATCAATGGCGGCTTGCGCCTGGACGATTACACCTCCAAGCTGCATACGCCGGCTTATGTGTCGGGTAGCACCGCAACGGCAGCCGTGTCGGCGCGCACCCATAGCCAGTTCTGGAACTACCAGGCTGGCGTGGTGTACAAGCCGGTGGCGCAGGGCAGTGTGTATGCCTCCTACGGTACCGCCAGCACCCCGCCGGGCAATGATGGCGGCGATGGCCTGGATGGCCTGACCACCGCCGTGCAAAACCTGGACCCGCAGGAAAGCCGCAATATCGAGCTGGGTATCAAGTGGGAGTTGTTTGACCGTGCGCTGCAGCTGGCTGGCGCGGTATTTGATACCGACATGAAAAATGCGCGGGTAACGGCCGCAGATGGCACCACGCAAAACGTTGGCCGCAAGCGCGTGAAAGGCTACGAGCTGTCTGCCAGCGGCAATATCGGCAGGGACTGGCAAGTCTTCGCCGGCTATACCCACCTGAACGCCAGAGTGGTGGACAACGGCTTCCTGAACGTGGGTACCACCGCTGCACCGGTGTATGTGGCGTCGCCTTATAACGGCAACTTTTTCCCGACTACACCAGAAGACAGCCTCAGCCTGTGGTCTACCTACACCGTGCTGCCTGGCCTGACCGTAGGCGGCGGGGCGACGTATGTGTCCAAAGTGTACGCCAACGTGAATAACACCAAGTGGGTGCCGTCCTACTGGCGTTATGACGCCATGGCCAGCTACACGCTGAACAAGCATGTTTCGCTGCAGCTGAATATCCAGAACCTCACCGACAAGGTGTATTACAACGCGGTATCGTCGCCGCACTACGCCAACATCGCCCCGGGCCGTTCTGCCACGCTGACAGCCAATTTCATGTACTAAGCCAGGCGCTTTTGCTGTAAGGCCGGTTCATGCGCCTACGCCGCCCACTGCTCGCAGTGGGCGGTTTTTTTATGCGCCAGCGCGCCCGCCGTGCCACGCGGGCCGCGTGGCACGTGTGAAGGTGTTCAGGTGGCGTGCCACTGTCAATGTAGGGCTTGTGTTAATCGTGCATGAAAAGGTGTTGCGAAATATTAATGATATTAGTTATCATTAATGAACTAGCAAACCACACGTAGCCAGCCAGCTGTTAGCCCGTCGCCTCGGGTGTTATCTGCAGTAAGCCAGCAAAACCACTCACGTAATACCGACTGGAGAACCACTTGGCTCACTCTGCATACATCAAGAGCGGCAAGACCCTGGGTCGTCAAGCTGCTGCCATCGCCCTGTTGACCATGCCTGCCCTGGTACTGGCACAAACCGAAGCCACCTTGCCCACCACCAAGGTATCGGCCCCGGAGCAAAGCACCCCGGCCATCAAGAAAACCAAATCGGCTTCGGCAAAGCTGACCCAGCCGCTGGTGGATACCCCGCAAACCGTGACCGTGATCAGCAAGGAAGTGTTGCAGCAACAAGGTGCCGTATCGCTGATGCAGGCGCTGCAGAACACACCGGGTATTACCATGCAGCTGGGCGAAGGTGGTGCTACCAGCGCCGGTGATACGTTCTACATGCGTGGTTTTGCTGCGCAAGCCAGCACGTTTGTGGATGGCGTGCGTGACCTGGGTGCCGTATCGCGTGATGCCTTTAATCTGGAGCAGGTGGAGGTGGTGAAGGGGGCTGCCGGCGCAGACATTGGCCGTGGTGCTACCAGTGGTTATATCAACCTGATCAGCAAAACGGCCAACCTGGAAGACAATATCTCCGGCAGCATCGGTGCCAGCACTGCCGACAACCAGCGCTTCACCCTGGATGCCAACAAAGTCATCGACGACACCACTGCGGTACGTGTAAACCTGCTGCGCCAGCAAGGTGGCGTGGCTGGCCGCAATGTGGTGGAAAAAAACACCGACGGCGTAGCGCTGTCGTTGGCTACCGGTCTGGGCACCAATACTGTGTTCAGCCTGAACCTGCAGCACGTCAAGCAAGACAATATTCCTGATGGTGGTGCCTCCGCGCTGGGTCTGGCGGGCTATACCAATACCGGTCTGGCGGGCCGCACTGCTGCCGAAGCGAACAGTGAAAACTTCTACGGCCTGAACAGCGACTACGAAGATGTTACGGCAGATATGCTGACCGGCAAGCTGGAGCACACGTTTGCCAACGGCAATAAGCTCACCAATGTCACCCGCTTCGGCAAATCCAATGTCGACCGCATCTTGACCGCACCGGGTGGGGCAACCATCGGTGCAGGTGATGCCTCCACGTGGACGGTAAGCCGTTCTCGCCAAAGCTTGCTGCAAGAAAACACCATTCTGGCTAACCAGACCAACCTGCAAAGCCAGTTCAAGACCGGCAGCATCGAGCACGACCTGCTGGTGGGTGTGGAGCTGATGCATGAGTCGCAAGAAACCCGTACCCGCAGTGGCCTGGGTACCGTCGCTGCAGCCAATGCCTATAACCCGAACCCCAACGATGCCGTGACCGGCTTTGCCCCGTACCTGACCGGGGCAAAGAGCGCGGGCGCCACCAATACCGTTGCGTTGTATGGTTTTGACACCCTGAAGCTGAACGAGCAGTGGCAGCTGAGCGGTGGCCTGCGCTTCGAGCACTACAACACCGAAACCAATAACGTGGCGCTGTCCACCGCTACCAGCCACCCGACGCTGCCAGTAGGGACGCTGGTGCCTACCGATCTGCAAAAATCCGGCAATCTGCTGGGTGGCAAGGTTGGTGTGCTGTTCAAGCCAGCGACCAATGGCAGCATTTACCTGTCCTACGCTACCTCGCAAAAACCGGCCGGTGGCGACAACTTCCAGCTGTCCAGCTCGACGACCAGCACCAGCAATACTGCGCTGGACCCGCAAGAAACCGACAACCTGGAGCTGGGTACCAAGTGGGACCTGCTGGACAACAAACTGGGCCTGACCGCTGCGCTGTACCAGACCACCAACAAGAACGAGCTGGCCAAGCTGGACACCGTCACTAACAGCTATGTGCAGTACGGCAAGCGTGAAGTGAAGGGTGTGGAGCTGGGCCTGGTGGGTAACATTACCCCGGCATGGCAAGTGACCGCCGGTGTGGCGCATATGGAAACCGAAGTTGTCGAGGCGGCTACTACCGCTGGTATCGGCATCAGTTCCGACTGGTCGCCCAAGCTGAGCGCCACGCTGTGGACCAGCTACAAGGTCAATAATGACCTGACCATCGGTGGTGGTGCGCGTTACACCGGTAAGTACAAGAACAACAAGACCGTGACCAGTGGTGCTATCGCCGGTGTGCCGGACTATGTTGTGGTGGACGCCATGGCCAGCTACAAGCTCAACAAGCACACCAGCCTGCAGCTGAACGTGTACAACCTGCTGGACGAGAAGTACATGACCAGCCTGAACAACAACCGTAACCGCTACACCCCGAGTGCCCCACGTACCGCTAACCTGACCGCCAACTTCACCTACTAAGCTGAAGCCGGTCTGAACCGCGCAGGCATGGCAGCCATCCGCTGCCATGCCTGTTGCCGATAACAGAACCAATACGTTTTACCCGTCATTCAGGGCGATAACATGCATTCCACCCCCGTAAACCATGCTGCCGCACAGCGGGTGCAGGAGACTGCGCTGCCTGCCGAGCTGGTAGACATCATCAGCAGCGATAGCCTGTTTGCCCAGCGCAAGGCATTGCTGATCGAACATAACGGCCAGCAATACCGGCTGCAGATTACCAAGCAGAACAAACTCATCCTGACCAAATAAGGGTGGCCGGCGGGTTCTGCTGCCGTGCGCCTGGCCTGGCGGTGCTGTCGGCCAGCGGTGTGGCCGGGGCTTGCCAAGCCGGCGGCTTGCCGGTAAAAAAGCCCACCTTCATCTGACGAAAGCCACCTTTTATGGACAGCAACGCCATCCAGCAAGCCGCCATTACCCTGGCATCGCGCCGCCTGGCCGGGCAGCCGGGCCCGCTGTTGGCCGCAGCACACGCGCCGGCCACCTTGCAAGACGCGCTGGCCATCCAGCAGGCCGTAAGCAATCTGCTGGGCAATGGCATTGGTGGCTGGAAGTGCGGCATGCCGTCGGACGAGCGGCTGGTGCTGGCACCCATTTACGCCAGCACCATCAGCCACGGCGATACCTGCCAGGCGTGGGTGCGGGATGGCGTGGTGCGCGTGGAGCCGGAGCTGGCGTTTGTGTTTGCCGAGGGGCTGCCGCCGCGCGCCACGGCGTATAGCAGGGAAGAGATACTGGCTGCCGTCAGCAGTGTGCACCTGGCGCTGGAGCTGATCGACAGCCGTTTTGACGCCGAGACCAAGCCGCCGTTTTTACAGGCGCTGGCCGATGGTCTGGTGAACCAGGGTTTGCACCTGGGGCCAGCCGTACCGTTGGCCGCCGCGCTGGCCGCGTCGAGCCTGCCTGTGCGGGTGCAGCAGGGCGAGCGCGACGCGCTGCTGGCTGGCGTGCACCCGGCTGGCGACCCGCTGGCGCCACTGCTGTGGCTGGTAGGCCATCTGCAGCAGCAAGGGCAGGGCATGCTGCCGGGGCAGGCGGTGATTACCGGCTCTTACGCTGGTGTTGTCCAGCTGCAGCCGGGCCAGCAGGCTACGCTGGGCTTTGGCGAGCTGGGGCAGCTGATGGTGAGCTGCCAGCCACGCTAGCGGGGTAGGGGCGGCCCGCCTGATAAGGTTGGCCGCAAGGGCATGCTATAGAGTGGTACCAATGTGGTAATAAATGCTTGACACAAATGAACGAGTGATGTTCAATTGCGATCAAGTTTTTGATTTAACGCCGATTTGACACAGCTTGCGGGCGTAAAACAGCTAAAGCGTGGGGGTAGTGCCAGCCACTGCCACCAGAATTTTCGATAGTGAAAATTCCCCAGCTTAAAGCCCGCCAGCGACCACCCGGCGGGCTTTTTTGCTTTGGAGTTCACATGATTCACCTGAAAAACGTACACAAGCGCTTCCAGAAGCCGGAAGGCGGCTGGTTTGATGCAGTACGTGATACCAGCCTGCATATCCGTGCCGGCGAGATTTTTGGCCTGATCGGGTTTTCCGGCGCGGGTAAATCCACGCTGCTGCGCCTGATCAACCTGCTGGAGCGCCCCGATAGCGGCAGCGTTACCGTAGATGGCCAGCAGCTCACCGCGCTGTCTGCCAGCGCGCTGCGCCGTGCCCGCCAGAATATCGGCATGGTGTTTCAGCAATTCAACCTGATGGCCAACCGCACCGTGGCCGACAACATTGCCTTTCCGCTGGAAATTGCCGGCTGGCAGCAGGCCGATATCGACGCCCGCGTGGCCGAGTGTCTGGACATTGTCGGCCTGACCGACCGTGCCCAGCACTACCCGGCGCAGCTGTCCGGCGGCCAGAAGCAGCGCGTGGGCATTGCCCGTGCGCTGGCACCGCGCCCGCACGTGATCCTGGCCGACGAGCCCACCTCGGCGCTGGACCCGAAAACCACCCAGTCCATTCTGGATTGTCTGCAAGACATCAACACCCGCTTTGGCGTGACCGTGGTCATCGTGACCCACGAGATGCACGTGATCCGCTCCATCTGCCACCGTGCCGCCCTGCTGGACGCTGGCGAAGTGGTGGAAATCCTGACCGTGCAAGACAAGCAGGTCAGCGCGCAGTCTGCCCTGGCCAAATCCCTGCTGGAGGTAGCGTAAATGGAAGAGCTGACTTTGGCACAGGCGCTGGCCAACCTGTCCGACCTGGCGCCGGAAATCTGGCAAGCCAGCCTGGAAACCGGCCTGATGCTGGCTATCGGCCTGACCGCCGCCATCCTGCTGGGTGGCCCGCTGGGCGTGCTGCTGTACCTGACGCAGCCGGGCCAGCTGTTTGCCCACCGCACGGTGAATGGCGTGCTGGGCTGGCTGGTGAACCTGGTGCGTTCCTTCCCCTTCATCATCCTGATGGTGTCGCTGGTGCCGCTGACCCGCGTGCTGGTGGGCTCCACCATTGGCCCTATCGCCGCTGCGGTGCCGCTGTCGTTTGCCGCCATTCCGTATTTTGCCCGCCTGGTAGAGCAAACCCTGCGCGAGATCCCGCGCGGCGTGGTAGAGGCGGCCGAAGCCATGGGCGCCAGCCCGGCGCAGATCATCGTGAAAGTACTGATTAACGAAGCGCGTGCCGGCCTGATTTCCAGCCTCACCATCCTCACTATCAGTTTTCTGAGCTACTCGGCCGTGGCCGGTGTGGTGGGTGGCGGCGGTATTGGCGATTTGGCCATCCGCTACGGCTACTACCGCTTCCAGAGCGAAGTGATGATCGCCATGGTGCTGCTGCTGGTGGTGATCGTGCAGCTGATCCAGTTTGCCGGTAACCGCCTGGCGGCCCGCCTCGATAAACGTTAACCCCGATCAAGACAAAGAGATCCCTCTCACAAGGAGCATAAAAATGCGTCGTTTTGCCCTCAAGACACTGGCGGTTGCCACCCTCGGTCTGGCCTTTGCGGCCAACGTACACGCCGCTGACCCGGCCAAAAAAGAAATCGTGTTCGGTACCACCGTGGGCGACTTTGGCGACCAGGTAAAGCAGGCCATCAAGCCGATCCTGGAGAAAAAAGGCTACACCGTAAAACTGGTGGAGTTCACCGACTACGTGCGCCCGAACCTGGCGCTGCAGGAAGGCTCGCTGGATGTAAACGTATTCCAGCACAAGCCGTACCTGGATAACTTTGCCAAAGAACACAAGCTGAGCCTGAAAGAAGTGTTCCAGGTGCCTACCGCGCCGCTGGGCGTGTACCCGGGCAAGCTGAAAGCACTGAAAGACGTGAAAGAGGGCAGCACCGTATCCGCCCCGAACGACCCGTCCAACTTTGCCCGCGCCCTGGTGATGTTCAACGACCTGGGCTGGGTAAAGCTGAAAAAAGGCATCAACCCGCTGACCGCTTCCGAGCGTGACATCGAAGTGAACGTGAAGAAGATCAAGATCGTGCCGCTGGAAGCTGCCCAGCTGCCACGCTCGCGCGCGGACGTGGACTTTGCCGTGGTAAACGGCAACTACGCCATCTCGTCCGGCATCAAGCTGACCGAGGCCGTATTCCAGGAAAAGAGCTACGCCTACGTCAACTGGGGCGTGATCAAGGCGGCTGACGTGAACAAGCCATGGGCCAAAGACGTGATTGCGGCCTACAAATCGAAAGAATTCCGCGCCTGGGCCCAGCCTAAGTACCCTGGCTACAAATTCCCGGCAGACTGGAAATAAGCGTTTTACCCGTGCTGCCTGGCGGCACGGCACCTTTTCCTTGAAAACTCCTGGCATTCAAGGCTTCTACAGCGGACTTCGGTCCGCTTTTTTTATGCCTGCGGCCGGGCACTGGCCTTTTTTTGGTATCTGATTGGTATTTTAAATGGCGGTGGCATCAGCGCAATGGCAGGCGGTGGCGGGTTTTGTGATTTTTTAGCATTAAGGTGATTCACTTTGTACGTTTTGCTTAAAGCAATGTAGCAGTATTGCCCCTATTTCAATACAATTGGCTAACTAAAAAATCCGGCTTTCTTGCCCGCAGCGGGCCGCCGGCATACCGATACATAGCAAGGGTGGCACACTTTGGATATCTGCAAGAAACCCCTGAGAATTCTGACTCTGGCCCTGATGTTGTCGGGTCTGACACCCGCCATGGCAGCCGGTTTAGCCCATGTCAGCATCAAGGCCGAAGGCCAGGCTTTGCGCCTGCAGCTGGACGTACCTGCCGGCACCTTGCATAGCGGCCTGCAAATCCAGGACAGCACCGAAGTCGTGTTGCTGCTGAAAGATATCGATGCTGCAGCGCTGAATGCCAGCCTGGCCAAGCTCAGTGCCCATCCCTTCATCAAACGTATCGATACCCTGCTGCCTAGCCAGGGCCTGACGCCGCTGCGTATCGAGTTTGCGCGCCCGGTAAAGGTGCTGGACGAAAAACTGGTTTCTACGCTGGACAAGCGCTCGCGCTGGGAAATGGTCTTTGCGCCAGACGCCAAGCGTGTGCTGCCCCCCAAGCCGGCGCTGGAGCAAATGCTGGTGGTGAACCGTGAAGGGCGTGCCGACCTGCGCCTGATCGGCTCGGCCACGCTGGAAGCCGCCATGTCGTTTGATTCGGATGGCCGCCAGGTGGTGTTCGAGCTGGCCGGTATCAGCCGTAAAAGCCTGGAGCGCGTGATTGCCGCTACCGACTTGGCGCGCAACCCCTTGCTGAAGAAAATGTCGGCGCTGGATGGCGAAAACGGCGGTAGCCGCCTGCTGGTGCAGCTGGCCGCCGACGCCGACGTGGTCGCAGGTGACGGTGTAGTGAGCGCGGGCAAGGGCGAGATCCTGGTGTCGTTTGTGCCGGATGCCCCGGTGGGCGAGCAGGCCGCCAGCATGTCGGCCATGCAAGTCGCCGAATCGGCCGGTGCGCTGTCGGTGTTTGCCGACAACCTGGATGGCCGCCGCTACAGCGCCTTTACCCTGGACAAGCCACCGCGCCTGGTGGTGGATGTGCTGGGCGCGCGCGCCGAAGACATCAAGCCGCTGCTGCCCCGTATCAGCAGCCAGAGCGATACCCTGCGCGGTGTGCGCCTGGAAGAAACCCGCCTGGGCTCGGCCCGGGTGATCTTTGATTTGCAGCGCCCGCAGTCCCTGCTGGCGTCCGGCCTGCAAACGCAAGGCAACCGCTGGATTGTGTCACTCAATGGCAAAGGCCACGTCCCGGGCGACCACGGTGCGAATGCGCTGGCGGCGTTTGCCGGCGAGCCGGTATCGCTGGAGCTGCGCCAGCGCCAGGATGCTGCCGACCTGCAGCGCCCCAAAATGCTGATCAAGCCGGTTGTGCTGTCGGGCCAGGCCAGCCAGCCCCGTGCGGCCAACCCTGCACTGGTGCAGTCCGGCCTGCCATCGCTGTTTGAGCGCGCGCTGGAAAACGACCCGAAATACCTGACCGCCAAAACCGATTTCCTGATCTCGGCCGAAGCCGTGCCGCAAGCACGTGCCGCCTTGCTGCCTACCGCGGTGATCGATGTCAGCCGCTCGATGGCGCACCAGAAAATTACCGAAGCGCCCAATAAAGCCTTCCCGACCGGCAGTACCTCCTACCCGTCCAGCAGCTGGTCGCTCACCATCAGCCAGCCGGTGCTGAAAATGCCCGCCATCGTCAAGCTGGACCAAGCCGGGCTGGCGGTAGAACAGGCCAAGCTGAACGTGGTGGCCGCAGAGCAAGACCTGCTGCTGCGTACCGCCTCCAGCTACCTGAGCCTGTTGGCCGCACTGGATGGCGTGGAGCTGTCCAGCGCCGAGCGCGAAGCCACGCAAAAGCAGTACGAGCTGGCCAAGTCCCGCCTGGATAACGGCCTGGGCACCATCGCCCAGGTGCACGATACCGAGTCGCGCTACAGCCTGTCGCGCGCCCGCGAAATCGAAGCCCGCAACCGCCTGCAGGACGCCCGTAGCGCACTGAAGGAAATCGTAGGGAGCGATGTCGCCGCCTTGCTACCCTTCAAAGCCCATTTCGACCCTGCCATGCCGCAGCCAGCCAGCCCGGAAGCCTGGGTAGACGCTGCGGTAAGCCAGAATATTGCGCTGCAGTCGCGCAAGCTGGCCGAGCAGATTGCCGCGCTAGAGATCCAGCGCCAGAAGGGCGGCTACTACCCCACGCTGGCCCTGGTGGGCACCGCCAATGGGCAGGCGAGCAAGGGCTCGTTCTACGGTGGCGGCCAGAAGCAGCAAAACACCGAGCTGGCGCTGAAGCTCAGCATGCCGGCTTTTGAAGGCGGCATGACCAGCTCGCTGGTGCGCGAGGCCGGTGTGCGCCTGGAAAAAGCCATGCTGGAGCGCGAGCAGGAAGAGCGTAAAACCGAGCGCGCCGCCCGCGCCGCCTACCAAAGCGTAGAAACCAGCGCCTCGATGCTGGAAGCCCTGCGCAAGGCGGTTATTGCCCAGGACAGCGCCCTGCAAACCCGTCAGGAAGGCTACAAAGCCGGCGTGGCCAGTGTGGTTGCCGTGGCCGACGCCTACCGGCTGTATTACTCCGCCCGCCGCGACTACCTGCAAGCCCGATACGACTATCTGGTGAACCGCCTCAAGCTGAAACAGGCTGTAGGCGCGCTGAGCCGCGATGATCTTGTCGATCTTGCCGATCTGATGCAGTAAGCCGCAACGCGGCGTAAAAACGATAAAAAACAAAAACCTGCCAGCCCTCACCCGGCTGGCATTGCAGCACTTGCTGGAGCCACAACATGAGCCGTCAACCGAAGAAAAAACCGCACACTGGCCGTAATCCCGCCCTGTGGATTCGTTCCTTGCTGAAAGTCCCTTCGGGTGGGCGGGCTCGCCAGGTTGGCCGCCAGCCAAGCCTGTTTGTCGAGCAGGTAGAGCCAAGGCTGTTGTTGTCGGCTGATGGTCTGGTGCTGCCGCCTACGCCGCAGCAGCAAAACCACGAAGCCATCGTAGTGCCGCAAGACCTGCTGCTGGGCCAGTTTGCCGGCAGCCTGGCCGGCCAGCACGCCGCGCTGCGCCAGGCGGTAAACGAGGTAGTGTTTGTCGACCCCGCCGTGCAGGACTACGAGCAGCTGCTGGCGCAAGTGGTGTCGCGCCCGGATGAAGGCCGCGCCCCGGGCCAGCTGGAAGTGGTGGTGCTGGACGCCAGCCGCGACGGCCTGGAACAAATGAGCGGCTGGCTGCGCCAGTACCAGGGCATACGCGCCGTACACGTGATTTCCCACGGTAGCGAGGCCTCGCTGCAGCTGGGCAGCAGCGTGCTGGACGACATGAACCTGGCCGAACGCGCCGACACGCTGCTGGGCTGGCGCAGTGCGCTGGCCAGTGGTGCCGACGTGCTGCTGTATGGCTGCGATGTGGCCAAAGGCAGCCGGGGTGCCGCGTTTGTCGAGGCCCTGTCGCGCGTCGTGGGTGCCGATGTGGCCGCGTCCGACGACCGTACCGGCAACCTGGCACAGGGCGCCGACTGGCTGCTGGAAATGGCCACCGGCCAGCTGCAAGTACAGCCGCTGTTCGCCATGAGCACGCTGGACTACCTGGGCGTACTGGCCAGCCACCCGGTGGCCAATGGCCTGCCGGATAGCAGCCTGACCGTACAGAATGGCGACACGGTAGACCTGAGCCAGGTCGCGGGTGACCTGGTGGTAACGGCTAGCCAGAGCGGCCTCACCGTGCGCTATGCCGACCCCACGCGGCTGGGCACCCTCACCATTACCGGCGGTGCCGGCCTGCACCTGATCGGCGGGCAGGGCACTAACCGCTTTGTGATCGAAGACGCCAGCCGTATCGCCAGCCTCACCGCCGGCCAGGACGCGCAGGACCGTGTAGAGCTGCAAGGCCTGGCAGGCCTGAGCAAAGACGGCAGCGGCAAGACTGTCGTCAGCATGGGTGGCAACACCTTTACCGTGGACAAGGTCGAGCAGTTCAGCGGGGATATCTCGCTGGGTGCCTCGGCCCAGTCGGCACTGGGCCAGGCCATGGATAAATGGAATGCCGCTGCCGCCCAGCTGGTGAACCTGCCGCAGCTGCAAAACAAAGTACCGCTGCTGGACAAAACCCTGGGCGAGCTGTTGGGCAGCGCCCTGTCCGCCACGCCGGGCGTGCTGGGTAATCTGGATAAGGTGCTGGGCTTTGATAAAGCCGCCGCCGCCATTGCCGCCGCCACCAATCTGGGTAGCCTGGCCAGCGCCTTGCAAGACGAAATCAATAGCGGCGTGGCCGGTAGCCCGTTTACCGTGAGTGCGCTACTGGCGGGCGACTGGAGCGAGCTGCGCCTTAGCCTGCAATTTGACGCCAGCCGCACGCTGACCGTTAGCCCCGTGCTGTCGCAGGACATCAGCCAGAAGTTGGCCGCAGCCGGCTTTGCCATTGACGCGCTGTCCGAGCTGGACGCCGTACTGGGCCTGCGTGGCCAGGTGGATATCGGCTTGAATCTGGCCGGCCTGACTGGCCTGGATGGCACTTTGGCCAACGCCGCCTTCCTGCGCGTGGCCCCGCTGGTGGTGGGGCTGGACCTGGCCGCGCGCAATGTCAGCGCCACCGTTGGCCTGTCGCGCCAGGTGTTTGGGAGCGGGGCGGCCGCCGTATCGGTCAACAATGGCAGCATCGACCTGAGCTGCCGCGCCGAGCTGCGTTTTGCCGAAGGCTTCTGCGACGAACAAGGCCGCCTGCCGCTGGCCAAGCTGACGAGCGAGGTCATCGCCAGCGGCTTTGCGGTGAATGCCACCGGCAGCCTTAACGCCACGCTGCCGCTGAACGCCACGCTGGGCAATTTCAACCTGTCGGCTTACGGCACCCCCACGCTGATTCTGGAAACCGACGAGCTGTTCCGCGTCGCCAGCGGCGAGAAAATCAGTGTGACCAGCCCGGCGGTATCGCTGGATGTCTCGCTGAGTGCCGAGCTGCAGCAGTCCATTCTGGACATGCTCGGCGGTGCCAAAGAGCTGGGCGAAAAGCTGCCGTTTGGCCTGTTCGACCAGGAAATCCCCGGCGTGGGCAAGTCGCTGGCGCAGCTGCTGAACGACAGCAACGACAAAGCCGCCGCGGGTATTGGTGGCGTATTCAACCTGAAAGACGCCGCCAAAACCTATTTTGACGGTTTCAGCGGCGGCAGCCTGCCTAGCATCCGCGGCCTGGTGGCCAGCCTGTCGGCTACCTTGAGCAATGCCTTCAAGAAAGCCTTTGATGCCACCCAGTTCAACTGGTCTGGCAAGAGCCTGAGCGGCTTCGACTTTGCCGCTTTTGCCAGCGGCAAAGGCCTGAGTCTGGATTTCCTGCGCGGCATGAACTTTAGCGGTGCCGACCTGCGCGGTGCGCGTTTTGATGGCCTGGACCTGAGCGGTATCAACTTTAGCGGTGCCCGCCTGAACGGCGCCAGCTTTAGCCTGGCCACCCTGCGCGGCGTGAATTTCAGCGGTGCCTGGCTGGACGGCGTGAGCTTTGCCGGCCTGGACCTGCGCGGGGTGAACTTTGCCGGTGCCAGCATTGCCGGGGTGAATTTCACCGGCGCGGCGGCCTTTGGCGTGAACTGGGCGGGCGTACGCTTCCCGCAGCTTAAGCTGCCGGATGTCACCAACCTGATCAGCGATATCAATCTGGGCAGCCTGTTTGGTGCCAACAGTGGCTGGAAACAGCTGCAGTGGGGGCTGGACCTGTCCGCGCTGAAGCTGGACTGGTCACGCTTTGACTTGTCCGGTATCGACTTTTCCGGCGTCAACCTGTCCGGCTTCAAGCTGGCCGGCGCCAACCTGCGCGGCGTAACGTTTGACGGCGCCAACCTGTCCGGCGTAGACCTGAGCGGCGCCTTTGGCTGGCAGGTGAAGTGGGGCAGCGTGCTGACCGACGCGCTGACCAAGCTGGATAACCTGATTACCGACATCAACCTGTCGCTTGGCGGTACAGGCAGCTTCAAGCTGTGGCACACCACCAGCAACTTCAACGGTTTCAATTTCAGTGGCTGGGACTTGTCCGGCCTGGATTTCAGCGGCAAGTCCTTTCTGGGGTCGCTGTTCCGTGGTGTGGATTTCGGGGGCGCGCGCCTGGGCGGTGCCACGTTTGATATCAGTACCGATTTTTCCTGGGCCGACTGGCGTGGTATCGACCTGTCCGGCATCAGCACCCTGCTGGGCAAGTTCCGTGGCGTGAATTTCAGCGGGCTGAGCTTTAGCGGCATCAGCTTTGACAGCCTGGTTGTCGACCTGTCCGGTGCCCGCTTTACCGGCACCAGCAACCTGGCCGGCCTGTTCAGCGGCCTGTCTGCCAGCGTGAAGCGCCTGTTTACCGGGGCCGATTTCAGCGGGGTGGATTTTTCCGGCCTGTCGGCGCTGACTACGTTCAAGTTTGCCGGCTTCAAGCGCGTCAATTTTAGCGGCGCCAACTTGTCCGGCCTGGATTTCAGCGGCGTAGACCTGTCGTTTGCCAGCCTGCGCAACGTGTCGCTGGCCGACCTCAAACTGGATGGCGCTTTGCTGTCCGGGGTGGATTTCAGTGGTGTCGTGGGCGCCATCAAGAGCGCGGCCCAGGCGTTTTACGACGCGCTGACCAAGCTGCCGTCGCTGCTGAGCGCCGACCTGCTCAAGAGCATGAACAAGCTGGTGGTAGAAGACATTCTGGCTACCGGCGCCAGCGGCCCGGCCTTTGCCTTCTCGGGCGGCCTGAGCTTTAACGGCAACGCGCTGGACCTGCGCCTGAACCTGCAGGCCAACCTGGACCGCAGCTTCGAGGCCAACTTCCATTTCAGCACGGCCGACCTGGCCAATAGCAGCATGCTGCCGGTGTTTGATGTCAGCGGTACGGCGCTGGGCCGGGCGGTGTTTGCGCTGAATTTCGACATTGGCGCGCGTATCGGCCTGCTGGATAAAAACGTGGCCGGGGTGGTAAACGTCCCGCTGCCGGCGTCGATCGACCCGTATTTCCGCCTGAACCGCCTGGACGCGGCCGCATCGCTGGGCGTAGCCAACCTGGCCGCCAGCATCAGCCTGGCCAACCTGGGTAGCGCTAGCCTGGTCAACGGCCAGTTTGCGCTGGCCGTGGGCGGGCGCATGTCGCTGAATGGCCCGTCTGGCGAGGGCCTGCTGCGCTGGAGCGAGCTGGCGGCGCTAAAAGCGGCCAACCCGGCCGACTGGTGGAAACAGCTGGCCACGCTGACGCCGTCTACCAAGCTGGATGCGTCGTTTGGCGTAAAACTGGACGTGCAGCCTACTATCGATGGCAAGAGCTTTACCGATATTTTTGGCACGCCGTACATCACGCTGGATACCGACCAGCTGTTCCGTCTCAGCGACGAAGGCCTGGTGGTGTACCAGGCACCGTCGGTGAGCGTAGACGTGCTGCTGTCTGCTACCCAGAAAACCCAGCTGCTGAACGTGCTGGACAAGCTGAAAGCCGCAGGCGACGGCGCGTTTAACCCGGATTTCCTGTCCATCAAGCTGCCTGGCATCGGCAAGAGTCTATCCGAGCTGTTTGGCAGCAAGAGCGCCGACCCCGGCAGCAGCTTCTTCAACCGCTTGCTGAATCTGAGCGATGCGGCCAACGCTTACTTTAACAGCACCAAGCTGGCGGCCACCCCGCCGGCCGATGCCGCCGATGCCACGCTGCTGGGCCTGGTGAATGCGCTGAACACGGCGCTGTCGCAAAAAGTAGCCATCGATTTCGACGCCAGCCAGAGCGACTGGTCGGGCAAAAACCTGGCCAACGTCAGCTTTGCCGGCCTGAACCTGCGCGGCTTCAATTTTAACGGTGCCGACCTTACCGGTGCCGACTTCAGTGGTGCCGATCTTACCGGTGCCACCTTTGCCGGGGCCAACCTGAGCTTTGCCGTGTTTGCCACCCGCAAGCCGGATGGCAGCGTAGACCGCAGCACGGGCAAAGCCGGTGCGGCACGCCTGGAAGGGGTGAATTTCAGCGGCGCGCGCCTGAAGGGCGTGAACCTGGGCGGCCTGGACCTGCGTGCGGCCAACTTCGAGCTGGCAGATATCAGCACCACGGTGTTCGACAAAGCCTCGCTGGTCGGCGCCAGCTTTGCCGGTAGCGTGGTATCGGCCAGCACCAGCCTGGCCAACGCGCTGTTTAGCGGGGTGTTGCCGGCCGAGCTGCTGCGTGCCACCGGCACCGCCATCGACCTGGACCCGCTTACCGGTGCCGCCGACCTGAGCGGTTTTGACCTGAGCGGTTTCAATTTCAGCGGTCTGGACCTGTCCGGTATCAAACTGGCCAACGCCAAGCTGGTGGCGGCCAACCTGTACGGCGTGAAGTTCGGTGCGGCCAACCTGGAAGGTGCCGACCTGAGCACGGCTTACCTGGCCAAAGCCGATCTGGCCACCGCCACGCTGAGCAGCGCCACCAAGCTGGACGGTGCGCTGTTTGCCAAAACCGATAGCGTGCCCACCACCGCCAGCGGCAGTGCGCTGGTGATCAAGCAGGGTGCCTCGCTGGCCGGGCTGAACCTGTCCGGCTACGATTTCAGCGGTATCGACTTTAACGGTGTCGACCTGTCCGGCACCCGTCTGGTCGGCACCGTCTTTGCCGGTGCCAGCTTGGCGGGCGCCACGCTAAGCGATAAAACCGATTTCAGCCAGGCAGACCTGCGCGGTTTGGCGGCGCTTACCGCTGCCAGCGGCGACCCGCAAATCAGCCTGCCGGCCACGCTCAAAGGCGTGTTCGCCGGTGCCGATTTGTCCGGCCTGAACTTGTCCAATATCAGCCTGAGCGGTCTGAACCTGGCGGGCGCCAACCTGCAAGGGGCTACCGTGACCGGCGCCGATTTGTCCCTGGCCAACCTGCGTGCGGCCAACCTGCTGCTGGTAAGCGGCACGCCCGCCAGCGCCAAAGGTGCCTTGTACGATGGCGATACCCGCTGGTATGCGGGCGCGGCCAAATGGGCCGGTGTGCAAAAAGCGGCCGAGGCGCCAGCCAGTGCCCACCTGTATGACGGCCCGCTCTTCGACTTCCGCGGCACGCTGGATACCAGCGGTACCGAGATCCGCATTGCGCTGAATTTCCAGATCAACCTGAACCGCCAGGTGGCCATGGGCTTTGCGCTGGGTAGCAGCGACCTGCCCGAGGCTGCCCGCAAGCTGCTGCCGCAGTTTGCCCTGTCCGGCACTGCGCTGGCCGATATCAAGGCCGCAGCCGATATCGACCTGGGCGTGGTACTGGGTAGTAAGACCGTAGGCAATGGTGCGGCCAACTTCACCGTGCCCAGCGCCGACCAGATACAAACCTATATCAATGTGAACCGCCTGCAAGCCGAGGCCGAGCTGCAGCTGCAAAACCTGCAGGCGCTGCTGAATGTGGCGGGCTTGCTGGACGTGGGCATCGAACAGGCCGATATCAGCCTGAAAGCCGCGGTAAAAGCCGTGCTGGACGACCCGGACAACCGCGATGGCAAAGGCCGCGTGTACCTGTCTGAAATCGCCGCCGCCCAAGGCGGCCTGGCTGGCCTGATCCACAGCGACAGCGTCGCCAGCCTGTCCGGTGCCATTACCCTGAATGCCAAAGGCCAGGGCTTCAACCTGAATGATTTCGGCCTGCCGGTGATCAACCTGGACGCCCCGGTGCTGTTCAAGCCCGACGCCACCACCGGCAAGCTGGTACTGCAGCGCCCCGACGCCACGCTGGACGTGCGCCTGACAGACACCCTGCGCGACAAGTTGCTGGAGGTGCTGGACAAGGTAGACAGCACGGCCAACCAGAACGTGCTGGGCGTGGGTTTGCTGAACAGCAAAGTGCCTGGCCTGGACCAGAGCATCAACGAGCTGCTGGGCTTTGACAGCGACGACACCGACGCAGTCGATATCAAGGTATTTGCCCTGAAGCAGGCTGCGCAGGACTTCTTTGCCAAATACACCTTCAGCGATACCGCCGAAGCGAACAAAAAAACCGGCTGGCCCACCCTGCGCGAGGCTACGCAGCACCTGAAACGCGAGCTGGCCAAGAAGTTCGGCCTGCCGCTGGATGCCAACCGCCGCGACTGGTCTGGTGAAGACCTGGCCAATTACGATTTCAGCAAGCAAAGCGCTAATCACCTGCGCGGCTACGACTTTAGCGGCGCCAACCTCAGCGGGGCCAATTTCAGCGGCCTGAACCTGGATGGCGTGAACTTTAGCGGCGCGAACCTGCAAGGCGCGATTTTTGACGCCAAGACATCGCTGCGCGGCGCCAATTTCGACGGTGCCGACCTGCAGGGCATTACCTGGACGACAGTCGATCTGCGCGGCGTGAACATGGCCAATGCCAACCTGAGCGCGGCCAATTTGGTGGGTAAAGACCTGTCCGGGGCCGACCTCAGCGGTGCGCTGCTGGAAGGTGCCGACCTGAGCGACAGCAACCTGCGCAATGCCAGCCTGGCGCGTGCCGACCTGTCCGGTGCGCGGCTGGAAAACGCGCTGGCCATTGGCGCCAGCTTTGCCTGGGCCAGCTACGACGGCAACACCTTCCTGGACGGCATGGTGGTAGACCGCACCGTGAAAGCGGTATTCGGTACCGAGCTGTCTGAAAACGTGATCTACCTGGGCAAGCGTGGTGTCACACTGGATGGCCAGGGCTACCACTGGCAGGGCTGGGACCTGTCGTTCATCGACTTCTCGGTGTTCCAGAACCTGACCATCAAGAACTTCGACTGGTCCGGCGTGAACCTGCGCGGGGTGAACTTCAGCGGTGTTACTTTTGCCGGCAGCATCAACCTGAAAGGCGTGTTTGCCGTAGACGTGACCTGGCCGAGCATCGACTTCTCCAGCGTGTTCAAGTTTGATGGCGGCAGCGGCTTCTTCTTCAACAGCAGCGGCAGCGGCCTTTCGCTGCCAAGCTGGCTGACCGGTATCAGCGGCTACCTGCCGTCGCTGGATTTCAATTTCAGTGCCAACGGCCTGTTGTCGCTGCGCGGCTGGGATTTGTCCGGCCTGGACTTCAGCGGCCTCAAGCTGAACCTCTCCGGCATTGATCTGAGCTTTGCCAACCTGAGCAAGCTGAAGTTTGGCGAACTGGTGCTGGACTTTGACACCAACTGGGCAGGCAGTATCTGGTCTGGCCTGAGCTTTACTACCGGCAAGTGGCCAAGCCTGGCGGGTATTTTCCGCGATGTGGATTTCAGCGGTTTCGATTTCAGCGGCTTCAAGTTGCCGGGTAGCTGGGGTTTTGACGGCGTGCATCTGCCAGACTTCAGCGGCGCGCGCTTTGCTGGCGCCCTGAACGTGGGCGAGTTCCTGATCGGCCTGAAGCTGAAGCTGCAAAAGCTGAACCTTGACCTGAGCCTGCCGCAGATCAATTTCTCGTTTGCCGACTTCCGTGGCCTGGACCTGAGCGGCCTGCGCGGCTTGTTCGACAGCATCAACTGGACCTCGGCCGGCATGACGCAGCCGGCAGATGCCAGCGACTGGCTGGGCAAACTGTTCCAGGGCTTCAAGCTGCCGTCGGTGAACCTGTCGGGTATCAAGCTGCCGGACATCACCTTTGATTTCAGCAAGCTGGACCTGTCTTTTGCCAACCTCAAAGGCATCAGCTTTGCCACGCCTGCTTTCAAAGGTTTCAATTTTGACGGCGCCAACCTGCGCGGCATCGACCTGTCCGGCCTGCTGGGCTGGGTCAAGTCGGCATCCAAAGCCATGTTCAACAAGGCGGATGCCTGGGTAAGCGGCGTAGCCGACGCGCTCAAGACGCTGGACATGGATGCCGTGGTGCTGGACGGGGTGTTTGCCGGCGATGTCAGCGGCCCCGAGTTTGCCGTGCTGCCGATGTTTGATACCACAGGCAACGAAATTACCCTGGGCCTGGGCGTGAAGATCAACCTGGATCGCAGCCTGCAGCAGCAGTTCAGCTTTGGTCTGGCCAACCTGGCCGGCGACGCCGCCACCAAGATTGCCAACTTTACCGCCAGCGGTAGCGCCATTGGCCGCCTGGTATTGCACGCCGACCTGGAAGCCGGCCTGGCGGTAGGCACCAAGAGCGGTGACAACAGCCTGAACCTGCCGGTACCGACCAACGCCGACCTGTATTTCCGTATCAACCGCTTTGACGCAGGCGCGGCGCTGAATGTTTACGGCCTGGATGCCAAGGCCAGCCTGCTGGGCGACCTGGCCCAGGTCAAACTGGTGGATAGCGATTTTGCGGTAAAAGCCGCCGCCAAGGTGGTGGTAACCGACCCGGACAATAGCGACGGCAAAGGCCGCATTACGCTGAAAGACCTGGCGGCGCTGTCCGGCCAGGGCAAGACCGTGGGCAGCCTGTTTGCCGTGACCCCGGCGGCATCGCTGGAAGGCAATCTGGTGTTTGATGCCAGCCTGGGCGGCGTGGATATGGGCATGTTTGGCAACCCGACGCTGGCTATCCGCTCCGACATCATCAAGGGCAAGCTGACCCCGCAGTATTTCTTTGATGTCAGCATCGACGGCGCGAAAGCCAAGGAAAACCTGCAAGCCATCTTTGCGCAGGCGGCCAGCGTGGGCGACTCGCTGGACGGCATGGGCTTCATGTCCAGCCAGCTGCCGTTTGTCGGTGAAAGCCTGGGCGGCATCATGCAGAGCGAAGATGGCCGCAAGCTGGGCGACGTGCTGTCTTTCCGCCGCGTGGTGGACGGCACCAAGTTCTCGGTGCTGGACGACTACTACAACAAGACCGGCCCGCACACCTACAGTGGTCTGATCAGCCTGCTGAAAGACTATCTGTCCGCTAGTGGTGACTACAGCGGCCTGCAGTCGCTGTTCCCTAACCAGTATGGCGAAACGCAGACCGGCCCGTTTACCGTGGGTGGCGGCCTGGAGTTCCAGGGCAGTAACGAGCAGCAGATTGTTGACCTGGGCGGGGCAACGGGCGGCAGCTTCACGCTCATCTTCAGCCACGACGGCGACGATTACAGTACAGAAGCCATTCTGCATAACGCCTCTGCCGACGCGGTAAAAGCCGCTTTGTTGGCCGCCAAGACCAGCGGTGGAAATACGCTGAATGGCCTGCTGCTGGACGTGGCGCAGCTGGATGGCCGCTACCAGGTAACGTTTGCCGGCACGCTGGCTCGCCTGGATGTGGACGCCATGACGGTAAACAGCAGCATGCTGTCGGGCGGCACCGCCACGGTGCGTACCCAGCGCGAGGGCGCCAGCAAAGAGCTGCGCCTGGACCTGAAGCTGGACCTGAGCAAAACCACCAGCCTGCCGTTTAACCTGGGCACCGGCCTGGATAGCCTGGGCCTGAAATTGAAGGGCAGCGGCGATATCGACCTGACTGGCGAGGTGAAACTGGACCTGTCGTTTGGCTTTAACTTCGACACCCTGGCCAATGCCGCCAGCGGCAAGCTGTTCATGCAGGCGCGCGAGATATCGGCCAAGGCCAGCGCCAGCATGCAGAACTTCAACGCAGGGGTATCGCTGGGTGTGCTGGATGGCCAGATAGACAACGGCACCATGCAGTTCCAGGCCAACGCCAATGTGGGCCTGTCGGCGCAGGCCGGCAATGCAGACCGTAACGGCGAGCGCGTGATGCTGGGCGATGTGGGCAAGCTGGGCGACCACGTCAACGCCAAGGCCGACGTGTACGCCGTGGCCGACCTGCCGATCAAGGCCAACCTGTTTGGTGGCGACCTCACCAAGCTGACCGGCGGGGCCAACCCGAAAGTGGTGGTGGAGTGGGGCACCGAAGCCACCCCGCTGGCGCTGGAAGACATCAAGACCGCCAAGCCGGTTATCCGCAAGGAAAACTTCACCAACCTGGCCAGCCTGTCCAATATGACGCCGGCGCAAATGGTGCAGCTGCTGGCCAATGTGGGCGACTTCCTCAACCAGTTCCGCGATTCTGACCTGTTTGACATCAAGGTGCCGTTCAGCGGCGCCGACCTGGGCGATGTATTCGACTTTGGCTACGGCTGGACCAAGGTGCTGAACGAGCGCCTGCAGGGCATCACCGCGATGGACCTGACTGCCAATAAAGCCATTTCGCCGGTACTGGCCGACGACGTGGCGTTTGACCTGGTGCTGCAACGCCCGGGCGATACGGTGCCAAGCAAGTACACCGTGACCGTGAAGGCGGCAGAAACGGCCGGCTTCAAGAGCATTAACGAGCTGGCAGAGCTGATCAACGGCAAAGTGGCCGAGGTAATGAACGGCGCGCTGAAACTGAACAACAGCCTGCCAGTATGGGTTACCGAAGGCCAGAGCAATAGCAGCACGCAGGGCAGCCAGCAAAGCGCTAACGGCGATGCGGCCAAGGTGACCCAGCTACAGCAGGGCGGCCAGGCCGACAACGCCGTGCTGTTGCTGGATATCGGCACCGCCAACGGCACGCTCACGCTGAAAAACGTGGGCAATGCCACCACGGCTAGCGTCGTGCTGGGCGCTGGCGATAGCGACGCCACCATCGCCAGCAAGCTGCAGGCCGGCGTGGCCACGGTATTTGGCACCCATGCGGCCAACCTGAAAGTGACGGGCAGCCGCGCCGATGGTTTCCGCATCGAGTTTATCGGCAGCCTGGCCGGCAAGGCCTTCATGGCCAAGGAAAGCGTGGCCGGCCTGGTGGTGACAGCGGGTAGCAGCAGCTTCCTGTTCAAGCCGGGCATGCGCGAAGGCCAGGTCAACTTTGCGGCGACCAACGGGGGCGTCGCCGCGGGCTTCTCTTTGCTGGCAGACAAGAGTCTTGCTGCGCTGCAAAACGATATCCTGCAGGCGGTCGCTACCGCCACCAATATCAATGCCAGCAAGATCACGGTAAGCGGCGACCGCAGCAGTGGTTTCCGTATCACCTTCACCGATACTGCCCCGGCGCAGCTGGCAGCCAGCATGGAGGTTGGCGGCGTCAACGCCATGTCGGTAGGCTTTGTGGCCCCGCCGAATGCCACCGCAGCGGTGAGCGAGACGCTGTCGCACAGTGTGGGGGTGAGCGAGGTCAAAGTGCTGGCCTTTACCGGCTATGAGCGCGGCACCTTCGAGCTGGAGCTGTACGGCAAGAAGACCGGCCCCATCCGTTACCTGAACAACGCGGTAGACGCCCAGGCGCTGGCGATCCAGCAAGCGCTGGAAGGCATCGTGGGCAAGGGTAATGTGGAGGTAAGCTTCCCGCAGAAAGACCCGCTGGACGCCAGCGGCAAGAAAACCAACTACGGCTCGGCGCCCAAGTTCAAGATTACCTTCAAGGGTAGCTACGCCCAGCAGAACATCCCGGACATGACCGTCTACTTTGGCGGCCTGAAAGCGGGTAGCTACGTGCCGGCCGGGGAAGTGCGCGGCGTAGAGCTGATCGAGTTCAAGCCGGGCGTGAACAAGCGTGGCGAGGTGCAAACCGTGGCCGTGAGCGCGGCGGCCACCACGCCGGCCAGCTTTACCCTGTCGTTTACGCACGATGGCAAGACCTACACCACCGGCACGCTCAACAGCAATATGGGCTCGGGCGATATCCGCAGCCAGCTGTTGGCCGCTACCGCCGCAGGCGGTGCCAAGCTGGGCGATATCAAGGGCATAGAGCTGGGCGTATCGCTGGCCGAGCGCGGTGCCTGGAAAGTGAGCTTTGGCGGTAGCCTGGCGGGTGTGGCGCTGGCCGAGCTGCAGGTGGGCAACCTGGCCAATACCGTGAACCCCACCGTGACCCTGGCCTCGGTACAGGAAGGCCGCTTCCGTAGCGAAGTACAGCAAGTGGTGTTGGCCGCCGCCAGCGGCCTGATGCGCGTGCAGCTGGGCGAGGGGGCGCTGTCGGCCACCTTCCCGGCGCTGGCCACTGCCAAAGAACTGCAAGCCATTCTGGAAGCCATGCCGGATATCGGTAGCGGCAATGTGGTGGTGAGCGGCAGCCCGCAAAAATGGACCATCAGCTTCCAGGGCCGCCTGTCCGGCCGTGATGTACCCGAGCTGGTATTCAGCCCGGTGCAGGAGCTGGCCCTGCAAGCTGCCGCCAGCGGCAGCACCAGCTTCAGCGTGAAGCTGGCCGGCAGCACCGCGGCCAGCAAGACCCTGACCATTACCGGCTTCGATGACGAGCAGGTGCGTGCCGCGCTGCAAGATGCGCTGGCTAGCCTGGACGGTGTGGGGGCGGGCAATGTCAGCGTAGCCGGCCAGGACGGCCAGTGGCTGATTACCTTCACCGGCGAGCTGGCCGGCCAGGTGGTGGCCGGCGTGGAGCTCACCCGCACCGTGGACACCACGGTAGAAAAGGTAAAAGCCAAAGCCGTGTCGGCGGCCATGCTGCAGGTCAGCGCCATCGAGCCGCAGCTGAAAGCCGGTGGTATCACCTGGGGCAAGCTGCAGTTCAAGCCGGTGAATGTGGACGATTTTGCGTACTTTGCCATTCGTCCGTCTGCTGGTGTGTCTATCGATGTGGTCACCCCTGGCACCGCCCAGGTGGCCGAGGTGCAGCGCTTGCGCATTGTGAATGCGGCCATGGCTGCTGCATCGCAGTTCGAGCTGCAGTTCACCGACAAGGCGGGCAAGAAAGTAGAGATCAACGGCCTGGCCGTGGATATCAGCGCCAGCCAGCTGCAAGAGCGCATCAATACCGCCTTCACCAATGCCGGCATCGACGGCAGCGTGAGCGTGGCCGTATCGGTGATGAACGAGCCGGTAGGTACCCGCGTGCCCGAAGGCACCCGTGCGTTTGACATTACCTTTGCCGGCAAGCTGGCCACCGGCGACCAGCCCGCCTTTACCACCACCTATCAGAGCCTGCGCGCCAAGCCAGGCGCGCAAATGGTGGCCTACAGCCTGCAACAGGGCGCGGCCGCTACCGCCACCAGCGTGGCCAAAAACGAAGTGCAGCGCCTCACCATCAGCAATGCGGTAGGGGGCACTTACGGCTTTGCACAGCGTGTGGGCAGCGAGTACTACACGCTGAACGAGCCGTTTGCCTACGGCGCCAGCGCCGCGCAGCAAGAGACCGAGCTGAAAAAAGCCGGCTTGGACGATGCCGCCATCGCGGCACTGAAAGAAGGCAAAACCGCCGAAGAAGCGCTGGCTATCCGCCAGGCCAAGCTGATCGAGCTGGGCCTGCGCAAAGCCTTTTCGACCGGGCCGAAAGCCATTGCCGGTGCCGATGTCACCGTGGCTGCCGTGGCCGGCCTGCCGGATACCTTTGATATCGTTTACGGTGGCAGCCTGGCCGGTGAAGACCTGCCCACGCTGCTGCTCAACAGCAGCCAGCTCAAGAGCGCGGCACAAGCTGCCGGTGACAAAGGCTACGCCGGGGTAGACCTGCTGGGCCTGGACGTACTGGGCCAGGAGGCGCGCACGCAGAGCGGGCCGAAGTTCAATACCCTGGAAGAGTTTGCCGCCGTGCTGCAAGACGCGGTAAACGAGCTGTTGCCTAAAGGTGAAACCTTCAATGTGACAGCCCGCTTTGACGCCCAGGCCATGGACTTCATGTTCGACCTGCGCTTTACCCCGGCCATGCCGCAGCAGCTGGTACCGCTGGACTTCGGCTTTGATCTGGCACCGGTGGGGGATTTCAGCGCCAAGGGCAACCTGGTGCTGAATGCCGGTATCGACTTTGTTACCACCATCGGCCTGGACTTCAACCGCCCGGACAATTTCAGCGCAGTAGGCGGCACGGTGAACAAAGCCGAGCTGCAAGCCAATGCCAGCGCCGGTGTGGCCAACGTTGGCCGCGTACTGTTCAACCAGGCAGCAGCGTACAACGCCAGCACCAACCCGGCCATTGATGCCAAATTCACTATTGATATTGATGGCGAGCGTTACGCGCTGACGCTGGACGCCGCCCGCCAGGCCGACAACAACAGCGTGGAAGACCTGCTGGCAGACCTGAACGCCGTGCTGGATGCCACCGCAGTCAAGGCCAATGGCAAGCTGGCCGTGGTGAATTACAGCAAGCTGGGCCAGGCCGCCCGTTTTAGCCTGGTAGAGGTAGCGGGCAAGAAACAGCTGCAGCTGGGTGTGTCGGGCACCGGCCTGCAGGAAGTCACGCTGTCCGGCCAGGCCGTCAGCGTGACCGTGGATGGCCAGACCCGCAGCATCAATGCCGCCGCCAATGTGCTGGGCCTGAGCGGCAGCCAGAAAATGGCCGCCGTCACCGTGGACATGCCCGCCAATGGCAAGCTGTCGGCCAGTAGCACCTTCGATCTGATCATCAACGGTGCCGACGACCAAGCCACCGGCGGCATGACCGCCACCGGCGAAGACAACGCCATCAACGTGGCGATCAACCAGTCTGCCTTTGCCGACAACACCACACCGGAACACCTGGCGGCCGATATCCAGGCCGCACTGGACGCCATCACCACACTGGGCCCGCTGGAAGGCAAAGTGCAGGCCAACGGGCAGGCCATCAGCAACCTGGGCCAGGTGCTGAAGGTAAAAGTGCTGACCCAGGGCCAGGGCAAGGTGCTGGCGTTTGTTACCCAGGGCCAGGTCATCAGTACCCTGAGCTTCCGCGTGGCGGATACCGACCCGCTGGTACAGCAGCTGGGTATCCAGCCTGGCGTGATCTACAAGGCGCGCGGCGTGTCGCTGTTCCTGCAGGACACCCTGCTGGGCGGCAAGATCGTGGCCGGGGTGGAAGACTTCAGCGCCACCGGCAAGCTGGGTTTTGTGTCCATGACCATGGACCAGATGAAAGCCGCGATTGATGCCGGCGTGAACGTGCAGATGCAGAACGGCGCGTCCGGCCAGGCCGGCGACCGCGTGTACGTGAGCGACCTGCTGGATGCCGGCAGCCGCAACGACAGCCTGCTGGGCTCGCGTTCCGACATTACCCTCACCGCCGGCCAGAGCAAAACCCTGGGCGCGCTGGCTGTCGACCCCGTTACCGGCCAGCTGCCGCTGGACGTAGGTCTGCGTGTGACGCTGACCGACCCGGCGGTAAACGGCGGCAAAGCCATTGCGCTGGATGTCACCGTACTGGCTGCCGATGCGGCCAACAATACCTCGCTGGCCCACCTGGCCGGCGACGTGAACGCCGCCATCAAGGCCGCGCTGACAGCCTGGGCAGGCAAGCAAGTGCCGCCGCTGGCGACCGTGCCGTTTGCCAGCCACACCTTTGTCACGCTGGGCGATTTGTACAAGCTGGACGGCAGCGTGGAGCAACAAAACGCGGTGCTGAAGTTTACCGCGCCCACCGCCGCCGCCATGACCGTGGTGGGCCGTAGCCTGATCAAGGACTACTTCACCCCGATTACCTTTAGCGACTCCACCTACGGCGTGGGTACCCAGCCTACCGCCAGCCTGACGATAGAAGGCATCAAGGTCGACGCTGGCGGCCTGAACCTGCTGCCGCCGGATGCCAACCCGAGCATTGATATCAGCCTGCCCATCATCGACGTATGGAAAGGCGTGAGCAGCCTGAAAGACGCGGTAGACGTGCGCGTAACCGGTGCCGACGTGTTGATGGGTTTGCGCAAGCTGTCGTGGGTACAGCTGATCGACGGCCTGAAAATGGTGGGCAACCTGCTGGGCCAGATGGACAGCTTTGCCTTCCTGAACCAGAACATTCCGCTGATCGACCGCAGCGTCAACGACATGCTGGACGTGGCGTCTGCGCTGGCGCACGCGCTGGACAAACTGGGCAGCAACCCGGCCCAGGGCGTGACCGAGCTGCGCAAGGTGTTGTCGGAAAGCTTTGGCATGCCGATTTACGACGCGGCGCGCCCGGACGTGTTCGGCATCAATATCGATTACGACGCCAAGACCAATGCCCTGGCCATTACCATCCCGTACGTGATCAAGCTGGCCGACCAGAACTTCTCGCTGGCCATGGACCTGGAAAAACTGGGCGACCTGATCGGCGGCGATACCGTGAAGCAGCTGATGGGGGCGGTCAGCACGCTGGCCGATGTGGGCGGCAGCGCCAAGATCGGCCTGAAATCCAGCGCCATGCTGAATATCGCGCTGGGTGTAGACCTGGATTCCGGCGAGCTGTTTGTCTTTGACCACGACAATAACGGCACCGCCGATAACTACAAAGACGACAAAGGCACCTTTGCCCAGCTGGGGCTGGAGGTCGATGGCCAGGACCTGAACTTTGCCGCCGGCCTGGGGCCGCTGTCGCTGAAGATCAGCAACGGTATCGCCAGCGTACTGGCCCGTGCCGGCCTGTACCTGAACGACGAAGCCGCCGGCAGTGCCGGCCATGGCGACGGCCGCCATTATCTGTCGTCTGCCGTGGCGGTAAGCGTGCTGCAGCAGGGCGATAGCGTGGCACTGCAGTGGCAGGATGCTGCGGCCAACTTCAGCATTAGCGGCAATACCGGCGGTGCGGTCATCAAGCTGGTGCCGGCAGCCGACGATACCGCCTCGACGGCAGATGAAACCTACCGCCTGAAGCTGGTGGTAGGGGGCAGCACCTTCTACACCGACAGCTTTAGCCGCAGCTATGACGCCGACGCCATGCAGGCGCTGCTGGAAAAAGCGCTGTTCTTTGGCCCGCAAGCCATCAAGGGCAGCGTGAGTGTGACGGCGGTGAACCCGTCCGACCTGAGCCAGGGCTGGAAAGTGAACCTGGGCGGTACTGCGCTCACCGGCAAGACCATTACCGTGACCGCCCACGCCCTGAAAGCCGGCGAGGCCGCGCTGGGTAGCGCCGATACCATCCAGTGGGTGCGCGTACCTAGCGGCTCGGGCGGCAGCTTTACCCTGTCGGTAGAGATCGCCGGCAAAACCTACACCACCGACGACATCGCCTGGAACGCCAGCGCTGCCGACGTGGCCAGCGCGCTGAGCGCCAAACTGGCGGCGGTGAAAGTAGGCGAGGTGGCGGTAGCTGTTAGCGTGGCCGCCCACAATGCGGCCAACCTGGCCCAGGGCTGGGACGTACGCTTTGCCGGTGGCCTGGCCGGCAAGTCCGTGGCGGCCATGACCGCCAATACCGCCAAGCTGACCCACCAGGGCGCGGTAGCCGTGGTGCCGGTGGTGGCGGGTAAAGACCCGAGCGGCCTGCAAACCGCCACCGTGGCGCGCGTGTCGGTGGTGGCCGGCAGCAGCGGCACCTTTGATCTGAAGTTCAGCGCTGGCGGGGTGAATTATGTTGCGGCCAACCTGGCCTACGACATTAGCGCCACCGAGCTGCAAACCCGCCTGAACCAGGCGCTGGGCGCAGGCTATAGCGGTATCGAAGTGGTGGTAGACAAAAACTACGGCGGTTTCAGCATCCGCTTTGGCGGCGCTACCCTGGCCGGCAAGATGGTGACGGTAAGCGCCGACACCACCAAGCTGAAAGCCAGCCCGTTCGGTACGCTGTTCAATGACCTGGAGGTGGATTTTGACGGTACCGCCAGCGTGCTGTTGCCCGCCAGCGTAGAGCTGGATAGCGAGCTGGTAGCGCTGGGCCAGGTACTGATTCCGGGCCTGGAAAGCACCTATCAGGTGGGCAATGTCGAAGTCCGCATCAACAGCCTGAAAGCCCTGACCCAGGCCATGCTGCAAGGTGTGGCGGTCAGCTCGGCGCAGATCAAGACTGCGGGCGAATACGACGCCACTAAGATCATCAACTACGCGCTGCCAAACCTGGACAAGGTCTACAGCGTGATGGCGCTGAAAAACCCGCTGATCCAGCTGATTCGCAACCCGGCCATCATCATTGACGGCATCGATTACGCACTGAAAGGTATCCAGAAGAGCCTGGACGCCATGGCCTCGCTGCCGTTGCCGCTGATTGGCAGCCAGCTGAAAAAGGGCACGCAGTTTGTCGGTGATTTCCGTAGCAGTGTGATTGCCAAGATCAGCGACTTTGTGAACAGCACGGTAGACACCTACGGCGGCATGGACAACGCATTGCGCCAGGTGCTGTTTGAAGCCTTTACCAATGACAGTAACGGCGACGGCAAGATTCAGGCCGCGTCGCTGGATCAGTGGCTGGAAAAGGGTGAGGCTGCCGGCGATAACCCGTTCCTGAACTTCCTGAAAGACTACAACGGCGACAGCCTGATTACCGCCGACGACATCGTGGTGGAATTCCTGGCCATGGGCCTGGCCAATGTGGCCAATGGTACACGCCTGGGCTACACCCTGGCCGGTACCAAGGACGACAAGCGTGGCGACAAGAAGGGTGGTGACGTCGTCAACACTCTGGCAGGCCACGACGCCTTGCAAGAAGCCAAGGCGCTGCAGTTCCGCATGCACCTGGGGCAGAACCTGCTGTCGCGCGATATCGACCTGTCGTTCGACATGGGTCTGCCGGGCCTGTCGCTAGAGGTGGAAGGCGGCGTACAGCTGGATCTGGGCTGGGACTTCTACCTGGGCTTTGGCGTGAACACCACCGACGGCCTGTACCTGGTCAGCAATATGGCCGGCAAGGCCGGCCTGCCGGATGGGCAGTACGTGGTAGCGGCAGACCAGCAAGCGGCGTACACCGCGGCCAACCCGGAAATCCTCAACCCGTGGCAGCTCACCGAAGCGCAGACGGTCAAAGAGATCAGCATCAGCTTTGATGCCTACCTGATCGGCAGCGGCGGTGGCCAGCTGGACGTAACCAATGGCGCCACGGAAAGCAGCTTCAACTTTACCAAAGGCGATGCCGGCACCTACACGCTGAGCTTTAGCGATGGCAGCAAGACCTACACCACGGCGGCCATCAGCCGCAGCGCGTCGGCCAGCCAGATTCAGGCAGCGCTGAACAAGGCGGTCAGCAAGTCGTACACCGGCATTACGGTTACCGCGCAGGCCGACCCGGCCACCAAGAAGGTGACCGGCCACAAAGTAGTGTTTGCGGGTGACAAGTTTGCCGGCAAGGCCGTGACCCTGTCGGCCGATGCCGCCAAGCTCAAAGACAGCACCCAGCCGGCCTCGATGACAGCGAAGATCTTCTTCCTGCAAGGCAAGCTTACCGACGACCACGGCAACGCTATTGTCGGCCCTGACGCCAGCAAACTGACCCCGTACACCAAGGATGGTGCCGGCGGCCTGTTTGACGCAGGCAACCGCGGCGATATCGGCTCGCGCACCTGGTTCCATGGCAGCTTTGCCATCGACATGATCGACCGTGCCGGCAGCAACGATGGCCGCATCACCTTTGGCGAGATGACGCGCGGCAAGTTTGGCGACCTGTTCAAGTCCGAAGTCACCGGCAAGGCGCAGGCCAACTTCAAGATGGACCTGTCCATCGAAGGCAGCAAGGTACTGCCGCGCCTGGTGGCCGACTTCCACCTGACCTGGGGCCTGAAGAACAACCCGGCGGCCATTGGCTACGACAGCTTGTTCACCACCTCGCCGCAGGTGTGGATTACCGAGCTGGGCATTGATGTCGGCAGCTTCTTCAGCGACTTCCTGGGGCCGATCGTGTCCAAGGTGCAGAGCATTACCAAGCCGCTGCAGCCGATTATCGATGGCCTCACCACGCCGATTCCGGGCCTGTCCAAGCTGGCAGGCAAGAATTACAGCTTGCTGGACCTGGCTTCCGACCTGGGCAAGGGTGACAAGCGTATCGAGTTCATCAAGACCTTTGTCACCATGATGGAGCTGTTCAACAGCATTCCGGTAGACGCCGAAGGCCTGATTATCCCGGTAGGGCGCGTGTTCAACCTGGCAGGCGACCTGACCAATGCCGCCAGCCGTAAAGGGGCGTCGCTCACCGGCCAGACCCAGGACGTGAACAAGGCGCTGGATACACCCAAACCGGCAGCCAGCAGTGGTAGCAGCACCCCGGCCAAGACGCCAAGTGCCAGCGGCACCAAAGGCTTCCTGGACAAGCTGAACAACCCGAATAACGCCTTCAAGATACCGCTGCTGCAAGACTTGTCCAAAGTGCTGGACCTGATCATGGGCAAGCCGGTAGACCTGGTGACCTACACCCCGCCTAGCCTGGGCGTGGGCGTGATGATCGATGTCGGGGCTTTTGTGTTCCCGGGCCTGAAAGTGGGCATGCGCGGTTCGCTGGATATTGCGGTGAACCTGACGCTGGGCTTTGATACCAGCGGCATCATCAAGTTTATCGACTCGGGTAATGCGCTGGATATCTTCGACGGCTTCTATGTCAGCGATAACTTCAAGAACGGTATCGATCTGCCGGAAATCGACGTGCTGGCCAAGCTGGCCATCTACGGTGAATTCAACGCCGGTGTGCTGCGCGCCGGTATCGAAGCAGGCCTGAAGCTGAAAGGCGAAGTGGACTTCTGGGACGAGGAAGGCCCGGGCGCCAATGACGGCAAGTTCCGCGCCAAGGAAATCATCAATGCCCTGATGTGCAACCCGCTGAACGTGGTAGAGGCCAGCATTGCCGGCTCGCTGTACGTGGACGTGTACGTGAAGCTGTTTGTGCTGTTTGGCTGGGCCACCGTGTTCGACAAGACGCTGCTGGAAGTGGACCTGTTCGAGCTGCAGTGGACCCCGACACCGTGCATGCCGATTCTGGCGTCCGACGACAACGGCGACGGCACCTGGGTGCTGCACATGGGCTCGTTTGACGGTGCCAACCTGATCGACGTGGACGCCACCTACGGCAGCGACATCGACAAACAGGCCCGCGACCGCATCAACCGCAATATCGAAGACGGCGACGAGAAATTCGTCATCAAGGAAATCGGTAACGGCGAGATCGAAATCACCGCCACGCTGGACGGCGTGGAGTACGTCAAGACCTATAGCGGTGTGAAGCGCATCCTGGGCTACGCCGGCAAGGGTAATGACATTATCGACGCCAGCGGCCTGAAAACCATCCAGGCCGTGCTGGTGGGCGGTGCTGGCAAAGACCAGATTCTTGGTGGTGCCCAGAACGATATCCTGATCGGCGGTACCGGTACCACCACGCTGCGTGGCAATGCCGGTAACGACCTGCTGCTGGCGCGCGGAGGCAGTACCGAGATGATCGGCGGCAGCGGCAGCGATAGCTACCGTTTCCTGGAAAACTGGGCCAGCGCCACCGTGCACGACGACGATAGCGGCGGTGCGGCCAACGTGTTCGACTTCTCGGCCGTGGCCAGCAGCCTGGTACTGGATACCGCTGGCCTGAACGTGTCTGCCGGCAGCAACCTGATGACCTTCGATGCTGTCACCGAAGTGGGCCTGTTTGTGGGTGGCCAGGGTGACGACACCATCGACATGTCGGCCGAAGACGCCATGCTGCATATCAATGTCAGCAATGTGGCCGAAGACGTCGCCGCACTGCAGGCCGGTATGGGCAGCAAAGCCGCTGCCAAGCTCGATAGCCTGATCACGGCTGACGAGGCGCTGGACGAAGGTGTCATCACCAATACCGCCGCCGGCAAAGCCAATGGCGACAATAACTTTGGCGACCGCCTGTTCCGCTTCCTGGGCGTGGAAAACCTGATTGGCGGCAGCAATAGCGATGTATTCGTGTTTGCCAACCAGGCCGCCATTACCAACAGCCTCTACGGCGGCCCCACCCGTGGTGTTGGTGTGTCCGGCGGCAACGAAAAAGCCGGTGCCCGCAATATCCTGGACCTGTCGCAGTACAACAGCGGCGTGCGCATCAACGAAAGCGGCCGTGCCTACACCATCCCGGCGGCCGTAAAAGGCCCGCTGGCCGACGTGCCGTCGGAAAGCCGCTTTACCAACGAGGCGGCCAAGGTCACCGTGCGCGGCTTCCACACCATGATCGGTGGCGCCGGCGACGACGTACTGGTAGGCGATGCCAGCCAGAACGTGATGCTGGGCATGAAGGGTAACGACGTACTGGTGGGCATGGAAGGCAACGACCTGCTGGTAGCCGATACCCTGAAAATGAAAGAAAGCGGCAAGCTGGTCGAGCTGGTGTCCGGCAAGCCGGCGTGGGAGCTGCTGCCAAGCCGTGCCTGGACCTGGTACGGCACCACCATCCAGAACGCCAAGCTGGGCGACCTGCCGGGCGCGCAAGTGCTGATCGGCGGCCTGGACAGCAACGACGGCAACGACGTGCTGATGGGTTCCAGCGGTGCCGACCGCTTCTACACCGGTGGCGGTGACGACACCGTGGTAGGCGACTTTGGCCGCCTGGCGTTCGAAGCCCGTGGCGAGCTGAAAGACGGCGACGCCAGCCAGGCGCAGTCCACGGCCAACGGTGGTGGCGGCAACGACACCATCGTCGGCCTCAACGGCAACCATGTGGTACTGGGCGGCCTGGGGCAGGACAGCATCACGCTGGGCAACGGCAATAGCCTGGTGCTGGGCGACCTGGGCAGCTTTACGCTGAAATCCGATACCCGCCTGACCCTGACCGCGCAAACCAGTGTGGGCAAAAGCTTTGACGAACAAGGTGAGGCCGACACCATTACCCTGGGTAGCGGCAGCAATGTGGTCATCGCCGGTGCCGGTGCCGACAGCGTCAGCATCAACGACGCCGCCGGCAGCCGCAATGTGGTGCTGGGCGATAGCGGCCAGGTGGTGTTTGGCAGCGCCAAAAAGGATGCCCACCTGCTGCAAAGCGTCGACGCGCAAGTGCGCGAAACCACCGGTGCCGCCGACAGCATCAGCTTGCAGTCCGGCAATGCCGTACTGGCCGGTGGTGCCGGTGCCGACGTGATCACCGTGAGTGCGGCGGCATCGGCTGCGGCCAACTACCGCTACATCAGCGGCGACCACGCCATCTTCAGCTTCGACACCCTGGGCGGCCTGACCGACCTGGTGAGCACCGACGTGGCCGATGCCACCGGTGGCAACGACAAGATCACCATCGCCAGCAGCGGCATGGCCAGCGATATCGGCCTGAACATGGTGATAGCCGGCATGGGCAGCGACACCGTACTGGTGAGCGCCGAGATTGACCCGGTGACCGGTGAAATTCGCCGCGGCACCGCCACCAGCCAGGACATCCTGCTGGGCGATAACGGCGAAATCCACCGTACCGCCGCCGACGCCAGCAATGGCCAGCGCAACCTGATGCTGCAGGTCAAGAGCACGGTAAACGACAAGGGCGGCAACGATATTCTGGCCAGCGGCGACGGTGGCAAGGTGCTGCTGGGCGGCTTTGGCGCCGACACCCTGTACGCCCGCGATGGCGCACAGCTGGTGGTGGGTGATAACGGCGAGCTGAACTACGACAGCGTGGCGCGCAACGGCATGCTGCGCGAGATGCAGAGCACCGACCCGGTGATCGGCGGTGCCGACCGTATCTTGCTGCGCGACGGTATCAAGCACGTGATCGGCGGCATTGGTGCCGATGTGATCGATATTGATGCCACCGGCCTGCCGCAGTCCAGCAGCCCGGCTACCGTCACCGGCCTGGACCTGCAAGACAACCTGGCCGGTAGCCAGGGCCGTTTTGTGGCAGGCGACAATGCCCGCTTCAGCTACGACGCGCGCAGCGGCCTGACCGACCTGGTGACCACCGATGCCATTACCGCCACCGGCGGCGACGACGTGATCAGCCTGGGCCAGAAAGACCTGGCGGCCAACCTGGGCCTGCAAGTGGTGTTTGGCGGCATGGGTGCCGACCAGATCGTGGTACGCAGCGTGGCGCGTAGCCAGGACATCCTGTTTGGCGACAACGGCGAGCTGCGTCGCAAACCGCTGGGCTATGGTGTGCTGTCGGCCACCAGCCTGGCCGCCAGCCTGGGTGGCGACGACCAGATTCGCACCGGCAAAGGCGACAAGCTGATCGTGGGTGGTTTCGGCAACGACCGCATCGTGGCCGAAACCGTGCGCGAAGGCAGCGCGGTAGAGCGCGTGCTGGCGCTGGGCGATGCTGGCCGTGTGGTGTTTGACGCGGCCGGTGGCCAGCAGCTGCAGAAGCTGGAAAGCACCGACATCGGCTTTGGCGGCGACGACCAGCTCACCCTGGGCGATGGTGACATCACCGTGATCGCCGGCTACGGCCGCGACGGGGTGCAGGTCAATAGCACCGAAAACGCCTTCCGCACCCTGGTGGGCGACAACGCCCAGCTGCTGTTCTCGGGCGAGGGCGACGTGGCGCGCCAGGCGGCCAGCCTGGTGTCCCTGCTGACGCTGGATCAAACCGCGGTGACCGGTGGCGGCGATACGCTGCAGATCGGCAGCACCGGGGCGATAGCCGGCGAGCTGGGCGAGGCGCAGCTGGTAGGCGGGATGGGCGAGGACGTGCTGTCGGTCTACGGTGCCTCGGTCAATGCCGTGCTGCTGGGCGATAACGGCCAGCTGCAGCGTCACAGCGGGCGCAACGCTGCACTGACCAGCGTGGGCAGCCTGCTGCCAGAGCAAGGCGCGGGCGATACGCTGACCCTGACGCATGGCGAGCACGTGGTGATTGCCGGCCAGGGCGCCGACAAAGTCACCGCCGGCAAAGGCTTTGGCGTGGTGCTGGGCGATAGCGGCAATGTGAGCTTTGGCAGCAGCGGCAAGCTGGCCTCGGTCAGCAGCAGCGGCATTGCCCAGGGCGGCAACGACGTACTGCAGCTGGGCGTGGGCGTGTCGACTATCGACGGAGACAAGGTGGTGGTGGGCGGCTTTGGTGCCGACACCATCAGCCTGCAGTCGCAGCGCGGTACCGCCAGCCTGGCGTCCGAACGCGCGGTGGCGGGTGATAACGCCAGCATGATCTTTGATATTGCCGGCCGCCTGACTTCGTTTGGCACGCTGGATAGCGACCCGTCTACCGGCGGTAATGACGACATTACTGTGTCTATGACCGGTGATGCCATCGCCGGCGTAATGGCCGACTTCAATATCGTGGCCGGCGGCATGGGCAGCGACCGCATCAATGTGCTGGGCAGCGTGCTAAGCCGCGACGTGGTGTCCGGTGACAACCTGGACTACCGCCGCAGCGGTGCCGCTAGCGGCTACCAGCACCTGTTTGCCGAAAGCAGCCAGCCGCAAAGCGGCGGCGACGACAGCATCCGCGTGGGCAGTGGCGACAAGCTGCTGTTTGGCGGCGCAGGCAGCGACAAGGTGGAATCGCTCACCGTCGCGGGCGACCGCAATATTGCCTTTGGCGACGCGGGCAGCGTGTCCTTTGCCGTAGACGGCAGCGGCAAGCTGGTGCGCGTGGGCACACAGAGCGACAGCAGCGGTGGCGACGACACGCTGAATATCGGCGCCGGTACGGCCTATGTGTTTGGCGGCTTTGGCCGCGACGCCCTCACGCTGAGCGGTGGTGATGCAGCCTTGCGCGTGGTGGCCGGCGACGGTGCCCAGGCCAACTTTGATGCCACAGGCGCACTGCAGCTGGTGCAAAGCACCGGCAGCGATGCCGCCGACCCGCTGCTGACCAGCGACAGTTTCGTGCTGCCCAATAGCGGCCGCAATATCGTACTGGGCGGCTCCGGCGTGGATACCTTGTCCGGCAGCGCAGAGCTGGATGCGGCCAACCCGCAGCACAGTATTATCCCGGGTAGCGGCCTGGCCGACCTGGTGCGCCAGATTGTCAGCGTGGTGATGCTGGGCGAGTACGGCGAAATGGGCGTGACCGCCAGCGGCTACGTGAAACCGCAAAACGGTGGCGGCAGTGGCACAGTAGAAGGTGACCTGGACGGCAAGGGCACGCTGACAGAAGACAGCAGCACCCGCGCCAGCGGCCGTATTGCCTACCCGGCGCTGTCGGGTGGCGTGGCCAGCTTCGACCCGGCCAGCAATACCCAGCAAGGCCGCTTCGGCAAGCTGGAAGTCAAGGTGGACGGTAGCTGGCGCTACACCCTGGGCAACGACGCCGCCAGCAATGCCCGCGTGCAAGCGCTGCGCGACGGCGACGTACGCAGCGAGGTGTTTGTGCTGACCACTACCGATGGCAGCCAGACCACCGTCACCCTCACCATCAACGGCAGTAACGACCAACCGCAGGCACAGCTGTCCAGCCTGGTAGAAGACGGTGCCACCAGCAGCAGCGGCCGCCTGCAAGACAGCCTGGCGGGCCTCGCCAGCGTGTTCTTGCCGGGCAGCTTTGTGGGCGAGCTGGGTACGCTGCAGCTGTCGGCCGACGGCGCATGGCAGTTTGCGCTCAGCGCCAATGTGCAGGCGCTGGCAGCCGGTAGCAGCCGCCGCGAGAGCTTTACCGTGCAAACGGTAGACGGTGCCACCACCACGCTGACAGTGGACATCATCGGTGTGAACGACGCCGCCATCATCAGTGGCCAGCAAAGCGGCAGCGTGGCGCAAGACGGCACGCACAGCAGCAGCGGCCAACTGCAGATCAGCGATGCCGACGACGGCGAGGCGCAGTTCCAGGCCGGTAGCCAGGCAGGCAGCTACGGTACCCTGCAGCTGGATGCCAGCGGCAGCTGGTCTTACACCCTGAGCAATGGCGCGGCCGTGGCAAAGGGCCAGACCGTGGCAGAGCAGTTCACCGTATTGGCCAAAGACGGCACCAGCAGCAGCGTGAGCATCAGCGTAACGGGCGGCAACCACGCCGCCCAGATCGCCGGCCAGCAAAGCGGCGCCGTGGCCAAAGACGGCCAGCAGCAGGCCAGCGGCCAGCTCAGCATCAGCGATATCGATGCGGGCGAGGCGGTGTTTGTGGCGCAGATCATCGCCGGCCAGCATGGCAGCTTCAGCCTGCAGGCCGACGGTAGCTGGGCCTACCAGCTGCTGGATGGCAGCAGCATTGCCAAGGGCGCTACCGTGCAGGAAAGCTTCCAGGTACAGAGCGCAGACGGCAGCCGCAGCACTGTGGTGGTGGCCGTGACCGGTGGCAACCACGCCGCCAGCGTTAGCGGCCAGCTAGCGGGTGCGGTCGCGCAAGACGGCCAGCGCAGCAGCAGCGGCCAACTACTGGTAAACGATATCGATGCCGGCGAAGCGGTGTTTGTGGCGGGCAATAGCCAGGGCCAGTACGGCCAGCTGCAGCTGCAGGCCGATGGTAGCTGGGTGTACCAGCTGCAAGACGCTAGCAGCATTGCCAAAGGGGCCACCAGCCAGGACAGCTTTACTGTACGTACCGCCGAAGGCAGCACCGTACAGCTGGTGATCACCGTGACCGGTGGCAACCACGCCGCCGTGATCGGTGGTGCACTGGCCGGTGCCGTGCAGCAAGGCGGCAGCACGCTGGCCAGCGGCCAGCTCAGCATCAGCGATAGCGACGCCGGCGAGGCCGCTTTTGTGGCGCAGCGTTACCAGGGCAGCTACGGTGTGTTCAGCCAGGCAGCAGACGGCCAGTGGCAGTACCAGCTGCAAGACGCCAGCGCACTGGCCAAAGGGGCGGTGGTAAACGAGACCTTTGTGGTGACCAGTGTGGATGGCAGCCAGACGACCGTGAGCATTGCGGTAACGGGTGGCAACCACAGCGCGGTGATCAGTGGCGACAGCCAGGGCAGCGTGAAGGCAGATGGCAGCCAGCAGGCCGCCGGCCAGCTGCAGGTTAGCGACATCGACCAGGGCGAAGCTGCCGTGCAGGCAGGCAGCCTGGCAGGCGTGTACGGCCAGCTGAGCCTGGCGGCCAATGGCCAGTGGCAATACCAGCTGGCTGTTAACGCCAGCCTGGCCGCCGGCAGCCAGCAGCAAGACCGCTTTACCGTGCTGTCGCAAGACGGTAGCGCCCGCTTCGATATCGTCATCTCGGTAGCCGGTGCCACCCTGGTGGCCCAGCCAGTCACCGACCAGCAAGTGGTGCAGGCGCTGCAGCTGGCCAATAGCGGCAGCACGGCAGCCGGTAGCACTCCTGCCGGCAGCACGGCCAATGGCAGCCAGGCTAGCCAGCAGACCGGCGCCGGCCAGGACATGGTTGGCCGCACGCAAGCCGGCGGTAGCGCCAGCGGCCAGCAGGCAGAAGAGGGCGAGCAGGATAGCCCGCAGCCGGTGGTGTCTGTCGCCACACTGGGCGATGTGCTGTTTACCGCTACCCAGCCGCTGCAGGGCAGCTTGCCGCCGGTTAGCACGGTGGAGGTCGAGCTGGCACCTGCAGCCACGCCAGCCCAGCAAGCCATGCAGGACGTGGTGCTGAGCACGCAGGCCGAGCCGGAAACCGACGACACCCCGGCCGCTGAGGCCGCACCTGCCCAGCCGGAAACACCTGCCGCCACGGCCGCGCCTGCCGTTGAAACTGGTAGTGATGTGGTATCCTCTGCCGCGCCTGTTGCACCGGAAAACACCCCAGCCCAGCCGCAGCCTGCCGCCCCGGCAGCCGCGGCCGAGCCGGGCAATACCGCAGCAGCCGACGCCGCTAGTGATGTGATGGCACAGGCGCAGGATCTGGCCTTGGGCTTGGCCGCGCTCACCAGCGCGGGCCGCAGCAAAATTCTGTGGGACCGTCAGCCAGGCAGCGGCAAGCGCGCTGCCGAGCGCGGCACCAAGAATCGTCGATAACAACGTTTTTTCGTAACCATTGCTAGATGCAAGGAATGAACATGAGCCAACAACAAGAGAACAACGAAGCCGTCGTGCCGCAAATCGTCTGGGATGATTCCCGCATGGTGACCAGCTACGCCAACGTGTGCAATGTGCTGGGTACCCGCGAAGAAATCATGGTGCTGTTCGGTGCCAACCAGGCCTGGCAGAGCGACCAGAAACAGGTGCAAGTGACCCTGAGCAACCGCGTTGTACTGAACCCGTACGCCGCCAAGCGCCTGCTCACCATGCTGGAGCTGGGCCTGAAAGAGTACGAAGCACGCTACGGCGAGCTGAAACTGGGCTAAACCCCATCGCGCCGCCAGCCTTGCCGCTGGCGGCTTTTCTTTGTCTGCCGTTTGCCGTTTGCCTACATGACCACACACACCACCGGCGCGCCTGATGCCTGGTTGCAGCTAGCCAATGCTCCGTATAACGACCACGCCTACTGGCAAGCCTGGCTACAGTGCTGCCGCCAGGGCCTGCCGGCCTTGGCCGAGCTGGCCATTGTGCTGTCCGATGTGCCGGATGAAGGCCCCTACGCACCGGCCTTGCTCTGGCCCAAGGCCGACAGCGTGTCGCCGCTGCTAGCCAGCCTGTGCGAGCGTGTGCTGGATATGCGCCTGCCACTACAGCAGGTGCAGGACGGTGTGCTGGTGCTGGCGCTGCCTATTGTGGCGGGCGAGCAGCTGCACGGCGTGCTGGCGGTGTCCATGCCGGCCGCAGCCTATACCCGCGAAAGCCTGGCCTGGCTCAAGTGGGGGCAGGGCTGGCTGCTGCCCGCCGCGGCAGGCGTCACGGCAGACAACGCCGCTTTTACCGAGCGGCTGCTGAAATCACTGGATTTGCTGATGCTTGTGGTGGGTGAAAACACCGCCCACGACGCCAGCCATGCCGTGGTCACCGATATGGCCGTGGCGCTGGGCTGCGACCGCGTATCGGTAGGCTTTGCCCAGCGCATGACCGTCAAGCTGCAGGCCTTGTCCCATTCTGCCGAGTTTGCCGGGCGGCAAGACCTGGCCGCTTTTCTGGCGCGGGCCATGAACGAGGCCGCCGACCAGGGGCAGGCTTTTTACTTTCAGCCCGGCGAGGCTGGCCCGGCAGGGGGCTTGCGCATCGACCGCGAGCACCGCGCGCTGGCCGAGCGCTTTGCGGCCAACCATATCCTGAGCGTGCCGTTTTATCTGGATAAACAGCGCTACGGCGTGTTTGTGTTCGAGTGGGCCGAGCCGCTATTGCCGGACGAGGCCAGCCACCTGGCCCACATGCTGTCGCCCATTGTTGGCCGCATGTTGCTGGACAAGCGCCACGC
Source organism: Vogesella mureinivorans (assembly GCF_007644035.1). Lineage (GTDB taxonomy): Bacteria > Pseudomonadota > Gammaproteobacteria > Burkholderiales > Chromobacteriaceae > Vogesella > Vogesella mureinivorans. Next base: position 170,092 of record NZ_VMTV02000178.1, on the reverse strand, counting down.
CGAGCGCCCGTGGTGGCGCCGCGCAGCCGATGCACTGAAAACCGAGCGCGACCGCCTGCTGGGCCCGCTGCACGCCGGGCGCAAGCTGGCGGCCATCGTGCTGCTGGCGCTGGGGCTGTTTCTGGGCCTGGCCACCGGCGACTACCGTGTCGGTGCGCAGTCCGAGCTGGAGGGCGCGGTAAAGCGCACCATCGTGGCACCGTTTGACGGCTTTGTGGCGCAGGCCTACAAGCGCGCCGGCCAAGTGGTGCCGGCGGGTGGCCTGCTGGCGCAGCTGGACGACCGCGACCTGCAGCTGGAAGCCAGCAAATGGCGTAGTACCCAGTCGCAGTATCAGAACCAGCTGCAAGACGCGCAGGCGCAAAGCGACCTGTCGCAGATACAGATTTCCATTGCCCAGTCCGAGCAAGCCCAGGCGCAGCAGGCGCTGTCGCAAAGCATGCTGGAGCGCTCGCGCATTCGCGCCCCGTTTGCCGGTTTTATCGTGACGGGTGATTTGTCGCAGCAGCTCGGTGGCGCCGTGAAGAAAGGCCAGACCCTGTTCGAGATTGCGCCGCTGGATTCCTACCGCGTGATTCTGTACGTGGAAGAAGCCGATATCGACGAAATCAGGGTAGGGCAGCAGGGCCAGCTGATGGTGACCGCCATGCCGGGCGAGCGCCAGCCTTTTAGCGTATCGCTGGTAACGTCGGTGGCGCAGGCGCGCGATGGCAAAAACGTGTTCCGGGTAGAAGGCGTGCTGGCCACGCGCAACCCGACACTGCGCCCCGGCATGGATGGCGTCGCCAAGGTACACGTGGGCGAGCGCAAGCTGGTGTGGATCTGGACGCATAGCCTGTTCGACTGGCTGCGGCTGAATATCTGGTCGTGGCTGGGGTGGTAGGCGCATGAGTGCATCGCTGTTTTCCCCGTCCTGGTACCGCGTGGCCCCGCTCAAGCCGCGCCTGCGCCAGCAAGCCAGCCTGGTACGCCATGTCTACCGCGGCGAGCGCCACTATATTCTGCAAGACCAGGGTAGCGGGCGCTTTCTCAAGCTGAACCCGGCGGCCTACCAGATCGTGGCGCTGATGGATGGCGAGCTCACGCTGGACGCCATCTGGCAGCGCACCTGCGAAACGCTGGGCGACGACGCCCCGACGCAGGACGAAGTGCTGAACCTGATGACCCAGCTGCACCAGGCCAACGTGCTGCTGACCGACCAGGCCCCCGATCTGGCCGAGCTGAACGAGCGGCGCCAGCGCCTGGGCCGCATGAAGCTCAAGCAGTACCTGATGAACCCGCTGTCGCTGAAGATACCGCTGTTCGACCCGGACCCGTTCATTACCCGCCTGTACCAGCTGGCCCCCGCCTGGCTGCTGCGCTTCATCCTGCCTTTGTGGCTGCTGGTGGTGGGCAGTGGCGTGGTGGTGGCGGGCATGCACTGGGACGAGCTGACCCGCGACCTGACCGCGCGCGTGTTCCGCCCGGATAACGTGCTGCTGCTGGCGCTGATCTTTCCGCTGCTCAAGGCCATTCACGAGATAGGGCATGGCCTGGTGGTGAAGGCCTTTGGCGGTAGCTGCCATGAAACCGGCGTGATGATGCTGGTGATGATACCGGTGCCCTACGTGGACGCCGGCTACGCCATCAGCCTGCCATCGCGCCGCCAGCGCATGCTCATTGGCGCGGCGGGCATGATGACCGAGCTGTTCTTTGCTGCGATTGCCATCTGGCTATGGACCTGGGTAGCACCGGGCTTGGCCAAGGCTGCACTGCACCAGGTGGTGATTCTGGCGGGGGTGACTACCTTGCTGTTCAACGCCAACCCGCTGGTGCGCTTTGACGGCTATTACATTTTTTCCGACTGGCTGGAAATCCCCAACCTGGGGCAAAAAGCCAACCAGTACATGGGCTATGTGTTCAAGCAGCACGTCTTCCGTGTGCGTAGCGAACAAACCCCGCCGCCCACCACGCCAGGCGAGCCGGGCTGGCTGGTGTTCTACGCCATTGGCTCGTTTTGCTACCGCATCATGCTGTCGCTTTCCATCATTTTGCTGGTGGCCGAGCGCTTTTTCTTTGTCGGCGTGCTGTTGGCGGTGTGGAGCGCGGTAAACATGCTGCTGCTGCCGCTGTCGCGGCAGATCCGCTTCTTGCTGGACGACCCGGTGCTGCAAGGCGTGCGGGCGCGGGTGCTGTCCATCGCGGGCGGGCTGCTGCTGGGCGTGCTGCTGCTGGTGCTGCTGGTGCCGGTGCCGTCGTGGACCATGGCCGAAGGCGTGATCTGGATGTCGGAACAGTCGCGCGTGCGCTCCCCTGCCAGCTGCATCGGCAGCCGCGTGCTGGTGCCGTCTGGCAGCCAGGTGGTGCGCGGCCAACCTTTGCTGGCGTGTGACGAGCCGGAGCTGGGGGCGCTGCTGGCGGAAACCCGCGCCAAGATTGCCGAGATGGAAAGCAAGCGCAACAAGGTATTGCTCACCGACCGCGTGCAAGCCCAGATCATCGATGCCGAAACCGCCTACCACCGCAACCGCCTGCACGACCTGCAAACACGCCAGGACGCGCTGCTTATCCGCAGTCCGCTGGCCGGCCGTTTCGAGGTGGCTTCCACGCTGGATTTTGTCGGTGCCTACGTGGCGCGTGGTGATGTGGTGGGCTATGTGCTGGACCCGTCACGCTACACCCTGCTGACCGTGGTGCCGCAGGCCGATGTCGACCAGGTGCGCCGGCACAATATCGGCGTGGAAATCCGCAGCGCGGTAGAAGTAGACGGCCTGATTCCCGCCACCATGGTGCGCGAGGTACCCGGCGCCACGCGGGACCTGCCCAGCCTGGCGCTGTCGCTGCAAGGCGGTGGCAAGATCGGCCTGGACCCGGACGCCAGCCAGGAAGCACCGGTAGCGCTGAATGCGCTGTTCCAGTTCGAGCTGCGTTTTGATAACCGAGCCGTGCCGCGCACCCTGGGTAACCGCGTGTACGTGCGCTTTATCCAGCAGCCCGAGCCGCTGGCCAGCCAGTGGTACCGTGCGCTGCGCCAGATGTTCCTCAAACGATTTGCGGTGTAGCCATGTTTGCCCTTTCCCTGCTTGCCGACCTCTACCCCCAGCGCCGCGACTGGCAAGACCGCAGCTGGCTGGACCGCCAGAGCGAGCGCCTGCGTACCTGGCTGCAAGCCAGGCTGGGCCTGTCGCCGTGGCGGCTGAATCGTTTTGTGCGCCAGGTGGATGCGGCCCAGCCGGCGGTAGACGCGCTGGACGAGGCAGCCCTGCAGGCGCTTACCGCAGAGCTGCAGCTGCTGCTGCGCCGCGATGGCCTGCAAGACCGCCACGTGGCGCGGGCGTTTGCCCTGGTGCGCCGCCGGGCGGGCGAGCTGCTGGGCAAGCGGCATTTCCCGACCCAGCTCAAGGGTGGCTACATCCTGCTGCAGGGCTTTTTGCTGGAAATGGATACCGGCGAGGGCAAAACGCTTACTGCCACCCTGGCCGCGGCGGTGGCCGCCATGGCCGGGCGCAAGGTGCACGTGGTCACGGTGAACGACTACCTGGCCGAGCGTGACGTAGCGCTGATGGCGCCGCTGTACCACGCGCTGGGGCTGAGCACCGGCCTGGTACGCGAAGACATGAAGCCGGACGAAAAAAAGCCGGGCTACCTGGCCGACATTGTCTACTGCTCCAATAAATCGGTGGTGTTCGACTACCTGCGCGACCGCCTGGCGCTGGCCGACAAAATGTCCCCCATGCAGCTGGCGCTGGGGCGGCTTAGCGGGCGCAGTGCGGCCAACATACTGCTGCCGGGTTTGCAGTTTGCCATTGTGGACGAGGCCGACAGCGTGTTCATCGACGAAGCACGCACGCCGCTCATCATCTCGGCCAGCCGCCCGGGCAGCGAAAGCGAAGCCTACTACCGCCAGGCCATCGAGCTGGCGCGGGCACTGCAAGTGGGCGTGCATTTCGAGCACGCCGGCCCCGGCGCGCACCCGCACCTGAACGGCGTGGGCCGCGACGAGCTGACCAGGTTGGCCGCACACCTGCCGGCGGTCTGGCGCGCGCGCAACCGGCGCGAAGAGGTGGTGGGCATGGCACTGATGGCCTGCCACGGCCTGCGGCGGGATATCGATTACATCGTGCGCGAGGGCAAGGTGCTGATCGTGGACGAAAACACCGGCCGCACCATGGCCGACCGCTCGTGGGAGCGCGGTCTGCACCAGATGGTAGAAGTCAAAGAAGGCCTGCCACCGGGGGACGAGCGCGAAACGCTAGGCAAAATCAGCTACCAGCTGTTTTTCCGCCGCTACCTGGTGTTGTCGGGCATGACCGGTACCTGCCGCGAGGTGGCCGGCGAGCTGGGCGAAGTCTACGGCCTGGGGGTGGTGCGTGTGCCGCCATACCGGCCGTCCAGGCGCCGCTATCTGGGTGCCCGCCTGTTTGCTACTGCCGACGAGCGCTGGCGGGCCGTGGTGGGCGCGGTGCAACAAATGCAACAGTCCGGCCGGCCAGTGCTGATTGGCACCCGCAGCATCAAGGCGTCCGAAGTGCTGGCAGGCTACCTGCGGGCGGCCGGCATCGTGCACCGCGTACTGAATGCCAAGCAAGACGCCGAAGAGGCCGATGTGGTGGCCAGGGCCGGCGCTGCCGGGGCGGTCACCATTGCCACCAACATGGCTGGCCGGGGTACCGACGTGCTGCTGGATGATGACGTGAAAATGAAAGGTGGCCTGCATGTGATCCTGACCGAGCGTCACGATAATGCGCGCGTGGACCGCCAGCTGATTGGCCGCTGCGCCAGACAGGGCGACCCTGGCAGCTATGAAATCATTCTGTCGCTAGAAGATGATCTGGTCGTGCAATTTGTAGCAAAATTTAATGTTATATTATCGAGATTGTTACAAACTACTAAGCATTCGCTAATTGGTGGCACAGGCCTGCTGTACTACCGCGCGGCACAGCGATACGTGGAATGGCAACACCGTCGGCTGCGTCAGCACATGCTGAGTGCAGACTTCAGGGCACGGCAGGCACTGTCTTTTTCTGGCCAGTCCGAGTAGCCCGGCACAAGGGAAAACAATACAAAAATGAACAAACTCGTCACTCACCCCACCCGCACGCTGGGCGGTATGTTTTTGGTCTTGCCATTGCTGGCGGCGGCGGCACCGGTCGCAACTACGTGTCTGATTGTGCCTTCGCTGGAAGTCAACGTTGGTACGCCGGTAGACGGCGTGCTGGGCCAGGTATTGGCCGACCGTGGTGATGTGGTGCGCGCTGGCCAGCTGCTGGCCAAGCTGCAAAGCGGTGTAGAAGAGGCCGCCGTGGAATATCAGGCGGCCAAGGCGCAGTTTGGTGCCCGCAAGACACAGCGCAACCAGGAGCTGCAAAAGAAGCAGCTGATTTCCAGCCAGGAGCTGGACGAGATGGCGACCGAATACAAGCTGTCCGAGCTGGAGCTCAAAGAGCGCCGCGAGCAGCTGCGCCTGCGCAGCCTGTTCAGCCCGATTAACGGCGTGGTGGTAGACCGCTACCGCCAGCGCGGCGACCTGGTCAAGCAAGAGCGTATCTACCGCATTGCGCAGCTGGACCCGCTATTTGTGGAAACCGTGGTGCCGGCCACCCTGTTTGGCAAGGTGCGCAGCGGCCAGAGCTACGATGTGACGCCGCAGCTGTCCAGCAGCCCGCTGAAAGCACGCGTGGCCAACGTAGACAAGGTCATTGATGCAGGCAGCGGCTCGTTCCGTGTGCGCCTGGTCCTGCCCAACCCCAAGTACGCGCTGCCATCCGGCCAGCGCTGCAAGATTACCTTCTCTGAATAAACGCGCCTGGGTCACATCACAACACCATGGAACACTCCAGTCAGACTATCCGCCAGCGCCGTGCCAAGCCCGCCACCCTAACGGTGCCGGTTGTCGCGTTTTCCCTGCTGCCCCTCGTGCTGCCGGCCAACACCGTCATCGCTGCCGTTACCCAGACACCGCCGTCGCAGGATGCCGGTGTCGTTTTCAATGCCCAGAAGCTGCCGCCCGCCAGCCTGTTTCCGCGCAAGCGTGACAAGGTACAGCTGCGCGCCAGTATTCCCGAGGTAAAAACCGACAACGAGGCCATTCGCCTGTCTATCGGCGGCTTCCGTTTTGAAGGAGAAGCAGGGCTGGACCAGCAGGCCTTGCAGGGTATCTTGCAGCCGTGGCAGGGCCGTGACCTGAGCTTTGCCGAATTCGAGCAGGCCGTGCACGCCGTGGCAGAGCACCTGCGCACGCACGGCCACCCCTATGCCGAGGTCAGCATGAACCGCGCCATGCTGGGCGAAGGCACGGTGGCCATTGCCGTGCAGGGCCTGACCATGCCGCCGGAGCCGATAGTGCCGCAGGTGCTGGTGACCGGCTTCAGCTTTGAAGGCCTGACCCTGGCCAGCAATGAAGAGATGCAGTCGGTACTGAAAGCGCAGCTGGGCAAACCGCTGAGCCTGGCACAGCTGGAAGCGGCCGCGCAGCAAGCGGCCGCCCACCTGCGTGCCAAGGGCTACCCGCTGGTGCAGGCCTACCTGCCACCACAAAAAATCCAGGACGGCGTAGTACGCATCGCCCTGCAGGAAGGCGCACTGGATGGCGCATCCGGTCTGAACGGTATTGTGGTGCGCAGCAATGCGTCGCCAGTAAAAGACAGCACCGTCGCAGCCTTGCTGGCCGAAGGCGCGCCGGCAGGCAAGCCTATCCAGGCTGCCGAGCTGGAGCGCGCGCTGCTGGTAGCGGGCGAGGTGCCGGGTATCAAAAAAGTGCAGGCCGAGCTGACGCCGGGTAGCGTGGCCGGCACCACCAAGGTAGAAGCCGACGTGGAAAGCGCCGGCCTGTTTAATGCCGCTGTGTGGGCCGACAACTACGGCAACCGCCATGCCGGTATCGCCCGCCTGAATACCCAGCTGAACCTGAACAGCCCGCTGGGCTACGGCGAGCAGCTGTCGCTGAACGCCACCAAGTCCGACAGCCTGGACAGCGGCAAGGTCGCCATCCAGCTGCCGGTAGGCCACCGCGGGGCCAAGGTGGGTGTGTCGGCATCCAGCATGAACGTGGATATGGGCATTACCACCGACGTGCCGCGCAACCTGAGCGGCGACACCAAGGTGGTATCGCTGTTTGGCAGCCTGCCGCTCACCCGTTCGGGCACGGCCAACACCACGCTGACCGCCAGCCTGGACCAGAAAGACATGAAAAACAGCCTCAGTACCCTGATGCTGGATGACCGCAAGATCACCATGCTGAGCCTGGGCCTGAACGGTGACCGCTACGACAGCTGGGGCGGCCGCCTGGGCTGGAGCGCCGTGCTGTCTGCCGGCGACAACGACCTGTCCGGTGACCTGGGCTACGCCGCACTGGACGACGCCTCGGCGCGTACCGGCGGTGGCTTCCAGAAGCTGAACCTGGCGGTAAGCCGCCTGTCGCGCCTGGACAAGGCGGGGAACTACCAGCTGGCGCTGTCGCTGTCTGCCCAGCTGGCCAGCAAAAACCTGGATAACAGCGAAAAACTGCAGCTGGGCGGCCCTAGCGGCATCCGCGCCTACCCGATGGGCGAGGGCCTGGGGGATGACGGCTGGCTGGCCAATGCCGAGGTGCGTACCGCACTGGGCAAATTTGCCGGTGGCGATGTCACCTTGTTCGGCTTTATCGATGCCGGTGGTATCAAACAGTACAAGCACACCTGGAACGGTGCGCTGCCGGCCGGCAAGCCTAACCAGTACACCCTGGCCGGTGCCGGCGTGGGCATGAAACTGAGTTACGACGACAAAGGTGGTGTCAGCATCACCGTGGCCAACAAGCTGGGCAGTAACCCGAACCAAAGCGCCAACAACACCGATGCCGATGGCCGTAACCGTGCCGCCCGTGTATGGGTAATCGGCAATATTGCCTTCTGACCGCGGCTGCAGAACGGATAAAGATAATGAAAGCAAACCACTCGCACGATGTCGCTCACTTGGCCATCCGTACCCTGCCACTGTTGGTGGCCATGGCCTTTAACCCCGCACTGGCGCAGCTGGCAGGCAATGCCCTGCCGACCGGTGGCCAGATCGTGGCCGGCCAGGGTGCCCTGCAGCAGGCAGGCAATACCCTGAACGTGCTGCAAAACAGCCAGCAAATGATTACCAACTGGCAAAGCTTCAATATCGGCCAGCAGGCGGCGGTGAACTTCATCCAGCCCAATGCCAGCGCCCTGGTGCTGAACCGGGTCATCGGCGCCGACCCGTCGCAGATCTTTGGCCAGATGCGTGCCAATGGCCAGGTCATGCTGATTAACCCGAACGGTATCCTGTTCGGGCCCACTGCCCAGATCAATGTGGGCGCGCTGATGGCGTCGTCGCACGCCATCAGCAACGAAGATTTCCTGTCCGGCAAATTCACCCTCGGTGGTGCCAGCCAGGCAGTACGTAACGCCGGCAGCATTGCTGCAGCAGACGGTGGCTATGTGCTGCTGGCCGGTGCCCAGGTAGACAATAGCGGCAGCATTACCGCCAATAGCGGCACCGTCGCGTTGGCCGCAGGCCGCGATATCAGCGTGACCGTAGGCCAGACCGGCCTGTTGAAAGTGAAGGTAGACACCGCCGCGGCCCAGGCCAGCATCAACAATGCCGGCGCGCTGGTAGCAGATGGCGGCCATGTGTTGCTTACTGCCAAACAGGCCGCGCCGCTGGCGTCGGTAGCCATCAACCAGACCGGCGTCGTGCGCGCGGATACGCTGAACCAGAAACAAGGCGAAATCTGGATCGACGGTGGCGCCGGCAAGGTAGTGCTGGCTGGCGACACCCGTGCCCAGGCTGCCAGCGGCCAGGGTGGCCGTATTGTGGCAACCGGTGGCGAGCTGGAGATCAGCGGTACCGTGAATGCCTCCGGCGCGCAGGGCGGCGGCCAGGTGTATCTGGGCGGTGGCTGGCAGGGTAAAGACCCGGCTATTGCCGAAGCCGGCAGCGTTACCATCCAGCAGGGCGCGCACGTGGCCGCCAGCGCTACAGACGCCGGTAACGGCGGTACGGTGGTGGCGTGGTCGGCCGACGCTACCCGCCTGCTAGGCAGCATCGAGGCAAAAGGCGCAGGCCAGGGCAACGGCGGCCAGGTGGAAACCTCCAGCCGCGGCGTGCTGGGTGTATCCGGCAGCGTTAGCGCCGCGGGCGGGGCGGGTGGCCAGGCCGGCCGCTGGCTGCTGGACCCCACCGACATCACCGTGGTGGGTGGTGCTACCGGTACGGCATGGCCAACGGCCAATGGCCAGTCCGGTGCGGTGAATAATGTGCTGGCCAGCAGTATCGAAGCCTCCCTGAATGCCGGCAGCAGCGTAGAGCTGCAGGCCGACAACAAAATCACGATCCAGAGCGATATTTCCAAAACCGCCGGCGGCGATGCCTCGCTGGGGCTGAGTGCCGGTGGCGATATCCTGCTGGATACCGGGGCGGATATCTCGTCTACCGTGGGCAAGCTGAATGTGGATTTTGGTACCGCCAGCAAAACTGCCGGCAGTGCCACCCTGAAAGGCACGGTGAACACCAACGGCGGCAATGTCACCTTCCACAAGGAAGCCGTCCTGGCGCACGGCACGCCGATTTCCACCAAGATTACCCAGACCAGCAGCGCGGCCTCCGGCAACATCACCTTCAATAAAGACGTGAAGTTGGCCGCACAGGCCTACAGCGTGGCCCTGAATGCACAAGGCGCGCAGAGCGGCGCCAACTACACCGGCAGCGGCGGCAATATCATTTTCAATGGCAGCATCACGTCCAGCACCCCGGACCTGGTACCGCTGTCGCCGCAGGCGCTGTCGCTGGACAGCACCGGCAGCACCGCCGGCAACATCATCCTGGGTAGCCAGGCCAGCGACCGCATCGGCGGTAGTGGCAACGAGGCGCTACGCAGCCTGACGCTGGCAGGCGATACCGATATTGCGCTGAAAGCCGGCACCATCAACCTGCTGAGCTCCAGCGGTGATGTGCTGACCGCGTCCAATATTGCCAATACCACCACCACGCTTACTCTGAACGCCGACACGGTCATCAATGTGGGCGGCGGCACCATTCCGGGGGTGGCTACCGGTTATACCGACTACCGCCAGCAAACCTTCAATATCAGTGGCCAGACGTATGCGCTGACCATCAACTCGGCACGTTCCATCAAGCTGAAAAACACCGGTATTGACGTCAAGACCCTCAGCCTGAACGCCTTTGCCGACAGCGCCGCCACTGCTGGCGGTGTGCTGCTGGACAACGCCAGCCTGACCACCCGCGGCGGTAATCTGTTCATTGGCAAGGATGGCGGTTTTGCCACCGGCTACGGCGGCGATGCAGACGGTGTGACAGACGGCGTACGCCTGAGCAACGCGGTGATCAACACGCAGGGCGGCAACCTGCAGATCAGCGGCCAGGCGCCCACCAGCAGTAGCGCGGGTGCCGGTGTGAAAATTACCGGTGCGGCCACGCAGGTGAATACTGGCGCGGGCAATCTGACGATCAACGGCAAGGTGGCCAACCAGGCCGGCTCCGGCAACAAGGACGGCGTGATTATTGGCGAAGACGGTGCCTCGCGCGTGACGCTGCAAACCAGCAGCGGCAAGCTCACCATCGACGGTGATGCCAGCAGCCTGACCACTACGCCTACCGGCGGTACGCGTTACGACGGGGTAATCATCTCGTCCAAAGCGCTGATCAAGACCGATAGCGGCGATATCCAGATCACCGGCAAGGGCGGTGGCGGCAGCCACGCTTTCCTCACCGAAAACCATGGTATCCGCATCGAAGACACCGAAACCAGCATTGTGTCCGCCAGCGGCGACATCACTCTGTCTGGTACCTCGGGCGGCAAGACCAGCGCCACCGGTGGCGAAAACAGCTTTGGCATCTACGCCAAGGGCCAGACCATGTACCTGGGTAGCTCGGCCACCGAAAGTGTGGCCGCGACCGGCGTGGTGACTGTCGAAGCCGACAGCATGCAGTTTGTGAACAGCTCGGACTTCCACCTGAACGTGGCCAGCAGTGGCGAGCTGCGCGTGCGCCCGCTGAGCACCGGGCGCAATATCGATATCAGCAGCGCCGGTGCGGTAGACAAACTGTACCTGGGCAACGACTGGTTCAATGGCAGCAGCCGGGCTATTTTCCGCCCCGGCTTTGGCAGCGGCAGTGCGGCCAACCCCGGCATTACCCTGGGCCGTACCGATGGCACCGGCAGCCTCACGGTCAGCAGCGCCACTACCCTGCGCGACAACACCGCACTGGTGATGGGCGGCGCAGGCGGCAAGGTGCTGATCAACGCCGCACTCACGGTAAAAGCCAGCGACGCAGCGCAAAGCCGCCAGCTGGTGCTGGACGTGAACGGCGGTGCCACCGGTAACGGCGTGATCAATACCAACAAGCTGTTGCTGAACGGTAGCGGCGACGTGGTACTGGGCGGCGCCAACCTGGTGGACACCCTCACGGCCAACCTGGCCGACCGCCTGGACTACACCAACGCCAAATCGCTGCTGATTGGCCAGGGCAGCTATGTACGCACCAACGACCCGCTGGCGGCCAACCTGCAGCCCAATACGCAGACCACCACCAGCAGCGACGGCATTGTCACCAGCAACGATGCGGTCAATATCACCCTGAGCAACGGCGACCTCACGCTGGACCGCAACATCAGCGCGGGCACCGCCACGGTGGCGCTGACGACCCAGGCAGGCGGCATCAGCCAGCAATCGGCGGCCATCATTACCGCCGATAAGCTGGCGCTCAGCAGCCAGGATAGCGTGACGCTGGATAACACCAACCAGATCAACGTGCTGGCAGCCAACGTGAGCGGCAGCGGCGCGGACCTGAAACTGACCAATGGCAAATCGCTGCTGCTGGACCGTGTGGCCGTGACCCCGCTCAGCGCCGACAGCAGCGCCACCGTGACCGTAGGCAGCACGCAGCAGCGCGATGGCGTCAGCGTAAACAACATGGCGCGCCTGAACCTGAGCGCCGGCGACCTGAGCCAGTCCGCCACCGCCGGCCAGGGCAGGGTGACGGCGGCCAACGTCAAGCTCACCCTGGCCAGCGGCCAGGTGGCACTGAACGATACCACCAACGACATCGGCACCCTGGCGGCCACGCTGCAAGGCAGCGGCAAAACCCTGAGCGTGAAAGACAAAAACGCGCTGCAGGTCGGCACGGTAGACGGCAGCAACGGTGTGCAGACTACCAACGGCGACATCACGCTGGAGGCCTCGGCCGACGCTGCCTCCACTGCGGGTGACCTGCAGCTGGCCCAGCAAGTCAACGCCGGTACCGCCGACGTGCGCCTGGCCTCCGGTAAAGGTGCCATCAACGAAACCGCAGCCAGCGGCATCATCACCGCCAACGAGCTGAAACTGGTGGCCGTGAATACCTCCACGCTGGACAGCAATAATGCGGTAGACGAAGTCACCGCCAGCATCAGCGGCAGCGGCCAGGGTGTGCGCCTGAGCAATACCCGCAGCTTGGTCGTAGGCGACCTGGACAGCCAGACCGGCATTACCGCGCCTGGCGACGTGCGCCTGACGCTGGCCGCCGGTAACGCCAGCGTGCGCAACCTGACGCAAACGCAAGACATCAAGGCTGGCGGCCTGAACGTGGCCAGCGACACCGGCGATATCACGCTGGAGCGTACGACTAACGAAATCGGCAAACTGGCCGCCCGTCTGGACGGTGCGGGCAAAGCGCTGAAGCTGAAAGACAAAGACGGCATCGAGATCGCCACCGTGGATGGCCGCAGCGGCCTGCAAACCAACGGCGGCGACATCAACCTGGTGGCCGCAGCCGACGCTGCCAGCAGCAGCGGCGACTTGGTGATGACGGCGGATGTCAGCACCGGTGGCAGCAACGGCGTGGTGCGCCTGTCCTCGAAACAGGCCGCCGTCAGCGGCGCGGGCAAGCTTACCGCCAAGGCCCTGCTGGCACAGTCGGTGTCCGGCGTGAACCTGTCCAGCAAGCTGAGCGATGTGGACACTGTGGCTGGCTCGGTCAGCGGTAGCGGCGTGTTCAGTTACAAGGATATCGATACGCTGGAGGTGGGTAGCGTGGCCGACGCGGCCAACGTGGCGGTAAACGGTATCAGCACGCAGAACGGCAACGTACAAGTGTCGGTAGCCGAAGATACCACCGCCACCGGCGGCGACCTGAACCTGACCCAGTCGGTAACAGCAGGCGGCAGCGGCAAGCATATCGCCCTGCAGGCGTACAAAGGCAAAGTCACTGAAACGGCCAACGTGAGCCTGAGCGCCGACCAGCTGCAGCTGCTGGCACGCGATACCACCGAGCTGACCAACCCGGCTACCGGTAGCGGCGTACACAATATCGGCACGCTGGCCGCCATCATTACCGGTGCCGACCAGAGCCTGACGTACTTCAATAGCGGCGCGCTCACCGTGGGTAGCGTTACCGCCAACGACAGCGTCAACCCGCTGCAGGGTGTCAGCACCGCCAGCAGTGGCCACATCGCCATTGCTACAGGCAACGGTGCGCTGACGCTGGACAAAAACGTGAGCGCGGGCGGCGCAGGCTCGGTCGACCTGCGTGCCGGCAGCAGCGGCAGCGATATCGTGTTCAACGGTGGCCAGGCCACATCCGGTAGCGGCACCGTGCAGCTGGTGGCCGCGCGTGATATCAGCACCACCACGAATAACAGCCAGGTCAACGAAGTACAGACCACCGGCAATGTGCTGCTGCAAGCTGGCCGCACCATTGGCGCCGACGGCAAGCGTATTGAAGTGGCCGATGCCGACAAGCTGGCCGCTGCGGCCGGTGGCGACGTATGGCTGCACAAAACCCGCCAGAGTGGCAGTGGCGATGTGAAAGTGGATGCCGTTGGTAAAACCACTTACAACAGCAGCAGCTTTGGTGGCGCCGCCAGCGACCAGACCGGCATTCGTGCCGATGGCAATATCGCCCTGAACGTGGCGGACGGCCAGCTGGCCATCAACCGCGACATCGTCGCTACGCAAGGCGGCAGCATCGACCTGCGCACCGGCGGCAGCGGCAAGCACATCGTGTTTGACAGCACCGCAGGCGTAGAGAGCAGCGGCAATAGTGGCGACCGCCGCATCCAGCTGATCAGTAGCGGTAATGTGCTGGCTAACGGCGTGGACGCCGATGCCAATAACGAAATCCGTACCAGCGGCAGCGTGCTGATCTCGGCCGCCGGCAGCGTGGGCGCCAGCGGTAACCGCATAGAAACCAGTGCAGTCGATACGCTGGCGGTGGAAAGCGGCAGCGAGCAGTGGCTACGCCAGCACAACGGCAGCCTGACCATCGGCAGTGTGGCGGCCCTGACGCCCGGCGACAATGCGCTGACCCGCACTGCGGCCAACCTGTCCGGCCTTGTGAGCAAGAGCGGCAACAGCGCTATCCATCAGGATGTCAGCGCCGGCCAGCTGGTGGTGGACAAAACCGTGTCGGCCAGCGGCAGTGGCGCGGTAGGCCTGCGCGCCAGTGCGGCCATGCGGGTGCAGTCGGGTGCCAATATCACCTCGCAAAGCGGCAACATCCTGCTGTCTACCGGCGGGACGTTCAGCGCGACGGATAACAGCCAGGGCGTGCAGACCATCAGCACCGCCGGCGGTACGCTGGTGATCGAATCCAATGGTGCCATCGACCTGAGCCAGGGCCGCCTGGATACCTCGGGTGCGGCAGCAGGCCAGGGCGGTGAAATCTACCTGCACAATGCCGGCGCCAACGGTGCCATTACCGTGGGCCAGCGCATCAAGAGCCAGGGCGGCAGCAACGCCAATGGCGGCAGCGTGACCCTGCGTAACCAGAACGGCAACATCCTGCTGGCCAACACCATCGACGTGACGCGCGGCATTGGTGGCAGTAGCGATGGCGCCATCCAGCTGCAGGCGCATGGTGACATTACCGATACCACCAACGGCCTGCTGGTAGGCGACAGCAATGGTGAACTGTCGGTCAGCAGCAGCGATGGCAAGATCAGCCTGCTGGCCAGCAGCAACGGTGGCCACCAGATGGCGACGGCAGCCTTTGCCACCAGCGCCAGCGGCAAAACGGCCACCGTGGATTACCGCGACAAGACCGCGCTGACCGTGGGCACCGCCGGTGGCAAGGGCTCGGCGCTGGCCGGCCCGCAGGCCGCACCGAGCAGCCAGGTGGCAGCTGTATCCGGCGTGCGTACCGTAGCCGGTGGCGCACAGGGTAGTGTGCTGGTGCAAAGCGGCGGCGCGCTCACGGTGAGCCAGGCCATCAATACCCAGCCGGCCACCGGTACCGGTGGCAAGGTAACGCTGCGTAGCGACGGCGCCCTGCAAACCCAGGCCAGCATCAATACCTCGGGCAGCGTGGCCGGTGGCGACGTGCTGCTGGCGCGCACCGGCAGCGGTGCCGGTGACATCACCGTGGGCGCCGCTATTAATAGCAACGGTAGCCAGGGCGGTAGCGTGACCCTGCACAACCCGGCAGGCAAGCTGCTGATCAATGGCCAGATCGACACCGACGGCAGCAGCCAGGGTGGCCGCATCCAGCTGGCCAGCAGTGGTGACATCAGCCAGAGTGCTGCGCTGAAAGCCAGCGGTGGCAGTGCCGGCGCGTTGAAGATCATCAGCGCCGGTCAGGTCACGCTGGAACACACGGGTAACAATGTCGATACGCTGGCGGCCAGCCTGAGCGGCAGCGGCAAGGCGTTCAGCTACCTGGACGCAGACGGCCTGAGCGTGGGTAGCGTGTCTGCCCACGAAGGCCAGGCGGCCATCGCCGGTATCAGCAGTAACAACGCCGACATCACCCTGCGTAACCAGGCCGGTGACATCACTGTGGCGCAAGCCGTGTCGAGCCAGGGCGGCAAGGTGGTACTGAACGCCGCACAGGACGCGCTGGTGAATGCCGGTGTGGCCACCAGCGCGGGCCAGGCCCAGCTGCAAGCCGGCCGTGACATCACCCTGGGTGCCGATGTGCAAACCGCTGGCGGTAACGCCACGCTGAGCGCCGCGCGCAACCTGACCCAGCAGGCGGGTAGCCTGCTGGCCGGCAGCGGCCGCGCCACTGTGACCGTGGGCGGCGCCGCTACCCAGGCCGGGGTTGGCCGCATCGAGGCGGGCGAGCTGGCACTTAGCGCGGTGAACAACAGCAGCCTGCTGCAAGCCAACAATATCGGCACCCTGGCGGCCAATATCAGCAACGGCAGCCTGCAGCTACGCGATACCGATACCCTGCGTGTGGGCACGGTGGGCAGCCTCAGCGGTGTCACCAGCCATGGTGAACAGCACATCAGCGTAGACGGCGGTGACATCAACGTGGCGCAAGCCATGCAGGCTAACGGTGGCGCACTGACGCTGCTGGGCGGTACCGGTGCCATCAGCATCAACGCCGGCCTGACGGCGCAAGGCGGTGACCTGACCGTGCGCAGCACCAACGGTGCCATTGCACTGAACGGTGATGTGAACGCGGCAGGCCGCACCGCGACCTTGGCCGCAGGCGGTGCCAACGGCCAGCTGCAACTGGCGGCCAACGTCCGTGCCGATACGGTACTGCTGGATGCGGCGCAGGATATCCTGCAGCAGGGTTCGGGCAGCCTGTCGGCTACCCGCACCGAGATCAAGGCCGGTGGCAGTGCCCGTCTGGAAGGCAGCAATAACCTGGCTGGCATCCTGGCAGCACGTACCGGTGGCCAGCTGCGCTACCAGGACGCGGGCGACCTGGCCGTGGGCACGGTGAACGGCAGTCAGGGCATTCAGGCTGGCGGCACCCTGTGGGTGCGCGCCAAAGGCAATGTCACGCTGGATCAAAGTGTTAGCGCGGCAGGTGGCGGCAATAACGCGCTGGTGCTGGTGGCTGGCAAGCGCCTGCTGAACAATGCCGGCAGCAACGCCCTGCAGGCCAGCAATGGCCGCTGGCTGGCCTACGACGATAACCCGCTGCTGCTGAGTAACAATCTGAACTACACCTTCCGCCGCCTGGCTACCCACTACGACCGCTACAACGAGTTCCAGGTGGCGGAGCAGGGTAACGGCTACCTCACCACGGCCGTGATCGGCTTTACCGAGCAGTACTCGCGCCTGAATGGCGGCGCGACCGAAGCGGCCGATGCCGGCGTGGGTGTGGCGCTGCCTGGCGGAGCCACCCGCAACCGCGTGCTGGAAGTGCCGGTACAGCAGCCAGCATCGTTGTACGCAGCCGTGCTGAGCCGCCCGTCGCTGGCCAGCCCGCAGGTATCGGCCAACGGCCCGGTGATCCAGTCCAGCATGCCGCTGGTACTGCCGGTGCAGCCGGGGCGTGATTTCGTGGCCGCCTTCCGCGACCTGGTAGGCAATGCCACGATCGAGTCGGTACGCATGGCCGATGGCAGCGAGCTGCCCAACTGGCTGCTGGTCAACAGTAGCGACCAGACGCTGGCCGGCAGCTTCCCGAAAGACCTGAATACGGCCGTGAAGCTGCAGGTGCGCGTGATGGACGCGGGTAGCTCGGACATCTACCCGGTGGAACTCACCATCCTGCCGCGCGATCGTATGGCGAGTGTCGGGTACCGTTGAGCCTTCAGTGGTTTACAGCACGACAACCCCGGCCAGGCCGGGGTTTTTTTCTGACAGGGCAAGGATGGGCATGAAATCCAATATCAGCCGTCTGCTACCGTACGGGCCAGCCATGGCCTGGTGGGGTGTGATGGTCTATCTGCTGTGGTTCAAGGCGGGCGGGCCGCCGTCGGCGATACCGCATTTTGACAAGGTAGGGCATTTTGCCCTGTTCGCGGCCTGGGCGGCCTTGTTGGCCGCACCGGCTTTGTGGCGCGGCCAGCCATTACGCCAGCTCATGCCAGCGGTGCTGTGTGCCTGCCTGCTGTGGGCCACCGGCTCCGAGCTGGGGCAGGCGCTGTTTACCACGACACGCAGTGCCGAGGTGCTGGACGCCGTGGCCGACATGGCGGGTGCCTTGACCGGCGTCATGTTGGCCGCGCATGGCATCGCCCTGTGGCGTGCACGGGTGTAAACTGGGCGCCGTTTTCTCCTGCCGGGTATGAACACCATGCCACTTAGCCTGCAACACCGCCGCCAGCAGCTGCTGGCCAGCCTGGGGGATGCCATTGCCGTGCTGCCTACCGCACCGCTGGTGATCCGCAATGCCGACGCGCATTACCCCTACCGCGCCGACAGCCATTTCCTGTATCTCACCGCGTTTGACGAGCCGGAAGCCGTGCTGGTGCTGGACGGCCGCCGTGGCAAGTCCATGCTGTTTTGTCGCGATAAAAACCCGGACATGGAAATCTGGGATGGTTTCCGTTATGGCCCGGCAGCAGCGGCCGAAGCATTCGGTTTTGACGAGGCTTACAGCATCAGCGAGCTGGACACCCGCTTGCCCACGCTGCTGGAAAACGTCCCCGCCCTGTACTGGCCGGTGGGCAATGCCCAGATCGACGCCCGCGTGGCCGGCTGGCTGGCCAGCGTGCGCAGCCGCGCCCGCGCCGGGGTAGACGCCCCCGCGCAGTACGGCGACCTGCTGCCGCTGATCGACGACATGCGGCTGCGCAAGGACGAGCGCGAGCTGGCGGTGCTGCACCACGCCGGGCAAATCTCGGCCGAGGCGCATGTGCGCGCCATGCGTGCTACCCGCCCGGGTATGTACGAGTACGAAGTGGAAGCCGAGCTGCTGCACCACTTCATCCGCAACGGTGC
Source organism: Vogesella mureinivorans (assembly GCF_007644035.1). Lineage (GTDB taxonomy): Bacteria > Pseudomonadota > Gammaproteobacteria > Burkholderiales > Chromobacteriaceae > Vogesella > Vogesella mureinivorans. The sequence goes on along the minus strand of NZ_VMTV02000178.1, from coordinate 151,487 downwards.
GCGCTACCCTGCCTACGAAAGCATCGTCGCTGGTGGTGCCAACGCCTGCACGCTGCACTATGCGGCCAACAATGCGCGGCTGAACGACGGCGACTTGCTGCTGATCGACGCCGGCTGCGAGTTTCGCGGCTACGCCGGCGACATCACGCGCACTTTTCCGGTAAACGGGCGCTTTAGCGGCCCGCAGCGCGACCTGTACGACGTGGTGCTGGCCGCCGAGCTGGCCGCCATCGACACCATCGCTCCCGGCGTGGCGCTCAATGTGCCGGCCGATGCTGCGCTGCGCGTCCTGGTGCAGGGCATGCTGGATTACAAGCTGCTGCAGGGAACGGTGGACGGGGTGATCGAGTCTGGTGAATACCGCCGCTTTTACATGCACGGCATTGGCCATTTTATTGGCCTGGACGTACACGATGTGGGCCTGCGCAAGCCGGGTGGCCAGTGGCGCTGTTTTGAGCCAGGCATGTGTACCACCATCGAGCCGGGTTTGTACATTCGCCCGGACGATAGCGTACCGGCGGCGTATCACCATATCGGTATCCGTATCGAGGACAATGTGCAGGTGACGGCCACGGGCCACCATGTGTACACCGATGCGGCACCCAAGCGTATCGACGATATCGAAGCCCTGATGCAGGCCTGACGCCTGCGCCAATGTGGAGGCCGCGCAGGCGGCAATAAAGCATGCAGAACATACCTCAGCATAGTGATGTGGTGATTGTGGGCGGTGGCCCGGTCGGTGCCCTGGCCGCCCTGCGGCTGGCCCAGGCCGGCCGCCAGGTGGTGCTGATCGAGGCGCGCGCCGAGAACGAGCCGGTACGCGATGCCCGTGCGCTGGCGCTATCGTGGTACAGCCGCGAGCAGCTGGCGCTGGCGGGTGCCTGGCCGGACAGCCTGCCGGCCACGGTCATCGACACCGTACACGTGTCGCAGCAGGGCGGCTTTGGCCGCACCGTGCTGCAGCATACCGACCTGGGCCTGCCGCACCTGGGTGTCGTCATCGACTATCCGGTGCTGACCGCGGCACTGGCGCAAGCTTTGGCGGACTCTGGCGTGACCGTGTTATGGCAAACCCGCGTCGAGCAGGCCCGCGCGCTGGCGCGCTACGCCACCGTCACACTGCGCCAGGCCGATGGCACGCAGGCCACGCTGACCAGCCGCCTGCTGGTGCTGGCCGAAGGCGGGGCGCTGGCGGAAAGCCTGCCGGGCATACGCCGTCACGTGCACGACTACCAGCAAAGCGCTGTGCTGGCGCAGGTGGAAACCAGCCAGCCGCATGAGCACCGCGCCTACGAACGCTTTGCCAGCGATGGCCCGTTTGCCCTGCTGCCGCACGGCGACAGCATGATGCTGGTGTGGACGCGTAGCCATGCCGACGCCGCCCGCCTGCGCGACGCCGACGACGCCGTGGTGCTGGCCGAGCTGCAGCAAGCGTTTGGCGAGCGCCTGGGTCAATTCACCGCCGTGGGCGCGCGCGCGGTGTTCCCGCTGGCCCTGCGCCAGCTGAACCGGGTAACGTCCGGCCGCGTGGTGATGATAGGTAATGCCGCACAAACCATGCACCCGGTGGCCGCGCAGGGCTTTAACCTGGGCCTGCGCGATGCGGTAGGGCTGGTAGATGCACTGGCGGGCGCTGCCGACCCGGGCGACGCCGCCGTGCTGCGCCGCTACAGCGCCAGCCGCCGGGTGGATAGCCACGCCGTGGTGGGCTTCACGCACGGGCTGATCCAGCTGTTTGACGGCCATCATCCGCTAGTGAAAGCGCTGCGCGGTGTCGGCATGTCGGCGGTCGACGCCGTGGCCCCGGCGCGGCGTGCCTTTGCCAGCCATCTGGTGTTTGGCGTGGGTGCGTAGCCTTTGCCGTTTTCCTGCGGCCAACCTTGGGTTAAGGTTGGCCGCAGCCATGTCAGAAAGCAGAAAATGAACGAGCAATACGATGTGCTGGTAGTGGGTGGCGGCCTGGTGGGCGCCGCCCTGGCATTGGCGCTGGACAAACAAGGCCGCCGCGTGGCGCTGGTAGAGGGGCAGGGCGAATCGCTCGATAGCCTGCAAGACGGCTGGGACGCGCGCATTTATGCCATCAGCCCGGCCAACCGCGCCTTTCTGGCGGGGCTGGGCGCCTGGCCGGACATGTCGCGCATCGGCACCATCGCCAGCATGGATGTGCGTGGCGACCAGGGCGGGCAGATTGCCTTTTCGGCGGCCGACGCCGGTGCTGCAGCGCTGGCCTGGATCGCCGAAAACCGCTGGGTGCTGGCTGCCATCTGGCAGCAGCTGCAGCACGCTAGCGGGGTAGAGGTCATTCGTGGCCAGCGCCCGCAAGCGCTGTGGCAGGCGGCGCAGCACGCCGGCTTGGTGCTGGAAGACGGCCGCAAGCTGCAGGCGCAACTGATCGTGGGGGCGGACGGGGCGAACTCGTGGGTGCGCCAGCAAAGCGGCATTGCGGCCAACATCAAACCCTATGGCCATAGCGGTGTGGTGGCCAACTTTGCCTGCGAAAAGCCGCATGGCGACATCGCACGGCAGTGGTTTCTGGGTGATGGCATCCTGGCGTGGCTGCCCATGCCCGGCAACCGTATCAGCATGGTATGGTCTACCAGCCAGCCCGAGCCGCTGCTGGCGCTACCCGCCGCGCGCCTGGCCGAGGTGGTGGCCGATGCCGGTGGCCATGCGCTGGGGCGCCTGGATGTGCTCACGCCCGCGGCGGCCTTCCCGCTGCGCCTGATTACGCCAGAGCAGGTGATTGCCGAGCGCGTGGCCTTGGTGGGCGACGCGGCCCATACCGTCCACCCGCTGGCCGGGCAGGGCGTGAACCTGGGCTTTCAGGACGCTGCCAGGTTGGCCGCAGCGCTGGCCGGCCAGGCCGATTGCGGCCAGTGGCTGGGGCTGCGCCGCTATGAACGAAGCCGCAAGGAAGCTGTCCGAACCATGCAACTCACCTGCGATGCCCTGTTTGGCCTGTTTCATGCCAAGCAGACGCCAGGCCTGGCCTGGCTGCGCAATACCGGGCTGAACCTTACTAACCGCCTGCCGCTGCTCAAACGGCAGCTCGCCCGCCACGCCGTGGGTTTTTAACTGTATTCAAAGGACTACCATGTCATTCCGTCTTCGCCAGTTTGCGCTGGCTACCCTGATGTTGCCGCTGATGGCCTGCAGCGCCTCGGCCGCCGAAGAAAGCGCCGACACCGTCAAGGCTGCATTCAAAACCAAGTTTCCGCAGCACGAAGTCAGCACCGTGCAGCCCGCGCCGGTAAGCGGCCTGTACGAGGTGGTGGTGAAAATGAAGCGTGGCGGGCGCGAAGAATTTACGGTGGTATACGTGGATGGCAAGGTGGATCACCTGATTACCGGTGACCTGATCGACACCAAAACGCGCCGCAGCGTAACCGAAGCCCGTCTGGATGAGCTGAATAAAGTGGTGGTGGACTGGAAGAGCCTGCCACTGGCCAAAGCCATCAAGGACGTACGCGGCAAGGGCGAGCGCCAGCTGGTGGTGTTCTCCGACCCGGACTGCCCGTACTGCAAACAGCTGGAGCGCGAATCGCTGGCCAAGCTGGATAACGTCACCATCTACACCTTCCTGTACCCGCTAGCGCAGCTGCACCCGGACGCCGAGCGCAAATCGCGCCAGATATGGTGCAGCAAAGACCCGGCGCAAACCTGGACAGCTTTCATGCGTAGCGGTACCAAGCTGGCCGGTAAAGACAACTGCGCCACCCCGCTGGCCGAGATCGCCGCGCTGGGCGAAAAACTGGGCATTACCGGCACGCCCGCGCTGATCTTCCCGAACGGCACGCTGGTGCCGGGTGCCATTCCGCTGGCAGCCATAGAGGAAAACCTGGCAGCCAAGTAAGCCATGCATTTTTTGCCACACAGCCAGGGCGAGCGGCTGCTGGCCAGCGCACTGCTGGCCGTGGCGCTGCATCTGGCCGGCTATTTGCTGCTGGATGGCTTGCCACCAGCTAGCCAAAGCCAGCTTGGGTTGAGCGTGCGCCTGGCCAGCCCGCCAGGCCCGTTGCAAACAGCGCCGCAAGACGTGCAGCGCCCGGCGGAGGCGGCTCCGGCGCTGCCAGTGCCCGATGCGGCCAACCCAGAGCAGGCCAGCGAGGCCATGCCGGATCGCCCGCTGGCCTTGGCGCGTTATTACCCGGCCAGCGAGCTGGACACGCTGGCCGAGCCGCTACAGCCCATCCTGCTGCCTGATCTGGAAGACGAGCTGCCGCCAGACACGATACTGGATGTCTATATTGACTATCAGGGTCTGGTGCAGCGCGTGGTACTGCCGGAAGGGCTGGATGAGGATTTTGCAGTGCAGGTCATGCAGCGTTTTCAAACCGCACGTTTTTCCCCTGCGCGGAAAGACGGCATGCCGGTAAACAGCTTCAAACGCATAGCGCTGCAGCCGGAAGACTTGTGAAACGATCGTTTCATGGTAAATTTGCCACAGCCAGTATCTATGGCGGCTAACAACACATGAACCGGTGGGCGCCAGACGCATCACCCAGAATAGAGAAGGAATCAACATGTCCGATTTGAAAGCACTGTTCGAACAAGCCCAGAAAGACGTGACCAGCCTGGCCGAGCGCCCGGATAACCAGACACTGCTGCAGCTGTATGCGCTGTTCAAACAAGCCACCGACGGTGATGTGCAGGGTGAGCGCCCAGGCATGATGGACTTTATCAACCGTGCCAAATACGACGCATGGGGCAAACTGCACGGCCAAAATGCCGAGCAAGCCATGCAAGGTTATGTGGACGTTGTCAAACAATTGATGGCCTGATAGTACTTTTACGCAAAAGTTGTCGGGATGACGGCTGACTTTGTCAGCTGTTCGCGCCATAATGCAAAGGGTTGGTTTCCAATCCTTTGCTTTTTTTTTCTGGAGTGTCTTATGAAGAAAAACCTGATTGCTGCCATGATCTTGGCTGCTGCTGCGATGCCAACCTTTGCTCAGACCACTGCTCCTGTTGCTACCGGTACTGTAAGCGGTAGTGCTGCTGCTGGTGCTGGTGCTGGTGCTGGTGGTGTTGCTGCTGGTGGTGTTGCTGCTGGTGGTGCTGCTGCTGGTGGTGCTGCTGCTGGTCTCTCTACTGCTGCTATGGTTTCTATCGGTGCCGCTGTGGCTGCGGTTGCTGCTGCGGCAAGCAGCAACTCGACTACCACTCACCACTAAGCATTTGCTTGGTCGAAAGCTACCCCTGCCTGGCTCGGGTGGCTTTTTTTTGCCCTACTTCCGGATATCTCATGCGCCAGACTCCGATAGCCCTGTCTTTGTTATGCTTGCCCTTTTATGCCATGGCCGTGCCCTCACTCACTGGCCAGTCTGGCTTGATGAATATGCCAGATGGGCGGGTGGAGGTGGATGGTCAGTATGGGCTTGGGTATAGCTACGATAGCCCGTATAGCACCTTGTGGACCAATCTGACTTTTCTGCCTTACCTGCAAATGAACGGGCGTTTTGTCGGTATTCGGGGGACGCCTGGTTTTACCGGGAAATATCAAGATAGCTATGGAAGCTATAAAGATAAGGTTATCGATTTAAAACTACGCTTGCTGGAAGAGGGGGCGATTCTGCCAGATCTGGCAGTGGGCAAAACAGATATATTGGGCACTGGTCTTTTTGCCGGACATTATATTGCAGCCAGTAAACAGTTTGGCCGCTTCGATACTACCCTGGGTTATGGCTCGGGTCGGATTAATGGCGCATTCGGTGGTGTGCGCTGGTTATTGCCTTATGGCGACGGTGGTTGGGCACTGCTGGCCGAGTACGATGCCAACAATTACCAGAAAGATTTTCGTGCCAGCCAGACATTTGCCGGCAAGCGGCAGAATGGCACTGTTTTAGGGGTAAGTTACCGCTGGGGGTGGTTGGGCGCAGAGCTGGTAAGAAGCCGTACGCATAGCAGTATCAATACCTTTGTCAGTATTCCTTTTGGTGACCGTGAGTTTGTACCCAAAATCTACGAACCTGCCGCTTATCAAGTAGTACGCGCACGGCCGGATGCCCAGGCATGGCGCAGTGATCCGCAGCACAGGCTGGGCTTGCTGGATGCCTTGCACAAGCAAGACTACCGTGCTGTTTCACTGGCCTATCAAAACGGGGTGTTGCATCTTGATTTCACCAACATCCGTATCAGTGATGTGGGACGCTCTGTGGGGCGTGCGGTGCGCACGGCACTTTACTTTGCCCCGCTCGAAACCCGTGTCATCAAGCTGCGTGTCAATCGGCGTGATCTTGCGGTTGCTGACTACGAGTTTTTCAATCTGCCGGTTTTGACTGCCTACCTGAATGGCCAGGCGACGCGTGAGCAATTGCGGGATGTAGCCTTGGTCAGCCATGCCGACCCGGACAAAAACCGGGAGGATTTTGATGCCTTATCCACCGAGCTGGACAAAGGCGTCGACCTCGGGCTGATTGCCAACGAGGACGGGCAAAGTATCCAGCTGAAAGGTCAGGACCAGCAGCTGAACCGGTTCAGTCTTGCACCCAAACTGGTGATGTACTTCAATGACCCGTCTGGCGCCTTGCGTTACGAAGTTAATGCGCAGGCCAGCGGCCAGTGGCGTATCAGCCCGCGTAATTATCTGGATGCTGCCGTTACCTACAAGGTGTTCGAGAACGTCAGTAGGCTGGACAACCCGTCCAATAGCTTATTGCCCCATGTACGCACTGATATTGCCGAATACAAAAAGGGTAATCCATTTCGCCTAGGCCAGCTGACGTATACGCATCTGTTTCAGCCCGCCCAACGTCTATACGGCAAGGTATCGGCAGGCATGTTCGAGGAAATGTTTGGTGGTGTAGCCGGTCAGCTGGTTTATTTCCCTCCGGCTTCACGCTGGATAGGTGAGTTGACGGCTGAAGCTGTACAGCAGCGCGATTACCAAGGCTGGTTTGGGCGTAAAGATTACAAAACCGTCACCGCTTTGGCTTCGTTGCATTACAAGCTGCCTGCCGGTATCACGCTAACGGGCCGTGCGGGGCGCTTCCTGGCCAAGGATAGTGGCGTGCGGATGGAAATAAAACGCCGCTTTAATAGTGGTATCGAGGCAGGTGCCTGGTACACCTACACCGATGGTAAAGATATTACTTCGCCTGGTACGCCGAGTAGTCCTTATCATGACAAAGGCCTGTTCATGAGTATCCCGCTTAACAGTATGTTGGCCCTGGACACGCAGTCGACTGTCAATATGTCGATCTCGCCGTGGACGCGAGATGTGGGTCAGCAGGTGGAGGTGCCGCATAACCTGGTACGCGAAATGGCCGATGTCGAGCGGCAGTTGGCTGTGGGTGATTCATTGGGTCGGCTCGGGGAACGTGACGATGAGCCTCAGGGTGGTGATTTGCCAGACCCGGCGTGGTGGCCCAGTGCATCCGGAGTGCGTATGCGGATGGACGACAGCCTGGCGGCACTGCCTGAGCTGGATTCGGCGGCGGTCGCTACTGTCTTGGGTGTTTCTGCCGTGGCGGTGGCCAGTACGCGTGACAAGGCTACCTACAAGCAGCTGGCAAAACATGGTGACAATCAGGTGGTGAAAGCCTGGGATGCCGCTGGGCGGGCCGCGCCTTTACTGGCAGTGGGGGCGGCCGGGGCAGCAATGACTCTGGCTGATGACCCTGTGCTGGTCAATACCGGCATCATCAGCTTACAATCCGCAGCGTTGGCGGGTGGTACGTCTATATTGGGCAAGCGGCTGATCAATCGGGCTCGTCCTGGTGAGTCTGGTGCCCATGCATGGCACCAGTCTGCAAATGGTGATCGCAGCTTCCCGTCCAACCATGCTGCTGTCACGATGGCAGCCATCACGCCATTCGCCGAAGAGTACAAGCTGCCCTGGCTCTATGTGGCGGGTGGTATGGCTTCTGCAGGCCGGGTTGCAAAAGGAAAACACTGGCTCTCTGATGTTGTTGCGGGTGGATTGCTTGGTTACGGTGCAGGTTATACCCTGTGGAAAGGCCAGCGTAACACGCTGTTGGCACCATCCGTATCGATAGCAGACAAGGCCATATCACTCAGTTTGACTCATCAATACTGATCATGTTGGCCGCAGCCCGATAAAACAAAACTGGTAGGACACAATGAACAAGAAGATTTGCTTGCTTGGCTTGATAGGGTTGGTGGCTACCGCACAGGCGGCCGATGATGCAGATGTCGCGCAAAGGGGGGGCGTAAGCTCGACGCCAACACTGGCGAGCCCACAGGGCAAGCGTGACGGAATGACGGTTACGCAAGTACTTGCGCCGAGTGCTGTGGCGGCAGTGTTACCGGAATTTTCACGCTATGTATCTGACAGTACAGGTGATCAGCTGTCATTGTTTGGTGCGGCGTATTTTAGCCAGTCGCCTTCGACTTTCGCACCGTTACAGAACATGAATGTGCCAGACGATTACGTGATTGGTGCAGGAGATGAGTTGCAGATCCGTGGTTGGGGCATGGTGGATATTGACCTGCTCAGCAAGGTAGATAGAACGGGTGCAATTTATATTCCCAGAGTTGGCAATGTGAGTGTTGCAGGTGTCAAGTTCAAAGACCTGCAAGGCTATCTGAAAAAGTCCATCAGCAAGATCTTCACCAATTTTGAACTGAGCGTTTCTTTGGCCCAAACCCGAGCGATTCAGGTTTTTGTGACGGGCTTTGCCCGGCAGCCGGGTAGCTATCAGCTCAGTTCCTTGAGCAGCGTAGTGAACGCCTTGTTTGCTGTTGGTGGCCCTGCTCCAGAGGGCTCGATGCGAAGGGTAGAGATCAAACGTGGCGGAAAGACTGTAGCCACATTTGATTTGTACGCCTTCATTGCAGAGGGGAGCAAGGCCGGTGATATCGCGCTACAGGATGGCGATATCATTCATATTCCTGCTATGGGTAACCTCGTTGCCATTGCCGGGCTGGTGAAGCAGCCTGCCATTTACGAAGCACTGCCGAATGAAAGTGTCGCGACTCTGATTCGACGTGCCGGCGGAGTACAGCCTGTCGCAGAAACTAGCCGTTTGCAGCTTGAATTGGTTGATAAAGGCTGGCTTAAACCGCTGGAAAATACCCCTGATTATGCCGGGTTGAATGGCTTGTTGCAGGCTACGGCTAAACTGCCACTACGCCAAGGTGGGGTTTATCGCTTGACGAGTATTGATGCAACAGCCTTGAGGGCAAATGCTAGCCAGCACTATGTCAAGGTTGATGGTGAGGTGCTCAACCCGGGCGTCTACAAGCTTGCCAAGGGTGAGACGCTGCGCGAATTATTATCCCGTATCGGCGGAGTGAGTGACGATGCTTATTTGTACGGGATGGTGTTTACCCGCCCCAGTATTCGCGACCAGCAACAGAAGGCTTTGGCGGAAGCGGTAGATCGTTTCGAGAAAGAGTCTGAAGCCGCAGCTGCATCTAAGTTGGCCGCGACTTCGTTGAGTGAGAATGCCCTGTCTATCCAGGCCGAGCTGGATCGCAATCGCAAGCGTGCTCAGAGCATGCGTAAAGTACAGGCGATTGGCAGAGTGGCGCTGGAATTCAATAGCTACAAACTCAAGCTGAAAGATGTGCCTGATTTGCCGCTGGAAAATGGCGATGCAGTGTATGTGCCGCGCCAGCCTGGTACAGTGAATGTATTTGGCGCCGTTAACAATGCCACAGCCTTCATGTTTAAGGAAAATCGCCGTGTTAGCGACTATCTGCAGCTGGCAGGCGGTGCTGGCCGTAGTGCAGATAAAGACGAGGTATATGTCTTGAGAGCGGATGGTACTGCAGTGAGCCGTGCCGGTTTGGGCTGGTTCAGCTCTGTGAATGGTTACAAGATTTTCCCTGGTGACAGTATCATTGTGCCAGAGGCAATCGAGCGTGGCGTCAGCACGACGCAAAGTCTGAAAGAATGGACCAGCATCCTTTACCAGTTTGGTTTGGGTGCCGCGGGTTTGAAAGTGCTTAAAGACTAATGCGTATAACTGTGCAAGTTAAATAACTGGACTGCCATGAATAATAATCAAGATGATATGAAAGATCTGGACGGCGAGATTAATCTGAATGCGCTGGTATTACAGCTATGGCAAGGGCGCAATACCATTCTGGCTGCCACATTTTTTTGCGGTTCCATTGCCCTTGTCACTAGCTTGGCCATTCGGCCCACGTTTACGGCATCTGCCAGTATTTTGCCGCCACAGCAGCAGGCTAGCGGTCTGTCAGCTGCGCTGGGGTCTTTGGGGGCCATGGCAGGGGTAGCAACCGGTGGCACTTTGAAAAACCCGAATGATTTGTACGTCGCGATGATGAAGAGTCAGACGGTATCTGACAGGTTGATCAAGCAGTTTGATCTGCAAGCGCGATACGAGCAGGAAAAACTGTCTTCAACGCGTAAAACGCTGGAAGCTGCCGTGATGATTAGCTCGGCGAAATCAGGGCTCATCGAGATCAATGTTGATGACCATGATCCGCAGTTTGCTGCCAACCTAGCTAACGCATATGTCGTCGAGCTAAAACGGCTCAATCAGAATTTGGCGGTAACAGACGCTGCCAAGCGTCGTGTGTTTTTTGAAAAGCAGCTGCAAGATGTCAAGCAGAGCCTGGCCAAGGCTGAGCTGGGTCTCGAAGCGCTGCAAAAGAAAACAGGGCTGGTGCTCCCGGAGGGGCAGGTAAGTATTGTTCTGAAGACGGTGGCGGAGCTGAAGGCAAAGATTGCGGCAAAAGAAGTAGAGATCGTGGCCATGCGCAGCTTTGCCACAGACAAAAACCCTGATTTCGTTCGTGCCCAGGATGCGCTGGACGCCATGAAGCAGCAGCTGGCTCAGCTGGACGAGAAGGGCGGCGATGGTAGCCTGTCTGTCGGGGCTAAAAGTCTGCCGCAAGATGGCTTGGCATATATTCGTGCTGTGCGAGACGTTAAATATAACGAAGCCCTGCTGGAACTGATGGCTAAGCAGTACGAACTGGCTCGGGTGGAGGAGGGGCGTGACAGCTCCATGATCCAGGTGCTGGATGTGGCGACTTCGCCGGACCAGAAATCCAAACCAAAGCGTTCGCTGATTGTTGTTGCTGGCGTTATGCTGGGATTGATGCTTGGTGTACTGACTGTGTTCGCCCGGCCATATGTCGCTAAGCTTCGCGCCGGTCAGTAGTGGTGTGTATGGCAAACCAAAGTGCCAACTTTGCTTTTTAGTGATACGGACCCGTTTTTACGCTTGGACTTTCTGATTGTAAGTTAATGGAAATCTACTTGTTTTTTTCAAGCCTTGTGTGCTCGCTGGTGGTGGCGATGTTGATCATTCGCTACCAACATCTGCATGCGCGTTTTTCGCTGGATCACGATCTGGTAGGGGTACAGAAATTCCATGTTACGCCAACGCCTCGGATCGGTGGGGTGCCCGTTTTCAGTGGCTTTCTTGCCGGCGCACTGGTTTATGGTTGGCAGTCGGATGTTGCAGAAATCGGTTTGTTGCTAGTTGCATCGCTCCCCGTGTTTCTGGCTGGCTTGCTGGAAGACCTGACTAAGCGGGTTAGTCCCATGGTGCGTTTGCTTGCTGCATTTTTGTCGGCGGGCCTGGGTGTCGTGTTGCTCAATGCTGTGCTGGTGCGTTTAGGCTTGCCCCTCATAGACGGAGTGCTGGCTGCTTATCCCGTGTTGGCAGTGCTGGTGACTGTTTTTGCTGTCGGTGGTGTATGTCACTCGGTGAATATCATTGATGGCTATAACGGTTTGATGGGTGGCGTGAGCGTACTGGCCTCCCTAGCTTTTGCCTATGTTGCCTACCAGCTGGGCGATATGCTGTTGTTTTCGGTATCTTTGTCTTTGGTTGCCGCTTTGTTGGGTTTTCTTGTGTGGAACTTTCCGCGGGGGCTGATTTTTGCGGGGGATGCCGGTGCCTATTTTGTTGGTTTCATGCTGGCAGAGCTGGCTGTGCTGCTGGTGGCACGCCACCCCCAAACGTTATCTCCATGGTTTCCTCTATTGGTGTTAATTTACCCGATTTTCGAGACAGTTTTTACTATTCTGCGGCGGCGTCAGCGTAAGATGGCGGCGGGTATGCCTGATAGCATGCATTTTCACCAAGTAGTGTACAAGCGCTTGGTGCGTTGGATGATCGGTAGGAGTAATGCTAAACACTTGCTTAAACGCAATAGCATGACAGCGCCTTATTTGTGGGCAATGGCGCTGCTTACAGTTTCTCCAGCTATGTTATTTTGGCAGTATGAACTGGTGTTGCAGCTTTTCTGTATTTTATTTATCGCAACTTATGTTTGGTTATACAAGCGTATCGTACGGTTCCGTTCGCCGCGATGGCTTGTGTACCGCAAGGTAGCGAAAGAGAAAGACCCGTTAACACAGCATGATTAATTCATTTCTTGCTGTGAAAATAAAAAAGCCGCCATTGGCGGCTTTTTTATTTTCTTATGCTTTTATGATATTGCTGGCGGGGCTCAGGTATTTTCCCCGGCTATCCACTACTAGCTGGGCATGCTGGCGGATCATGTCGTAGTCGAATTTGTCATGGTCGGTGGCCAGTAATACGCAGTCGTATGTGGCCAGGGTGTCTGCTGATAATGCTACGCTGGCCAGGTCGAAGTGGTGTTCGCGCATCTTGGGGAAAGTGGGCACGTGCGGGTCGCTGTAGCTGATCTCGGCGCCCAGGTCGCGTAGTTTTTCCATCAGGAACACAGACGGGCTTTCGCGCATATCGTCTACGTTTTTCTTGTAGGCGATACCCAGTACCAGAATTTTGCTGCCGTTGATGGCCTTTTTGCGTTCGTTCAGCGCCGAGGCAATTTTGCTCACCACATAGTCTGGCATGGACGAGTTAACTTCGCCGGCCAGCTCGATAAAGCGGGTGTGCACACCGTACTCGCGGGCTTTCCAGGTCAGGTAGAACGGGTCGATAGGGATGCAGTGGCCGCCCAGCCCCGGGCCGGGGTAGTAGGGTACAAAGCCGAATGGCTTGGTGGCGGCGGCGCGAATCACTTCGTGAATGTCGATACCCATTTTGTCGGCCACGATTTTCATTTCGTTGACCAGGCCGATGTTGACCGCGCGGTGGATGTTTTCCAGCAGCTTGGTCATTTCGGCGGCGCGGGTACTGGATACCGGCACCACTTTATCGATCACTGCACCGTACAGCGCTACGCCGATTTCCTGACATGCTTCGGTAATGCCACCGCATACTTTGGGGATGGTGCGGGTGGTGAAGTTCGGGTTGCCCGGGTCTTCGCGCTCTGGCGAGAACACCAGGAAGGCATCCTGGCCTACCTTGAAACCACGCGATTCGATGCGTGGCAGCAGCTCTTCGTCGGTGGTGCCGGGGTAGGTGGTGGATTCCAGCGATACCAGGTGGCCGGCGCGCAGGTGCGGTACCAGGCTGTCGATGGTATTCAGCACGAAAGACAGGTCTGGTTCACGGTATTTGTTTAGCGGGGTCGGTACGCACAGGATCAGCGCATCGGCTTCCGGAGCGCGGCTGAAATCGGTGGTGGCTTCGAAGCCGGCAGCGCGGGCGCTGGCGATGCTGTCGGCGCTGATGTGTTCGATATAGCTTTTGCCGGCGTGCAGGGCATCGACTTTGCTCTGGTCGATATCAAAGCCCAGTACCTTGTAGCCGACTTCGGCAAAGCGCAGCATCAGCGGCAGGCCGACATAGCCCAGGCCGACAATGCCGATGACGGCAGATTTGTCTGCAATACGGTTCAGGAACGCGTTTTTCACAAAGTGTCTTCCATTAATCAATAAGCGGCGCTGCAGGGTGGGGCTGCCGCGAATGGCAGGTATTTTACGCCAAAACACGCAGGGCAGCAGGCTGTGCTTGTTGCGGCCTGTATAAAGCAAAAAGCCCTGCCGGCCATGTGGCGGGCAGGGCTTTCATCAGGCTGACTTACAGGGCAGGCATGCTGAAGCCCTGAATGTCGGCGGTTTTTACCAGCGAGCTCAGGTATTCATGCATGGCTTGGCGGCCGGCCATTTCGTTCAGGTACTGCTGCAGACGCGGGAACACATCGGCAAATGCCAGTTGGCCGCCTTCGGCGCGCTGTTTTACCTGGATGATGTGGTAGCCAAACTGGGTTTCTACCAGGCTTGGGGTGATCTGGCCGGCTTCGGTGCTGAAGACGGCTTGTTCGAATTCCGGCACCATCTGGCCGCGGCCAAACTGGCCCAGATCGCCACCTTGTTTGCCGCTAGGGCAGGTGGAGTGCTCGGCTGCCAGGGCAGCAAAGCTGTCCGGGTTGGCTTGTACTTGTTCCAGAACGCCTTGTGCCTTGGCTTTGGCCAGCGATGCGGCCAACTCGTCGCCCTGGCCCAGCGGCAGCAGGATGTGGCTGGCTACAGCGCTTTCGCCCTGCTTGAAGTATTGCGGGTTGGCGTCGTAGTACGCCTGGCAGGCGGCTTCGTCCGCCGGGGTGAAGCTCAGCTCCTGGTCCAGCAGGGCGCCGATGGCCTGGCCTTCGTTGGCCGTGTCAAAACCACTCTCGCTGGCTTTTTGCAGCAGCAGCTGGTGCAGTACCAGCTGTTGAACGGCGGCGTCGCGCGGGCTGGCGGTGTCTTCGTGGTTTGCCTGCTCGGCCTGCACCATGGCTTCGGTGATTTCTACGCCGTTTACGGTAATGGACATGTCGGTTTCCTGTGGAGAGTTGGTCTTTTGCTGCCGGCTATCTGGCGCAACAGGGCAGTGTATGAGGGCAGTTTCCGTAATATCAATAGCCGGGTTATGGATTTATGTGCGAAAAATCCACCTGGCGGGCCTGGGGGCAGACGCCGCTGCCTGGCTGCGGTACAGTGCCGGCTGTTTGTCACTTTGTCAGGTGGCCTGGCTGCCATGCTCCCTATTGTTACTACCCGTTTGCGCCTGCGTGAGTTTGTGCTGGCGGATGCCCCTTTTGTCTTGCTGCTGCTGAACGACCCGGATTTTATCCGCTTTATTGCCGATAAGCGGGTTCGCAGCCTGGTGCAGGCACAGCAGTATCTGGCCGATGGCCCTTTGGCTAGCTATGCGGCCAACGGTTTCGGCCTGTGGTGTGTGGAGCGCCTGTGCGATGGCCAGCCTGTGGGGATGTGCGGCCTGATACGCCGCCATAACGTGCCAGATGTAGACGTAGGCTATGCCTTTATGCCGGCGGCGCGTGGCTACGGTTATGCGGTAGAGGCCGCGGCGGCGGCGCGGGCTTACGGCCTGGGCGAGCTGGGCCTGCCGCGGGTGGTGGGCTTTATCGACCCGGCCAACCTGGCCTCGGCCCGTGTGCTGCAGGCTATCGGCTTGCAGTCGCAGGGGCTGGTGGCATTTCCCGGCGCAGAAGGTGATACCGAATTATTTGCCTGACCTGCCATGCAGGCCAGGGTTGGCCGCAGCCGTATGGAATACCGGCAACGAGCAAATGCTCTATTTTGTTGGATTTTATCGAGTTGCTTGGGCGATAATGCCGGCCATCTAAATGGAGAGATGTGTAATGCGTTGTCTGGATGATTTCCGTCTGCACCTTGCGGGCAAGGACCTGGTGCCCATCATGCAGGGTGGCATGGGTGTGGATATTTCTACTGCAGCCCTGGCGCTGGAAGTGGCCCGTCTGGGTGGTATCGGCCACATTTCCGATGCCATGCTGCCTACCGTGGCAGACCGTCGCTATGACACCAAATACGTCAAGAACAAGCTCAAACAGTACAAGTTCAACGTAGAAAACACCGACAAGTCGGTAGTGAAGTTTGATCTGGAAGAGGTGGCCGAGTCGACACGCCTGCACGTCGAGGCCACCATGAAAGCCAAGCAGGGTGACGGGCTGATTTTCATCAACTGCATGGAAAAGCTCACCATGAACGCGCCCAAGGACACGCTGCGTGTGCGTATGCGTGCCGCCATGGACGCCGGCATTGATGGTATTACCCTGGCTGCCGGCCTGCACCTGGGCTCGTTTGCACTGATCGAAGACCACCCGCGTTTCCACGAGGTACAGCTGGGTATCATCGTGTCGTCGCTGCGCGCCCTGCAGCTGTTCCTGAAGAAAACCGCCCGCACCAAGCGCTTGCCGGACTATATCGTGGTCGAAGGCCCGCTGGCCGGTGGCCACCTGGGCTTCGGCATGGACTGGCAGGACTACCACCTGGAAACCATCCTGGTCGAAATTCGCGACTGGATGCAGGCTGAGGGCCTGACCATTCCGCTGATCGCCGCCGGTGGGGTGTTTACCGGTGCCGACGCAGTGCGCATGCTAGAGCTGGGCGCACAGGGTGTGCAGGTAGCCACCCGCTTTACCGTGACGCACGAATGCGGCCTGCCGGACAAGATCAAGCAGGAATACTTCCGCGCCAGCGAAGAGGATATCGAGGTCAACCAGCTGTCGCCTACCGGCTACCCGATGCGCATGATCAAGCAGTGCCCGGCCATTGGCGATGGCATTCGCCCCAACTGCGAAGCCTATGGCTACCTGCTGGATGCCAGCGGCAGCTGCCAGTATATCGAGGCCTATAACCGCGCAGTAGCCGCCCACCCGGGCGAGCGCCGGGTGAAGGTGATGGATAAAACCTGCCTGTGTACCCACATGCGCAATTTCGATTGCTGGACCTGTGGCCACTACACCTACCGCCTCAAGGACACATCGCACCGCCTGGCGGATGGCAGCTATCAGGTGCTGAGCGCCGAGCACGTGTTCCGCGACTACCAGTTCAGCACGGAAGGTGTAGCCCTGCCCGCGCAGGCCAGCTAAACCGTACGCCGTGCCTGAAACGACAAAAGGTTGGCCGCAGCGGCCAACCTTTTGTGTTGATGGGGTGTAGTGCGTTCAGGCTAGGGCTTTGTACAGGTTCCAGGTCGACAAGCCAGTGATCAGCAAGCCTACCACCGTCATCAGGGCGCGTGCGGGCAGGTAGCGCGTGGTCCACGCGGCCAGCGGGGCGGCAACCATGCCGCCGATTACCAAGCCGGCAATCAGCTCCAGCTGCTCGAATACACCGATAAACACCGCAAACGACGCGGCACCGGCTACAGACAGGAAAAACTCTGCCGCATTCACCGAGCCAATTACCGTGCGCGGGGCGCCGCCACGGCCGATCAGCGAGGTCGTCACCACCGGGCCCCAGCCGCCGCCACCGATAGAGTCCAGCGCGCCGCCCAGAAAAGCCAGCGGGGCAATACGTTTGGGTTGGCCACGATCCGCCAGCTGCTGGCGCGCTTTTAGCAGGATATAGATGCCCATCAGCAACAGATAAGCCGACACCACGGGCTTGATGATGCTCACATCGACAAAAGCCAGCACGGCTGCGCCCGCTATCCCGCCCAGTACGCCCGGTACCACCAGGCGCTTGAACAGCTGGCGGTCGATATTGCCGAATTTCAAATGCGATAGCCCGGATGCACCGGTCGTGAAAATCTCGGCCAGATGAATGCCGGCACTGGCGGCGGCAGGCGGCACGCCAGCCGACATCAGCGCGGTGTTGGCGGTGACGCCATAGGCCATGCCCAGTGCGCCATCGATGATCTGCGCCATAAAGCCAATGGCGATGAAGGTCCAGAACAACGGGTCGCTGGTCCAGCCGCTGGCAGCCAGTAGCGCTTGGCGGGCGGTGTCACCCAGGTGCAGGGTGCCGGCCAGCTGTAATAGGCCGGCGCTGGCCAGTACGGCCAGTAGCGAGTAGATAGTCCAGTGGCGGCGCAGTCTGTGCAGCATGGTGAGGCTCCGGATAAGGTTGGCTGCAGTGTAGAGCCTGCCTTTATCACCCCAAAGCTTGATTTCTGATGTTCTTAGCAGGTTTTTTCATAAAGCAGGTGGCCGTATTGCGCCAGCGGGCTGGTAATGCCGGGTGGCAATGCTAGAATCCGCTCATTCTTTACTAAGCTTGGTGCCCGTGCATGACCCCGATGATGTCGCTGTTTGTCAGCAAGTTCCTGTTTGTGGCAGCCGCCTTGCTGCCCATCATCAACCCGCCCGGCCTGGTGCCTTTTTTCATTTCGCTTACCGCGCACAATAGCCAGCCGCAGCGCGCGTTTCTGGCGCGACGCATCGCGATTTACTGCTTTCTGTTGCTATTGGGCAGCATGTATATCGGTGGCTTTGTGCTGAGCTTTTTTGGCGTGTCGCTGCCGGTTGTGCAGCTGTCCGGTGGCCTGCTGATTACCTTTGCTGCCTGGCGCATGCTGAACGACGCACCGGCTGAAGCTTCGCCGGGCGTAGAGACAATAGAAAACCGCGAAGTGCTGAAGCAGCGGGCGTTTTACCCGCTGACCTTTCCGCTGACAGTTGGGCCAGGCTCTATCTCGGTAGCCATTACCGTGGGCGCGTCGCTTAGCAGTGCAGGCCGTGGCCTGGAAAAATTTGCCGTGGCCCCGCTGGCGGCGGTGGCGGCAGTGGCTGCGATCAGCGTGCTGACCTGGTGGTGTCTGACCCACGCCGACAAGCTGATGCGCTATCTGGGCCGTACCGGCTCGGTGGTGTTTCTGCGCCTCACGGCCTTCATCCTGCTGTGCCTGGGGGTGCAGATCATCTGGGAAGGCTTCTCTGGCTTGGTAGAGCCGCTGCTGAAAAGCATAGGCAAATAGACACTGCCGCGGATGGTGGCTAAGTAAAGGGGGCGTGGCCCCCTTTTTTCATGATGCTTGGCGGCTAGCGCGTATCTCGCGCCACTTCATGGCCAGAATGATGGACGACAGCAGCAGCGTCATGCCGTTGGCCAGCACAATGGGCAGCGCCCCCAGCAGCAAGCCGTAGGCTAGCCAGGCGGCTACGCCGGCTACCAGCATCAGGTACATGGTGAACGAAATGCTGCGGGTGTCGCCGGTACGCAGGGTGCGGATGACTTGTGGCAAAAAACTGGTGGTGGTGAGAAAGGCGGCAATATAGCCCAGCAGGTCGGTGCTCATGGTGGTGGCGCTTTGGCGCAGTAAGGGCAGAGCCGATACTATCCGCGTACAGGGCAAAATCTGCACGCAGTGTTTTGTCGATAAAACCGCAATGCCCCGACAGCGGGTATATATCCCGTTACAATGACGCCTCGCAAAAAAACGGGGTATGTATGTTTACGCTGGCTTTCCTGTGCGTCTTTGCTTTTCTGGCAGGCCTGATCGATGCAGCGGTCGGCGGTGGCGGGCTTATCCAGATACCGGCGCTATTCAACGCGCTGCCGCAGGTGTCGGTGGCGACGCTGTTTGGTACCAATAAAATGTCATCTGCGGTGGGTACCGTGTTTGCTGCACGCTCCTATCTGAAGCGGGTGACTATTCTATGGCGGCTGGTGTTGCCGGCGGCAGCGGCGGCTTTTGCCATGTCGTTCGCCGGTGCGGCGGCAGTAAGCTATATCCCGGCGCACTATATGCGCCCGCTGGTGCTGGTGCTGCTGATCGTGATGGCCATTTACACGTTCCGCAAGAAACAGCTGGGTGCCACGCACGCGCCGGTGGCGATAGGCCGGCGCGAGATGCTGGTGGGCCTGGCCATTGGCGGGGGTATCGGTTTTTACGATGGCCTGTTTGGCCCCGGCACCGGCAGCTTTCTGATGTTTTTGTTTGTACGCTTTTTTGCTTTTGATTTCCTGCACGCCTCGGCCTCGGCCAAGGTGGTGAACCTGGCCACCAATGTGGCGGCGCTGTGCTTTTTTATCCCGAGTGGCAATGTGCTGTTTGGCTACGCCGTGCCCATGGCGGTGTGTAATGTGCTGGGCGCCCTGGTGGGTAGCTGGCTAGCCATGCGCAAGGGGGCGGGGTTTGTGCGGCTGCTGTTCCTGGTGTTGGTGAGCGTGCTTATTTGCAAGCTGGCTTACGATATGGTGCTGGCCTGACAGCTAATTGAAAGTTTCCGCAGCGATAATCACGGCTGCTCGTTGTAAAAGTTTTGAGGGAGGATGACAAGATGTTTGAAATGATGGGTGAAAGCACCTTCTGGATTTCTGTGCTGCAGATTATCGCCATTGATATTCTGCTGGGTGGCGATAACGCGGTCGTTATCGCCCTGGCTTGCCGCAGCCTGCCGGAAGACCTGCGCAAGAAAGGCATTTTCTGGGGCGTGGTGGGTGCCATTGGCCTGCGCGTGGTGCTGATTGCGTTTGCATTGCAGATTCTGGATATCCCGTTCCTGAAACTGGTAGGCGGCCTGCTGCTGCTGTGGATCGGTAT
The DNA here is from genome assembly GCF_007644035.1 of Vogesella mureinivorans. GTDB lineage: Bacteria > Pseudomonadota > Gammaproteobacteria > Burkholderiales > Chromobacteriaceae > Vogesella > Vogesella mureinivorans. Next base: position 131,430 of record NZ_VMTV02000178.1, on the reverse strand, counting down.
GAAGCTGCTGGTGGGTGAGGACGACGATGGCCACGACGTAGACGGCAGTGCCCACCTGTGGGGTGCGGTCAAAACCATTATCGTGGCCGATGCCGTGATGAGTATCGATAACGTGATTGCCGTTGCCGGTGCATCCGGTGGCCATATGCCGCTGGTGGTGTTCGGTATCGTGATCAGTATCCCCATCATTGTATGGGGCAGCCAGATCGTGATGAAGCTGATGGACCGTTTCCCGATGGTGATTACACTGGGCGGCGGCCTGCTGGGCTGGATTGGCGGCTCCATGCTGCTGAGCGATAAAGGCCTGACCGGCTTTATCGGTACGCTGCCTGCCTGGTCGCATCAGGTAGGTGGTGCGGTAGGCGCAGCGCTGGTGGTGATTACCGGTACTGTCCTGGCCAAGCGCAAGGCTGCGACGGCCAGTGCCGAGTAAGCCGGCACCGTGTCCTTGAAAAAACCGCCTGCGGGCGGTTTTTTCGTATCCGTTTTTTGTATCTGCCCAACACGCATGCGGCCAACCCTGAAGGTTGGCCGCATGCGTCCGGCGCGCTGCCGGCATGTCTTTTGTCCCGGGTGCTTATGCCCCTTGTTTTACGCCTGCAGCTTGTGGCCCTTGTGGGGTGGCTAGCTGTGTGTGCAGCCCGTAGCGTGGGTGGCTGGCGGTGGTCAGCGCGCGGGTGGCGCGTTGTCTGCGGTGCGTGTCAGTGTGTTTACTGTACCGTGCGGCCCGCAGAAGGTGCTTTTGATTGGCCAGCTGTTTTGCTATGGTGCTGGATAAATCTTCTGCCATTGCGCAAAATGGCGGAACGATCTACCGGAGCTACGCCATGGAAGAAAATACCTACAGCCTGAGTGCGCAAGACAGAAAGATTCTGCGCGAGCTGCAGCACAATGCGCGGCTATCCAATGCCGAGCTGGCCGAGCGCGTGGGCATGTCGGCCAGTGCCTGCTGGAACCATACCCGCCAGCTGGAAAAAGAAGGCTATATCCAGGGCTATGTGGCGCTGATAGACCAGAAACGCATGGGTCTGCGCGATACGGTGTTGATCGAGGTTACCCTGAACGCGCACGAGGAAGACACGCTGGCACGCTTTGGTGCCGAGCTGGCGGCGCTGCCCGAGGTGCTGGAGGCGCACCTGGTGTCGGGCGAATACGATTACCTGATCAAAGTGGCGGTAGACGGCACCGCCGGGTACGAGCGCTTCCTGCGCGAGAAGCTATACAAGATCTCCGGCATTCGCCACAGCCGTTCGCACTTTACCCTGCGCTGCATGAAGTCGGTGCCGTCGGTACAGGTGTAAGAGCCTGTTCAAGGTCTTTTAGCGACTGCGCTGGCCTGGCAAAGGGTCAGATGCCAAGCGGACGCTGCCGGCCTTGGTCATTCCAAGGCCAAGGCGGCCAACGCCGCAGATGGCGGTTTGCCAGGCCAGCCCTGCGGGGCCAGTGGCTACCGGCGCATCGCGGTGTCGAAGCGCCCTGGCAGTGAATGACACTGCGGCGGGCACTTCTCCTGGCGCTGCATCCGGTAGTCACTGGCCGCAGCCGTGAAAAGACGTTGAACAGGCTCTAAGCCGGGCTGTACGTGAAGCACACACAGCAAAGCGGCCAACCTTGTCACGCAAGGTTGGCCGCTTTGTCATGGGCAGGGCTTAGTTTTCGCGGTATTCCAGGCTGTGCCAGGCACCGTCGTCTACTGCCAGGGCCTGGCTTAGCCAGGGCAGGGTTTCCTGCAGTGTGGCGTGCAGCGTCCACGGCGGGTTGATGATGAACATGCCGCTGCCGTGCATGCCGAAGCCGTCCTTGGATGGCGTGCGCACCGTCAGCGTAGCGTCCAGCCAGCTGTGGCAGGGCAGGCCTTTCAGGTCTTTCACCATCTCCTTGATCTCGGCGCGCTGCAGCAGCGGGTACCAGATGGCGTAGGTGCCGGTGGCAAAGCGTTTCAGCGCTTCTTTCATGGCTTTAACCACGTGCTGGTAATCGGCTTTGTCTTCGTACGGCGGGTCGATCAGCGTGAGGGCGCGGCGCGGCGGTGGCGGCAGCAGCGACTTGATGGCTTCAAAGCCGTTGGCACGCTCTACGCGTACACGGCGGCCGGCATCGGCAAAGCAGTCTTGCAGCAGCTGGTGGTCGCTGGGGTGCAGCTCGAACAGGCGCAGCTTTTCGCTGCCGGCCATGGTTTCGGCGGCAAACCACGGCGAGCCGGGGTAGTAGCGCAGCGCGCCGTCGGCGTCGGTATTGATGGCAGCCACCACGTCCAGGTAGCGCTTGACGGCCGCGGGGGCGTCGTCGCGCTGCCACAGGCGGGCCACGCCTTCGGTGTATTCGGCGGTTTTGGTGGCGTAGCCTTCGGTGAGGCTATAAGCGCCGGCACCGGCGTGGGTGTCGATATACCAGAACGGTTTGGCTTTCTGGCCCAGGTAATCAATGATCTGCACCTGGATCAGGTGTTTGAGCACGTCGGCGTGGTTGCCGGCGTGAAAGGCATGGCGGTAGCTCAGCATGGGTGGTGCACGGTATGAAGTTGGCCGCCATTGTAGCGCATCGGCTGCGCGGCTGCCCGCGCGGGCAGGTAGCAGGGCCGGCGTAGCCGCCGGCCCTGCAGGGGCTTAGCGTTTTTTGCCTACTGCCGGTGCGCAGTTTTGCGTGGCGGTGGCGTAGCTGGTGTTCTTGATCGAGGTGTAGTACAGGCGGCAGGCTTGTACTTCGTTTTTCCAGGTTTGTGTGCAGCTGTCCATGGTGGCTTTGGCATCGCCGGCCGGGTTTTTGCCCATGGCAGCTTGCCAGCAGGCGACGGTCAGGTCCTGGCGCATGATGCTGATGCCCTGGCTGTCGCTGCCGGCGTTCCAGATCAGGCTGGGGTGGTTGCCGATCGCTACGGGTACCTGTTTGTTGCTGCCGATGTCCAACGGGAACTGGTCCAGCACGCGCAGCGTACCCAGATTGAACTGTTTGGCCAGCCATTGCCGCGCCGGGCTGCCCAGTACCACCATGGGGCGGGGGGCGCTCTGGCCGGCTTTGGGCGCAGTCCAGCTTTGCATCAGCGCCAGGGTGTAGGGAGTGAAGGTGTCGTACACGCCTTCCAGTGCGGCGCCGGCATTGGCGGGCGCGGCGATGGGGGCGATGTCGTCGATGGTCTGGTACAGGCCGTTCTGGCGCACGTCCACGCCATTAAAGCCCAGCAGGTTGCCCCAGCGCACGGTGGTGGCGGCGCTCAGGTAGTCCTGCGTGTCGTTCAGCACGGTGTCTGGCGGGAAGTGCAGCAGCTGGACGGTGTTGTGGTTGCGCAGCGCCATGCCCAGTGTCAGGAAAAAGCGCCAGCTGCTTTGCCACTGCGGGGTCTTTTTCAGCTCTTCGGCTTTGGCGTAGCCGATGTCGCCGATGTCCAGATAACTGCGGATGGCATCGCTGTAGTCATCGGGTACCGGGTATTTGTTTTCGTCTTTGTTGGCGGGGTTGGCCGCACGGTTCAGGTCGGCGTACAGGCGGTCATCTTTGCGGTAGATACGCACGGCCGAGGTGTAGCCATCGCGCTGCACGCTCTGGCTTAGCCAGTGGCTGACGGTTTGTTCCAGCGAGCTATCCGGGGCGGGGCAGTTGCTCAGGCAGTTGGGGTAGGAAAACAGCCGGGCGGCGCGCTCGGCAGTGCCCAGGTCCACAATCAGGTTGTCCGCCATGGCCAGCGGGCTGAGCAGCAGGGTGAGGCTTAGGGTGGCAAAGCGTGTCATTTGCTTTCTCTGTGCGTGTGTTGCGGTGGGTCGAAATGGGCGCTTAACCCGGCCTGGATGTCGTCGATGGCGCACGCCAGCGCTTCTACCAGCTGGGCGGGCGGGGTGCCGGCTTTGGCTTGCGCATCCAGCTCTTTGGCTAGCTGCTGCATGTGCGGTGCGTTGATGTAGTGCCCGACCGATTTCAGGTTGTGGGCAATCAGCTGGATGGTGTCGTTATCGCCTTGCTGCCAGGCCTGGCGCAGCTGGCTGGCGTCGTCTGCGTGGTGTTGGCGGAACTTGCGCAGCAGCGACTGGAACTGCTCGGTGTTGAGCGACATGGGCAGCGGGCCTGGCTGTATGCCTGGCAGGGTGGGGGGGCTGGCGGCCGTGTCATTGCCGGCCGGTGGTGCCGGGTCTTGCTGGCCGATGAAGCGGCACAGCAGGCTGTATAGCTGCTCGGGTGTATAGGGTTTGCTCAGGTGCTCGTCCATGCCGGCTTCCAGGGCTTCCTGGCGGGCGGCGTCAAAGGCATGCGCGGTGACGGCAATGATGGGCAGGGTAGTGAGCCCCTGGGCGCGGATCTGGCGCGAGGCTTCCATGCCGTCCATGACCGGCATGTGTACGTCCATCAGCACGGCATCAAACAGGCCGTGCAGCGCCATTTCTACCGCTTGCTGGCCGTTTTCGGCGCAGCTTACACGGGCGCCGGCTTCTTCCAGCAGCTCGCAGGCTATCTGGCGGTTGATTACGTTGTCTTCTGCCAGCAGGATCTGTTTGCCCTGCAGGCAGCCGCGCTTGTTGGCCGCCTGGCTGGTGGTGGGTAATGGCTGGGCTTGCTGTTCGTGCAGAATGGCCTGGCGTACCTGCTCCGGGCTAAGGGGCTTCACCAGTAGCGGTACCGGGCTATCGTATTCTGCCGTGCTGCTGCTGTAGCGCGGGGCAATCAGCAGGATGTCCGGTTCGCGCCCGGGTACCAGCCGGCGCAGGTTGGCCAGGTGGTCTGCTGCGTTGGTGTGGTCGGGTAGCTCGGCCAGCAGCAGTGCCGGGGTCACGTCGCCATGCTGGTATAGCAGGGCGCGGGCGGTGCCGATGCCGCTGGCGCTGATCACGCTCAGCCCCATGCCTTGCAGCATGGCGCAGGTGTTGTCACGTATGCCGTCGTGGCGGTGAATCAGCAAGGCGGTTTTCTGCCCGGCCAGCGGGCGCACCTCGGTACCGGCTTCAAAAGGCAGGGTGATGGCAAAGCTGAAGCAGCTGCCCTTGCCCGGGCTGCTGGCGGCACTGATCTGCCCGCCCATGGCCGCCACCAGCTGCTGGCAGATAGCCAGGCCCAGGCCGGTGCCGCCGTAGCGGCGTGTAATGGACTCGTCTGCCTGCGTAAATGGCTGGAACAGCCGTGCCAGGTGGGCTTCGTCTATGCCGATGCCGGTATCGCTCACGGCAAAGCCCAGGGTCACGACGCCATCTCCCGCCGCTTGCTGGGTGTGGCGGCTGATGTGCAGGCAGACTTCGCCGCTGTCGGTGAACTTCACCGCATTGTTCAGCAGGTTCAGCAGGATCTGGCCCAGCCGTACCGTGTCGCCACTCAGCACGCGGGGTACGTCCGGCGCAATGTCGATAATCAGCTCCAGCTGCTTGCTGTCCAGCTGCGGGCGCAGCTGGTCGGTCAGCGAGCCGATAAAGCTTTCCAGCTTGAAGGCGCGCTGCTCCAGCTGCAGGGTGCCGATTTCAGAGCGCGAGAAATCCAGAATGTCATTGATGATCACCAGCAGCGAATTGCCGGCGTGGTGGATTTTCTGCAGATAGTCGCGTTCGCGCGGGCTGCTGCTGTGCTGCAGCGCCAGGTTGGACAGGCCGATGATGGCGTTCATCGGTGTGCGGATTTCGTGGCTCATGCGCGCCAGAAAGCCGGATTTGGCGCGGTTGGCTTCTTCGGCATGGCGTACAGCCTGTTGCAGCTCGCCGATCCAGCTGCGCACAAAGCGGTAGCCCAGCGACGCCATGGCCAGGAACATGATGGACAACACCATGTAGACCGATGACGACGACGCGGTAATCAGCTCGGTGGCCTGCTGCCAGCCGGCTAATGTGTTCAGATCGGTGCTGGCGGTAACGGCCTTGTGGCTGAGCCAGAAAGACAGGGCGATATACATATAGACGCCAACCACCACCATGCTGGCAGCCAGCAACATCCAGCGCAGGCTGGTGCGCGGGCTATTGGCCAGCTGGAAGAGTGCGCGGTTGCGCCAGTTGCACACCGGGTCGGCCACGATAGCCAGGATGGGGGCGGTAATGAACAGCATCTGCAGCAGGTTGCCCAGCCACCAGCCCTGCCACAGGCCAAAGGCGTCACCCGAGGCCATCTGGTTGGTGTGTATCCAGATAAATGCCCCACTGGCGCTGAAAACGCTGCTGAAGAATGCCAGCAAGCCATAAAACAGCAGCGAGTCCATGCTGCGCAGGTTAAGCGGAATCGCTATGGCGCGGTAGGCGATGGTGAAGACGGTCAGGCCCAGCGGGTTAGCCAGGGCAAACAAGGCTGCCCAGCCGGGGGGCAGCCCTGCATAGACGGACAGGATGAAGGTAGACAGGAAAGCCGGAATGGCGCCCCAGGCCAGGCCAAACAGCAGTGTCCATAGCAGGCAGATAGTTAGCGGCGGGTAGGCAGAAACATAAAACGACACGCCGCCAAAATGCATGGCCATGCCCGACCACTGGAAGATGACAGCGCCCAGCCCCAAGGCAATGCACGCAATGGTAGATAGTACCCATGCCAGCAGCAGCAGGTTGCGCGGCGTGTTGGCGCTTATGCGTAAGCGACGTAGGGAAATGGGGCGATAGTTGCCGTTTCCCATGGGGCGATTGCTTTGTATATCCACGCTGCGGTCCTGTCGGATAGATAAATCGGCTGCTGCAGATAGGATTTTGGCATAGGAGCGTGGCTTTTGTGTGTTAGATATTGGCAAAATTCAATAAAAAAGCGACGCAAAATAGCGTCGCTGGGGAGTCCGCTGTCAGCTTGGTGTAATTGGCAAGCAAATACTACAAGCTGATGCGGCAGTTTGTTTTTAATGGGGCGGTTTTACCGGGCTTTGGCCACCAGGCGCCAGGCATGCAGCAGGGGCTCGGTGTAGCCGGATGGCTGGGCGCAGCCTTTGAAGACCAGGTCGCAAGCTGCCTGGAACGCTACCGAGCTGTCGAAGTGGCCTGCCATGTTCTGATAGGCAGCATCACCTGCGTTCTGCTGGTCTACCACGGCGGCCATGCGTTGCAGGGTTTCCGTTACCTGGGCTTCGGTCACGATGCCGTGGCGCAGCCAGTTGGCAATATGCTGGCTCGAGATACGCAGCGTGGCGCGGTCTTCCATCAGGCCCACGTTGTGGATGTCCGGTACCTTGGAGCAGCCCACGCCCTGGTCCACCCAGCGCACCACATAGCCCAGAATGCCCTGCGCGTTGTTGTCCAGCTCTTGCTGGATATCGGCAGCGCTCCAGTTGGGGTTGGCCGCCACCGGGATGGTCAGCAGGGCGTCTTGCAGGTCTTCGGCCGGCTGGGCTTCCATGCCTTTCTGTACGTCTTGCACGTTTACCTGGTGGTAGTGCAGGGCATGCAGCACAGCGGCGGTAGGCGACGGTACCCAGGCGGTGTTGGCGCCGGCTTTCGGGTGGCCGATTTTCTGTTTCAGCATGTCGGCCATCAGGTCCGGCATGGCCCACATGCCTTTGCCGATCTGGGCGCGGCCACGCAGGCCACTGGCCAGGCCTACTTGCACGTTGTTGCGCTCGTAAGCTTGAATCCAGCTGCTGGTTTTCATGTCGCCCTTGCGGATCATCGGGCCCGCTTCCATCGAGGTGTGCATCTCGTCGCCGGTGCGGTCCAGGAAGCCGGTATTGATGAAGGCTACGCGGTGGCGGGCGGCGGCAATGCAGCCCGCCAGGTTCACGCTGGTGCGGCGCTCTTCGTCCATGATGCCCAGTTTTACCGTGTATTGCGGCAGGCCCAGCAGGCTTTCCACTGCGCCGAACAGCTCGTTGGCAAAGGCCACTTCGTCCGGGCCGTGCATTTTTGGCTTCACGATATAGATGGAGCCGGTACGCGAGTTGCCGCGGCGCTGCTGGTCGTGCAGGGCGATCAGCGTGGTGACCACGGCGTCCATGATGCCTTCCGGAATCTCGCGGCCTTCGCCGTCGATAATGGCCGGGTTGCTCATCAGGTGGCCCACGTTGCGGATGAACAGCAGGCTGCGGCCGTGCAGGGTCAGGCTGCCACCGGCTGCCGCGCTGTACTGGCGGTCGGCGTTCATGCGGCGGGTGAAGGTCTTGCCGCCTTTGGCTACGTCTTCGGTCAGCGTGCCTTGCATCAGGCCCAGCCAGTTGCGGTACACCACCACCTTGTCGTCGGCGTCCACAGCGGCCACCGAGTCTTCGCAGTCCATGATGGTGCTGATGGCAGCTTCCATCACGATGTCTTTTACACCGGCGCCGTCCTGGGCACCGATGGCGCTGTTTTTGTCGATCTGGATTTCAAAGTGCAGGCCGTTGTTCTTGAGCAGTACGGCAGTCGGGGCGGCGGCATCGCCGTTGTAGCCAATGAATTGTGCCGGTTGTTTCAGGCCGGTGCTGCTGCCGTTTTGCAGCAGCACTTCCAGCTGGCCATGGGCCACGCGGTAAGCGGCGGCCTGGCTGTGCGAGCCGGTTTCCAGCGCGGCCGCCTGGTCCAGGAAGGCGCGGCCAAAAGCGATGACCTTGCCGCCGCGTGCCGGGTTGTAGGCCCCGGCGCGGGTGGCGCCGTCGTCTTCGCTGATGGCGTCGGTGCCGTACAGCGCGTCGTACAGGCTGCCCCAGCGGGCGTTGGCCGCATTCAGGGCGTAGCGGGCGTTCATGACCGGCACTACCAGCTGCGGGCCGGCTTGTTCGGCCAGCTCGGTATCAATATTGCTGGTGTCGATGCGGCTGTCGGCCGGGGCGGGCTGCAGGTAGCCGATGCTGCCCAGAAAAGCCTTGTAGGCGGCCATGTCGGCAATCGGGCCAGGCTGCTGGCGGTGCCACTGGTCGATTTCTGTTTGCAGGCGGTCACGCTCGGCCAGCAGGGCACGGTTCTTGGGCGCCAGGGTGTGTACCAGCGCATCGAAGCCTTGCCAGAAGGCTTCGCTGGCCATGCCGGTACCCGGCAGGGCTTCCTGTTCGATAAAGTCGTGAAGGTTGGCCGCAACGGCGAGGCGATGCTTCTGGATACGTGCAGTCATGGAAGGCTCTCTAGTGTCGTGTTGCGCGGCTGCGCATTGGTTTGGAATAAGTATCGATGGCGTCAGTGTAGCCATGTTGCTGCGCTGCGCAAAGCGCTAAAATGCCATAACATTTTTTACTTTTGGTGCATCAATGGCCGCGCTAAAGCAGCTGGAAACCTTTGTTTCAGTGGTGAATCTAGGCAGCCTTTCTGCCGCTGCCAGGCAGGAAGACGTGGTGCCGGCCATTATCGGCCGCCGGCTGGACGCGCTGGAAAACCGCCTGGGCGTGAAGCTCTTGGTGCGCACCACGCGCAGCATTTCGCTGACCCAGGAAGGCTCGGCTTTTTACGAGGATTGCCTGCGCATTCTGGGGGAGCTGGCCGAGGCAGAGTCTGCCGTGGCCAGCGGCAGCGCGCGCGCCCGTGGGCATTTGCGGCTATCGGCCCCGGCTGGTTTTGGCCGCCGCCATGTGGCGCCGCATGTGGCCAGCTTTTTGCGCCAGCACCCGGATATCCGCATCACGCTGGACCTGTCCGACCGCCTGACTGACCTGGTGCGCGACCGCATCGACTGCGCTATCCGTATTTCCGACCTTGCCGACTCCAGCCTGATCGCCGTGCGGCTGGCCGAAAACCGCCGCGTGGTGGTGGCGGCGCCGGCCTACCTGGCGCAGCGCGGTACGCCCAAGGCGCTGGCCGACCTGGAGCAGCACGATTGCCTGTCGCTAGGGGAAAGCCAGAGCCGTGGCTGGACCTTCAAGGTGGGCGGCGAGCTGGTGAACCTGAAAGTGCGTGGCGCGCTGGAGTGCAACGACGGTGCCGTGCTGCACGACTGGGCGCTGCAGGGGCTGGGCCTGACCTGGCGCTCGATGTGGGAAGTAAAGGACGACATCACCGAAGGCCGCCTGGTGACGGTGCTGGACCGCTTTTCCTCGCCAGACTACCCGGTGTATGCCGTGGTGGCGCAGCGCAAGTTCCTGCCGGGCAGGGTGCGGCTGTTTATCGACCACCTGCGCGAGGTCTACGCCGCGCCGGGTTACTGGGATTAAGCTGGCGCTGTGGTGTGCTGCGTAGCGGTATGGCCGCTACCGTGGCGGTGCGGTAAGTATTTGATAAATCATGCCGTGCTTTTGCTTATCGAAAAAAATGCAAAAAAATGGCAATCAGGGGCTTGACGGGGGAGGGACGCATTGACATAATCCGCCTCCTGTTCTGGCGGGGTTCCCGAGCGGTCAAAGGGATCAGACTGTAAATCTGACGGTTCTGCCTTCGAAGGTTCGAATCCTTCCCCCGCCACCAGAATACTGAAAAGCCCGTGTTGAAAGACACGGGCTTTTCGCTTTTGACAAAGCCCGCCTGCCTTGCTCGCGGGTTTTGTCTTGTCAGTGATAAGACAGCCTGGGCCCGCGTCTAACAGTGCGGGCTTTTTCATGGCGGCACTGTTTGCTGGGCTGCATGCGGCCAACCTGGCCACAAGTTGGCCGCACGGGCGGGCTGATGACACTACAGCCAGCCCGACTTCTTGAAACGCCACCACAGCACCCCATCCAGCACCACCATGATCAGCAGGGTGGTCGGGTAGCCGGTAACCGACTTCAGCTCCGGCATGTGCTCGAAGTTCATGCCATAGATACCGGCAATCATGGTGGGCACGGCAAACAGCGCCGCCCAGGCCGCCAGTTTTTTGCTGACGCTGGAATCGTCCAGCGAAATCATGGCCAGGTTCACCTGGATGGCGGTGGACAGCATGTCACGCTGTGATTCCAGGTTGCGGATGATGCGCGCCAGGTGGTCGTCCACGTCGCGATAGTAGTCTTGCAGGCCGCCGCACACCCGCGGCACGCGCCCGCCGTGCAGGCGGGCGGTGGCTTCGTGTAGCGGCACCAGGGCGTGGCTGACCATCACCAGCTTGCGTTTCAGTGCGTACAGGTCTTGTATGTTTTGCCGTGCCTGGCCGTTGCGCGAGAACAGCCGTTCTTCCAGCGCTTCCAGCTCGTCTTCCAGCTGGTGCATCACCGAAAAATAGCGGTCTACCACGGCGTCCATCAGCGCGTAGAACACAAAACCGGCACCGTGCTGTAGCAGGTGCGGCTCGCGCTCGCAGCGTTCGCGCACGTTCTGGAAGCCTTTGCGCGTGCCATTGCGGATGGACAGCACGTAGTTGGCGCCGACAAATACATCCACCTCGCCTTCGTTCAGGTTGCCCTCGTCGTCTAGCTGCAGGGTTTTCATCACGCAGAACAGCATGTCGTCGTATTCGTCCAGCTTGGGCCGCTGGTGGCCGTGCTGGGCGTCTTCTACAGCCAGCTCGTGCAGGTCGAACTCGCGTGCCAGCTGGCTGATTTCGCTGGGTAGCGGGTCTTTTAGCGCCACCCAGACAAAACAGTCTGGCCGGCGCAGGTAATCGTGTATGTCGGTGCTGGCGATATCGCCCAGTTTCTGGCCGTTCTGGTAGGCCACGCAGTTGATCAGCATGCGGCGTGTCTCGTTATGGTTATGGTGCCGGCCTGGGGTGGCGGGTGTGGTTTTGAGACATTGTTGTGCCTGCTGTGGCACATTGCCAGCTTCATGTACGGCACGCCCCGGCGGGACTGGCTGGCTTGCCTGGCGGTGTTGGCAATAAATGCCGTGCATGGCTGCCGTGGCGCAGTGTCGTTGCCGGGCTCTTGAAATAGCAGGCGTTTGCGGCCATCTGCAGGGTTTATATCTTTCTTGGGGTGCTGTGGTGAATAAACCAAGCCTGCTGCAAAAACTGACGCCGCTGGGCGGTTTGTTGCCCTTCATGCGCCCTTATCGCGGCCGTTTTGTGCTGGCGGGGCTGTCGCTGCTGGTGGCGGCGGCGGCAACGCTACTGCTGCCGGTGGCGTTTCGCTACCTGGTGGACCATGCCTTTAGCCAGCGCCAGGCGGTAGACGGCTACTTTCTGGCGCTGTTTGGCCTGGCCAGCGTGCTGGCACTGTTTACCGCGCTGCGCTTTTATCTGGTGTCGTGGCTGGGCGAGCGCATTACCGCAGACTTGCGTAGCGCGGTGTACCGGCACGTGGTGGGTATGAGCCCGGAATACTTCGAGACCCTGCAAACCGGCGAAGTGCTATCGCGCCTGACCACCGACACCACGCTGGTGCAAACCGTGGTGGGCACCAGCTTGTCAATGGGCCTGCGTAATGTGCTGCTGATGCTGGGCGGCTTGGTGATGCTGGCGGTGACCAGCCCCAGCCTGACCGGCTATATCTTGCTGACGCTGCTGCTGGTGGTGGTGCCGATTCTGGTCTACGGCCGCCGCGTGCGTGCGCTGTCGCGCTCCAGCCAGGACCGCATTGCCGATTCCAGCGCCATGGCGGGCGAGGCGCTGAATGCCGTACAAACAGTGCAGGCTTTTGCGCAGGAAGGGCACGAGGTGGCGCGCTTTGATGTGTCTGTCACGCGCAGCTTTGATACCGCGCTGGCGCGCATTGTGGCGCGCAGCCAGCTCACCGCCCTGGTGATCTTGCTGGTATTCGGTGCCATTGTGTTCGTGCTGTGGCTGGGCGCCCACGCCGTGCTGGCCGGGCAGATGAGTAGCGGTGAGCTGGCGCAGTTCATCCTGTACGCGGTGGTCACCGCTGGTGCCATTGGCGCCGTGGCCGAGGTCTGGGGTGACTTGCAGCGCGCAGCTGGTGCCACCGAGCGCCTGCTGGCGCTGCTGGCACAGCGCTCGCCAGTGCAGCCGCCCGCACAGCCCTTGCCGCTGCCGCCAGAGGGCGAGGGCCTGCAGCTGGACAATGTCACCTTTGCCTACCCGTCGCGCCCCGGCCAGCCGTCGCTGCAGGGGCTGAACCTGCAAGTGCGCCCCGGCGAACAGGTGGCGCTGGTGGGCCCGTCCGGCGCTGGTAAAACCACGCTGTTCCAGCTGCTGCTGCGCTTTTACGACCCGCAAGTTGGCCGCATCCTGCTTAACGGTGTGCCCATAGACCAGCTGGACCCGGCCGCACTGCGCCGCCATATCGGCATTGTGCTGCAGGACACGGTGATCTTTGCCGCCAGCGCACTGGAGAACATCCGCTACGGCCGCCCCGACGCCAGCGACGACGAAGTGATCGCTGCCGCCCGTGCCGCCGCCGCGCACGATTTCATCGAAAAGCTGCCCGAGGGCTACCACAGCTTTCTGGGCGAACGCGGTGTGCGCCTGTCTGGCGGCCAGCGCCAGCGCATTGCCATTGCCCGCGCCATCCTGAAAAACCCGCCCATTCTGCTACTGGACGAAGCCACCAGCGCGCTGGATGCCGAATCGGAACAGCTGGTGCAGCAGGCGCTGGAGCACGCCGCTGCCGGGCGTACCACGCTGGTGATTGCCCACCGCCTGGCCACTGTGAAGCAAGCAGACCGCATTATCGTGCTGGAAGGGGGGCGCATTGTGGCCGAAGGCCGCCACGAGCAGCTGCTGCAGACCTCGCCGCTGTACGCCAGGTTGGCCGCACTGCAGTTTGGTCACGACTAGGCGTGGCGGCGCAGCGTGCCGGGCGGCGCCAAGGCCGCCGGATGTGCGATAATCCCCACCCGTTTTTCAGCCCTGAACAGGAAGCATCATGCAGATAACCGAAGCCCGCGTAGAACGCCTCGTGGTACACCGTGTTGGCAACCCGGCCCGCAGCGAGCCGCTGCAGCTGTCCGGCAAGGCCACCCAGGTGGACGAGGGCGTGTCGGCGCTGATTCTGGACGGCTACCTGAAGGGCATTGTGTCCGACAAGAAAAAGTACCAGTTCTACCACGAGAGCGATCTGAACCTGAACGAGCTGTACCACTACAGCCGCCAGTTCTTCCGTGGCGAGGCCGACCTGCTGGAAGTGTCGCAGCGCATTGCCAAGCACCTGTACGCCCGCTCGCAGCACCCCAACATCATGGCCGGCGACCTGCTGGTGATTTTGTTTTCCGGCCTGAGTGACGGCGACCGCGAAGTGCGCGCGCTGGGCTTGTTCAAGGCCGAAATCCAGGAAGACTTCCTTACCATCGTGGAAAGTGGCGAGGTGTTCGACATCAGCCACGCCAGCGGCATCAACCCGCGCCTGATCGACAAAGGCGCGCTGCTGCTGGAACACGGCCCGCTGTTGTACGCGGTAGACCGCCAGGGCAACGAAGCCAAGTTCTGGCTGGACGACTTCCTGCAGGCCATGCGCGTGCCGGATACCAGCACCAGCAGCAAGGTGGTAGCCGAGGTGCTGGAGCAGATCTCGGAAGAAATCGACGACCCGCAAGAGCAGGTGCGCTTCAAGGACGAAGTGATGAACCTGTGCAAGACCGAGCCCGAGCTGTCGCCGCGCCAAATGGGCAGCATGGCCGAGCGTTATGTCGGGTCGGAAGAGGTTGGCCGCTTGTTTGATAACGCTGCCGAAAGCTATGGCTTCTCGCTGGAAAGCGACGCGCCGCTACCGGCGCAGTCGGTGGCCAAACGCCTGGAAAAAAGCTGGAGCAAAGTGGGCATCGGCCACGGTGTCAGCCTGCTGCTGCCATCCGACCTGAGCCTGCAGAACGTACGCAGCGTAAAGGGCGAAAACGGCGAACTGACGCTGACGCTGTTTTTGCAGCAGAAGGAAGACTGAGCCGCGCTCATCCCGCCTGACAAAAAGCCCACCGCATGCGGTGGGCTTTTTGCTGCCTGCGGCCAATCTTTGGCCCTTGATTTTGCCGGTGGCGCTTAGCCTTCTTTCAATTCTTTCAGGTACTTGTATACGGTGGCGCGGCCCAGGCCCAGCACATTGGCGATGTAGTGGGTGGCGCTTTTGCCCTGAAACGCCCCCTCGGCGAACAGCGCAGCCACCAGCTCGCGGCGCTGGTCGCGCGTCAGGCCGTTCAGCGCCAGCTGCCGCTGCTGCAGCCAGCCGTGCATGAAGGTATTGATGCGCTCCTGCCAGTCGTCACGGAACAGCTCGGCTGGTTGCTCTACCAGCCCGGCGCCTTTGAGCAGCATGCCCAGCATGCCGTGCATGTCTTCGAACACGGCAATGTTGAAGTTGATGCACATTACCCCCAGGGCCTGCCCGTTGTCGTCGAATAGCACGCTGCTGACGCAGCGCATGCGGCGACCGTCCCAGTTCAGCTTTTCGTAGGGGCCGACAAAGCGGTCGGCAATGGTGCGCTCGATGTCTTCCAGCCCGGATTCGTCGCCGATTTCGCGCCGCGACAGGTTATTGGCCAGGTAGCGCACGCGCTGTTCGGCCAGGTCGTGGATCACCACCTCGGCGTAGGGGAAAAACAGCTTGGCGATACTGTCGGCCAGGTGGGCGTAGCGTGACAGCAGGGGGTCGGTAGGGTGGGCGGCTTGGCTCATGGGTATTGGTTCCGGGCAGAGCCCGCATAGTGCCGCAGCGCGGGGTTGGCCACAAGCGCGGCCAACCTTTTGCCACCGGCTTACGCCGCCTGCTGTACGCGCTGCAGCAGGGCGTGGGCGATGGCGATGTCTTGCAGCCCCATGCCAATGGAGCGGAAGAACACGTGGCGCTGGTAGCCCGGGCGCGGGCAGAGGTTGTTTACCAGCTCGGCCAAGTCGCCGCGGATGGCGTCGGCCTGCCACTGGTGGTGGCGTGCGGCCAACACCATCTCGCCGGCGCGGCTAGGGGTACTGGCGCGGTGGTCGCAGTACACATCCATCTGCGATAGCAGCGCCGGGGCGATCTCGTGTGCCTGGGCCACATTGGTGCTGATCGAGGTAATCAGTGCCGGTTTTTTTAGCGCGGCTACGTCCAGTACCGGGCTGCCGGACGAGGTGCACAGCATGATTACGTCGGCATCTGCCGCGGCGGCCTCGGCCGAGGTAGCCAGCTCGATGCGGGTATCCATTGCCAGCAGCTGCGCTTGCAGCGCGCTGTCGGCGGCCAGGCCGGGGGCAAATACGCGGATGCGCTGCCACGGCCGCAGCGCCAGTACATGGCGCAGATGCGCCTGGCCGACGGCGCCGCAGCCTATCAGCGCCAGCTGGCGGCTATCGGGGCGGGCTAGCTGTTCTACTGCCAGGGCGGTGGTGCCGGCGGTGCGCTCTACGGTGAGCAGGCTGGCGTCGCAAAACAGCAGCGGCTGGCCGGTCTGCATCGAAAACAGGCTGGTCCAGGCGGTAACCAGTGGCTTGCCACCGGTCACGATATAGGGCGACAGCTTGGCGCCAAACAGCTGCTGGCTGGCCAGCACGCCCTGGTAGGTAATCATGTCGCCGGCATTGCCGGGGAACAGGGTAAGCGTTTGCGGCGGCTGCACCGCCTGGCCCTGGCCCAGTGCGGCAAACAGCTGCTGCAAGATCTGGCGCACCGGCAGGTAGGGCAGGTGCGGGCGGATGGCGTCGGCGTTCAGTACGGCGGGGGCAGCGTGGTGGTCGATGGCGTGCATGGTGTCTGTGGGTGCGGGGTCTCGATGGCCACAGCTTAGCGATCAAGAAAAAAATTGTCCACGATGGAAATTTTATCTATTCTTGCCGGCAAGCGGCCAACTCGTGCCGCCACCCGCTGCCGGTAGCCTGCCGGCGCGGCCATACCGGACCAGGCCAGGAGAAACATCATGAACAAAACCCGCGCAGCTAGCCGCTATCTGCTCCCCCTTATTGCCTTGCTGGCCGGCCCGGCGCTGGCGGGTGGCCAGGCCATCCGCATGGGGCTGGAGCCGTTTTACGCACCGTTTGAAAGCAAGCTGCCCGACGGCAAACTGGTGGGCTTCGATATCGAGGTGGGCAACGCCATCTGCGAGCGCCTGGCCGCCAAGTGCAGCTATGTGGAAACCTCGTTCGAGGGGCTGATCCCCGGCCTGAAGGCCCGCAAGTTCGAGGTGATCAACTCGGCCATGAACATTACCGCCAAGCGCCGCGAATCCATCGACTTCACCGTGCCCATCTACATCGTGCCCATCCAGATGGTGGCGCGGCGCGACAGCCCGCTGCTGCCCACCGTGGCCGCGCTGAAAGGCAAAGCAGTGGGCGTGCTGCAGGGCGCCACGCAGGAGGACTTTGTGCGCAAACACTGGGAACATCAGGGCGTGAAGGTGGTGGCCTACCGTGACCAGAGCCAGATCTACCTAGACCTGGCGGCCGGCCGCCTGGATGCCTCGGTACAAGAAGGGCAGAATGCGCAGGAAGGCTTTCTGGACAAGCCGCAGGGCAAGGCATTCGAGTTCAAGGGCAAGATACTGAGCGACTTTGCCACGCTGGGTGAGGGCACCGGCCTGGGCGTGCGCAAGGGCGACCCGCTGAAAGCCGAGCTGGACAAGGCTATTCGCTCGCTGAAGCAGGATGGCACCCTGAGCCGCCTGTCGCAGAAGTACTTCAAGCGTGACATCATCGCCCAATAAGTTTTTTACCCGCCCGGCTACCCGCCGGGTGGCGGTGCGCCAGGCTTGGCCGCCGCCAGTTCATTATCGCCGCGGCCAACCCTGGCGCGGCAGCAGGAAGGCAACAAGCAGCATGGATGCAGATGTAATCGTACTGGGTGCCGGCATGGTCGGCGTATCGGCAGCACTGGCGCTGCAGCAGCGTGGCCGCCAGGTATGGCTGCTGGACCGCCGTGCGCCGGGCGAGGAAACCAGCCACGGCAACGCCGGCCTGCTGGAGCGGGCGGCGGTGATCCCGTATGGTTTTCCGCGCCAGCTATCGTCGGTGCTGCGCCTGGCGGCCAACCGCTCGCCCGATGTGCGTTACCACCCTGCCACGCTGCCGTCCTACGCTGGCTGGCTGTGGCAGTACTGGCGCGAGTCGGCACCGGCCAGGCTGGCTGCCACCGGCCGCGCCATGCTGCCCTTGCTGGAAGCCTGCCTGCCCGAACACGACGCCTGGATTCGCGCCGCCGGTGTGACCGAGCTGCGCCGTAGCGAGGGACTGCTGGAAGCCTGGCGTGGCGAAGCCACATTTTTTGACGAAGCGGCCAACGCCCAGCGTATCGCCCGAGAATACGGCCTGGGTCTCACCGTGCTGGACGCCGCGGCGCTGCGCCAGGCCGAGCCGGGGCTGGGGCAGGGTTTTAGCGGGGCGATTCACTGGCACGACCCGCACAGCATCCGCGACCCTGGCGCGCTGGTGCGCGGCTACGCTGCCTATTTTCAGACACTGGGCGGGGTACTCAAACAGTGCGCGGTGAAGAGCCTGCGCCAAGCGGGTAGCGGCTGGCAGGTGCTTACCGATAGTGGGGTGTTAAGTGCCCGCGAGGTGGTGCTGGCCATGGGGCCGTGGTCGGACGATGTCTTTACGCCGCTGGGCTACTGTATTCCGCTACAGGTAAAACGCGGCTATCACATGCATTATCACGCCAGCGGGCCTGGCCTGCAGCGCACCGTGGTGGACATGGAAAACAGCTTTCTGGTGGCGCCAATGGCACGTGGCCTGCGCCTGGCTACCGGCGTGGAGCTGGCCCGCCGCGATGCACCCCCCACGCCAAACCAGCTGGCGCAGGCCGAGGCGCTGGCGCAGGGCCTGTTTCCGCTGGGGCCACGGGTGGATGCCGAGCCGTGGGTAGGCTGCCGCCCGTGCCTGCCGGACATGCGCCCGGTGATCGGCGCCGCGCCGCGCCACCCGGGCTTGTGGTTCAGCTTTGGCCACAGCCACCTGGGGCTGACGCTGGGACCGGTATCGGGGCGCCTGCTGGCCGAGATGATGCTGGGCGAGCGGCCGTTTACCGACCCCGCGCCGTACTCGCCAGCGCGCTTTGTCTGAGTGGGCTGCGTAGATCAAGTTACAAGGGTCTGTCCCGCCGTGCGGCGGGACAGACCCTTGTGCCATGTGTTGCGGCCAACCCTGGCGATCAGCACTCCACAATATTTACCGGCACCTCGATCACATTGATCGCCAGGCCGCCGCGTGCGGTTTCCTTGTACTTGGTGCTCATGTCGCGGCCGGTGTCGCGCATGGTCTTGATCACGCGGTCCAGCGACACAAAGTGCTGGCCGTCGCCGCGCAGCGCCATGCGCGCGGCGTTGATGGCCTTGATCGACGCCATGGCATTGCGCTCGATGCACGGCACTTGCACCAGGCCGCCTACCGGGTCGCAGGTCAGGCCCAGGTTGTGTTCCATGCCGATTTCGGCGGCGTTTTCCACTTGCTCCGGCGTACCGCCCAGCACTTCGGCCAGGCCGCCGGCCGCCATGGAACAGGCCGAGCCTACCTCGCCCTGGCAGCCTACCTCGGCACCCGAGATCGAGGCGTTCAGCTTGAACAGGATGCCGATGGCGCCAGCGGTCAGCAAAAAGCGCACGATGCCGTCATCGTTGGCCGCAGGGATAAAGCGGGCGTAGTAGTGCATCACCGCCGGGATGATGCCGGCTGCACCGTTGGTGGGGGCGGTCACCACGCGGCCACCGGCGGCGTTTTCTTCATTCACTGCCAGCGCGTACAGGTTGACCCAGTCCATGACCGTGAGCGGGTCGCGCAGCGCGGCTTCTGGCGACGCCAGCAGCTTCTGGTACATGTCGGCGGCGCGGCGCTTTACTTTCATGCCGCCCGGCAGAATGCCTTCGCGCTCGCAGCCGCGCTTCACGCAGCTTTGCATGACATGCCAGATATTCAGCAGGCCGGCGCGTATTTCTTCTTCGCTGCGCCAGGCCAGCTCGTTTTCCAGCATGATCTGGCTGATGGATTTGCCGTGGCGCTGGCACAGCGCCAGCAGCTCGGCACCGGTCTTGAACGGGTGCTTCAGCTCGGTGACGCCCGGCGGGGTGAAGCCGGCGTCGATGGCGGCTTCGTCTACCACAAAACCGCCGCCTACCGAGTAATAGGCGCGCTTGGACAGGCTGTCACCGTTGGCCGCAAACGCTTCGAAAATCATGCCGTTGGGGTGGTAGGGCAGTGCCTTGCGCTTGTGCAGGATCAGGTGCTCGCCCTCGACAAAGGGCACCACGTGGCTGCCCAGCAGGCGGATGGCTTTGTCGGCGCGGATGGCGGCCAACATGCCGTCTACCGCGTCGGTGTCCACCAGGTCGGGGTATTCGCCCTGCAGGCCCAGCAGCACGGCGGTATCGGTGCCGTGGCCTTTGCCGGTAGCGCCCAGCGAGCCGAACATTTCGGCCTTCACGCTGGCGGTGGCGGCAAGCAGGCCGTCTTTTTCCAGCCGGGCCACAAACTGGCGTGCGGCACGCATGGGGCCGACGGTGTGGGAGCTGGACGGGCCAATGCCGATCTTGAACAGGTCGAATACGCTGATAGCCATGCTGCTTCTCTTTTTATGGTGCGGGCGCGGGTGGCGCCTCGGGTGTTGTCTGTCCGGCCGTGTGGGCCGTGGTGTGTGGGTGCTGCCCAGGCAGCGGCGGCATTGTACTGAGCAATGCCGCCGCTGTGTGGACTACCGATGCTGCAATGCAGCTGGGGCCGGCGTTAGCGGTAAACCGGGAAGGCCGCGCACAGCTCGGCCACCTGGCGGCGTACGCGGGCGGCGACCTCTGCATTATCGATATCGTCCAGGATGTCGCTTACCCAGTGGGCAACCTGGCCCGCCTCGGCTACACCGAAACCCCGGCTGGTGATGGCCGGGGTGCCGATGCGGATGCCGCTGGTCACAAACGGGCTTTGCGGGTCGTTCGGCACCGCGTTCTTGTTGACGGTAATGCAGGCCGCCCCCAGTGCCGCGTCGGCGGCCTTGCCGGTGATGCCCTTGTCGATGAGGCTCAGCAAGAACAGGTGGTCGTCGGTTTTGCCCGATACCACGGTATAGCCGCGCTGCTGAAACACCGCCACCATGGCGCGGGCGTTATCCAGCACCTGCTGCTGGTAGGTTTTGAATTCGGGTTGCAGCGCTTCCAGAAACGCCACCGCCTTGGCGGCGATTACGTGCATCAGCGGGCCGCCCTGGATGCCGGGGAACACTAGCGACTGCAGCTTTTTCACCAGGGTTTCGTCCGGGTTAGCCGCCAGAATCAGGCCGCCGCGCGGGCCGCGCAGGGTTTTGTGGGTGGTGGTGGTCACCACGTGGGCGTGCGGCAGCGGGCTGGGGTAGAGCCCGGCGGCTACCAGGCCGGCCACGTGCGCCATGTCCACGAACAGCCAGGCGCCCACGCTGTCGGCTATCTGGCGCATGCGCGCCCAGTCCACCACCAGTGAGTAGGCAGAGAAACCGGCTACCAGCATTTTGGGCTGATGCTCGGTGGCCAGCCGTTGCACTTCGTCGTAATCAATCGCACCCGTGTCGGTATCAATGCCGTACTGCACGGCTTTGTAGATCTTGCCGGAGAAATTGACGCTGGCGCCGTGGGTCAGGTGGCCGCCATGGGCCAGGCTCATGCCCAGGATGGTGTCACCCGGCTGCAGCAGCGCCATGTACACGGCGGCGTTGGCCTGGCTGCCGGAGTGCGGCTGCACGTTGGCGTAGTGGGCGCCAAACAGCTGGCAGGCGCGGTCGATGGCCAGCTGCTCTACCACGTCCACGTGCTCGCAGCCGCCGTAGTAGCGCTTGCCGGGGTAGCCTTCGGCGTACTTGTTGGTGAGCTGGGTGCCCTGCGCCTGCATCACGCGCGGGCTGGTGTAGTTTTCCGAGGCAATCAGCTCGATGTGGTCTTGCTGGCGCCGGGTTTCGGCCTGGATGGCGGCCCACAGGGCGTCGTCGAAACCGGCAATCTGCATGTCTTGCGTAAACATATCTCTCTCCATGGCGTGTCTGGCTGCAGTTGCAGCCGCGTGCATGGCTCTTTGGCGGGGTGCCCAGGGTGCCGCGTGGCGGCATGGGCGGGCAGGGCATGGCTGGGACGCAGGCGATGGCACCCGCCCGGCCATGCCGGACGATGCCCCCTCTGTCCCTTTTGCCTGAGATATTGCGGTGCGGGCGCACCGTGTGTCCTTCGGCGAGGCGGCGTTGCGGCCAACCTTCTCTCCAGAGTGCCGGACACACACAGTTCTTTTGCCTGAGAGTTTCTGGGGCGATTCCCCTTCGGCGCTGCCGCGTGGGCAGTCTCTCCTGTGTGTGCGGCGCGGTGCGGCGGGGCGGGGCCCTGCCGTGTCACGCGTGGCTTGCAGAATCTAGAAGACCTGACGCGCTGGTGTCAATGCGTGGCGGGTATTTATCGATGTGCAAACGCAGCAAAACGCCGCCCCTTGCACGGGGCAAGCAGGGCGGCGTGAGGCGTGTTTTGCCGGCGGGCTAGAACATGCCGTTGCCGTTGGCATCCTGTGCGGGTACCGGCTGGATCACGTCCCAGTGCTCGGCAATCTTGCCATCGGCCACGCGGAAGATATCCACCACCGCCACACCGCGCTCGCCGGGTTTGTCCTGGCTGTGCACGTGCAGCATCACCAGGTCGCCATCGGCCAGCACACGCTTGATGCTGGCGCGGCTTTGCGGGGTATTGGCGCGAATCCAGCGCACGTAGTCTTGCAGCGGCGCGATGCCGTTGGCGACTTCCGGGTTGTGCTGGATATAGCCGGGTGCCAGATACGTGGCTGCCTGTTCGGCATCCAGCTTGCTGAAGGCGGCGTCGTAAAAAGCCAGTACCAAGGCCTTGTTGGCGTCTTCGCGCGGGCCGGCCAGTGCCGGCTGGGCAGCGCTGGCCAGGCCTGCGGCCAAGGTGGCGGCGATCAGCAGGCGCTTCATTTGGCGGCGGCCACGGTAAAGCGCTGGCGGTGGTGGCGGGCTTGTTCGGCCTCGTCCACGATGGCCACGGCCAGGTCGGCCACGCTGATGCCTGCCGGTGCGTCGCCGTCCATCAGCAGTTCGTTGGCGCCCAGCTGGTATTGGCCGCTGCGCTCGCCCGGTGCCAGCAGGGCGGGTGGCGATACGAATACCCAGTCCAGCACGCTTTCGCCTTGCAGCTGGTTCAGTGCCTGGCGGGCACCTTCGGCGCCTTCTTTGTATTCGGCGGGGAAGTGCGGGGTGTCGATCAGCTGCAGGCCCGGTGCCACGTACAGGCTGCCGGCGCCGCCTACCTCGATAAAGCGCGCCACGCCAGCGGCCTTGGTGCCCGCCACGATGGCGTCGTGGCCTTGCAGGAACAGGCTGCGGATATCGGCTTTGTCCCAGCCCGGGTTAAAGGCGCTGATCACCACGTCGTGGCCTGCTACGTCGCGGGCGATGGCGTCGGCGTCGTAAGCGTTGCTGGCTTTCACGGTAAGGTTGGCCGCAGCGGCCATGCGCTCCGGGCGGCTAACCAGTGCGGTGACCTGGTGGCCACGGGCGAGCAGTTCTTGCAGCAGGGCCTGGCCAACAAAACCGCTGGCGCCGATAAGTGCGATGTTCATGCTGTGTCCTTTCGGGTGGGGGAGGGAATGACTGCATGGTAGATCACGCGGTTTCGGCTGATAATCCGCTTTGAAATTCAATCATTGTTAAGCTGAGGTTGGTAATGGACGAGCTACGCAGCATGGCCGTATTTGCCGCCGTGATCGAACACGGCTCCATGAACGCTGCCGGGCGCACGCTGGGCATGACGGCGTCGGCCGTGAGCCAGCACATCAAGCGGCTGGAGCAGCAGCACCAGGTAGCGCTGCTGCACCGGACCACCCGCAAACTCACGCTCACCGAGGCGGGCAGCGTGTTTTACCGCAGCTGCGCCGCCATGTTGGCCGCAGCCAGCCAGGCCAGCGTACAGATGGCCGCGCTGCGCGACGAGCCGGTGGGCGAGCTGCGCATTGCCGCGCCCAGCGGCTTTGCCAGTGGTGTGTTGGGGCAGGCGCTGGCACCGCTGCTGGCGGCCAACCCTGGCCTGAGCCTGCGGCTGTTTTTTCAGGACGAAATGATCGACCTGGTGCAGCACCGTATCGACCTGGCGCTGCGCGCCGGTAACCAGCCCGACTCCACGCTGGTGGCCCGCCATCTTGCCGACTGGCCTTTTGTGCTGGTGGCGTCCCCGGCGTACCTGGCGGCGCGTGGTATGCCCCAGCAGCCTGGCCAGCTATACCAGCACGACTGGATAGGGCTGGAGCAAGAGCACGGGTTGTCGCCGCTGCGCTTGCAGCGGGAGGACGAGATAGAGGTGCTACGCCTGCGCAGCCGTATTGCCAGTAACAGCATGCTGTCGGCGCGGGCGTTTGCGCTGGGTGGCCTGGGCATTGCCATGCAGCCGGCGCCCGAGGTACGTGCCGAATTGCAGGCCGGCGTGCTGCTGCAGGTGCTGCCAGACTGGCAGGCGCCGGTGTTGCCGGTGTACGCCGTGACGCCGCGCCGTGACGTGCTGCCGGCCAAGGTGCGGCACGCTATTGCTTTATTGCAACAATCCATGCACTAGCGATTGACTGTTTATTGTGCATTAATTGACATGTGCATTTAATGAGCACGTAAAAAAACTTGTATGTATTGCAATGTTTGGCTAACAAACAAAAGGGTGTGACCAAATTTAAAGATATCTATGGTCAAAACCGGCCTGCTGGCGCATAAATTCTATAAAAAAGCTTACAAGTGGGGCGGAAACGTTTTTTATGCGGCCCTGAAGGGCATGATTACGTGCCATTTCAACAGTATTTTGTATGCAAGTTGTTTTGTGCTGCTTGGGGAATCTGGCTGGCGTGCTTGGTAGTACCATCCCGCTGTCCGAAAAAACATATCAATAGACATTCAGGGGAAGCTCGAATCATGACACTACGCACGCGCTTGATGATCTTTGTCCTGCTGGTACTCACTACCTTGTCGGTGGTGTTCTGTACCGTGGCGTACTTGAAAATGAGCTCGGCTCTGGAGCAGGAAATCCAGAACGAAATCAAGATGGCGGCTGACAACAAAGTGAGCTTTGTCAGCGAATGGGTGGATAGCCGCCAGAAAATCGTGGGTTCGGTGCTGCCGCGTTTTGGCACCGGCGAGCTGAAGCCCATGCTGGACCAAGCCCGTGACGCCGGTGGCTTCGACGACATGTACGTGGGCCAGCCGGATAAAACCATGACCCAGTTTACCGGTGCCGCCCCGGTGCCGCCGGGCTACGATCCTACCGGCCGCCCGTGGTATGTGGCTGCCAAGGATGCCGCCGGCCCCATCGCCTCGCCACCGTATATCGATGCTGCCACCAAGCGCCCCATCATCACCTTTGCCCAGGCACGTAAAGACGGCGGCCAGCTGGTGGCCGTAGCCGGTGGTGACGTGACCCTGGCACGCGTAGTGCAAGAAGTCACCGCGGCCAAGCTGCCCGGTGATGGCTTTGCCTTCCTGGTCACCGCCGAAGGCGACGTGATTGCCCACCCGCAAAAAGATTCCGGCCTGAAGAAAATCGGCGAAGTGATGCCGGGCTTTGACCTGGGCGCGCTGGGCAAAGATGGCCAGATTCAGGAAGTATCGGTAGACGATGCCACCAGCCTGGTAGCCCTGTACCCTGTGCCGAAAACCAGCTGGCTGTTTGGTGTCGTGGTGCCAAAAGCGGCCGCACTGGCCCCGGTAAAACAGCTGCTGACCGTGATGGCTGGTCTGGCGATAGCGGCACTGCTGCTGGCAGGTGTCCTGGCTTACGCCGGTGTAGCCAAAATGCTGGCGCCGCTGAATGTGCTGCATAAAGCCATGGCCGAAGTGGCCAGCGGCCAGGGTGACCTCACCAAAACCCTGCCGGTAGGCAACCGTGACGAAGTCGGCCAGATCGCCGAAGCATTCAACCAGTTTGTGGCCAAGCTGCGCGAGATGTTCATCACCGTGCGTGACGAATCGGATGCACTGGCACGCGATGCGGCCGACCTGAACCGCGTGGCCGAGCAGATCGCCCAGGATTCGCGCGTGCAGTCCAGCGAGCTGTCGGCTACCGCCGCCACCATCGAGGAAATCACCGTCAGCATTAACCACATTGCCGACCACGTGGGTGAAACCGAGGCGCTGGTATCGCGTTCGCGCAGCAACTCGGTGGAAAGCCACCACGCCATGACCGAAGTAGAGCGCGAGGTGCAGTCCATCCTGCATGCGGTATCGTCGCTGCATGGCGTAATGGGCAGCCTGTCTGGCCAGTCCGAGCAGATCAAGGGCATTGTGGGCGTGATTCGCGATATTGCCGACCAGACCAACCTGCTGGCGCTGAACGCCGCCATCGAGGCAGCCCGTGCCGGCGAAAGCGGCCGCGGCTTTGCCGTGGTAGCCGACGAAGTGCGCAAGCTGGCCGAGCGTACCGCCACCGCCACCGTGCAGATCGCCGAGATGATCGACACCGTGATCCGCCGCACCGGCGAGGCCATTACTCACGCCGATGTCACCAACGAGAAAGTGAGCTCCGGCGTGACCCTGTCGCGTGAAGCGGCCAGCAAGGTAGAAGAGATCAAGCACAGCGCCGAGGAAATCTCCTCGCGCATGAGCGAAATCACCTCGTCCACCGCCGAGCAGGGCGTGGCCACCAACGAAATGGCGCGCAGTGCCGAGCGTGTGAACGTGATGGCGCAGCAAACCGATACCAGCCTGCAAGAAGCCCTGGCCACCATCAATGTGCTGGCTTCCCGTGGCGATGAACTGAAAGCCCTGGTAGCCCGGTTCCGCCTGTAATCGTGGTGGCTGCCAGCAAGCCGGCCTGGCTTATTGGCAGCCTGCCCGCAACCAGACAAACCCTGTTTGCCTTGCAAGCAGGGTTTATTTCAAACACGCGAGCCCCCTTAGCCGGGCTCGCTTCGCATGTAGAGGCAGCTATGCAAGACCCGTTGGCCGCAGTGGCTATTAATGATGTGATCATTCTGGATGGCGCCATGGCGTCCGAGCTGGAGCGCCGTGGCTGCAACCTGAACGACGCGCTGTGGTCGGCGCGTGTGCTGCTGGAAGCGCCCGAGCTGATCCGCCAGGTACATTACGACTACTACGCCGCCGGTGCCGACGTAGCCACCACCGCCAGCTATCAGGCCAGCTTTGAAGGCTTTGCCCAGCGCGGCATTGGCCACGAGCAGGCCGTAGCGCTGATGCAGCAGTCGGTACGCCTGGCGCAAGAAGCGCGCGATGCGTTTTGTGCCGATGCGGCCAACCTGGCCGGCCGCCAGCCGCCGCTGGTAGCCGCCTCGGTGGGCCCGTACGGTGCCATGCTGGCCGACGGTTCCGAATACCGTGGCGGCTACGGCCTGAGCGTGCAGCAGCTGATGGATTTCCACCGCCCGCGTATTGCCGCCCTGTTGGCTGCTGGCCCCGACCTGCTGGCCGGCGAGACCTTCCCCTGCGCCGAAGAAGCGCTGGCGCTGGCCACGCTGCTGCGTGACGAGTTCCCCGACGCGCGCGCCTGGGTCAGTTTTTCGTGCCGCGATGCAGCCAAGCTGAGCGACGGCACCCCGCTGGCCGATGCGGTAGCCGCGCTGGCCGACTTCCCGCAAATAGTGGCGGTGGGCGTGAACTGCACCGCGCCGCGCCACATTGCACCATTATTGGGCGAGGCGGCACGGGTTTCGGGCAAGCGCCTGCTGACTTACCCCAACTCGGGCGAAAGCTACGACGCCACCACCAAAACCTGGCACGGCAGCAGCGATCCTGGCGCCTTTGCCGACGCTGCCCGCCAGTGGCGCGCCGCCGGTGCCGCCTGCATTGGCGGCTGCTGCCGCACCACGCCTGAAGACATCCGCGCGCTAAGCGCCTGGCTGCGCCCGGTTGCCCGCTAGGTCTGCCCGTACCGTTGTTTTCATGTATGCGACAAGGCCCCGCTGCCCGGCGGGGCCTTGTGCGTTTGCGCCGTGCCGCCACCCCAGCGCGGCGCTATGCGCTGGCAAGCTTGTTGCTTATCGAAACATGCGCCAGCCTGCCTACCCGGCAAGCCTGGCGGCTTTGTCCCGATACACCACCACGGTAAGCACATGACTAGCGAAAGCAAGTGCCTGAATGGCGGACACAATCCGCTGGCACATACCTGGCCAGAAGACCTGCTGGCATTCCTGATTGGTACCTCCTTCATCGGCCTGGGCATGGCCATGTTCGCGCAGGCCGGCCTGCTGACCGGTGGCACCGCCGGCGTGGCGTTCCTGCTGCATTACTACAGCGGTGCCTCGTTTGCCTGGCTGTTTTTCCTGATCAACCTGCCGTTTTACTGGCTGGCGCTGCGCCATATGGGGCGTGCCTTCACGCTGCGCACCTTTGTGGCGGTGGCGCTGGTGTCGCTGTTTTCCAGCCTGCACCGCACGCTGTTTCCGTTTGCCGGGGCGCTTAACCCGTATTACACCGGCCTGCTGGGGGGCTTGCTGATCGGCATGGGCGTGATTGCGCTGTTTCGCCACAAGGCCAGCGTGGGCGGGGTGAACATCCTGGCGCTATACGTGCAGCAGCGTTATGGCCTGCGTGCGGGCAAGCTGCAGTTCGGTTTTGACCTGCTGGTGATGGCCAGCGCGCTGCTGGTAGCAGGTTGGCCGCAGCTGCTGGGGTCCCTGATCGGCGCGGCGGCCATGAGCCTGGTGATCGGTTTTTACCACCGGCCCGACCGCTACATTGCCCAGTCTTGACGCGTGGGGTGAAATATTGCGGCCGCGCTTGCTTGTCATGCCATCAATGCGTGTTGCAAGCGCCTGTTTTGATATTGGCGCAATGTTGTTGCCAATGTTTTTGCTTTGGCGATAAGTTAGTGTTTGTTCATTGCGATAATTGGCAGTATTGATAAAATGGCAAAATTGTTGCAACGCAATAGAAAGCCCGACATGAGTGCCACTGCTACCACCCTGACACCCCATAACGACGATCAGCTCAGCCATACCTGGCTGGAAGATGCGCTGGCCATTGTGGTGGGCACGCTGCTGATTTCCTTTGGCGTGGCCATGTTCAAGAGTGCCGGCCTGCTGACCGGCAGCACCGCGGGGCTGGCTTTTCTGCTGCACTACCAGACCGGCGTGCCGTTTGGCGTGGCGTTTTCGCTGATCAACCTGCCGTTTTACTGGCTGGCAGTCAAACGCATGGGCTGGCTGTTTACGCTGAAGACCTTTGTGGCGGTGAGCCTGCTATCGGTGTTTACCAGCCTGCATGGCCAGTTTGCCCATTTTGGCGGGCTGAACCCGTTTTACAGCGGGCTGATTGGCGGCCTGATGATGGGCATGGGTTTTATTGCGCTGTTTCGCCATAAGGCCAGCCTGGGCGGGGTGAACATTCTGGCGCTGTTCCTGCAGGACCGTTACGGCATCCGTGCCGGCAAGCTGCAGCTGGGGGTGGATATGGTCATCCTGCTGGCGTCGCTGTTTCTGGTCAGCGTGCCGGCGTTGCTGGGTTCCATTCTGGGGGCGGCGGCGCTGAATATGGTGATTGCCATGAACCACCGGCCGGATCGTTATATCGGCACCTGAGTTGCGCGCTACCCATGAAAAAACCGGCCAGAGGCCGGTTTTTTTGTGCCATGCCTTACCAGGCCGGCTTATTCCACAAAACGCATCTTGTAGCTCTTGGCCTTGATCTTGCCTGCGCTCAGGCGCTCGAAAGCCTGCTGGGCAATGTGGCGATCCAGCGCCACAAAGGTGTTGAACTCGAACACGGTGATCTTGCCCACCTGTTTGCCATCCACGCCGCCTTCGCCGGTAAGCGCGCCCAGAATGTCGCCCGGGCGCAGCTTTTCGCGTTTGCCGCCGGCAATTTCCAGCATCACCATCGGTGGCTGCAGCGGGCCGCCAGGGGCCGGCTTCAGGTCGGCCAGCTCTTCCCAGGCCAGGTCGGCTTTCTGGTATTCCTCGATGCTGGCGGCGCGGCGCGCGTCGCTCGGGCTGACCAGCGTCAGTGCCAGGCCGTGCTTGTCGCCACGGCCGGTACGGCCGATACGGTGGATGTGTACTTCCGGGTCGTGCGCCACGTCCACGTTGATCACCAGGTCCAGGTCCTTGATGTCCAGGCCACGGGCGGCCACGTCGGTAGCCACCAGCGCGGTGATGGTCTTGCCGGCAAAGCGCGCCAGAATCTGGTCACGGTCGCGCTGTTCCAGCTCGCCGTACAGCGCTTCGGCGCTAAAGCCGGCTTGTTGCAGCTCGGCCACCAGCTCTTTACAGCGCTGTTTGGTATTGCAGAAGGCCAGGGCAGAGGTTGGCCGCACGCTGTGCAGCACGCGGGCGACGATGTCCAGGCGCTGGTCCGGGTCGATCTCGTACCACCATTGCTCGATCTGGCCGGCGTCGTGCAGGGCTTCTACTTTCACCATGTGCGGCTGCTTCATGAACTGTTCGGCCAGCTTGCGGATGTTGTCCGGGTAGGTGGCGCTGAACATCAGCGTCTGGCGGCTACGCGGGCAGGCGCGCACGATGCCGACGATTTCTTCGATAAAGCCCATGTCTACCATGCGGTCGGCTTCGTCCAGTACCAGGGTTTTGACGCCGGCCAGCTCCAGCGTGCCACGCGACAGGTGGTCTTGCAGGCGGCCAGGGGTGCCTACCACGATGTGGGCACCGTGTTCCAGCGAGGCGCGTTGCGGCGCCATGGGCGTACCGCCGCACAGGGTGATGACCTTGATATTGTCGATGCAGCGCGCCAGGCGGCGGATTTCCTGCGCGACCTGGTCGGCCAGCTCGCGTGTGGGGCACAGTACCAGTGCCTGGATGGCAAACCAGCGCGGGTTGATATTGGTGAGCAGACCCAGGCCAAATGCTGCTGTCTTGCCGCTGCCGGTTTTGGCCTGTGCGATCACGTCGCGGCCATCCAGTACGGCTGGCAGGCTTTCTGCCTGGATGGCGGTCATGCTGGTGTAGCCCAGGCTATCGAGGTTGGAAAGCAGGTTTTGCGGCAGTTGCAGGGTGCTGAATTTGGCTTTGTTCACAATGACTTGGCGTGGGTTGATATGGCAAGGCGCGGAGTGTAGCAGGTGGCGGCGCTGCGGCCAACCTTGGGCGCGGTTTTAACGCGATGTACGGCCGGCTGCCCGGCTGGCTGGCCAGGCGCTGGGCATGATCAATCGCAACCATTTCATCAGCACGCTGGCACGGCCGTTTCGCCGCGAGACTTTTGGCCGCAAGCCCCGTCCTGCTTTTATGGGCACCAAGCGGCTGGTGGTGGGCTGCCACCAGCCGCGTGGCGAGCCGTCTTTCGTGGCGCAGCAGCGTGGTGGCAAGGTACTGGCCTACGGTTTCATCATCACCGTGGGTGGTGATTGCGCCGGCGTGGGGCGTGCACCTGCTGGCGCGGGTCTGGTCAGCCCGCCATCTCGCGGGCGGCGCGCAGGCCGGACAAATAGGCACCGTGTACGGTGGCAAAGTGCTGGCGCGAGGTGGCTTCCCCGGCAAAAAACAGCTTGCCTGCCAGTGGTGCGGCCAAGGTGTCGCGCATGGCGGGCGTGCTGCCTACGGCATTAAACGAGTAGGCGCCGCCGGCGTACGGGTCGCTGCGCCAGCGGGTGATCTGCGCGGCGATCGGGGCGGGCGTGTCCGCGCCGAATAGCAGGCGCAGGCGCAGCATGGCGCTGTCGACAATGGCTCGGTCCGGCCAGCCTTCCAGCGTGCGGCTAAACTGCGCGGCATTAAAACCCAGCAGTACGGGTTGGCCGCTGGCCCCGTGCACGTTCAGCCACTCTACCCACTGGCCGCGCTCTGCCAGCGGCGGCAGGTATTCCAGCCAGTCTTGCTGCGGCCAGAACACGCGCTCGAAGCGCAGATAGCATTTGTTGAAATCGCCCACCCCCAGCGCCTGTATCGCCTGGCGATGCGGCGCAGGCAGGCTGGGCGAAAACTGCACGCTACCGGCCTGCAGCACCCCCAGTGGCAGGGTCAGAAGTACGCGGTCGGCCACCCAGTGCCGGCTGGCGCTGTGCACGGTTACGCCCTGGCCGTGCCAGTCCACGCGTTGTACTGCTTGCCCGGTTTCGATGGACAGCCCGCGTGCCAGATAGGTGATTAGCTGGCCAAAACCGCCGGGAAACAGCCTGTCGTCGCCCTTGCCGCCTTCGGCGCTGTCAAACCAGTGTGCCGATAGCTGCTCGCCGCTACCGGCGTATTCCTGTTCTATATCGCTATTCAATACAAACAGCAGCTGGCTGCGCTCGCGCGGCGACAGCCTGGCCCAGCCTAGCTGCTGTTGCAGCACGGCCAGTAGCGGCTGGTCTGCGGGGGCCTGCTGTGCGGTGCGTACCGCGCTGTCCACGCGGCTGCGCCAGGCGGCCAGCTCGCGCTCCAGCGTGGCATCGGCCTCTTCGCCATCGCTGTCGTACAGCACGCTGCGCTCGTAATAGGTGGGGTAGGTGGCAGCACCGGCGGTGCTGGCCAGCTGGGTAAGCGGGTTGCCACGGCTGCCGTGTATCCAGGACGCGCCCAGGTCTAGCGGCAGGCCGGGCCAGGCCTGGCTGGTCCACACCCGCCCGCCCAGGCGGCTGCGGGCTTCCAGTACGGTAACGTGGTGGCCGGCGTCGTGTAGCGCCCGCGCTGCCGCCAGGCCAGCCATGCCGGCGCCCACCACCACAATGCGTTGGCGCTTCGCCGCCGGGGTGGCCAGGGCGGTGCTGGCCAGCGACAGGGCGGCCAGCTGCAGGAAAGTACGCTTGTGCATGGGTGTGCTCCATTGTTTAGCTAGCGGCAGTGTGCCTTGCTGCAGGGTCACGATAAAAACCGCGCCGCGTGTTGGCCGCGGTGCCTTGGCTAGCTGGTTGCAGGCTACATCATGCCGGCTGTCGGCATCAGCAAAGCAGGGGGGCTGCGGCTGGCTATGAAGATGGGATGCGCGGTTTTCGTCTGCTACCGCCGGTGCATCAGGCATATCTTTCCCCGCTGTCTTTGTGTCTGGCATGGCGGGCGGGTGCGGGGGCAAACCGGTGGAAAAAACAATTATCGAAGCCCTAAATGCTTCTGGCGACAGCTTGGGCCGTGGCGTATACCAGCAAGGCTGTACCAAGGAGGGCTGCCATGACGAAGATAAAAAACAGGGGCTTGGCCGGCCATGTGGCCAGGCTAGGGTTGGCCGCAGCGGTGCTGGCGGGGCTGGTATGGCCCGCGCAGGCTACCACGCAGCCATTGCGGGTGTTGTTAAGGGAGAAACCGGTATCCGAGGGCCTGACGGAATCCGGTGCAAGGTTTCAGTCGTCGCTGGGGGCCTTGCTGGCGCAAAAATTGAAACGCCCGGTGCGCTACCTGAGTCTGCCACGCAAGCGCCTGGCCCAGGCACTGCAAGCAGGCAAGGCGGATGTGCTGTGCGGTTATATCCCCGAATGGCTGCCGGGCCCGTTTCGCTGGAGTACGCCGTTTATTGACGTCAGCGATTTGCTGATCAGCAGCACACGGGTGGCGCCGCTGGACAGCATTACCCAGCTGGCCGGCAAGCCTATCGGCACGCTGGGCGGCTACCGTTACCCCAGGGTGGAACAGATCCTGGAGCAGCAGTTTGTGCGCAGCGATAGTGCGTCGGTGAAGGCCAATCTGCAAAAGCTGCTGGCGGGCCGCTACGATTACGCCATCGTGGGTGAGGCGGCGCTACGCTATTACCTGCAGCATGATTTCCCCAAGCTGCCGCTGAACCCGCCGCAGGTGCTGCACCGTGTGCGGGCGCAGTGTGCGCTGTCGCCAGCGTCGCCACTTAGCCTGACACAGCTTAACCAGGCCATCGGCCAGATCCAGCGCGATGGCAGCTACGCCCGGCTGCTGGCGGCCAACCCCTGGCACTGAGCCGCTTACGGGTGCTTGGCCGGGTGGCAGTGGCAGCTTGCCAGGTGGTCGTTGACCACGCCGGTAGCCTGCAGGAAGGCGTAGATCACTGTGCTGCCGACAAAATTCATGCCGGCCTTTTTCAGCGCCTTGCTGATGCTGTCCGATAGCGGCGTGCTGGCCGGGGCCTCTGCCAGCGTGGCCCAGTGGTTTAGCAATGGCTGGCCACCTACCTGCGCCCACAGCCAGGCGGCAAAGCTGCCGTGTTCGCGCTGCATGGCCAGAAACACCCGTGCGTTGCGAATGGCGCTGTTGACCTTTAGCCGGTTGCGCACGATGCCCGGGTCCTGCAGCAGGCGTTCTACATCGGCGTCGGTCATGGCCGCCACCTTCACCGGGTCGAAGTCGTGAAACACGCGGCGGTAGTGCTCGCGCTTGCGCAGAATGGTAATCCACGACAGCCCGGCCTGCGCGCCTTCCAGTATCAGCATCTCGAACAGCTTGTGGTCGTCGTGTACCGGGCGGCCCCACTCGTGGTCGTGGTAGGCCACATACAGCGGGTCGGTGCCGCACCAGCCGCAGCGTATCGGTTCAGTCATGTGTTTTCTCCAGGTCTTCCAGTGCCAGTAACAAAGCCAGGCGGTCTTCGCGGGCGACAGCTTGCCAGCTGCGCCCGCTCAGGGCGCCCTCCAGCGCCCACAGCAGGTTCAAGCTGGCGTGCTGGCCGCTGCGCTTTACCTGCAGGTAGGCTGCCACGGCGCCCAGCTCGCGCAAGTTGGCCACGTCAGTAATGCCCGCAGCCTGCAGCATGTGCTCATGCCGCCAGTGTAGCGCGGCCCTGCTGCCAGCGTGTTGTCAGTGGCATGGCACAGACCTTGCTGCTTTTATGGCTAATACACTCCAAAGACAGGTTACTCATGTTAAGCGTGATGCTGGTCAACGATGGCTCCGGCAAGGCCGCCGCGCTGAAAGAAGCGCTGGCGGCAGCGGGCGTGCGCGTGGTGGCCGAGGTGGCGGCCAACCTGCAGCTGGCCGACATGCTGGCTGCCGCGCGGCCCGACGTGGTGCTGATCGACAGCGACGCACCCTCGCGCGACATGCTGGAGCAGGTGTGCGTGATGGGCGCGCGCCATGGCCAGCCGGTGGTGATGTTTACCGACGACAGCCGCCGCGACACCATCCGCGCAGCGCTGTCGGCCGGGGTGGCGGCCTATGTGGTGGGCAGTGTGGAGGCGGCGCGCATCCAGCCCCTGCTGGAGGTGGCCATCGAGCGCCACCAGCTGGAGCAGACACGGCGTAGCGAGCTGGCTAGCGCCCAGCAGCAGCTGGCCGAGCGCAAGATCATCGAAAAAGCCAAGGGCGTGCTGATGCAGATGAAAAACCTGGACGAGCAGGCTGCCTATAAACAGCTGAGGGAGCGGGCAATGCAGCAGCAAAAACGCCTGGCCGACGTGGCGCAAGAAATCATCAGCCTGGCCGAATGGCTGCAAAGCTGAGCCGCGCTGGTGCGTGGTGCGCTATTGCGGTGCACAAAACCGCGGGCGTGGTAGTAAAAGCAGGTTTTCAGGCTGGCACGACGCTTGCTCATGTGACAGCAGGCGCAAGGTAGCGCCAGAACATTCAACAGGAAGGTGCCAACGGCGGCGCAAGCCTGGGAGTACGGACAACGGCGTCCGTTGCCCTTTCTGATGAGAGGGCGACGGACGCTTTTCTTTTGTGGCTACCGCTAGGAGCAAACCATGAAACAGCGTCAACACCCCGACACCCCCCCCACTGCGGCCAACGCCCGCCGCGACTTTCTCAAGGGAGCCTTGTCACTGATGGCCTCTACCGCCTTGCCTGCCGGCTTTATCCTGCCTGCGCTGGCTGCCCCTGTAGGCAAACCGGAAAAAACCGAGGTCAAAGTGGGGTTTATCCCGCTCACCGACTGTGCTTCGGTCATCGTGGCCGCCAAAATGGGCTTCGACAAGAAATACGGCATCACCATCGTGCCTTCCAAAGAGGCCAGCTGGGCGGCGGTGCGCGACAAGCTGGTGAACGGCGAGCTGGACGCCTCGCACGCGCTGTACGGCATGATCTACGGTGTGCACCTGGGCGTGGGCGGCCCCAAGAAAGACATGGCCGTACTGATGACGCTAAGCCAGAACGGCCAGGGCATCACGCTTTCCAACCAGCTCAAAGACAAGGGCGCCACCACCGGCCCGGCACTGGCCAAGCTGATCAAGGCCGAGCCGCGCGAATACACCTTTGCCCAGACTTTCCCCACCGGCACCCACGCCATGTGGCTGTATTACTGGCTGGCCGCACACGGCGTGAACCCGCTCAAGGACGTGAAAACCATCGTGGTGCCACCGCCGCAGATGGTGGCCAATATGCGGGTAGACAATATGGACGGCTACTGTGTGGGCGAGCCATGGAACGCCCGCGCCATCGCCGACGGCATCGGTTTTAGCGTGGCCACCAGCCAGCAGATCTGGCCCGATCACCCGGAAAAAGTGCTGGGCACTACCGGCGACTGGGTAAAGCAGAACCCCAACACCGCCCGCGCACTGGTGGCGGCGCTGCTGGAAGCCTCGCGCTACATCGACGACGTGAAAAACCGCGCCGCCGTGGCCAAGCTGATTTCCGACAAAGCCTACGTCAACGCGCCAGAGCCGGTGATAGAAGGCCGCTTCCTGGGCGTTTACGAAGACGGCCTGGGCAAAAAATGGCAAGACCCCAAGCTGATGAAGTTCTTCGACGGCGGCAAGGTCAACTACCCCTATCTGTCCGACGGCATGTGGTTCCTGACCCAGCACAAGCGCTGGGGCCTCTTGAAAGCCGACCCCGATTACCTGGGCGTGGCCAAGCAAATCAACCAGACCGCCATCTATAAAGACGCCGCCGCCATGGCCCGCGTGCCGGTGCCCGCCAGTGACATGCGCAGCAGCAAGCTGATAGACGGGGTGGTGTGGGACGGCAAGAACCCGGCCGCCTA
Source organism: Vogesella mureinivorans (assembly GCF_007644035.1). Classification (GTDB taxonomy): domain Bacteria; phylum Pseudomonadota; class Gammaproteobacteria; order Burkholderiales; family Chromobacteriaceae; genus Vogesella; species Vogesella mureinivorans. The sequence goes on along the minus strand of NZ_VMTV02000178.1, from coordinate 95,156 downwards.
CGCCGCCAGCTTCAAGATCAAGGCCTGAGGAGGTGTGACATGACTGTTGCCAAACCCGTTGCGGCCAACTTGCCGCTGCCGCGCCGCCGCAAGACGGTATCGCCGGCGGCCCGCCTGGCCGCCACCCCTTGGCTGGCGCCGGTGGTACCGCTGCTGCGTGCCGTGGTGCCGCCGCTGCTGGGCCTGCTGGCTTTTCTGTTGCTGTGGACGCTGGTGTCGCAGCTGAGCCGCGGCAGCTTGCCCGGCCCGGTCAGCACCTGGGCGTCGGCGCGCGTGCTGTTTGCCGACCCCTTCTACCAGAACGGCCCCAACGACCAGGGCATAGGCTGGAACATCCTGATGTCGCTGGGGCGTGTCGGCATGGGCTTTGGCATGGCGGCGCTGGTGGGTATTCCGCTGGGCTTCCTGATCGGGCGCTTCGACTTTCTGGCGCGCATGACGGCCCCGGTGATCAGCCTGCTGCGCCCGGTAAGCCCGCTGGCCTGGCTGCCCATTGGTTTGCTGGTGTTCAAGGCCGCTAGCCCGGCGTCGATCTGGGTCATCTTTATCTCCAGCATCTGGCCGATGATCCTCAACACCGCCGCCGGTGTGCGCGCCGTACCACAAGACTACCTGAACGTGGCGCGCGTACTGCGGCTATCGGAGTGGAAGGTGTTCACCGTCATCCTGCTGCCCGCCACGCTGCCGCACATGCTTACCGGCGTGCGCCTGGCAGTGGGCACCGCCTGGCTGGTGATTGTGGCCGCCGAGATGCTCACTGGCGGCGTGGGCCTGGGCTTCTGGGTATGGGACGAATGGAACAACCTGAACGTGGAGCACATCCTGATCGCCATCTTTGTGGTGGGGCTGGTGGGCTTGCTGCTGGAGCAGGCTCTGGTATGGCTGGCGCGCAAGGCCAGCTTCGGGCAGGAGAACTGATATGGACCGCTTTGTCGAGCTGGAAAACATCCGCAAGCATTTCGATACCAAAAAAGGCCGCTTCGTAGCGCTGCAAGACGTGAACCTGACCATACGCCAGGGCGAGTTCGTGTCGCTGATCGGCCACTCCGGCTGTGGTAAATCCACCGTGCTGAACATCATCGCCGGCCTCTTGGACCCCAGCGATGGCATAGCGCTGTGCAATGGCCGCGAGATCGACGGCCCCGGCCCCGAGCGCGCCGTGGTGTTCCAGAACCACAGCCTGCTGCCGTGGCTGACTTGCTACGGCAACATCCTGCTGGCGGTAGAGCGCGTGTTTGGTGCCAAGGAAAGCAAGCTACAGTTGGCCGCCCGTACCGAAGAAGCCCTGGCACTGGTGGGCCTGCAGCACGCCCGCGACAAGCACCCGCACGAGATATCGGGCGGCATGAAGCAGCGCGTGGGCATTGCTCGTGCGCTGGCCATGGAGCCCAAGGTGCTGCTGATGGACGAGCCATTCGGCGCCCTGGACGCGCTGACCCGCGCCAACCTGCAGGACGAGATGGTCAAGATTGTGGAAAAAACCGGCAGCACGGTGGTGATGGTGACGCACGACGTGGACGAAGCCGTATTGCTGTCCGACCGTATCGTGATGATGACCAACGGCCCGGCGGCCACGGTAGGCGAAATCCTGCAAGTAGACCTGCCACGCCCGCGCAACCGTCTGGCGCTAGCCAGCGACCCGGCCTACCACGCCTGCCGCAGCGCGGTGCTGGACTTTCTATACCAGAAGCACAAGCGGGAAGCGGCTTAGCCGGAAACAGTTTGTCCCGCCAAGCGCGTTGATACCGGGCCCCGTGCCCGGTTTTTTCATCGGCATGTCTGGCTGCGCCGCCTCGGGGCAATCAGGCCGGCATGCAGCAAACTGGTGCGGCGCTGCACCAGGGCTAGGCAGGGTTGGCCGCAAAAGCGGCTGAAACAGTACTGCCAGGCTGGCACGGCAGTTGCTGTAGCCAGTATACGCAAAGGTCTCTTGCGCCAATGGCGGCGCAAGAGCGGGACAAGGAAGTCCGCTACCGTGGGGGTGCCCACGGTGGCGGGCTTTTTTTTTGGCCGTGCCGCAGCAACGCCGCGGTGGCGCAGCCGGCTGGAAAGGACGCAAGGCAATGAACAAACCCAAACTGGTCATGGTGGGCAACGGCATGGCAGGTGTGCGCACGCTGGAGGCGCTGCTGGCGCTGGCGCCAGACGCCTACGACATCACCGTATTCGGTGCCGAGCCGCACGCCAACTACAACCGCATCATGCTGTCGCCGGTGCTGGCCGGCGAACAAACCCTGCCCGATATCATGCTGAACGAGGAAAGCTGGTACGCCACGCACGGCATTACCCTGCACCTGGGCCAGCCAGTGGTGGCGCTGGACCGCGGCCGCCGCCTGGTACACACCGCTGACGGCAGCAGCGTGCTTTACGACCGGCTGCTGCTGGCCACCGGCTCCAGCCCGTTTATCTTGCCGGTGCCGGGCAATGACCTGCCCGGCGTGGTGACGTTTCGCGATATTGCCGACGTACAAGCCATGATTGATGCGGCGGCCAACCATCGCCACGCGGTGGTGATCGGCGGCGGCCTGCTGGGGCTGGAGGCGGCCAATGGCTTGCTGGCGCGCGGCATGCAGGTAACGGTGGTGCACCTGGGCGAATGGCTGCTGGAGCGCCAGCTGGACCGCACCGCGGCCAACTTGCTGCAGCAGAGCCTGGCGGCCAAGGGCCTGCGCTTCTTGCTGCAAAAGCAAACCGCCGCGCTGGTAGCCGGGCCCGATGGCCGCGTGGCCGGGGTGCAGTTCAAGGATGGCGAGAGCGTACCGGCGCAGCTGGTGGTAATGGCCGTGGGCATTCGCCCTAACGACGCCTTGGCGCAGGCCAGCGGCCTGCACTGCAACCGTGGCGTGGTGGTAAACGACCACCTGCAAACCTTCGACCCGCGCGTTTACGCCGTGGGCGAGTGCGTGAGCCACCGTGGTGTCAGCTACGGCCTGGTGGCGCCGCTGTTCGACATGGCCAAGGTGGCGGCCAACCATCTGGCCAGCCTGGGCATTGCCCGTTATGTACCGGCCGCTACCAGCACCAAGCTCAAAGTCACCGGCATGGACGTGTTTTCTGCTGGTGACTTCATGGGCGGCGACGGCTGCGAGGACATCACGCTGTCCGACCCGATGGCCGGCATCTACAAACGGCTGGTCATCAAAGACGACAAGCTGGTGGGCGCCTGCCTGTTTGGCGATACCGCCGACGGCGCCTGGTATTTCCGCCTGATTCGCGAGCAGCAGCCGGTGCACGCTATCCGCGATCAGCTGATGCTGGGCGAAGGCGCAGTGGGCGATACCGGCCACCAGGGGCAGAACCGTGCTGCCGGCCTGCCGGACGAGGCCGAGGTGTGCGGCTGCAACGGCGTGTGCAAAGGCACCATCGTCAAGGCCATTCAGGAAAAAGGCCTGTTTACTGTGGACGACATCAAGAAGCACACCAAAGCCGCCAGCTCCTGCGGCTCGTGCAGCGGGCTGGTGGAGCAGATTCTGATCAGCTGCGTGGGCGGCGCCGCCGACGTGAAGCCCAAGTCGGAAAAGCCCATATGCGGCTGTAGCGACATCACCCACGGCCAGCTGCGGGCCGCCATCCGCGAACAGCACCTCACCAGCCTGGCCGAGGCCTTTCGTGTGTTGGGCTGGCGTAGCCCCGATGGCTGCGCCAGCTGCCGCCCGGCGGTGAACTATTACCTGATTTCTACCTGGCCGGGCGAAGCCGCAGACGACCCGCAGGCACGCTTCATCAACGAGCGCGTGCACGCCAACATCCAGAAAGACGGCACCTACTCGGTGATCCCGCGCATGTGGGGCGGGGTGACCAACCCTGCCGAGCTGCGACGCATTGCCGACGTAGCCGACAAATACGCCATCCCGATGGTAAAGGTCACCGGCGGCCAGCGCATCGACCTGCTGGGGGTAAAGAAAGAAGACCTGCCAGCGGTATGGCGCGAGCTGGACATGCCGTCCGGCCACGCCTACGGCAAAAGCCTACGCACGGTGAAAACCTGTGTTGGCAGCGAGTTCTGCCGCTTTGGCACCCAAGACTCCACGCAGATGGGTATCGACCTGGAAAAAGACTTGTTCGGCATGTGGAGCCCGGCCAAGGTGAAGCTGGCGGTATCCGGCTGTCCGCGCAACTGCGCCGAATCCGGCATCAAGGACGTGGGCATCATCGGCGTGGATTCCGGCTGGGAGCTGTACATCGGTGGCAACGGCGGCATCAAGACCGAGGTGGCCGAGTTTTTCTGCAAGGTAAAAACGCACGACGAGGTGATGCAGTACAGCGGCGCCTTCCTGCAGCTGTACCGCGAGGAGGCGTTTTATCTGGAACGCACCGTGCACTTTTTGCAGCGGGTGGGCATGGACTACATCAAACAGCGCGTGCTGGACGATGCAGTTGGCCGCAGCGAGCTGTACGCACGGCTGAAGTTTGCGCTGTCGTTCGAGCAAGACCCGTGGGCCGAACGCTACGCCGGCGGCGTGGCGCAGCACGAGTTTGCGCCCTTGACGGTGTAGAAAATCTGATGTCGCCACGGAAGCACACCGACCGCACGGAAAAATGCACAAGCCGGTTGGCGCGGTACTGACACTGGCTGTCATGCCAGCCTCGTCGCGATGGGCATCGGCAATGCCGTGCCGTTTTTCGTGTTCTTTCGTGTGTTTTCGTGGCCAAAAAAGGAAACCAACCATGAACAACTGGAAAGCCGTCTGCCGCCTGGCAGACATCCCGGCGCAGGGCGCGCGGGTACTGAAACGGGCAGGGCAGGTCGACATTGCCGTGTTCCGCACCATCGACGACCAGGCCTTTGCGCTGCTGGACCGCTGCCCGCACAAAGGCGGGCCGCTGTCGCAGGGCATCGTGTCCGGCCACCGCGTGGCCTGCCCGCTGCACAACTGGCACATCGACCTGGCCACCGGCCAGGCCTGCGCGCCGGACGAAGGCTGTAGCGGCCACATTGCGCTGAAGCTGCAAGACGGCACCGTCTACCTGGCGCTGGACTGAACGCGGCCAGGTTGGCCGCAAGGAGCGAGCATGAATGCCATAAGCGAACCCGGCAGCGCCATCGCCAGCGTGTGCTGCTACTGCGGCACCGGCTGCGGCGTGCTGCTCAGCCCGCAGGCCGATGGCAGCCTGGGTGTGGCGGGCGACCCGCAGCACCCGGCCAACTTTGGCCGCCTGTGCAGCAAGGGCCGCACGCTGGGGCAGACCGTGGGCGTGACGGGTAGCCGCCTGCTGCAGCCGCAGCTGCGCACCGGCAAGGACGAAGCGCGCCAGCCGGTGAGCTGGGACAGTGCGCTGGACGCCGTCAGCCACCAGCTGGCCGCCACCATCGCGCAGCATGGCCCGGATGCGGTGGGTTTTTATCTGTCCGGCCAGCTGCTCACTGAAGACTACTATCTGTTCAACAAGCTGGCGCGCGGCCTGGTGGGTACCAACAATATCGATACCAACTCGCGGCTATGCATGTCCAGCGCAGTAGCCGGTTACAAGCGCACGCTGGGCGCCGACGCGCCGCCCTCCTGCTACGAAGACTTCGACCACGCCGGCTGCGTGTTTATTGCCGGTTCCAATATGGCGGTGGCGCACCCGGTGCTGTTTCGGCGGCTGGAGGCAGCGCGTGCGGCCAACCCTGCCATGAAAATCATTGTGGTCGACCCGCGCCGCACAGACACAGTCAGCCTGGCCGACCTGTACCTGCCAGTGCTGCCCGGCAGCGACGTGGCGCTGTTTCACGCCATGCTCAATGTGATGATCTGGGAAGACCTGATCGACCGCGACTACATTGCACAGCACACCGAAGGCTTTGCCGCGCTGCGGGCGCGCCTGCGCGAGTACACGCCGCGCGCCGCCAGCCAGCTGTGCGGCGTGCACGAAGACGATATTGTCACCGCCGCGCGCTGGTTTGCCGCCAGCCCGGCCACGCTGTCCTGCTACACCATGGGGCTAAACCAGTACAGCAACGGCAGCGACAAAAACGCCGCATTGATCCACCTGCACCTGGCCACCGGCCACATCGGCCGCCCCGGTAGCGGGCCGTTTTCGCTTACCGGCCAGCCCAACGCCATGGGCGGGCGCGAGGTAGGCGGCCTGGCCACCGTGCTGCCCGGCCACCGCGACCCGGCCGACGCGGCACACCGCGCCGAGGTGGCTGCGCTGTGGGGCGTGCCCGCGTTGCCGGCCAACCCTGGCCTGCCGGCGGTGGCGCTGTTCGAGGCCGCCGCGGCCGGGCACATCAAGCTGTTGTGGATAGCCTGTACCGACCCGGCTTTTTCGCTGCCGGACCAAACCCTGGTGCGCGAAGCCTTGCAAAAAGTGGACTGCGTCATCGTGCAAGAAGCCTTTGCCAGCAGCCACACGCTGCCGTTTGCCGACATCGTGCTGCCAGCCGCCACCTGGCCGGAAAAAGACGGCAGCATGACCAATAGCGAACGCCGCATCAGCCGCGTACGCGCCGCGCTGCCACCCCCAGGGCAGGCACGCGAGGACTGGCGCATTGTGGCCGCTGTGGCGCAGCGCCTGGCCGCTGCCATCGCGCCGGAACGGGAGAGCTTGTTTACCTTTGCCAACGCGGCGACGGTGTTCGCCGAGCACGCCGCCGCCACCGCCGGGCGCGACCTGGACTACAGCCAGCTGGATTACGCGCTGCTGGATCAACTCGGGCCGCAGCAGTGGCCGTTTGACGGCCAGGTTGGCCGCAGCCGCCTGTACGGCGATGGCGTCTACCCCACACTCAGCGGCCGCGCTCGCTTTGTCGATATCGGCTGGCAAGCACCGGCCGACAAAGTATCAGCGCATTTTCCGCTACGCCTGACCACCGGCCGCCTGCGCGACCACTGGCACAGCATGAGCCGCACCGCGCTGGTACCGGCGCTAAACCGCCATGTGGCGCTGCCGCAGCTGGCCATGCACCCGCGTGACATGGCCCGCCACGGCCTGCAGGCCGGCATGCTGGCCACGCTGCGCAACAAGCGCGGCAGCGTGGTGCTGCCAGTGGTGGCCGACGACGGCTTGCGCCCCGGCGTGGTGTTCGTACCCATGCACTGGGGCAGCGCCACGCTGGGCGGGCTGGGCATCAACGCGCTGGCTAGCCGTGCCGTAGACCCGCTGTCGCAGCAGCCGGAGCTGAAGCTGGCTGCCGTCAGCGTGGTGCCAGCGCGGCTGCCGTGGCGTGCGTCGCTGCAAGTACGGGGTGATGCGGCCAACTTGCGCCCGCCGCTGGACGCGTTGCGTGAAGGCTTCCCTTACGCCGTGGCGGTGGCCATCAGCCTGGCTGGGCAGCCAGGCCTGCAGCTAGAGCTGGCCGCGGCCGAGGCACCATCGCTTGCGGTACTGCAGCAGCTGGCTAGCGTATTGCAGCCGCCCGGTGCCGTGCTGGCCGCGTTTGACGACCCGGCGCGTGGCGTGCTGCGCCGCGTATGGTTGGCCGCACGCCAGCCATTGGGCTATCTGCTGGCGGGTGATACGGCGGCGGCGCCTGCGCTGAGCGCCTGGCTGGATGGCGGCCAGCCACCGGCCAGCCTCGCCGCCTTGCTGCAGGGCAGGGCCGGCGGCGTGGCACTGGCGCGTGTGGTGTGCAGCTGCGAGGGCGTGCGCGAAGACGCCATCGTGGCGGGCGTGGCACGCGGGCTGGACGTGGCTGGCCTGCAGCGCGAGCTGCGCTGCGGTACCGGCTGCGGCAGCTGTGTGCCGGAGCTGAAGCGGCTATGCCAGCGCGCCACGGTATAGCGATTGTTATGAAGCTATTTGGTTATAAGAAAACGGTCTGGCAGAACTTTTGGCTTGATGTATCGTGCAAAGCGGCCCGAACCCTGGGCGCGGACGCAGAAAGGAATGCAGCATGAATGGCAAGGTATGGTTGGTTGGCGCGGGGCCCGGTGACGCGGAGCTGCTCACGCTCAAGGCATTGCGCGTGCTGCAGGCTTGCGACGTCTGGCTGGTGGACGACCTGGTAGGGCGCGATATCCTGGATTTTGCCCGCCCCGGCACCCGTATCGTGCCGGTGGGCAAGCGTGGTGGCTGCAAGTCCACGCCACAAGCCTTCATTTTGCGGCTGATGGCCCGCTACGCCCGCCAGGGGCGGCAGGTGGCGCGGCTGAAAGGCGGCGACCCGTTCATCTTTGGCCGCGGCGGCGAGGAATGGGCGTGGCTGGCCGAGCGCGGCGTGGCGGTAGAGGCGGTCAACGGCATTACGGCCGGTTTTGCCGCCGGCGCCGACCTGGGCCTGCCGCTGACCCATCGTGGCGTGGCACGTGGCGTGGCGCTGGTGACCGCTCACACGCAGGATGGCAGCCAGCCAGACTGGCTTGCCTTGGCGCACAGCCGGCTCACCGTGGTCTGTTACATGGGCATGGCCGGCTTGCCGCAGCTGGTGCCGCAGCTGTTGGCCGCCGGGTTTGCGGCCAACTTGCCGGTAGCCGTAGTGCACCGAGCAGGCTGCCTTGAGCAGCAGCACCTGGTGACCACGCTGCAGCATTTGCAGGATGATGTGGCCGCCAGCGGCCTGGCCAGCCCGGCGGTGATCATTCTGGGTGAGGTGGTGGAGCATGCGATGAACGTGATACCAGTGGCTGATCCGCAGGTGGCGGTGGCGTGAGTTCCGTGTGTGTCACGACTTCAAAACGGGAAGAAAAGAGTAAATACTCCAAAAATGTAGTGGCTTTACTACACATTTTGCAAAAATGTAGCGTTATAGAATCGATGCATTATTTGTATATTTTGGCTATGTTATGCTCATTGCGATTTGAAGTGTATTGAAGTTTTTAAGTTATTGATCAGTAAGCTGTATTAATTCAGCGATGTGGTGCCGAGTCCGATTTTTAGGGGCTGTTTGACTAAGCTTGCTGTCGGGTGCGCTGTCTACGTACTATGCCATGGCGTTTTAACCCTTTTTAAACATTTGGTCGGTAAAGTAGGCGGCATGTGTGCTTCACACTTTTCGTTTCCACCTTACTGCAGGAGTTTTATTGTGCTGAAAAAGAGAATGCTTGCTGTTGCAGTTGCTTCCACGCTGGCCGCACCTTTTGCCATGGCCGACGTTAACATTTACGGCGCTATCAGCACCTCCGTTGAAACGGTGAAGGCTACTGGCGCTACCAATGCTGCGAACGACTTGCAATCCGTTGGCCGTGTTTCGTCGAATACCTCCAAACTGGGTTTCAAAGGCTCTGATGATCTGGGCAACGGCATGAAAGCGCTGTGGCAGATCGAGCAGGAAATCTCCATGGACGATGGTGGCACCCGTAAAGGTACTTTTGCTACCCGTAACAGCTTTGTCGGCTTAGAAGGTGATTTCGGCCGCATCCTGCTGGGTCACAATGATTCCGTGTATAAGTCCATCGCCAAGGCAGGCATGGTGAATACCATGGTTGAGACCATTGCTGACATTTGTGTCCCCTCGGCAGTGTATTGCCGTGGTGATACACGCATGCAGAACTCCATCCACTATTACACCAAAACCTACAGCGGTTTGCAGGCAGGTGCTTCCTATGGTTTTGACGAAGCCCGTACCACGGTTGGCGGCGCCCGCACCAACAAGGCTCGCTGGAGCCTAGCAGCCAGCTACACTATGGATGGCCTGAGTGCAGGCTTGGGTTATGACGTACAGCAGCAGAAAAACGCTGTAGTGGGTAATACGAATCTGGACCAGTCTTTCATGAAGCTGTCGCTGGGTTACAAGTTTGACGATACCAAGCTGAGCTTGGGCTACGAGCACGAGAAAAACGAACAATCTACCGGTGACCTGAAACAGTCCGCCTGGACTGTTGGTGCCGAGCAGAAATTCGGTAAAGTTGCCGTAGGTCTGGTTTACGCTACCATGGGCGAGTCCAAGTCTGGCGCTAAAGACGGTGCCGACCAAGTGACCCTGGGTGCCATATACGATCTTTCCAAGCGTACTCAAACCTACGCTTACTACAGCCGTATCACCAACGAAGACGCGGCTACCCGTACCTTCGGCGGTGCTGGCCTGAGCGGTGTGGGTGCAGGCTCCAACCCGACAGGTCTGGGCGTAGGCATGAAGGTAAGCTTCTAAGCTACCTGTCGCAGTCGTACCAAAGCCAGCTTGCGAGCTGGCTTTTTTATTTGCCTTGGCGGCATCGCCAGATGGCACGCTGTCTTCTAGCCAATGTACAGAGGGTGTGCATCAGTGTGCTGGCATCACTGATGGAATTCAGTCGTTTCTGTCTGGGGTTTGGTGGTGGTGAGGTGCTATTTATTTGCAATAAATTGATATTTCATTGCGCATTTTATTCTTTTTTGGGCGGTGGTCTGGCGTGCTGGCGCGGTTGTGTTACTTTTATCGACGGATACCCCCGTGTACTGCGTCCTGCGCGGTACCAGACGTTAGAGAGAGAAACCACAAGATCATGTTTGCACACGTTGAAGCCTATGCAGGCGACCCCATCCTCACGCTGGTGGAAACCTTCAACAAGGACACCCGCAGCCCGAAAGTAAACCTGGGTATCGGCCTGTATTACGACGAAGAAGGCCGCATTCCGCTGCTGCCGTCGGTACAAAAAGCCGAAGCGCGCCGCGTGGCCGAAGCCGGCCCGCGCAGCTACCAGCCCATGGAAGGCGCGGCCAACTACCGTACCGCCGTGCAGCAGCTGCTGTGGGGCGCACAGCACGAAGCCGTACAGGCTGGCCGCATCGCCACGATCCAGACCATTGGCGGCTCCGGCGCGCTGAAGATTGGCGGCGACCTGCTCAAGCGCTATTTCCCCAACGTGGATGTATGGGTAAGCAACCCTACCTGGGACAACCACCGCGCCATGTTCGAAGGTGCCGGTTTTACCGTGCACGACTACCCGTACTACGACGCCGCTACCGGCGGGGTGAAGTTTGACGACATGGTCGCCTGCTTTAGCCAGCTGCCCGCCAAAACCATCGTGCTGCTGCACCCGTGCTGCCACAACCCTACCGGTGTGGACCTGGACAAAGACCAATGGCGCAAGGTGATCGAGGTGGTAAAAGCACGCGACCTGCTGCCGTTCATGGACATTGCCTACCAGGGTTTTGGCGATAGCCTGGACGACGACGCCTTTGCCATCCGTGCCATGACTGAAGCCGGCGTGAGCTTTGTGGTGAGCAACTCGTTCTCCAAAAACCTGTCGTTCTACGGCGAGCGCTGTGGCGGCCTGTCCGTGGTGTGCGGTACCGCTGAAGAAGCTGGCCGCGTACTGGGCCAGATGAAGGCCACCGTACGCCGCAACTACTCCAGCCCGCCTACCCACGGCGGCCAGGTGACTGCCATCGTGATGAACGACGCGGCACTGCGCACCGAGTGGGAAGGCGAAGTGACCGAGATGCGCGTGCGCATCAAGGCCATGCGCCAGAAGCTGTACGAAGTGCTGAGCGCCAAGGTGCCGGGCCGTGATTTCAGCTACTTTATCAAGCAGCGCGGCATGTTCAGCTACACCGGCCTGAGCCCGCAGCAGGTAGACCGCCTGCGCGAAGAGTTCGCCGTGTACCTGGTGCGCTCGGGCCGCATGTGCGTGGCCGGCCTGAACAGCCGCAACGTGGAATACGTGGCCGACGCCATGGCCGAGGTGCTGAAAGGCTAAGCCAGTCGCCCGTAGCCCAAGGCAGCCCCGCCCGTGTGGCGGGGTTTTTTGTCTCTTTGTTATTGCCGCTGGCTATGCGATAGTAAATTTCCATTGCTTTGATTAAATCAATTCAATAGTCATGCCGGCCACAAGCAACTATGCTGATCTCACCAAGTCAGACAGACACCCCAAGCAAGGAGAGACAGCATGAGCACCGAACAGAAATGCCCCTTCCACAGCGCCTCTGCCACCAAAGCCACTTTTGGCGCCCGCGCCAACCGTGACTGGTGGCCCAACCAGCTGAACCTGGGCATCCTGCACCAGCACGCCCCAGCGTCCAACCCGCTGGGCGATGATTTCGATTATGCAGAAGCCTTCCAGCAGCTGGACCTGGCCGCCGTGAAGAAAGACCTGTACGCGCTGATGACCACCTCGCAAGCCTGGTGGCCGGCCGACTGGGGCCACTACGGTGGCCTGTTCATCCGCATGGCCTGGCACAGTGCCGGTACCTACCGTACCGCCGACGGCCGGGGGGGTGGCGGTACCGGCAACCAGCGCTTTGCCCCGCTGAACAGCTGGCCGGACAACGGCAACCTCGACAAGGCACGCCGCCTGCTGTGGCCGATCAAACAGAAATACGGCAACCAGCTGTCGTGGGCCGATCTGATGATCCTGGCCGGCAACTGTGCGCTGGAATCCATGGGCTTCAAGACCTTCGGTTTTGGTGGCGGCCGCGCCGACATCTGGCAGCCGGAAGAAGACATTTACTGGGGCGGCGAAAAGCAATGGCTGGCCACCAGCGACAAAGAAAACAGCCGTTATAGCGGCAACCGCGAGCTGGACAACCCCTTGGCCGCCGTGCAAATGGGCCTGATCTACGTGAACCCGGAAGGCCCGGACGGCAACCCCGACCCGGTAGCCAGCGGCCGTGACGTACGCGAAACCTTTGCCCGCATGGCCATGAACGACGAAGAAACCGTGGCGCTGGTGGCCGGTGGCCACACCTTCGGCAAGGCGCACGGTGCCGGCGACCCGGCCCTGGTGGGCCCGGAGCCGGAAGCTGCCCCGCTGGAAGCCATGGGCATGGGCTGGATCAACCAGCTGGGCAGCGGCAAGGGCGTGCATACCACCACCAGCGGTATCGAAGGTGCGTGGAAACCCAACCCTACCACTTGGGATAACGGCTACTTTGACATGCTGTTCGGCTACGAATGGGCGCTGACCAAGAGCCCGGCAGGTGCCCACCAGTGGGTGGCACAGAACGTGAAACCGGAACACATGATTCCGGATGCGCACGATGCCAGCAAACAGCACGCGCCGATGATGACCACGGCCGATTTGAGCCTGCGCTTCGACCCGGTCTACGAGCCGATTGCGCGCCGCTTCCATCAGGACCCGCAAGCCTTTGCCGACGCCTTCGCCCGCGCTTGGTTCAAGCTGACGCACCGCGACATGGGCCCGAAAGCACTGTACCTGGGGGCGGAAGTGCCGGCAGAAGACCTGATTTGGCAAGACCCGATCCCGGCGGTAGACCACGCACTGGTGGACGCTGCCGACGTGGCCGCGCTGAAGGCCGAGGTACTGGCCAGCGGCCTGAGCGTGGCCGAGCTGGTGTCTACCGCCTGGGCGTCTGCATCCACCTTCCGCGGCTCCGACAAGCGTGGTGGTGCCAACGGTGCGCGCATTCGCCTGGCCCCGCAGAAAGACTGGGCCGTGAACCAGCCGGCACAGCTGGCCCGCGTACTGGCTGTGCTGGAAGGCATTCAGCAGCGCTTTAACGCCGCGCAGCAGGGCGGCAAGAAAGTGTCGCTGGCCGACCTGATCGTGCTGGCCGGTGGCGCCGCTGTCGAGCAGGCCGCTGCTGCGGCAGGCCACGCCGTAACGGTACCGTTTGCCGCTGGCCGCATGGACGCGCTGGCCGAGCACACCGACGTGGAATCGTTTGCCGTACTGGAGCCGCAGGCCGATGGCTTCCGCAACTACCAGCAGCAGGCTTTCCGCGTGCCAGCCGAGCAGCTGCTGGTGGACAAGGCCCAGCTGTTGAAGCTGAGCGCACCGGAAATGACCGTGCTGGTAGGCGGCCTGCGGGTACTGGGCGCCAACGCCGGTGGGGTGCAGGATGGCGTCTTCACCCAGCGCCCTGGCGTGTTGAGTAACGACTTCTTTGCCAATGTGCTGGATATCGGTACCGTGTGGGCGCCGACCTCGGAAGAAGCCAGCCGCTTTGAAGGCCGCGACCGCGACAGCGGTAGCGTGAAGTGGACGGCCAGCCGCGTTGACCTGGTGTTCGGTTCCAACTCGCAGCTGCGGGCTCTGGCCGAGGTGTACGCCCAGCAGGATGGCGAAGCCCGCTTTGTGCGCGACTTCGTGCGGGCCTGGGACAAAGTGATGACGCTGGACCGTTTCGACCTGAAGTAAGCGCTGTATTGCCGCCGCCCGTGTCATGCGGGTGGCTGCCGCACCAACAGCAAGGCCCCGCCGCAGGCGGGGCCTTGTGCTTGGCCATGCGGCCAACCTTTCTCGATACGCCAGGGTTGGCCGCAGCCAGGCTAGCTGCGCGCCAGCAGATACACCGCTACGGCTGCGGCCACGGCTGGCACGGCAAACACCAGTAGCATGATGGGCAGCTCCTCGCGCAGCGTGTAGCCGGCGTGGGTAACGCCTACCCACATATTCACCAGCGCCACCACCAGCCAGACCGGTACAAAGGCCTTTGCCGCCAGCGCCATGGCCGCTGTGTTGGCACCCCATAGCCAGCCAAACAGCACAAACAAACCCAGCAGCCCGAAGCCGCCTGCGATTACCAGAATAACGTGCATGTTTTCTCCTTAATTATCTGCGCCAGCTGGCCAGCTGAATACCGACAGGTTGGCCGCAATGTCCTTGCCGGCGTAGGGCGGGAATACATCGATTTCGGCATCGCTGCGGCCAAGCAGTATGCCCTTGCGGTTGGATAGCGCATCGAAGCCGGCCTGCCCGTAGTACTTGCCCATGCCGGAGTAACCCACGCCGCCAAAAGGCAGGCTGTCTATCCAGCAGTGCAGGTTGGTCTGGTTGATGCAGCCACCGCCAAACGACAGCGTCGCCAGAAAGCGTTCCACGGTAGGGGCATGCTCGCTGAACAAATAGGCCGCCAGCGGCTTGGGCTTGCGCGCAATCTGCGCCAGCACGCTGTCCAGCTCGTCGTACACCAGGACCGGCAGCACCGGGCCAAAGATTTCCTGCTGCATGGCCGGGTCGTCCCAGCTGGCGGGGTACAGCACCGTCGGCTCCACATAGCGTGCCGCTACGTTGTAACGGCCACCATGCACCACCTTGTCTGGCTGGATGTAGCCGGCCACGCGTTCGGTATCGTGCTCGGAGATCATGCGGGCGAAGTCCGGGCTGTGCTGCGGGTCGCTGCCGTACATGCGTACGATGGCGGCTTTCAGCTCGGCGATGAAGGCGTCTGCCACGCTGCGCTGCACGCAGACATAGCCCGGCGCGATGCACCATTGGCCGGAGATGGCGTTGTGCCCCCAGGCAATGCGCTCGGCGGCGGCGGTAAGGTTGGCCGTTTCGTCCACGATGGTGGGGTTCTGGCCGCCCAGCTCCAGAATCACCGGTGTCAGGTGCTCGGCGGCGGCGCGCATCACCACCTTGCCGACGCTGGCGCTACCGGTAAAGAAAATGAAGTCGAAGGGCAGGGCCAGCAGCGCGCCGATTTCCTCGCGCCCCCCAGTCACAATGCTGACCGCCTCCGACGCAAAGTACTGCGGTATCAGCGTGGCCAGCAGGGCGGCCACGGTGGGCGTGGTGTTGGCCGGCTTCAGTACCACGGTATTGCCCGCGGCCAGTGCGGCAATGGCCGGGTCCAGCAGTAGCAGGATGGGGGCGTTGAACGGGCCGATCACCAGGCAGCTGCCGTAGGGTTCTTTGTAGATCATGCCGCGGTGGCCGCTGGCCTCCAGCCCCGGCGGTATGGCCACCTGCTGGGGTGCCATCAAGGTGGCCAGGTGGCTGCGGTAGTAGTCGATCACCCCCAGCGGTACGCTGATTTCAAACTGCTGCTCGAATGGTGGCTTGTGAAAGTCCTGGTATAGCGCGTCGCACAGTGCCGCCTGGTTGTCTTGCAGCAGGCGGGCCATGCGGTCCAGCTGATCCAGCCGCCAGGCGGCGCTTTTGCTGCCGCCGCTGGCAAAAAACGCTTGCTGGGTATCCAGCAGGTCTTGGTACGGGTTCATGGCGGGCTCCATCGAGGGCCCGGCCCTGGCGGGCCGGGAGGGTGTGTGCCGGGTTTGCCACGGCTGCGGGCTTGTGGCCAGGCCGTGGCGCAGCACTTACTTGGTGGTGTAGCCGCCGTTGATCAGGATGGTTTGCCCGGTGACCCACCAGCCGTCACTGACCAGATGGCGAATGAACGGCACGACGTCCTGGATATCGGTTAGCCCGGTGGGCGAGAACGGCGACAGCGCGGCGGCGGTTTTGTGATACGCCACGGCCTCTTCGCCTTCTGCCGGGTAGAAGAACGGCGTATCCATCGGGCCGGGGCCGACGGCAGTCACCGAAATGCCGCGTGCGCCGAACTCCTTGGCAGCAGCACGGGTGAAGTGCTCTACCGGGGCCTTGGTACCAGCATAAGAGGCGTAAAACGGCGTGAACGCGCCCAGTAGCGAGGTGACGATGGTGCACACCTTGCCGTTGTCGTTCAGCTGTTTGCCGGCTTCTTTCAGAAAGAAGAACGCCGACTTGGCGTTAACGGCGCTCATTTCGTCGTACTCCGCCTCGCTGATATCCACCATCGGCTTTTTCAGCACCTTGCCCACGGTGTTGATGGCAATGTCCGGGCGGCCAACCGCTGCCACGGTATCGGCAAACAGCTTTTCAATGGCTGCGGCGGTGGTCAGGTTGCCCTGCAGGGTGACAGCTTGCACGCCGGCAGCGCGCACGGCGCTGGCGGTGGCTTCTGCGTCGGCGGCGCTGGCCGGCGAGTTGTAATGGATGGCTACTGCCTTGGCGCCGTGCGCCGCCAGGTCGCGTGCCAGCAAACCGCCCAGGTTTTTGGCGCCGCCGGCGATCAGGACTACCTTGCCACGAATACTGTGCAGATCAGACATATGAGGCTCCTTGTTACGCTGTGGTGGGAGCCGCCAGTGTTGAATGATTGAAATATCACAATAAACAAGTAGTATCGGATTTGTTTATCCGTAAATCGCAAACAATGGACCGTATCGATCAACTGCGCGTGTTTCTGCGTATCAAGGAAAGCGGTAGCTTTGCCCTGGCGGCACAGCAGCTGGGCCTGCCGCGTGCCACCGTGTCGCAGGCACTGGGCCAGCTGGAAGAGCGGTTGGGCGTGCGGCTGTTTCACCGCACCACGCGCCAGGTGAGCTTGACGCAAGATGGCGACGCCTTGGCCGAGCGGGCTGCGGCGCTGATTGCCGATATGGCAGAGCTGGAGCAGCAGTTTCGCCCGCGGGACGACCTGGTGTCCGGCCGCCTGCGTGTAGATGTGCCCAGCCGTATAGCACGGCGGCTGCTGGCACCGGCGCTGCCCGGTTTTCTGGCGCAGTACTCCAAGCTGCAGGTAGAGCTAGGCAGCAGCGACCGGCTGGTAGACCTGGTGCGCGAAGGGGTGGACTGTGCGCTGCGCGTAGGGGGTGTGCAGGGTGATAGCCTGGTGGCGCGCCCGCTGGGCTACTTTGCCATGGTCAACTGTGCCAGCCCGGCCTACCTGGCCGCACAGGGCGTGCCGCTGGATATGGCCGACATGGCCAGGCAGGTGATGGTGGGCTATGTATCGCGCAGCAGTGGCCGCCAGGCGCCGTGGTGCTGGCAGGAGGGGGAAACCGAGCGCAGCATGCTGCTGCCGGTACGCGCCAGCGCCGACAATGCCGAAACCTATATTGCCTGCGCGCTGGCGGGGCTGGGGCTGATACAGGTGCCGCGCTACGACGTGGCGCACCACCTGGCCAGCGGTGCCTTGCAGGCGGTGCTGCCGCAGGCGTTGCCGGCAGCGCTGCCGGTGCATCTGGTGTACCCGCACCGCCGCCAGCTGTCGCGCCGCGTGCAGCTGTTTCATGGCTGGGTGCAGAGCGTACTGCAGCAGCATACCGATGCCATGTGGCCCCCGCTGCAGCCCTAGCGCGTAGTGACGCAACAAGGCCCCGCCGCTGGCGGGGCCTTGTGCTTTGCCATGCGGCCAACCTTTACCGTATGGCCAGGTTGGCCGCAGCGGGCCGCTTACTGTACGACCGACCGCACTTTCCAGTCGTTGCCTTCTACCTGGGAGATGGTCACCGGTGCGTTTTTCAGGTTGCCGGCGGCGTCAAAGCTGAAATCGGCCGTGGCGCCTTTGTAGGCGGTTTTGGCGATCAGCGGCAGGAACTTGGCCGGCTCGGTGCTGTTGGCGCGTTTCATGGCGTCGGCCACGATCATCACGCCATCGTAAAACTGCGGCCCCAACAGCACGACATCCTGTTTGAAGCGCGCCTTGTAGCGGGTTTCAAAGTCTTTGCCGGCCGGGCGGCTGCCCAGCTCGCCACCGGCCACGGCCGAGTAGTGGCCCGCTGCGTCTGCACCGGCTAGCTGGATGAAGGTGGGCGTGTTCAGCATATCGCCGCCCATCAGGCGGGCTTTCATGCCCAGGCGTTTCATCTGGCGTACCATCGGCGCGGCCTGGGCATCGGCACCGCCGTAGAAGATTACGTCGGGGTTCTGGGCTTTCAGCGCAGTGAGGATGGCGGTGAAGTCGGTGGCTTTGTCGTTGGTGTATTCGCGCTTGATCGGCTTTTTGCCCATGCCGGCCAGCGCCTTCACGAACTCGTCGGCAATGCCCTGGCCGTAGGCGGTGCGGTCGTCAATCACGGCGATGCGCTGCGCTTTAAGCTGCATCACCGCGTAGCGGCCTAGCGAGCCGCCGATCTGGCTGTCGCTGCCTACCAGGCGGAAGGTGGTTTTGTAGCCGCTGGTGGTGTAGGCCGGGTTGGTGGAGACCGACAGCTGCGGGATGCCTGCGTCGGAATAGATGCGCGAGGCGGGGATGGATACGCCGGAGTTGAAGTGGCCAATCACCGCCTTTACGCCAGCGTCCATCAGCCGCTGTGCCACCTGGGTGCCCACGCGCGGGTCGGCCTGGTCGTCTTCCGATACCAGCTCGAATTTCACTTTCTGGCCGGCCACGGTAATGGGCTTGGCGTTGAGGTCGTCGATGGCCATGCGGGTGGCGTTTTCGTTGTCTTTGCCGTAGTGCGCCTGCGGGCCGGACATCGGCGAGGCAAAGCCGATTTTCACCACGGTGTCGGCAAATGCCGGAGACGACATGGCCAGGACTGCGCCGGCAACCCATACCGCCAGTTGTTGCTGCTTCATGTGTTCACTCCATTTCTCGTTACAAGGTCCAGGTTGGCCGCAGCGCGGCCGATTTACCCGGCGGGGTGCCGGGCGGGTATTGCCGGTAAGGCGGCGGTGGCATTGCACGTGGCGTGCCTGCTGGCCGGCTAGCCGGTTTTTTTATCAATCCTATGTAAAACAAGGTGTTGCCTGTGCGGTGGCTAGCGGCGCCTGTCGCCGGCTTGCACCACTTGCATACAAACTATTGTCAATAATCGCCCATGCCGGTGCGCGTGCTCAGAAACGGTTCAGCCGGTACGGCGCCATGTCGATGCCGCAAGCCTGGCCGCCTATCTGTGCCGCCAGCAGCGCGCCGGTGGTGGCTGCCAGCGTCAGGCCCAGGTGGCCGTGGCCGGTGGCAAAGTACAGGCCGGCCACATCCGGCGCCGGGCCGATCACTGGCACGGTATCGGGTAAGGATGGCCGGTTGCCCATCCATACGCTCATGTCCTTGGTGCTGAAGTCGCCGACGATGCGCCGTGCTTTGTCCAGCAGGATGTGGGCGCGCCGCCAGTCTGGCGCGGCATCGCGGTGGGCCAGCTCCACGGTGCCGGCCAGGCGCAGGCCGCCGTTGGCCATGGGCAAAATCACAAAGCTCTCGCTGGCACACTGGATAAAGTGGTGCAGCGCCACGCCTGCGTGCGGCAGCGTCACGTGGTAGCCGCGCTCGCTTTCCAGCGGCAGCCGGTAGTGGCCCTGGTGGGCGAAGCGGTCGCTCCACACGCCGCAGGCAATCACGACCGCGTCGCCCTGTAGCGTGCCGTGGCTGGCGGTGTCTACCCCCTGGCACTGCCCGCCGCTGTGGCGTACCTGCAAGACTTCGTCCTGTACGAAACAGCCGCCATCACGCATGAAGGCATCAAACAGACCGCGGCTGAAGGTGTACGGGTCGTCCACGTGCGACCAGGCGGGCACTTGCACGGCGTATTGCCATTCGGTGGCAATGCCGGGCGAGGCAGTCTCTAGCGCAGCGCGGTCCAGCGGCTGCCACTGCACGCCATGCGCGGCCTTGGTGTGCCAGGCGGGCAGGGTGGCCTGGTATTCCGCCTGGCTGCGATACAGCGTCAGGTTGCCGTGGCGGCGCCACAGGTGTTGCAGGCCGGCGTGGGCGATCAGTGGTGCGTAGTCGTCGTTGACGCGGCCCAGCAGCGCAGCCAGCGCGCGGGTGAGCTCGGCCACGCGGCGCGGCCGGCTGGCGGCCACAAAGCGCGCCAGCCACGGTGCCAGCGTGGGCAGGTAGCGCCAGCGCACCGCCAGCGGGCCCAGCGGGTCCAGCATCCAGCCGGGTACCTTGCGCAGTACGCCGGGCTCGGCCAGCGGGATCACGTCGCTCACCGCCAGTGCGCCGGCGTTGCCGTAGCTGGTTTCGCGCGCCGGTTCGCCACGGTCCAGCAGGGTGACGCGGTGGCCGGCACGCTGCAGCTGCAGCGCGGTGGCGATACCGACAATGCCGGCGCCGGCCACGATGATGTGTTGCTGCGGTTTTGCCATGTTCAGCCCACCACGAAGCCGTGCACGTACGGGTCAGCGTCGTCCAGCAAGATGCGGTTGTAGCCGGTGGTGATGGCCCAGCCGGCAATGCCGGGGATGATGGCCGGGATGCCCGCCACCTCGGTAACGGCTTCGATGGTGCCGGTGAACTGGCTGCCGATCAGGCTTTCGTGTACCAGTACGTCGCCCGGCTGCATCAGGCCGCGGCCAAAGCGCTGCGCCAGCCGCGCCGAGGTGCCGGTGCCGCACGGCGAGCGGTCCAGCGCAGCGGCGCCGTACAGCACGGCGTTGGCCGCGTGCGAGCCGGGCTGTTTTGGCGCGCCGGTCCACTGTACGTGGCGCACGCCGCGGATGGTGGGGTCCAGCGGGTGCACGATGTCGTAGTGGGCATTGATGTAGTCGCGCAGCTCGTTACCCATGGCCACCAGCTGGCCGGGCGTGTAGTCGGCCATGTCGCGGTAGTTTTCCTGCGCTTCCACGATGGGGTAGAAGTTGCCGCCGTAGGCGATATCCACTTTCAGCCGGCCCAGCGCGGCGATGTCTACGTTTACATCGCGCAGCAGCAAGAAGGACGGCACATTGGTCAGCTTGACCGACTGCACCTTGCGGCCAACTTGCGTGTATTCGGCCACCACCTTGCCTGCTGGCGTGTCCAGGTTCAGCACGCCTGGCGTGCGTGGTGTCACCAGCTGGTGCTCGATAGCCATGGTCACCACGCCGATGGTGCCGTGGCCGCACATGGGCAGGCAGCCGCTGGTTTCGATGTACAGCACTGCTACGTCGCAGTCGTCACGGGTGGGCGGGTACAGAAAGGCGCCGGACATCTGGGCGTGGCCGCGTGGCTCGAACATCAGGCCGGTGCGCATCCAGTCAAAGCGCGCCAGAAAGTCCTGGCGGCGCTCGGCCTGGGTGTTGCCGGCCAGCGCGGGGGCGCCGCGTGTGACCAGCCGTACCGGGTTGCCACAGGTGTGGCCGTCTATGCATTCAAACTCTGTCACTGCCATTGCCATGCTCCTTTGCTTGCGGTGGCTTTACTGTAAGCAGTGGCAGTTTTGAATACAATAATGGATGCAATATTTGTTGAAATGCCACAGCTTGCATATCAACTTTTCCGCATGAAAAATGGCATTAAAAACCAATAAAAACAATATATTATAATGTTGTTGTAAAAATCCACTGCTGCATTGCGGCAATGTTGTGTGGCCAAATAAACGCAGTTTTGTATACAAAAATGCTTGTTTTTTGGATGCAAAACTCTATAGCATGAAATGGACCCGCAGCCACCGCGCTGCACCCACACCCTGCAAGGAGCACCCTGATGGCACATCTCTGGACTGGCGTTTTCCCCGCCGTTACTACCAAATTCCACGCCGACGAAAGCCTGGACCTGGCCGCTACCACTCGCCACATCCAGTGGCAGCTGGATTGCGGCGCCGACGGCATTATTGTTTGCGGCTCGCTGGGCGAAGCGTCCACGCTGACCGCCGATGAAAAGATCACCATCCTGAAAGCCGCCAAGGAAGTGGCCGGCAGCAAGCCGGTATTGCTGACCGTGGCCGAAGACAGCACCCGTGCCGCCGCTGCGCTGGCGCAGGCCGCGCACGCCGCTGGTGCCGACGGCATCATGCTGCTGCCGGCCATGCGTTATGTGTCCGACCCGCGTGAAACGCTAAACCACTACCAGCGCGTGGCCGATGCCAGCCCGCTGCCGATCATGATCTACAACAACCCGGTGGCGTATGGCGTCAACATCACCCCAGAGATGTACGCGCAAATGGCCGCCGAGCCCAAGTACGTGGCCATCAAGGAATCCAGCGGCGACATCCGCACGCTGACGAATGTGATCAATGCCGTGGGCGACCGCTTTGCCATCTTCAGCGGCGTGGACGACCTGGCGCTGGAAAGCCTGCTGATGGGCGCTGATGGCTGGGTGGCCGGCCTGGTGGTGGCGTTCCCGAAAGAAACGGTGGCCATTTACCGGCTGGCCCGCGCTGGCCGCGTGGAAGAAGCGCGCGCCATCTACCGCTGGTTTGCCCCGCTGCTGCACCTGGACGTCTCGATGAAGCTGGTGCAGAACCTGAAGCTGGCCGAGGCCATGGTGGGGGTGGGCAGCGAACACGTGCGTGCCCCGCGCCTGCCGCTGGCCGGTGCCGAACGCGAGCAGGTGCAGGCCATTATCGCCGCCGGTATCGCCAGCCGCCCGGCACTGCCGGCGCTGTAAGCTGCTGCGGCCAACCTTGCTGGGCGGGTTGGCCGCACGCGTTGCCAAACGGGCGGCAGTGCCGCCCTCTGGGAGTCAAACCATGTTTTGCAACCTGATCGACGGGCAGTGGTGCGGCAGCGGCCACGCCATCGTCAACCGTAACCCTTCCGACCTGCACGACGTGGTGGGCGAGTACGCCGCGGCCAGTGCCGACGATATGTGCGACGCCGTGGCGGCCGCGCGCGCGGCGCTGCCCGGCTGGCGTGCCACTACGGTGCAGCAGCGTGCCGATATTCTGGATGCGGCCGGTAGCGAGATCCTGGCGCGCAAGCAGGAGCTGGGTACGCTGCTGGCGCGTGAAGAAGGCAAGACCCTGGCCGAGGCGGTGGGCGAAGTGGCCCGCGCCGGACAGATCTTCAAGTTTTTTGCCGGCGAGGCGCTGCGTGGCCAGGGCGAGTGGCTGGAGTCGGTGCGCCCCGGCGTGGAAGTCACCATCAGCCGCGAGCCGGTGGGCGTGGTGGGGCTGATTACACCGTGGAACTTTCCTATTGCCATACCGGCGTGGAAAGCCGCCCCGGCGCTGGCATTTGGCAATACCGTGGTACTGAAACCGGCCGAGCTGGTGCCGGCCAGCAGCTGGGCGCTGGCGGATATTCTGCAGCGTGCCGGCCTGCCGGACGGCGTGTTCAACCTGGTGATGGGCAGCGGCCGCGTGCTGGGCCCGGCCATGCTGGAGGCGGGTATTGATGCGCTGAGCTTTACCGGCTCGCAAGCCACCGGCCAGGCGCTGGCCGCCAGCTGTGCGGCGCGCGGTATCAAGCTGCAGCTGGAAATGGGCGGCAAGAACCCCTTGCTGGTGGCCGACGACGCCAGGCTGGAGCAGGCGGTGGAGTGCGCGATCAACGGGGCGTTCTATTCCACTGGCCAGCGCTGCACCGCCAGCAGCCGGCTGATTGTCTGTGAGGGTATCTACGATGCTTTTGTGGCCAGGCTGGCCGAGCGCACCGCTGCCTTGCGGGTAGGGCACGCGCTGGCGCCGGACACGCAGATCGGCCCGGTAGCCAGCGAGGCACAGCTGGCGGCCAACCTGCGCTACGTGGCGCAGGGGCAGGCCGAGGGCGCCACGCTGCTGTACGGTGGCGAGGCCTTGCAGCTGGACACGCCCGGCTACTACCAGCAGCCGGCGCTGTTTGCCGGCTGCACGCCGCAGATGGCCATCAGCCGCGAGGAAATATTTGGCCCGGTGGCGGCCGTGCTGCGCGCTAGCAGCTACGAGCACGCGCTGGCGCTGGCCAACGACACGCCTTATGGCCTGGCCGCCGGTATTTGTACGCAGTCGCTGGCGCTGGCGACGCATTTTCGCCGCCACGCCCAGGCGGGCATGGTGATGGTGAACCTGCCCACCGCCGGGGTGGACTATCACGTGCCGTTTGGCGGCAGCAAAGGCTCCAGCCAAGGCCCGCGTGAGCAGGGGCGCTACGCGGCACAGTTTTACACCACGGTGAAAACCGCTTATCTCGGCCTGTAGGCATGCTTGACGTACTGTTGCGCCACTGTTGAACGTGCCTGGCCGGTAGTGCGGCCCCCGCTGCGCTGCCGGCAACAGGGTTTGCTCTGCCTTGTGCAGCTTGCCGCCCCCGCATGGGGGCGTTTTTTTTGCCGCTGTGTTAGGGTTGGGCCATCTTTTACAGGTGATGCTTTATGAGTACACAGCAGGAGACAGGCAGCCAAAGCCTGGTGCAAGTGGCTACCGAGGCCATTCGCCAGCGCATTCTGGCAGGCGAATGGGCCGATGGCGGCCAACTACGGCAAGAGGCGCTGTCGCGCCAGCTGGGCATGAGCCGGGTGCCGATCCGCGAGGCGCTGCGCCAGCTGGAAGCCGAAGGGCTGGTCACCATTAATGAAAACCGTGGTGCGGTGGTGGCGCAGCTATCGTTGCCCGAGATTGTCGAGCTGCTGCGCGTGCGCGTGCTGCTGGAGTGCGATGTGCTGCTGGAGGCCATACCGCGCCAGACCAGCGCGGATATCGCCGAAGCCGAGGCATTGCTGGGGCAGTTTGAAGTGGCGCTGCGCAACAAGGACATTGGCGCGTGGGGTATTTTGAATGCCCAGTTTCACCTGGCGCTGTACCGTGCGGCCGGGCGCAGCCAGACGCAGGCCATCATCGAGCAGCTGCACAACCGTACCGACCGCTACACGCGCATGCAGATTCTGCTGACCGGTTTTAGCGACCGCGCCCACCACGAGCACAGCCAGCTGCTGGCGCTGTGCAAGCAAAAGGACGCCATCAGCGCCGCCGCTTTTTTACGCCAGCACATCCTGCACGCCGAAGAGGCGCTGGAAGCCTGGTACCGCGCGCACGAGGCCACGCCCAAGCCACGCCGTGGCCGCAAGCCTGCGGCAGGTTAAGCCTGTTTTTGGGGACAAACTGTTCTTTGTGCGGCGCATCATTTGCCGGTTTATTTTATTGAAACCAATCCGGCGCATCGCTAGTATCAAACTAACGATATGCCAATGGTTGGTGTCGGAACCATGTCTGTTTACCCAGCTCTGAACGCGCTAAGCACCCCGGTGTGGATTGTGTCGCCACACACCGAAGAGGTGCTTTTTGCCAACCATGTCGCCCAGGCGCTAGCCGATGGCTGCGGTGTGAGTACGCTGCGCCACGGTAGCCTGTCCGCCAGGCCGTTGGCGAGGTTGGCCGACTACACGCCAGCGGTGCTGGCTCGCGAGCAGGTTGTAGAAATCTGGACCTTCCAGCGCCACGGTCAGGCGGTGCCTTTGTCCTGCCGGCTTGCCTTGTTAAGCATGGGTGAGCACGCCGGGGCCATTCTGGTAGAAGCGCTGGCCTCGGGCGATGCCACGCTGCATGGCTGGCCACCGGCAGGCGCATGCTTGTCCAGCCCCGCGCCAGATACTGAAGTGCGCGGTTTTTACGAGCTGCTGTTTCGCACCAACTCTGCCCCCATGCTGCTGATCGACCCGCACGCCGACGGCCGCATTCTGGATGCCAACGAAGCCGCCACGCGCTTTTACGGCTACCCCCGCGAGGTGTTTGCCGGCAAGCATACCTGGGAAATCAATGCAGCCGGGCGCAACATCCTGCCGGTAATGCACGCCGTAGCCCAGCTGCCGGGCGGGCACCGGCCCTTGCGTTTTGAACACCGGCTGGCCGATGGCAGCCTGCGCCATGTGCAGACGTACGCCGGCCCTATTGTGCTGGACGGCCGCCGGCTGATGCTGTGCGTGATTCACGATATTACCGAGCAAGAGCAGCGCAAGCGCGAGCTGGAGCAAGCGGCCCTGCGAGACCCGCTTACCGGGCTATGGAACCGCCGCCACATGATGGTACAGCTGGAGCAGGCGCTGGCTGGCAAACGGGCGCAGGATGCCGATTTCTGCCTGATTCTGGTGGATGTGGATCATTTCAAGCAGGTTAACGATAACTATGGCCACCAGGCTGGCGATCGCCTGCTGGTGGCGCTGGCGCATGCCTTGGCGTCTCGCCTGCGCGAGAGCGATACGCTGTGTCGCTGGGGTGGGGAGGAGTTTCTGTTGCTGCTGCCGGTTGGCAAGCTGGGTAATGCGCTGCAGCTGGCCGATACCCTGCGTCAAACGGTGGCCGGCATGGTGCATGATGGTTTGCCGGCGATTACCATCAGCCAGGGGGTGGTACAGCACCAGCCTGCCGAGGCGCTGCATGGCCTGATCAGCCGTGTTGATGCCGCGCTGTACCAGGCCAAGCATGCTGGCCGCAACGTAGTGGTAACGGGCTAGCGTGTGTATGCAGAGGCGGTGGCTGCGACAGGGCGCCGTAGCGGCGCTGGCCATGGTGGCGCTGAAAGCGAATTGACAGCTTGGCCCGCTATAGTGGTGTCTGCTTCTCGGAAAATGTTGCTCCTTTAGATTGCCTGGCCAGTTAGCCGCGCCCGCCCCAGTGGGGCGGGCTTTTTCTTGCCCCGGCGTTGCAGGGTGGCGACAGGCTGGCTTTTTAACATGGAATCCATCGACTTTAATGCAATGTGATTGCATTATTTTGCTGATGCCGAATGCAAGCCGATGCGGCAGCCCCCCGTTTCCGGAAAGCTTCCATGCCTCTGCCCACCCGTACTTATTCTCTGCGCATCCATATCGCCACCGCCTTTTGCCTGTTGGTATTGCTCACCAGCGGAAGCATCGTGTGGCTGGCCTATCAGCGATCATCCATCATGCTGGAGCGTGCAGCGGTGAGTACCGCTACCCATACGGGCCATAGCCTGATAAGCGGTTTTGAACGCTTGCTGGACCCGGTACGGTCATCGTTATTGCTGCTGTCTGCCGATGTCGCTAATGGCCTGCAAGGCGACGTGGCGCAACGGCTGCGTGCGTTGCCGGCGTACCTGACGGCCCTGCAGGCTGCCCCGGCGGCGGTAGCGTTCTATAGTGCCGACGAAGACGGTAATTATTTTCTGGTAAGGCGCCTGTTAGGCCATGCCGACCGCCAGCACTTTGCCGCCCCCGATGCCGCGCATTATCTGGTGCAGACCGTGGAACGCTACCCGGACGCCAGCCGGTCACACTATGTATTTCTGGATGCCGCACGCCGCCAGCTTTCGCTACGCGAGTCGCAGCAGCATCTGGGCTTTGACGCCAGGCAGCGGCCCTGGTACCTGCAGGCGCAGGCCGCCGCCGGCGAGCGCATCCTCACCGCACCTTATCGTTTCTTCAGCACCGGACAGCAAGGTATTTCACTCGCGCAGTCGCTTGCCGACGGGCGCCGCATAGTAGGGGCCGACCTGCGCCTGCAAACCTTGTCGAACCAGCTGGCGGCCATGCCCCTGCCTGTGGGGGCCAGCCTGCAACTACAGGATGAACACGGTGGTGTACTGGCGGCGACAACCGCCGGCGCCGATGCCGGGCTGGCAGCGGCCTGGCAGGCCATTGCGCCCTCTGCCACGCTGCAAGCGGTGTCACTGTCTGGCCAGCGCTGGCTCAGTGGGCGGCTGCCGCTGCCGCAGGTAGAACGCCGCCCGCTGTTCCTGGCCTTGGCGGTTTCGGAGCAGGCGTTACTGGCCGACGCGCTGGCCATGCGTCAGCAATTGTTGCTGCTTTGCCTGGGTTTGTTGGTGGCAGCCATGCTGCTGGCCTGGTGGTTGGCCGCACGCATCGCCAGCCCGCTTGCCCGCCTGATGCAGGCGTCTGAAAGCATGCGCCGGCTGCAGTTCGATCAGCCGCTCGCCATACGCTCGCGCATTGTCGAGGTAGATCACATGGCGGCCACGCTAGAGCTTACCCAGACGACGCTGGGCGATTTTCTGGCGCTGCTGGCGCGTATCAGCCAGGAAGAAGATTTTCAGCGCCTGCTGCCCCAGCTGCTGGCCGGTACTTGTCACGTTACCCGGCTACCCGGTGGCCTGCTGTTGATGGGGGAGGGCGAGCGCTTGCAGCTGGCCGCCGCGCACTGGCAGGGCGCGGCCCTGTCGCCGCCAGCGGGCGAGGCACTGCAGCCCTTGCTGGCACATGCTGCCACCGTGCTGGCTAGCCGCCAACCGCAGCCCTGGCAGCCGGATGCCGCCCTGCAGCAGGCGCTGGCCATTGCTGCCCCGCATGCCTGGTCGGTACCGCTATGCAACCGCCAGGGGCAAGCTATCGGCGTACTGGTGCTGCTGGCGGCGGCACCGCTCGATGCCGCCCGGCAGTCTTTTGTGCAGGCACTGTCCGGCTTTGCCGCGGTGGCACTGGAAACCCGGGAGCTGATTGCCAGCCAGAAGGCGCTGTTTGCTGCTTTTATTGAGCTGATGGCCGGCGCCATCGATGCAAAAAGCCCCTACACCGGCGGCCATTGCGCCAGGGTGCCCGAGCTGGCCCGCTTGCTGGCCGATGCTGCCTGCCGCCAGCAAAGTGGCCCCTACGCCGGCTTCAGCATGGATGAGCAACAATGGGAAGCGCTGCACATTGCCGCCTGGCTGCATGATTGCGGCAAGGTGACTACCCCTGAGTACGTGGTGGACAAAGCCACCAAGCTGGAAACGCTGTACGACCGTATCCACGAGGTACGCATGCGCTTTGAGGTGCTTAAACGCGATGCCCGCATTGCCAGCCTGCAGCAACAGCTTGCCGGCGTACCGGCGGCCGAGGCGCAGCAACAGTGCGAGGCGGTGTGGGCGCAGCTGGACGAAGAGTTTGCCTTTGTTGCCGCCTGCAATCAGGGTGGCGAGTACATGGCACCGGAGCGGGTGGCACGCCTGCAGGGCATTGCTGCCCGACAATGGCAGCGCACGCTGGATGACAGGCTGGGCGTATCTGCCGACGAGTTGCGCCGCATGGAAGCCACGCCCGCGCCCGCACTGCCGGTGGCTGAGCCGCTGTTGGCCGACAAGCCGCAGCACCGTATCGCCCGTAGCGATAGTGAGCGTTTTGGCCCCGGCAACCCGTGGGGCTTTGCCATGGCGGTGCCCGCGCTGCAGTACGACCGCGGCGAGCTGAAAAACTTGCAGATCGCCCGCGGTACGCTGGCCGAAGAAGAGCGCTTCAAAATCAATGAGCACATCATGCAGAGCATCATGATGTTATCGGCGCTGCCGTTCCCGCGCCATTTGGCCGCCGTGCCGGAAATTGCCGGCAATCATCACGAACGCATCGACGGCAACGGTTACCCGCGTGGCCTGCGTGGCGAGCAGGTGAGCCCCCTGGCGCGCATGATGGCCATTGCCGACGTATTCGAGGCGCTCACGGCATCCGACCGCCCCTACAAACCGGCCAAGCCCTTGTCGCAAACCCTGGCCATCATGAAAAGCATGGCAGAGCAGGGCCATATCGATGCCGAGCTGTTTACCGTTTTTCTGCAGGGCGGCGTGGCCCGGCAGTACGCCGCGCGCTTTCTGGTGGCGGAGCAGGCAGATGTGGACGATGTCACCGCCTATCTGCCCGCCGGCAGTAGCAAGATAAACGGGAGCCAGCCATGAAAATGCGGCCATGGCAAGGCACGCCGCTAGCGGCAACCCTCCCGGCGTCAGCTGCGCGCATATTGCCGTGTAGCGAGCCATCAGCAAGGCTTGGCAAGCGGTTGGCTGCTGTGGGCTGACCTGCGCTATCAGCGCAAGCGTGATAACCGTGGGGGCTGCATCTGGTTAGCCAACGTCACGCTTACAGCGTGGCGCGGCTGGGGAGGGGCAGGGCGGTGCCGATGGCAACGCATACCGCCTGTTGTGGCTACTGCCGTTTCAGGCAGCAAAACGCCCGGGCAGCAGTGCTGGCCGGGCGTGTGTATCCGCTGCGGTGATGTCAGTGGCTGCGGCCAACAATAGCGGCTGTGGCGATCAGCTCTTCCAGCAGGGCCAGCGAGCTGCAGCCGGTCAGGCGGAACGGGTCCAGCTGCGGCTTTTCCGAGTAGCGCAGCAGCAGGCTGGGGTTCACCTTGGCCAGGTTGACCTGGCCCATGGTCCAGCCGGCAAAGCGGCGCTGGCTGATTTCTTCCAGCATCAGGATTTCCACATCGTGGTGACGCGGGTCTTTGGCGATGCTGTTGTATAGCGCGCTGACTTCGGCGCGGCTGCCTTCCAGTACCTGCATGAAAATGTCGCCGCTATAGCACAGGATGCCGGTAATGCCGCGGGCCGGGTTGTGGGCATGGGACTGGGTCAGAATGGTTTCCAGTAGTGCGGCAGTATGCGGCTGGCTGCTGCGGCTGGCGTAGAGCAGGCGAACAAGCATGGTTTTCCTCAGGCTTTCTTGTTGGGCAGCAGGGACAGGAACTCGCGGCGCAGGTCCGGGTTGGTCAGGAATACGCCACGCATCACACTGTTGATCATCTTGGAATCCACGTCCTTGACGCCACGCCAGTGCATGCAGAAGTGGTCTGCTTCCATCACGATGGCCAGGCCGTCCGGGTTCATTTTGTCCATCAGCAGCTTGGCCAGCTGGATCACGGCTTCTTCCTGGATTTGCGGACGGCTCATGATCCACTCGGCCAGGCGGGCGTACTTGGACAGGCCAATCAGGTTGCTGTGCTCGTTGGGCATCACGCCGATCCACACCCGGCCCATGATGGGGCAGAAGTGGTGCGAGCAGGCACTGCGCACGGTGATGGGGCCTACGATCATCAGCTCGTTCAGGCGCTCGGCATTGGGGAATTCAGTAACCGGCGGCTGGCTGGTATAGCGGCCCTTGAACACTTCGTTCAGGTACATCTTGGCCACGCGGCGGGCAGTGTCCTGCGTGTTGTGGTCGCTTTCGGTGTCGATCACCAGGCTGTCCAGCACGTCTTTCATGCGGGACTGCACCTCGTCCAGCAGCTCGTCCATTTCGCCGGGCTGGATGAACTCGGCAATATTGTCATTGGCGTGGAAGCGGCGTTTTGCGCCGCGGATACGCTCGCGAATACGCGCGGATACCGGTACGTAGGTCGGGGCGGTGTGCTGGGTGCTGTCTTGGCTCACGCGGTTATGCTCCTCATCGTGCGGGTAGCACGCTTGGGTTTCTATAGAGTAGGGCGCTTGGAAGATAGCTGTGCGGGCGGCGAAAGGCAACACCTTGCGAAGTAGGGGTTTGCGTGCGGCAGATGCCGCCACGGGGTGGCACCAGCCAGCAGCGCACCGTCAGGGTGCGCCAGCGTGGCGTTGCAGCGGGCTCAGGTATTACGGAACACGATATCGCATTCCAGGTTGAGCTTTTGCATGCCGCGCAGGCTGGCCAGGTTAATGATTAGCGGGCTGCGTACATTGGCGCGCAGCTGGGCCAGCAGCGGGTTGGTTTCTTTACTGTCCACCTCGCGGTAAACAATCAGCAGCACCATGGCGTCTTCCGGGCGGGCCAGCGCCAGGCTGGCGATCTCGTCGTCGGTCAGCAGCACTTCGTAGCGTATGCCCAGGCGGCCGGGGTCGGTCACGCTGAACAGCACGTCCGGGTTGTCCAGCGATTGTAGCCAGTACACACGCGGGCTGTTGCGGTCTGCGTCGTGAAACAGCTTGAAGCGGGTGCAGTTTTCAAACGCCGCCAGGCCATGCGCAAAAGTGATGATGGTGTTTTCGTCGACGTCTACTTCGCCCAGCAGGCTGGAATTGAACAGCATGGCGTGCTCCTTGTGTGGTCAGGCTTTCATTATGCACAAGGCGTGCGGCCCGGCCACTGACTTTTGTCAGCTTTCTGTTGGCGGGGGTGGCAGGTACAATGCCGCCCCATGACCGACGCCCTTTCCCTGTACCCGGCAATAGAAGCCGCGCTGATGTGCGACTGCATCGTGGCCAAGCCCGCGCAGGCGCAAGCCTTGTACCGGCAATGGCTGGCGGGCGGCTATGCGCGCGCCGGTGGCCCGCTGTACCCGGTGCCTGCGCCAGGCAGGCCGGCGCGCCCGCCGCTAGTGGCGGCCACCGAGGTGCCACGGCGTGGCCTGGGTAACGCCGAGGGGCGGGCGGCACTGCTGCACGCCATTGCGCATATCGAGTTCAATGCCATCAACCTGGCGCTGGACGCCGCCTGGCGCTTTCGTGATATGCCGGATGCCTTTGTGGAAGACTGGTTGCGCGTGGCGGCAGAAGAGGCGCAGCACTTTTTGCTATTGCAGCAAAGGTTGGCCGCACTGGGCTACGACTACGGCGACTTTCCCGCGCACAACACCCTGTGGGACATGGCGGTGCAAACCGGCCACGACGTGCTGACGCGCATGGCGCTGGTGCCCAGGGTGATGGAGGCGCGCGGCCTGGATGCCGTGCCGCCGATACAGCGCCGCCTGGCCATTATTGGCGACCACGACAGCGCGGCGGTGCTGGCCACCATCCTGCACGACGAGGTAGGCCACGTGCGCATCGGCAATTACTGGTTTACCACGCTGTGCGACGCCCGCGGGCTAGACCCGCTGGAAACTTTTCGCAGCCTGCTGGGCCAGTACCATGTGGCCCTGCTGCGCGGCGAGATGAACCGCCCGGCCCGGCTGGCAGCCGGTTTTACCGAATTCGAACTTAGCATGCTGGAAGACTTTAGCGTTACCCGGCAGCGTACTGTTACACGGAGCAAGCATGAACAAGCTGTTTGACACCCTGCGGCACAACCGCCGCCTGGCCATCGTCGTCACCCTGGCCGGCACCGTGCTGTTTACCCTGGCCTCTGCCGCGCGCGCCGCGGCGGGTGGTAATGGTTGGGAGGCCGCGCTGGCGGCGCTGCTGATGCTGGCCGGCGTAGTGGGTCAGTTCATGGGCATATTGGCGCTGATGAAAAAACCCCGTCGCTAAAAGGGTGTTGAAAAACAGGGCTTTATGTCGCCATTGTGACCGTTTGCTACCTTGACGCTGGATAGGGGCACGCGCATAATCGCGCCGCAACAAACCCTTAACCAGACAAGGCTCCTACCCGGAGCCTTTTGTATTGTCTTGTATCCGGAGACACCCATGGATTTTCAGGCATTTTTGCGCGAGCTGGAAAGCCACGCGCTGCCTGCCGCCGAGTTTAACCACCGCGCGCACCTGCAGGCGGCGTGGGCTTACCGCAGCCGCTACCCGGCACGCGAAGCCGCCGCCCGCTGCGCGCATACGCTGTCGCGCTACGCCATGGCCCACGGCGCGGCAGAAAAGTATCATCACACGCTGACCATGGCCCTGCTGGCCATCATGTACAGCCGCTTGGACGCCGCGCCCGCACAGCAGGCCTGCTGGGACGACTTTGTCGCGGCCAACCCCGACTTGCTCGGTGGCACCCAGGCACTGGTAGCGCAGCATTATTCCGAACAAAAACTGCAGGAACATGACGCCCGCCGCGGTTTTGTCGCGCCAGATCGCGCGCCGCTGCCCATGTCCTGCCTGTTGCACTGAGACGCGAGAAGATCAATGAAATCACCCGAACTGCTTCTGCCCGCCGGCACGCTGGACAAAATGCGCGCCGCCTACGACTTTGGTGCCGACGCCGTCTACGCCGGCCAGCCGCGCTACAGCCTGCGCGCACGCAATAACGACTTCAAGCTGGAAGAGCTGCGCATCGGCATAGAAGAAGCCCACGCCCGCGGCAAAAAGCTGTTTGTGGCCAGCAACATCCTGCCGCACAACAGCAAGATCAAAACCTATATGGCCGACATGGAGCCGGTGATCGAGATGAAGCCGGACGCGCTGATCATGGCCGACCCCGGCTTGATCATGATGGTGCGCGAACGTTGGCCGCACGTGCCTATCCACCTGTCGGTACAGGCCAACACCACCAACTACATGGGGGTGAAGTTCTGGCAGAAGATGGGCGTGGAGCGCATCATCCTGTCGCGCGAGCTGAGCCTGGACGAAATCGCCGAAATCCGCCAGGAATGCCCGGATATGGAGCTGGAAGTATTCGTGCACGGCGCGCTGTGCATTGCCTATTCCGGCCGCTGCCTGCTGTCCGGCTACTTCAACCACCGCGACCCGAACCAGGGTACCTGTACCAACGCCTGCCGCTGGGACTACAAGGTGCACGACACCCAGGGCGACGACGCCGGTGACGTGAAGCCGCAAAAAATCGACTTCGACTTTGGCAAAGCGCTGGAAGAAGCCAACCAGAGCTTCTCGTCCTGCGGCAGCCAGCAGCGCCACCCGCTGGCCGACAAGACCTACCTGATCGAAGAAGCCAACCGCCCCGGCGAGCTGATGCCCATCATCGAAGACGAGCACGGCACCTACATCATGAACTCCAAAGACCTGCGCGCCGTCGAGCAGGTGGAGAAGCTGGTGAAAATCGGTGTGGACTCGCTGAAGATCGAAGGCCGCACCAAGAGCCTGTACTACGTGGCGCGTACCGCCCAGACCTACCGCCGCGCCATCGACGACGCCGTGGCTGGCCGCCCGTTCGACTACAGCCTGCTGGCCGAGCTGGACGGCCTGGCCAACCGTGGCTACACCCCGGGCTTCCTGGAGCGCCACCAGACGCAAGAGCACCAGAACTACCTGTCTGGTCATTCCATCGCCAAGCAAAGCCAGTACGTAGGCGACGTGATGGAAGTGGACGCCGACGGCTGGGCGCTGATCGACGTGAAAAACCGCTTTTCTGTGGGTGACCGCGTGGAAATCATCCACCCTAGCGGCAACCGCACCGTAGAGCTCACCGAAATGACCCGCAACGGCGAAGCCACCAGCGTGGCACCGGGTAACGGCGTGAAGGTGAAGATTCCAGGTATGGCCGGTATGGAAAAAGCACTGCTGGCACGTCTGCTGTAAGTTGCCACCGCGCTAGTTGTATCGAAAGGCCGCCCACAGAGGCGGCCTTTTGTCATAATGCGTTTTTTTGCGCAGGAAGCAGGCATGAAGCACGGTATCGCCGCGGCGCTGGCCGCCCTGACGTTGACCGCATGCGGGGGCGATGCGCCGCCGCCAGGCAGCCCGCCCCATCACACGGCGGATGGCTACCGCAACCTGTACCCCTTCCGGCAGCCGGGGCTGGGCGACATCCTGCGCTGGCGCTGGGAAGAGTGGACCGGCCCCGACGTGGTGCAGCGCCCCGAACGCATCCCGCGCGTACAGCCGGACCTGGCCTGGCTGGCGGCCAACCGCAGCACGCCCAGCTACACCTGGCTGGGCCACGCCAGTGGCCTGCTGCAGCTGGGTGGGCAAAACGTGCTGATCGACCCGATCTTCTCCGAGCGCGTGTCACCGGTGCAGTGGCTAGGGCCGCGCCGCTACCTGCCGGTACCGGCCACGCTGGCACAGCTGCCGCGTATCGACGTGGTGCTGATCTCGCATAACCACTTCGACCACCTCGACCGCGACAGCATCGACGCCTTGCTGGCGCAGCCCGGCGGCCAGCCGCAGTTTGTGGTGCCGCTGGGTATGGACGCCTGGCTGCGCGACCGTGGTGCCACCCGCATCACCGCGCTGGACTGGTGGCAAAGTGCCGACGTGGGCGGCCTGCAGTACACCGCCACGCCAGCGCAGCACTGGAGCAAGCGCAGCCTGGCCGATACCAACGAAACGCTGTGGGCCGGCTGGGCGGTAAAAGGGCAGGGCAAGACGGTGTGGTACTCGGGCGATACCGGCTATGTGCAGCCGCTGTTTGCCGATATCGGCCGCCGCTTGGGCACTATCGACCTGGCGCTGTTGCCGGTGGGCGCTTACCTGCCGCGCTGGTTCATGGCCTCGCAGCACGTGGACCCATTGCAAGCCGTACAGATGTTCCGCGATGTGAAGGCGCGCCAGGCGGTGGGCATCCATTGGGGCGTGTTTGCGCTGGCCAGCGAGGCGGTGGACGCGCCGCTGGACGACCTGGCTGCCGCGCGCCGCCAGCTGGGGGTAAGCGAGCAGGCCTTTCGCCTGTTGCCGCTGGGTGGCACCTTGCGCCTGCCATAAAGTGTGTGCAGCTTGCGGCAAAGGTTGGCCGCAGGGCGCTTTGGTCGTAAAATTGCTGCATTGCATTCGAGCCGGGCGCTTTGTCGCCCGGCCTTTGATTTTATAAAGGCCCACCATGACCATTCAGCAACTGATCAGCGACCGCGTTGCCGCTGCCCTGGCCGCCGCCGGCGCGCCCGGCGCCCCTGCCGTCGTGCAACCTGCCTCCAAACCGGAATTCGGCGACTACCAGGCCAACGGCGTGATGGGTGCCGCCAAGGCGCTGAAGACCAACCCGCGTGCGCTGGCTGAACAAGTCATTGCCCTGCTGGACTTGCAAGGCATCGCCAGCAAGGTGGACATCGCCGGCCCCGGCTTCATCAACATCCACCTCGACCCGGCCTTTATCGCTGGCCGTGTGGAAAAAGCGCTGGCCGACGACAGCCTGGGCATTGCCAAGGCCGAATCGCGCCGCGTGATGGTGGAGTACTCGTCGGTGAACCTGGCCAAAGAGATGCACATCGGCCACCTGCGTGGCGGCATCATCGGCGACGCACTGGTGCGTGTGAACAGCTTTATCGGCCACGACGTGATCCGCCAGAACCACGTGGGCGACTGGGGTACCCAGTTCGGCATGCTGGTGGCCTATATGGTGGAAACCCAGCAAGCCGGCGACGCCGCGGTCGAGCTGAAAGACCTGGACACCTTCTACAAACAGTCCAAAAAACGCTTTGACGAAGACGAAGCCTTTGCCGACCTGGCCCGCGACTACGTGGTGAAACTGCAGTCTGGCGACGCCGAGGTGCTGGCGCTGTGGCAGCAGTTCGTGAAGCTGTCGCTGACCCACTGCAACGCCATTTACCAGAAGCTGGGCCTGCTGCTGGACGACGGCGACGTGCGTGGCGAAAGCTTCTATAACGCCGACCTGCCGGTGCTGGTAAGCGAGCTGCGCGAAAAAGGCCTGCTTACCGAAGACCAGGGCGCGCAAGTGGTGTTTCTGGACGAGTTCAAAAACAAGGAAGGCGAGCCGGCGGCTTTTATCGTGCAAAAGCAGGGCGGTGGCTACCTGTACGCCACTACCGACCTGGGCGCCATCCGCTTCCGTATCGGCACGCTGAAGCTCGACCGTGCGCTGTACGTGGTGGACTCGCGTCAGAGCCTGCACTTCCAGCAGCTGTTTACCGTAGCGCGCAAGGCCGGCTGGCTGCCGGCAGGGGCTGATTTCGAGCATATCGGCCACGGCACCATCATGGGCCCGGATGGCAAGCCGCTGAAAACCCGCTCCGGCGAGAACATCAAGCTGGTCGAGCTGCTGGACGAAGCCATCGAGCGTGCCTACCAGCTGGTGAGCAGCAAGAACGCCGAGCTGCCGGAAGCCGAGCGCCGCAGCATTGCCCAGGCAGTCGGCATTGGCGCGCTGAAGTACGCCGACCTGAGCAAGAGCCGCAACACCGACTACATCTTCGACTGGGACGCAATGCTGAGCTTCGAGGGCAACACCGCGCCCTATCTGCAATACGCCTACACCCGTGTACAGAGCGTGCTGCGCAAGGCGGAAGACTTCAACCCGGCCGCCAGCATTGTCATTGCCGAGGCGGCCGAGAAGCAGCTGGCCGTGGCGCTGACCCAGTTTGAAGACGTGGTGTTTGCGGTAGCCGAGGGCAGCCAGCCGCACCACCTGTGCAGCTACCTGTACAACGTGGCAACGCTGTTCTCGCGCTTCTACGAAGCCTGCCCGATCCTGAAGAGCGAGGGCGAGGTGCGCCAGAGCCGCCTGCAGTTGGCCGCCGCCACCGCCAAAACGTTGAAAGCCGGCCTGGGCCTGCTGGGCATTGCCGTGCTGGAAACCATGTAAGCCAGCCTGCTGCCAAAAAAAACCGCCTCATGGCGTAATGCCAGTCAGTTAACGCTGACTGGCATTTTTTGGTTAGGGGTTTGTTTCGTTGACCAGTGCTAGTGTGTCCGCTACGCGGACGATGTTTGGATGCCGGTTCCGCCCGTGACCGAGCGAGGCAAGCGCAGCGTCGCGAGGGAATAGGACGGGAAAGGGGGCGGATTGCCGTCCCCTTTTCATACCTCCGCAACCCGGGGCTGCTCGAAACCCCGGGCAAAAAGGCACGCCCCAGGCGCCGCCGAACTCGCATCGCTGAGCAAATCAGAGATTTGCACGCAGATCGCTAATGGCTCGGGACTCAAACAAATCGGCGTCTTGCGCGTGCGAATCTTCGATTTGCTCAGCACAACCCTGGGGCGCACCATTTTGCCCGGCTCGCGCCAACGGGATGGGGCGCTTCAGTCACGCTCTTCCACTTGATAGCCAAACATATTCGCCTAACTGACTAGCATTAGCCGTGAGGCGGGTTTTTTCATGGTGTGGCGGCCAGTGTGCCACTGGCATCGTTTGGCGGCGCGGTGGGTGTGGCGGCTGTTGGCACCAGCGCCGGGTCGTGGCTGTGCAGGGCTACTTGCTCGACTGGCGGCTCCAGCGGTAGCCAGCGCAGGTGGATGGCCAGATAGCTGCCATCTTGCAGCATGCCTTCCAGTGCTTGCTGCCAGCGTCGGATGGTGTCTGGCGCCGTGCCACGGGAAAAACTCAGGTACAAGGGCAGGCTGCTGAGCGTGGCCACCGGGGCAATGGCCTGTGACGGCGTATTGGCAAAGCGCAGCTGGGTGGCCACGGCCGTGTTGGCTTCTACCCACAGGCGGGCCCGGTTGGCCAGCAGCAGCCGCAGGCCTTGCTCGCTGTCCCGTGTGCGAGTGGGGCGAAAGCCGGCTTCCTGCGCGGCCGCCTCGGCGATGCTGTCTTGTGCGGCCACGCTGGGCTCGCGTGCCAGCTGGGCGGTGGGCAAGCTGGCCAGTGCTGCCGCGTTGCGAGGCAGGCTATAGGCGGTAACGCTGGCCACCATGATGGGCCCGAGCTGGGTGAAATCGCGGCGGTTGTCGTCGGTGTCGCCCAGGGTAAACATCATGTGGTCCGGCTGGCTGCGCAGTAGTGCGCTGGCGTGGTCCCAGGATTTGAGCAGGATGGGTGCGGTGTCACCGGTGCGCTGTTGCAGCTGCTGCACGATATCTACCGCCATGCCGGCTGGCTGGTCTACGGCATTCAGATAGACAAAGGGTGGCCATTCTTCGGCCAGGATAGTCAGCGGCGCAGCCTGGCCAAACCGGGGCAGCAAGAGGGTAAGCAGGAATAGTGCGCGCAGTAGCATTTTGGGGTATGACGCATGGCTGGTTGGCAGTCATCATAACACCGATTGTCTGACAATATCAGCGCTGTATGCCCAGCCGCTCTACCTGCAGGGGTACCGGGTCTTGCGGGAACCAGTGCTGATGGATGGTGGCAAAGCTGCCATCCTGTTTGATGTCCGCCAGGGCTTTTTCCCAGCGCAGGATAGTATCGCGTGGCATGTTGGGCGAAAAAGCCAGGTACAGGCTCAGGCGGTCCAGCGTGGCAACGCGCTCTACCGTGGCCAGCGGCAGGCCCTGCTCGCGCAAGACATTGCCCACCACCACATTGCCTTCTACCCATAGCTTGACGCGGCCGGCGGCCAGCATGCGGGCCGAGTGTGCCGGGTCGGTAGTGGGGAAAACATTAAACCCCCGGCTGTGGGCGGTGCTTTCAAAAATGCTGCCGCGGTAGGCGGCGGTGGGTAGCTTTTGCATGGCAGCGGGGCCGAGCTTGCGGATTTCTGCCGCGTGCTGGCGCAGGGCAAAGACGTCGGTGCTGGATACCAGGACGGGGCCTACCAGCGTCATCAGCCGTTCGCGCTCGGCGCTGCGGCCAACGGTAAACAGCATCACGTCTTTTTCGTTCAGCAAGCTATTGTAGGCGCGTGCCCAAGGCTGTACCTGGATGGGGGTGGTGTCTTTTAAGCGCTCTTGCAGTAGCTTCACCACTTCTACTGCCATGCCGTCGGGCTGGCCTTTGCTGTTGGTGAAACTGACGGGTGGCCAGTCTTCGGTCAGCAAGGATAGCGCGGCCGCGGGCAGGCTGGTGGCCAGTAGGGTTGCCAGCAGTATCAGGCGATATTTCATGGATTATCCACGTGCCAGAATGTTGACTTTAATATGGCACAGTTACAAGTTGGCCGCACGGTACATTGTTACCGTGCGGCCAACTTGTTTTTGCCGCGACACGGGCGGCTTGGGCAGCGCCTTACAGTGTGCGGGTGGCGTGCTGTAGCCAGGCCAGCGCGTCGCCGCTCACCAGCGGGCTGATGCGGGCATAGACCTGGGCGTGGTAGGCGTTCAGCCAGGCCAGCTCGGCCGGGGCTAGCAGCGCGGGCAGGATGCAGCGGGTGTCGATGGGGCACAGTGTCAGGGTTTCAAAGCGCAGGAAGTCGCCAAATTCGCTACTGCCGGCGTCCACATTCAGCAGCAGGTTTTCGATGCGTACACCCCAGCGGCCCGGGCGGTAGATACCCGGCTCGTTGGAGGTGATCATGCCGGTTTCCATGGCCATGTGCGGCTCGGGGATGGCGCGCGAAATGCTTTGCGGGCCTTCGTGCACGTTCAGGAAGTAGCCCACCCCGTGGCCTACACCGTGGCCAAAGTCGATGTTGGCCTGCCAGATCGGCGCGCGCGCCAGCGCGTCCAGCATGGGCGATAGCGTGCCCTGCGGGAAGTGCGCCAGGCTGAGCTGGATCATGCCTTTCAGTACCAGGGTGCAGTCGTACTTTTGCGCTTCGCTCGGTGTGCCTACCGCTACCACGCGGGTGATATCCGTGGTGCCGCCGTGGTACTGGCCGCCGCTGTCGATCAGCAGCAGGCCGTCGCCGCTAATCTCGCTGTGGCTTTCTTCGGTGGCGCGGTAGTGTGGCAGCGCACCATTGGCGTTGAAGCCGGCGATGGTGGCAAAGCTGGGGCAGACAAAGCCGGGGCGGCGGGCGCGGGCGGCGCTGATCTGCTCGTCGATGGTGAGCTCGGTAATGCGGCTGCGGCCAACGTTGGCCTCGAACCAGGCAAAGAACTCGGCCAGTGCAGCGCCGTCTTGCGCCATGGCGTCACGCACGAAAGCCGCTTCTTCCGCCGTTTTGCGCGATTTCAGCAGGGTGGACGGGTTGATGGCTTCGACTACCTGTACGCCGTCGGCTACCGCCTGGCGCAGGCCCAGAGTAATGCGGCGCGGGTCCAGCAGCAGGCGGCTGCCGGTGGGAAGCGCGGCCAGGGCCGGCTTGGCGGCGTGGTAGTCGGCGACGGTGATACCGTCGGCGGCCAGCGTGGCGGCCAGCGCGCTGTCGATCTTGCCGGCGCCGACAAACAGCGTGGCGCCATCGTGGTGCAGTAGCGCGTGCGACACGAATACCGGGTTGTAATTCACGTCGGCACCGCGCAGGTTGAACAGCCAGGCGATGTCGTCCAGTGTAGAGATAAAGTGCGCGTCGGCGCCGTGCTGCTGCATGGCGGCACGTACTGCGGCCAACTTGGCGTGGCGCGGGGTGCTGGCAAACGGCGGCAGGTGTGCGTAAACCGCTGCGGCGGGCAGGGTGGGGCGATCGGCCCAGATGGCCGCCAGCGGGTCGAAGTCGGTGCGCAGGGTGGCGCCGGCCTTGTTCAGTGCCGCTTGCAGTGCGCGTGCGGCGGCCAGGCCCAGTACGTCGCCATCTACTGCCAGTACGTTGCCGCTCACCAGGTTGGCCGCCAGCCAGTCCAGGTGCAGCGGGCTGGCCACGGTCTGGATTTTCATCAGCTGGATCTCGCTACCGGCCAGCTCTGCCTCGGCCTGTACCCAGTAGCGGCTGTCGGCCCACAGGCCGGCAAAGTCGCGGGTCACGATCAGCGTGCCGACCGAGCCGTGAAAGCCCGACAGCCAGCGGCGGCCCTGCCAGTAGCCGGGCAGGTATTCGGACAGGTGCGGGTCGGATGACGGAATCAGACAGGCGGTTATGCCGTGCTGCTGCATGCTCTGGCGCAAGGCGGCCAGGCGGGCGGAGACTGGGGTGGCGCTCATGATGGTTCTCGCTGGAATATTGTATTCATTTTGCGGCGACAGGCAGCGGCTGGCAAGTCGGCCAATGGGACAGGACGCAATGTTCTGCAAACAGAATGCCGCTCGGCAGTGCATTCATGCCAAGGGGCTTGGGGTGCGGCGCAGTCAATGAAGCACAATAAAAAAGCCCCGCCGTAGCGGGGCCTTGCTTGCCGATGGATACCGGACTTATGGGCGCTCTACTGCCAGCGCCACACCCATACCACCGCCGATGCACAGGGTAGCCAGGCCTTTTTTGGCGTCACGGCGCTGCATTTCGTGCAGCAGGGTCACCAGAACACGGCAACCGGATGCACCGATAGGGTGGCCCAGGGCGATGGCGCCGCCGTTCACGTTGACCTTGTCAGCACTCCAGCCCAGCTCGCGGGCCACACCCAGCGCCTGGGCGGCGAAGGCTTCGTTGGCTTCTACCAGATCGAGGTCTTCTACTTTCCAGCCAGCTTTGTCCAGCGCCTTGCGGGTAGCGGCTACCGGGCCGATGCCCATGATTTCCGGCTCGCAGCCGGTCAGGGCGTAGGATTTGATGATGGCCAGTGGCTTCAGACCCAGCTTGTCGGCACGCTCGGCGGTCATCAGCATCACGGCGGCAGCGCCATCGTTGATGCCGGAGGCGTTACCGGCGGTAACGCTGCCGTCTT
This sequence comes from Vogesella mureinivorans, assembly GCF_007644035.1. Classification (GTDB taxonomy): domain Bacteria; phylum Pseudomonadota; class Gammaproteobacteria; order Burkholderiales; family Chromobacteriaceae; genus Vogesella; species Vogesella mureinivorans. The sequence continues at coordinate 52,689 of NZ_VMTV02000178.1, read as the reverse complement.
TCTTGAAGGCCGGGCGCAGTTTGGCCAAGCTGTCGGCCGTAGCGCCGGCCTTGATGTATTCGTCTTTGGCAAACGCTACCGGGTCGCCTTTACGCTGTGGTACCAGTACCGGCACGATTTCGGCATCGAACTTGCCCGCTGCCTGCGCGGCTTCGGCACGGTTCTGCGAGGCCAGGGCCAGCGCGTCTTGCTCTTCACGGCTGATGCTGTACTTGGCTGCCACGTTTTCGGCGGTAATGCCCATGTGGTAGTGGTTGTAGGCGTCGGTCAGGCCGTCGGCCACCATGGTATCCACCAGCTGGGCATTGCCCATGCGGAAACCATCACGCGAGCCCGGCAGGATGTGCGGGGACAGCGACATGCTTTCCTGGCCGCCGGCAATCACGATCTCGGCATCGCCATTGGCAATGGCTTGGGCGGCCAGGTGCACGGCGCGCAGGCCGGAGCCGCATACCACGTTCAGGGTGGAGGCCGGGGTGGAAACCGGCAGGCCGGCTTTGATCAGTGCCTGGCGGGCAGGGTTCTGGCCGGCGCCGGCGGTCAGTACCTGACCTAGGATCACTTCACTCACGTCTTCCGGCTTCACGCCGGTTTTTTCCAGCAGGCCCTTGATCACGGTAGCGCCCAGTTCCGGGGCCGGGATTTTGGCCAGGGAGCCGCCAAAGCTGCCAACGGCAGTACGCAGTGCTGCAACGATAACGATGTCTTGCATGGTTTTCTCCAGGTTGTTCTGTTCTGTGCCAGATTCGGGTGAAGCCGCAATCTAGCACAGAAGTTTTGCAGATTATTGCAGGGTGGCCAGCTGGGCCGGCATGGCCTTGGCTTGCACGTATTCGCCCGGCGCGTCGCACAGGGCTGGCAGTTCTTTGCTGCCAAAGGTTTTCGGGGCGGCGACTTTCTCGCCGGACTGCGGTGCCAGCCAGCCGTCCCAGTCTTTCCACCAGCTGCCCGGGCGGCTTTCGGCGCCGTCCAGCCAGGCGTCGGCACTGGCTGCTTGTGCGTCATTCACCCAGTAGTTGCGCTTGTCTTTGGTCACCGGGTTGATGGAGCCGGCAATGTGGCCGGACGCGCCCAGTACGTAACGGCGGGAAGGCGCACCGCTGAGGTATTTCACGCCGTCGTAGGCCGATTGCCACGGTACGATGTGGTCTTCGCGGGCGGCAAAAATGTACAGCGGGACGTCGATCTGCGATACGTCGATCTTCACGCCGCACAGCTCGATGCTGCCCGGCTTGGTCAGCGCGTTGTTGATGTAGAACTCTTTCAGGAAGAAAGTGTGCATCGGCAGTGGCAGGTCTACCGCGTCGTTGTTCCAGTACAGCAGGTCGAACGGTGGCGGGGTTTTGCCCAGCAGGTAGTTGTTCACCACGTAGTTCCACACTAGGTCGTTGGCGCGCAGGCTGGCAAAGGTACGGCCCAGCTCCTTGCCGCTGACGATGCCGCCATCGCCGGTGGCCAGCTTGGCTTCGCGCGCCTGGATCAGCTTGTTGTCGATGAAGACCTTGATTTCGCCCGGCTCGGTGTGGTCCAGCAGCGAGGTCATGAAGGTGGCGCTGTCGATGTAGTTCAGCTTGCGGTGTTTCATCACGCACAGGGCGGTGTTGAGGATAACGCCGCCGATGCAGAAGCCCAGCGCGTTCATCGATGGTTGTTTGGTGATCTTGCGTACCGCTTCGGTGGCAGCGATCACGCCTTCCTCGATGTAGTTGTCCCACTTGTAGTGCTTCATGTCCGGGGTGGCCGAGCGCCAGCTCACCAGGAACACGCGATAACCCTGGGCCACAAAATGGCGCACCATGGAGTTATCCTGCTGCAGGTCCATCAGGTAGTACTTGTTCACGCACGGCGGCACGATCAGCAGCGGCTTTTCGTATACCTGCTCGGTGGTGGGGGTGTACTGGATCAGCTCGATCAGCTTGTTGCGGAACACCACCTTGCCCGGGGTGCAGGCAATGTTTTTGCCGATCTCGAACTTGCTCTCGTCAGACATGGAGATGTGACCCTTTTGCAGGTCTTCCACCATGTTTTTCATGCCTTCTACCAGGCTTTCGCCTTTGGTTTCCAGCGCGCGCTTGACCACTTCCGGGTTGGTCAGCATGAAGTTGGTCGGTGCCATGGCGTCGATATACTGACGGGTGGCAAAGGCCAGGCGTTCTTTGTCTTCGCCTTCCAGCTGCGATTTGTCTACCAGCTCGGTCATCCATTTGCTGGTGAGCAGATAGCTTTGTTTCAGGAAGCTGTAAAACGGGTGCTCGTTCCATTCCGGGGCGGCAAAGCGGCGGTCGCTGGCGGCAGGCTGTGCGGCGGGGGCGCCACCGGCCGGCTGGCCCAGGAAAGAGAGCCAGATGTTCATCTGTTGCTGGTACAGGTTGTTTTGCAGGGCAACAAACTGGTTGGCGTTGTCTACCATTTGCTGCCAGGCGCCGGCCATGGGGTTGGCCGCATCTTGTGGCGACAGGCCGCTACCCAGCGAATTCACGAACTGCTGCATCCACTTTTGATTGGCTTCGGACAGGTTGGCAAAAAAGCTGTCCAGTGATGTGGTGGTTTCCTGACTCATTGATATCTCCTTCAAATGGGGGAAGACAAACAGGCCGTGCTGCCTTGCGTGACAGGATGTTTTTCTTGTTGGGCGCAATCTGTTGAGTAAAGACTTTACCACTGGTTTATGACAAAACACAGCCAGACCATGCTGCGTTGCGATATAAACGCGGGTAATGGGTATACGGGCAACAACAGGTGGCAGCCCGGTGTCGGGCTAATGACGAGAGTATGGCAGAATTATTGCTATGACATGCTGCATGGCATTAAATATACCGGCAGCCCCATCGCCGACGCCGCGGCGAAGGGGCTGCCGGCATGGTCATACGCTGAAGTTTTTGACTTTGTCTTCCAGGTGGTCTGCCTTGTCTTCCAGCTGGCTGGCATAGCTATCCAGGTTTAGCGCGCTGTTGGCGTTGTTTTCCGATAGCTGGGCGATCTGTTCTACACGGCGCGCCATGTCGTTGCTGGCAGTGCGTTGCTCGGCCAGGGCGTCGGCAATTTCGCTGGCAGATTGTGATACCTCGTGAATGCTGCACTGGATGCGCCCGATGGCGTCCTGCATTTCTGCCGTCAGTGCCTCGCCTTTGCTGACCCGGCTCACGCTTTGCTGCATGGCCAGGTTGGCCGCCTGGGCGGACTGGGTGATCTCGCGCACCATCTGGTCTATCTGCACGGTGGACTGCGCCGAGCGCTCTGCCAGCTTGCGTACCTCATCGGCCACCACCGCAAAGCCGCGCCCCAGGTCGCCGGCACGGGCGGCCTCGATGGCAGCATTCAGTGCCAGCAGGTTGGTCTGGTCGGCTACGTCACGAATCACATCCAGCACACTAACAATGGTGTGGCTTTGCTGGGTCAGCGCGGCTACCTGTTGTTCGCTATGCCGTATGGCGGCGCCGATGGCGGTGATTTCCTGCAAGGTGGCATCGATCACCCGCGAGCTGTCGCTGGATGCCTTGCCCGCCTGGCTGGCACGCTGCTGGGCAATATCGGCACTGTCGGCAATGTGGGTGATGCTGACGGCAAACTGCTCTACCGTGCTGGCAATGGACGCCGTGGCTTCGCTTTGCTGGCGCGAGCTACTGCTGATGGTGTCGGAGGTCTGGCCAATCTGGCGCGCCATGTCGTTAATGTTATCGCTGCTGCTGCGTACGTCCTGGATAATGGCGCCCATATTGTCCAGCAGGCTGTTGAGCTGGCGGGAAATCACGGCCAGCTCGTCTTTGCCGCGCACCGGTATGCGCAGGCTCAGGTCATGCTTCTGCGTAATGACCTGGCAGGTATCGGCCAGCTCGCGCACGCTGCTGTTCAGCCGGCTGGCCAGGCGCCAGGCCATGATGCTGCCTATCGCCAGGCTCAGCAGCAGGGCGGCGGTGGCAAGTAGTATGCTTTGTTGCAGGTTTTGTTCGCTGCTGTGGTAGTTTTTCTCGGCTTCGGCCAGCTGCAGGTCTATCAGCTTGCTGATGTCGGTGCTGAGCGGGTCTACGGCAGGGTAGAGCTGGCTGTTGGCCAGTGCTTGCAGTGCTTCTTTTTGCCCGCTTTGCATCAGCTGGCTGGCTTGGCGGGCAACACCCAGTGCATTGCTTATCTTGGTTTTGGCCTGCTCTACCAGGGCGGTCTCTTCTGCAGTGAGGTGGGTGGCCGTATAGGCAGACCACTGTTTGCTGAACTCTGCTTCTGCGGTGGCAATGGCGGCGCTGCCGTCTGCGGGTGACAGGGTGCCGGCATTGGTTTTATGGATGGTGTCCACCACGTTTACGGCAAACATGTCGGCGACGACTTTTAGCTGTTTTAGCGGGATGACACGGTCCTGATAGGTAGTAGCAAAGGCGCTATTGCTTTTCTGCAGCAGGAAAACCATGCTGCCGCACAGCAAAACCATCAAGATAAGCAGGCTGCCTGCCAGCCAGAAAACCCGTGCCTTGATACTCATAGCGCCCCCTTTATGTGCCGATTCAATATCATGCTCTTATCTGTTTTTAGTGTATTTTGGGTTTTGTTGTAGATTTCTGTTGTTAAAGCCAATTCATTTGATAGGTATGGATTTATGAATGTTTGTCTGGCTGGGGTAGAGCAGCGTGCCAATACCCTGTTTTGCATTGGTCGTAACTACGCCGCCCACGCTGCCGAGCTGGGGAATGCCATGGAAGAAGAGCCGGTGGTATTCCTGAAACCGGCGGCGGCGCTGCTGCCCAGCGGCCAACCTTTGCAGCTGCCCGCTTTTTCGCAAGATGTGCATTACGAGTGCGAGCTGCTGGTGCTGATCGGCCGCGATGCCGACAATATTGCCGAAGCCGACGCGCTGCAGTACGTGGCCGGCTACGGTATCGGGCTGGACCTGACCGCGCGTGATGTGCAAAGCCAGGTAAAAGCCAAAGGCCTGCCGTGGACCAAGGCCAAAGGCTTTCGCGGTGCCGCCTGCGTATCCGCTTTTGTGCCAGCCAGCGCGCTGGACCCGTTGGCCGCACGCTTTACCCTGCAGGTAAACGGCCAGCTGCGCCAGCAGGGCGACACCACGCTGATGCGCTTTTCGGTGCCGTACATCGTGAGCTACCTGTCGCAGGTATATGGCCTGCGCGCGGGCGATGTCATTTTTACCGGCACGCCGGAAGGGGTAGGGCAGCTGCACGCGGGTGATGTACTGCAGCTGGACCTGGGGGTGGTGCAAGCGCAGTGGCAGGTGGCAGCATGAGCAAGGCAAAGTTGGCCGCAGACGACGACAAAGTCCGGCTGGACAAATGGCTGTGGGCGGCACGCTTTTTCAAGACGCGCCAGCTGGCGCACGAGGCGCTGGAGCTGGGCCGCGTGCTGGTGAACGGCGAGCGGGTCAAGGCCTCGCGCGTGGCGCGCGAAGGCGAGCTGCTGCAGATCCGCATCGACAAGCTGGTGTACAACGTCACCGTGCTGGGCCTGGCCACCCAGCGCCGCCCGGCGGCGGAGGCGCGGCTGCTGTATAGCGAAAGCGAAGAGTCCATCGCCGCGCGCGAGCACCAGATCGGCCTGCAAAAAGCCGAGCACGCCAGCTTTCCGTATGGCGACGGGCGGCCCACCAAGAAGGCCCGCCGCGATATCGTGCGCTTCAAGGACAGCTGGTAAGCCTGCCACCCGCCGCGTGCACGGCTGCTGCTGGCACGAAACAGTCTGTTTTATGGCCAGCCGGGGCATGCGTGCTTCATGTGCCGGGGCTTTTGCGCTATATTGACGCCCCGGTGCGTGGCACCCGCTTCCCCTTTTGTTCTGCATCATGTCTGCATCTGCCCCTCTGGCTGCCCTGGCGGCGTTTTATTTTTCCTACTTTGCCTTTCAGGGTCTGTTCGGCCCGTTCTGGTCGCTATACCTCGAATCGCTGTCTTTTAATACGGTCCAGATCTCCATCCTGATGGCGCTGTCCACGCTGGCGCGCATTGTGGCGCCCATGTTCTGGGGCTGGCTGGCCGACCGTAGCGGCCAGCGCCGCGCCATCATGCTGTGGACCTCGGTGGTGTCCATGGCCAGCTTTGTGATGGTGGCCTGGCAGCACAGCTTCTGGGGCATGTTCATCTGGCTGGCGGTCAACCATTTCTTTTGGGCCGCCGCGCTGCCGCTGGGCGAGGCGTCTACCGCGCACCTGACGCGCAGCCAGCCGGGGCGCTACAGCCGGGTGCGGGTGTGGGGCTCTATCGGCTTTGTCTGCTTTGCCGCCAGCGGTGGCTACCTGCTGAACCTGATCACCATGGCCAACTTGCCGTGGCTGATCGTTGGCCTGCTGGGCTTGATCGTGCTGGCCTGCTGGCGCGTGCCAGAGGTGGCCATCGAGCGCCATAAAGCCCGCACGGAGCCGATCTGGGCCACGGTGCGCCAGCCGCACGTGGTGGCGCTGTTTGCCTGCTGCTTTTTGCTGTCGTTTGCCATGGGGCCGTACTACAACTTTTACTCCATCGGCCTGAAAGAGGCGGGTTATAGCGCCAGCACCACCGGCCTGCTATGGGCCGCCGGGGTGATGGCCGAGATTGTGGTGTTCTGGCAGATGCCGCGCCTCATGGCACGCTTTACGCTGGAAAAGCTGATGCTGGCTTCGCTGCTGGTGTCCGCGCTGCGCTTTGCGCTGATGGCCACACTGTTGCCGGTGGTGGCGGTGGCGTTTGCGGCGCAGCTGGGCCACGCCTTTACCTTTGGCGTACACCACGCCGCTGCCGTGGGGCTGATTCACCGCAACTTTGCCGAGCATCACCAGGCACGTGGCCAGGGCCTGTACACCGTGGCGTCGTTCGGCATTGGTGGCAGTGTCGGCGGCCTGCTGGGCGGCGTGCTGTGGCAATACGGCGGCGTGCAGCTGACCTTTGGCGTGTCTACCCTGGCGCTGTTGCTGGGCGTGGCGGTGTGTGTGAAGTGGTTGCGGCCAACTGCGCCTTGATGAACCAGGCGTAGTGGTGTGCCACCATTGGGTAAACCGAGTTTTCAGGAGAGGCAGATGCAGCAGACACCCGAACAGGCCTTGCGTGCTTATGAAGCAGCCTTGGCTACGTACGACTGGGTGCAGATTGCGCCTCTTATCCACCCCGATGCCTGTTTCGTGTTTTCCAGTGGCACGCATCTGGGGCGAGAGGCCATCGGTGAAGCAGTGCGCCGAGTTTTTACCATCATCCGTGACGAGCAGTACCGCATTGGCGAGTTGCAATGGGTGATGCAGACCCCGTCGTTTGCCACTTGTGTTTACCGTTTCGAGTGGTGCGGCGTAATCGATGGCCAGCCGGCATCTGGCGCAGGGCGAGGTACTTGCGTACTGGTTTGCCAAGACCAACGTTGGCTATTGCTAAACGAGCATCTGGGGCCGTTGCCGGAGTAACCCATTTTTACAACAGCATCACCAGCTTCAACTCCGGCGCGTGCGCCAGCCGTAGCGTCAGCTGCTGATAGCTTAGCCGCCCCTGGCGGGCGTGGTTGAATACCCGCTCGCCGCCTTCTCTCCCCAGTACATCCTGCTGTCGCCACAGCTCGTCAAATGTCGCGCTGGCTTCGCGCAGGCTGGCGATCAGCGCGGTGGCGGCTTCGTGCTGCAATACGCTGGTGTCGGCGCGAAACTCGGCCACCATGCGCCGCGCCCGCGTGGGCCAATCGTCCACCAGCTGCGTGGCCAGCGGGTGGCAGAACATGAACTGCAGCAAGTTCTTGCTGCCCGGCTCGTCCAGCCAGCCGGTAAACAGCGCGCCGGCTTCAGCATTCCAGGCGGGTACCTGCCACAGCGCATCCAGCACATAGGCTGGCCGGCTGATGTGGGCGGTGGCCGCGGCCAGCATCTGTTCGGCCTCGGGGTTGGCCGCAGCGCTGCTGTGTTGCGGGTTCTTCTGCCCGGCCAGGTTGAACAGGTAGTCGGTTTCGGCGCGTGACAGCTGCAGGGTGCTGGCTAGCGCCGCCAGCGTGGCGGCGGATACCGACTGCGTGCGGCCTTGTTCTATCCAGGTCAGCCAGGTGGGGCTGATGCCGCATAGCGCGGCCACCTCCTCGCGGCGCAGGCCTTTGGCGCGGCGGCGGCTGCCGGCGGGCAGGCCGGCGTGCTCTGGCTGCAGGCGCTCGCGGTGGCTGCGGATAAAGTCGCCTAGCGGGCTGGGTTGGCTGGGCTTGCTCATGCGTGGGCCTGTGCTGTAGCTGTTAGTGTTAGTACTAGTATAAAAGCTTATCTTGTACTAGGAAAACGCCTGCGTCATGATGGTGGCCAACGCAGGATTTGCGCCGGCGCAAAGCCGGGCTGTGCTACATGGCGCAGGCTGGCCGGCAGGCAAATCCCTTGTTCCCTCTTTACCTGAAGGCGCGACCATGACCGCACAAACCCTGTACGACAAGCTGTGGCACAGCCACGTGGTGCACGAAGAAGCCGACGGCACCGTTTTGCTTTATATCGACCGCCACCTGGTGCACGAAGTGACCAGCCCGCAGGCGTTTGAAGGCCTGAAACTGGCTGGCCGCCCGCTGTGGCGCGTGGATTCGGTGGTGTCTACTGCCGACCACAACACCCCCACCAATGACTGGGACAAGGGCATCCAGGACCCGATCTCGCGCCAGCAGGTAGAAACGCTGGACGCCAACATCAAAGCCTTTGGCGCGCTGGCTTACTTCCCGTTCAAGGATAAAGGCCAGGGCATCGTGCACGTGATGGGGCCGGAGCAGGGCGCCACCCTGCCGGGCATGACCGTGGTCTGTGGTGACAGCCATACCTCTACCCACGGCGCTTTTGGCGCGCTGGCGCACGGTATCGGCACCTCGGAAGTCGAGCACGTGATGGCTACCCAGACGCTGGTCGCCAAAAAATCCAAGAACATGCTGGTGCGCGTGGACGGCAAGCTGCCAGCCGGCATTACCGGCAAAGACGTAGCGCTGGCGATTATCGGCAAGATCGGCACCGCTGGCGGTACCGGCTACGCTATCGAGTTTGGCGGCGAAGCCATCCGCGAGCTGTCGATGGAAGGCCGCATGAGCCTGTGCAATATGGCCATCGAAGGCGGTGCCCGCTCCGGCCTGGTGGCGGTAGACCAGAAAACCATCGACTACGTCAAAGGCCGCCCGTTTGCCCCGAAGGGCGAACAGTGGGACGCCGCCGTGGCCTACTGGAACACACTGCATTCCGACAATGGCGCGCAGTTTGACCAGGTAGTCGTGCTGGACGCGGCCGACATCCAGCCGCAAGTGACCTGGGGTACCTCGCCGGAAATGGTGACCGACATCAACGGCCGTGTGCCGGACCCGGCGCAGGAAGCCGACCCGGTGAAAAAAGGCTCCATCGAACGCGCGCTGGCCTATATGGGCCTGCAAGCCGGCACCCCGATGAGCGAGATTCCGGTGGATATCGTGTTTATCGGCTCCTGTACCAATAGCCGTATCGAAGACCTGCGCGACGCCGCTGCCGTGGCCCGTGGCCGCCAGAAAGCGGCCAACGTGAAGCAGGTGCTGGTGGTGCCGGGCTCTGGCCTGGTAAAAGCACAGGCGGAACAAGAAGGTCTGGACAAGGTCTTTATCGAAGCAGGCTTTGAATGGCGCGAGCCGGGCTGCTCGATGTGTCTGGCGATGAACGCCGACCGCCTGCAGCCGGGCGAGCGTTGTGCGTCCACCTCCAACCGCAACTTTGAAGGCCGTCAGGGCCAGGGGGGCCGTACCCACCTGGTCAGCCCGGCCATGGCTGCTGCCGCTGCGGTGGCCGGCCACTTTGTTGACATCCGCTCGCTGTAATAGAGGCAAACATCATGACTACCCGACTTTTTGTGCTGATCTGCGTCGCCCTGGCCATTACTGGCTGCAACACGGTTTCCGGTATCGGCAAAGACATCAAGAAGGCGGGTAGCGCCATTGAAAGGGCTGCACAATGAAAGCATTCACCACACTCAACGGCCTGGTCTGCCCGCTGGACCGCGCCAACGTTGATACCGACGCCATCATCCCCAAGCAATTCCTGAAATCGATCAAGCGTTCCGGCTTTGGCCCCAACCTGTTCGACGAATGGCGCTATCTGGACCACGGCGAGCCTGGCATGGACAACAGCCAGCGCCCGCTGAACCCGGATTTCGTGCTGAACTTCCCGCGCTATGCCGGTGCCCAGGTGCTGCTGGCGCGCGAAAACTTTGGCTGTGGCTCCAGCCGCGAACACGCACCGTGGGCGCTGGAAGACCAGGGCTTCCGCGTGGTGATCGCGCCGAGCTTTGCCGATATTTTCTTTAACAACTGCTACAAGAACGGCCTGCTACCCATCGTGCAGCCCGCCGAGGTGGTAGACCAGCTGTTCCGCGAATGTGAAGCGGCCGAGGGGTACACGCTGAACGTGGATCTGGCCGCGCAGACCATCACCACGCCATCTGGCCAGGTGTTCGGTTTTGAGGTTACCGAGCATCGCAAGCATTGCCTGCTGGGCGGCCTGGACGAAATCGGCCTGACCTTGCAGCACGCTGAGCAGATCAAGGCTTACGAGGCGCAGCGTCGCCAATCCCAGCCTTGGCTGTTTGCCTGAGGGGTTCATGGCATAGGGTTGGCCGCATGCGGCCAAGCTGCGGGTACCGCCATCCGTCACGTTGCCTGCTACTCGGTATAAGTAGCAGGCGGGAGAGGGTATGACGACAGTCCTGCAAGCATGGTTGTTACTATTGGCCAGCATCGTGGCTGAAATTGCCGGTACGCTGGCATTGCGACAGTCACAGGGTTTCAGCAAGCTGTGGCCGGTCGTGGCCTGCATCAGCTGTTATTTGCTGGCCGTGTGGCTAATGGGTATCGCGCTGCGCCGTCTGGATATGGGCTTGACCTATGCGGTCTGGGCGGCAGGTGGCACGGCGGGCACCGCGCTGATCGGCATGCTGCTGTTTGGCGAGCCCTACAATGTGGCAAGGCTGGCGGGGTTGGCTTTGATTCTGGCGGGTGTTGTGGTGCTCAGCCTGCAAGGTACCCACTGACGGGTTAATGATTGACAGCGCTGCCTGACAGGCAGTGCGCGAAAGGAAATAAACATGAAGATTGCAGTTCTGCCGGGTGACGGCATCGGTCCGGAGATCATCGCTCAAGCCAAACGCGTGCTGGACGTACTGCGCAGCGACGGCCTGCCTATCGAAATGGAAGAAGCCCCGCTGGGTGGCGCTGGCTACGACGCGTTCGGCCAACCTTATCCATCGTTTACACAAAACCTGTGTCGCCAGGCCGACGCGGTACTGCTGGGTGCCGTTGGCGGCCCGCAGTACGACAACCTGGACCGCCCGCTGCGCCCGGAGCGCGGCCTGCTGGCGATCCGTAAAGACCTGAACCTGTTTGCCAACCTGCGCCCGGCCATTCTGTACCCGGAGCTGGCCAACGCCTCCACGCTGAAGCCGGAAGTGGTGTCGGGTCTGGATATCATGATCGTGCGCGAGCTGACCGGTGATATCTATTTTGGCCAGCCACGCGGCATTGCCGTGAACGAGCTGGGCGAGCGCGAAGCCTACAACACCATGCGTTACAGCGAGAGCGAGATCCGCCGCATTGCCCACGTGGCGTTTGGCATTGCCATGAAGCGCAACAAGAAGCTGTGCTCGGTAGACAAGGCCAACGTGCTGGAAACCACCGAGTTCTGGAAAGAAATCATGATCGACGTGGCACGCGAATACCCGCAGGTAGAGCTGAGCCATATGTACGTGGATAACGCCGCCATGCAGCTGGTGCGTAACCCCAAGCAGTTCGACGTGATGGTGACCGGCAATATCTTTGGCGACATCCTGTCCGACGAAGCCTCCATGCTCACCGGCTCCATCGGCATGCTGCCGTCGGCGTCGCTGGACCAGAACAACAAAGGCCTGTACGAGCCTAGCCATGGTTCCGCACCGGATATCGCCGGCAAAAACCTGGCCAACCCGCTGGCCACGATCCTGTCTGCGGCCATGATGCTGCGCTATACCTTCGGCCAGGAAGCCGCCGCCCAGCGCGTGGAAAACGCCGTGAAAGCCGTGCTGGCCAAAGGCTATCGCACTGCGGATATCTTTGAAGCAGGCTGCGAGAAAGTCAGCTGCAGCGGCATGGGCGATGCCGTGGTTGCCGCCATGTAAATAGTCGTTTTAATGCCGTTCAAATAAAAAACATCTACCCCATTGTGCGAGCTGCTGTTGCCCTGCACAATGGGGTAGATCACTAGATAAGCCCCGGTTTCAACCGAGGGCAGCGGTTTCAAACACCCGACGACATTCAGGAGAAATTATCGTGCGAGTAGGTTTTGTAGGCTGGCGTGGCATGGTGGGTTCCGTGCTGATGCAGCGCATGCTGGAAGAAAATGATTTTGCCGTGATCAACGAGCCGGTGTTCTTTACTACCTCCAATGTAGGCGGTGCAGCACCAAACGTTGGCCGCGAGGTACCGCCGCTGAAAGACGCGCGCAATATCGACGAGCTGAAGGCAATGGACGCCATCGTGACCTGTCAGGGTGGCGATTACACCGCCGAGGTGTATGACAAGCTGCGCGCGGCCGGCTGGACTGGCTACTGGATCGACGCAGCTTCCAGTCTGCGTATGGAAGACAACGCCGTGATCGTGCTGGACCCGGTAAACCGCAACGTGATCGATGCGGCGCTGGCCAAGGGCGTAAAAGACTACATCGGCGGCAACTGTACCAACTCCATCATGCTGATGGGTATGGGCGGCCTGTTCCGCGAAGGCCTGGTGGAGTGGGTGTCCTCCATGACTTACCAGGCAGCCTCCGGTGGCGGCGCCAACCACATGCGCGAGTTGCTCAAAGGCATGGGCGTGGTACACGCTGCCGTGGCCGACGAGCTGGCGACACCATCGTCCGCCATTCTGGATATCGACCGCAAAGTGGCAGCGTCCATCCGCGAAGACGTGCCGACCGAATTCTTCGGCGCGCCGCTGGCGGGCGGCCTGATCCCGTGGATCGACAAGCAGCTGGATAACGGCCAGTCCAAGGAAGAGTGGAAGGGCCAGGCCGAGGTGAACAAGATTCTGGGCACCGACAGCACCATTCCGGTAGATGGCCTGTGCGTGCGCATTGGCGCCATGCGCTGCCACAGCCTGGCGCTGACCGTGAAGCTGAAAAAAGACCTGCCGCTGGAAGAAATCGAAGCCATCATCAAGTCCGGTAACGACTGGGTGAAATGGGTGCCGAACGACCGCGAAATCAGCGTAAAAGAGCTGACCCCGGCCGCTATTACCGGTGGCCTGCAAATTGGCGTGGGCCGCGTACGCAAGCTGAACATGGGTGGTGAATACCTGTCGGCTTTCGTGATTGGCGACCAGCTGCTGTGGGGCGCGGCCGAGCCGCTGCGCCGCATGCTGCGCATCCTGATCGAGCGCTGAGCCTAGCTGTAGCGTACCGGGTATTGCTGATAAACGGCCTGTCACCTTTGGGTGGCAGGCTTTTTTACTGTGCAGCACGCTTCATTTGCAGGCCGTGTGCGCTAAAATGATGGCAACTCTTTTTTTGTTGGCCTTTATTTTATGGGCCGCTCTTTTTTATAAGGCAGTTTTGCTGCCAGTGTCGCCGGTTTGTCGCCACGTGCTGGCCGCTTTTCTGCCCTTATCTGTATTGAAACTCAAGGTATTTACATGTCTGAAACGATTCGTCTTGCTGTTGTTGGTGCCACCAGCCTGGTTGGTGAAGCTGTGCTCGATTTGCTGGCCGAGCGCCACTTGCCGATTGGCCGTGTATTTGCACTGGATGTTGCCGATAAAGAAGGGGAAACCGTTTCGTTTGGCAACCTGGAGCTGGATGTCGCCATGGTAGACGAGTTCGACTTTGCCAATGCCTCGCTGGCCATTTTTGTCGGTGGCGCCGAGCTTACCCGCCAGTACGTGCCGGAAGCGCGCCAGGCTGGCTGTGCCATTATCGATTTCAGCAGTATTTACCGTCTGGCTGACGATGTGCCGCTGTATGTGCCGGGCGTGAACGACGCTGTACTGGACGATCTGGCCGAAGGCCTGCTGGTGTCGGTGCCCAACTGCACGGTGACGCCGCTGGCACAAGCGTTGGCCGCACTGCGTGCATCGGGCCTGCAGCGCGTGACTGTGTCTACCTATCAGTCGGTGTCCGGCTCTGGCCGCGCTGCGCTGGAAGAGCTGGCTAACCAGACCACCGCACTGTTTGGTGCCCGCGACGTGGAGCTGGAGGTGTACCCCAAGCGTATTTCCTTCAACGTATTGCCGTTGGTTGGTGGTGTGGACGAGCAGGGTGTCAGTGAAGAAGAGCGCTCGGTAGAGCAAGAGCTGCGCAAAGTGCTGGCGCTGCCAGAGCTGGAAGTGGAAGCCACCTGTGTGCGTGTGCCGGTATTCTTTGGCCATGGCTGGGCGGTAACGGTGCAAACCGACGAGCCCATCACCGCAGACAAGGCCCGCGAGCTGTTCAAGGCCGCGCGCTTGCAGGTGATGGACGACCCCGCTGGCGAGATGCCTTACATCACCCCGCTGGAGGCCTCGGGTAACGAGGCGGTGTGGGTAAGCCGTGTGCGCCAGACTGGCCGTAGCCTGTCATTCTGGCTGGCCGCCGACAATGCCCGTACCGGTGCTGCATTGCCGTGTGTTGATGCCACGGCGGCGCTCATGAAACGCGGGTATTTTGCCTGACTCGATAACTACTAGTAGTATTGCGGATAAACAAAGCTATGTAGTTTGATTGGATTTCCGGCCGCCTTGCGTTGCGGTGTGGCCGCCATTACCTGGATGGCCGCATGCTGCGGGCCGGAAACAAGAATATTTCACCGAAAGGTAGCGCATTACGATGCTAGCCAATAAAAAGATGAGCTCGCTGTTGGTGGCCTTGCTGTTTTCTACGGCGGCCTGGGGCGGGCTGGGGGGGATAGCAGTACGCTCCAATCTGGGCGAGGTGCTGCGTGCCGATATCGACCTGACCGGCAGTGCCGAAGACGAGATCGTGCGTGTTGGCCTGGCCTCTCCCGATACCTTTCGTGATCTGCAAGTAGACTACAGCCCGGCACTCACCAGCCTGCGCTTTGCCCTGGCATATCGCTCCAACGGCAAGCCCTATATACGGGTGCTGTCGGTTCAGCCTATCAGCGACCCCTACCTGCGCTTTGTGGTAGAGGCCAAAACCGCCAGTGGCCGCTCGATTCGCGAATACACCGTGCTGCTGGACCCGCTGGAATACCCCAACAAGGCAGATGCCATCGAGCGCTCGGCCAAAGCCATTGCTGCCGCCGAGCCGGCGCGCCTGAAGCCCGCTACCCCGTCTGCCGTGCGTATACCGCTGCCTGCACCGGCTGCACCCGCGCCGGCGTTGCCACCAGATTTCATTGTGGTCAAGCGTGGGCAAACCCTGGCCCAGGTTGGCCGCATCGCCCGTGCAGATGGCGCCACCCTGCGCCAGACCATGGCGGCATTGGTGCTGGCTAACCCGTCTGCTTTTGTTAACGGTGACCCCGCTACACTCAGAACCGGTGCCCGTCTGCGTGTGCCATCGGCTGCCACAGCGCGTGCGCTGAAGTCGGCCCGCGTGGCCGAGGTGCTGGATGGTTTTGCCGCAGCGCCGGCCAAACCGGTGCAGAAGGCGGCCCAGCCGCTGATGCCGGCCCCGGCGGCCCCTGCCACCAGTACGGCACAGCCCGTGTTGAAGCTGGAGCAGCCTGAGACTGCGTCGGCGCCTGTTTCTGCACAAGATGCGCAGCTCAAGGCGGCGCAGCAGAAAATCCAGGAACTGGAAGACAAACTGAAGTCCATGCAGATGGCCGCGTCGGCGGCATCGGCCATGGCGGCTATCCCGGCCGAGTCAGCCTCGGCACCGGTGCCGGCGCCTGCTGCCTCGGCCCCGGCGCAAAAACCGGCTGCGGAGCAGCCGGCCAGCGCACCGGAGGAAGAAGGCCCGGGTCTGATGTCCCAGGTGATGGACTACCTGCCCCTGATTGCCGGTGGCAGTGCTGCGGTACTGCTGGGCGCAGCTGCGCTGCTGTTTATGCGCCGCCGCAAGCGCGGTACCAAGGCAGCTACCGAGGCCGCTGGCGCTTCCATTCTGGGTGCCGGTACCGTTGGCCGCGTAGCCGGTGTGGACGAGGCGGGCAGTAACACCTTCCTGGCAGACTTTACCCGCACCGGCATGAATGGCGTGGACGCAGGCGAGGTTGACCCGATTGCCGAAGCCGAGGTGTACCTGGCTTATGGCCGCGACCAGCAGGCCGAAGACATCCTGAAAGATGCTTTGACCAAAGACCCGACCCGCCACGAAGTACGCCTGAAACTGATGGAAATCTATGCATCGCGCCAGGATAAGGCCGCGCTGGAAGCCCAGGCGCGTGAGCTGCATGCTGCGGTAGATGGCAAGGGTTCGCTGTGGTCGCGTGCGGCAGCCATGGGTATGTCCGTGGACCCGGCTAACCCGCTGTATGCCGGCGAGGCCAGCCCGGCAGCACCGGTAGCCGCCGCTACGCCGGTGGCGGCTGCTGCAGCCATGAGTATCGATCTGGATTCGGAGCTGATGGGCGAGCCTGAGCCATTGCCGCAGGAAGCATTTATCGAGCCGGAATCCATCGCCATCGCGGATGACGACCCGCTGCGTAATGCGCTGTTTGGCGAGCCTGCCGTGGCCCAGCCTGCGCCCGAGCCGGATCTGGATCTGGAAAGCCTGCTGGCGCAGCCTGCACCAGAGCCTGAACCGCCAGCAGAGGAAGCGCCAGAAGACAAGCACATGCTGGACTTTGACTTCAATCTGGATACGCCGGAGCCGCCAGCAGCAGCCCCTGCCGCCCAGCCTGAGTCTGTAGATGACGCATTTGATTTTGATATGTCCACGCTGGATAGCCTGGGTAGCCCACAGGCTAGCGAGCCGGCAGCACCATCGCTGGATGGCATGAGCCTGTCGGATGACCCGCTGTCTACCAAGCTGGATCTGGCGCGCGTTTATCTGGATATGGGCGACAAGGAAGGCGCACGCGAGGTGCTGGAAGAGTTGGCCGCAGAGGCGCAAGGCAGCCTGAAGTCCGAGGCAGAGACTTTGCTGGCGTCGCTGTAAATATTGATACAGGTCGTGTAAGAAGTTAATGTGCTTTGTTAGTACTGCAGCTTATGGGTACTATGTCTGAACATCCAAAAAAACTGAAAAAGGACATGGGGTGACATTGCGGCCATTAGTTGCGGGGCTGGCGATCGCATTTGTTGCTGCATCGCCATGGGCACAAGCGGGTCTGGGGGGGATTCGCTTGCTGGCTGGCCCGGGAGAACCGTTTTATGCGGAGATAACACTGGATCCGGAGCAGGGGCTGGAAAACCCCTTTGTTGCCTTGGCATCCCGCGAGCGGTATTCCACGCTGGCGCCTTATTCCGACAAAGCCAGCCAGTTGCAGATCAAAACGGTCGAAGTGGCGCCGCAGCAATACCTGGTACGTGTTACTGGCCCGGCGCTGGCGCCGGGTGAACCATTCAATTTTGCGCTGGAGCTTTCCTGGCCTTCTGGCAAAGTGGTGCGCGAATACCGTGTGAGTGGCGGCGCGCCGGCGCCCGGCCCGTCCGGCAAGAAAGAAGACAGCAGCGCCGCCCTGGCGGAGCGTCACCCCCTGATAGACGAACCCGGTGGCCTGGCATTTGGCGAAGGGCGTTTGCTGTCTGCCCGCGGCCTGCCTATGCGTGCCGAAATCGAGCTGCTGGGTGACTGGCCAGCGTCCATCAGTGCGGCCACGTTTGCGGTACTTTCCGATGATAGTGCCCTGGGCAAGCCCGTGCTGGCGCTACATCAGCGTAAAGGCCGCCAGTGGCTGTCGATCAGCTCGAGCATCCCCTTGCAGCAGGCCCGTGTGGCGTTTGGCGTGGAAGCCCGCCACGATGGCGCCATTATCCAGCGTGGCTTTGTGTTTGCCGTGCCGCAGCGCGGCGTCTACCTGGCCAAACTGCCTGTACGCCAAGCCGCGCCAGCTATCGACATGCCAGGGCAGTACCGTGTACAGCCTGGTGATACCTTGTCCGGTTTGGCGCGGCGTTTTACCCAGGGTAAAACGGTATCGCAAACAGAAAATGCACTGTATGCGGCCAACCCCAAAGCCTTTGCCCGTGGTGACAGGAACAAGCTGTTTGCCGGTGCGCTGATGCGTGTGCCGGTAGCTGCCGCAGGTGACGAGCCCGCAGCGGCAAAGCCGGAAGCGGTGCCAGTTGGTGTAGCTAAACCGGTAGCGGTAAAACCGCTTGCTTCTGCGTCAGCTGCGGCGGTGCCAGAGGCGTCTGCCGGGCCGGCCGCGCAGCCGGCTTCGGCGCCGGTGGCTTCTGCGGAAGAACAAGAGAAACTGGCCCAGCTAAAAGCCGCCCAGCAGCGACTTGACTGGCTGGAGTCCGAGATCAACCGCTTGTCTGCCCAGCCGCCCAAAGCAACCATTGCACATCGACCGGAAGAACCCACGGTGCAAGACGAAGCGTTTCTGGACGAAAACCTCACGCAGTGGGTGCTGTATGGCGTGGGGGGCTTGTCGGTAGCCAGCCTGCTGGCATGGCTGCTGGTGAAGCGCCGCCGTGTCGCTGCCCAGCCGGTGCGGCCGGTTTCACGGTTACGTAGTGCCATGGGTCCTGTCACGATAAGTGCCTCCTTGGGCCCGGACGAGCAGCCCCTGGTGCAGCCGATTGCCGACGATATCAACCTGCAGGCCATCGATGTATTGGCTGAGGCGGATGTGTTGATGGCTTATGGCCGTTTTGACGCCGCAGAGCAGCTGCTGCGTGAGAGCCTGTCCAACGAGCCGGATCGCGAAGATCTGCGCATGAAGCTGCTGGACCTGATTGCACGCAAGGGCAACCGGCAGGAGTTCGAGTCTGTAGCGCTGGACTTGTTGGCCGTATTCGGCCCGACGAGTGGCCTGTGGAAGCGCGTGCTGCAGCTGGGCGCTACGCTGGACCCGGACAACCCGCTGTATCGCCCGGCGCAAGATACGCAGGAGCATTTCGTGCTGGATGAGCCCCGCGCGCCGGTGGATCTGGGTAACTTTGCGCCAGAGCCGGACGAGATGGTGCCCTTGGCCCGCCAGGTGGATAACGTGGAAGCGGCGCAGGATCTGGCGCGGCTTTATCGCGAGATGGGCGATACCGAAACCGCCGATGCCTTGTTGCGCGAGGCCGGTATCAAAGTGTGATCATGCGCCCCTTTCACCCCGCAGCCAGCCTCCTTGTCTGGCTGTTTTTCATTGTGGCCTTGTCCGGTTTGCATGGGGCGGGCTTGCTGTGGGCCACGGGGCTGTGGCTGATGGTGCCGGGTGCCTGGCGTGCGCTGCTGCGCGCGGCATGGCGTATGCGCTTCTTGCTGCTGGCGGTGTGCCTGCTGTCTGGCTGGTTTGTGCCGGGCGTGCCGTGTTGGGCAGGGCAGGCGTGGTCGCCGTCGCGTGAGGGCCTGCAGCTGGGCGGCGAGCAGGCGCTGCGCTTGCTGGTGATGTCGGCCAGCGTGCGCCTGCTGTGGCTGCTTTACGGGCAGGCCGGTTTTCTGGCGGGCCTGCATCTGTTGCTGGCCCCGCTGGCGATGATCGGCTTGCCGGTAGGGCGTTTTAACCTGCGGCTGGTACTGACCCTGCAGCAGGCCGAGCTGCTGCTGGCGGCCCGCCCGCGCTTGTCGCTGGCCTGGCTGGCAGCCAGCCTGCAGGCAGATCAGGGGTCACAAACCTTGCCGGATAAGGTAGAGTTGGGTTTTTACTCTTGGCAGTATCGGGATGGGGCGCTGGTGTGTGTGGCCGGCCTGGTTCTGATCATCATCATGAAAGTAGTGCAATGAGAATCGCGCTGGGTCTGGAATACGACGGGCGCGCATTTGCCGGCTGGCAAACCCAGCCAAGCGGCAATACCGTACAAGACAAGCTGAATCAGGCGCTGTCGGCGATTGCCGGCGAGCCTGTCAGCACGCTGGCAGCAGGGCGCACCGATGCCGGTGTGCATGCCTTGATGCAGGTGGTGCATTTTGACGCGCCGGTCAGCCGCCCGCTGAATGCCTGGGTGCGCGGCGTCAATGCGCATTTGCCGCCCTCGGTGGCCGTGGTGTGGGCGCGTGAGGTCAGTGATGAATTCCACGCCCGGTTTTCTGCGTTTTCCCGCTCTTACCGCTATTTCTTGCTAACGCACCCGGTGCGCCCGGCGCTGACTGCCGGCCGCGTGGGCTGGTATCACCAGCCGCTGGATATCGACGCCATGCGCGCCGCTGCGGCGGTATTGCTGGGGCAGCATGATTTTTCCAGTTTCCGTGCGGCGGAATGCCAGGCCAAGTCGCCGCTCAAGCATTTGCAGCAGCTGGATATCAGCGAGAGCCAGGGTCTGATCCGTTTTGACCTGACCGCCGATGCCTTCTTGCACCACATGGTGCGCAATATGGTGGGCGCACTGGTGTACGCCGGCAAAGGCAGCCTGGATGTGGCGGGCATGCAGGCCTTGTTGGCCGCATGCGACCGCACCAAGGCACCGCCTACCTTCATGCCGGATGGGCTGTACCTGACGGGCGTGGGTTATCCGGCGGTTTTTGATCTGCCCACCCAGGCACAGCCAGAGCGGCTAACGCTGTGGAGATAGCATGACAGTGCGTACCAAGGTTTGTGGTTTTACCCGCCCGCAGGACGCGGCCGCCGCCGCTGCGCTGGGGGTGGACGCCATCGGGCTGGTGTTTTACGCGCCCAGCCCACGCCACGTCACGATAGCGCAGGCGCAGGCCATCATTGCCGCCTTGCCGCCCTTTGTCAGCGTGGTAGCGTTGTTTGTTAACCCGACAGTAGACGAAGTGCAGCAGGTGTTGGCCGCGTGTGCCATCGACGTGCTGCAGTTCCACGGTGAAGAAGCGCCGGCCTTTTGCCGCAGCTTCCAGCGCCCTTACCTGAAAGCCGTGCGGGTGCGCCCCGGCATGGACCTGGCAGCCTATGCGGCCAACTATCACGATGCGCGCGGCCTGCTGACCGACGCCTTCGTGGAAGGTGCCCATGGTGGCACCGGCGCCGTGTTCGACTGGACGCTTATCCCGCCATCCTTGCCCTTGCCGTTGATCTTGTCCGGCGGGCTGGATGCGGCCAACGTGGCCGGTGCGGTGCGCCGCGTTAAACCCGCAGCGGTAGATGTGTCCAGCGGGGTAGAGGCGGGTAAAGGTATCAAGCACCCCGAGCGTGTGGCGGCGTTTCTGGCCGCAGTACGGGAGGGGCAATATTCAATGGCACCAGACATGGGTCTGGCGCCTTAAAACAAAACCATCAGGAGCATTCCATGAGCAGTTATGACTTCCCCGATGCACGTGGCCGTTTTGGCGCGTATGGCGGTGTCTATGTAGCGGAAACATTGATGGCAGCATTGGACGAGCTGAATGCCGAGTACGCCCGCGCCAAGGCTGACCCGGCCTTCTGGCAAGAGTATCACCACGAGCTGAAGCACTTCGTGGGCCGCCCCAGCCCGATTTACCATGCCAAACGCTGGTCCGAGCAGCTGGGCGGTGCGCAGATCTACTTCAAGCGCGAAGACCTGAACCATACCGGTGCGCACAAGGTAAACAACACCATCGGCCAAGCCTTGCTGGCGCGCCGCATGGGCAAGAAGCGTGTGATCGCCGAAACCGGCGCCGGCCAGCACGGTGTGGCCTCTGCCACGGTAGCCGCCCGTTACGGTATGGAATGCGTGGTGTACATGGGCTCCGAAGACGTGAAGCGCCAGGCGCCTAACGTGTTCCGCATGAAGCTGCTGGGCGCCACCGTGGTGCCGGTAGAAAGCGGCTCCAAAACCCTGAAAGACGCGCTGAACGAAGCCATGCGCGACTGGGTCACCAATATCGACAGCACGTTCTACATTCTGGGCACTGCCGCCGGCCCGCACCCTTACCCCATGCTGGTGCGCGATTTCCAGCGCATTATCGGTATCGAAGCCAAAGAGCAGATGCAGGACATGTTGGGCCGTCAGCCGGACATGGTGGTGGCCTGCGTGGGTGGCGGCTCCAACGCTATCGGTATCTTCCACCCTTATGTAGATGTGGATGGCGTGCGTCTGGTGGGTGTCGAGGCGGGTGGTGACGGTGTGGATACCGGCCGCCATGCTGCGCCGCTCTCGGCGGGCAAGCCTGGCGTGCTGCACGGCTTCCGTAGCTACCTGATGCAGGACGAAGACGGCCAGATCATCGAGACCCATTCGGTATCTGCCGGTCTGGACTACCCAGGCGTGGGCCCGGAGCACAGCCTGCTGAAAGACATTGGCCGTGCCGAATACGTGGCCATCAACGATGATGAGGCGCTGAAAGCGTTCGAGGACTGCTGCCACCTGGAAGGCATCATTCCCGCGCTGGAATCCAGCCACGCGCTGGCACACGCTGCCAAAGTGGCCCCCACTATGGGCAAAGACCAGATCATTCTGGTGAACCTGTCCGGCCGTGGCGATAAAGACATCAACACCGTAGCCGGCCTGATGGGCATCACGCTGTGATCGTCGCCCCGGTGCTGGAGGCAGCTTATCTGCAGGTGAGGGCAGGGCAAGAGCGGGCATTTGAACAGGCTTTTAAACAAGCCTCGCCGCTGATTGCCGCCACGGGCGGCTACGCCGGCCATACCCTGCAGCGCTGCCTGGAAGTGCCGGGGCGCTATCTGCTGCTGGTGCAGTGGCAAACGCTGGAGGCCCACACGGTGGGCTTTCGGCAATCGCCGCAGTACCAGCAGTGGCGCGCGTTACTGCACCATTTCTATGACCCGTTCCCGGTGGTCGAGCACTTCGAAACCGTATTGAACTCCCCATGCAAGGACCATACCGCATGAGCCGTGTAGCCGAAACCTTTGCACGCCTGCAAGCTGCAGGCGAAAAAGCCCTGATTCCTTTCATTACCGCCGGCGACCCGAACCCCGGGCTGACCGTAGGCCTGATGCACGGCCTGGTAGATGGCGGTGCCGACATTATCGAGCTGGGCATTCCGTTTTCCGACCCGATGGCCGACGGCCCGGTAATCCAGCGTGCCAGCGAGCGCGCATTGGCGCACAAGGTTGGCCTGCGCCACGTACTGGCCATGGTGAAAACCTTCCGTGAAACCAACCAGCACACCCCGGTGGTGCTGATGGGTTACCTGAACCCGGTACATGTGCTGGGCTACGAGGCGTTTGCCCAGGCTGCCGCCGCCGCCGGGGTGGATGGTGTGCTGACCGTAGACTGCCCACCAGAAGAAGCAGAAGACCTGACCGCCGCGCTAGTGGCGGCCGGGCTGGACCCGGTGTTCCTGATTGCGCCTACTACGCCGGCTGAGCGGGTGCGCGAAATTGCCCGTCTGGCGCGGGGTTACGTCTACTATGTGTCATTAAAAGGCGTTACCGGCGCGGGAAATCTGGACATTGACGACGTAGCGCGTAAAATTGCCGCCCTTAGAGAACACATTACTGTACCTATCGGTGTGGGCTTTGGTATTCGTGATGCCGAAACCGCCCGTGCTATCTCCGTGACAGCAGATGCTGTCGTGGTGGGTAGCCGCCTGGTACAGGAAGTCGAGGCGGCAACACCCGAAACTGCCGTAGAGCAGTTAACCCGTCTGGTAGCCACACTGAAGGCTGCCATCCGTTAGGACAATACTGGATACCCGTTCCAGTGATACTGCGGCCAGCACCATGTTGGCCGCAGCTTTAGATTCAAGGAGTCAGCATGAGCTGGTTGAACAAACTCCTGCCGCCGAAGATCAAGCGCGATACGCGCGTGAGCAAGTCGTCGGCGGTGCCGGAGGGGCTGTGGAGCAAGTGCCCGGCCTGCGAGGCGGTGCTTTACCATACCGACCTCCAAAGCAACCTGCAGGTCTGCCCCAAGTGTGGCCATCACCACCCGATTCACGCCCGTGAGCGCCTGGATGTCCTGCTGGACGCCGAAGGCCGCCGTGAAATAGGTGCCGAAGTCAAACCGGTAGACATTTTGAAGTTCAAGGACAGCAAACGCTACCCGGACCGTCTGGATGCCGCGCAGGAAACCACCGGTGAAGACGACGCGCTGGTCGTGATGCAGGGCAGTATCCACAATTTGCCGGTGGTCGTGGCTGCGTTCGAGTTCCGCTTTATCGGCGGCTCCATGGGCTCGGTTGTCGGTGAGCGTTTCGTGCGTGGCGTACAAGCCGCCGTGGAAGCGCGTGCGCCGTTTGTCTGCGTGGCTGCCTCTGGTGGGGCGCGCATGCAGGAAGGCCTGAATTCGCTGATGCAAATGGCCAAGACCTCGGCCGCACTGCAGCTGTTGTCTGATCACCATCTGCCGTTCATTTCCATCCTCACCGACCCTACCATGGGCGGTGTGTCGGCCTCGTTTGCTTTCCTGGGCGATGTGGTTATCGGTGAGCCAGGCGCGCTGATCGGCTTTGCCGGCCCGCGTGTGATCGAGCAGACCGTGCGTGAAACGCTGCCGGAAGGCTTCCAGCGCTCGGAGTTCCTGGTGGAAAAAGGCGCCATCGACATGATCGTTGATCGTCGGGAGCTGAAGCTGCGTGTGGCCACCCTGCTGGCCATGCTGCAAAAAGAGCCGACGGTTGCTGCCTGATAGCTAGCACAGCTGCTGGCTGCGGCAGTATGGCGTGTCGCTGTGCCTGTAACGGCGCCATGAAACTGCCGTACTGTCGAATAGCTAGTATGCCTGCCAATGAAACCCCCTGTTTGCTTTGCAAGCAGGGGGTTTCATTTTGCAAGGCCTGTAGATGAACTGGCGGATAATTCCTTTTGCATTTTATAATGCAATGCGCAGTTTTATGGATGATGGCCAGGTTGTTGGCTATTTTTTAAAACTGAAAAATATCAAAAGTTAGGCTTTAACTTGAGTTGTATTAATTTGCGTGCCACTTCAAGTGTGCCAGTCTGCTGCTTTGTTGGATAATGACGCGATACAAGCATGAGGCGGCCAGATGACATATGACAAAATAGCGGCGGGTGTCAGCGCCCTTGTGTTGACAAGCTTGCTGTCCATGCCAGCGCTAGGTGCTGATGTCACGGTTGCCGTTAGCGATAGCCAGGGCGTGGCGTTGGCGGATGCGGCCGTGTACTTGCAGCCACTGCAGGGCAGGGCGCCGAAGGGTGGGCAAAAGGGGTCTATCGAGCAGGTAGACAAGACTTTTGTGCCCTATGTATCCGTTGTTCAAACAGGCACGGCAGTCTCTTTTCCCAATAAAGACACTGTGCGCCACCACGTGTATTCGTTTTCTGCACCCAAGTTATTTGATCTGAAACTGTATTCGGGTACGCCCAGCCAGCCCGTGGTGTTTGACAAGCCGGGCCTGGTAGCACTGGGCTGTAATATCCACGACTGGATGCTGGCGTATGTGCTGGTGGTGGAAACGCCCTGGTTTGCGGTGAGTAAAGACCGTGGTAATGCCGTAGTAGAAAATGTTCCGGCGGGTGATTACAACATGATGATATGGCACCCCCGTATGAAAGAAGAAATGATGCAGCAAATCAAAGTAGGGGCCGCCGCGCAGACTGTGCGGGCCAGAGTCACATTGAGCAAGCCAGACTTGCGCCGGCAAGGGGGTTGATGTGCGCTTGGCCAAAACTTTGCGTTTCAGGGTAACCCTGCTGTTTACCACCTTGCTGGCGGTGGTGCTGGGGGTGTCTTTTTTTATGGTCAGTGCGGCCAACCTGGGTATTTTCGAAGAGCAGGCCGAGCAAGAGCTGGAAACCGGGCAGCGGGTGTTCAACCGGCTGCTTGAGCAAAACAGCAAGCTGCTGATTCAGGCCACGCAGGTGCTGGTAGGGGATTTTGCGTTCCGCGAGGCACTGGCCACAGCAGATGGCCCCACGATGCTGTCCGCGCTGAACAACCATGCTACCCGCCTGGGGGCCGAGCTGGTGTTGCTCAGTGACCTGCAGGGTGCGGTACCCGCTGATAACCTGGGGGTGGCGCGCGATGGTGTGTATCCCTTCCCCGATCTGATGCAAGCCGCTCGCAAAGACGGCGTGGCCAGCGGTATCAAAGTGGTAAAAGGCCAGGCATACGAGCTGGTGGTGGTGCCGGTGAAGGCACCCGTGGTCATCGGCTGGATTACGCTAGGTGTGAAGCTTACCGAGAAGGTGGCCAATGACCTGAAAGAAATGTCCGATCTGGAAGTCACCTTCATGACCAAGGATGGCAAGGGTGGCTGGCACAGTTTTGCGTCCACGTTGCCGCCTGACCAGCTGAAAGACCTGTTGGCCCACCCTACGCACGAAAAGCGTCTGGAGCTGGCTGGTGCACCACACCAGTCCCGTTTGTTGCCCATTGCCAGTGGTAGCGGCGACAAGGTTTATGCCGTGCTGCAGCGCCCGCTGCAGGAGATCCTGGCGCCGTTTTATGCTTTGCAAAAAGCCTTGCTGGCGCTGGCCATTGCCAGCCTGCTGTTGTGCATTCTTGCCAGTTTCAAGGTGGCGGGGGTAGTGACGACGCCCTTGCACCGGTTGGTGACGGTAGCCAAAAAGATTCGTGATGGCAGCTATGCCGAAAAAGTAGAACGGCCGGAAACCAGCGAGCTGGCCGAGCTGGCCGACAGCCTGGATCACATGCAGACGGCCATTGCCGAGCGCGAGCAGGAAATCCTGGCGCTGGCTTACCGTGACACGCTGACGGGTCTGGTAAACCGTGCCGGCTTCTTGAGCGAGCTGGGCCGCCGGCTGGAAGGTAGCGCGCAGAGCCAGACCGTGATGTTGCTGGATCTGGACCGTTTCCAGCAGCTGAATGACACCCTGGGCCATGTGGCGGGTGACCGGGTGATCATGCGTATCGGTTTCTGGCTGCACGCCGAGGTGGCCCGCTTTGGTGGTGTGCTGGCCCGCCTTGGCGGTGACGAGTTTGCTTTTGTTGTATCCGGTACCGATTACCAGGAAGTGTTGCAGGCGGTGCTACAGGGCTTTGAGCGGCAGCTGGCGGTAGATGAGCGGAAGCTGGATGTGCGGGCCAGTATCGGTATTGCGTGCTACCCGGAACACGCGGCTACCGCGCAGGACCTGCTGCGCTGCGCGGACGAGGCCATGTATGTGTCCAAGCGCAAGAAGTGCACCGTGTCGGTATACGATGCGGCCAAGCGCCAGTTCCGCGAAGAACATCTTTCCCTGCTGGGTGACCTGAAAGAAGCGCTGAATCAGGAGCAGCTTACCCTGCATTACCAGCCCAAAGTGGCGCTGGATGGCAGCCTGCATTGCGAAGCCGAAGCACTGGTGCGCTGGGAGCACCCGGTGCGCGGTTTTGTGCCGCCGTTCGAGTTTATCCCCTTTGCCGAGCAAACCGGCTATATCCGCGAGATTACCCACTGGGTAATTGCGCGCGCCTGTATCGATGGCGCCGAGCTGTTGGCCGCAGGCTCGCCGGTGCGCATTTCGGTCAACCTGTCCACGCGGGATTTGCTGGACGCTGCGCTGCCGGCGTTTGTTGATAGCTGCCTGCGCATGGCAGGCTTGCCCAAAGAGTACCTGTGCCTGGAAATCACCGAAAGCGGTGTGATGGAAGACCCGGATCGCGCGCTGGAAACCCTGCATGCTTTGCGCAATATGGGCATGGCGCTGGCTATTGATGACTACGGCACGGGTTATTCGTCGCTGGCTTACGTCAAGCAGCTGCCGGTTTCGGAGCTGAAGATAGACCGGGCCTTTGTGAAAGAGGTAGTCGAGAGCGAGGCCGATGCCATGATTGTGCGCTCTACGACCGAGCTGGCGCATTCGCTGGGCTTTACCGTTGTGGCCGAGGGAGTAGAAACGCGCGAGATCAGCGACAAGCTGCGTGAGCTGGGTTGCGATTTCGGCCAGGGCTACTTTTACTCTCGTCCTGTACCGTTGGCCGCATTTGCCAGCTGGCTGCGCAACTATCAGGCCGGGGCGCAGGCGGGGCGCTAGCGTTTGCGGGAAGGCGGTTTGCCTGAAAAATATGCGGCATAGCCAAGTGGCTGATGCCGCATATTTTTTTTGTGGTTTTCACAGCTTGTCCACAGCTTTTTCCCGATTTGCTGTGGATATCTGTCTAGTCGAGGCTGCTCGGGGCGATGATGATGCCGGCCCGTAGGCCGATGCTGACGCGGGGGTTGGGAAACAGGATGCGCTCTTGCCCACCTTTCGCCAGGTGGCGGATAGCGCCGTCTTCGGCGATCAGCATGCCGTCAGGCAGTGCCGTGAAGTTTTCCACGTCGTCGGCCAGGTGCAGGACAAAGTCGCCGCTGTGCTTGATCAGGTCGTAGCTGGCGCGAAACAGCTGCAGCTGGCTGGCATCGTAGGCCGGGGTGGCGGGCTGTTGGCCGCTGACAAGCTGGCGCAGTGCCAGGTCTATGCCGGCAAAGCGGCTCAGGTCGTTCTGGCCGAACGGGCGTGCCTTGCCCAGCTCCAGCGTAAAGGCATCGGCCTGGCAGTGCTGGCTGGTGAAGTAGCTAAAGGTGGCTGCTGGCTTGCTGTGTAGCAGCACGGTGCCGATATCGGCCTGGGCCAGCCACATCAGCTGTTCACGGTTGTGCGGGCGCTCGTGCAGGTAGGGGTAGATGGCAAAGCGTTCGAACACCGAGCCGCGTATGGCGGTGTGCAGGTCGTAATGCCGTTTGGTGCCCGTGGACGGGCTAAAGAATGCCAGAGCCAGCTGCTCCAGCTCGGCGGCGCGCACTGCCTCGGCGGCGGCTGGCTGGCTGCTGTGCTGCCCGTTGAACAGGCGGTTCATGTCGTAGTCGATAAAGCGCTTGCCCTGGCGCATGGCCGGCAGGTTGCCCAGCACGATCAGCACGTGTGCGCGGAGTGGCAGGCTGCCCGCCAGCAGGTCATTCACGATACCTGCCAACACTTCTATGGGGGCCGTTTCGTTGCCATGTACGCCTGCCGACAGGAGCAGGTGCGGCAGAGTGGCCTCCGGTTCGCTGGGAGAGAGCCGTAACAGGCCATGGCCCAGCCAGTGGGCGTGAATGCCGTGCTGTTGCCATGTGGCTTGTTGTGGCTGCAGGCCTTGCAGGCTAAGGGAGAGAAAATCCTGGGCGGGTTCGAATGGGCGCATGCTGTTTCCTTATCGGTTCGGCCCATTCTAAACAAAGACCCGCGCTGCCATACGCTGGCGGCACGGGTCTGAACGTTGATGGCGCAATCGTGCAAATCAGGGCATCCAGTTAGGTGCTCTTTTTTGCAGATAGGCATAGATGCCTTCGCGGCCCTCTTCGCTGGTGCGTACGCTGGTGATGCGCTCGATGCTGATATCCAGCGCGGCCTGGCTGGTGCCCAGCTGGCTGATATCGTTTATCAGCTGCTTGGCCGCCACCATGGCTTGCGGGCCATTGTGCAGCAGGTGGCGCAGGGTCATTTCCAGGCTGGCGTCCAGCTCTTCGGCCTCGACTACCTGGTGTACCAGGCCTAGTCGTTTGGCCTTGCCTGCATTAAAGCGCTCTGCCGTGATGAAGTAGCGCCGCGCTGCGCGCGCGCCGATGGCGCGAATGATGTACGGCGCAATGGAGGACGGGATGCTACCCAGCTTGACCTCGGAAAATCCGAACAGGCTGTCGGTGCAGGAAATGGCCACGTCGCAGCATGCCACCAGCCCTACGCCAATACCGAATGCCGAGCCGTGCACCTTGGCAATGGTGGGTTTGGGCAAGGTATCCAGCACCACCATCAGGTCGGCCAGCAGGCGTGCTTGTTGTTGCAATGTGGCATCGTCGGCGGTGTTGAGCCTTTCCAGCCATTGCATGTCGTGCCCGGTAGAGAAGTTCATGCCGCTGCCGGTCAGGACGATGGCACGAATGGACGGGTCGCGGCCCAGCTCTTTCAGCTCGCGGGTGAGGCGCAGTGCCAGGGTGTCATCGACGGCGTTATGCAGCTCTGGCCGGTTGAGTGACAGCGTGGCGATATTACGATCGTCTACAGACAGCAGGATGCAGTCCTGGGCCATGAGAAACCTCCTTTACGGGGTGGCAAACTGGAAAATGTGTTGGCAAAACAGTTGCGGTGCTTCCAGGTGTAGTGCGTGGCCGGCGCCGGGTAGGACGCTAAGGCTGGCGCCGGATATGCCTTGTTGCAGTAGCCGTGCCTGGTAGAGCGGGGTCAGGCGGTCTTCGTCTCCTACGATAATGTGTGTGGGTACAGCCAGGTCGCCTAGCCAGCTACGCGCATCATGCGCCATGACCCCGGCAATGATGCGTTCGATGGCAGCCCACTCTACGGTGGCGGCAATGCGTTTCAGGTCGGGCAGCATGGCTTGGCTTGCCTGCAGGAAGCGGCTGGAAAACAGCCATGGCAGGCTGATGTCAAAGCGTAAGTCAGCACCACCGGCGGCTTCTGCCTGGGACCAGCTTAACGCAATCTGGGTATTAATGGCATCCGACCACGCTAAAGTGGCCGCTAGCAATAAGCGGCCAACCCGTTGCGGGTGGCGACGGGCGAAATGCTGCGCCACCATGCCGCCATAAGACAGCCCCGCCAGGTAAACCTGATCCAGGCCCAGGTGGTCCAGCAGCGCCGCGGCATCGTCTGCCTGGCGCGCCAGGGCGTAGGCGGGCTGCTCGGTGCGCTCGCTTTGGCCCTGGCCCTGAAAATCCAGGCGAATCAGCTGGAAACGCTGCTCCAGCATGGGTGCCATCAGTGTCCATGCTGCCGTGCTCATGGTCAGGCCGTTAAACAGCATGAGTGCTTGGCTGCCCTGGCCGCTGACTTCGTAATACAGCTGGCGCTGGTCGATTTGCATGAATGGCATGGTGCGCTCCCTATGCTGCTGTTTTCTCCATTCTAGGCAATTTCATCTGGCCTGCGCGGGCAATGCAGCTTGGGCGGCGGGGCGGTCTGCATTATCTGTCACAAATACCTACTAAAGTGCCGTGGTACTCGATAGCAGGTTCACCATGAATACATGTCTTGATGATGTGACGCACGCCATGCCACAGCCCGCCCCTAGCCGCCTGCTGCTGGAGAAAATTATCCGCGAAGGCCTGGTGCAGGTTGTGTTCCAGCCCATTGTTTATCTGGCTTCTGGCGAGCTGGTGGGTTACGAGGCGCTGGTGCGCGGGCCGTCCGACTCCATTCTGCATTCCCCTGTGGCCTTGTTTGCCTACGCGGCCGAGGCAGGCCTGTCTGCCGTGCTCGATCAGGTATGCATGGCCGTGGTGTTGCGCGAGTTTGCCCGGCAGCAGCTACCCGGCCAGCTATTCATGAACGTGATGCCAGATACGCTGCTGTGCGAAGACCTGACGGTAGATGGGCTGCTGGGTATGCTGGCGGTGAGCGGCGTGCCACCGGAGCGGGTGGTGCTGGAGCTCACCGAAACACGCCCCAATGCCGGCTACCCTGTGCTGCGCAAAGTGGTGGATGCCTTGCGGGCTAGCGGCTTGAGGCTGGCGTTGGATGATTTGGGTGAGGGGTATTCGAACTTGCGGCTGTGGAGCGAGCTGGGCCCGGAACTGGTCAAGCTTGATAAGTACTTTGTTCAAAATATTCACCAGGACCCGATAAAACTGCAATTTGTCCGCTCGCTGGTCGATATGGCACGTGCCGCCGGCTCTACCTTGGTGGCCGAAGGCGTAGAGCAGGCCGAAGAGCTGGCGGTGCTGCGCGACCTAGGCGTGCTGATGGGGCAGGGCTATCTGATGTCGCGCCCGGTGGCCAAGCCGGGCAAGGCCACGCGCTACACCCTGCCAGGCTATGCCCCGGTCAG
The DNA here is from genome assembly GCF_007644035.1 of Vogesella mureinivorans. Lineage (GTDB taxonomy): Bacteria > Pseudomonadota > Gammaproteobacteria > Burkholderiales > Chromobacteriaceae > Vogesella > Vogesella mureinivorans. The sequence continues at coordinate 21,165 of NZ_VMTV02000178.1, read as the reverse complement.
GGTTGGCCGCACGCTACCGCAGGCGCGCAGCCTGCTGCTGCCGGTGCAGGCCCTGCCTGATACGGCCAACTGCGAGCAGGCCTATCGGTTGTTTGCCGACCAGCCCGACCTGTTTGCCATACCGGTGCTGCGTGGCAGCCGGCCGGTGGGGCTGCTGTCGCGCCACCATGTGCTGGAATCGTTTGCCAAGCCATTCAGCCGCGAATTACTGGCCAAGAAATCCTGCATGACCCTGGCCGATGGCGCGCCGCTGGTGGTGCCCGCCGATCTGGATATCCAGACGCTTTCCCACCGCGTGGTGGCGGCCGACCGCCGCCATTTGCTGGATGGCTTCATCATTGTGGAAGAAGGCCACTATCTGGGCATGGGCACAGGCCACGACTTGATGCGGGTGATCAGCGAGCAGCAGCTGTTGGCCGCACGCTATGCCAACCCGCTTACCGGCTTGCCAGGCAATGTGCCCATTAGCGACGAGGTGGCGCGCTTGCTGGACGAAGGGCGCAGTTTTGCTGTGGCCTATGTCGACCTGGATCACTTCAAGCCTTTTAACGACCAGTACGGTTATGGTGCAGGCGATGACATGATTCGCCTGTTAGGCACCATTCTGGAAGCTGCAGTGGACAGCGCGCGTGATTTTGTCGGCCATGTTGGCGGGGATGATTTTGTGTTGTTGTTGCAAAGCTGCAACTGGGAGCTGCGTTTGCAGCGCGTATTGCAACAATTTGATCAGAGCGTGCTGGCGCTGTTTTCCGAGGGCGACCGCCTGGCCGGCGGGTTTTGCGTGGCAGACCGCGAGGGGCAGGTGCGGTTTTTCCCGCTAACCAGCGTGTCTATCGGGGTCTTGCAGGTTAGGCCGGGCTTTTTTGCCTCGCACTATGCGGTGGCGTCCGCCGCGACTCAGGCCAAAAAAATGGCGAAAAAACAGGATGGTAGCGCTATTTATATCGAAAATGATGTCATGGCCGCAGTAATGCATTAAAAGTGGCCAGCTGTTGGAAGGATTAAACGCACGGGCTGGTGAGCGGCCTGTGTTGCGGTGCCCATCCGCTAAAATCGGGCATCTTGCTGTGGTGTCAGCATTTTTGTGCTGCGCCGCGGCATTTTTTTGCTTCTCGTGCTGCGCTGGCCCGACTTTTGCATGTGTGTTGTCAATTTTATTAAACATCGGCTAATCTGGTCTGGCTGCAAGGCTGGCGGGCATCATTCTGGTGCGCGAGAGGTGTCATGTTGCCCTGCTGATGGCTGGTTGGCCGCGTGCTTGCTGTATGTGGCGTGCCACTTGTCATCGGGGATAAAGCCAGGTTGCCAAGGTAAAAAAGTGCTGTCGTGTGCCTGCTGGCAGTAGCGTTTGTGCCCTTGGGCATATTGCATGCCGGGTTGGCCGCAGGGTAGGGTTGGGTTTGGTCGTTTTGAAACGGCAGAAGTGAACATTACAGGGGGTGAGCAACACCCTCGCGAGGAAAAATCATGGTGGAAACTGTCAAACAGGCTGCGGCATCCGCACAAGGCGCGCCGTATCTGCGTATTGCCAATGTGGTGAAGAAGTTCGGGGATACCACGGCAGTAGATGGGGTAGATCTGGATATCCGCAAAAACGAGATTTTTGCCCTGCTGGGCAGCTCCGGGTGTGGCAAGTCCACCCTGCTGCGCATGCTGGCGGGTATGGAGCGGCCAACCTCCGGCAAGATCATTCTGGATGGCGAAGACATTACGGCACTCGCGCCCTACGATCGCCCCATCAATATGATGTTCCAGAGCTATGCGCTGTTTCCGCACATGAGCGTGGCCGACAACATCGCGTTTGGCCTGAAGCAGGACAAAATGCCCAAGGGCGAGATCGACGCCCGTGTGGCCGAAATGCTGGACCTGGTGCAGATGCGCAAGTACGCCAACCGCAAGCCCTTCCAGCTGTCTGGCGGCCAGCAGCAGCGCGTGGCGCTGGCGCGCAGCCTGGCCAAGCGGCCAAAACTGCTGCTGCTGGACGAGCCGCTGGGTGCACTGGATAAAAAACTGCGTCAGCAAACCCAGCTGGAGCTGGTGAATACGCTGGAGCAGGTGGGCGTAACCTGCATCATGGTGACGCACGATCAGGAAGAAGCCATGACCATGGCCACGCGCATCGGCATCATGAGCGAAGGCCAGCTGCTGCAGCTTGGCAGCCCTGCCGAAATCTACGACTACCCGAACTGCCGCTTCACTGCCGAATTTATTGGCGATACCAATATGTTTTCCGGCCCGGTGGTGGTGGACGAGCCCGACAGCGTGGAAATCGACTCGCCCGAGCTGGGTAGCCGTATCCATATCGACCACGGCATTACCGGCCCCAAAGGCATGCAGGTATGGGCGAGTATCCGCCCGGAAGACGTACACCTGGATGTGGTGCCGCAGCCGGCAGGCCCGAACGTGGCGCGTGGCGAGGTGCACGACATTGCCTACCTGGGCAGCTTCTCGGTGTACCACGTGAAGCTGGCCAGCGGCAAAGTGGTGAAATCCATGGTGGCGGCCAACCATTGGTACGAGAACAGTATTACCCCGCCTACCTGGGGTGACACCGTTTATGTGAGCTGGCGCCCAGACATGCCCGTTGTGCTGACCCGGTAAGGAGTAGCGTGATGAATATGTCGCGACTGATGCGCAAACTGAAGCCAGGCAAAGGGGCGGTCATTGCCGTGCCGTTTTTCTGGCTGTTGCTGTTCTTCCTGGTGCCGTTCTTCATTGTGCTGAAGATCAGCTTTGCAGAGCAGGATCTGGCCATTCCGCCGTTTACCAGCCTGCTGCAGGTGGAAGATGGCGTCTTGCAAAGCCTTAGCCTGTACTTTGGCAACTTTCACTTTATCTTTACCGATGGCCTGTATGCGGCAACCTATCTGTCGTCGCTGAAGGTGGCATTCTTCACCACGGTGATGTGTCTGCTGCTGGGCTACCCCATTGCCTACGCCATTGCACGTGCCGACCCGGCACGCCGCAACGTGCTGCTGATGCTGGTGATGCTGCCCTTCTGGACGTCGTTCCTGCTGCGCGTGTACGCCTGGATGGGGCTGCTGAATGAAACCGGCCTGATCAACAACTTCCTGATGTCGATCGGCCTGATCAGCGAGCCGCTGCACCTGTTCCATAACGACTTCTCGCTGTATCTGGTGATGGTGTATGCCTATCTGCCGTTCATGATCCTGCCGCTGTTCTCGCACCTGGTAAAAATGGACATGCGCCTGCTGGAGGCCGCGGCCGACCTGGGCGCCGGGCCGATCAAGGCTTTCCTGACCATTACCCTGCCGCTGTCCAAGAACGGCATTATCGCCGGCTCCATGATGGTGTTCATTCCGGCAGTAGGCGAGTTCGTGATCCCCGAGCTGGTGGGCGGTACCGATACGCTGATGATCGGCAAGGTGCTGTGGAACGAGTTCTTTGATAACAACAACTGGCCGATGGCGTCTGCGGTAGCCATCATCATGGTGCTGATGCTGATCGTGCCGATCGCGCTGCTGCATCGTTACGAGACGCGCGAGCTGGAGGGTAAGGGCAATGCATAACAAACTGTCGCCATTCCTGAAGGGCGTTCTGGTGGTGGGTTTTCTGTTTTTGTACATTCCCATCGTCAGCCTGATCGTCTATTCGTTTAACGAATCCAAGCTGGTTACCGTGTGGGGCGGCTTTTCTACCAAGTGGTATGTATCGTTGTTCAACAACGAGCAGATCATGTCGGCGGTGAAGCTGTCTATCCAGATCGCCCTGGCCAGTGCTTTGGCTGCGGTAGCGCTAGGCACCATTGCCGGTTTTGTGCTGGCACGGTTCAAGCGCTTTCCTGGTAGCACGCTGTTTGCCGGCATGATGACGGCACCGATGGTGATGCCGGAGGTGATTACCGGCCTGTCCATGCTGTTGCTGTTCATTTCCTTGCAGCAGCTGATCGGTGTACCTAGCGAGCGCGGCTTTATTACCATCTGGATAGGTCATACCACGCTGTGCATGGCCTACGTGGCGGTGGTGGTGCGTTCGCGCCTGCTGGAAATCGACCAGAGCCTGGAAGACGCCGCCATGGACCTGGGCGCGCGGCCACTGAAGATCTTCTTCGTGATTACGCTGCCGCTGGTGTCGCAGGCCATTGCCTCGGGCTTCCTGCTGTCGATGACGCTGTCGCTGGACGATCTGGTGACCACGGCCTTCCTGTCCGGCCCGGGCTCTACCACGCTGCCGCAGGTTATCTTCTCCAAAGTGCGCCTGGGGCTCAACCCCGAGATCAACGCGCTGGCCAGTATTACCGTACTGGTGGTGGGGGTGGTGGTACTGCTGGCGAACTACCTGATGCTTAATGCGCAGCGTAACCGCGACAAAGCCATTGCCGCCGCCATGCGTGAAAGCGGCGCGCACAGCTAAGGTGTGATGTTGACCCGACGGCGGTACCTCACGGTGCCGCCGTTTTTCATGCCCGCCGCCTTGCCATGCAGGGTTGGCCGCATTCACTGTTTTGTATCGAGGTCCTTATGCTCTCGTTTGCCCATCAGCCACACGCGCCTTCCTACTACGCCGCCACCGCCACCCCGTGGCTGCCTGCACCGGCTTTGCAGCGTGATGTGGAATGCGATGTCTGCGTGGTAGGTGGCGGCCTGGCCGGGGTGTCGGCTGCGCTGAACCTGGCCGAGCAGGGCTTGCGCGTGGTACTGCTGGAAGGCTCCCACATCGGCTTTGGCGCCTCCGGCCGTAATGGCGGGCAGGTCATTGCCGGTTATGCCTGCGATATGGACACCATCAAGGGGCAGCTGGGGCTGGCTGCGGCGCAGCGTTTCTGGCGGATGTCGGTGGAGGCCATCGAGATCATCGAACAGCGCGTGCGCCAGCATCAGATCGACTGCCAGTGGACACGCGGCTTTTGCAATGTGGCCGTCAAGCCCGCGCACCTGGCCGCCTTGCAAGACTGGCAGCGCGAGTTGGCAGACCGCTACGACTACCCGCATGGCGAGCTGTGGGGCAAGGAAAGGTTGGCCGCAGTGCTGGGCTCCAGCCGTTATCAGGGCGGTTTGTTCGACCCCTTGTCCGGCCATATCCATCCCTTGAACTACCTGCTGGGGCTGGCCCGTGCGGCGCGTGAGGCGGGTGTGCAGATCTATGAGCAGACCCCGGTGCAAGCCTTCCGTGCCGGCGAGGCGCCGCTGGTGCAATGCGAGCAGGGCACGGTGCGCTGCCGCCAGCTGGTGCTGGCCTGCAATGCCTATCTGGGCAAGCTGGCGCCATCGCTGCAAAGCCGCATCATGCCGGTGGGCACCTATGTGATCGCTACCCAGCCGCTGGGCGAGGCGCGGGCGCGTAGCCTTATCGCCAACAATATGGCGGTATGCGACACCAATTTTGTGCTGGATTACTACCGCCTGTCTGCCGACCATCGCCTGCTGTTTGGCGGCAAGGTCAGCTATTCCGGCCGTGCGCCACGCCAGCTCGCGCAGGCCATGCGTGCCGACATGCTGCGCGTGTTCCCGCAGCTGGCCGATGTGGCGGTGGATTACGCTTGGGGTGGCTTCTGCGACATCACCCTTAACCGTGCACCGGATTTTGGCCGCCTGGCACCCAATATCTACTACGCCCAGGGTTTTTCGGGCCATGGCGTGGCCAACACTGGCTTGGCGGGCAAGGTGATTGCCGAGGCCATTGCCGGAGATGATAGCCGCCTGGCGCTGTTCGAGCAGCTGCAGCACCGCCGCTTTCCCGGTGGCGCCTTACTGCGTACCCCCGCGCTGGTGCTGGGGATGGCGTGGTACCGTTTGCAAGACTATCTATAGGCATGTAGCCGGCTGGCCTTTGGTGCAAGCCGGTGCTGGCGGGTGTTGAATATCATGCACGTGGCCGATGCCTGTTTTTCTAGGCTATCCGGGTGCATCAGTTAAAAAACATTCATGTGAAACCGTTATGCTGGGCAGGAGCGCGGTAGCTTGACAGGCTGGGTGTTAATTAAAATCAACGCCCAAAAATTGTACTTGTCAAGCTGTGTGATGTTGCTAAAATCCGCGCTCGTTTTTGCGGCACCCGCCGCGCACTGCGCGCTCCGACATCCCAGGCCCACATGAAGCTTTCCAGCCCGAAAGCCGCGCACTAAGGAGCAGTTTCCATTTATTGCATAACTAGGGAAATCCTTTCATGGCTTGGACTGTGGCGGATAGCCGTAGCCTGTATGGCATACGGCACTGGGGCGCTGGCTACTTTAATGTCGGCGAAAATGGCTGCGTAAAAGTACGCCCGAATGTACATCAACAACGCGAAATCGACCTGTTCGAGCTGGCGCACACGCTGGGCGATCGTGGCCTGGACATGCCGCTGCTGGTGCGTTTCCCCGATATTCTGCAAGACCGCGTAACCCGCCTGTGTCACGCCTTCAATAATGCGATTGCCAGCCAGGACTATGGCAACCGCTACACCGCTATTTACCCGATCAAGGTGAACCAGCAAGAAGCCGTGGTGAAGAGCATCATCGCCACCCAGGACGTGTCCATCGGCCTGGAAGCCGGCTCCAAACCGGAGCTGATGGCCGTATTGGCACTGGCGCCCAAGGGCTGCACCATTGTGTGCAATGGCTATAAAGACCGCGATTTCATCCGCCTGGCACTGATGGGCCAGCGCCTGGGCCACGAAGTGTTCGTGGTGATCGAAAAAGAATCCGAAGTGGATTTGCTGATCCAGGAAAGCGCCAAGCTGGGCGTGAAAGCCAACCTGGGTCTGCGTGTGCGCCTGTCTTCGCTGGCGTCCAGCAAGTGGGCGGATACCGGCGGCGAAAAGGGCAAGTTCGGCCTGTCCGCCGCGCAGCTGATCTCGGCGGTGGACAAGCTGGTAGCGGCCGGCCACGGTGACAATGTGCGCCTGATGCACTTCCACATGGGCTCGCAGATTGCCAACATTGCCGATTACCGCGCCGGCTTCCGCGAGGCTATCCGTTACTTTGGCGAGCTGCGCGCCCTGGGCCTGCCGGTAGACCACGTAGACGTGGGCGGCGGTTTGGGTGTGGACTACGACGGTACCCACTCGCGTAACGCCAGCTCCATCAACTACGACATGGACGAATACGCCAGCGTGATCGTTTCCATGCTGTCCGAGTTCTGCGACGAAAACGGTATTCCGCACCCGCGCATCCTGTCCGAGTCCGGCCGCGCCATGACGGCGCACCACGCCGTGCTGCTGGTCAACGTGACCGACGTGGAGCGCCTGCCCGACACCATGCCGCATATCGAGGACCTGTCGGCTTTGTCGCGCCCGGTACGCAAGCTGGTGGAGCTGATGAACCTGACCGACGCGGAAATGGTCACCGAAACCTACTACCGTGCCAGCCACCTGGTGTCCGAAGCGTCCGATATGTACGCCGAAGGCCGCCTGACGCTTAAAGAAAAAGCCATCGCCGAGCAGGTGCACGCCGCACTGTGCCGCCGCCTGCAGGCGCAGCTTACCGCCAGCCAGCGCAGCCAGCGCCAGGTGTACGACGAACTGACCGACAAGCTGGCCGACAAGTACTTCTGCAACTTCTCGGTGTTTCAGAGCCTGCCGGATACCTGGGCCATCGACCAGGTGCTGCCCATCATGCCGATTCACCGTCTGGACGAGCAACCTACCCGCCGTGCCGTGCTGCAAGACCTGACTTGCGATTCGGATGGCAAGGTGAAGCAGTATGTCGACCAGCAGAGCATCGAAAACAGCATGCCGGTGCATGAGGTAAAGGCAGGGGACGAGTACCTGATCGCCGTGTTCATGGTGGGGGCGTACCAGGAGATCCTGGGTGATATGCACAACCTGTTCGGCGATACCGACTCGGTGAACGTGTACGTGCGTGAAGGGGGCAAAGTGACTTTCGAGGGCGTGGAAGAGCACGACACCATCGAGGACATGCTGCGCTACGTGCACTTGTCGCCAGAAGAGATCCTGAACCGCTACGAGTCCAAGGCGCGGATGGCAGGGCTGAACCAGGAAGAGCGCTCCAGCTACTTTGCCGAGTTCTGCCGCGGCCTGAAGCAGTCGTCCTACCTGAGCGTGTAAGCCAAGGTTGGCCGCATGCGGCCAACCTTGCCCTGCCAAGCAAAAAGCCACGGTGTTGCCACCGTGGCTTTTTGCTTGGCGGGTGCCGCTAGGTGGAGGCCTTGAACAGCTTCACGCTTTCGCCCAGCTCCGCCATCAGGCTATCCAGGCGCTCGGTAGCCTGGGCAATGGTTTCCGCCTCGCCGGACAGGCTGCGCGTGGCCTCGCCCACGGCGGTGATATTGCCGGTAAAGCGGCTAAAGCCCTGGTTTTGCGACTCCTCGGCTTGCGATACATCGCGCAGCAGCTGAATCAGGCGATGGGTGTCCTGGATAATGCCGGCCAGGCGTTGCTGGGCATCGACCGTGTTTTCGCGCCCGCTGCGCATCTGCGCGTTGCCGTCACGAATGGCGTCGATGGCCTGGTTGGTGCCATCCACAATCAGGCGGATTTTGGACTCGATATCCAGCGTGGCGTGCTGGGTGCGCTCGGCCAGCTTGCGTACCTCGTCCGCCACCACGGCAAAGCCGCGGCCCATCTCGCCGGCGCGGGCGGCCTCGATGGCGGCGTTCAGCGCCAGCAGGTTGGTCTGGTCGGCAATGTCACGGATCAGCTGCACAATGCCGCTGACTTCGGCGCTGCGCTGCCCCAGGTCTTCCATGCGCTCGGCGGCACGGGCAATCACCTCGCCCGCCTGGTTCAGCTGGCTGACGGCTTTGTCCATGGCCTGGCCGCCACCATTGGCGGCTTCACCGGCGTGCACCGCCATGCTGGTAGCGGTTTGAGACTGGCTGGCGTTCTGCGCGGTCACGGCGGCCATGTTCTGGGCGGCGCCTACCATGTCCTCAGCGCGCTTGCGCTGCTCGCTCATGGTGCGGGCAATCATTTGCGTACTGCTGGCGATGTCACGGCTTTCGCTGCCGGCAGCCTGTAGAGAGCTGGTGACCTGGGCCATCATTTGTTTCATGGCGGCAGTGGCGTGCTCGGCCTCTTCCCGTGCGGCCTCCAGCTTTTCGAATGTGCGCGTCTTGGCGCGATCGTAGGCCAGTGCCAGGGTCAGCACCACCAGCGACAAGCCGATCAGGGATTTGGCTTGCAGCTTGGGTAGCTCTTCCTGCGGGATGGGCGTGGGGGGGATGTCGCCTGCGGTGGACAGGCCGTACATCAGGCCGATCATCAGAAAGGTAACCAGCGTCCACACCACGCCTGCGGTGCGGCCACCGACAAAAATGGCGGCAAACGGAATGCAGGCAAACCACATCACACTAGTGGACATGATGCCGCCGTTGACATACACCATCCATGCCACCATGGAAAACATGGTCAGTATGGTGTATTGGGCCACGGTGCGCAGGGCACCGCTGAGCTTGAGCAGAAAGGGGCCCAGCAGCATCAGCACCCCGCCCAGCACAATGCCGTGCGCCATGGCATCGTGGTGCAGCTTGTAATAGGAAATGGCAAACAGCGGTGCAATCGTACCTGCCAGCAAACCGACGCTAACGACGGTGCGGGCGCGGATCAGGTTATCGGGAACTTGCCTGAGTTGATCGGAAATGAACCACTCGGTAAAGGTGTGTAGCGACATTTTCCATCCTCGTTGTGTCGTGCTGAGCTGCGCCAGCTTTAAAAAGTATAGTTGTTTTTTTAAGGGTTTCCGTTTGATGCTAAAACAGTTGTTTTAATTGAACAAGCACGAGCTTGGTTTGCAGAATCTATCGACAGCGTTTATGCAAAAGGCAATGAAAAAACCCGCAGCGGCAGTGCCGGTGCGGGTTGAATGTCAAAGGTTTAGCGCTAGTGCTGGTGCAGCTGTTCGGCTTGTATGGCGGTCAGGGCGATGGTGTAGACAATGTCGTCAACCAAAGCGCCACGCGATAAATCGTTTACCGGCTTGCGCAGGCCTTGCAGCATCGGGCCAACCGATACCACGTTGGCCGAACGCTGTACGGCCTTGTAGGTGGTGTTGCCGGTGTTCAGGTCGGGGAAGACGAACACGTTGGCGCGGCCGGCTACCGGGCTGTCCGGTGCTTTCTGGCGGCCTACCGACTCCACGCTGGCGGCGTCGTACTGCATCGGGCCGTCGATCAGCAGGCCCGGGCGTTTTTCGCGGGCAATGCGGGTGGCTTCGCGCACTTTTTCTACGTCGTCGCCACTGCCAGAGCTGCCGGTAGAGTACGAGATCATGGCCACGCGCGGCGGGATGCCAAACGCCGCAGCCGAGTCGGCCGACTGGATGGCAATGTCGGCCAGCTCTTCGGCGCTGGGGTCCGGGTTCACGGCGCAGTCGCCGTACACCAGTACCTGATCCGGCATCAGCATGAAGAACACGCTGGAAACCAGCTTGGCATCCGGGGCGGTCTTGATCAGCTGCAGGGCAGGGCGGATGGTGTTGGCCGTGGTGTGTACGGCGCCGGATACCAGGCCATCCACTTCGTTCAGGGCCAGCATCATGGTGCCCAACACCACATTGTCTTCCAGCTGGCGCTCGGCCATTGGGGCGCTCAGGCCTTTGCTCTTGCGCAGCTCCACCATGGGGGCCACGTAGCGGCTGCGTACTTCGGCTGGCTCCACGATTTCTACGCCTTCCGGCAGGCTGATGCCCTGTGCCTCGGCCACTTGCAGGATCTCGGCGCGCTCGCCGATCAGCACGCAGTGGGCAATGCCTTTTTCGTGGCAGATGGCGGCGGCTTTGACCGTGCGCGGCTCATTGCCTTCCGGCAGCACAATACGTTTGGCCGCGTGGCGGGCTTTTTCCATCAGCTGGAAGCGGAACGCTGGCGGCGACAGGCGTTTTTCACGCGTCTGGCCAATGCGCTGCTGCAGCTGGGCCGTGCTCAGGCGCTCGGCCACAAACGCGACGACGCGTTCCATGCGCTCCAGGTCGTCGGCGGGTACCTGGCGGCTCATGGCGGCGATCAGCGTGGTGGTGTCCAGCGTGTTGGTGTCGATGGACAGCACCGGCAGGCCGCTGGTAAAGGCTTTGTGGCACAGCTGCTGGATGCGCTCGTCCGGCTCGGCATCGCAGGTAAGCAGCAGGCCGGCCAGTGGCACGCCGTTCAGCGTGGCCATGGCGGTGGCCAGAATGATGTCTTCGCGGTCGCCGGGGGTGATGATCAGCGCGCCGGGTTTCAGCAGGTGCACGATATGCGGCACGCTGCGGGCCATCACCGACATGCTGCGGACGCGGCGGCGGGTAAGCTGGCCAGCGTGTAGCAGCTTGGCTTTCAGGTAGTTGGCTACGTCCAGCGTGCGCGGTGCCATCAGCTCCGGCTCCAGCGGGATGCCGCCCAGGCAAGGAATGCGGCGCTTCTGGATCAGCTGGCTGGATTCGGCAATCTCGGCGGCCAGCTGCTTGATGCTCTGCTCGCTATCTACCCGGTTCAGGATGTAGCCGGCAATGGCGTGGCTGCGGCTGCCAAAGGCCTGAATGGCGATTTCCAGCTTTTCTGCCAGCTCGTGGCTGGGCTGGGTGTTGGCCGCACCCACCAGAATGATGTCGCATTGCAGGGTGCTGGCCAGCTTGCTGTTGATGTAGGTGGTAAACACGTGTTGCTGGTCTTGTACCAGGCCTTCCACGATCACCACGTCTACATCTTGCGCGGCTTGCTGGTACAGGCTGACGACTTCTTCCATCAGCTGGTCCAGTTGGCCTTGGCTCAGCAAGTGCTCGGCGCGCTCCATCGGCAGCGGCTCGGGGGCGTTCAGGTGGCACAGCTCGCGGGCAAAGTGCGTGGAGCGCTCCGGCTCGTTCGGGTCCAGGCCTTGGGCGATGGGCTTGACGAAGCCTACTTTCAGGCCGTCTTGCTCCAGTGCGCGCACCAAGCCCAGCGACACCGAGGTAAGGCCAGCGTCAAAGCCGGTCGGTGCAATCAGAAAAGTGTGCATGGCGTGTCCTTATTTGCCCTGTGTCAGTGCAGCGGTATCCAGCGCAATCATCAGCTCTTCATTGGTATTGACGACCACGGCAGCGGTGCTGTCGGCGTGGCTGATGCGGCCGCTCTTGCCACGGAAGGCGGCATCGTTGGCCGCAGCATCCAGCTGGAAGCCCAGGAAAGCCAGCTTGCCCAGCACATTGGCGCGCACGAAGGGCGAGTTTTCGCCGATGCCGCCGGTAAACAGCAGCACGTCGATACGGCCCAGTGCTACCACCATGGCGGCGATCTGCTTGGCCAGGCGGTAGCAGAACACTTCCATAGCAATAATCGCACCCGCGTGGCCGTTGGCCGCGGCTTCTTCCAGCTCGCGGCAGTCGCTGGACAGCTCGGACAGGCCCAGCAGGCCGGATTGCTTGTTCAGCAGGGAGGTAATGCCGTCCACGTCGGTGTTCAGCGCGCTAGCCAGGTAGCCAAACAGGCCCGGGTCGATATCGCCGGAGCGCGTGCCCATCACCAGACCTTCCAGCGGCGTCAGGCCCATGCTGGTATCCACCGACTGGCCGTTCAGGATGGCGGCGACCGAGGCGCCGTTACCCAGGTGGGCGCTAACGATGGCGCTGTTGTGCAGCGGCAGGCCCAGCATGGCGGCGGCTTCGCCAGCGACAAAGCGGTGGCTGGTGCCGTGGAAGCCGTAGCGGCGCACGCCGTGCTCGCGGTACAGCGCCATCGGTACGGCGTACAGATAGGCGTGCTGCGGCATGGTTTGGTGGAAGGCGGTATCGAACACGGCGACCTGCGGCAGGCCGGGGAAGCAGGCCTGTGCGGTGCGGATGCCCAGCAGGTTGGCCGGGTTGTGCAGCGGGGCCAGGCGGGCGCAGTCCTCAATGGCGGCCAGCACGCTGTCGTCAATCAGGGTGGAGGCGTGGAAGTTTTCGCCGCCGTGTACCACACGGTGGCCAATAGCAGTAATGCTGCCCGTCAGTGCGCGCTCGTCCAGGTAGGACAGGATGGCTTTCATGGCGCCGGCGTGGTCGCCCTGTGCCAGTGTCAGCTCTACCTTCTGGCCAGCCTGTTTGAAGGTGATGCAGGCGCCGGCCATGCCCAGTTTTTCTGCCAGGCCACTCAGGGTGGTTTCCTGGGTGTGGGCGTTGATCAGGGCGAATTTCAGCGACGAGCTGCCGCAATTGATGACGAGAGTGTGGGTGGTCATGTTCTATCCGTTAGCAGTAAGACATCATGGATGAGTCTGTGCTGGTGTTGCGTGTTCTTTTTATAGAGTGTTTGCACGGTTTGCGTAGCACTGCCGCAGTCGTGCAGGGGGCGCATTATCCTTGTTTGTGATGCATTGCACCATAGGGAAGTTCCTTATCGGCTGCGGCAGGGTAGTATTTCAGCCTTGTCTGACAACATCATGAAAGCAAAAGGGTTTTTGCGCGAAATTTTCAAAGACGCCATTTTGGGTAATTTCGATGGTGCAATCCCTTGACTTGGCACAAAATCCCCGGCAAAAAATACTTGCCCCATGGGGGGATTTGGCCCACAATCCCGCCCCTGAACATTTGGGTGTTGCTTTAAAAGCCCCTGTTCTACCAATGTTTTTTTAATAGCTCTCCGTAAACTCGTTAAGAGCGAGATTCGGCTGGTCTTATATCTTCTTCCACGGAGGTGTGGGAATAATGTCTGATCTGGCTTCGTCCCAGTTGCTCAAAGCATCTGCTGCGCAGTTGCCTGTCTTTACTTACTTTGACCCGGCTTATTACGAGCTGGAGCAAAAAACCCTGTTTGCCGATGCCCCGCAATACTATGGCCACGCGCTGATGGTGCCCAATGCGGGCGACTATCACACGCTAGGCTGGCAGGGCCACGGCAAAATGCTGAAAAATGTCGATGGTGACATCAAGCTCATTTCCAATGTGTGCCGCCACCGCCAGGCCCTGATTTACAAAGGCCGTGGCAATGGCAACCACATGGTGTGCAACCTGCACGGCTGGACTTACGACGCCGAAGGCAAGCTGCTGGGGGCGCCGCATTTCCCCGAAACACCTTGCCTGAACCTGAACCAGACCGAGCTTACCGGCTGGAACGGCCTGCTATTTGACGCCAAGCGCAATGTGCAGCGCGACCTGGAAAAACTGGGTGTGGCCAAGCACATGACGTTTGAAGGCTTTGCCTACCACCAGTCGTTTACCACCGAATACGACTTCAACTGGAAAACCTTTATCGAGGTGTACTCGGAGGATTACCACGTTGACCCGTTCCACCCGGGCCTGGGCAATTTCGTGAATTGCGCCGACCTGAAATGGGAATGGGGTGACCAGTACCACGTACAGACGGTGGGCGTAAAAAACCGCCTGGCCCGCTCCGGTAGCAAGGTATACGGCAAGTGGCACGAAGAGGTGCTGAAGCGTTACGCCGACCAGCAGCCGGAATTCGGTGCCATCTGGCTTACCTACTACCCCAACATCATGGTGGAGTGGTACCCGCATGTACTGGTGGTGAGCGTGGTGATACCGCGTGGCCCGGAAAAGTGCACGGTGATTACCGAGTTTTACTACCCGGAAGACATCATCTGGTTTGAGCCCGATTTTATCGAGGCCGAGCAAGCGGCTTACTTCGAGACGGCGGTAGAGGACGACGAGATTTGCCAGCGCATGCACGAGGGCCGCAAGGCGCTGTGGCTGCGTGGCGAAAGCGAAGTCGGCCCGTATCAATCGCCCACCGAAGACGGCATGCAGCACTTCCATGAATTTTACCGTCGTCTGATGGGTGAACATCTGGCTGGCTAATACACCGTCTTATGCGGCACAATACCAAGGCGCGGATATCCGCGCCTTTTTGCTTGCCCATCCACTGCCTATGCCTGCCTGCCGTTGCTGGCCCTTGTTGGCCATCCTGCTTTCATTTCCCCTGGTAGTACACGCTGCGCCTTACCGCCACGCTGGCCTGGGGGTGACGCTGTCCGTGCCCGATGGCTGGAAGGTGCGGCCCGCGCCTGGCGGTGGTTTGCGCGTGGTGCCACCCGCCATGGAAGACCGCGAGCGCAGTGGTGTGGCGGTCACCGTCTGGCGCGAGCGCCTGCGCGGTAGCAGTGCGCTGGAAAGGTTGGCCGCACGGCACAAGAAAGCGCAGGGCGCGCGCGAGGCGGCGATCCGCGCCCAGCTGGACCGCAAGGCCGGGCGGCTGGTGCTGGAATACCGCGAAGGCGAGTATGTGCAAAGCGGCTTGTGGATTGTCCGCCAGCATTTAAAAGTGGTGCAGCAGGATGGCCGGCAGGGCGTGTTTGCCGAGTGCGTGGCCAATGCGTCCGAGTATCACCGCTACCGCCGCGCATTTGCAGATATCTGCCTGGGGATGACTGTGCGCCCCGTTGCGGCGCGGGGTTAGCACCATGGCTAGCTGGTTTGCACGTTTGGGTTCGGCCTGGATGGTGATCGCAGCAGCCAGCCTCGCCTGCATGAGTTTGCTGGCCGCCATGACCAGCCAGCATCTCGGCGCTATTGAGATCTTGTTCTATCGTACGGCTATTGGCCTGGCGGTGCTGCTGGTGCCGGTGTTGCTGGGGCGCGAGCGTGTGGCGACCGTGCATTGGCCGGCGCACTGTCGCCGCAGTATTGCCGGCTATCTGTCCATGGTCATGCTGTTTTATGCGCTGACCCACCTGCCGCTGGCGACAGCGGTGACCTTGAACTACACCTCGTCGCTGTCTTTTGCCGTGTGCTGCGTGCTGCTGCGCGGCGAGCGCCTGTCCCGGCTGGTGAAGCTGGCGCTGCTGCTGGGCTTTGTCGGCATCGTGCTGATCTTGCGGCCAACCTTTCACGCCGGACAGTGGTTGCCTGGCCTGGTGGGGCTGCTGTCGGGCGCGGGGGCCGGGCTGGCGTTGTTTCATGTGCGCGAGCTGGGCGAGCTGGGCGAGCGCCCAGCCGTCACCGTATTCTGGCTGTATTGTTTGTCCACGGTGTGTGGCCTGGTATGGGTCATGCTGCAAGGCGGCTTTACCCCGCTTACGCTGCCAGATCTGGTGGCGCTGCTGGGTGTGGGGCTGCTGGGCTTGCTGGGCCAGCTGGCCATGACGCGGGCCTATAAGGAAGGGCGCAAGTTTGTGGTGTCCAGCCTGGCGTATCTCACCGTGGTGTTTTCTGCGCTATTGGGCGTGGTGTTTGGCGGCCAGCTGCTATCTGTGGGGGCCGTGCTGGGCATGTTGATGATTATTGGCTGCGGCATGTTGGCCGCGAAGGGTTCGTAGTGGGTGGTGCGTGGTGGATGGTGCTGGCGGCGGCCAGCTTTGGTGCGATGGGCGTGTTTGTCAAGCTGGCCTCGGCCACGCTGGGTACCGTGGAGCTGGTGTTCTGGCGTACAGCGTTTGCGGTACTGGTGCTGGGTGGGGTGGCGCTGTTGCGCCGGCAGCACTTTGCCACGCCGCTGCTGGGCCAGCATTTCAAGCGTGGCATGCTCGGCTATGTATCGCTGCTGTGCTACTTCTACGCCATTAGCCATTTGCCGCTGGCCACGGCGGTCACGCTGAACTACACCTCACCCATGTTCCTGGCCTTGCTATCGGTGCTGTTGCTGGGCGAGCGCTTGCCGCGTATTGCTGTGGCGGCCATGGCGCTGGGCTTTGCCGGTGTGGTGCTGCTGTTGCGGCCAACCTGGCATGAGCTGGGCTGGTTGTCTGGTGTGCTGGGTTTGCTATCCGGCCTGCTGGCCGGCTGGTCTTACCTGCATGTGCGGGAGCTGGGGCAAGCGGGCGAAGCCGAGTGGCGCACCGTGTTTTACTTTGCCCTCATTTCTACCCTGGGTGGCCTGCTGCTGATGCAATTTCAAACCTGGCACCCGTTGACGGCGGCCAACCTGCCCTGGGTGCTGGGCCTGGGGGTAAGCGCCATGGTGGCGCAGCTGGCCATGACCCGCGCCTATAAGGTTGGCCGTAAGCTGCTGGTGGCCAACTTGTCTTATCTGACGGTGGCGTTTTCCGCGCTGTTCGGCGCCGTGCTATGGCAGCATTGGCTAGGCTGGCAAGAGCTGGCTGCCATGAGTTTGATTATTCTCAGCGGCATTCTGGCCAGTCGGCGCTAGAATGAAAACTGACTAAACCAACAGACACCGGGCCGCGCCAGCACAGGGCAGGGCGCAAGGGGGCAAGGTGTCGTAGCGTAAGGAGCACAGCATGATTTCCATTCGCGAGCAGGACTATGGCCTGGACGTGGCGCTGTTTAACGAGTTCACCCTGGCGGATTTCAAACTGCTCGAGCAGGCACTGCTCAAGCGCGCTGCCGAGCAAGGCAAGCCGGATGTGCTGCTGGATCTGTCCGGCATGAAAGACTTCACGCTGGATATGGCGCTGGAAGAGGTACGTTTCATGCGCGCGCATGAAAACGACTTCGGCCGCTTTGCCATTGTGGCAGACGACGTATGGGTCAACCTGGCCACCCACCTGTCCGGCTTGCTTACCCATGCGCGGGCGCAATACTTTGAAACCATTGAAGAAGCGCAAGCCTGGCTACTCGGCCCGCAAGCACTGTAGGCGCTTTTGCCTGGCCATCGCGGCAGCCCTGGTGGCTGCCGTTTTTTATTGCCATGCGCGCTGGCGGCCGTTTCGGCCTTGATTTTCCGGTGCATGCCGTTACAGTAGCGGCTTCCGTTTTCCCAGCAAGAACAAAAAAAGCATGTTGAAAAGTATCGCCAGCCGCCTTGCGGCAGAGCTCGCTGTGCGCGAGGCCCAGGTCACCGCTACCGTTAACCTGATTGACGAAGGCGCCACCGTCCCGTTTATTGCCCGTTACCGTAAAGAAGTCACCGGCGGGCTGGACGACACCCAGCTGCGCCTGCTGGCCGAGCGCCTGGTGTATCTGCGCGAGCTGGACGATCGTCGCGATACCATCCTCAAGAGCATCGCCGAGCAGGGCAAACTCACCCCGCAGCTCGAGGCCGCGCTGTACGGTAGCGACAACAAGACCCAGCTGGAAGACCTGTACCTGCCGTATAAGCCCAAGCGCCGCACCAAGGCCCAGATTGCCCGCGAAGCCGGCCTGGAGCCGCTGGCCGATAGCCTGTTGGCCGACCCCTCGCAGCTGCCAGAGCAAGCCGCTGCTATCTATATCGACAGTGCCAAAGGGGTAGAGGATGCCAAGGCCGCGCTGGATGGTGCGCGTGCCATCCTGATCGAGCGTTTTGCCGAAGACGCTGAGCTGCTGGGGCAGCTGCGCGAAAAACTATGGAACGAAGGCGAGCTGGCCGGCAGCGTGGTGCCGGGTAAAGAGCAAGAGGGCGCCAAGTTTGCCGATTACTTCAACCATCGCGAAGCCATCAAGACCACCCCGTCGCACCGCGCGCTGGCACTGCTGCGCGGCCGCAACGAGGGCGTGCTCAGCGTGGCGCTGAAATACCAGCCGGATGAAACGCCCATCACCCAGCGTTCGGCCTACGAAGAGCTGATCGCCGCCCGCTTTGGTGTCAAGGATGCCGGCCGCGCCGCCGACAAGTGGCTGCTGGACGGTGTGCGCCTGTGCTGGCGCGCCAAGATTTTCCTGTCGCTGGAGCTGGAGCTGGTGTCGCGCCTGAAAGACGCCGCCGACGCTGACTCCATCAAGGTATTTGCGGCCAACCTCAAAGACCTGCTGTTGGCCGCACCCGCCGGCCCGCGTGCCACATTGGGGCTGGACCCGGGCTTGCGTACCGGCGTAAAAGTGGCGGTGGTAGACAATACCGGCAAGCTGCTGGAAACCACCACCATCTACCCGCACGAGCCGCGCCGCGACTGGGAGCGCTCCATTGCCATACTGGGCGCGTTGGCGCATCGCCATCAGGTAGACCTGATCGCCATTGGTAACGGCACCGCCAGCCGCGAAACCGACAAGCTGGCGCAAGACGTCATCAAGGCCTTCCCGCAGCTAGGAATGACCAAGATCGTGGTCAGCGAAGCCGGCGCGTCGGTGTATTCCGCCTCCGAGCTGGCAGCTAAAGAGTTTCCCGACCTGGATGTCAGTCTGCGTGGTGCGGTGTCCATTGCCCGCCGCCTGCAAGACCCGCTGGCCGAGCTGGTCAAGATCGACCCCAAATCCATCGGTGTGGGCCAGTACCAGCACGACGTCAACCAAAGCCAGTTGGCGCGCAGCCTGGATGCGGTAGTAGAAGACTGCGTCAACGCCGTGGGTGTGGATGTCAACATGGCCTCCGTGCCGCTGCTCACCCGTATTTCCGGCCTCAACAGCACGCTAGCGGCCAACATTGTGGCGCATCGCGATGCCAACGGCGCCTTCAAATCACGCCGCGAGCTGCTCAAAGTCAGCCGCCTCGGTGACAAAACCTTCGAACAAGCAGCAGGCTTCCTGCGCATCGGCAATGGTGATAACCCACTTGACGCGTCGTCGGTCCACCCGGAAGCCTATCCTGTAGTAGAAAAGATCGTGGCCAAAACCGGCCGCCCGGTAAAGCAGATCATCGGTGACTCGGCCTTTATCAAAGGGCTGCGTGCAGCAGACTACACCGATGAGCGTTTCGGCCTGCCCACCGTCATGGACATCCTGAAAGAGCTGGACAAGCCCGGCCGCGACCCGCGCCCCGAGTTCAAGACCGCCACCTTCCAGGACGGTGTCGAAGACATCAAAGACCTGCAGCCCGGCATGATTCTGGAAGGCGTAGTCACCAACGTGGCCAACTTCGGTGCGTTTGTCGATATCGGCGTGCATCAGGATGGCCTGGTACACATCTCGGCACTGTCCAATAAATTCATCGACGACCCGCGCAAGATAGTGAAAGCGGGTGATGTGGTGAAAGTAAAAGTGCTAGAGGTCGATGTCCCGCGCAAGCGCATTGCCCTCACCATGCGCCTGGATGACGAAGTTGGTGCCACCTCGCGCAGCAGCGGTGCGCCGCGCAGCGAGCCGCGCCGCCAGGGCGGCCGCCCGCAGCAAGCGCCCGCCGACCTGGGCGGTGGGGCTATGGCAGCGGCGTTTGCCAAGCTGAAGAAGTCCTGACCGTATCGTAAATGCACTAAATCAAAAGTTGGCCGCCTGCGGCCAACTTTTTTGCTTTTTGCTGCCGTTTCAAATCAACACCTTAAGCAAATACTTGCAGTTTATTGCTGTGCAAGTATTGACGCCCTTCGCCCGTCTGGGTATAGTTCGCCTCCTCAGCTGACGACGCAAACGAAACAAGCCAGTCAGCACCGCTCTTTAACAGACCAAATAACCGATAGGTGTAAGTGTCTGGCTAAGCCAAATACTTGCACTGCAAAGATTTAGAGAAACGATGTTTCTTTGAACTTGCGTGCCAAAAAAATTGCTTGAGATTGAACTGAAGAGTTTGATCCTGGCTCAGATTGAACGCTGGCGGCATGCTTTACACATGCAAGTCGAACGGTAACAGGGAGCTTGCTCCGCTGACGAGTGGCGAACGGGTGAGTAATGCGTCGGAACGTGCCGAGTAGTGGGGGATAACGCAGCGAAAGTTGTGCTAATACCGCATACGTACTGAGGTAGAAAGTGGGGGACCTTCGGGCCTCACGCTATTCGAGCGGCCGACGTCTGATTAGCTAGTAGGTGAGGTAAGAGCTCACCTAGGCGACGATCAGTAGCGGGTCTGAGAGGATGATCCGCCACACTGGGACTGAGACACGGCCCAGACTCCTACGGGAGGCAGCAGTGGGGAATTTTGGACAATGGGCGAAAGCCTGATCCAGCCATGCCGCGTGTCTGAAGAAGGCCTTCGGGTTGTAAAGGACTTTTGTCGGGGAGGAAATCCCCAGCGCTAATACCGCTGGGGGATGACAGTACCTGAAGAATAAGCACCGGCTAACTACGTGCCAGCAGCCGCGGTAATACGTAGGGTGCAAGCGTTAATCGGAATTACTGGGCGTAAAGCGTGCGCAGGCGGTTTGATAAGCCAGATGTGAAATCCCCGAGCTCAACTTGGGAACTGCGTTTGGAACTGTCAGACTAGAGTGCGTCAGAGGGGGGTGGAATTCCGCGTGTAGCAGTGAAATGCGTAGAGATGCGGAGGAACACCGATGGCGAAGGCAGCCCCCTGGGATGACACTGACGCTCATGCACGAAAGCGTGGGGAGCAAACAGGATTAGATACCCTGGTAGTCCACGCCCTAAACGATGTCAATTAGCTGTTGGGGGTTAGAATCCTTGGTAGCGTAGCTAACGCGTGAAATTGACCGCCTGGGGAGTACGGCCGCAAGGTTAAAACTCAAAGGAATTGACGGGGGCCCGCACAAGCGGTGGATGATGTGGATTAATTCGATGCAACGCGAAGAACCTTACCTGCTCTTGACATGTACGGAATTCTGCAGAGATGTAGA
>NZ_VMTV02000098.1 GCF_007644035.1 Vogesella mureinivorans | reverse complement strand
CTCATAAGATTAATGAACTGACACCAACACGTCGTGGTGTAACTACAGTGTTTGCCGGCTTAGTGGTCGATGTGGCTAACTTCCCCAATCGTATGGTCATCACATTGGATGATGGTACAGCACGTATTGAAGTTTCCTCCAATCATGAGCGTTTCCAACGCTTTAAAGATATCATTCAGAATGAAAAAGTGGTGGTGATTGAAGGTGAAATCTATGAACGAGAAGGCTTTGATCGTCCAATGGGGCGCTTAAC
>NZ_VMTV02000440.1 GCF_007644035.1 Vogesella mureinivorans | reverse complement strand
AACCTTCATTCCAGACCATATAGAACTTTTTATTTTTGGCTGCCATTGCCATCAGCTCATCTTGAGCTGCCAGTAACGCTGGCATACTTAAATTTCCACGGTCTTGTAAACGTAAACTAAAACCTGAAAACGTACCTAGTTCATCAATGGCAGGAGGTAGCACCGCCATGGTTGCGCCTTCTTTGCTATTCGCCATGAAAGCATTGACTGAATTGGTCATCTCTGTCGCCGTAGAAGTACGGTCTTTGAAATC
>NZ_VMTV02000441.1 GCF_007644035.1 Vogesella mureinivorans | reverse complement strand
CTGGCCTGCGCCGGTCGCGCCCATGTGGGTGATGCGCAGGGCGTAGGCCTCGAGCGCGGGGCGCACGGCTTCAAGATCGTCGGCATGTCCGCCGACCATGATCGAGAGCTTGCCGTTGCGTGCACCTTCGGCGCCGCCGCTGACCGGCGCGTCGACGAAGCCGATGCCGCGCTCGGCGAGCAGGCGCGCGGCTTCGCGCGCGGTGTCGGCGCTGACGGTGGAGTGGTCGACCACGTGTGCGCCGGCTTTGAGC
>NZ_VMTV02000306.1 GCF_007644035.1 Vogesella mureinivorans | reverse complement strand
AGCCCATGCCCCACACCCGCCCCACGGTTCCGCAGCTGCGCCTCGCCTTGATCCTCGGTGGGCTGGCGATGTTCGGGCCCTTCACCATCGACAGCATTTTTCCGGCGTTCGGGGTGATCCAGCGCGATTTTTCGATCACCGCCGCGGCCATGCAGCAGAGCATCAGCGTCTATCTGCTTGCCTATGCGCTGGCCAGCGTGATCCACGGTCCGCTGTCGGATGCCTATGGCCGCAAGCCGG
The DNA here is from genome assembly GCF_007644035.1 of Vogesella mureinivorans. Lineage (GTDB taxonomy): Bacteria > Pseudomonadota > Gammaproteobacteria > Burkholderiales > Chromobacteriaceae > Vogesella > Vogesella mureinivorans. The sequence goes on along the minus strand of NZ_VMTV02000306.1, from coordinate 13 downwards.
TGCTGCTGGTCGG
>NZ_VMTV02000481.1 GCF_007644035.1 Vogesella mureinivorans | reverse complement strand
ACGCCTTCCACGCCGGCGCGGTGAACACCCTGATCCGCCAGGGCGACGGCTGGCTGGGCGACAACACCGACGGCGCGGGCCTGATCCGCGACCTTACCGAGCGCGAGCGTCTCGACCTGCGCGGTCGCCGCTGCCTGATGATCGGCGCCGGTGGTGCCGCGCGCGGCGTCGCGCCCGCGCTGATCGAAGCCGGCGTGGCCGAGCTGATGATCGTCAACCGCAGCCCGGAGCGCGCCGACAAGCTCGCGGACAT
>NZ_VMTV02000428.1 GCF_007644035.1 Vogesella mureinivorans | reverse complement strand
AGCAGATCAAGATCGAAGACCTGCTGCCGCCCGACATGAAGCTGCGCCTGCTGGAGCTGGCCATCGAGAAGCTCTCGGCCGCCGGCTACCACTACATCGGCATGGATCACTTCGCCCTGCCAGAGGACGAGCTCGCCCGCGCCCAGCGCGCCGGCAGCCTGCAGCGCAACTTCATGGGCTATACCACGCATGCGGAGACCGACCTCCTCGGCTTGGGCATGAGCGCGATCAGCCGCATCGGCGATCACTTCGC
>NZ_VMTV02000536.1 GCF_007644035.1 Vogesella mureinivorans | reverse complement strand
AAGTTGGGAGTACAACAAGCAGCCGTGTCCAAGCTGGAGTCGGCACTTAAAAACCACGAGTTAGAGTCGGTACTGAACTATTTGCATAAATTGGATGCAGACTTGCTGGTGGCTGTCAAGCAGGAAGATGAACTTTATCAGGTCAGCGACAATTCTGGGATGGTGCTGGTAGACGTACCCATTAAAGTCCAAGAACTGGCTGCCTCAAAAGGGATGAGTCTGCGCGATTATGTTCAGACAGCGATAAGGCGCT
>NZ_VMTV02000620.1 GCF_007644035.1 Vogesella mureinivorans | reverse complement strand
AACTTCATTCGTGACCTTACACCTGTTATTGAAATGCAACCTGACGCGCTCATCATGTCGGATCCAGGCTTGATTATGATGGTTCGAGAGAACTTTCCACAGATGCCGATTCATCTATCTGTACAAGCAAATGCAGTCAATTGGGCAACAGTGAAGTTTTGGAAAAATATGGGACTCACTCGTGTGATTTTGTCACGTGAGTTATCTATCGAAGAAATTGAGGAAATTAAGCAGAATGTACCCGATATGGAAA
>NZ_VMTV02001103.1 GCF_007644035.1 Vogesella mureinivorans | reverse complement strand
TAGCAAGCTGATGTGGCTAAGCTCATACCAATTACCAGCCACAAAGAAGTCAAAACTATTTTTTTCTCAGCTTTTAAATGCATTACCATCTCGTTCTGTAGTTAATCCCTAGAATTGTGACTTTGGTATTTGTTTTTACATTCAATCCAGCATATGGGTTGAGCAGTAAATTATCTACCCCTGTTTTATTCGCTAAACTACTGGTATTTGCAGGAATATTATCTCGGCTACGTAAGAAGCCCACAGATAAATCAATATCCGTATCTTCATCAAAACGGTAACCTAAACCTAAACCGAATAATTGAGCATTATTGATCGGCACCATAGTATTTCGTTTATCATCCGGAATCGCACTGGCACGAGGTTCATAACCTGCTCGAAGTTTTAAACGGTCATTGGCTGAATACTCAACACCAA
>NZ_VMTV02000208.1 GCF_007644035.1 Vogesella mureinivorans | reverse complement strand
TCACTTAAAACCGTTCCTTGTAAAGAAAGCACGGCAACTTCTGTGGTGCCGCCACCAATATCAATGATCATGTTGCCCGTAGGCTCAGCCACTGGTAGTCCAGCGCCAATGGCAGCAGCGACCGGCTCATCTATCAAGTACACATCCCTGGCACCTGCCTGAGATGCTGCTTCCATAACGGCTCGTCGTTCTACGCCAGTGACACCCGAAGGAATGCCAATGACAACACGAGGTGAAACTAAGGCTCTTCCCT
>NZ_VMTV02001021.1 GCF_007644035.1 Vogesella mureinivorans | reverse complement strand
GCGAAGTCGGCATCAGCATCAAGCGCCTGATGGACCTTGGCTGCTATCGCGGTCTTCGTCACCGTCGCGGCCTGCCGCTGCGTGGTCAGCGCACCCGCACCAACGCCCGTACCCGTAAGGGTCCGCGCAAGCAGATCAAGAAGTAAGGACCGGCCATGAGCAAGCAGGCGCCCGCCAAGGGCAAGAAGAAGATCCGCCGTGTCGTTACCGACGGCATCGCCCACGTCCAAGCGTCCTTCAACAACACGATCATCACGATCACCGACCGCCAGGGCAATGCTCTGAGCTGGGCCACTTCGGGTGGCGCTGGTTTCCGCGGCTCGCGCAAGTCGACTCCGTTCGCTGCCCAGGTTGCCGCCGAGAAGGCTGGTCGCGTGGCGCTGGAGTACGGCCTGAAGACCCTCCCAGTCCGCATCA
>NZ_VMTV02000694.1 GCF_007644035.1 Vogesella mureinivorans | reverse complement strand
CGAGAAGCTGGTGGTGTGGGGCAACCACAGCCCGACCATGTACCCGGACTACCGCTTCGCCACCGTGGGCGGCGCCTCGCTGAAGGACAAGGTCGCCGACGAGGCCTGGAACCGCGAGACCTTCATTCCCAAGGTCGCCAAGCGCGGCGCGGCGATCATCGAAGCGCGCGGCCTGTCCTCGGCGGCTTCGGCGGCCAACGCGGCCATCGACCACATCCGTGACTGGGTGCTGGGCACGAATGGCAAGTGGGTCACGATGGGCATTCCCTCGGACGGCAGCTACGGCATTCCGAAGGACGTGATGTTCGGCTACCCGGTCACCTGCACGAATGGCAGGTACGAGATCGTGCAGGGCCTGGCGATCGACGAGTTCTCGCAGGAGCGCATCAACTTCACGCTCAACGAGCTCGAAGAAGAG
>NZ_VMTV02000920.1 GCF_007644035.1 Vogesella mureinivorans | reverse complement strand
TCTTTTTAGGGGCTAACTGGAGCAGCAAGTCGTTTGAGCATCAATCTGATAAAACAAAGCTTGAGCTTGGCATTGGCAGCTTCGAGTGTGCGGTCAAAATTTTTGACTAAACTCTTGCATCGCTCTACCCAAGCATTCGATCTTTCAATCACCCATCTAGCTGCAACCGGAACAAATCCCGATTGTCCTTTAGCCTCCTTTTGAGCTTTTGATGGTTTGGCCGAGAGTTCAAACTGGATCTTGGTCATAATTTGAGGATAAATCTGCTCCAATGAACTCGTCAGTTTTTCAGGATGATAACCATGATCTACCAAGATAGTAATCTTCGGCAGTTCCAGCGGTTTAGATTTGAAGTAATCGATATTTTGGGTCAGCATTTCAATCAACCCTTGGTCATCAGATACGCTGGCTTTGGTGC
>NZ_VMTV02000264.1 GCF_007644035.1 Vogesella mureinivorans | reverse complement strand
GAACCTTGCTGGCGCGATCAAAGCTGAAATAGGTCAGCCCGCAGCCTTCGGGTACCTCGAAAGCGATATTGGCGCCGCCGGGGGCGCCGCCTGCGCCGTAGTTCTCGGCCCAGCTCTCGTTGATCGCGACCTTGGCCTCGTAGTTGCCCGCGGGCAGGCGGGCCTCGAAGGTCGCGAAGCCGTCGTTGTCCGGGTCCTGCAGCCAGGCGGCGAGACATTCCGGCTGCCAGTCGCCGCTGCAGCCCAGCTCGCTCTGGAAGCTGCCGACAGCCACCGCGATCGGCGTGTTGCGGCTGTCGGTGACCCACTTGGTGCGGTTGGAAAAGTAGAAGCGCAGGGCTTGACCGTCGGCGTTCAGCGCGATGTTGGCGCCGCCTGCTGCGGCACCGGCGCCGTAGTTTTCGTCCCAGCTGCCGTTA
>NZ_VMTV02001180.1 GCF_007644035.1 Vogesella mureinivorans | reverse complement strand
AGCACACCGACAAGGGGCGGCTGGAGCTCAATTTCCTGATCCCCAACACTGAACTGCTGACCGGGAAACGCCTGCAGCCGTACTACGATCGCGCCGACCGGCCGCGCATCGATGCCTGGCAGACCGTAGTGAACGGCAGACTGGGGCTGCATGATCCAAATGCCCCGGAGAACCGGCGGTTACTGGTCACGCCGTCCGCACTGCCGGAAACGAAGCTGGAAGCCGCTCAGGCGATTACACGGGGTTTGCTGGCCTTAGCCTCATCCGGGGAACTCAAGACGCGCGAGGACGTCACAGGGGCGCTCACAGCGGCAGGTTTTGAGGTGGTCCGCACCACAAAAAACAGTATCAGCATTGCCGACCCGGACGGGGGGCGAAACATCCGACTGAAGGGAGCCATTTATGAGCAGTCTTTTAGC
>NZ_VMTV02000236.1 GCF_007644035.1 Vogesella mureinivorans | reverse complement strand
CCGGCATGATGTCCGGCTCCGGATTTCACGCGTAAAAAACCCGCCATCTTTAGCGGGCTGAACAATAAGAAAATGTTCATATTTACGGCAAATCCGCCGGCTCCAGCAGGAAGCTGGCATCTCTCAATCTTGGAAGAACCAGCGCAGCTCCGCAAGCCTTAACACGCATCAGAAGGCAAAAAAATGGCTCCCATCCGGGAGACGGAAAACACTCAACTGACTGGATCGCAGGATATCCTTTGTGAAGGATAATTTAAGTATCGGCCGGATTTCCGCGGGCATAAGCCCGGCCGGCATAATTTTTTCCGTATCCGCCAGACCTCGGCTTTTAACATAACACCCCTTGCCCGCACCGCTCCGGACAGGTTCGCCACAAACGGGGCGGCAGTCAGGTAAAACCGGCAACAAACCACCCGATACACCGCCCCGTTCGTGACAGATAAATTTTACCCGGCTGCATGGTCATGCAGCCAGATGCATACGGTCTGATTTCAGGCCAGAATCCGGATGAACGCCTTAAAAACAGGAAAATGCTTCTCCAGCCAGTCCCAGATCTCCAGCGCCATGTACAGGCAGTTCAGCACCGTCTCAATCACGTTAAACAGTCTCATAATCCCTCCGTTGTATACGCCGTGATGTTTTCATCACGACCGTATTTAGCGGGAAATTTATGAGCCCTTCTTCGTGGGGGTTGTCACTGGATGCGCTCAGTCAGCCCAGCGTCGGACCGTTATAGCTCCGCTGACGGGAACGGGTTTCCGCAAGCTCTTTTTCGTGCTGTCGCTGCTCGTATGCCCGTTCGGCGGCCACCGCCATTTCATGCCGCTGCACTACTGGCTCAAACGCTGTAACTGCCTGCTCAAGTTCGCCACCTGCTGACTCAAGCGCGTGACGCGCTCGTTCAGCGCCGCGTTCTCCCGTTGCATAAGACCAGACATCTTCTGCCATTCCGCGAAGGCGCTCTCCCACTCGTCCAGCCTTTGCGAGTAGTCCTGATGTAGCTGCTCTAATGCGGTCAGCAACTGTTTTTCCAGTTCCGTCATGGGCTATTTCCTCTCCAGTACCATCCAGTTCCCTTCCTCCCCGTACGCTCCCGCTTTCGGGTTCACTTTGACGCAGGACAGTTTCTTCTCCCCGCAGAGCGACAGCTGCACGCCGTGGTTCTTCTCCGACAGCATGGCCTGCGTCCGCTCCTGCGCCCGGATAGTCTGGTAATTCCCGGTGATCTGCTGCCCCTGCCACCACAGAATGCTCCCGCTCGTGGCGATCAGCAGTACCGAGACCAGAGTGATGGTCAGCCACGTCCGGCCGACCATACGCAGCACGCTCAGGCGGTTCGACTGCATCGCCGCGGTCATACCCTGCTCGTGGGCGCTGATGGCGTCGCTGATTCTCTTCGCGCTTGCGCTCAGTTCCGCTTTTACAGACTTCTCGTGCTCGCTGAATGCGGCTTTCAGCATCTCGCCGGTACTCTTCTGCTGCGCTTTCGATTGCTGCTCTAAGTCCTTCGCCAGCGTTAAAAGACTGCTCATAGATGGCTCCCTTCAGTCGGATGTTTCGCCCCCCGTCAGGGTCGGCAATGCTGATACTGCTTTTCGTTGTACGCACCACCTCAAAACCTGCACCTTCAAGAGCCTCAGTGACGTCCTGACGGCTTTTCAGCTCCCCGGACGAGGCTAAGCTCAGCAGTCCACGGGTGATGGCTTCTGCGGCTTCCTGCTTCGTTTTCGGCAGTCCGGCCGGCGTGACCAGCGCCCGGCGGTTTTCCGGCGCGTTCGGATCGTGCAGCCCCAGTCTGCCGTTCACGATGGTCTGCCAGGCATCGATACGCGGCCGGTCGGCGCGGTCGTAGTACGGCTGGAGCCGCCTGCCGGTCAGCAGCTCGGTATTGGGGATCAGAAAGTTCAGCTCCAGACGCCCCTTGTCCTCGTGCTCCACCCACAGAATGCTGTACTGATCTTTATCAAGTCCGGGGATGAGAATGTGCTCGAAGATGGCCATTAGTTTTTAACGGTGGTTGGGAGGCAGATTGGTGTTGGTAAATGACAGGAAGGTGGAGGTGTATTTCTTCACGTAAGGAGACGCGTCAATCAGCTCCCGGACTTCTTCCGGCTTCCCCTGCAGGACGCTGGCGCCTTCACGCTGCCGGTCTTTACCCAGCAGATAGTCCACCGGCCCGGCGCCACCGCCGCGGCCACGTGGATGAAATTTAACGATCATCGTCCGTTCCTTTCTCAAGAACGGCGTGCCGCAGCCGCTCAAGCCCGGCATCGATGGCCATCAGCGCCGCCACAATCTGCACCCTGTCATGGCCGGTGCCGCCGCCGGCGTTAACACGGCGGGCTATCTGGTTCAGGTTATTCCCCATGCCGGCAAGCTGGCGCAGCAGCGCCGGCGAGATTGAGGGGAGCTTTCCGGTGCGCGCAGGCTTTTCGTCCAGGCAGGTCTGCCGCATCCACGCCGCCAGCTGCCTGCCGTCACAGCGCTCAAGCAGCCGCCGGTGCTCGTCCTCCGTCACCCACATGGTGAGCATCTTGTTCCGTTTCTCTGACAAACCGGCCTCCTGATAACGCCGGGACGGGCGGGAAAGCCTTTCCCGGTCGGCGCGGGGTTGGACAAGCCGCAGGCGCGTCAGGCTTTTGGCGGGTTTCGGGGCGCAGCCCTGAACCAGTCACGTAGCGCTAGCGGAGTGTATACTGGCTTACAATGGTGGCATCAGTGTGGATATCAGCGAAAGTGCTATATATGGCAGGGAGGACATGCAGCGGCGGAGCGTAAGGCAGATAATGGCAGTGTCGGGGGTATGACGCCTCCTCGCTCACTCGGTCGCTGACGCTCCTGCCGTGAGTCTGCGGCGGGCGTTACCTGCACACTAATGGCGAGATAAAGAGATGGCGCTCAAGTCAAAGTCAGGAAGGGCCACGAAAAGGATGCGGCGTTGCCGTTTTTTCATAGGCTCCGCCCCCCTGACAAGCATCACGAAATCTGACGCTCAAATCAGTGGTGGCGAAACCCGACAGGACTATAAAGATACCAGGCGTTTCCCCCTGGTGGCTCCCTCGTGCGCTCTCCTGTTCCTGCCTTTCGGTTTACCGGTGTCATTCCGCTGTTATGGCCGCGTTGTCTCATTCCACGCCTGACACTCAGTTCCGGGTAGGCAGTTCGCTCCAAGCTGGACTGTATGCACGAACCCCCCGTTCAGTCCGACTGCTGCGCCTTATCCGGTAACTATCGTCTTGAGTCCAACCCGGAAAGACACGAAAAATCGCTACTGGCAGCAGCCATTAGTAACTGGAGGTATACGAGAGACAAATTGAGAGGTCTTGAAGTATGGGCCTGAGAGAGGCTACACTGAAAGAACAGTTTTGGTTTCTGCGGTCTCGTATACCCAGTTACCTGGTTAAGCAGTTCCCCAACTGACTTAACCTTCGATCAAACCACCTCCCCAGGTGGTTTTTTCGTTTTCAGAGCAAGAGATTACGACTGTAACGACAGGATCACAAGAAGATCATTTACTCCGAGAGAGTAACTACCACCATGTTTGCCTCTCAACACACTTAGGAAACATTACTTGAGTTAACGACTCCACCTTACTTTTAGTATCTCGCAATTAATCTTCCGACCGCCTTTTTGTTGAAATTCTATTGCGCCACCAGGGTATAAATCACTTTCATTTAACTCAATTAAAAGCTCGTTCTTGTGAGCATCCTCTAAATAAAGGTAATAACACCCACCATAAAGGTTCTGCGTATCTGGCACGGCAACAAAAGAGTTCTTTCCGAACAGTAAAACTGCATCTTTTTCTCCATGCTCTGTCAGCAATAATCGAAATC
>NZ_VMTV02000030.1 GCF_007644035.1 Vogesella mureinivorans | reverse complement strand
GACGCAGCGCAGGCAACCAGTGCGGATTTGGCAGGCAGCGCACGTCGAATACGAAATCCGCATCCGCAGGCAGTCCGTTCTTGTAGGCGAAGGATTCGAGCAGGATCGAAAGCCCGCCCTCGCCACCGCTGGCGATGTCGGTGGCGATCTTGCGGCGCAGCTGGTGGACATTGAGCTCGCTGCTGTCGATGACGACATCGGCCAACGCCGCCAGCGGTCGCATCAGCTCGCGCTCGCGGGCGATCGCCTCGGCCAGCGGCAGGCCGTTGCGCGAAACGGGATGCCGGCGCCGGGTCTCGTTGAAGCGCTTGATCAGCACTTCGTCGCGCGTGTCCAGGAACACCAGCCGGTAGCCGAAGCCGGCGCTGCCCAGCGCAGCCAGCGAACGCGGCAGGTCGGCAAGATCCTGAGGTCGGTTGC
>NZ_VMTV02000642.1 GCF_007644035.1 Vogesella mureinivorans | reverse complement strand
CGCCCTTGGCACTCGGCAGCCGTGCATTCACCGTGCGCGCCACCGATGCCAACGGCTGCCTGATCATCCGCAGGTATGTAATGGCGGTGAACGCGCCAGTGATCGGCCAGGCGCCACGCACCGTTCCAACGCTGCCTCCATCAGGCCTGCTGCTGCTGATCGCGGCACTTGGCCTTGGCGGTTGGTTTGCGCTGCGTCGCTGACTGAGGGCGCGCCACGCGATAGCCCTCGCGCACCAGCTGGCGCCAGACCTTGCGCGCGCCATGGACGCCGAAGTTTTCCTCCCAGACGCGATGTATCTCAGCGCACAGCGCCTCATCCCGCAGCGACCGGTTCGATCTCAGATCCGGGTCGGTACGCTTGGCGCGGTGGTCGTGGTAGGTCGACGGAGCAATCTCCAACTGACGGCAGATCGGCTCGA
>NZ_VMTV02001054.1 GCF_007644035.1 Vogesella mureinivorans | reverse complement strand
CAGAGATGACAGGACCACCACTTGGGAATCCTGCATCGAGTTGAAGAGCGAGATAACTTTCAAATGAGACGAAAATTTACTCGCGAGGCTGGCTCGGGCAACTGAGGGAGGTATTGATAAAGCGCGCATATGTGTAGCCTCATATATGTTTAAAAACATAAAGTTAAGAGACCAAAGTCAATAGCACCGCACCTAACAGAATAGAAAATGTCGTGTTCACACTCATCAAAAGAAATGATTTCTTCTTTATTAGAATGCAAGTTTATGAACATAATGCCGCCCATAACACTCCACCCTTCCAAAGGTAGTGATGTGTTGACCAGAAGGCGGAGTTAGTCGATTGTTTGGCGACGTTCACTAACTCTGCCTTTCCTTTTTGGTCTTTCCTATTCATCACCCAGCCTGAAAATGATTACACCTTC
>NZ_VMTV02000491.1 GCF_007644035.1 Vogesella mureinivorans | reverse complement strand
CCAGTTAGTATTAACACTCATTGGTATTACTGAGGAGGCCGTAAAAGTGATCGAGATAACCCGTGGTGACATTTTGCGAGCTGATGCAGAAGCTATTGTAAATACAGTCAATTGCGTAGGAGTTATGGGTAGGGGAATTGCATTGCAATTTAAAAAAGCTTGGCCTGACAATTTCAAAGCTTACGCAATTGCATGCAAGAAAAACGAAGTGCATCCTGGGAAGATGTTTATTTTTGAAACAGGGCAACTTACGAACCCTCGTTTCATAATAAACTTTCCAACTAAACGGCATTGGAAAGGCGCTAGCAAAATAGAAGATATTGAGTCTGGTTTAGCCTCCTTAGTTGGGGATATACAAAAAATGGGTATTAAGTCGATAGCCATTCCACCGCTGGGTGCTGGATTAGGGGGGCTCGAGTGGC
>NZ_VMTV02000108.1 GCF_007644035.1 Vogesella mureinivorans | reverse complement strand
CGAGGCGTCCTTCACCCACACGGTGGGCGAATGGTAGTGCGGCGCGATCTTGAGCGCGGTGTGGGCGCGCGAGGTGGTGGCGCCGCCGATCATCAGCGGCACGTGGAAGCCCTGGCGCTGCATCTCCTTGGGGCGTGGCCACCATCGTCACCTGCCCCGAGGCTAAGGCCTGCTGCCAGACCACCGCCCCAAACTCGTCTTCGAGGCCAACGCCCAGCTTTGGCCCTTGGCTGTAGCGGCGTCGAGTGTCAACC
>NZ_VMTV02000101.1 GCF_007644035.1 Vogesella mureinivorans | reverse complement strand
ATTGAAAAGCTTTTTTTTGATGTGAATGAGGATAATTTTTGTCTCGAATTTTGAATATCTTATGTTTTTACATCTTTTTAATTTAATTCCGACAATTTTAGTTGATTTTTGGTCATTCAGCCTCATCTTCAGTTAAAATACCGACTTCAGCTTGAGGATAGAGTTATGTCGACTGAGAACACCAATACTGCAGTTGCAGAAGAAATTCCAAATTTATTGATTACTCCAAATGCGCAGGAGTATTTAAAAGATCT
>NZ_VMTV02001049.1 GCF_007644035.1 Vogesella mureinivorans | reverse complement strand
CGGATCTGCTCACCCGGCGCGAATTCACCGCGCAGGATGCGGGTGGCCAGCGGGTTCTCCAGCTGCTGCTGGATCGCGCGCTTCAGCGGCCGCGCGCCGTAGACCGGGTCGAAGCCGACACTGCCCAGCAGGTCCAGCGCGGCATCGCTGATCTCGATCTTCAGCTGGCGGTCGGCCAGACGCTTGGCCAGGTACGAGGTCTGGATGCGTGCGATCTCGCGAATCTGCGCGCGGCCCAGCGGGTGGAATACCACCAGCTCGTCGAGTCGGTTGATGAACTCCGGTCGGAAGTGGGCCTGCACCACGCCCATCACCGCCGCCTTCATCTTCATGTAGTCCTCCTCGCTGTCGCCGGCCAGCTCCTGGATCATCTGCGAGCCGAGGTTCGAGGTCATGACGATGACCGTGTTGCGGAAGTCGACC
>NZ_VMTV02000277.1 GCF_007644035.1 Vogesella mureinivorans | reverse complement strand
GACCATCGTGTTTTGTGAGGACATTGACCACGCTGAACGAATGCGAAAAGCCTTGGCTAACGTAACGCTGAATCGAGGGCTTGTTCTCAAAGACCACCGTTACGTCATGCAAATTACGGGTGATGAGAAGGAGGGTAAAGCTCAAATCGATAACTTTATCAATCCCAAAGAGACGTATCCAGTAATTGCCACCACCTTTAAGTTGATGACGACGGGGGTAGATGCCCAAACCTGCCATGTGATTGTGTTAGATC
>NZ_VMTV02001088.1 GCF_007644035.1 Vogesella mureinivorans | reverse complement strand
ACGTGGTTAGCTCAATGGAAAGCCAATATTGTTGCAGTGGATTTACCCAATGAGCGTGTTTGGGGGAAAATTCTCGAGACTATTCAAAATGGTAATGCCACCCTCTATGCACCAAGCTTACAACAAATCAATGACAGCAATGATTTGAATGAACTAAAAACCAAGCTTGGAGCAAATTTACTCACCCAAATTCCTGAAATTATGCAATAGATACCAAGTCTAGTTTGTGTGGGTTCTCGCATAACCATTGCGTA
>NZ_VMTV02000986.1 GCF_007644035.1 Vogesella mureinivorans | reverse complement strand
ACCGCCATCCGCACGCCTTCTCGGGCGGCCAGCGCCAGCGCATCGCCATCGCCCGCGCGCTGATGCTCGAACCCGAGCTGCTGGTCTGCGACGAAGCGGTCAGCGCGCTGGACGCGATCAGCCGCCGCCAGGTTCTGGGCCTGCTGCGCGACCTGCAGCGCGCGCGGGGCTTGAGCCTGCTGTTCATCACCCATGATCCGGGCGCGGCCGCGGCCCTGGCGCAGCGCTGTGCGGTGATGTTCGAAGGCAGGGTG
>NZ_VMTV02000993.1 GCF_007644035.1 Vogesella mureinivorans | reverse complement strand
CCTTGGCTACGCGTTGGCCCCCAAGAAAGACCCGCAGTACGCGATCTGGCGAGACATCCTGGTCCTTGCGAACGCCGCTGACCCGGAGAACCGTGTCAAGCGGGTCTCAAACTTGATGCGCCAGGTCGGCGGCATGACCGAAACGGAGGGGTCGTCGGCCGCACATCGCCTGACGATGTCGCTCATTGAGGAAGCGATGCTGGTCGGGCCTCGCTTCGGCTTCGAGGTGTCAAAGACACTGGCGGATTGGCATC
>NZ_VMTV02000484.1 GCF_007644035.1 Vogesella mureinivorans | reverse complement strand
CAGCCTGATCAATACCGGGATCGGCTGGCATGAGGCGCGCGTGCCCACGATCGTAACCTCGGTGCCGCGAGCAGCCTTCGCCGGCATCACCGCGCGCCTGCGCCCCGAAGTCAGCCTGCCGCTGATCACCAGCAACCGCATCAACACGCCTGAAGTCGCCGAAGCCCTGCTGGCCGCCGGGACTGCAGATCTGGTTTCCATGGCGCGCCCCCTGCTGGCCGACCCGGCCTGGGTGAACAAGGCCCGGGCGGGGC
>NZ_VMTV02000589.1 GCF_007644035.1 Vogesella mureinivorans | reverse complement strand
CTCGGCCATCAGCAGCGGGCCGCCGCAGGCGACCTTGGCGAAGCGGATCGCACCATGGGTCGAGGCCTGGGCGCGATGCGCGGTGCCGAAGGCGTCCATGCAGTAGATGTCGCAGAGCGCCGCGTACTTCTTCGAGAGAGCCTCGTCGTCCTTGCCCTCGCCGCGGTTCATGCGGCAATTCTCCAGCAGCACGATCTCGCCCGGCGCCACGCTGAAACCGCCGTCGACCCAGTCGCGGATTAGCGGCACCGGCC
>NZ_VMTV02000112.1 GCF_007644035.1 Vogesella mureinivorans | reverse complement strand
GCAGACCGTCACCGCCGAGCGCGCCCTGCACTCGCTGCACGCTTATTTCCTGCGCGCCGGCGACATCGAGCATCCGATCGTCTACCAGGTCGAGAACTCGCGCGACGGTGGCAGCTTCTCGGTGCGCCGGGTCACGGCGATCCAGCATGGCCAGCCGATCTTCGTCGCCTCGGCCAGTTTCCACCGCCCCGAGGACGGGGTGAACCATCAGATCTCGCCGCCGGACGGTCCCAAGCCCGAAGACATCGACCCGCCGTCGCCGATCTCGGCCGAAGCGCTGGCGCAGCTGCCGGCGATCACCCAGCGCTGGCTCACCCGCAGCGGGCCCTTCGAGTTCCGCTCGGTCTATCCGCGCGACGAGCTGCACCCGGCCAAGCGTCCGCCCTACAACCAGGTCTGGGTGCGGCTGATCGACCAGATTCC
>NZ_VMTV02001030.1 GCF_007644035.1 Vogesella mureinivorans | reverse complement strand
ACCACAGCGAAGCCTTGCGCGCCATATTCCTCGTACAGCGTCTGAAGCCCCTCGTACTGGGGCGTGAAACCGCACTTTGAGGCCGTGTTGACCACCAGCACCACGTCGCCCTGGAACGCCGTCATGGGCAGGCTGGGAGTGGACAGGCCGTCGAAGGCGAAGCGGTATGCCGTGCCCTCGGGGGCCTGCTCCACAGGCGGCGCGGCGGCGAACAGGGCCTGATGTTCGGCGACGGCGGCGTTGACGGCCTCGGT
>NZ_VMTV02000427.1 GCF_007644035.1 Vogesella mureinivorans | reverse complement strand
AGGCATCCATGTAGTCACGGCACCAAATGCAGCAAGGCTTCCCATAATGCCAACATGGTGATGACACCTAAGATCGCGATTGCGGCAAAGGACATACGCCAACCAATATTTTGTCCAACCCATGTTGCTAGAGGTACACCCCCAATATTGGCAATTGTGAGTCCCATAAACATCATGGCAACAGCACTCGCCTGTTTGTCTTTAGGCACAACACTGGTGGCAACAATTGAACCAATCCCGAAAAATACACCATG
>NZ_VMTV02000349.1 GCF_007644035.1 Vogesella mureinivorans | reverse complement strand
TTGAAGCAATCCGTCGTGGTGTGGATAGTCACAGTATTGAGTTTGAAGGTGGCTTAATTGATGCACCATTACGTGTGATGAATCCACATTTATGGAAAAACACGCTTAGCCTAGCGACACATTTGGGTATAAAAACATTTCCTGTACGTACTTTTATGGCGTGCAGTTGGTTATTTGAAGATAAAACAGAAACATGGTTGACCACCTCTCGTACTCGGATTGGTAATTTTCCGATTATCAATAACCGCAAAGGC
>NZ_VMTV02000124.1 GCF_007644035.1 Vogesella mureinivorans | reverse complement strand
GCCGGCATGATGTACTAGTCCCGGGCGGTGCTGCCTGCCACAAGCACGCCCAAGGTGGGCTGGCCGCGGCGGCCGGCGCGGCCGAGCCGCTGGCGGGTCGCGGCGATGCTGCCGGGATAGCCGTTCAGCACGACCACATCCAGCGCGCCGATATCGACGCCCAGCTCCAGCGCGGAGGTGCCGATCAGGCCATCGATGCGGCCTTCGCGCATCGCCCGCTCGACCTCGCGACGCTCGGTGGGCAGGTAGCCGCC
>NZ_VMTV02000015.1 GCF_007644035.1 Vogesella mureinivorans | reverse complement strand
AACGCCCCCTCCAAGAAAGTTGACAAGGCGCCGCGGCTTTCCGCGAACGACTGGGCCCAGGGTGCCCTGGACCTGATCGCCGAGCAGGGCGTTGCCGCGGTGGCCGTCGAGCCGCTGGCGCGTCGACTGGGCGTTACCAAGGGCAGCTTCTACTGGCACTTCCCTTCACGGGAGGCGCTGCTGCGGGCGGCCCTGGAGCGCTGGGAGCAGCGCGAATTGGAGGAAGTCTTCGCCCAGCTCGAAGGCATCGAGGACCCGCGCAGCCGCCTGGAGCAGCTGTTCCGCCTCGTCGGCACCCAGACCGCTTCGCATGCCATCTATTCCGAGCTGTTGAAGGCCATGGACCATGCGGTGGTGCAGCCGGTGATGCAGCGCGTCTCAGCGCGCCGCATGGACTGGCTGACGCTGGCCTACCGCCAGGTG
>NZ_VMTV02000018.1 GCF_007644035.1 Vogesella mureinivorans | reverse complement strand
CAATTACTTCATCGCAGTATTCGCCCACCTGCTCTTTGAACCACTCAGCATCGTACTTACAATAAGTACCCGCCCAAACAACGTGAATTCCCATTTCTCTTGACAGAATTTTGGTGATAGCGGCGGCGTGGGTGCTGTCGCCAAACACCACAGCTTTCTTACCTGTCAAGTTTTGGCAGTCAATTGAACGGGAGAACCAAGCAGCTTGCGAAACGTGCAAAGTTTGCTCGTTGATGTAGTCTGTGTAGTCAACA
>NZ_VMTV02000744.1 GCF_007644035.1 Vogesella mureinivorans | reverse complement strand
ACTGTTGGTCGGTGTCAGTTCCGGTTCCGAGATTATACGATCACAGGGGTTTTCTTACAAAGATCGCAATCCATACTCGGGCTCCTGTTTTCGGCTGCGTAGTGGGATTATCCTCCAGCGCAGCACGATGAGGATCATCCTCAAGTTCGACTTTGGCGGGCGATAAAGTATTCGGCTTGTCATTGTCCCACTCAACAGTAGGCTCAATACCTTGACGTGCCAATTGACGCGCGCGTTTGCTTGCCACTAGTACA
>NZ_VMTV02000900.1 GCF_007644035.1 Vogesella mureinivorans | reverse complement strand
TAGCCATGATCCTGGGTGCCGTTCGGCGCGTGCAGGAAGGTGGTGGAGAGGTTCAGCGGCGCGGCCAGCGCGCCGGTTTCGCGATCGGGCTCGGCGCCGATGTGCACGGAGCGGGTTTAAAGGCGCATGGCCGGTCCTGATGGGTGGGGCGCGCGCAGTGTGTGCGTGGTCGCAAAGCGCGGCAATGGTCGAAGGTCAGCAGGCGCACGGCTTTGCGATACTGCGCGGCCTCCCAGCGCCTGAGATCCACTTCGATGTCCAGCCACGCCTCCGTCGACGAGCTGCTTGCCACTGCACGCCGTCGCTACCTGCCGATCTACCGCCCGCGCGAGCTGATCCTGGAGCGTGGCGAAGGTTCGCGCGTCTGGGACAGCGCCGGCCGCGATTACATCGATCTCGCCGGTGGCATTGCGGTCAATGCGCT
>NZ_VMTV02001109.1 GCF_007644035.1 Vogesella mureinivorans | reverse complement strand
TTGCTGGAACGGCTGAATTCTTGGCTGAAAATGATGCTGATGGAATTCGTATTGCACGTGATGTATTTGAACATCTCAATTGGAAAGAGCAAACGCAAAAACTCAATTTAAATTATCAAGAGCCACGTTACCCTGCTGAGGAATTACTCGGCATTATTCCTGCAAATCCCAAACAACCTTTTGATATGAAGGAAGTGATTGCACGGATTGTCGATGATTCTGATTTCTTCGAAGTGAAGCAAGAATATGATGCATTGACCGTGTGCGGTTGGGCAAAAATTGGTGGATTACACATTGGTATTATTACCAATAATGGACCGATTACTCCGCAAGGCGCAACCAAAGCCGCTCAATTCATTCATCTCTGCGAGCAAACCAAGCGCCCTTTACTGTTTTTACATAACACCACAGGTTTTATGGTTGG
>NZ_VMTV02000072.1 GCF_007644035.1 Vogesella mureinivorans | reverse complement strand
GAAAGGGTGTTTTTTAATTTAACGGAGCACTAATATGATCCAAGAACAGACTATGCTGGATGTTGCTGATAACTCAGGGGCTCGTAGCGTAATGTGTATCAAGGTTCTAGGTGGATCGCACCGTCGTTACGCTGCTATTGGCGACATTATCAAAGTTACTGTGAAAGAAGCAATTCCACGCGGTAAAGTTAAAAAAGGTGATGTGTTAAAAGCAGTTGTTGTGCGCACCAAGAAGGGTGTTCGTCGCCCAGATGGCTCAGTTATTCGTTTCGATGGTAATGCTTGTGTAATTTTAAACAATAACACTGAGCAACCAATCGGTACTCGTATTTTTGGACCTGTGACTCGTGAACTTCGTTCTGAGAAGTTTATGAAGATCATTTCATTAGCTCCAGAAGTACTGTAAGGGGAATGTAATGGTGCC
>NZ_VMTV02001142.1 GCF_007644035.1 Vogesella mureinivorans | reverse complement strand
CCGACGAAGCCGACGAAACCGTCAAGCTGAGCATCGGCGGCAAAGACGCCACCGGTACCATCCTGGACAACGACGGCACCCCGACCATCGAAGCGATCGGTAACAGTGTGGGCACCGGTGACGTATCCGCCACCGAAGGCAGCGACCTGGCGTTCACCGTCAAGCTGAGCAACGCATCGTCCAGCGCCACCACCTTCGACTTCGCGCTGCAAGACGGCACCGCTACTGCTGATGACTACAGTGCGGCCACCTTCAGCAATGGCGTGAGCTACGACGCGGCCACCGGCAAGATCACCGTACCGGCCGGCGTCACCAGCTTCACTGTGACCGTACCGACCAGCAACGACAGCACCGACGAAGCCGACGAAACCGTCAAGCTGAGCATCGGCGGCAAAGACGCCACCGGTACCATCCTCGATAACGA
>NZ_VMTV02000740.1 GCF_007644035.1 Vogesella mureinivorans | reverse complement strand
ATGGGCAGCGAGTTCATCCCCAGCCTCGATGAGGGCGACTTCGCCCTGCACGCCATGCGCATCCCCGGCACCTCGCTGAGCCAGGCCATCCACATGCAGGCCCAGCTGGAAGCGCGGATCGCAGCCCTGCCCGAGGTCGAGCGCGTGGTCGGCAAGATCGGCACGGCCGAAGTCGCCACCGACCCCATGCCGCCCTCGGTCGCCGACATCTATGTGCTGATGAAGCCGCGTGCCGACTGGCCCGAACCGCGCAAGCCGCGCGCGCAGTTCGTCGCCGAACTGCAGGCCGTGCTGGACCAGGTGCCCGGCAACAACTACGAGATCACCCAGCCGATCCAGATGCGCTTCAACGAGCTGATCTCGGGCGTGCGCGCCGACCTCGCGGTCAAGGTCTATGGCGATGATCTGGACACGCTGGCCGAACT
>NZ_VMTV02000065.1 GCF_007644035.1 Vogesella mureinivorans | reverse complement strand
CGCGCGACTTCGGAGCCGAAGGCGCCGTGCGCGCCGATGACCAGCAGCGAGCGCCCCGCCAGTGGCTTGGCCGCCTCGCTCATGCCGGCTTCTGCGCTTCGCTGACGATGCGCGCCAGCTCGCCGGCCTGGTGCAGCTCCAGGGTGATGTCGCAGCCGCCGATCAGCTCGCCGTTGATGAACAGCTGCGGAAAGGTCGGCCAGTTCGAGAAGCGCGGCAGGTTGGCGCGCACTTCCGGATCCTGCAGCACGTTGACCGCATGGAACCTGGCGTTGCAGGCCTTCAGCGCCTCGACGGTGCGCGAGGAGAAGCCGCACATCGGGAACTGCGGGGTGCCCTTCATGAAGAGGACGATGGGGTGTTCGGCAAGCACGGACTTGATGCGATCGACGGTGGCGTTGATGGGGTATCGATAGCGGCGATGCG
>NZ_VMTV02000242.1 GCF_007644035.1 Vogesella mureinivorans | reverse complement strand
CCGGTCCGTACACCGCGACCCAGGCCTACTCGATCGTCGTGGTGGATGTGCCGCCAGTAGCGAGCAATTCGGCGCTGACCGTGGCCTACAACGCGCCTGCGACGAATGTGCCGCTGTCGCTGAGCGGCGGTGCGCCGACCGCGCTGACGATTGGCACCGCGCCTTCCAGCGGTACCGCGGTCATCACCGGCACGACCATCACCTATCAGCCCAACGCGGGCTTCGCGGGCGCTGACAGCTTCACCTACACCGCCACCAACAGCGGCGGCACCTCCGCGCCAGCGACGGTCAGCATCACCGTGCAGGATCCGGTGGTGACGATCACGCCCAGCGGCGGATTCAGCGCCTCGGTCGCCGCGGCCTACACCCAGACCTTCACCTTCAACGGTGGAGCGCAGCCGTGGAGCGGCTATCAGGTCACCAACC
>NZ_VMTV02000653.1 GCF_007644035.1 Vogesella mureinivorans | reverse complement strand
CCTGATCGCCGTGTCGGCGGCACTGCAGCGCGAGCGCACGGCGCTCAAGCTGATGATGCAGCTGCTGGTGGACCGCCGCGACGACCTGGAGCTGGGCCAGCTGATTCCGGTGGGCGACCTGTGGGACGCCATCGCCGAAGGTGACGAGCCTTTCTCTGACGCGATGCGCGTGCACTTCGACAACGCCAAGCGGCTGTATGCGCAGCGCCTGCTGCCGATGCTCGAAAAGCGCCACAACATCCCCTGGGAAGCCGTGCAGCTGGGCCAGGCCGATGCCAATGCCACCCGCGCCCTGCGCAACGACGCGCGCCTGCTGAAGACCCTGCTGCTGGCAGCGCTGGTGCCTGAGGTCGAGTCGCTGAAGGCCCTCACCGCACAGCGTCTGACTGCGCTGAACCACGGCACCTTTCGCTCCCCCATTCCGGGC
>NZ_VMTV02000632.1 GCF_007644035.1 Vogesella mureinivorans | reverse complement strand
GTCCTCCTCGTTCTCGCGGACGATGACCACATCCATGCCCGGCTGCAGGCTGCGCACATAGGGGGCATAGGACACGCAGGGCCGCACGTTGGCGTACAGTCCCAGCGTCTTGCGCAGGGTCACGTTGACGCTCTTGTAGCCGCCGCCCTGCGGCGTGGTGATCGGGCCCTTGAGCAGCACGCGGTGTTGCTCGACGGCCTCGAACACTTCGGGCCCGAGCCCGGCGGCATGGCCGGCGCGATACGCCGAAAGGCCCACGGTGAGCGGCAGGAACTTGAGCGAAGGATCAAGCTCACGCAGCACATCGAGCGTGGCGGCCATGATTTCGGGGCCGATGCCGTCGCCCTCGGCGACCGCGATGGTGAGGGCAGCAGGGGCGGACGTCGCAACGGGGACGTCGTCGAAGCGGGGCAAGGCTGACATGTCGG
>NZ_VMTV02000048.1 GCF_007644035.1 Vogesella mureinivorans | reverse complement strand
GCGAGTTTTGACGCGAGTGCCAGGGGCAAAGGGTGGGTCTTTATCCACATCGTAGGCGAAATCAGTAGACCTCTTGCATGAATCAAGAAAATGAGCCAAAAGTAGGTAAGCGTTACTGAATCTGCTCATGCTCTACCAACAGTTGAAAGTCCTCAATCCGAGCGCCTTCAGACGGGCGTGTGGAGTCAAGTGTGAAACCTTCAAGGCAATGGTTGAAGTACTCAATCCAGACTTAGAACGGCACGGCAAGCGGGGTGGACAAAACAGCTTAAGCGTTGAGGACCAGTTGCTGATTGCGTTGCAGTATTGGCGTGAATACCGGACGCAGTTCCACATTGGGCTAGAGTTTGGTGTATCCGAAGCCACTGTGAGCCGCACGATTGAGAAGGTAGAAGCCCTGTTGGTGAAGTCAGGTCGATTTCGACTCC
>NZ_VMTV02001019.1 GCF_007644035.1 Vogesella mureinivorans | reverse complement strand
CTCGATGGCGGCGGCTCGGACAACGTCACCGTAGTGCTGGTGCGGCGGCACTGAGAGCGCCTGGTGCAAGCCTCCCTCGGCTGCAGTCGCAACTCGATGCCTTGGCTTTGCGGCAGATCTCGGATTTTCCCGCAGGCGGTGGCTGTCCCGCTGCGAGTGTCTGTATTGCGCATCCCGTAAGCGAGGCATCCCGATTGATCCTTGGACGGAAGTCGCACGGCGGGTCCCACGGCGCGGCCCCTGCTGACTTCCGGGATCACTCCAGCAGCAGATCCTCGAAGAACGCGCCAATCGGCAGCTGCGGATGGCGGATCTGGATCTCCAGCACCCACAGCCCGGGAGACGGCACGAACTCGGCCGCGGCCAGCTTGCCGGCCTTGTGTACCGCATGCGGAAAATCGCCGAGACGATGACCCGGCGCGCCCAGGTT
>NZ_VMTV02000467.1 GCF_007644035.1 Vogesella mureinivorans | reverse complement strand
ACTAAACCAGCTAAACCCGCTGTAGAAATATCTTGAATCTCAATCTGGTTAAAATGATGTTGTGCTACTACTTGATGAATTTGCTGTTCTGTCTTTAAAGTTTTGAAACGAACATCTGCTGCTTTGAGTAAGCATTGATATTTGAGTTTTTGTTTTGAATTTAAATGGACATCTGACAGCATCAGGTAATGAAAAGCTAAACGTCCTTTTGAATTTAAAAGTGGTGCAACTGAACTCAGAAATGAATTTAAATCACTATGGTAGGCTGCATCAATACACATCACCACATCAAAAGCTTGAGAGAAAAGATTTTTATTTAAATTCAAAAAGGATTGGCAATGAACTGCTTTAACACGGGGAAGTTGCTTTTGAATTTAAATGGACATCTGACAGCATCAGGTAATGAAAAGCTAAACGTCCTTTTGAATTT
>NZ_VMTV02000245.1 GCF_007644035.1 Vogesella mureinivorans | reverse complement strand
CGCAAGGGTTCCTGGGCATCCGGGCGCACAGGAGAGCGTCCTTCCACGCAACACCGCCAAGGCAAGCCGGGCAACGATGCCACCGGTTTCCCCCGGGTCCGCGCACGCTCACTGGACTGCCATTGGACTTGTTCGTCAGAACTGGTCTGGCTAAGGTCTGCAGCCCGAAACGGCCGCTGCCTGGCGGTCACCGCGACGGTGACCCGGCGGCCGGCAATGGAGCCTTTGCATGTCCAGCACGCTCGCAGCGCTCAACCATTGGGTTGAGCAGGTTGCCCAGCTCACGCGTCCCGATGCCATCCACTGGTGCGACGGCAGTGAGGCCGAACGCGAGCGTCTGACAGCATTGATGCTCGAAAGCGGCGACTTGCTGGGGCTGAACCCCGACACCCATCCGGACTGCTACCTGCACCGATCGAACGCCTCCGACG
>NZ_VMTV02000869.1 GCF_007644035.1 Vogesella mureinivorans | reverse complement strand
GCGCATTCCACAGCGCCAGTGCGGGCTTGGCATCGGTGCTGCGGCAGCCGAAGAGAGCGGCGTGGTGCACGGCTGTGTTGCCCTCGGCGTCGATGGCCGAGCGTTCGGCGCCGTGCGCCAGCAGCAGATGCACGCAGCGGCTCTGCCCGAGTGCCGCCGCCAGCATCAGCGGCCGCAGGGCGCCGGGCAGGGTCTGTTCGACGTGGGCGCCGCCGGCGAGCAGCAGTTCGACTACTGCGGCATGCCCCTGGCTGATCGCGGCGGTCAGGGCGGTCATGCCACTGTCGGCGGCGATCGCCGGGTCCAGGCCGGCCTTCAGCAGCACCGCGACGACCTCGGCGTGGCCGCTGCCGGCGGCGCGCAGCAGGGCGCTGCAGCCGCGGGCATCGCGAACGCCGGGGTCGAGGCCGAGATCGAGCAGGCAGCCGCAGG
>NZ_VMTV02000314.1 GCF_007644035.1 Vogesella mureinivorans | reverse complement strand
CAACGTTCCCGATCACCGTTCCCGCCCGCATGGGCTGCCCAAGGATGTGCTTGATGCCCCTGACCCTTCCCCAGCTTGAGCGTCATCTGTTCAAGGCCGCCGACATCCTGCGCGGCAAGATGGACGCCTCCGAGTTCAAGGAATACATCTTTGGAATGCTGTTCCTCAAGCGCTGCTCCGACGTCTTCGATCAGCGCCAGGAGGAAGTCATCAAGCTGCAGATGGAGGCCGGCCACAGCAAGCTGCAGGCCGAGATCACCGCCGAGAACCCGCGTTGGTACAAGAAGGAGGGCAGCTTCTGGGTACCCCGCCAGTCGCGCTACCTGACCCTGGTCAACGAAGCTCACCAGAACGTCGGCGATCACCTCAACAAGGCGCTGTCCGGCATCGAGCGCGACAACGTCAGTCTGGATGGCGTGCTGGAGAGATCGG
>NZ_VMTV02000482.1 GCF_007644035.1 Vogesella mureinivorans | reverse complement strand
CTCTCCCTGTTGCCCAGCGGATGATCGATGGTGCGGTAGTCCTGCGGCTGGTAGCGCGCCCACCAGGCCGGGCCTTCGGACTTCAGCGGCGGCGCCACCAGCACGGCCCTGTAGCCCAGCGACTGGATCTCGGCGGCGCGGCACTTCATGTCGGCGATCTTGGCCTGGATCATCTGGAACGAACCGATCGGCTGGCCAAAGCTCTTGCGCTCCTTCACGTAGGCCACCGCGGCCTTGTAGGCGGCCCGGGCCAGG
>NZ_VMTV02000187.1 GCF_007644035.1 Vogesella mureinivorans | reverse complement strand
CCTTGTCGGCCGTGCCGGTGAACATGGCGCGCAGGCGTTCGTCCTGGACGCAGACGCCCACGGGACAGGTGTTGGAGTGGCACTGGCGCACCATCAGACAGCCGACGGCGATCAGGCTGGCGGTGCCGATGCCGAACTCCTCGGCCCCCAGCAGGGCGGCGATGACCACGTCCCGGCCCGTGCGGATGCCGCCGTCGGTGCGCAGGCGCACGTGGTCGCGCAGGCCGTTCAGGCCCAGCACCTGATGGGCCTCGG
>NZ_VMTV02000432.1 GCF_007644035.1 Vogesella mureinivorans | reverse complement strand
CAAACAAGCTGGAATTCTGGCATGGGTGATAGGGCGCGCAGTGCAGAAACCTTTAAGCCCTTGTGGCTGCTCGTCAAGTGCTGGCACTGTTTGTTCTATGTCACCGATGGATGGAAGGTCTATCCGATGTTCATTGAGTTGGGCGACCAGAATTATCAGCAAGACCTATATGAGTCGGGTTGAGGGGGCGAACACAAGGGCAGGGGCATTACCTGGCACGGTAGCACCGAAAAACCTTGTACTACTTCTGCCTCA
>NZ_VMTV02001058.1 GCF_007644035.1 Vogesella mureinivorans | reverse complement strand
CGATGCCCATCAGCATCAGGATGCCGATCAGCGAAGAGATCGAGAAGCTGGACCCGGCGAGGAGCAGGGCCGCAAACGCGCCCGCGATGGCCAGCGGCAGGGCCGTCATGATGGTGATCGGATACGCGAAGCTCTTGAAGAGCAACACCAGCACCGCATACATGAGCAGCAGGCCCGTCGCGAAGGCGATGGTGAAGCCGGTCAGCATTTCCTGGATGAATTCGGCGTCGCCTGCAGGTGTCTGGCGCACCCCCG
>NZ_VMTV02001124.1 GCF_007644035.1 Vogesella mureinivorans | reverse complement strand
ACGCCGCGCTCAG
Source organism: Vogesella mureinivorans (assembly GCF_007644035.1). Lineage (GTDB taxonomy): Bacteria > Pseudomonadota > Gammaproteobacteria > Burkholderiales > Chromobacteriaceae > Vogesella > Vogesella mureinivorans. The sequence goes on along the minus strand of NZ_VMTV02001124.1, from coordinate 242 downwards.
GATCGGAGGCGAAGGCGTGCACCGAGGTCAGCACGCCGGAGCGCACCAGGAAGGTGCCGAGCAGGGACAGCGAGAATGCCGCGATGGCGGGCAACAGGGTCCAGCCGGCGAAGCTGCCGCGTTTCTCGGTGACCGCCTGCGAATGGATCAGCGCGGTGCCGACCAGCCAGGGCATGAAGCTGGCGTTCTCGACCGGATCCCAGAACCACCAGCCGCCCCAGCCCAGTTCGTAATAGGCCCAC
>NZ_VMTV02000691.1 GCF_007644035.1 Vogesella mureinivorans | reverse complement strand
CGCGCTTACTTCCGCCGGTGCCATTGCGTTAATCACGAATTGCGCCGGATTATCGTCCCAAAGTACGATATCTACACGCTCACCGCCCAATTCATTGCTAATAGCTTGCACACGTGCACCGCGCATACCAACACAAGCGCCTACCGGATCGATACGTTTATCATGTGATTTCACCGCAATTTTCGCACGAGAACCCGGATCACGTGATGCGCCTTTAATCTCAATGACATCTTCACCGATTTCCGGTACTTCCAG
>NZ_VMTV02000332.1 GCF_007644035.1 Vogesella mureinivorans | reverse complement strand
AAGCGTGATCTGCTGCGGGCTGATGGCGATGTCGATGCTGCTGCCTTCGACCAGGTCGGCATAGGCCGGGCGGTTGATCAGCGACATCACCCGCTGGCAGCCCATGCGCTTGGCCAGCATGGCCGAAAGGATGTTGGCCTCGTCGTCGTTGGTCAGCGCGCAGTAGACGTCGGTCTGGTCGATGTTCTCCTCGCGCAGCAGGTCCTCGTCGGCGCAGTCGCCGACCAGCACGATCGAGTTGACCAGGTCCTCGGC
>NZ_VMTV02001176.1 GCF_007644035.1 Vogesella mureinivorans | reverse complement strand
GGCGTCGGTGCGCGAACTGGTGCAGCACGGCCATCAGGTGGTCGTCGAAACCCACGCCGGCGCCGGCATCGGCTGTTCGGACGCCGACTACGTCGCCGCCGGTGCCACGGTGCTGGGCACGGCCGACGAGGTCTTCGCCCGCGCCGAGATGATCGTCAAGGTCAAGGAGCCGCAGGCCGTCGAGCGCGCCCGCCTGCGCGAAGGCCAGGTGCTGTTCACCTACCTGCACCTGGCGCCGGACTGGCCGCAGACCGA
>NZ_VMTV02000294.1 GCF_007644035.1 Vogesella mureinivorans | reverse complement strand
TGAAAATCACGGGGCCAACTGGTAAGGAAATGCTGCTTCCAGACGATCCGAATGCCACGATTATTATGATGGCAACAGGAACTGGAATTGCGCCATTCCGCGCTTACCTATGGCGGATGTTCAAAGATGCCGAAAGAGCAGCCAACCCCGACTATAAGTTCAACGGTTTGGCATGGCTCTTCTTTGGTATCGCTACAACTCCCAACATCCTCTACAAAGAAGAATTGGAAGAGTTGCAGGATAAGTACCCAGACA
>NZ_VMTV02000808.1 GCF_007644035.1 Vogesella mureinivorans | reverse complement strand
CGACTACGTGCAGCGCGTCGCCCGCGAGAAAGCCGAGGCCGGCTGGAACCGCGTCGGCCACCAGCCCTTCGCGCGCGTGCTCGCGGCCGATACCGAGGTGATTCTCGACGACGAGGTGTTCGGCAAGCCGCGCGATGCGCTCGACGCCGCCGCCATGCTGCGTCGCCTGTCGGGTCGTCGCCATCAGGCCGTCTCGGCGATCTGCCTCGCCGACGCGCAGGGCAGCCGCGAAGCCCTGTGCATCACCGAAGTCGA
>NZ_VMTV02000981.1 GCF_007644035.1 Vogesella mureinivorans | reverse complement strand
CTCGACCAGTACATAGGCAGCCAGAAGCCGGAATAGAAGAGGAAAGATTCCAGGAACACGCTGGCGATCTTCTTCTTCAGCGGCTCGTCGGCCCGGTAATATTCCAGCACCAGATCTGCCTTGCGCTGCAATGACGCGCTCTCTTCACTCCAGGCGTAGGCCGCGTCCACGTCTCTGGTCTGGCACAGGGTGGAGAAAATCGAGCTGTAGGAGCGGGCATTGACCGCCTCCATAAAGCTGATGTTCGACATTACC
>NZ_VMTV02001033.1 GCF_007644035.1 Vogesella mureinivorans | reverse complement strand
ACCGTGGCCACCTCCACCTTCAGCACCCGCTCCATGAAGAAGCGGGTGTAGAAATAGCCGGCGTACCAGACCGCGCCCTGGGCGATCATGATCCCGAACAGGGCCAGCAGCACGAACCGGCCGTTGCGCCAGGTCAGGAAAGACTCCCTGAACGGCGCCCGCTTTTCGGTGCTCTCGGCGGCCATGCGCTGGAAGGCCGGGCTTTCATGCAGCTTCATCCGGATCCAGAGCGAGATCACCAGCAGGAAGGCCGAC
>NZ_VMTV02000790.1 GCF_007644035.1 Vogesella mureinivorans | reverse complement strand
CGGCTTCGTCACCGCCAGCACCCCGTTGCCAGCCGATGGCAGCACGCTGAGCGTCAGCGCCGTCATCGTCGACGCCGCCGGCAACAGCAGCGCGCCAGGCAGCGACAGCGCCATTGTTGACCTGACCGCACCTGTGCCCACCATCACGCTCAATCCGAACGTGACGGCAGACGACATCATCAATAAAGCCGAATCGAGTCAGCAGATCCCGATAACCGGCACAGTGGGTGGCGATGCCAAGGTGGGCGATACCGTAACGCTTACCGTCAATAACAAGACCTTTACCGGCATCGTTCTTGCTGACAAGAGCTTTAGTATCGATGTTCCGGGTGCCGATCTCGTGGCCGATGCAGACAAAGTTATCGACGCCAAAGTCACCACTACCGACGCAGCAGGTAACCCTGGCAGCGCCACCGCTACCGACAGCTACACCGTCAACCTGAATACCGCTCCCGCTGCCGTAGCGGATACGGCAGGTGTCGTAGAGTCTGGTGGCAATGTGGGTGATAGCGCCTACTTTGCCGGTACCGCCAGTGCCACAGGCAACCTGCTGGCAAACGATACCGACGCAGATGCGGGCGACAGCAAAGCCATGGTGTCTGTTAATGGCAGCACCGTGAATGCCAGTGGCGATACCGTGGTAGCAGGTACCTACGGCACGCTCACCATTAAAGCCGATGGCAGCTACAGCTACGCGCTGGATAACAGCAAAGCAGTGGTTAATACACTGGCTGCGGGGAGTAGCGCAGTCGAGACATTCAACTACGAGATGAGGGATGGTGCCGGTGTTACTTCTAGCAGCAAGCTGGATGTGACCGTGACGGGTAGTAATGATGCACCGCTGTTCACCAGCACGGATATCGTGCCCGCTGATGCGAGTATGCTGGGTTATAACTTCAATAATTTCAAAGTAATGAACTTGAAGTCTAGCAATTACTCTTCGTTGCCAGCTGCCGAGACTAGTAATTTGGATGTGTTTTTTGTAAGGAAATTGTACACAGGGACAAACTTTGGGTCGTCAGGTATTTTTAAGGCGACGGCAGAATCGATTGCTAATAGTAGCGCTATTAATAGTGCAGTCCTGTCGCAGACTAGGCTGGCATTTGATGGCTTTGTTGAAGATGCCGCTTATTCTGCGTCGGAAATTAATGCCCTTAAGGCTTGGGTGACGTCTGGAAATGTACTGATTTCTACAAATGATAATTTCAGTTACGATCCAGTGGCGGCAGGTTTTGGCATGCCAGTTTCTACCTCGGCACCATATCAGGTTGCACTTGGGCAGCATGATTGGACGGTCACTACAATAGCTGCTATCAATGCGACATCTGCGTCGGATAGTGCAAAGGATTTTGCCAAAGCTATTCTTAATGGGCCATTTGGCAATATCGAAGGTAAAGTTTTCCAAAGCTTCGACTATTCAAGCTACTTCCCGGCTAGCCAGATAACTGCAAGTGATGTTGTTATATCTAGGGATGAATTTGGTAACGCTACAGGGTTGATTCGTAGTTTCGGTAGCGGTTATGTATTGTTATTGTCCGATGAAGGGGTGTTTAGAGCCAATATATCCACTGGTAACGTTGTGAGTACAAACAATGATATTTTTGGCGCCAACCTGTTTGCAGCAGCCTCTCAGGTAAATCAGCCTAATCCGGGGATGACGGTAGCTAGCTTGATGGCCAGCAACCCGGTAACCGACGCTGACTTGAACAGCAGCATAAAAGGCTACGCGTTTATCAATGCCAAGGCGTCTTCGTCTAGCAACCACTGGCAATACAGTACTGATGGTGGTGTTACTTGGGTAAATATGGATGCCGCCAGTACCAATAAGGCGCTATTACTACAGCCAAGTAACCTGATTCGCTGGAATGGCATGCCTGGTACGTACACTACGCTAGAGGCAGTGGCGGTGGATAACACAAGCACGGCAGCATTTGATACCACTGCTACCGGTAGCCTGGATGTGAGCTTGCGTGGCGGGAATACACCGTACAGTACCAATGTCGCGGCTTTGAAGGCTAAAGATATCTCGCTGATGCTTAACCCGGTAACCAGTGACGACACCATCAGTCAGGCAGAGCAAGCCCAGACTATTCCGGTAACAGGCAAGGTCGGGGCAGACGTTAATGCAGGCGCTACCGTCACCCTTACCATTAACAACAAAACCTTTATCGGCACAGTACAGGCTGACAAGACATTCAGCATCAATGTGCCGGGTAGCGACCTGGTAGTCGATGCCGACAAGGTCATCGATGCCAAAGTAGTATCGGCTGCGGGTACTGCCACCACGACCGAAGCCTATAGCGTGGATACCACACCGCCTGCGCTTACTGCCAAGCTCGATGCTACTAGCGATAGTGGTACGGTAGGCGATGGCATTACCAACGACACCACCCCGACCATTAGCGGTACCGGAGAGCCAGGCGCCAGCATCATGGTCACCATGCCGGGTACTGGCGAAGTGCTGATTACCACGGTGCAGCCGGATGGTACCTGGAGTGTTACGCCCACGCAGGCACTGGCGAATGGCAGTACAGGCACGGCACAGGTGCAGGCCACCGATGCAGTAGGCAACAGCAGTACAGCGACAGTGGCTCTGACGATAGACAATATGGCCTCACCAGCGCCTGTGGTGACCATCACTACCGATACCAATAACGATGGTTTGATCAGTGCCTCGGAGATTGGTGCGGCTACCACGCTGGCAGTGCGTATTGCCTTGCCAACAGAGGCAAAAGCGGGTGATACGCTGCAGATTAACCTGGGTGCCAGTACGCAGGCCGTGGTGCTGACTGCGGCCAACATTACGGCTGGTGCGGTAACCACAACAGTGGCCAAACCCGCCGAGCAGGCTACTGCAACGGTAAGCGCCACGCTGACAGATGTGGCGGGTAATGTTTCGCCACTATCTTCGGATAGCGCCAAGATGAATGCGTCTGCACCAGAGCTGACTGGTAAAGCCTACGATCCGAATAACGGCCCTGTCTTGTTCCAGGCTAAGGATGGTTCAAATGGTATACAGCCATGGGTAACGGATTTGACCAGTGCTGGTACCAAGGTGTTGAAATATATTGGCTCTGAAGGCAATTTGGCTATGAATGTGGGGACTTCAGCGGGGGCCAATTTCTTTAATATAGGGAATGGCAAAGCGCTGTTCCAGGCCGATGATGGCACCACCGGCCGTGAGCTATGGGTGACTGACGGGTCCGAAGCCGGAACCATACGATTGAAAAACATTATTCCAGGGGCGGAGGGGTCCGAACCTTCACTTAATGGTATGGCCCGTGTGGGTAATGGCAAGGTAGTGTTTGCGGTGAATGGCGGCGAGCTGTGGATAACTGATGGTACGGTGTCCGGTACCGTGCAACTGAAAGATCTTGACACGGGTAGTAGTACGCCGTCGTTTAATGGTAACTCTGTAAGCAGTGAGATAAGAGATTACACACCACCGGGAATTGGTGCTGACTTTACAAGCATTGGTGGCGGCAAGGTAATTTTCCAGGCTAACACCGATGCCAAAGGTGTCGAATTGTGGATAACCGATGGCACGTCAGCGGGTACCCGTTTACTTGCCGATATTAATCCTGGTACCGAGTCATCTAATGCAGGTGGTTTCACCAATCTGGGTAATGGTAAAACGCTGTTTTACGCAAACAATGGCACAAACGGTAACGAGCTGTGGATTACCGATGGCACCACTGCGGGCACCCGGATGGTGAAAGATATCAACACGAGTAGTGATAGCACCCCGTATAGCTTTACTGCCATGGGTAACGGTAAAGCCATGTTTATGGCTAACACCGCGCTGAATGGCCGCGAGCTGTGGGTAACGGATGGTACCGATGCGGGTACTACTTTGGTGAAAGACATTGTGCCGGGTACGGGTAGCTCTCAAAGCCAAAACTATATGAACGACCTGACCGCCATTGGCAATGGCAAGTATCTGTTTAGTGCCATTAACCCGGTAACTAATGGTTTCTCTGTGTGGACCACGGATGGTACAGGGACAGGCACCAAACTGTTGAGAGACTTGGGGACGGGGCCGCAAGTCGGCGCTACGCTCTCGGTAGGTTATTACCCCACCAGCCCGTATATGTTTACCTCGCTGGAGAATGGCTACGCGATATTTGCCGGGGCAACGACGGCACAGGGCAGGGAGCTATGGATAACGGATGGCACCACTACCTCGTTGGTGGCCGATATCAATACTTTGAATGATGCTACGACTCAAAGTAGTTCATTGATATCAGACATCGTTCACCTGGGGGGGGGCAAGGCCATCTTTACTGCCCATAACAGTGCCACGGGGTCCGAGCCAAGGTTGTTTGACTTTAATACCTGGAGCGCACTGAAGGCCGCCGGAACGAGCACGGCAGGGTCGGTAACACTGCTGAAAGATACCAAGGTTGGTATCAGCGGTGCTGAAAATAACTCCCAGGCGCAGGACTATGTGGAGCTGGGTGTCGGCCAGGAAGATGTGCCGTACGTCATCAGCAAAGGTTATCTGCTGCAAGGCTGGACCAGCCCGACTGGCGGCACTCTGAATGCGGCCAACGTTACAGCAGACCATGGCACGGTCAGCCAGCAAGCCGATGGCAGCTATCTGATTACGCCAGAGGCCAACTATAACGGTGCGCTGAAACTAAGTTATGACGTGGTGTCTTCTACCGGGGCCAGTACACCGGCTTCGATGAACTTTACCCTGGCGCCAGAGACCGATATCTTCCGCTACACGCTGGCCGATGTGGGTACTAGCAAGACGGTGATGAACTTTGACACCGCGCCACGCCAGCAGGGTGGCGATGTCTTGGACTTCCGCGATTTGCTGCAAGGTGAGAACAGCGGCTCATTGGAACAGTACCTGCACTTTAGCCATGACAGCAGCGGCACCAATATTGCCGTGTCTAGCCAGGGCAACGGTGTGACGGACTTCAACCTCAAGCTGTCGGGTATCGACATTGTTGGCGGCCTGACTTCGGACCAGCAGGTGATTCAGGACCTGCTGACCAAGAACAAGCTGATCGTCGATTAAGTCATACAGCGTTTGGTAGCAAGGCCCGCTTCGGCGGGCCTTTTCTTTTATGCGCAGTTGATTTTGCTGCGATGCACTATCGATGCAGGGAGCGGTGTAGGGCTGCGGGGTGAGTTTTTCGTATTTTTTATCAATATCTTACATTGATTTTGCGGTTTGCCATGGCGAGATGCAGATGGGCTAGGTTTGCCCATCAGTACAATAGATTGCCTTCTATAAGACTCTCTATAATTTTCCCATCGCAAATAGTCTCTGGAGTTCGACCATGGCTGCCGCTGTCAATGTTGCTCAAGGTAAAGTTGTGTCTCTCACTGGCAAAGTCATCGCCATTGCAGCAGACGGTTCCCAGCGTGTTTTGAAGCTGGGCGACATTGTAGCCACGGGGGAGCGCCTGGTTGTCCCGGCCGACGGCGAGATCGAGCTTCAGAGCAGTAATGGTCATATCGTCAAGATCGCCGAAGCGCGTGATCTCACCATTACCGATGATGTGTTTGGCCTGCAAGCAGCCGACGCCACGGATGCGGCTATCGCCCCATTGAACGCCGACGCACAACAGGTGTTGGCCGCACTTGAAAGCGGGCAAGACCCACTGCAGGGCTTGGAAGACACCGCAGCCGGCCTGGCAGCAGGTGGTGGTGAAGATGGCGGTAACTCGTTTGTGGTGATTGGCCGTGTGGCCGAGAGCATCCAGCCACTGACACTGGATAACCAGATTGATGTAGCCAGCACACAGACTACCCAGACTGCAGATACCACCACAGTTCTGGTAGACGACAGCACGACCGTTACCATCAACAACGTCGGCCCTAGCCGCGACAATACCCCCCTGCTCACGGGTACCGGCGAAGCCGGTGCAACGGTAGTCATCAGCAATGCGGCAGGGCAGGTAATTGCTACTACCGTGGTGGCCAGCAATGGCACCTGGTCTGTGGAGTCTACTGTGGCATTGCCGGATGGCAGCACTGGCTTGACTGCAGTAGCAACCGATACCAGCGGCAACACCGCTAGCAGCGCCGCGACCGCAGTGATTGATACCACCACCACCGTCACTATCGAAAACGTAGGCCCAACGCGTGATACCACGCCATTGCTTAGCGGTACCGGCGAAGCAGGTGCCACTATCGTGGTAAGCGATAAAGACGGTAACGTTATTGGTACCGCTACCGTAGGTACCGATGGCCGCTGGTCGGTAGAGTCCAGCCGCCCGCTGCCTGAAGGTGGCAGCAACCTGACCGTTACCGCTACCGACCCGCTGGGTAATACGGCAAGCAACACCGGCACAGCACAAATCGACACCACCGCACCATTGGCGCCGGTAGTGGTGATTACCGAAGACAGCAATAACGACGGCGTTATTGCCAATGGCGAGCTCGTGGGCAAGGTTGATGTCAGCATCACGCTGCCTGCCGGTACCAACGCGGGTGACGTGCTCACTATCAACAGCGGCACCACCACACAGACCATCACTCTGACTGCCAGCGATATCAGCACTGGCACCGTTGCCATCACGCTGGACCCACCTGTAGAAGGTAGCCAGCTTACTGTTACCGCCACCCTGACCGACCCGGCTGGCAATGTTTCTCCGGAAGGCAAGGACAGCGCGCAAATCAACACCGCAGTCATTGACTACGTGGGTGCCAGCACCACTCCTGGCGAGAGCAGTACAACCGAAGGCAACGACCTTACATTCGAAGTACGTCTTAGCACCAGCAGCACCATTGCCACCACTTTCGACTTCGCGCTGCAAGACGGCACCGCTACCGCTGATGACTACGGCACCGCCACCTTCAGCAATGGCGTGAGCTACGACGCCGCCACCGGCAAGATCACCGTACCAGCCGGCGTCACCAGCTTCACCGTGACCGTACCGACCAGCAACGACACCACCGACGAAGCCGACGAAACCGTCAAGCTGAGCATCGGCGGCAAAGACGCCACCGGTACCATCCTTGATAACGACGGCACGCCGACCATCGAGCACATCGGCAAACCGGACCCGTCTGCGGCCAACCCGAACGACGTGTCCGCCACCGAAGGCAGCGACCTGGCGTTCACCGTCAAGCTGTCTAACGCCAGCAGCACCGCCACCAGCTTCGACTTCGCGCTGAAAGACGGCACCGCTACCGCTGACGACTACGGCAGCGCCACCTTCAGCAATGGCGTGAGCTACGATGCGGCCACCGGCAAGATCACCGTGCCAGCCGGCGTGACCAGCTTCACCGTGACTGTGCCGACCAGCAACGACACCACCGACGAAGCCGACGAAACCGTCAAGCTGAGCATCGGCGGTAAAGACGCTACCGGTACCATCATTGACAACGACGGCACGCCGACTATCGAATCGATCGGTAACAGCGTGGGCACCGGCGACGTATCCGCCACCGAAGGCAGCGACTTGGCCTTCACCGTCAAGCTGAGCAACGCTTCGTCCAGCGCCACTACTTTCGACTTCGCGCTGCAAGACGGCACCGCTACCGCTGACGACTACGGCACCGCTACCTTCAGCAACGGCGTGAGCTACGATGCAGCCACCGGCAAGATCACCGTACCAGCCGGCGTCACCAGCTTCACCGTGACCGTACCGACCAGCAACGACACCACC
>NZ_VMTV02000604.1 GCF_007644035.1 Vogesella mureinivorans | reverse complement strand
AGCCAGTCCATGTGGTCGAGATCGACCGTGGTCAGCAGGGCGATGTCGGCGTCGACCAGGTTGACCGCATCGAGTCGGCCGCCGAGGCCCACTTCAAGCACCGCGACATCAAGCTCCGCGCGGGTGAACAGCCACAGCGCCGCGAGCGTTCCGAACTCGAAGAAGGTCAGCGACACCCCGGCACGCGCGGCCTCGACCGCCTCGAAGGCGGCGATCAGGTCGGCATCCTCGACCTCGCGGCCGTTGATGCGGATG
>NZ_VMTV02001120.1 GCF_007644035.1 Vogesella mureinivorans | reverse complement strand
CGATGACGGTATTGCCCAGGTCGCGCAGGCGCTGAAGGGTTTCGAGCAGGCGCGAATTGTCGCGCTGGTGGAGGCCGATGGAGGGCTCGTCGCGCACATAGAGCACGCCGGTGAGGCCCGAGCCGATCTGGCTGGCCAGGCGGATGCGCTGCGATTCACCGCCCGACAGGGTGCCGGAATTGCGCGACATGGAGAGATATTCCAGGCCCACATCGTTGAGGATTTTCAGGCGTTCGCGAATTTCCTTGAGGATGCG
>NZ_VMTV02000435.1 GCF_007644035.1 Vogesella mureinivorans | reverse complement strand
CGACATGCGCCGTATGCGGGAACATGTCCATCACGCCTGCTGAAACCAGACGATAGCCATGTTCGCGCACCAGGATGCCGGCATCGCGCGCCAGCGAGCCCGGATGGCAGGACACGTAGACGATGCGCCGCACGCCCTCCAGCGGCAGCTGCGGGATGCAGGCATCGGCGCCGGTGCGCGGCGGGTCCAGCAGCAGCTTGTCGAAGCCCTGTTTGACCCAGGCTTCTCCGCGCAAGTCCTGGCTCAGATCGGCGGC
>NZ_VMTV02000710.1 GCF_007644035.1 Vogesella mureinivorans | reverse complement strand
TACAAATCTGTGCGATTAAATCACTTCCCTGTAATTCAGCTTTACTCATACGATATGCTGTATCTTCCAAAAGTGCACGCGTATAGGTTAAACGCGTTGCCATATCCACCAGTTTATGACGTACCACTTGATGATCAACCAAGCGTTTACCAAAAGTTTTTCGATCTTTAGACCACTGTAAAGCCTCTTCATAACATACCAACGCATAACCATATGCCATAGAAGCTAACCAAAAACGCTCCATATTAAAGTTTTTCATAATCACTTTAAAACCTGCGTTTTCTTCTCCTAGAAGATTTTCTACAGGCACTTTGACCTGATCAAAATACAAATGGGCTGTATCTGAAGCCCACCACCCCATTTTCTTTAACGGAGATTTGGTAATACCTTCACTATGGCATATGGTTATGCGTTGGTATGTTATGAAGAGGCT
>NZ_VMTV02001061.1 GCF_007644035.1 Vogesella mureinivorans | reverse complement strand
ACTGCGCAATTGATTATTCGTAAAGGTTTTCATTCGCACATTGACAGTTACTCAGCCTTTATGGAAGCAGATCATAAAACCACAACAGGTTTGGCAGGGTATTTGCGAGAACGTCAGATCGACACTGTATATATTGTTGGCATTGCGACAGACTTTTGCGTCGCGTGGACTGCTATGGACGCGGCTAGATTAGGTTTTAAGACCTTTGTGATTTCTGATGCGACCAAAGCAATTGATCTGCACGGCTCATTACAAC
>NZ_VMTV02000508.1 GCF_007644035.1 Vogesella mureinivorans | reverse complement strand
GAATATTAATACCCACCATACCGACTTTGATGTGATCACTAAAATAGCGAGCAGCTTCACCATCACGAGTATAGATACACGTTCCGTTGCCATACTCATGATCATCAATCAGATCCATGGCTTCTTGCATGGTTTTTACACGAATGACTTGCAGTACTGGACCAAAGATCTCTTCTTTATAACTGGTCATATTGGGCTGAACTTGGTCGATTAATGTTGCACCAACATAAAAGCGATTTTTATAGTAAAGTGGTGT
>NZ_VMTV02001117.1 GCF_007644035.1 Vogesella mureinivorans | reverse complement strand
GCCCGGCCCTATCCAGGTTTCCGATGCGGGCAAAACTGCTAAACCACTCGTATTTGCGAGGTTAATTAAATTCGCTGAATTTTGGCTGCCGCTAGCAGGTTCAAATTCCCAGACTCCGGCAACTAAATGCAGTTTACCCCAAACATAAGTTTCGCGCCGACCCAGCGATCGCAATTCAGCATGACACCGAACCCGCACAAACTCCGGCCCCCAAGCATCCGGGCCAAGCCCAGAAATCTTTTTCAAAGCAGGCACA
>NZ_VMTV02000732.1 GCF_007644035.1 Vogesella mureinivorans | reverse complement strand
TTGTGGGTGGTCCGAGTAAAAAAGAAGCAAAAGTTTGGGAAAAACTAAACGAAAGCATCAAATTGCCGAAAAATGATGCAATCGAAGAAGCTTAATTCATTTTTCTGTTGACGTGAAGGCGCAATATCCCTAATATTGCGCTCACACAGACTGGGGGTCATAGCTCAGTTGGTAGAGCGCTACAATGGCATTGTAGAGGTCAGGAGTTCGATCCTCCTTGACTCCACCAAAAGTTTTACGGATGTTTATTTGCAAC
>NZ_VMTV02000213.1 GCF_007644035.1 Vogesella mureinivorans | reverse complement strand
GTCACCGCGTGTTCATGTGCCCCGATCGATCGCGGCAGGCGTTAAGCTTGCGGCCGCACGCCACTTTCTTCGGACACCGCCTTGAGCGACCCCGCGCCCCGCCCGCAGACCAACGAAAACTATCTGCTGATCAACGCCTTCGCCGTGCACCCGGAGTCGCCGCTGCTGCCGGTCTCGCGGCGCATCGCCGACAGCGGCTGCAATCTGGTGGACGCGCGGCTGTCGACGGTTGGCCGCGACGTGTCCGTGGTGGCGA
>NZ_VMTV02000902.1 GCF_007644035.1 Vogesella mureinivorans | reverse complement strand
GGGGCGCTGATGGAAACCCTGTTTGACTTCGGCCAGATCAAGCAGCTGCTTTCTAGCGGCAAGTTCCGCTTCTGCATGGATTCGCTGCACGCGGTGACTGGGCCCTATGCCAAGGCCCTGTTTGAGCGTCGGTTGAATGCTCCAGTGGGCACTGTGGTCAATGGCGAACCGCTGGAGGACTTTGGCGGTGGTCACCCCGACCCCAACCTGGTCTACGCCCACGACTTGGTCGAGGTGATGTTTGGCGACAATGCCC
>NZ_VMTV02001085.1 GCF_007644035.1 Vogesella mureinivorans | reverse complement strand
CCGCTTCCGCTTCACCACCTTTGGCTTCCCGGTTGAGGCGCAGGTGACGGAGTATGTTCCGCCCGTGGAGGGCGAAGCCGCGCGTATCGCGTGGCACGGCTGGGTAGAAGGGGATGCAAATTCGCGTCTGGACGTGATCCACGCCTGGCTGTTTGAAGACCTGCCGGGAAACCGCGTGCGCATTCTGACTCAGGAGTCGCAGAAAGGCGTGCCGGCGCAGGAATTAGCGCGCACCGTGCCGAACCCAATGATTAAC
>NZ_VMTV02000571.1 GCF_007644035.1 Vogesella mureinivorans | reverse complement strand
TGTAGATGTTCCTGTCACTTTAAAGGCCCGTTTGGGCTATTTAAATGGTCAAGAGAATATCCTCCGTGTGGCAAAACGTGCTGAAGAAGCAGGGATAGCTGCCTTAGCCTTGCATGGTCGTACCCGTGAAGATATGTATTTAAATACCGCACGATATCACTTGATCAAAGAAGTTAAACAGTTGATTTCAATACTTTCACGGGCAATCTGGGCCTGATCCATAATATTGAGATAGGTGGCATTCAGCTTGGCACGTA
>NZ_VMTV02000064.1 GCF_007644035.1 Vogesella mureinivorans | reverse complement strand
GGCCCATCTCGACCACGGCGGCAGGCACCAGCTGATCGTGGACGATCACATCGGCCTGTTGCAGCAGCCGCTGGGCCCGCAGGGTGAGAAGGTCTTCAGCCCCCGGCCCGGCGCCGATCAACCAGACGACACCTTCCCCCGATCCCTTGGCGGCATGGTCGGCCAGCAGGCGCTCGGCCCCGCGATCGTCGACGGCGGATCGGGTGACGAGGTCCTCGTAGAACCGCCGACGGGACGCTCCATCGTGAATCAAGTTC
>NZ_VMTV02000035.1 GCF_007644035.1 Vogesella mureinivorans | reverse complement strand
ACAACAACGCGGCCAGCCCCTGCATTCGCCGCGCCTGCTCGATCGCTACGCGCGCCGCCGCCGCAGCGAGAACGCGCTGGCCGCGCGGGGCTTTGATGCCCTGAACCGCCTGTTCTCGAACGACGCCCTGCTGCCGACCCTGCTGCGCGGCCATGCGCTGGGCCTGGCCGGGGCGATCGCGCCGCTGCGCAGGCTTTGGGTGCAGCGCGCCGCAGGGCTGTAGTTCGGCGCTCAGCTGGGGTTGGGGCTGCGGGCTT
>NZ_VMTV02000758.1 GCF_007644035.1 Vogesella mureinivorans | reverse complement strand
AGAACCTCCCACATCTCTACGGTGCGAGGGCGACCACCCGGCTTGGGTGGGGGAATCAATTCCAAGAGAAGTAGGTACTGGGCTGCGCTCAAATTGCTAGGGTATGCTTTACTCATAGCTCTCTCGGTGCTGTTGACTATCTATTGGCAGCTTAATACTGAGAGAGCTTTTTTGCTTTTTTACCTGACTAGCCGACTTTTCAAACACCCTCTAAGGTCCGTTGGGCGAATTGTTTTTGCATGCACGCACACGAAACA
>NZ_VMTV02000201.1 GCF_007644035.1 Vogesella mureinivorans | reverse complement strand
CATGTCTACTGTCCTCGTTTTTGGTTCTTCTGCCACGCTTGTAGCAGGATCGATTGTAATCAATAATCAACCTGCATTAGCGGAGCATGAGGATCAGGGAGAACGGTAGCTGCACATCCCTCTAGACCTTGCACTTATCAAACATAGACTTCTATCGCTTGATAAGTGTTCTTTTTAACTAGCTGTCGATTTCTCATTTCTTGGAAATTCAGAATGAATATACCTCTCAATGTTCACTGTCTTCTAATTGCAGCTAC
>NZ_VMTV02001071.1 GCF_007644035.1 Vogesella mureinivorans | reverse complement strand
GCCAGTACCTGATGAGCCTGCTCAAGCTGGGGCTGGCCAAATGAAGGTGATCGAAACCGACCTGCCCGGCTGCCTGGTGATCGAGCCGCGCGTGTTCGGTGACGCCCGCGGCTTCTTCTTCGAGCAATGGAACCGGCAGCGCTACGCCGAGCACGGCATCGTGATGGACGCGGTGCAGGCCAACATTTCGCGATCCGCGCGCGGCGTGTTGCGCGGTCTGCATTACCAGCTGCCGAATCCGCAGGGCAAGCTGGTGTCGGTGCTGGAGGGCGAGGTCTTTGATGTCGCAGTCGACATCCGCCGCGGCTCGCCCACGTTTGGCAAGTGGGCGGCCGTCGTGCTCAGCGCCGACAACCAGCGCCAGTTCTGGATCCCGCCCGGCTTCGCCCACGGCTTCGCGGTCACCTCCGAGCACGCCGTGTTCCACTACTTCT
>NZ_VMTV02000263.1 GCF_007644035.1 Vogesella mureinivorans | reverse complement strand
GACGCAGGATCGCGCGCAGGCCGCGGGCGAAGGTCATCTCGACCTTGGGATTGACCTGGGTCTGGCCGACGCCATCGAGGTAGTACTCGATCGGGTCCTCCACGGTCAGGATGTTGCGGGTGCTGTCATTGAGCCGCGACAGTGCCGCATACAGCGTCGTGGTCTTGCCCGAGCCGGTCGGCCCCGTGACCAGCAGGATGCCGTGCGGGCGGTGGATCAGGCGATCGACGTGGCCGAGCGTGACCGGGTCCATACCC
>NZ_VMTV02000310.1 GCF_007644035.1 Vogesella mureinivorans | reverse complement strand
GATCGAGGCTGTGTTGACCGACCTGCAGTCCAGCCTGCCGATGGAACGTGTGGTCTGCGGCGATGTCGGCTTCGGCAAGACCGAGGTCGCCGTGCGCGCTGCGTTTGCGACGGCAATGAGCGGCCGTCAGGTGGCGATCCTGGTGCCCACCACCCTGCTGGCCGAACAGCACTACCGCAACCTGCGCGACCGCTTCGCCGACTGGCCGCTGCGGGTGGAGGTGCTGTCGCGTTTCAAGACCGCCAAGGAGATCAAGG
>NZ_VMTV02000339.1 GCF_007644035.1 Vogesella mureinivorans | reverse complement strand
CCAAAACCCCTCTGAGCCATATCCGCAATTTCTCGATCGTCGCCCATATCGACCACGGGAAATCCACGCTTGCCGACCGCCTCATCCAGATGACGGGCGCGCTGGGCGAGCGCGAGATGAAGGAGCAGGTGCTCGATTCAATGGATATCGAGCGCGAACGCGGCATCACCATCAAGGCGCAGACCGTCCGGCTCGAATATGATCACACCGATGGGGAGCACTATGTGCTCAATCTCATCGACACGCCGGGGCACGTC
>NZ_VMTV02001039.1 GCF_007644035.1 Vogesella mureinivorans | reverse complement strand
CCAACGGTTGTTCGGGGCTTCTCAAGGTAGGCGCGCATCACGATGCAAAGATCGTCGGAGAGCTTGTCAGAGAGCTCCTTGAGTCTGGAAGCGTATTCCTGAGCGGCGGCAGGGTCGTGAATGGAGCAGGGGCCGACAACAACGAGGAGTCTGTCGCTCTCGCCGAGGACGATGTCGGCAGCATCTTGACGACCCTTGACAACGGTGTTTGTGGCCTTCTCGGGGAGAGGGATCTCGGAGGTGAGAAGAGCGGGAGG
>NZ_VMTV02000056.1 GCF_007644035.1 Vogesella mureinivorans | reverse complement strand
AAAAGACGGTAATTTAAATCTAGCGAAAGCTTATTTAAACTATTTGTATTCACCTGCCGGTCAGGAAATTGCCGCTAAAAACTTCTATCGTCCTCGTAATGCTGCGACATTGCAAAAATATTCAACCACATTCAAGCCATTGAAATTGGTAACAATTGATCAATACTCTTAACTCTGGACGTGGTGGTTCAGAAACCTCCATAAACCAATCGAGTAGGTCTGGATCTTCTTGATCAACCAATTCTTTAAATAAGGCT
>NZ_VMTV02001104.1 GCF_007644035.1 Vogesella mureinivorans | reverse complement strand
ATCCAAACGATGTAAATTTAAGATATCTTCACGGAACAACAAGGCTTTATTGGTATTGTCCCAAATTAAGTCTTCGACCAAATAAATTTCAGAATAATCTGGCACGATAATACGGCATGCAGTTGCACCTAAATGCTCATAGACCGCCATATAAACTTCTTTACCCATTTGTTCAAGTATGCCCATCATGGTTGCAACTTCATCAGTATTGGCATTTTCACCTGTACTGCTAAAGTACCGACACCACCTGAAGCACCG
>NZ_VMTV02000955.1 GCF_007644035.1 Vogesella mureinivorans | reverse complement strand
AAAGCAGAGTGTGCAGCTTTGTTCATCATTTTATTGATGGCACGCACTTCTTTTTTATGCATACCCGGAGTATCCACAAAAACTGCCTGCGACTTTTCACGGCTATCAATACCAATGATTTTATGGCGAGTGGTTTGCGGTTTACGTGAAGTAATCGATAACTTTTGACCTAACTGCTATGGTTCATTAAAGTTCTGTTGAGCATTCTTTCTAAAAGAAAAACCTCCATTCGGAGGTTATTCTTATTTGTGCATAATT
>NZ_VMTV02000933.1 GCF_007644035.1 Vogesella mureinivorans | reverse complement strand
CCGGCGCTCATCGGCGCGCGGACCAGTGGTCCGCGAACGCGCCTCTTCGCTCCCGAATCCCGGGCCGGCCCACACGGCCAACCATCGCCGCACTACGCAACGCCGGCCCTAATGCGCTGCCCCTTCTGCCAGCACGAGGACAGCCGGGTCGTCGACAGTCGTGTCAGCGAGGACGGCGGCAGCATCCGCCGGCGGCGGGAGTGTCCGGCCTGCGGCGAACGCTTTTCGACGCTGGAGACGGTGGAGATCAAGCTGCCG
>NZ_VMTV02000822.1 GCF_007644035.1 Vogesella mureinivorans | reverse complement strand
ACGATCCGTCCGTGCTCTACTGCTCCACGCACCAGATGCCGCTTTATCCCGGCACAGGCGCCAAGGACGAAACCGGCGCGGGCAACATTGTCAACGCACCGCTGACGGCCGGAACGGGCAGCGACACATTCCGCGACGCGTTTCTCTCGCGTGTCCTGCCGGAAATCGACCGTTTCCAGCCCGACCTCATCATCATCTCGGCCGGCTTCGACGCCCATCACCGCGACCCGCTGGCCGAGATCAATCTTGATGAGGACG
>NZ_VMTV02000915.1 GCF_007644035.1 Vogesella mureinivorans | reverse complement strand
CATCAAAAAGATTGCAGACACTTATCACGAATGGAAGCGGGATGGCGGAAACTATCAGGACATCAAGGGTTTTTGTAAGTCGGCAACACTGGCGGAGATTGAGAAGCACAACTTTGTGTTAACGCCAGGTCGCTATGTGGGCATTCCCGATGAAGTGGAATCTGAGATTTCCTTTGAGGAAACGATGGGGGCGTTGACAGGAAAATTGGCGGCCCAGATGAAGGAAGCAACAGAGTTGGATGTGGAGATTAAGGCGCA
>NZ_VMTV02000411.1 GCF_007644035.1 Vogesella mureinivorans | reverse complement strand
AGGTTCAATTTAATGTATTTATATGTAATCTAAAGAATATTGATGAAGATTAAGCTAGATTTTGATGTGTATGCAAAATCTAGCTTTTCATGTTTACAAAGTGATGTTAGCACCAAGAACTTTAACAAATTGGGCTAACCAAGCAGGATGTGCAGGCCATGCAGGCGCAGGAGGAATGATCTTCTTGCTCTTGATACTGCGAGGGCTGCGCTAATGAATATAAACAAGCTCGGCACAATGCTATGTGCAACCGTTGCTCTTGCAATTGTTTTTATATTCTTCGGTTCCCACCTTGATATGGATTATGTCATTCCTCAGCGCCTATTTAGACTTGCTGCGATTGTATTGGGCGGAATTTGTGTGGCATGTACCTCTATCATTTTTCAGACTCTTGTGGGCAATCGTGTCTTAACACCCGCCATCATGGGCTATGA
>NZ_VMTV02000847.1 GCF_007644035.1 Vogesella mureinivorans | reverse complement strand
ATCATCGCCCCGCCCACTGCCGAGACATCGGCGATGGCCGAACCCGACACGCCGCCGAAGAACAGGTTGGACAGCACGTTGACCTGGCCGAGGCCGCCGCGGATATGGCCGACCAGGCTGCCGGCCAGTCCGATCAGACGCTCGGAGATGCCGCCGCGCAGCATCAGTTCTCCGGTGAAGATGAACAGTGGAAAGGTTCTCGTCGGTGGCCCAGGTCATCGAGTTGTGGTCGATGATCACATCGCGGGCGCCGCCGAC
>NZ_VMTV02000655.1 GCF_007644035.1 Vogesella mureinivorans | reverse complement strand
AAAAACATTGATGCAGAAAAGCATGAGTTAACCCTTGAAAAAGATGGTCAGACTTCAACTCAAGCCTACTCTTGCTCAGCTTCTGGTTGGTCAAATGGGTGACGATGTGTCACTGCAACACCAGCAACCACAAAGATCATGAAACCAATGAATTGTGGAACCACAAACCATACATCACGTTGTGCTTCTACGATTTCACGCAAATTGAATGAACCAGCAATCGCAACCACACCCATCAATGAAATCCCTAAGAAGACT
>NZ_VMTV02000402.1 GCF_007644035.1 Vogesella mureinivorans | reverse complement strand
TTCCGATCTCGCCGAGGATCATGAAGGTCGCGGTGCCGTGGCTGAAGCACTCATGGATGTTCGGACAGCTGGCCTCTTCGCAGACCGTGACCAGGGCGTTCTCGCGCAGGCGCGACTTGAGCTGCTGCACGGCGTTGCCGGAAGGCAGGCGCACGCGGATCCAGCTCGGCTTGCGCAGGGTGGGCGCTTCGTCGAACTTGACCGGGCTGCGGGCGATCTTGGTTTCGCCGAGCTGCTTTTCGCCCATCACCAGCAGCG
>NZ_VMTV02000605.1 GCF_007644035.1 Vogesella mureinivorans | reverse complement strand
TGCAGCGCCTGATCCGCGAGGGCGAGCTGGAAAAGCGCTACCTGACCCTGCTGGTCGGCGACATCGGCTCGAAGCCCTTCAGCGTGAACGCGCCGCTGCGCAAGTTCGAGCTGCAGGGCGGCGAGCGCATGGTCCGGGTCGACCCGGTCGAGGGCAAGGCTTCGCTCAGCCACTTCCGGCGCCTCGCCCTGCACGGTGGGCATAGCTACACCGAGGTGCGTATCGACACCGGGCGCACGCACCTGATCCGCGTGCATG
>NZ_VMTV02000654.1 GCF_007644035.1 Vogesella mureinivorans | reverse complement strand
CGAGCTGGGCTTTGTGCTTTGTGACAAAGACAACCGTATTGATGAGAAAAGCCCGCGCAAGCGGGCTTTGTTGTTTTGCCCCTGTTACTCTGCGGCTAACCTCGTTTCTTCCCGTGCCAGCCCCGTTGTAGTGCTGGCGCTGCCTGCAGCCAACGTTGGCCGCATCGATGTCAGAACAAAACCAAAGCCCGCTTGCGCGGGCTTTTTTATTGATCTTCGCCGATCAGGCGCGTTTTAACCTTGTTTTGAGCAGTGCCAGTGGCGGCGGGAGCAGCTGTTCCGGTGTGCTGAGGCCCAGTGCGTAGCGTATGACTTCTTTCTTTACCGGGCCGCTGTGGTTGGCTAGTTTCAGCCCCAGGTTGCGTACAAAGCGCAGCGGGCTGCTGTCGTTGCTGAAGCCGTAGCAGAACGCATCCATCAGGCGCTGCATGCCGTGGTTGGGTAGCATGCGCTGGCGCTGGTAACGCTGCAGTACGGCCAGGCTGGCGATGTCTTCGCCCTGCTGTACGGCTTGTTCCAGTACCTGGCACAGTGCCTCGGTGTCCTGAAAACCCAGGTTGACGCCCTGGCCAGCCAGCGGGTGGATGGTGTGGGCGGCGTCGCCGGCTAGTACCACGCCGGCGCGCACGTAGTCCTGCGCGTGGCGGCGGATCAGCGCAAAGCTGCCGCGGCTCACCACGTGGGTGAGGGTGGGCAGCGCGTCGGGAAACTCGCGGCTAAAGGCAGCGATCAGCGCGGTATCGTCCAGCTGCAGCAGCTGTTGTACCTGTTGCGGCTGGTGGTACCACACCAGGGAGGCGTAGTCGCCCGGCAGCGGCAGCAACGATTGCGGGCCGTTGGGGGTAAAGCGCTGCCAGGTGATGTCGCGTTCACCGCCCGCTATGCCGACGGTAGCGACGAAGGCGTGCATCGGGTATTCGTGGCTGTTGAGGCCGATGCTGGCGGCGTCGCGTACTTGCGATTTGGCGCCGTCGGCGCCGATGACCAGCCGTGCGACAAAGCTGCGACCGCTGGCCAGCTCTATGCGGCTGCCGCCGGCCTGGATATCCAGACGCTGGATGCTGTCCGGGCAGATCAGCTGGATGTTGGCATGCGGTTGCAGCGCCTGGGTGCAGGCCAGCTGCACGATGCGGTTTTCGATGATGTGGCCCAGGTTGGCCGCATCCACTTCGCCAGCGTCGAACAGCGTACCGGCGCTGCGCTCGTTTTCCCATACCTGCATGCGCTGGTAGGGGGCGCTGCGCATGGCGTCGATGTGCTGCCAGGCGCCGATGCGCTCCAGCAGCGCGCGCGAGGCAGGGCTGATGGCCGATACGCGCAGGTCGGGCGGGCTGTCGGGGTCGAAGGTGGGCGGGGCTTGCTGTTCCAGCACGGCGATGTTCAGGCCGCTGTGGCCCAGCCGGGCAGCGATGGCGGTACCCACCATGCCGCCGCCCACGATGAAGATATCTACATGTTCGACCATAAAACCCCCGATGGCATGCCGGCGCCGCCGGCAGGAAAGCGGCTACTGTAGCAGTGCACCCTGCGGCCAACCTTGGCCTGTGTCAATCATGGGCTGCCGAGTTTGTCTTGCAGGCGCGGGATGATGAAGCTCATGAAGGCCTGGTATTTGCGCGGCAGCGGCTGCTGGTAGGCAAACACCAGAAACACCGGCCAGCCGGCGGCGCGCCAGTCTGGCAGCACTTCGGCCAGCATGCCTTTTTCTACCAGTGGCTGGCCCATATAGCTGGGTAGCAGGCCAATGCCGTGGTGCTGTTTGAGCACCGACGCCACCACGCTGTACTGGTCGACGGTAAGCGCCGGGCGCAGCTTGATGGTGGTTTGCTGGTCCTCGCGCTCCAGCCGCCATTCCTCGCCCTGCTCGTTGTAGTAGGCGTTGCTGATGAGGCGGTGCAGCTGCAGGTCGTCCAGCGTATGCGGGCTGCCGTGTTCGGCCAGGTAGTCGGGAGAGGCGTACAGCTTTTCCCATACCAGGCCTACCGGGCGGGCCACCAGCCGGTCGTCGTGCACATTGCGCGTGCGCAGGCAGAAATCCAGCCCTTCTACTACCGGGTCGACCACGCGGTTTTCTACCTGCAGGCGTACTTGCAGCTCGGGAAACTCGTGCGCCAGCTCGGCCAGCAGCGGGCCCAGCAGCTGCTGCGCCAGGCCGGCGGAGCAGCCGATGCGCAGCGGGCCTTCTACCTTGTCTTTGCTTTCATCGATATCGGTGCGGATGCCCGCCAGCAGCAGGCGCAGCTTTTCAGCGTGGCGCGCCAGGCGCTGGCCGCTTTCTGTCAGTACCACGCGGCGGGTATTGCGCAGTACCAGCACGGTGCCCAGCTCTTGCTCCAGCTCTTTGATGAGCTGGCTGACGCGGCTTTTGGCGCAGCCCAGATCGTTGGCCGCCGCGGTAAAGCTAAGGCAGCGGGCGAGGGCGTCAAAGGCCAGGAGGGCGTCTGGCGGCAGGCTGGGCGTGGCTTTCATGTCAGGGCACAAGCGCGGTATCGGGTCTGCCAGTGTATCACCGTGCTTGCAATAATTGCGTAGCAAGGCGCTGGCCCAGGCTGGCGATGGCGCCCTCTAGTGCGGGGGTAAAAGGTTGGCCGCAATTGATGCGCAGGCAGTGGCCAAAGCGCGGCTCGGCCGAAAACGCCATGCCGGGGGCAAAGCTGATGCCGTCGGCCAGCGCGGCTTGCAGCAGCGCGGTGGTGTCGCTCTGTGGCGGGCATTCTACCCATAGCAGCATGCCGCCCTGGGGCTTGCGGATGCGCGTGCCTTTGGGGAAATGGCGCAGCACGGCGTCGGCGGTGGCGTGCATCTGGCTGGCCAGCTGCTGGCGGATGCGGGCGCTGGTGCGCTGGTAGTCGCCGCTGTCCAGTACATCGGCCAGCACCGCCTGCAACAGTGGCGACACTGTCAGCGTGCTGCTGGCCTGCAGCTGGGCCAGCGCGGCATGGTGGCGGCCGGCGGCCACCCAGCCCAGCCGCAGCGACGGCGCGTAGCTTTTGGTGAACGAGGCGCAGTAGATCACCTGGTCGTGGTGGTCCCAGGCCTTGATCGGCGTGGGGCGTTCGCTGCCGTAGTACAGGTCGCCGAATACATCGTCTTCGATCAGTACCAGCCCGTACTGGCTGGCCAGCTGCAGCAGGCGCTTCTTGTGCTCGTCCGGCATCAGCGCGCCGGTGGGGTTCTGGAAGTGCGGCACGCATACCAGGCATTTCACCGGCGGCCCATGGCGCAGGGCGAACTCCAGCGCCTCCAGCGAGAGCCCGCTATCCGGCGTGCAGGGGATTTCCAGCGCCTTCAGCCCCAGGCCCTGCAGCGTTTGTAGCAGGCCAAAGTACACCGGTGTTTCTACCGCCACGGTATCGCCCGGGCGGGTCAGGTGGCGTAGCGCCAGGCTGATGCCTTCGGTAATGCCGTGGCAGGGCAGGATGCCGTCTGCCTGCAGCGACAGGCCGCGCTCGGCCGCTATGCGCTGCAAGCCATGGCACAGACGGCGCTGGATATCGCCCGGCAGGTGGGCGCCAATCAGCCCGGGCTGGCGCGTGAGCGTGCTTTGCAGCCGCCGTGCCAGCTCGGCCGACGGGTACAGCGTGGCCGCGGCCTCGGCCATGTGCAGCTGCCAGTGGATGCGCTCGTCCCCCAGCTGCAGCAGGGTGGACATGCGGCTTTTCAGGTCGACCAGCGCGGCCGCCGCAGGCAGCGGCGAAGGTTGGCCGCGCCCGGGCGCCGGGTGCGGCAGCAGGGCGGCAAAGTAGCCGGCACGCGGGCGGGCCACCACGCGCTGTTGTTGCTCCAGGTAGCGGTAGGCGGCCAGGGCGGTGAGCACGTTCACGCCGTGCTCGGCGGCCAGCGCCCGTACCGACGGCAGGCGGCTGCCCGGCGGGTAGTGGCCGCTGTCCAGCTGCTGCTGCAAGTTGGCCGCAATGCGCTGGTAGAGGGCGGGGTAGGCGGTATCGGTCATCGCTCTGTTATATAGAACAGCTGCGCGGCGCGCCAGTGTGTTGTAGCCGGCTGTGGCAGGCAGGCCACGCGGCCAGCGCGTACAGTACGCTTACCGGTGCTGTTCTGCCTGCCGCCTGTGGCGGGCCATACAGCAAGCGGCTGCCCAGACGGCAGCGCAGCCTGCGGGGGCTGGTTCACCCGTGGCGGCCTACCCGGAAGCCTTTGTATGAAAGAACAGCATGCTTAAACACTTACCCCCGTCTACCCTGATCGCCGGTGTGCTAACGATTGCCGTTGGCTATACCGGCCCCTTTCTCATCATCGTGCACGCCGCGCAGCAGGCCGGCCTCAGCGCCGCCGAGCTGGCTAGCTGGCTGTGGGCGGTGTCCATCGGCTCTGGCGTGGTGGGGCTGTGGCTGTCGTGGCGCTGGAAAATGCCCATCATCACCGCCTGGTCCACCCCCGGTGCCGCGCTGCTGTTGGCCGCATTGCCCACGGTCAGCTACCCCGAAGCGGTGGGCGGTTATGTCATCGCCGGCCTGCTGGTTTGGCTGATCGGCATCAGCGGGGCGTTTGATGCGCTGATGAAGCGCTTTCCGCCCGCGCTGGCGGCCGCCCTGCTGGCGGGCATCCTGTTCCGCTTTGTGGCCGAGCTGGTGCCCGCCGTGCGCGAACACGCGGCGCTGGTACTGCCCATGGCGCTGATGTTCTTTGCTGGCCGCCGCCTGTGGCCGCGCTACGCGCTGATGGGTGCGCTGGCGCTGGGCGGGGTGTTTCTGGCCGCCACTGGCGGCTTTGCCGCGGCGCCCAGCCTGGCTCATAGCGCCAGTGGCCCGCTGTGGACCACGCCGGTGTTTACGCTGGCTGGCCTGAGCAATATTGCGCTGCCGCTGACGCTGATTGCCCTGACCGGCCAGTTTCTGCCCGGCATGGCGGTGCTGAAAAACGACGGCTACGACATCCCTGCGCGGGTGCCGGTGAGTGCGCTGGGCGGGGTATCGGCCCTGCTGGCACCGTTTGGCTGCCACGGCGTGGTGTTGGCCGCCATTACCGCCGCCATGTGTACCGGCCCCGAAGCCCACCCGGACCCTACCCAGCGCTGGAAAGCCGGCGTGGTGGCCGCCTGCTGCTACATTCTGGTGGCGCTGCTGGGCGGTGCCCTGGTGGCGCTGCTGCTGGTGCTGCCCAAGGCGCTGGTGATGGCGGCGGCGGCGCTGGCGCTGTTTGGCACGCTGGCCAGTTCGCTATCGGCGGCGCTGGCTAGCGATACCCAACGCGAGGCGGCACTGCTTACCTTTGTGGTGGCGGCATCGGGTGTCAGCTTTGCCGGTATCGGCGCGCCGCTGTGGGCGCTGCTGGCTGGCGTGGCGGTAAGCTTGCTGCTGCGCTGGCAGCTGCCCAAGCCCGCCGCCAGCGCTACATCCTGCCGCGAAAGCCGCGCCAAACGCTGAAAAGTGGCAATACTGCCACGGCACAGGCCACATTCGCTGAGTGTTGGCCTGTTTTTCTATACAAATAGGCGATTGTATACAAAAATGCTGGCTTCACCGCTCACCACCGGAAGCCACCATGTTCCAGCCCGCCATCTACCAGCAGCGCCGCGACAAGCTTGCTGCCCTGCTGCCCGATAGCCTGATCCTGTTTCTGGGCAATGTTGATTCGCCAATGAACTACCGCGACAACATTTTCCCCTTCGTGCAGGACAGCTCGTTCCGCTACTTCTTTGGCCTGAACGAGCCGGGCCTGGCCGGGGTGATGGACACCGCCAGCGGCGACACCACGCTGTTCGGCAACGAACCGGACGTGGCTGATATCGTATGGACCGGTGAGCTACCCACGCTGGCCCAGCGCGCCGCCCGCGCCCAGGTTGGCCGCAGCCAGCCCTACGCCGATCTGGCCGCTGTACTGGCCACCGCCCGCGCTGCCGGCCGTGCCGTGCATTACCTGCAGCCCTACCGTGGCGAAACCGTGCTGGCGCTGGCTGGCCTGCTGGATGCCACCCCGCACGCCGCGCAGCAAGGCTATAGCGAGGCGCTGACCCGTGCTGTGGTGAGCCTGCGTGAAATCAAGGGTGACGAGGAAATTGCCGAGATGGAAGCCGCGCTGGCGGTAACCCGCGACGCCCACCTGGCCGCCATGCGTGCAGCCCGCCCCGGCGTGGCAGAACACGCCATCGTCGGCGAAATGGAAGGCATCGTGCGCCGCCACGACTGGCTGCTGGCCTACCCCAGCATCTTCTCGCGCCGTGGCGAAGTGCTGCACAACCACCACCATAACCAGGTACTGCAGGCCGGCGACCTGGTCGTCAACGACACCGGCGCCGCCAGTGGCGGCGGCTACGCCAGCGATATCACCCGCACCATTCCGGTGGGCGGCAAGTTCAGCCCGCGCCAGCGCGAACTGTACGACACCGTGCTGGCCATGCAGCTGGCTGCTATCGACGCCATCCGCCCCGGCGTGCGCTACCTGGACATCCACAAGCTGTCCGCCCGTGTGATGGTAGAGCGCATGAGCGCGCTGGGTTTCTTCCACGGTGACGCCGACGCCATCGTGGCAAGCGGCGCCTACGCCATTGCCTTCCCGCACGGCCTGGGCCACCAGATCGGCATGGACGTGCACGACATGGAAGGCCTGGGCGAAGACCTGGTGGGCTATGGCGACGGCACCGAGCGCAGCCCGCTGTTCGGCCTGGGCTACCTGCGCCTGGGCAAACCGCTCTTGGCCGGCATGGTGATTACCGTGGAGCCGGGCATTTACTTTATCCCGGCGCTGATCGACGCCTGGCAAGCCGAGGGCCGCCACGCGCAGTACATCAATTACGCCCGTTTCAACGAATACCGCGACTTTGGCGGCATCCGCATCGAGGATGACGTGCTGGTCACCGCCGATGGCAGCCGTGTGCTGGGCGAGCACATTGCCAGAACCGCTGACGAAGTCGAGGCCGTCATGGCCGGTTAACCGTGTTTCATCGTGCAATACTCCATCACTCATACCGCCCTTCGGGGCGGTTTTTTTGTTTTATGCTGTTGTATGGTCGGACGCAGCCTGAACAAACCGTTACGAATACTTGCATAAAAAAGCTGTGCATTTTCCCGCGGTGTGCTTAGATAAAAGCACCGGCAAGCAAAAGGGAGTGAAAAAGCTTGCCCGGCCCCCCGCCACCCCAGGCGGCAAGACAATCCCGGGGTGTGGCCATCCAGCCCGATGGCTGCACCCGCGAAGAGGAAGACCACCATGGAATACCACGCCCTGAACACCCTTAACCTGCCTGCGCAAACCGACCTGATTCACGTAGAGCAGCGCCCGCAGCGCCAGGTCACGCTGAAAAGCCCGGCCACCGAAGTGATGACCGACCTGCGCGTGATCGACCCCATCAGCATCAACGAAGACGCACTGCTGGACGACGCTCACGCCCGCATGGTGAGCCACGGTATCCGCCTGCTGTTTGTCACCGACGCCGACGGCAGCTTTGCCGGCCTGCTCACCGCCACCGACGTGCTGGGTGAGCGCCCGCTCAAGCAGATCCACGAACACGGCAAGCGCCACAGAGAGATTGTGGTAGGGGACGTGATGACGCCGCGCAAGCAGCTGGAAGCGCTGAACCTGGCCGACATCAGCCGCGCCACCGTGGGCCACGTGGTGGCCACCATGAAAGACCTGGGCCGCCAGCACGCGCTGGTGGTAGAGCACAACACCGCCAGCAGCCACTACGAGGTATGCGGCCTGTTCTCCACCTCTACCATCGCCCGCCGCCTGGGTACCTCGCTGAACTTTGTACGCGTGCCGAAGGCGTTTTCCGAGATTGAACACGCGCTGATGCACGAAGAGTAAGTGCACCCCCACGGTGTCTAGTATCAGCCCACACAACGCGTGCCTGTTTGGCATGGTGGGCTGATGGGCGGTTATTGAAGCACAGCCCCTGCTGACTGCCGCCCAATTTATAAAACATTATGGCAAATGACTAATTTTGCCACCAAAGTGCTTTAGGCCAGCACAGAATAATGGCATAGTCCCGCTTTTGCCTGCCGGACTGCCGCCATGGCCGATATCGCCACCCTCCTGGCCAGCTTTGCCAGCGCCTTCACCCAGCACACGC
>NZ_VMTV02001062.1 GCF_007644035.1 Vogesella mureinivorans | reverse complement strand
GCGTCGCTTCAACCTGCGCTTCGCCCTGTTCGACGAGGAGCGCTGCGAAGCGATCACCGAGGTCGACACCACCTGCAATCCCTTCGAGGACGAGCAGTGCGTGATCGCCTCGGTCGGCTGGCTGGCGCACTCGAGGAAGCGCGCCCAGCAGCTGCTCGAAGCGGGCTGGGACCTGCTGGTGGTCGACGAGGCCCATCACCTCGCCTGGGCGCCCGAGGCGCCGAGCCGCGAGTACAGCCTGGTCGAGAGCCTGGCACAGGCCACCGCGGGCGTGATCCTGCTGACTGCGACCCCGGAGCAGCTTGGCCGCAGCGGCCACTTCGCCCGCCTGCGCCTGCTCGACCCCGCGCGCTATGCCGACCTCGATGCCTTCATGGCCGAGTCGGACCGGCATCTCGCGCTGTCGCAGGTCACCGAAGCCCTGCTCGAAGCAC
>NZ_VMTV02000088.1 GCF_007644035.1 Vogesella mureinivorans | reverse complement strand
CCGTGCGCGGCCCCTGTTGAATCTACCTGCCATCAGGCCACTGCGGCCTGGCGGAACTCTGCAGTTCGGACAAGCCGCGCCATGTCGAACACATGCCAGACAGTGTCGCCCAGCGCATACGCGTCGGTGACGAAGGCTGCGTAGCGGCTGTCCGCGTCCTGGTGGAGCTCCACGCGCTGCGCCTCGGAGAAGTTGCGCTGGCCGAACAGCTCGTCGATCAGGACCGCCACGTTGCCGCCCGGCTGCTTGATCACCAGCG
>NZ_VMTV02000325.1 GCF_007644035.1 Vogesella mureinivorans | reverse complement strand
CCACGACCTTGTCGTCGTCGCGGCTGGACAACCATACCGCGTCGCCACGGGCGGTGAACTCCATGTGCAGGATGGCGCGCCCCGGCTTCAGCGTGTGCACCACCTGCATGCTGGGCACGTCGATCACCTGCACGGTGTCATTGTGTGGAAAGGCAAAGTTCACCCACACGCGGCGCCCGCCCGGTTCGGCCATCACGAACACCGGCTGGCCGTATACCGGCACCTTGGCCACCGACTGCCAGCTGCGGCTATCGGCCAC
>NZ_VMTV02001143.1 GCF_007644035.1 Vogesella mureinivorans | reverse complement strand
ACCATCACGATGCCGTCCTCGCGCAGGAAGCGGCGCAGGTTCGTCGCGCGGATCGAGGCATCAATGCCCGCGTGGTACGGCAAGGCCGTGTGGCCGAGCTGCTGCAGGGCCTCGGCGGTTTCCTCCACGCGCTTGCGGGTCATCGCGTAGACGATTCCGGTCTCGCCGCGATGACGATCGAGGAAATCGCTGAGCTGGCGCTTGGCGTTCTGCTTGTAGGCGATGCGATAGCGGATGTTCGCCCGGTCGAAGCTGGTGA
>NZ_VMTV02000689.1 GCF_007644035.1 Vogesella mureinivorans | reverse complement strand
CTTGTATCTCGTTGCCGCGCTCGCCATTTTGTATGCAACCACCCAGGGTATGGCGGTGCAAATTGCCGGCTTGCGACAGCAGGTTGACCCCCACTGGCGGCGGGGGATTAGCTATCTCAAGATTGGCTTGCGTTGGCTCAACGGCGTTCTTCATAAAGGACGAGAACTGCTGACTCCCATCCCACTCCTGCCCAAAGACCCACAACCCGTTTTTGCATCTAAACGGGCTGAGCATGATTGCTATGACCAGATTTGGTTC
>NZ_VMTV02001158.1 GCF_007644035.1 Vogesella mureinivorans | reverse complement strand
CCCGAAATCGCTCCCGTCCGCCACCGGCACCATGCGCAGCGCCAGCGCGACCGCGCCGCCGCCGGTGCTGCCCTCCGCCGCGCGGCCATAAGCATAGGCATTGTGCGTCGTGCCGAAAACCGGGTTGTAGCTGTGCGAGCCCAGTGCGAATTCGGGGACGTTGCTCAGATTTGCCGTGACGGTCTTTCGAGGCTGTGCGGTATCGGAAATCGCCTCTTCCAAAGTGTGCAAAAGCTCCGCGCTTCTATCGATGGGAATA
>NZ_VMTV02000385.1 GCF_007644035.1 Vogesella mureinivorans | reverse complement strand
AGAAGGTCCGGGACGAGCGACGCCCGCAGCCGGCCGCGCGCCAGCGCGTCGCGGGTCGTGACCGAGGCGGTCTGCTCGCCGACACGGGCCATCAGGCGGATGCTTTCACCAGCCGGGCTATCACGTCGCGCACGTTCATGCCTTCGGCGCGGGCGGCGAAGGTCAGCGCCATGCGGTGCTGCAGCACCGGCTCTGCGAGCGCGTGAACATCGTCCACGGAAGGAGCCAGGCGCCCGTCATAGAGCGCGCGGGCGCGGGC
>NZ_VMTV02000168.1 GCF_007644035.1 Vogesella mureinivorans | reverse complement strand
AATCATAGAGTTTCATGGAGTCAACTAACTTTCTGGCGTTGCCAAATACCGTGCAATCCCTGACAGCAAGATAGAATAAATCCAAGTATTTGTTCTCAAAATATAAAGGAAAGGCAAGGAGAACACACTAGGCATGGGTAAAGTAGTCGGCATTGACCTGGGAACAACCAATTCAGTAGTAGCTGTCATGGAAGGCGGCAAGCCCGTTGTCATTGCCAATGCAGAAGGCATGAGGACTACTCCCTCCGTGGTTGGTTTC
>NZ_VMTV02000407.1 GCF_007644035.1 Vogesella mureinivorans | reverse complement strand
GAGCAGCAGGCCGTGGCCGGCGCGAATGGCGCCGTGGTGGTCGGTGCGTAGCTCGAAGCCGTTGCCGCGGGCGCTGGCCTGGCCGTTGCTGCGCGGGTGGGTGAGGTAGCCTTGGTTGAGCTGGGTTTTGCCGGGCTCGCTGCTGAGTTTGGCGCGTACCTGGCCGGGGGTGTCGTCGAACAGCAGTTCGCTGTACTGGCTGCCCTGGTGTTCACGGCTCTGGATGCCGGAGAGGGTTTTGTTGGCGGGCAGGCTGCCGG
>NZ_VMTV02000944.1 GCF_007644035.1 Vogesella mureinivorans | reverse complement strand
AGCACGAGCTCGGGCACGAGCACACCGCCTGGGAATGGTTCGGCTTTGGCCAGACCCTGGCCCTGCTGCCGCTGGGCGAACGCACCGCCTCCGCCGTGCTGACCCTGCCCGCCTGCGAGATCCAGCGACTGCTGGCGATGGACGAGGCCGCCTTCGGCGCCGAGATCACCCGCCGCTTCGACGGCCGCCTGGGTGCGCTGCAGCCGGCCAGCAGCCGCCACGCCTATCCGCTGGTCGGCGTGTATCCGCGGCGGTTCGTC
>NZ_VMTV02000313.1 GCF_007644035.1 Vogesella mureinivorans | reverse complement strand
GGCGTGGTCTACGACCGCATGCACACCCGCATGATCAAGGACTACGGCGGTGTGGCCAACGTCATGCCGATGTTCGCGGCGTTCTTCGTGCTGCTCGCCATGGCCAACAGCGGCCTGCCAGGTACCTCCGGCTTCGTCGGCGAGTTCATGGTGATCCTGGCGGCCTTCCAGCAGAGCCCGTGGATCGGCGCGATCGCCGCGCTGACCCTGATCATCGGCGCGGCCTACACCCTGTGGATGGTCAAGCGCGTGATGTACGG
>NZ_VMTV02000970.1 GCF_007644035.1 Vogesella mureinivorans | reverse complement strand
CGGGTGTCTTGGAGCCGCTCGGGCGGCTCTGGCGGCACCGGGCTCGGGCTGGCCATCGTCAAGCACTTCCTGCAGCTGCACCAGGCGCAGCTGTCGTTCGACAGCGAAGTCGGCCTCGGCAGCCGCTTCTGCTGCGTATTCGATGCCCGTCACCGTCTCGCCCGCGAGGCGAAAGGCGCGGACGCCGCCTGACGTAGCCGGCGCCGGCCGATCAGCGCCCCATTCCGCGCCGGCAGTTCCGGCATCATGGGCCCCCACGC
>NZ_VMTV02000872.1 GCF_007644035.1 Vogesella mureinivorans | reverse complement strand
CTCCGGCCAGCGCACGCTGGCGACCAGGGCCGAGAAGCCGCCATAGCTTGAGCCCAGCATGCACATGCGTTCGCCGTCGACCGGCTCGGTCTTCAGCACAGCCTGCAAGGCGAGGTCGATGTCGTCTTCGATGAGCCGGCCGAAGTTGCGCTTGCCGGCCTCGCGGAACGCGCGCCCGTAGCCCTCCGATCCGCGGAAGTTCACCTGCAGCACGGCATAGCCGAGACTGGCGAGGAACTGCAGCTCGCTGTCGAAATGCA
>NZ_VMTV02000647.1 GCF_007644035.1 Vogesella mureinivorans | reverse complement strand
CCCCATCGTCCCGTCGAGCACAGCTTGCACGGGATCGACCTTGGAGTCATCGATGGCGATCGCGCCGATCTGCTCGGCCAACGCGAGCCGGTCAGGATGACGATCGACCACCATCACCTTCGCGGCCCCCTTGATCATCGCGGACAGGGCGGCCATCAGCCCGACCGGACCCGCCCCGGCGATGACAACACTGTCGCCCGGGACCACGCCGGCCATCTCGGTGGCGTGGTAGCCGGTGGGGAAGATGTCGGAGAGCATGA
>NZ_VMTV02000131.1 GCF_007644035.1 Vogesella mureinivorans | reverse complement strand
CGCCGAGCCGGCCCATGGCGCCGGCGGCGCGCTTCGAGTTCTTCCGCCGCCTGCGCGAGCTCAACCCCGAGCCCAAGACCGAGCTCGAATACAGCACCGCCTTCGAGCTGCTGATCGCCGTGCTGCTCTCGGCCCAGGCCACCGACGTCAGCGTCAACAAGGCCACCCGCAAACTGTTCCCGATCGCCAACACCCCGCAGGCCCTGCTGGATCTCGGCGAGGCGGGCCTGCGCGAGCGGATCTCCACGATAGGCCTGTAC
>NZ_VMTV02000696.1 GCF_007644035.1 Vogesella mureinivorans | reverse complement strand
CCATCATCAAATGCGGCGGGCAGATGTAAAAGTACAGGCCGGCTTGCTCAAGCTTGACGGTGTAGGGCTGGTCTTCGCTGCTGTTCCACTGGCTGACCCCGCCTGGGGTGGCCAGGCTGCGCACGTAGTGGCCGGCGGTTTCCGGCACAAAGCGCACGCTGTCGCCGACCTCTGCCTGGACAAAGGCCGGCTCGAACACCATGGTGGTGCCGTTGCTGCCGATGTTCAGCATGCGTACTACATGCTCGGCGGCCAGGGCC
>NZ_VMTV02001042.1 GCF_007644035.1 Vogesella mureinivorans | reverse complement strand
CCTCGCGCACGCAGCCTTCCAGCACCGAGAAGTCGATCAGTGAGTTCTGCTTGCTGATGCCGATGCGCTCGGCGAACAGGCGCAGCGCACCCGGCGTGTAGCCGCGGCGGCGGATGCCCTGCAGGGTCGGCATGCGCGGGTCGTCCCAGCCGCTGACCAGCCCTTCCTGCACCAGCGCCATCAATTTGCGCTTGCTCATCACCGTGTAGTTGATGTTGAGCCGCGAGAACTCGATCTGCCGCGGCTTGGCGGCACGGTCG
>NZ_VMTV02000885.1 GCF_007644035.1 Vogesella mureinivorans | reverse complement strand
CCGCCTGCTCCAGCATCATCTCGGCGGCCGAGGAGCCGGGCGCGCGCTCGCGGCCGATCTCCATCATGGCCGGCACGGCGAAGGGCGAAACCCGTTCCAGCCGCTGGACGCGGATGCGGCCCCGGATGCGCGACAGCAGCTCACCCAGCCGCGCCACATCCAGCAGGCCCCGCGCCGCGTCCGCCCGGGCGCATCGCAGCAGCAGATGGTCCGGGTCGTGGCGGCGCAGGGTGTCGTAGATCAGGTCCGCCGAGAAGGTC
>NZ_VMTV02000871.1 GCF_007644035.1 Vogesella mureinivorans | reverse complement strand
TCCAGCAAAAACAGGACCAGTACCATCAACAAAATGCGTTACAGAAGGCATTTTTAACATCGGCATGGCAATAATGATACCCACTGCCAAACCTGCAATTACACCAATTTTTAAGAAAGTTGATAAGTAATCACGTGGCGCCAATAGCAACCACACAGGTAATACTGAAGCTACAAATCCGTAAATGATCAGTGCCCAAGTCAGTTGAGTCCCAGTTAAAGTAAAGAATGGTCCCCAATAAGGGTCAGCAGCAACATTAC
>NZ_VMTV02000711.1 GCF_007644035.1 Vogesella mureinivorans | reverse complement strand
ACTCGCGGGTGCGGATCACGCTGTCGTAGAACTCCGGCGCGGTGTCGAGGTTGTGGTTGTAGTAGGCCAGCCCTGCGCCCTTCAGGCGCTCGGCCTGCTCGGGCGTCAGCATGCCCAGGGTCGCGCAGGTCTCCAGACCGAGCGCGTTGACGCCTTCGATCATGGCCGCGACCTTCTCGACGTCGCGATCCTTCGGCGAGCGCCAGGCCGCGCCCATGCAGAAGCGGGTCGCGCCGGCGGCCTTCGCGGCTTTCGCCTTC
>NZ_VMTV02000529.1 GCF_007644035.1 Vogesella mureinivorans | reverse complement strand
CAAATGACTTAACATTTTCCGATGGTTAAAGTGACCCCCGTGTCTACGACCAAAGCACAATTGTTAATCAAATTGCGCTATCGTAATACTGAACACATGCAGCAAATAAAATCAATAACGTAGGCATACATCTCGTGATGAGATGACAGATCAAGGAAGCAGAATATGAACGAAATATATCCAGTTCCAGAACAATTTGTAAAAACCGCAAGAACCAATGAACAAGAGTATTTTGACCGTTATCAACAGTCAGTGGAGCAT
>NZ_VMTV02001015.1 GCF_007644035.1 Vogesella mureinivorans | reverse complement strand
GCCTCGTGATAGCAATACATAAACAAATCAACGATAAAATTAGATTTGAAGCAAACAATGTTGCAAATGTCAGTGCAACGGCACCAGTACACATTGGAATAATTAAATGCCAGCGACGCTCTCTAAAGTGATCTCCGCTACGACCTGCTAACAGCATTACAACTATGGCACACATATAAGGTAGACTGGTCAACAAGCCAATATGCCAGTTGTCACTAATACCCGAGTTACGAATTAATGTCGGCAACCAGAAAGTAATTG
>NZ_VMTV02000496.1 GCF_007644035.1 Vogesella mureinivorans | reverse complement strand
GCGCGAGGTCGATGAGGTAATGCACTGCGCGGGGCCGTTCTCGGCCACCTGCGCGCCGATGCTGGAGGCCTGTCTCGCCAGCGGCACGCACTACCTCGACATCACCGGCGAGATCGATGTCTTCGCACACTGTCAGTTGAACGATGCGCGCGCCAAACAGGCCGGCGTGCTGGTGCTGCCAGGTGCAGGCTTCGACGTGGTGCCCACCGACTGCCTGGCCGCCCAGCTCAAACGCGATCTGCCCGATGCCACCCATCTGGTGCTTGCTTTCGAAGCCGGCGGCGGGCCCAGCCCGGGCACGGCCAAGACCAGCGTCGAGGGCCTCGGCAAGGGCGGCCGCGTGCGCGAGAACGGCGAGCTGAAACGCGTGCCGCTGGCCTACAAGGTCCGCTACTTCGAGCGCGAGGGCGTGCAGCGCTCGGCGATGACGATTCC
>NZ_VMTV02000038.1 GCF_007644035.1 Vogesella mureinivorans | reverse complement strand
GATTCGCAGCAGCCGTACAGGTTGTCGAACTTCGACTTGGTCACCGAGTCGTTGACGTTGATGGCGGGCACCAGCAGCTTGCCGGCTTCCATCATCTGGTACAGGCGGTGCACGCCGGTGGTGGTCTCTTCCGACACGCCCTTCCACTCGGCGGCCACGGTCTTCCAGAAGCCGGGGCGCTCGGTGCGGGTGCGCTTCAGCAGATCCTTGATGACCTGTTCCTCATGGTTGGCACCGGGGCTGTCGACCCAGGTATCGCCG
>NZ_VMTV02000143.1 GCF_007644035.1 Vogesella mureinivorans | reverse complement strand
CATGATGCTGGTGGTGGCCACGCGCCTGTTGCTGCCCCTGGCTCTGATGGCCGGGCTCTATATCTTCCTGCGCGGCCACAACGAGCCGGGCGGCGGCTTCATCGCCGGACTGGTGTTCTCCATCGCCCTGCTGATGCAGTTCATGGCGTCGGGCTGGGGCTGGGCCGACGCCCGCCTGCGCGCGGACAACCACAACCTGATCAGCTGGGGCGTGCTGATCGCGGGCCTGACCGGGGTCGGCTCCATCTTTTTCGGCGCCCC
>NZ_VMTV02000797.1 GCF_007644035.1 Vogesella mureinivorans | reverse complement strand
GCCACGCCCCCATGCCCATCTATGACAGCGTCACCGACCTGATCGGCAACACCCCGATCGTGCGCGCTCGCAACCTCGACACCGGCTGCTGCGAGTTGTTCTTCAAGCTCGAAGCCATGAATCCGGGCGGCTCGATCAAGGACCGCATCGGCCTGACCATGATCGAAGCGGCCGAGAAGGCCGGGAAGATCAAGCCCGGCGACACGCTCGTCGAAGGCACCGCCGGCAACACCGGCATCGGGCTGGCCCTGGTCGCCCAGC
>NZ_VMTV02000820.1 GCF_007644035.1 Vogesella mureinivorans | reverse complement strand
AAGAAGCGCATGACGATCTATATCGGCATCCCGGCAAACAAGCTGGCCGAAGCGGAGTTGCTGATTAACCTGTTCTTCTCGCAGTTGATTAACCTGAACACTGACGATCTGCTGCACTCCAAGCCGGAACTGAAATACTCCTGCCTGCTACTCATGGATGAGTTTGCAGCGCCCGGCCGGATCGGCATCATCGACAAGGCAAACGCCTACATGGCCGGCTATGGTCTGCGGCTGCTGACCATCATCCAGTCGCCCGGCCAG
>NZ_VMTV02000024.1 GCF_007644035.1 Vogesella mureinivorans | reverse complement strand
CACGTCCTTGCGCTGCATCTTCTTCCAGATGCTGTAGATGTGCTTCGGCCGGCCGGCCACGTCGGCGCGGATGCCGGCCTCGGCCAGGGCCGTGCGCAGGCGTGCCTTGGCGTCCTCGATGAAGCGCTCGCGATCGCCGCGCTTTTCATCCAGCAGCTTGGCGATGCGCCGGTAGGTGTCGGGCTGCAGGTAGCGGAAGGCGAGATCTTCCAGCTCCCACTTCACTTGCCAGATGCCCAGCCGATTGGCGAGCGGCGCATG
>NZ_VMTV02001086.1 GCF_007644035.1 Vogesella mureinivorans | reverse complement strand
CTAACGTTGAATTCTGGGCTGACGTTTTATGATCGCAGGCCAGACCCGACGGATCAGAGGCCTGAGGCAGGCGAGGGCGATGCCGTAGTGATCATGTCGAACGGCGGTTTTGGTGGATTACACCAAAAACTAATT
The DNA here is from genome assembly GCF_007644035.1 of Vogesella mureinivorans. Taxonomy (GTDB): domain Bacteria; phylum Pseudomonadota; class Gammaproteobacteria; order Burkholderiales; family Chromobacteriaceae; genus Vogesella; species Vogesella mureinivorans. Next base: position 126 of record NZ_VMTV02001086.1, on the reverse strand, counting down.
ACTGCATTAAAAGCAAAATAAGTTTTCTAGAAATGAAAAAAACCACAAAATGTGGTTTTTTCGTTTAATCTGGGGTCGCTGTTTTCTGCAAAGCTTTAAAGTCTTTAAGTTTGACCCATCCTTCAA
>NZ_VMTV02000773.1 GCF_007644035.1 Vogesella mureinivorans | reverse complement strand
GAGTGACAAAGCCTAGCTCTACAGCGACTTCTTTTAAGGTTTTATCTTCTTTATAAGCAGTTTTCGCTACTTTTGCTGCATTTTCATAACCTATTACAGGATTCAGTGCAGTCACCAACATCAACGAGTTATGTAAAAAATAATCAATTTTTTCACGATTTGGTTCAATGCCTACTGCACAATGCTCATCAAAACTATTACAAGCATCACCAAGCAACTGCACAGATTGAACAAGATTATATGCAATAACAGGCATATACA
>NZ_VMTV02000640.1 GCF_007644035.1 Vogesella mureinivorans | reverse complement strand
TTGTAGCTCAGCTGGTTAGAGCACTGTGTTGATAACGCAGGGGTCGTAGGTTCGAGTCCTACCAGACCCACCAAATCATGCCATTGCGGCGTTGCAAAACGTCTCGTGTACTTCAGTACACGTCGACATTCTGCGCCTTGCACTGACAAGATTTGGGATGATTAGTTGATCTCACGATCAAACAGTCAGCATCACCCAAAAAGAGGGGGATTAGCTCAGTTGGGAGAGCACCTGCTTTGCAAGCAGGGGGTCGTCGGTTCG
>NZ_VMTV02000801.1 GCF_007644035.1 Vogesella mureinivorans | reverse complement strand
GATGGCGCATAGTAGCGAGGGCTGGTGGGCGACGCGTCTGGGCGCGGCGCGGTTGAGCGCCGGGGGTGACTCACTGACGTTCGTGCGATCTGTCTAGGTCCTCCCCTGTAAGGGGAGGTGGCAGCCCGAAGGGCTGACGGAGGGGTGTCGGACGGCGGTGGTTAGCCTCGGCCGCCGGACACCCCTCCACCACCCGGCTATGCCGGGCGGTCTCCCTCCCCTTTCAGGGGAGGGAGCTGAAGCGTCACCCCCGCAGCCTGGC
>NZ_VMTV02000618.1 GCF_007644035.1 Vogesella mureinivorans | reverse complement strand
TTCGAGGAAGTGGACGAGGACTTCTTGCCCGATGCGGGGCAGGAACTGGTGGCCCCAGCCGGCGCCGGCGCTGGGGTGTTCGTCGGGGTGCTGCCAGTGGAACTGGATTTTGATGCGGTCAAGGTGTCGACCACGTTGGCCGCAGGGTGAGGCTGTGCGTTGTCAACGAGCGCTTGCATGCGGGCCATGCGGCCAACCTTTATTCCGCCTCGCGGTACCAGATGGTGGCACCGTAGCTGCTGTCGGGGTAGTCCGGCATGATGTCACCCTGGGCGAAGGCGCGGCGGGCGTCGGGTTTGGCGGGTGTCCACCAGGTGCCGGCTTGCGGGCAGGGGGCGTTGGCTTGGCAGCGGCCCAGCTGGTTGATGTGGCTGTCGGGGTTGAACTGGCGCGCCCAGTCGACCATGTCCTTGGGGTAGTAGGGGAAGTCGCGCAGGGCGTGGTCGTCGAGGTCTTGCAGGAATGCGACGGCGCCGGCTTCGAAGCTCCAATAGCCGTAGTAGCCGGCTTGGTTGGCTTCGAGGTGGGCGTTGTGCCAGGGCAGGCCTTTCATGCTGGTTTTGTACCAGCGTTTGATGTATTGCAACAGGTGGGCTTCGGCTTTTTCTTTGCCATCCAGATCGGCATACAAAGCATCAACCAGATCGGTATAGGCTTTGGTATGTGTCAGTATCTCGGCCTCATACCTTGAGTCGGGCAAGCCAAAATATAAGAAATCCTCGTAGAGCACGTCTTCGCCGGCAAAGTAGCCATCCTGTAGTGCGGCCAACCTGGGCAGCAGGTCTTGGCGGTGCAGCAGGTAGCACAGGCCGATGAGTTGCATGAGCTGCTGGTAATGGTCGAGTTCGTCGAGCATGAAGGGCGGGTAGTGCGGGTTGCCGTGCCAGTCGCGCAGGGCGTCGGTGTAGATCTCGATGGCGCGGATCACGGTTTCCAGCTCGTCGCGCAGCGCTAGGATGGGGTGGCCGGCGGTGTAGTTGAGGAGGAATAAATCCCAATACTGCATAGCGACCATTTCTTTTGCGCCAAGCCAGCGTTCTTCTAGGTTGCGCCCATTGCCTACTGGATTTTTGATAAATAACTCAATACCGTCCCGTAATGCTGGGCTGCTGCGGTTATATGACTCTATGGCAAGAAAGATTTGCCGCCGGTTTTCTATAAACTTATCAATATCCATCACTTATCCAATTTTCGAGAAGTTGCGGTGATCGCGCTGTTTGCTAGCCAGCCCAGCGTGGTTGTCGACCACCTTGTCGATCTCGGCGTCGCGCCATTCGCGTGTGACTTCGTGCGCTTTGTGGGTGTCGGTAGCGGGTTTTTGCCCGGCTACCCAGCGCGATAGCGCCATGGCATGGCCAGCTGCTTGCGGGATGCTGAAGAACAGGACATGACGCGTGTAGCCATCTTGCACAATTTCATTACGGAATGACTCACCTCCACCAATTGCTTTTTGCAGACGCTTTCTGATCCATGAGTTACTCATCTGCGTCACGCGGCCATCGGTCTGGCGTTGGGGTTTTTCTGGCAGGGACAAGCCGCCTGTGTTTGCTGCTGAACCTGCTCTGCCTTGCTGGCGACGGCCGCGTCGAGTGCTGCTATCACCCTGACCATCCGCCCCTTCCTTATCTGCCGCATCGCCCAGCAGGTCTTTCAGCTGCCGGGTGGGGTTGGCGCTGGCTTTGGCTTCTACCACGGCATAGGGCTTGCCGGTTTTGCCGCCGGTGCGCCATACCGCATCGATCCCCCGGCCCCGCGCGCGCAGGGCGGCGATGCCGGCTTTGCTGAAGGTAGATGGCCATAGCTGTACCAGCTGGTGCTGGTCGTTGAGCTTGGCCGGGTTGGTGTTGCCCGCTTTGCGGCCAAGGTGTTGTCCACATTGGCCGCAGGGTGAGGCTGTGTGTTGTCAAAGAGCGCTTGCATGTGGGCCATGCGGCCAACCTTTATTCCGCCTCGCGGTACCAGATGGTGGTGCCGTAGCTGCTGTCGGGGTAGTCCGGCATGATGTCACCCACGGCAAAGGCGCGGCGGGCGTCGGGTTTGGCGGGTGTCCACCAGGTACCGGCCTGCGGGCAGGGGGCGTTGGCTTCACAGCGGCCGGCTTGCGGCTTATTCAAGGTCGGCATGATAGGTCGACGTGTTTGCGGTGTGGGCCACTGGCTGTTCGGGTCGAAGCGGGCCATCCACAGCGGACCGTTTTCAAAGTCGAAGCGTGGGTTGGGGTCGTTGGCCCATGGGTCCAGCGTAAACAGTTGCAGGAGGTCGCAGCGTATCGGTTTGATTAGCGCATTGGCGATAACGGGTAGCTCCGGCAAGCCTTCGTCTACCGGGTACAGGCTCAATTCGCCCAGCTGTATCCACAGCGCCTGTTCGCCATGCGGGTTGTGCTTGCCTGTAGGGTACGGTATCTCGCTGATATGAATATCCGGGTGCGCCAGTCGTGCCTTGACCTCGGCTACGCTGAGTCCCAGCTTGCTACGCCATAGCGGGCTAAGCAGAAAGCTCCAGGTTGGCGTGCGGATGCCGGAGCCAAGAGCTGCATGATTGACCCAGCCGTCCTCATCGTCGTTGTATTGGAAGCCCATTTTCCAAGGGTGGTCTATGTCTAGCCCGTAGAAATGCTCGGCGCAGATGCGTTCCATCACATCGCTCTCGTAGGCGCCCATCACACCGATGGTGGTGGTGCCGATTTCGTAGCCGCTATAGCACTGCTCGGGTTGCAGCCGCTGTAGCCAGCGCTTGACGAAGGCATGCCAGGTGGCTTTGTTATTGCGATACCAGCTGTCGCGGAAGGTGATTTTTACAAAGCTGTAGTGCATTTGTGGTACATAATCAACGAATGCATAGAGCGCCCATCTAGAAGAAGCGGAGGGACTTTCCATGTCTGTAGCGCAAATCCTAAATGACTGGAAAGCATCGTCTGCGGCCAACTTGGCATGCTGCTGCAGCATCTCGCGCCCCAGTTTCTCCGGCGTGGCTTTGACCCAGGCTTGTGTCTTGCTGTTGTAGACTTTTTTGTACGGCGAGTCGATCAGGGTTTGCAGCTCCTGATGCAGCTCGATTACTTCGTGGCACAGGGGCAGGAAGTCTTCCTTGCCGTGGTAGACGTAGAAGGTGATGTAGGGGCAGACGCCGTATTCCTGGCTCTCGTAACCATAAAAAGTCTGCGTCTCCGCCTTGGTGTCGGCGATAAATTCCGCGATTTCCTCTTCGCTCAGATACAGCTCGCTGGTGCTCATGGTCTTCCTTACTTGGTCTTTTTCTTGCTGCGCTTGGGTTCATCGGCAGGTTTCTGATCTACCGCCACATCTTCCGGATAGCGGAACAATGCTACCCGGCAGCCGGTGCCTACACCTTTCTGGCCATTAGTGCGAACCAGCGAGGCGGCATCGGTTTTGATTTTGGCAGCAGTATCGGCCAGTCTTCCGTAGTTCTCGAACTGATCCGCCTTGATGCGATCTCCCGGAAACTTGATCTCGATAATGGCAAACAGATTGTCCTTTTTTAGGGGCTGTTTGCGGTAATCGGGTATCGCCAGGTCGGCACTGCAGCTACCGCGCTGGCGGTATGGGGCCGGGTAAAACGGGTTCAGCGTGCTGCCAGTGCGCAGTAGTCGCGTGGCACCGGCCAGTTTGGGGTCGTCAAATTTGGCACTTGGGCCAAAGCAAACCTCGGCCTTGAGCGGGCTTTTCCAGCCCAGTACTTCGTCAATGAATTCGAAGATGAAGTTGGCCACCAGTTGCTTGAGTCGCACCACGATAAACTGGTCGATATCGCTGATCCCTGCCAGTTCTTCTGCGCTTAATGCCAGCAGCTCCATCAGTACCTTTTGTTTGGCTTTGGGCAGGTCTTTAATGGTGACGCCTTTTTTGCGGCGTAGGCCGATGGCAGGGGTTTTGTCCGCTTTGGCGCATACCATGCTGATCACCTGGCGAAACGGAATAGGCTGTTTGATGGCGGCAATGATTTCGGGGGCACCTGCCCCGCGGCCTTTGGCCTGGCGGGTGTTTTCGCTTTGTTGGCCTTTATCTTGCTCGGTCAGCGCTGCCAGAAAACCACGTTCCATTTTTTCATCGATATTCTGGCCAATTTCTTTCTTGATCGATTCAATCTGTTTGCGCAACTCGGCTTTGGCTTGTTCAAGGTTTCGGCTGTATTTTTCTACGTCTTCGTAAAGGGTTTTACCCAAGTCGTACATTTCGTAGGCAGTGACAGCAGCGGCTACGACTTCGATGATGCCCCACACAATTGCCGGTATCGCCATGTCAGTCTCCCGCTTTGCTGGCTGTTATTGCGCGTCGGACGGCTGTGTCGAGTTTGCTTTCCCATGCTTCGGTAATGCGTTCACTTTCGCGCATGACAGATTTGAGTACCCGTATGCCGGTTTGCTCTTCGCTGTCTGCAAAGGCAGTCCAGCCATGGCTATCGGTGAGGCCTTCCTGCAAGACAGTGCCTTCGCGGTTTACTATTTGATAGCGATAACCCTCATAGGGGCGGTGATCGTCCTTGAACAGTTGGTAGCGTGCCGTAAACGGGCCTTTGGGTGGCTCATATTTTGGAAATGGCCTAAAGGAGAGGCTCATGCTCCCCCCGCCGCTTAGCTCGTGCTTCGCGCCTTTGATGCTGATATTGCTGGGGCAGTGGATATCGATATTGCCGCCAGACAGCTTGATGTAGCCGCGGCCGCTGGCCAGCAGAATGTCCTGCTTGGCGGCGATGACCACCTTGCCTTTGCACGACGTGACCGTTACATCCTTATCCGCCGTCAGCTCCAGCGCGTCGCTTTGCGCCTGAATCTGCACCTTGCCCTTCGCCGCAATCAGTTTCAGGCTGACTTTGTCTTTTACCCCCGCCACAAACAGGCTGATGTGCTGGCCGACGTTGTGCAGCCAGCGCCGGCCGCTGGTCTGGTTGCTGTCGCGCTGGGCGACGTGGTCGATATTGCGGCCTGCGGCCAACGTCAGGCTGTTATCTGTTGATGCGGCCAACCCTGCCGGGGCGCTGAGGATGAGCAGCGGCTGTTGGCCGGCTTGATCTTTGGCGGTGTTGCCGTTTGCGTCAGTGTTGCTGCCGGCTTCCCAGGCACGTAGTGCTTCGGCGTGGTGCTGCAGGTGGCCGTCGGTTTTTTTGGCGCCTGGGCTGTTGTCGGGTTTGATTTCCTCGGGGCCGGTTTCCTGCCGGTCGGCGAGCTGGGCACTGGCGGTGTCGGCCAGGCTTTGCGCCAGGGCCAGGGCGCTGTCGAGCTGGCTTTGGGCGCCGTCGCGGGCGAGCTGTTTGCCGCTGGCGCCGGGTTGCGCTTCGGTGGAGAGCAGCAGGCCGTGGCCGGCGCGAATGGCGCCGTGGTGGTCGGTGCGCAGCTCGAAGCCGTTGCCGCTGAATTGCGGTGGCGGGTGGCTGCCGTTGTAGAGCACGCCGCTGATGAGGGGGCGGTCGATGTCGCCTTCGAGGAAGTGGACGAGGACTTCTTGCCCGATGCGGGGCAGAAACTGGTGGCCCCAGCCGGCGCCGGTGTTGGGGTGTTCGTCGGGGCGTGGATTTTGATGCGGTCAAGGTGTCGACCACGTTGGCCGCAGGGTGAGGCTGTGACTTGTCAAAGAGCGCTTGCATGTGGCCCATGCGGCCAACCTTACTCCGCCTCGCGGTACCAAATGGTGGCACCGTAGCGGCTGTCGGGGTAGTCCGGCATGATGTCGCCCTGGGCGAAGGCGCGGCGGGCGTCGGGTTTGGCGGGTGTCCACCAGGTGCCTGCTTGGGGGCAGGGCTGGCCGGCCGCGATGCGGCCAGTACTGGGCTGGTCTTTGGGGTAGAAGCCTTCAGGTGGCACAGCGATGTAGCGGTCTGGTACACGGCGGATCAGTGTCCAGGTGGGGACGACATCCTGAGTTTCTTCCCAGTCTCCATACTCGTCTTTTTTCAGTCCCTGTGTGACATAGATTTCTCCCATGCCCAGCTTCTTCAATGCTTCTGGTTCGAGCTGTCTGGTGCGGTAGGGGTGCAGGAACTGGGCGCAGGCATTTTCGACATCGGGCAGGTAGAGCCCGGTCACCACCACTGGCTCACCGGGGCGTATCACCACGCTGGGGTCCAGCTCATACGCAGGGATGGCTGCGGGGAGTGCCAACGGTCCCCACGCATCATCAGTGTAACGGTAGGTTAAATTCCCTTCCTCCCATCCCACGTCCCGGCATGTGATACGCAGGTTGCTGTCGCGCTTGATGGCCTCGCGTTCAAATGGATCGATCTGATCCAGCATGTCCTGACCCATCCAGCCGTTCCAGTACTCCACGGCACCTTTGCACAAGTCATAGGTCACCCCCCCCCAATCCGAAACGCTCGAGGATCGTCATGGCTGCGGTAGATAAAGGCATTCATCAGGCTTTGCAGGGTGCTTCTGAAGTTTGGCAATACCACGGTGCCCCAGGTGACATCGGGCTGTTCCGATAAATGGCGCGAGCGCAGGTCGGCCGGTGCCTGGCGCATGAATTCATCCAGCGCCTGTTCGTGCAGGCGGACCACTTCACGCCAGGCATCGCGCAGGGCGCCAATGTATTCCAGCGAGGTATAGCGTTCTAGTAAGAAGCATTCTTGCGGGTGCAGTTGGGGCATGTTTACTCCGCCTCGCGGTACCAGATGGTGGCACCGTAGCGGCTGTCGGGGTAGTCCGGCATGATGTCGCCCTGGGTGAAGGCGCGGCGGGCGTCGGGTTTGGCGGGTGTCCACCAGGTGCCTGCTTGGGGGCAGGGCTGGCCAGCCGCGACGCGGCCAGTACTGGGCTGGTCTTTGGGGTAGAAGCCTTCTGGTGGTACGGCGATGTAGCGGTCTGGTACACGGCGGATCAGTGTCCAGGTGGGGGGGACGATATTTCGTTCTTCAATCCACCAGTCGTATTCATCCTTCACTAGCCCTTGTCGGACCCAGATCTCCAGCTCGTTCTCCAAAGCGCTTTGTCCGAAGTGCAGAAACTGCGTGCAGGCATTGTCGGCGTCGGGCAAGTAGATGCCGCATTCGGGAACCTTGTCGCCGGGGCGGATCACCACCGAAGGATCCAGCTCGTACAGCGGGATACGTTCTGGTAGGCGCAAGCCTGCCCCTTTCAATACGCCGCCCAGTTCCCCGCTCTGTGGGTCGATCTTGAGTCCCCAACTCAGATCGCCGGCCTGCCATTCGGCGCCAAGTGCCCCCCCTGTCGGAAAATCAAGATCGCATGCCTTGTACAGCGCATCCCAGAACATCTTGCCCAGCGGCTCTGGCATCCAGTCGGCGTAGAAGTCGCTGATGCCTTTGTTGATGTCGCTGCCGTGCGTGCCGACAATGCCGCGGAAAGCCTGTGGATCATTGTGACTGCGTAAAATACAACCTTGGATCAGCATGTCGCGGCTTTCGCGAATATTGGGCAAGACCCGCCCGCCCCAGACGATATCGGGCTGCAAACTGGTGTGCTGGCGGCGCAGGTCGGCTGGCGCCTGCTGCATGTATTCGTTGAGCGCCTGCTCGCCTAATCTCACCGCCTCAATCATCGCATCACGGATATTGCAGAAGTGTTCCAGCGAGGTCAGGTATTCGAGCAGGTAACATTCCTGCGGGATGATCTGGGCTTTCATTTTTGCTTCCTGATTAGTTGCCGTACCAATTGTGGGTCAGGCGTGGAATGCCGATGAAGGCATCGGTATCGCCGGGGAATTCCGGGTCGGTATAGCCCCAGCCGGTAGCCTGGCGCTTGCCGGTGTATTCCTTTTGCAGCTGGGCCGGGTCAAGCACGATCTGCACGCTGCCGCCTTCGAGCTTGATGTCTTCTGCACCCTTGAAGTCTTGAGTTGCAGCCCTGCCTTCCCACACTTTGAGCGGTTGGCCAGGCGGTACGGTATAGGTGACGTATTCGCCGTTATCGTTCCAGCCTTTCTTGACCGCGAAGCCTCGCCGCCAGTCAGCTTTGCTGGTTAGTGCCTTGAATTCCGCCTCGCGCATCCAGCAGATGCTGTTGTCGCTGGATTTGGGATCTACCACCCGGTACAGTTTTTCACCCGGCAGCACCTCACTGGCGCGCATGCTGCGGTCAAAGGTTTTGTATGCTTCTTTTAGCGGCCCGTTGGTCGCATCAACGTTCGGCCAGCCGGCGTGGATTTTGGCATTTGCAGAAGGGGGTAAATTCCTCAATTTAGGAAATGCTACGTGCTTGGTAACATCCGCCCACTTGGGCCTGTGCTCACGGATCAGCGCCGCCTCGGTCGCGTCGTCGATACGACGGAAGGTGTGCGAATTCACTCTGTCCACTACCGCGCGGTACGCTTTGTCACCCTCAATGTCCAGTCGCCTCGCCAGCTTCTCCAGCGTGTCATTCAGGGGTTGTAGTGCCTTTTTCAGACCCTCATTGGCCTTGCTGCGTACGTCTGTAATCATCTGGATAGTGCGCTGGATGGGCTGTTTGATCGATGATGGCCCCCAGTCCGCCGCCCGTTGCAGGATGGCTTTGGCAACATCGGCTAGCTCGTCAAACTTTTTCATGAGCGCCTGCAGGTTGATCTTGCCCTTCAGTAAGCGAATTTGCTCTGCCAGATAGCGATACGGGTTGTAAATGCGCAAGGCGCTGAGGGTCTTGCGAACAGCAGGCTGGTCCAGCAGTTTGTTCAGCCCGCCAATGGCCGCATCATAGGCTTTCTTGTTGGCGACTTTGCCTGCCGCATCAAAACCTGCCTTGCGCAGGTATAGAAACATGACTTTGAGTGCGCCCTTGGCAAAAGACCCCAGCACCGGAAACAGCCCCAGCAGCGTTAGCGCCAAGGCTACCCAGGCACCGGTATTGTTGCTGTCTTTCTGGATATTGCGGCAGTTGGCTACCAGGTCCCGCACATCGCAAATCTGGTCGACAAACGGGATCATCGAAATCAGTGTGCCTGTTGCAATCTGCCCGGTGCTCTGGTTATCGTTGAAATCGCCCTGTATGACCTCCCATATCCATTGGCCGGTGGCTTCCAGCTTGTTTCCTGCACCATCCATCCAGCCTTTGGGTGCCGAGCGGAACCAGGCCAGGGCTTGTTCCAGATCGTCCATCAGGCACCTCCTTGTTTGCCGCCAGCGGGTAGCTTTTGTTCAATGTGCTGCTGCAATGGTTTTAATGGGTCTGGCGCCGTTTCTTTTTTTGGTGGCGGCAATTCGTATGTGACTTGTGCGGGTTCCAGTGGCACGGCTTGGTGGCGCTGCCCAATGCCGGATTGATCCAGCACGCCGGTATGCGTCATGCCGCTATCAAAACGGATCTTGTATTTGGCCCCGGTAACCGGTTGGCCGTCTGCATCCATCAAGCTTGCCGCAATCCAGTGTTTGCCCGGTTGTGGCAAGGGTGGCAGGTTGGCCGCAAGGCTCCCCCCGCCGCTTAGCTCGTGCTTTGCGCCTTTGATGCTGATATTGCCGGGGCAGTGGATATCGATATTGCCGCCAGACAGCTTGATGTAGCCGCCGCCGCTGGCCAGCAGAATGTCCTGCTTGGCGGCGATGACCACCTTGCCTTTGCACGACGTGACCGTTACATCCTTATCCGCCGTCAGCTCCAGCGCGTCGCTTTGCGCCTGAATCTGCACTTTGCCTTTCGCCGCAATCAGCTTCAGGCTGACTTTGTCTTTTACCCCCGCCACAAACAGGCTGATGTGCTGGCCGACGTTGTGCAGCCAGCGGCGGCCGCTGGTCTGGTTGCTGTCGCGCAGGGCGACGCTGTCGATATTGCTGCCTGCGGCCAACGTCAGGCTGTTATCTGTTGATGCGGCCAACCCTGCCGGGGCGCTGAGGATGAGCAGCGGCTGCTGGCCGGCTTGATCTTTGGCGGTTTTGCCGTCTGCGTCGGTGTTGCTGCCGGCTTCCCAGGCACGTAGCGCTTCGGCGTGGTGCTGCAGGTGGCCGTCGGTTTTTTTGGCGCCTGGGCTGTTGTCGGGTTTGATTTCTGCGGGGCCGGTTTCCTGCCGGTCGGCGAGCTGGGCGCTGGCGGTGTCGGCCAGGCTTTGCGCCAGGGCCAGGGCGC
>NZ_VMTV02000883.1 GCF_007644035.1 Vogesella mureinivorans | reverse complement strand
CGCGCTCTGCGCGGCCGACCTCGCCCCCGCGCTGAACGCCTGCTTCGAGCGCCACGGCACGCCGCCGATCGCCTCCGACATCGGCGACTGCCTGTTCGCGGCGATGGAGCTGAAACCCGCGCCGCTGGTCGCGCCCGGCTATTACGCCTCGATGGGCTTCGGCGTGCCCGCCGGCATCGGCATGCAGGCCACCAGCGGCGAGCGGCCGTTGATCCTGGTCGGTGACGGCGCCTTCCAGATGAGCGGCTGGAAGCTCGGCAAC
>NZ_VMTV02001159.1 GCF_007644035.1 Vogesella mureinivorans | reverse complement strand
AGAGCCTGACGCGGCCATCCAGCTTCTTCTCAAGGTCGACGAGATCAAGCTCGCCGTTCTGCAGGATCTCGACCGGCAGCACGGTGGCGCCGGTGCGTTCGGCGATCAGCTGCCAAGGCACAAGGTTGGCGTGATGCTCCATGCGGCTGGCGAGGATCACATCGCCAGCCTGCAGCTTGGGCAGCAGATAGCTGTAGGCGACCAGGTTGATGGCCTGGGTGGTGCCGGAAGTGAACACCAGCTCGTCGCTGCGAACGTTCAG
>NZ_VMTV02000528.1 GCF_007644035.1 Vogesella mureinivorans | reverse complement strand
CGCGACGTAGTCCTCCAGCGCGTGCAGCTCGTGCGACTTGGCCCTCTTGGTGCTTGCGAAGCGCAGCAGTTTGGCGATGCGCTCGGCGTTGGCGGTGTCCTCGCTGACGCCCTCCTTCAGCACGCTGCCAAAAGCGTTCCAGAACTTGAGGTACTTCTCGGCGTCCTCGCGCGCCAGACGGTCCAGCAGGTCGAGGACGCGGCGGGAGACCGCCGACTTCAGCTTCTCGATCTGGCGGTTGTTCTGCAGCAGCTCGCGCGAGACGTTCAGCGGCAGGTCGTCGGAATCGACCACGCCGCGCACGAAGCGCAGGTAGCTGGGCAGCATCTGCTCCGACGCATCCATGATGAAGACGCGCTTGACGTAGAGCTTCAGCCCCTTGCGCTGGTCGCGGTCGAACTGGAAGTCGAAGGGCGCGCGCTCGGGCACGAACAGCA
>NZ_VMTV02000025.1 GCF_007644035.1 Vogesella mureinivorans | reverse complement strand
AATGGACGCCGCGGATCGCGCTGGCCCGCGCGCACGAGGTCGAGAGCAGGCTTGCCGGCCCCAACCACGTCAAGCTGCTGCGCGGCATGTTCGGCAACAACCCGGCGACCTGGAGCCCCAAGCTCGACGGCATGGATCGCCTGCGCGCGATCATCAACATCTGCACGCGCATGCGCTTCTGCTCGCCCAAGGGCACGATGAACTTCGACCACAAGGGCCGACCCGGCACCCAGAAGCCCGGCCTGTATCCCTGGTTCGCCGT
>NZ_VMTV02000230.1 GCF_007644035.1 Vogesella mureinivorans | reverse complement strand
AAAATTTAAAAGAAAAATTTAATACTGAGAATGTTATTTTCTCACCTGAATTTTTACGTGAAGGCAAAGCCCTACATGACAATTTATACCCATCCCGTATTATTGTGGGTGAAAAGTCTGAGCGTGCGCAACAGTTTGCTGATTTGCTGATCGAAGGCGCAATTAAAAAAGATAGTCCAGTTTTATTTACTGACTCTACTGAGGCAGAAGCCATCAAACTATTCGCCAACACTTACTTGGCGATGCGTGTTGCTTACTTCAA
>NZ_VMTV02000509.1 GCF_007644035.1 Vogesella mureinivorans | reverse complement strand
ACTGCGCCATTATGAGGTAAGGTGTCCATACCTCCTGAAGCCATTGCGACGATACGATGCATCACCTCAGCAGGAATTCCCATTGCAGCGATTGCGGCATTGTACTGATCAGCCATTGCACTCAACGCAATACTCATACCGCCTGAGGCTGAACCTGTAATCCCTGCTAAAACAGTGGTCGTAACTGCACCATTGACCAATGGATTGGTAAAAGTATGTCCTAAAGCATGACTAATCACTGCAAAACCTGGCAATGCTGCAA
>NZ_VMTV02000148.1 GCF_007644035.1 Vogesella mureinivorans | reverse complement strand
GGCTGTGGTTCGGCGACGCCGCGCTGTCGGGCGTGATCTTCGCCGCGCTGGTCATCAACCTGACCGCAGCCAGCCTCGCCGGTGTCGCCGTGCCGCTGACCTTGAAGCGTCTCGGCTTCGATCCCGCGCTGGCCAGCAGCATCTTCCTGACCACGGTCACCGACGTGTTCGGCTTCTTCGCCTTCCTCGGCCTCGGCACGCTGATCCTGCTGTAGCAGCCGGTGCGGCTGCAGCACTGCGCGCACCGCTGAGGGCACAGCCC
>NZ_VMTV02000095.1 GCF_007644035.1 Vogesella mureinivorans | reverse complement strand
AACTTGCCCTGCTCGCTCCACCGCCGAAAGGTGCGATAGACGTTCTGCCAACGTGGAAACTCCCGCGGCAGCATGCGCCACGCGCACCCGGTCCGGACGACGTAGCAACACGCGTCGACCAAGGAACGCCGCGCGTAACGCGGCGGCAGGCCGCGGCCGCCCTCGTTGCTGAAAATGTCCTGCACCAATGCCCACTCCGCATCCGTGAGACAACTTGGGTAGGCCTGCTCAGGGGCAAGCCGTCGATGGGCATCTGTGTAGC
>NZ_VMTV02000369.1 GCF_007644035.1 Vogesella mureinivorans | reverse complement strand
ATCGACAGATAATAAAGGCCCAGCACCATGTCCTGCGACGGCACGATGATCGGCTTGCCGTTCGCGGGCGACAGGATGTTGTTGGTCGACATCATCAGCACGCGCGCTTCCAGCTGCGCCTCGAGGCTCAGCGGAACGTGCACGGCCATCTGGTCGCCGTCGAAGTCGGCGTTGAACGCCGAGCAGACCAGCGGGTGGAGCTGGATCGCCTTGCCCTCGATCAGCACCGGCTCGAACGCCTGAATGCCGAGGCGGTGGAGCGT
>NZ_VMTV02000901.1 GCF_007644035.1 Vogesella mureinivorans | reverse complement strand
GACAGCGAAACCCGTTTCTTTGGCTATCTAAAAACAGAAGAACTTGATTGGTTAGCACAAGAGTTAAGTAATTGGTTAGAGTTAAGTGCTTAAGCAAAATTAATTACATATTCGGTTCCGACTTTTTTTAGCACATTTTTGACATACTTTACTAAACTTTTCCAGTCCCGATAAGCCTCTATCTCTATCCATTCATATTTCATAAACTTCCATAAGATTTCAATTAAGTTGAGTTCGGGTGAATAAGGGGGGAGCCAAAATAT
>NZ_VMTV02000823.1 GCF_007644035.1 Vogesella mureinivorans | reverse complement strand
TTTGAACAAAAAGTTATCGAAACCTCACTGGGGTCAATGGTTTACTACAGCGCACTAGACCAACCTTGGTCATTACCCCGACAAGGTGCAGATTTGCCGCCGTTAATCTTTCTGCATGGCTTTGGTGGAGGGTCGTCTGCTTATGAGTGGTCGAAGGTGTACCCAGCTTTTGCTACCACTTACCGCGTCTTAGCTCCAGATTTGATAGGCTGGGGTCAGTCGGCTCATCCAGTTCGAGATTACCAAGTTGCAGACTATCTCAA
>NZ_VMTV02000951.1 GCF_007644035.1 Vogesella mureinivorans | reverse complement strand
AGAAGGGCTTTGGCACCGGCACCTCGGACACCTCCGGCGCATCGGCGGAAACGCGTCCGCTGCTGCGCGCAAAGGGCACGCCCAGCGCCCGGCCGCGCAGGAAGCTGCAGGTGAGATCGGCGAACTGGTAGTCGCGGTAGGCGCCGAGGTTGTTGATCAGGGCGCCGTGCGGCTCGGGCCAGGACAGCTCCCAGTCGCCGAAGCCGAAGCCTTCAAGGCTGTGCTCGGGGGGATCGCTGACGTGCCACTTGCCGAAGTAGTGCGTGCTGTAGCCGAGCTCGCGGAAGTAGTCGCCCGCGGTCGGGGCGCCGCCGGGCTGCAGCCACGGAAAGTTGTGCGCGTCACCGCTCTTGACCAGGCCATCGGTCTGGGTGACACCGGTGCGCGGGCCGTACTGCCCGGTCATCAGGCTGGCGCGGCTGGGAATGCAGGCCGATTC
>NZ_VMTV02000747.1 GCF_007644035.1 Vogesella mureinivorans | reverse complement strand
CTGCCCTACTGGCGCGCCGGCGCCGCCGTCACCACCAAGGCTGACGACAGCCCGGTGACCGAGGCCGACCAGAAGGCCGAAGCCCTGATCGTCGAGCGGCTGACCGCGCTCTACCCCGGCGTCCAGACCGTGGCCGAGGAGGCCTGCGCCGCGGACGGAACGCCCGACGCGGAGAACGCCTTTTTCCTGATCGACCCTCTGGACGGCACCAAGGCCTTCGTGGGCGAGCGCGAGGCGTTCACCGTCAACATCGCCCTGGCCCA
>NZ_VMTV02000456.1 GCF_007644035.1 Vogesella mureinivorans | reverse complement strand
GACACTCCCAGCACCAGCTCGCCGCGGAACATCAGGGCGATCTGGGTGCTGAACATCGGATAGCCGCGCACGAAACTCTTGGTGCCGTCGATGGGATCGACCAGCCACAGCCAGTCGCCACTGCCCGTGGTTCCCTCCTCCTCGCCGTAAATGGCGTGCTCGGGGAAGGCCTCGGTCAGCACGCGGCGGATGGCCTGCTCGCTCTCGACGTCGGCGCGGGTCACCGGCGACTCATCGGCCTTGGTGATGACCTCGAACTGGCC
>NZ_VMTV02000483.1 GCF_007644035.1 Vogesella mureinivorans | reverse complement strand
CAACGACATCATCACCGCTGCCGCCGATCTGGCCCGGCTGGGCTGGACGCCGGCCACCAGCAGCAACTTCTCGATGCGCCTCGACGGCGAGCTGATCGCGGTCACCGTGTCCGGCCGCGACAAGGGCCGGCTCACGCCCGCCGACATCATGGTGGTCGACCTTGACGGCCGCGGCGTGGAGACCGAACTGCGCCCGTCCGCCGAAACCGGCCTGCACACCCAGATCTACCGCCGCTTCCCGGAAATCGGCTGCGTGCTGCACA
>NZ_VMTV02000351.1 GCF_007644035.1 Vogesella mureinivorans | reverse complement strand
AAAGTTACTCTCCTGTTGCTGATGCACCAACATGGTTACAACTCTTAGGTTCAGGTGTCTGGACCATGGTTTGGACTGCGGTACTTGCATTTTTTATCGCTTTCCTGCTGGGTTCGTTAATCGGAATCTTGCGTACGATTCCCAACAAGCCACTTGCCTTTATTGGCACATGTTATGTCGAACTGTTTCGAAATATACCTCTGATTGTCCAACTCTTTTTCTGGGCATTCGTTTTTCCTGAACTACTCCCACATCATCTCCTC
>NZ_VMTV02000111.1 GCF_007644035.1 Vogesella mureinivorans | reverse complement strand
GGCGCACATAGATGGCGATGGCGATCATTTAGCCGATGACGGCGAGAATGCCCGGCACGAAGGCGGCCATGAACAGCGTGGAGATGTTCTGCTGGGCGAGGATGGCGTAGATCACCAGCACCACCGAGGGCGGGATGAGAATGCCCAGGGTGCCGCCGGCCGCCAGGCAACCCACTGCCAGCGAGTTGGAGTACTTGTAGCGACGCAGCTCCGGCAGGGCCACCTGACCCATGGTCGCAGCGGTCGCCACCGATGAGCCACAG
>NZ_VMTV02000344.1 GCF_007644035.1 Vogesella mureinivorans | reverse complement strand
CGTCACCGAGCCCAGCGTCTCCACCGCCGGCAGCTGGCGGACGATGGCGCGGCGCGCGGCCATGCGCTGCACGCCGATGGCCAGGGTGATGGTCATGACCGCGGGCAGACCTTCGGGAATGGCTGCCACCGCCAAGCCGACCACGGCGAGGAAGGCCTCGGTCCAGTCGGTGCCATGCAGCCAGACCGCCAGCAGCAGCACCAGCACCGACACCGCGAGGATGAATACGGTGAGCTGGCGGGCGAATCGGTCCATGCGAGATC
>NZ_VMTV02000805.1 GCF_007644035.1 Vogesella mureinivorans | reverse complement strand
AGACGGTGATGATCATCAGGCTGAAGAACAGCGCCGGCCCGACCTCGCGACAGGCATCGATGATCAGCTGGGTCCGGCTGCGGGAGCCGTCGGAGCGCTCGATGTGCTTGTGCGCGTTCTCGATCATCACGATCGCCGCGTCGACCATCACGCCAATCGAGATCGCGATGCCGCCCAGGCTCATGATGTTGGAGTTCATGCCCAGCATGCGCATCGCGATCACCGCGATCAGCACGCCGACGGGCAGCATGACGATCGCGACC
>NZ_VMTV02000988.1 GCF_007644035.1 Vogesella mureinivorans | reverse complement strand
CCGTGTCTCAGTCCCAGTGTGGCTGATCGTCCTCTCAGACCAGCTACCGATCGTCGCCTTGGTGGGCTTTTACTCCGCCAACTAGCTAATCGGACGCGAGCTCATCTTCAGGCTATAAATATTTCACCTTTCGGCACATCCGGTCTTAGCAGTCGTTTCCAACTGTTATCCCCGTCCTGAAGGCAGATTCTCACGCGTTACTCACCCGTCCGCCACTAGAATCCTAAGATTCCCGTTCGACTTGCATGTGTTAAGCAGACCGCCAGCGTTCATCCTGAGCCAGGATCAAACTCTCCATTTTGTTGAGTTTGTTGCTCTGGAAACAATTCGTTTCCCTCTTCTTTTGGCTTCGGGGTTTTTCTCCCCTAATCCGATTTTCTTTGGCGAGGTTATTGTGTTACTCTGGCTTTCAAACTATTATTTTTTCTAGGTTCTCTTCG
>NZ_VMTV02000893.1 GCF_007644035.1 Vogesella mureinivorans | reverse complement strand
ATATTCAATCAGTGACTTTGCGGAGTCTACGCCGACAGATCGGAATTGTGCCGCAGGAAACCGTGTTGTTTTCCGGGACGATCGCGCAAAATATCGCGTTTGGTCAACCACAGTTCGATCGCGCTCAGGTCGAGCAGGCGGCAAAAGTGGCGAACGCGCATCAGTTCATCTCGCAGTTTCCCAATGGCTATCAAACCTGGGTGGGTGAGCGCGGCGTGAATCTATCGGGCGGACAAAGACAGCGAATTGCGATCGCCCGTGCC
>NZ_VMTV02001128.1 GCF_007644035.1 Vogesella mureinivorans | reverse complement strand
GGGCGATCGCATCGTCATTCGCATCCGCGATAACGGACCTGGGATTTGCGAGGATGCGCGGCGACGATTGTTTGACCCCTTCTATACAACCAAGCCTGTTGGCGCAGGAACTGGGCTAGGACTGTCAATCAGCTATCAGATTATTACAGAAACGCACGGCGGCAGCTTAGACTGCGTTTCTGCTCCGGGTCAAGGGGCAGAGTTTATCATTCAAATTCCCGTGCGCATGGCGGCGTGATTCTGTCTAGGGAGCCAGCCGATCG
>NZ_VMTV02000895.1 GCF_007644035.1 Vogesella mureinivorans | reverse complement strand
CCGGCAGCGACCAGGGCATGTTCCGCGCCCACGGCACGCACGAAGGCCTCGCTGCTGGAGCTGGCGCTGCCGTGGTGCGGCACCAGGACGATGTCGGCGCGCATCCGCTCAGGCTGCTCGCGCAGCAGGCGCTGTTCGATCAGCGCACCGATATCGCCCGCCAGCAGAGCGACCTGTTCGCCGGCCTGCACACGCAACACGCAGCTGCTTTCATTGCGCAGGTAGGGAAAGTGCTCGGGCGGATGCAGCAGCTCGAAGTCGAC
>NZ_VMTV02001177.1 GCF_007644035.1 Vogesella mureinivorans | reverse complement strand
AAACGATTAGTCAGGGAGAGGCGGGGGTATTTATGCATGGTCCTACTTTTATGGCAAATCCTTTAGCTTGTGCTGTGGCGGTAAAAAGCACTGAATTACTCATCAATCAAGATTGGCAAAACAATATTCAGCGTATCTAAACTCAGCTTAATCGCCATTTGACACCATTACAATCATTCAAGCATGTTGCTGATGTCCGTGTATTGGGAGCAATCGGTGTGGTTGAACTCACCGTTAATGTAGATATGAAAACCTTACAACAAGAATTTGTACGTCGTGGTATTTGGGTTCGTCCGTTTGGTAAATTGGTTTATGTGATGCCGCCTTACGTGATTAAGGACAGTGAGCTGGATATTTTACTTATACAGTTGGTTGAAGTTGTCAGCGGTATGGAGCAAAACATATGAGTGCAACCAATAGATTGCTGGACCACTATGCCA
>NZ_VMTV02000636.1 GCF_007644035.1 Vogesella mureinivorans | reverse complement strand
CCAGTCCGTATTCGGCCCCGCGAAGTTATGAATACAGCCAAAAAGACTGACGCGGCGCTCTACTCGAAGTAAGGGATTCTCCTTAAAGAAAGGGACCAGACCCTGTCCATCGACAAGCACTTCTGTGGCATTACCACAACCTACGATGGCAGGAACACCTAATTCACGAGCAATAATGGCTGCATGACAAGTACGACCACCACGGTTAGTCACGATTGCTGCTGCACGTTTCATTACTGGTTCCCAGTCTGGGTCAGTCATGTC
>NZ_VMTV02000815.1 GCF_007644035.1 Vogesella mureinivorans | reverse complement strand
CGTGACGAAGACGAACTCCCAGATCGTGACTTCCCAGATCAGCGTGTTCTGATTTTCCATCGCTCGCCCCTCAGTGCCTTCCGCCTTCGAGATAGGCGGCACGCACCTCCTCGCGCTTCAACAGTTCGGCGCCCGTTCCGCTCATCGTGATATTGCCGTTGACCATCACGTAGCCGCGATGCGCCAGCTTGAGCGCGTGGAATGCATTCTGCTCAACCAGAAAGACCGTCAGAACCTCGGTGCGGTTTAGCTCCTTCACAGCCT
>NZ_VMTV02001072.1 GCF_007644035.1 Vogesella mureinivorans | reverse complement strand
GGCGGGCAGGGGCGGCGGACTATCCGGGCTAAACTCCGCGCATGTCCAGCGCCCCCGAACCGCGCGGCCGCGATCGCGCGCTCGCCGCCCTGCTGCACGCCCTGATGCGGATCATCGGCCGCTTGCCGCTGCGTGCGCTGCATGCGATTGGCGCGGCGCTTGGCGACCTCGCCCGGCGTTTCAACAACCGCGAGACCCGCATCGCCCGCCGCAACCTTGAGCTCTGCCTGCCCGAGCTCGACGCCGATGCCCGCGCAGCGCTGCTGGTCGAGGTGATGCGCGATGCCGGCCGCACGCTCACCGAAACCTGCCGGCTGTGGACCCGCCCGCAGGCCGAGAACCTGGGCCTGGTCCGCGAGGTGGCCGGCGAGGACCTGTTCCGTGCGGCGCTGTCCGCCGGGCGCGGCCTGGTCGTCTGCGCGCCGCACCTCGGCAACTGGG
>NZ_VMTV02000556.1 GCF_007644035.1 Vogesella mureinivorans | reverse complement strand
CTCTTTAATCCGCGTTGTTTCCAGCCGTTGCTTTTCAGCGGCAATATTTTGCTGTTTGCGGGTGAATAAGGAATACCGGCGATCATCAATTAAACCGATTTCTCGTCCAAGCGGGGTCAAACGTTGATCGGCATTATCTGAACGCAACAGCAGCCGGTATTCAGATCGAGACGTGAGCATTCGGTAAGGTTCGCGCAAGTCTTTGGTACAGAGATCGTCAACTAAGGTGCCGATGTAACTTTGCTCACGCGGGAAAATAATCAT
>NZ_VMTV02000288.1 GCF_007644035.1 Vogesella mureinivorans | reverse complement strand
CACCGACAGGCCGAACAGACCCATTTCGCGCATCTCGCCCACGATCTCGTCCGGAACGCGGTCCTCGGCGATCACCTGCGGTTCGGCGGGGATCAGGCGCTCGCGGACATAGCGGGTGAGCTGGTCGGCGAACTGCTCGAAGGTGTCCTCGTCCATGCCCAGGTTTGCGTGGCTGGGATGGCTGGGCGCCGCGTTCATCATCGGAGCATTCATGGCTGTGGGCTTTCCTCTCTTGCTCGGGCCGATCTCTGCCGGCTCCCCGTG
>NZ_VMTV02000076.1 GCF_007644035.1 Vogesella mureinivorans | reverse complement strand
CCCGCGTCATGTTTCCGCTGCCGAAAAAGGCCGCGTATCAGAAATTCCGCAATCAGGCGTCGCGTTACGCTCTGGTCGGCGTGTTCGTCGCGCGGCGTCCGTCGGATGTCCGTGTTGCAGTGACCGGTGCGGGCGGTGACGGGGTGTTCCGCGCCACCGAGTTCGAAGAAGCGCTGAAGAAGCGGTTTTCGGCGAAGTCGCTCGAGGGGCTCACGGTGTCTGCCGATGGCCTCAACAGCGACATTCACGGCAGCGCCGAATATC
>NZ_VMTV02000887.1 GCF_007644035.1 Vogesella mureinivorans | reverse complement strand
CCCATAAGGTGGTGGAGTAATATAATTCATCTGATGAATATTCACTTCCATAACACCATTGAATGCATAAATAAATTCTCCCCAAGCATGCCCGTGTTGAGGATAAATAGATTGTGCAGGATCATGTCGAAAAATAAGCCAAAGCGGGGCAATAATTTCATCTCGTCGATTTTCATCTAAACGACCTGCGGCGGAAAAGGTCAGTGGGACCAATGCACCTACGGCGACACCAGCCAGCGCAAAACCAATGATTACGGTAACGAG
>NZ_VMTV02000748.1 GCF_007644035.1 Vogesella mureinivorans | reverse complement strand
CGGTATCGCAGCTGCCGCAGGCGGCCGGCTTCCGGCCCGAACGGCGACTCGATCGCCTCGCCGATCTGGTGGAGGTCGACCGAGTCCAGATCGAGCAGGTTCTGAACAACCTGCTCCGCAATGCGATCGAGGCCATGGCGACGTCGCCGGTCCGGCAGCTGAAGGTCGGCTCGGCGCTGGCCGGCGACATGGTCGAGCTTTGGGTCAGCGACACCGGCCCCGGCCTGTCGCCGGACGCGCGCGCCCATCTGTTCGAGCCGTTCC
>NZ_VMTV02000853.1 GCF_007644035.1 Vogesella mureinivorans | reverse complement strand
ACGCTCCGCCTCCGCACCATCACCCCCTCTGTCTTTCTGTCGACCGAGGTCGTGGACCTGCTGACGCGACTCTGGACCTGAACCTGATCCGGGCCGCGCCAGCGCGTAGCCCCAGCCGAAAGCGCTTCAGCCGCCGTGGCTGCCGCGTCCGGCCATGGCCCGCGCCTGCTCCAGCTCGACGCGCAGCGCGCGCACCAGATCCTCGCGCGGCACCTCGAACTGCTCCTGCTTGCGCATGTCCTTGACCGCGACCACGCCGCGCAC
>NZ_VMTV02001067.1 GCF_007644035.1 Vogesella mureinivorans | reverse complement strand
AGGGCCGCATCTGGGCTTTCCGCTGGGGCCGGAGGATCTGCTGGTCGACGCGGAAGGGCGGCCGGCCCGGCTCGACAAAGCCTTTTCCTGGGATGCGCCGATCGCGGCCCATGGACTGATGCACATGGTGATCGCCAACGCCCACGCGGGCGATCCCTATCCGATCGACGTGCTGTTCCTCTACATGGCGAACATGGCCTGGAACTCGTCCATGAACACGGCCGGCACGATCGCCATGCTGGAGGAGAAGGACGAAGCGACCGG
>NZ_VMTV02000972.1 GCF_007644035.1 Vogesella mureinivorans | reverse complement strand
CATCACCGCGCCCACCGGCCCAAGGCCTGCGGCCAGCGCCTTGCTGGCGCCGAGCACGGCGAACAGGCCCAGTCCTGCAGCATCGAAGAACTGCACCGGATTGCGCATGCGTTCGACGTCGGCGTGGCGGAAGAAGGTCAGCAGTCCGGCGGCGCTGGACACCGCGAGATAGCGCCAGTCGACCAGCGAGGTGGGCGGCGTCGCGGCCAGCAAGACGTCGCGCATGATGCCGCCGGCCGTGGCTGCAGCGAACGAGAGCACGAG
>NZ_VMTV02000259.1 GCF_007644035.1 Vogesella mureinivorans | reverse complement strand
CGCATCGAGGAAGGCCTGCTGCAGGTGCAGGGCGCACTGGCCAGCTTCCCGTGGTCGGTGCAGATGCTTCTGGAGGATTACGACCAGCATCTCGAGGGCAAGAAGCGCCTCAACGAGATCGTGGTCGGCTTCCTCGACACCATCGACGAGCCGGTACCCGAGCCCGTGGTGGTGGCCGATGACGCCGAGGTCGAGGACGAGGAAGAGGAAGAAGTCGCCGAGGACGATGCCGACGCCAGCCCGGCCGACACTGGCCCGGACCCG
>NZ_VMTV02000134.1 GCF_007644035.1 Vogesella mureinivorans | reverse complement strand
CGTGGTGTCATTGGTGATGCCATCGCCTGGCGTGCCGCTGTCGCTGCTCGGGTCGAGCTGGGCGGTAAGGGCTGGGCCGGTGGTGTCAATTTTGACACTATCGCTACCGGTGCCACCTTGATTCCCTGCCTTATCAACAACCTGTGCGGTGACAACCAGCTCCTGGCCTTCACCCGGAGAGACGATGCTTGGCAAGCTCACACTACCGGCAACAATATCTGCCTGGGTCAGGGTAATGGCAGGCTGAGTCACACCATTAATGCTGTAAACCAGCTTGTCGCCCTGCGCTGCAGTAGCGGGCAGAGTGACACTGGCTGCAATATTGCCAGTCAGTTCGCTGGCATTAATGTAGCCATCGTTGTTCTGATCGGTGGTGATGGTAACGATAGGCAGGCCTGGGGCAGTAAGCTGTAGGAGTGCTGTATCTTGCACCGGGCCGGCTTTATTGCCCGCAGGATCAACGATGCTGACGGTGGTAACAAAGTCCGTGTTATTGGCGGTAGGGTTAAAGCTGATATTTAGCACCCCATCCGCTACTTGCTGTGCAGTAAGGATGAAGACCTGATTAACGTTACCGCTACCGGTAACCGTAACGGTATCACCTACGGCGGCACCGGCAGGCAGCGTAACTTGTACGTCTAGATCGTTGTCTTTGAGTTCGCTGGCACTGATCAGGCCATCATTATTTTCGTCTTCGACAATGCGAACAGCCATGCCACTGAACTGGGTGTAATCGGCCTTGACCGTGTCTTGCCCTTCTCCGCTACGGTTACCCGCTGCATCGACAATGCTGGCTTTCACCACCAGGGTGGCACCATCTGCCAGTGGCGGGAAGCTGGTGGTGACAAAGCCGTTGGCTTTATCTTGCGCGGTAATGGCAACAGTCTGGGTAAGCGTACCGTTATTGATGGAGACTTTGTCGCCAACGGCAACCAGATTGCCATTGAACGAGACTTTGACGTCTACATCTCCTTGGGCTTCTGCACGGTTGAGCAAGCCATCATTATTGCTGTCTTCTACAATGTCGACGCCCACTGCATTGCCATTATTCGGCACTTGCGTATCGATAGTAAGTGGCACTGTTGAGCTTGTGGTATTACCAGCTGGGTCGGTAGCGACCACCGGGAAGTTGGCCGCGCCTTCTGGCAGCGGCTGGGTTGGGGTAACGCTCCAGCTGCCGTCTGGTTTCACCGTGGTGGTGAGTACCTCACCAGTCGGGCTGGTCACTTTGATGCTGTTGCCTGGCTCACCGGTGCCGCTGATGGTGGGGGTGTTGTCGTTGGTGATGCTGTCGCCGACGGTACCACTATCACTGGCTGGGTCCAGACCAGCGGTCAGTGCCGGTGCCACCGTATCCAGCTTGGCACTATCACTACCGATACCACCCAGATTGCCGGCCTTGTCTTCTACCTGAGCAGTGACAGTAAGGGTGCCACCTTCGGCAGGCTGGCTGACGTTGTCTACTAGCACACTACCATTGGCAATATCCTGAGCAGTCAGTACCCGTGGTGTTTGCGCTACGCCATCCACACTGACCAGCAGCTTATCCCCTGCTTGCGCAGTGGCTGGCAGGGTGACGCTGATATCTACATTGCCCTGCTTCTCTGCCGCGTTGATGAAGCCGTCGTTGTTCTGGTCTTCAAGGATGTTCACCACCGGCACACCAGGCGCAGATAACTGCAGACGAGCCGTATCGGTTACCGGACCGGAACGATTACCCGCCACGTCGGTAATGTTGGCGGTCACAACAAAGTCGGTGTTATTGGCAGTGGGGTTAAAGCTGATATCGATAAAACCTGCGGCCAACTGTGCTGCGGTCAGCGTGAATACCTGGGCCACGTTGCCACTGGCACTGACCGACAGGCTATCCCCTGGCGCAGCACCTTGCGGCAAGGTAACGCGAACGTCGATATCGTTGTCTTTCAGCTCACCAGCACTGATCAGGCCATCATTGTTTTCATCTTCGGTGATGCGAATCGCCAAGCCGGTAAACTGCGTCAGATCCATCTTGACGCTATCCGAACCTACTGGCCCCAGGTTGCCTGCCTGGTCTTCGATGCGGGCGCTGACATTGACCGTTGCACCATCACCGGGATTGTTGATACCAGCAAGGCTCACCGCACCTGCGGCGATATCGGCGGCTGTCAGCACGCGTACCGGCTGATCTACACCATTCACGGTGACCAGCAATTTGTCACCCGCCTGAGCGGTGGCCGGCAAGGTGACGAGGGTATCCAGCGTGCCGTTCAGCTCTGCGGTGCTGACCAAGCCGTCGTTATTACTGTCTTCGGTTATGCGTACCTGTGGCGCACCTGGCTCGCCAGTCATCAATGTGGCTTTATCGGACGCGGTATTGGACTGATTACCCGCCGCATCGCTCAACTGCGCAGTAACAACCAGCTCGCTACCATTGGCCGGTGCAGGTATGTCCAGCAACACCTGGCGGGCATCCACCTGTGGCTGTGTTAGCACGATGGTCTGGGTAGCGTTACCGCTAGAGGTGATAGTGAGCAAATCCCCTGCGACAGCGCCTGCTGGCAGGCTGATGCTCACCCCCACATTACCCTGCAGCTCGCTATTGTTGATAATGCCATCGTTATTGGCATCCTCGGTAATCGCCACCTGCAAGCCGGACAAATCACTCAGATCAACCTTGGCACTATCTCTGCCGCTGGCACTGCGGTTGCCCGCAGCATCCATAAAGTAGGCATCCACAGTCAGCGTGTTGCCACTGGCAGGCAATGGGAAACTGGTATTCACTGCACCGGCAGCAATATCGCCCGCCGTTAGCGTAATGGTTTTACTACTGGTGCCGTTACTTACCACCAGTTGGTCACCCACGGCTACCTGGCTACGGTTGAAGGCGATACTGACATCTGCCTCACCTTGTGCTTCTGTCCGGTTAATGAAGCCATCGTTATTGCTGTCTTCTGTCAGCGTGACGACTGGCGCTGCACTACCATTAGGCACCGCGGTATCAATGGTGAGTGGGACAGAGGCATTGGTGGTGTTACCTGCCGGGTCTGTGGCCGTAACCGGCAGATTCACCGAGCCTTCCGGCAGCGGCTGGGTAGGGGTGACGCTCCAGCTTCCGTCCGGCTTGACGGTAGTTGTCAGGGTTTCACCCGTCGGCGTAGTCACCGTAATGGTATTGCCAGGCTCGCCCGTGCCCATGATAGTGGGCGTATTGTCATTGGTAATACCATCGCCTTTGGCGCCACTGTCGCTTGTAGGGTCCAGCTGTGCAGTCAATGCTGGCTTGCTGGTATCGATTACCAGCGGCACATTGGCAGTGGTGGTATTGCCGGCAGGATCGGTCGCCTTGACCGTAACGGTATTGCTACCGTCAGGCAGCGGCTGGCTTGGGGTAACGGTCCAGGTACCATCCGGCTGCACCGTGGTTGTCAGTGTTTCGCCTGTCGGGGTTGTGACCGTTACTGTGTTGCCGGCCTCACCCGTACCACTAATCGTCGGCGTGTTGTCACTGGTCAGGCTGTCGCCTTTAGTACCGGTATCACTGGCAGGATCCAATTGCGCCGTAAGTGCGGGCGCCTCTGTATCAATCCTGACCTTGGCGCTTGTCTTGTCAGACTGGTTGCCTGCGGCATCGCTCAGCTGTGCCGTTACCACCAGATCAGTACCGCTCGCCGTAGGCGGCACCTCCAGGGTCACACGACCGGCATCAATCTGCGCTTGGGTCAAGGTAATGGTTTTGGTATCACTACCGGTTGACTGAATTGTCAGCAGATCGCCGGCTACAGCACCGGCAGGCAGCGATACCACCACGCCTACCAAACCTTGCAGCTCGACTTTGTTGAGCAAACCATCGTTATTGGTGTCTTCAACAATGCTGACCACCGGTACATTCAGATTGCTCAAGTCCACCTTGGCGCTATCAGACCCCGTGGCACTACGGTTACCAGCAGCATCCACAATCTGGGCATTAACGGTTAGCGTGTCACCGGATGCGGGCAAAGCAAAAGACGATGTCACATAGCCATTCAGCTTGTCCGTGGCCGAAATGGTGACATCTTTGCTGACGCCCCCGGCACTGATCTGCACCACATCACCAACCGAAACCAGGTCGCGATTGAAGGCGACTTTTACATCAGCATCGCCCTGCGCCTCCGTACGGTTGATAAAGCCATCATTATTGCCATCTTCAGTAAGGGTAACTTCGGGCGCCTGGCCACCATTCGGCACAGCCGAATCAACCACAAGAGGAACGGTGCCGCTAGTGGTGTTACCTGCCGGGTCGGTGGCTTTTACGGTAACGGTGTTGTTGCCTTCCGGCAGCGGCTGGGTGGGCGTAGCGCTCCAGCTACCATCCGGCTTGACGGTGGTGCTGACGGTTTCGCCAGTTGGCGTGGTGATGGTAACGGTGCTGCCTGGCTCGCCAGTGCCGCTGATAGTCGGAGTATTGTCGTTGGTGATGCCATCGCCCTTGGTGCCGCTATCGCTACTTGGGTCCAGCTGGCTGGTCAGAGCCGGGCCTTTGGTGTCGACGGTAACAGGAACGGTGCCGCTAGTGGTATTACCTGCCGGGTCGGTGGCTTTTACGGTAACGGTGTTGTTGCCTTCAGGCAGCGGCTGGGTCGGCGTAGCGCTCCAGCTACCATCCGGCTTGACGGTGGTGCTGACGGTTTCGCCAGTTGGGGTGGTGATGGTAACGGTGCTGCCTGGCTCGCCAGTGCCGCTGATGGTCGGGGTATTGTCGTTGGTGATGCCATCGCCCTTGGTGCCGCTATCGCTGTTTGGGTCCAGCTGGCTGGTCAGAGCCGGGCCTTTGGTGTCGACGGTAACAGGTACGGTGCCGCTGGTGGTATTACCAGCCGGGTCGGTGGCTTTTACGGTAACGGTGTTGTTGCCTTCAGGCAGCGGCTGGGTCGGCGTAGCGCTCCAGCTACCATCCGGCTTGACGGTGGTGCTGACGGTTTCGCCAGTTGGGGTGGTGATGGTAACGGTGCTGCCTGGCTCGCCAGTGCCGCTGATAGTCGGGGTATTATCGTTGGTGATGCCATCGCCCTTGGTGCCGCTATCGCTAGCTGGGTCCAAGAAGACTGTCAGCGCTGGCGCAGTGGTATCAACCAGATCATCCGTGGTGGTAAAGGGAGCTGAAATGATCCCGACATCATTCTCACCCGTGAGCACAAGCGCCTGCACGCCTTCTGCAATACGAGCAATCCGTACAAACGAACTACCGCCACTTTCACCGGCCCCGCCGGTTAAGCCTGCCGCCGTATCCTCCAGCCCCTGCAAAGGATCCTGACCACGCTCAAGCGCAGCCAGTACATTACGTGCGTCAGCATTGAGCGGGGCGATTGCTGTATCGGTGGCATCTATCGATGCTTGGGAAAATACATCATCGGTAATGGTGACACTGCGCTCATCGGCAACCCTGACAATATTACCATTCATGCCGCGCAGTTCGATAAATGCATCTGCGGGGACGATAAGGCGTTCACCCGTGAACACCTTATCGCCTAGCTGTAATACTCGGGTCGAGCCATCCGCCGCTACTGCGATAACTTTGCCAGAAAGTGCTACGACAGTGCCTTGAACGGTTGCAGTGTTCGCCATGATGAAAGCCCCAAACATTGTTGTAATACTCAGCAATGTATTGGGGCTTTATTGGCTTACCTATTGTACCAATGGGCAAATTGATTTATACGGCCAATTTCAATAATAACTGTATCCTGTCAGATACATCGAACTTTGCAAAGATGGCCGTAAGGTGTGCTTTTACTGTGCGCTCGGAAATATCCATTTCCTTCGCAATCAGCTTATTGCTGTTACCCATTTTCAAGTATTGCACAACTTCTCGCTCCCTTTCGGTAAGTTGTGCCATTAAATCATGCTGGGGTTTAGCTATCTGACCAAAGCGTGCGCAAAGTTGCTGCATCAGGCCAACACCAACCCAAAGCCCCCCTGACTCAACAACTGCCATGGTTTGCCGCAGTGTTTCTGGTGTCGAAAATGCATGCAGGTAACCCGCCGCACCGAGACCCAACCAGTCTACGGCCGCACTGTCAGTTGGCGTACTGCTTAGTACGATAACCCGCGCGGGGCCAAAATCACTTTTGCATAATCGCTTGATTAAATCAGGATCCTGATTATCAGCATCTACCCAAACGAGATCCCCCTGCCGAAAACGGTTTGACGTTGGCAAATCCCATAGCGATGGCAAAGTTTCTATAAATGTGCCAAGCGCCGCAGCCAAATGATCTTGCAAAGAAATGCTAGATGATATCAATAAGGTATACATATTATCGCTCACTCAATGCCTGTGCTTTTGCCCGCAAAACAGGTTTGAGCAAATAGTTCAGCACGCTTTTATTGCCTGTAATGATATCCACCTCAGCTGTCATACCCGGAATGATGGGTAGCTTGCCTTGATTACCCAAATGCGATGAATCTGTCTTCACGCGCACCACATAATAGGTATTACCCTTTTCATCAGTTATCGAGTCGGCACCGATTTGCTGCAAAGAGCCTTTCAGACCACCATAAATAGTAGAGTCATAGGCAGTGAAACGCACAAAGACACGCTGACCCGGGTGCAAGAAGGCAATATCACGTGGCGAGATTTTGGCCTCGATAAGCAGTGACTCATCCAGTGGCACGATCTCCAGGATATCCCGCCCCGGCTGTACCACACCACCCACCGTATTTACCAGCAAACGCTTGACCTCGCCACGTACGGGCGAGCGTACTTCGGTCAGTTTTACCTTGTCTTGCAATGCCGCGTTGCCGGCGCCCAGCGTGCTCAGCTTGGCCAACGTTTCCGAGAGCTCAGTACTGGCCTGGTTACGGAAAGTAAGCTCAACCTCTTGAATCTTCCGGGAAGCCTCGCTAATCGCCGACTGGATCTTGGGCACCTGGGCATTAGACATATCACGCTCACCGCGATAGCGCGACACGTCGCGCTCCAGCCGCAGGATGTCCACCTCCGACACCGCACCAGACTTCAGCAGAGGCCGCGTCACATTCAACTCGCGCTGAGTCAGCTCCAGCCCTTGATTAGCCTGGTCGCGCCGGGCGCGAGCCTCGTTCAGCTCCTGGCTACGTTGCGCCAATTGCTGGCGAGCGATGGACAAGTTGGCCTCCAGCTCCATTCTCTTGGACTGGTAAAGGTCCATTTCCTGGCGTGCAATTTCGGGCGCCCTGGTGGTCACTTCTGGCGGCAGGCTAAATGGTTTGCCTTCGGACAAGGCGCGCAGGCGCGATGACTTGGCCTGCAAGGAGAGGAGTTGTGACTGGTTTTCGTTAAGAGACGACACAAATCGCGTGTTGTCCACCTGCAGCAAGAGTTGGCCGCGGTCGACAATGTCGCCCTCTTTCACCAGTATTTTCGATACCACGCCGCCATCCAGGCTTTGCAAATGTTGTACCTGGCTAGTGGGCACCACCTTGCCCTCGCCACGTGCTACTTCATCTAGCGTTGCCAGCGCAGACCAGATCAAGGCACACAGGATAAACAGGCCGATCGTCCAGATGAACATACGTGGGCGGCGCGGGTCTTGCGCCAGGATGGCCCACTCGGCGTCAGAGGCAAAATCCTGCCGGTCTTGCAAATCTTCCGCCGATGACCAACCCAGAATTTTCTGTATAAACGGGTTACTGGTATTACGCAGCTTATCCAGCATTGCTGTTAGCCATTTCATGCTTGCGCCCTCCCCACTTTACCCTGCTGCAGGGCTTGCACAACTTCTTGCTTGGGGCCATCTGCCAAAACGCGGCCTTGATCGATCACGATAATCCGGTCTACCAGATCCAGCAATGCGGTGTGATGCGTCACCAGGATCAGGGTCTTGCCCGCCACGATTTTCTCGAAAGTGCGCTTCATGGCCGTTTCTGTACTGTGATCCATATTGCTAGTAGGTTCATCCAGCAGCAATATTGGTGGCGCATTCAGCAAGGCGCGGGCAATGGTGACCGCTTTGCGCTGACCACCGGACAGCGATTCGCCACGCTCGCCAATCACCATGTCAAAGCCATCGGGGTGCGAGTTGATAAACTCGGTTAGCCCGGCCAGCTCGGCGGCGGCCGCGATGGTAGCATCGTGCACATGCGGCTGGCCCATGCTGATGTTCTGGCGCAGCGTGCCATAAAACAGTACCGGGTCTTGCGAAACATAGCCGATATGGCGGCGCAGCTCGGCCGGATCGACCTGTTGCACGTTCACGCCATCAATGCGCACCGCGCCCTGCTGGGTCTGATACAGGCCCATCACCAGTTTTTGTATGGTTGATTTGCCCGAGCCCACACGGCCCAGAATAGCCACGCGCTCGCCTGCCTTGATGTGGAACGACACATTATGTAGTGCCCCAAGTGGGCTATTCGGGTAAGTAAAGTCCACATTATTGAACTCGATCTCACCTTTAAAATGCGTACGATGGAAGAAGGTGCTTTCATGCTCGCGCTCCACTGGCTGCTTCATCAAGCCTTCAAGCGAGGTAAGCGATGACTTGGCATTGTTGTACTGCGTCATCAGGCCGGCTACCGCCCCCAAAGGTGCAATGGCACGCCCTGCCAGCATGGTGCAGGCGATCAGCCCCCCCACGGAGGTCTGCCCTTCCTTGATCAGATACACCCCCACAACCAGAATGGCCACTGACATCAGCTGTTGAATGAACGCCGCCAGGTTCATGGTAACGGCAGACAAGAACTTGAGTCGGGTACCAATCTGGGCCAGAAAGAGGGTGGCTTTTTCCCAGCGCCCCTGCAGCTCACCTTCGGCCCCCAGTGTCTTGACCGTTTCCAGCCCCACCAGGCTTTCCACAAGATGCGCGTTGCGCTGTGCCGAGGCGCGGAAGGTGCTTTCGGACAGCTCGTGCATCTTGGCCTGCACAATAAAGGCCAACAGCAGCATGAGGATGATGGCGATAACTGGCGGCAGCACCATCCAGGGCGAAATCCACATCATCACAAACAGGAACAGCAGAGCAAAAGGCACATCGACCAAGGTGGTGATGGTGGCCGAGGCGATAAAATCACGCAGCG
This sequence comes from Vogesella mureinivorans, assembly GCF_007644035.1. GTDB lineage: Bacteria > Pseudomonadota > Gammaproteobacteria > Burkholderiales > Chromobacteriaceae > Vogesella > Vogesella mureinivorans. Next base: position 337,976 of record NZ_VMTV02000134.1, on the reverse strand, counting down.
ACTCAAAAGCACGCAAGTTGGCCGCAAACGCCCCCACCGAGGCCGGCCGGGCTTCCATGCGGATACCGAGCACGCGCTCCATGATGAGCGCCGATAGCATGACGTCCACCCGCTTGCTGGCCAGATCAATCAGGTAACCCCGAGTGAGCTTCAGTACAAAATCGAAGATCAGCATGAGTGCTACGCCCCCCGCCAGTACCCATAGCGTGTCGAACGCCATATTGGGCACCACCCGGTCGTATACATTCATGGAAAACAACGGAAAAGCGAGTGCGAAAAAATTGACGAAGAAGGCGGCAATCAGCGCATCGCGATAGAGTGGGCGGCCTTGCAATACGGCATGCCAGAACCAGTGTTCACTGCGTGCTTTTTGCAGCTCCGGCACGCGCTTTTCAAAGCGGAAACGTGGTTTAACGACGATGGTCAGGCCGGTATAAATCGCCTGCAGCTCTTCCAGCGTCAGTACCTGTATCGATTCTGGCAGCTCGCCAGGGCTGATATGAAACTTCCCGTCACTGCTGACTTCCCGCAGCAAGCAAGCCTGGTCGTTTTTCAGTATCAGTACGGCGGGCAGCAGCACGGCGGGCAGCTGGTTCAACGGGCGGCGTAGTACGCGCGAGGCCAGGCCGGCACGGCGTGCTGCACGCGAAAACATGGAAGGGCTGAGGCGCTGGTCTTCCATGGGAATACCGGCAATCAGCGAGTCGCGCGTAGTGGTGACACCGTGTAGGCGAGTCAGCTCAAACAGACAATCCAGCAGAGGGTCGAGGTGCGTGGCACGCAGGGTGATTCCTGCGGTAGTGGGGCTAGTTTCAGGCTTATCCATACGCTCTTTTCAAGGTGTGGCCTTGCTTTTCGTTATTCGGCAGCTCGCTGTGCGGCACTTTTTTATATCGGATACATTATCGGCAAGGCTTGGCAAACCTGCAAGTATCATTTGATTGATCTTTAACAACTTATTGCCAATTGTAAGAAACGCTAACTAAAAAAAAGCCAGCATTGCGCTGGCTTAGGATAACCAAGATTGTCTTGCTTAGGATGACAGTTGCAGCCGTTTGGCTCTTACATACAACACTACGCTGCTGAAATACAGCACAGTGAGCCACACTTCCAGCATGGCCAGCTGCTGCGAGAGGCCTTTATCCCCCCAGGCCCGCATCACCCCCTCGGCAAAAAATGCCAGGATAAACATACTGGACCACTGGTAGGTATACACGCGCTCTTTCAGCACGCCCATCAGGGGCAATAGCAAAACAACTGCCTTCAAAACCAGCCAGGAACCACCTGGGCGCAGCGGGGCCAGCCACAGCTCCCATGCCAGGTTCAACATGATCAGGGCCAGCAGGCTGAATACTGCGCCCCAATGAAACGGTTTGGGGTTAGCCATGCGCCACATCCGGTTTTTCCTTGTTTACCAGCATCGCCATCACGATGCCTACTTCGTACAACAGCCACAGCGGTACCGCCATCATCACCTGAGACAATACGTCGGGCGGGGTAACGACTGCAGCCACCACAAAAGCCCCCACAATCACATACGAGCGGCCTTCACGCAGCTGCTTGAGCGTGACGATGCCCATACGGTTAAGCACCACCACAATCACCGGTACTTCGAAGGTAATGCCGAAAGCGACAAACATACCCAGTGCAAAAGACAGATATTTGTCGATATCCGTCATCATGGCCACGCCTTCGGGGGTATGGGCACTCATGAAACCGAATACCACCGGGAAAACAGCAAAGTAGGCAAAGGCCATGCCCACCATGAACAACAACACGCTGCTGACAATCAGCGGTACTACCAGCTTTTTCTCGTGGTTATACAGACCGGGGGCGATAAATGCCCAGACTTGATAGAGGGTATGCGGCAAGGTGGCCACAAACGCCACCAGCATGGTGACTTTCAGCGGCACAAAAAACGGTGCCGTGACTTCGGTGGCAATCATGCTGCTGTTTTGCGGTAGGACATCCAGCAGTGGCTTGGCAAACAGGTGGTATACATCACCCGCCCAAGGCACCATGGCGAGCAATGCCACCAGCAGTACAATAGCAATACGCACCAGCCGGTTACGCAGCTCGACCAGATGCGCCAGTAAAGGTTGTTGATCCATGAATTAAGAACGGGGCTCGGCTACGGATTGGTCGGAAGCGCTGGTAGTGGCAGGCGGGGCAAACAAATCCAGCTGTCCCTCATCCTCAGTGGGCTTCTGCTCGGGCACCACCCCTGCTGCTGCCAGCATGTCTTCCGGTGCAATGCTTTCGGATGGCTGGCTTGCCTCATGGGCGATCTGGGCAAGCTCGCTGGCTGACGCCTGCACCGCGGCACTGACAGGCGCCACCGAATAGGCTATGTCCTGCGCCACCTGGCGCGTGTCGTCTACCTCACGCTGCACCTGGTCGCGAAAAGCGTTGGCCGCATCCTGCACATCCTGCTTCAGCTCCTGCAGGCCTGCCATCTGGCTTTGCTGGTGGATATCGGATTTCACACTGGCCACAAAGCGCTGGGCGCGGCCAACCAGTGCGCCAATGGTACGCGCCACCGTCGGCAAGCGCTCGGGGCCCAGTACAATCAGTGCCACCACGCCAATGAGCAGCAGCTCACCAAAACTGATTTCAAACACAGTATGGCCTGCGCTTATTTCTTGTCTTGGTCAGCATCGATCACGCGGCCACCCGCGCCATCTTTATCCGCCTCGCCCTTCATGCCTTCCTTGAAACCTTTCACTGCACCGCCCAGATCCTCGCCAACATTACGCAGCTTCTTGGTGCCAAACACCAGAACCACAACCAGCAGAACGATCAGCCAATGCCAGATGCTAAAGGAACCCATGGACACTTACCTCTAAACAGGTTGGGTATACCTACCCGGATTTATCGATTGCCGTACACGTGTACGTGCAGGTGGAAAACTTCCTGGCCACCACCAACGCCAGTGTTGATGGCAGTCTTGAAACCTTGCGCCAAGCCATGCTCGGCAGCCAGCACTGGCGCCAGCAACAGTAGCTTGCCCAGTATCTGCTGGTGGCGGATATCGCACTGAGCCAGTGATTCTACATGCAGTTTAGGAATCAGCAGCAAATGAACGTCCGCCTTGGGGTTGATGTCGTGAAACACCACCACGTCATCGTCCTCATACGCTTTCTTGGCCGGGATCTCGCCTTTGGCGATTTTGCAGAAAATACAGTCAGTCATACTCATGCTCCTGCTCAGGCCTGCGGGCGCGATGCTTTTTCGTCAATACCGGAAATACCTTCACGGCGCTTCAGTTCCATCACCACATCTTCGGCACGCAGGCCGTGGTGTGCCAGCAGCACCATGGAATGGAACCACAAATCGGCCACTTCTCGCACCAGATGCAGGCGGTCTTTATCTTTTGACGCCATCAATACTTCGGCGGCCTCTTCGGCCACTTTCTTCAAAATGGCGTCCTCGCCCTTGTGCAACAGCGACGCCACGTAGGACGAAGACGGGCTGGCTTCTTTGCGGGCTTCCAGCGTGTCACCAATATTCTTGAAAATTTCAGTCGCGTTCATCTTGCGTCTCCCGGCTACCGGCGCGGTGCCAGTATATGTCGATAATGTGACATCCTTGTAACAGGGCGTATTGGGGTAAACCCTGCAGCAGATCAGATTCAGTGCTGATGGTAGATCGCGTGCGGGTCTTTCAGCACGTCATCCGTAATCACCCACTGCCCGTCCTGCCACACACGGTAGAAACAGCTCTCGCGCCCGGTATGGCAGGCAATGCCGCCAGCCTGTTCGATCTGCATGGTAATCACGTCGCCATCGCAGTCCAGGCGCAGCTCTTTAACGGCTTGGGTGTGCCCGGACTCTTCGCCTTTTTTCCACAGCTTCTGGCGCGAGCGCGTCCAGTAGTGGGCAATACCGGTTTCGGCTGTCAGTTGCAGCGACTCGCGGTTCATATAAGCCACCATCAGCACGCGGCCACTGTGGGCATCCTGGGCGATGGCCACCACCAGGCCTTTATCATCCCATTTCACTTCGTCCAGCCAATTTGGCGTAGTCATGCGGCCAACCTCACAGACGGACTTCAATACCGGCGGCACGCATGGCTTCTTTTGCCTGGCGCACCGTGTATTCGCCAAAGTGGAAAATACTGGCCGCCAGTACCGCGTCGGCCTTGCCCAGCGTGACCCCTTCCACCAGATGCTGCAGGTTCCCTACCCCACCCGATGCAATCACCGGAATCGGCACCGCGTCTGACACTGCGCGTGTCAGCGGCAGGTTAAAGCCGATCTTGGTGCCATCACGGTCCATGCTGGTGAGCAGAATCTCGCCAGCGCCGTATTCGGCCATGCGTGCAGCCCATTCGACCGCGTCCAGACCGGTTGGTTTGCGGCCGCCATGGGTAAAAATTTCCCAGCGGTCGTTTTGCGGCGTCACCGCCTTGGCGTCCACCGCCACCACAATGCACTGGCTGCCAAACTTGTCGGCGGCTTCTTTGACCAGATCCGGGTTGGTGACCGCAGCGGTATTGATGCTGACCTTGTCGGCCCCGGCGTTCAGCAAGCGGCGGATATCGGCCACCTGGCGCACGCCGCCACCCACGGTGAGCGGAATGAATACCTGATCGGCGACCGATTCGATCACATGCAGGATCAGGTCACGGTCGTCGGAGCTGGCGGTAATGTCGAGGAAAGTAAGCTCGTCGGCGCCTTGTTCGTTGTAACGTTTGGCGATTTCTACCGGGTCACCGGCGTCGCGCAGGCCGACAAAATTGACACCCTTCACCACGCGACCGGCAGTCACGTCGAGACAGGGGATGATACGTTTGGCTAGAGACATGATGAAAAACAGCAGAAGGTTGGCCGCATGCCGGGTGGCAGGCGGCCAACGCAGGGGTTAGGCCTCGGACAGTTCGTCGGCCAGGTCCTGTGCGGCGGCAAAATCGATGCTGCCTTCGTAGATGGCACGGCCGGTAATGGCACCTTCGATGCCCTCGGCTTCCACCTCGCACAGCTTGCGTACGTCTTCCAGGTCGGTGAGGCCGCCGGAGGCAATGACCGGCACGGTCAGTGCCTGCGCCAGCTTGACGGTGGCTTCGATGTTTACGCCGTTCATCATGCCGTCGCGGCCGATGTCGGTGTAGATCACCGAATTCACACCGTAATCTTCGAAGCGCTTGGCCAGGTCGATCACGTTATGGCTGGTGACTTTGGCCCAGCCATCGATGGCAACCATGCCGTCTTTGGCGTCCAGGCCCACAATCACCTGGCCGGGGAAGGCATCGCAAGCATCGTGCAGGAAGCCGGGGTTTTTCACCGCGGCGGTGCCGATAATTACGTACTTCAGCCCCAGGTCAAAGTACTTTTCGATGGTGTCCAGGTCGCGGATGCCACCACCCAGTTGTACCGGCATGTCGTCGCCGACGGCAGCCAGAATGTCGCGGATGACCGACAGGTTTTTCGGTTTGCCAGCAAAGGCACCGTTCAGATCCACCAGATGCAGGCGGCGGGCGCCCTGATCGCGCCAATGCAGCGCGACTTTCACTGGATCATCAGAAAATACGGTGGCGTCACTCATTACGCCTTGTTTCAGGCGTACGCATTGACCGTCCTTGAGGTCGATAGCGGGTATCAGCAGCATGGTGCGGAAGATCTACGGTAAGTTAAACAGTGCCGTCCCACGCCAGGAAGTTCTTCATCATCTGAAGACCGGCGCGGTGGCTCTTTTCGGTGTGGAACTGGGTGGCGAATATATTGCCATCACCGACAATACAGGAAAACCGTTCGGGATACTCGCTTTCGGCCAGCGTGATGGCGCTGCTGGCCGGTGCAAAGTGGTAACTGTGCACAAAATAGAAACGCTCGCCATCCTCGATACCGGCAAACAGCGGGTGGGCCCGCTGCTGGAACACGCGGTTCCAGCCCATGTGCGGCACCTTCAGGCGCTCGCCTTGCGCGTCCAGCATGTTGGCCGCAAAGCGTTTTACCTGGCCCGGAAAAATACCCAGGCCGGGGGTGTCGCCTTCTTCGCTGTGGTCAAACAGCAGCTGGGCGCCCACACAAATACCGAAAAACGGCTTGGTGCGCGTGGTTTCGCGTACGGCATCGGCCAGGCCGTAGCCGTTCAGCTCGCGCATGCAGTCCGGCATGGCGCCCTGGCCGGGGAAGATGACCTTATCGGCCGCCACCACCTGCTCCGGGTCGGAGGTGAGGAAAATGTCGGCACCGATATCATTCACATACTGTACGGACTTGAGCACCGAGTGCAGGTTGCCCATGCCGTAATCAATCACGGCCACTTTCATGCTGTGAGCGTCCCTTTGGTGGACGGCGTCTGGCCGGCCATGCGTTCGTCCACTTCCACCGCCATGCGCAGCGCGCGGCCAAAGGCCTTGAACACGGTTTCGGCCTGATGGTGGCTGTTGACACCGCGCAGGTTGTCGATGTGCAGCGTCACCATGCTGTGGTTCACGAAGCCGTGGAAGAATTCGCTGAACAGGTCCACGTCGAAGCTGCCGATACAGGCACGGGTAAACGGGATGTGGTATTCCAGGCCCGGGCGGCCGGACAGGTCGATCACCACACGCGACAGCGCCTCGTCCAGCGGCACGTAGGCGTGGCCATAACGGCGGATGCCCTTTTTGTCGCCAATGGCCTTGGCAAAGGCCTGGCCCAGCGTGATGCCGATGTCTTCCACGGTGTGGTGGGCATCGATATGCAGGTCGCCGCGGGCGTGCACGTCCAGGTCGATCAGGCCGTGGCGGGCGATCTGGTCCATCATGTGGTCGAGAAACGGCACGCCGGTATCAAAGCGGCCAACGCCGGTACCATCCAGGTTCAGGCTGATGGTGATCTGGGTTTCCAGGGTATTGCGGGTAACGGTAGCGGTGCGCATGGGGGTTCAGGCAAAAAAGGAATCGATGGCCGCAAGCACGGCCGTGTTTTCATCGGGGCTGCCCACGGTCAGGCGCAGGCAGTGTTGCAGCAGCGGGTGGTAACCGTGCAGGTTCTTCACCAGAATACCGGCTGTTTTCAGTGCGGCAAACAGCGCCGGGGCGTCCGGTACGCGTACGGTGACAAAGTTGGCCTCGGACGGAAACACCGTGCACTGCGCGTACGCCGCCAGCGCAGCAGCCAGGCGGCTACGCTCGGCACGCAGCTCGGCAGCCTGGGCGTCGAATACGTCCAGGTGGCGCAGCGCGAATTTGGCGGCGGCCTGGGTCAGCACGTTCACGTTGTACGGCGGGCGCACCTTGTCCAGCTGGGCGATCACCTCCGGCGTGCCAGCAGCGTAGCCCAGGCGCAGGCCAGCCAGGCCGATTTTGGACAGCGTACGCATCACAATGAGCTGCGGGTGCTGGCCGGCCAGATCCATAAACGTATCGGCGGCAAAGGCCTGGTAGGCCTCGTCCACTACCACCAGGCCAGGTGCAGCAGCCAGAATGGCTTCTACCTGCTGGCGGGCAAAGCGCGGGCCGGTGGGGTTGTTGGGGTAGGACACGAACACCACAGCGGGCTGGTGCGCCGCGATGGCGGCCAGCGTGGCGTCCAGATTCAAGCTGAAATCATCGTTAAGCGGCACGCCCACATAGCGCATGCGCGACAGCTGTGCGTTCATGCGGTACATCACGAAGGAAGGCTCCAGCGCCAGCACCACGCTATCGGCGGGTAGCGCCTGGGTCAGCAGGGTAATCAGCTCGTCGGAGCCATTGCCCAGCACCACATCGGCAGCAGCGGGGATGGCAAAAGCCGCTTTGAGCTGGTCTTTCAGGCCAGCGCCGTGCGGGTCCGGGTAGCGGTTTAGCGCCACCTCGGCCAGCTGCTGGCCTAGCTCGGCGCGCAGGGCTTCGGGCAAACGATAGGGGTTTTCCATTGCATCGAGCTTGAGATAGCCCGTTGCATCGGCAACATGGTAGGCCTGCATGGCCAGGACATCGGGGCGGAACCACTGCTGTATAGACATTTTGCTCGACATTTCAATACCGGCGGGGCCGGTTGGAACTGCCGGCAACGCCCGACGCAATCAATTCACAGAACCGTCATCCTAACCGGATTCTGCCGGGTCGGCTACTCGATCAACTGCACTTGCCCGGCCCAGGCTGGCGGCAGGGTCAGGCCAAAACGCTGCAGCGCACCACGGCTGAACAGTAGCCGGCCATTGCCCCCGTTCAGCGGAAACAGGCTGCCGGGCTGGCGGCGCTGAAACAGGATCTGCCGCACCAGGCCTGCGGCCAAGCTGCCCTGGTCGCTACCGGACAACACCAGCCCGCCAATGGCCTTGTCCGGCCCGATGGCAAAATCCCAGAACGCAAACAGCGGCAGCTTGCTGTTGGCCGCTGTCCAGGCAATGACTTCGCTATCCGGCACCAGCTTGCCGTTGCTGTCGCGCAGCGTCTGGTAGAGGCCGGTCCAGATCGCCTGATAGCGGCTACCAGCCTGGCTGACCTGGCGCTGCCAGTCGGCGTAATCGATGGCGCGCACCAGGTCGATCTGCACGCTGCCGTCCTGCAGGCTGCTGGCGCGGCCGAACAGCTCCTCCTTCAGCACTTCCGAGGTCAGGTCATTATCAAACAGCAGCAAGACACGCTGTACGCCCGGCACCATCTGGCGCATCAGGCTGACGTTGCGGCGTAGCAGCGGCCGCTCCAGCACGCCGGTCACGTTGGCCGCATGGTCTTGCAGATAATGGCGCGGGTTCTGGTTGATACCCAGGTACACCACCGGCGTCTTGCTGCCGGCCAGCCGGGCGCCCACAAAGCGCAGGGCGGCGTCGTCCGCCACCACCACCAGGTCTGGCCGCTGACGCCGGATCTGGCTCAATACCTGCTCGGCACGGGGTTCCATCTGGTCGCGCGGCTGGCGTTTACTATCGAGCTCGATATAGGAAAACTGCACCGAGCTGCCCAGTGTGCGCATCAGCGCACCACGCCACGCCTGACTCCAGGCATAGCCTGCGTGATAGCTGTCCACCAACAATACTGTGGGGGCAGCGGCGTGGGCTTGGGCAAAAAGAAAGGCCAGACAGAGTCTGGCCAGATAACGTGTCATTGGCGTTTGGCTCCTTGTGCTTTGGAGCGTAGGCCAGTTTCGTTAAATTTTCATTCGTCCAGGCGTAATTCTGCCGCGCGTGCGTGCGCCGTCAGGCCTTCACCGTGCGCCAGGATGCTGGCAATTTTGCCCAGCTTTTGCGCCCCGGCGTGCGACACGCGAATCAGGCTGCTGCGCTTCTGGAAGTCGTACACCCCCAGCGGGCTGGCAAAACGCGCCGTGCGGCTGGTGGGCAGCACGTGGTTGGGGCCGGCACAGTAGTCGCCCAGGCTTTCCGAGGTAAAGCGCCCCATGAAGATGGCACCGGCGTGGCGCAGGCTGGGTAGCCAGGCTTCGGGCTCGGCCACCGACAGCTCCAGGTGTTCTGGCGCAATGTAATTCGAGATCTCGCAGGCTTCGGCCAGGTCGCGTACCTGGATCAGCGCGCCACGGTTGGCCAGGCTCTGCTCGATGATGGCGCGGCGCGGCATGCCGGGCAGCAGCTTGGCGATGCTGGCTTCCACGCGGGCAATGTAGTCGGCCGACGGGCACAGCAGGATGGCCTGGGCGATTTCGTCGTGCTCGGCCTGGCTAAACAAGTCCATGGCGATCCAGTCCGGGTCGGTGTCGCCATCGCAGATCACCAGAATCTCGGACGGGCCGGCCACCATGTCGATGCCCACCACGCCGAACACGCGGCGCTTGGCAGCCGCCACGTAGGCATTGCCCGGGCCGGTGATTTTGTCCACTTGCGGCACGCTCTGGGTGCCGTAAGCCAGGGCAGCTACCGCCTGCGCGCCGCCACAGGTAAACACCTTGTCCACACCGGCAATGTAGGCTGCGGCCAACACCAGGTCGTTCTGCTCGCCATTGGGGGTGGGCACCACCATGATGATTTCGCCCACACCGGCCACTTTGGCCGGCATGGCGTTCATCAGTACCGAGCTGGGGTAGGCTGCCTTGCCACCGGGTACGTAGATACCCACGCGGTCCAGCGGGGTGACTTGCTGGCCCAGCAGGGTGCCGTCTTCGTCCTCGTAGCTCCAGGAGTGCGCCAGCTGCTTCTCGTGGTAGCGGCGTACGCGCTCGGCGGCGGCCAGCAGTGCCTCGCGCACATGGGCCGGCAGGCGGTCGTGCGCAGCTTTCAGCGTGTCGCGGCTGAGGGTGAGCTCGGCCATGCTGGCGGCGTTCATGCGGTCGAAGCGGTTGGTGTATTCCACCACCGCGGCATCACCACGGGCTTTGACGTCTTCGCAGATGGCGGCGACGGCCGTATCCACGGCGGGGTCCTGGGCGGTTTCAAACGCCAGCAGGGCTTTCAGGCGGGCGTCAAAGTCGGCTTGGGTAGAAGACAGGCGTTGCATGCGTGCGGCTCCGGGGGCCGCGACCCACCACAAGGTTGGCCGCAGCGGGGACAGTTACGGCTGGACGGCGCCAGCGAAGGCATCCAGCACGGGCTGGATGGTGTCGTACTTGAGTTTCAGCGCCGCCTGGTTCACCACCAGACGCGAGCTGATATCGATGATGTGCTCCACGGCCACCAGGTTGTTGGCCTTCAGCGTGCCACCAGTGGATACCAGGTCGACGATGGCGTCGGCCAGGCCCACCAGCGGGGCCAGCTCCATGGAGCCGTACAGCTTGATGATGTCCACGTGCACGCCTTTGGCGGCAAAGTGCTCGCGGGCGATCTGCGGGTATTTGGTGGCCACTTTCAGGCGGGCACCGTGCTTGACGGCGGCCTCGTAGTCAAAGCCGTTTTCCACCGCCACCATCATCTTGCACTTGGCAATATTCAGGTCCAGCGGCTGGTACAGGCCGGCGCCGCCGTGCTCGATCAGCACGTCGCGCCCGGCAATGCCCAGATCGGCCGCGCCGTACTGCACGTAGGTGGGCACGTCGGAGGCGCGCACGATGACCAGCTGCACGTCTGGGCGGTTGGTACCGATGATGAGCTTGCGCGACGATTCGGGCGCTTCGGCGGGCACAATGCCTGCTGCGGCCAACAAGGGAAGGGTTTCTTCAAAAATGCGGCCCTTGGACAGGGCAATGGTCAGGGTCATGATGGCGTGCTGCGTTGCAATAGGTTGGCCTCAGCGTACCAGAGCACGGCGCTCCCGCTCAAGCTGCGCGATGTAGCGCTGCACCAGCGTTTCGCGCGGCGTGTTCATACCTTGGAACAAACAGCCCGCACGCAGCATTTCCATGCCATTTTTCAGCTGGATACGCATGATGTGACGCACTTCTACACCCACTTGCAAAGTGCCAAACGGTTTAAGTTCGATCACCGCCTGCCGCAACACCATGCCCTCGCTGAGCCAGCCCGCCTGCGCCGGGGTCAGCGTCAGTGCCATGCCGCCCAGGCTGATGTCAAACAGCGGGATGTGCTTTTCGCCGTCCGGGTGATCAGACAGCCGGCAGATAACCGGCTGCGCTACCGGGGTATGAATACGGAAAAAGTCGCGGCGCTGCAGCCGGATCACCTGCTCTGGCAGCGGGGCTTCAAACGCCGGCGTGCCTTCAAAACTGATCTCGCGCACCCCGCCGGTAGCAAACTGGGTTTTGACACCAGACGGCGCACTGACAAACACATTGCGCTCGCTTTGCAGCAACATGCGGTTTTCGTGCTCTTTCGCGCCCCAGTCCAGCACCATCACGCCACGCTGCGGGTCGATATCCAGCAGCCGGGTAATGATGAACGACTTACCCTTGTTGGAAAACACCGTTACGTTCTGCCGCAGCGCGATAATCGAACGCAAGTGCTGCACGATTTCGGCCCGCGAAGACAGGGTAAACCGGGACAGGTCTGCGGGCTCGCTGCCGCTATGTTTTTCTTCAGTCACAATCTGCTTATCCGCCGCCAGCTACTGGCTAAAAATGACACCCAAGTCTAGCGCAACAGCTGCTGCAAATCATGCGCGATATCCGCAGACGGTGTGCCATAAGGCACATAAACACGCAGTTGGCCCCGGGTATCGAACAAATAGCTGCCCGCGCTGTGGTCCATGGTGTAGCCACCATCCTGGCGCGCCTGCCGCTGCGCCACGATCTTGTACTGGCTAGCCACCGCCTGCACCTGCGCCGGGCTGCCGGTCAGCCCCATGAAGCGCTTATCGAAGAACGGCACATAGCCGGCCAGCACAGGCGGTGTATCGCGCTGCGGGTCGATACTGACAAACAGCACCTGCACGCGGTCGGCGTCCTTGCCCAGCAGCTTCATCACCTGCTGGTATTCCAGCATGGTGGTCGGGCAGATATCCGGGCAGTGGGTATAGCCAAAAAACAGCGCCACCGCCTTGCCCTGATAATCGGCCAGGCTATGCGGCTTGCCATCCTGCCCGGTCAGGGTAAAGGGTTGGCCAAAATCGGCGGTACTGATATCCGTGCCCTTGAACGACAAGGTGTCGGCTGGCGTACAGGCCAGCAAAGACAAGGCCAGCGCCGCCACAGCCAATAGTTTGCCAAACGGTTTCATGGGGAAGCTCACCAGCAAAATAGCGTTGATTCAGCCCGGCTGGCCACAGCACACAGCAGGGAACGGGCAGCAGCATAGGCGTAGCCGCGCACGGCGGCAAGCGGATAGGTCAAGCAAATCGGCGGGGTAGCAGGCGCGATAGCAATAACAGCAACAGGGCCAGCAGCAAAGCCAGCGCCGCTTGCCGATAGTGCCAGGCGGGGTTGGCCGCAGCGGTAACCGGCCAGCTGGTATGCGGGCGCAGTGCCGGGTCCAGCACCACCAGCCCCTGGCGCAGCGGCCCGGGTAGCTGTGCGGCCAGCGCGGGCCAGTCCAGGCCGTCTACTTCCCCGCTTAGCCCCAGCCTGGCCGGGGGCGCCGCAGGCGTGGGCGGGCGGGGCACCCAGCGGCCCAGCAAACGCCCGGTGGGCAACGGCAGTAACAACACGCCAGCGGGCCTGGCCAGCCAGCCGCGATCTATCACCACCCAGCTACCATCAGCCAATTGCACCGCCTGCCATTGCCGCACCCCTTCCCTGCCCTGCAGCCAGGCATTGGCAATGCGCACACTGGCCGCGCTATCCCGCACCGCCAGCCACACACGCTGCCCCTGCGGCACCGCCCCCTGCGCCACCTCGGCCAGCGCCTGCGGCGGCAAGTTGGCCGCACGGGCAAACGCCACCTGCAGCTGGCCAGCCTGCACGCCCTGCTGCCACTGCCATAGCGCCCAGCACAGCGCCACCAGCGCCAGCCACGGCAAGGCACATCGCCAACACGGGGTACGCAGAGCAGCAAGCTTGGACATGAAGGGGGCCACAGAATGGAAAAGACGCTCTTACCTTAGTGGCCAGCGCGGCATAACACCAGCACGCTGCTGGCCGTCACGCCAGGCAGTAATGCCATAACAGCAGCAAAATTGTCACCAGCCCAGCCCCCAGCACAATCGCTGCAGCTACCCAGTCGGCCAGCTGCCAGCGTGGCCGGTAGCGCGCCAGCCAAGCGCGCCGGGGTGGCGGGCAGGTCATGCCGGCTGATCCTGTATCTGGTACGACAGGCTTATGCGGCGCAGCTGCGCCGGTAGCTGCTTGCCAATCACCAGCACCACAGGGAAACGGCGCACCTGGCCGGGCGAGAACAACTGCTGCGAGAAACAGAAACAGTCGAGCTTTTGCACATACGCAGCCGCTGAAACCGGCTGGTACTGCGGCAGCGCCTGCATGGCGGCAAAATGCGGCTGGTTATTGCGCACCTCTACCATCAACTGCACAAACTGCCCCGGCTTGACCTGCTGCGGGCCCTGCAGCGGGCGCACCTGCCATGCCTGGCCAGGCGCCGTTTCATCAATGCTGAGCGACACCGGCTGGCTGGCTACCCTGGCCGGGGCCGGCACCGTAGCCCCCAGGCCGGTCAGGCGCATGAATGCCTGATACAAAGGTGACAACCCTACGGCCAACATGCCCAGCACGCACAGCAGCAGCAGTAATTTGAGCAGCAGGATAAGAATAGAAGGGGGGGAGGAATGGTGATCTGGCATGGCGAACCCGCGCAAAAACAGCTGGCATGAACCGGGTAGGACAGCAAGGAGCACCACGCCCCTTGCATCCTGCAGGGGGCTGGCGCCCCCGCGTCTCGTGTTGGCCGGGGAACCCGGGCGGCAGCCCTTATCGGGTGGGCTGCTCTGCTGGCAGCTTAGCTGCTGGCAATATAAATACAAGCACGCCGCATATTGCAGTGCATTAACTCAAGCCTGCGGCTCATACGGCAACAGCAACATGGGCTCGCCCAGGTGTTGTACCAGCGTGGCCAAGTTATCCTCGAATGCCAGCTGCTGCGGCACCACACGGTTGGCCACCCAGCCGGCCAGCTGGCAGCCTGCCGCACGGATAGCCTGCGCCGTCAGCAGCGCGTGGTTGATACAACCCAAGCGCATGCCCACCACCAGAATCACCGGCAGGCCCAGGTGGCGTGCCAGGTCCTGCATCAGGCAGTCGTCGCGCAGTGGGGCCATCCAGCCGCCCGCGCCTTCCACCAGCAGCACGTCGCAGTCTGCGGCCAACCTGTGGGCATGGTCGGCCATCACATCCAGCGACACGGTAACACCCGCCTGCCGTGCCGCGATATGCGGTGATACTGGCGGCAAAAAGCGATAAGGGTTCATCAGCGCCGTGTCGGTCTGGCCGGTGGCGGCGCACAGCCGCGCCACGTCGTCGTTGTGCCAGCTGCCGTCGGGCAACACCTCGCAGCCACTGGCTACCGGTTTCATCGCCAGCACGCGCAAGCCTTGCCCCTGGTAGTGCTGCGCCAGCTTTACCGCACTGTGGGTCTTGCCGATTTCGGTATCGGTACCGGTAATGAAAAATGCCTGGCCCATGGCTGCTCCTTGCTAGAAAGTAGCGGCACTATAAGCGCACGGCACGCAAAACCAAAGCCACCACGCCGCAGGTAACACCCGCAGCGTGGTGGCTTTGGCAAGGCGGCCACAAGCAGGCTGGTTTAGCTACCGCTTACCGTGGCCGCTGCTGGGGCAGCCGAACTGCTTGCCGGCGCCACGGCCGGGGTGGCGGCTGGCGTCGCCACCGGCGCGGGCGCAGGGTTGGCCGCAGCCGCGTCTGCGGCCTGCTTTTGCAGCTTGGCTTGCTGCTCGGCCTCCAGCTTGGCAGCGCGCTCGGCTTCCAGCCGGGCTTTGATTTCCATCTCGATACGCAGCTTCTGTTCGATTTCGCTACGCAGACGGGCGTCGTCTTCCTGCTTCTGGTTTTCCAGCTGGGTACGCACATTCGGCACTTCTTTTTCGATAGAAGCAAACATGCGCTCGTAGAACACCGGGTCGACGACCGTTTCGCCGCGCTCTTTGGTCAGCGTAGCGGTGGTGCCGGTAGGGATGGGAATGGACAAGCTCAGGAAGCCTACCGAGGTGGTCTGCTTGGTTTCGTGGCTTTTCAGCGTGACCTCTTGCGCGGCAACCCAGGCGTCGGCGGTATTGCCGGCGCCGGTCACAATGCCGGAAATAGTCAGCAGGGTATTCAGATTATCTTGCTGGTACTGTTTGGATACCACCAGGGCATAGTTCGCCTCGACGTCTTTTTCTACAGCAAAACCCTGGCGCAAGGCCACGCGCTTCATGGCCTGGTAGACCACGGCTTTCGGCGCATTGAAGTGCCGGTCAAACGGGCCTTTGGTATCAAAAGCCTCTTTTTGATACGCGTACTTGGTGCCAGAACAGGCGGCCAGCAACGCCAGGCTGCCCAGAACAACCACTCGTGCGAATGCGCTCATGCTTTGCTTCAACCATATAGTTTTGAATATATGGTCAACATATCACAAATCAATAAACTCATTCATTAGGTAATATTTAAAGAAGCCGCGCCAAGTCAAAGAAACGGCATCTTGTTACCCCGTTTACCACAGCCATTGTGGCGACAAGCAAAACGGCAGACGCGACAAGGCCGACCTCGTGGGTCGGCTGTCAGCGCCTGCCGTGGTGGGGGCAAGGGCCAAATGGGGCGGCCTTGTGAGCCTTTGATCTTTCGCGCTGCGGCCAACCTGGCCCGGTAGGGTGGCCTGCCGCAACGCGTGCGCGCGCTTTGCTGTTACACCGGGCCTTGCGCGTGTACGCGCTCGGTCTTGCTGGACAGCTTGTTCAGTGCAGCCAGGTACGCCTTGGCGCTGGCCACGATAATGTCGGTATCGGCACCCTGACCGTTAACGATGCGGCCATCTTTGGCCAGGCGCACGGTCACTTCGCCTTGCGATTCGGTGCCCTTGGTGATGGCGTTCACCGAGTACAGCTCCAGCTCGGCTTCGCTCTTCACCACGCTTTCGATAGCCTTGAAGGCAGCATCTACCGGGCCAGAACCGCCGGACTCGGCGCGGTGCTCGTTACCACGCTCCACAAAGACGATCTGCGCCTGTGGCTCTTCGCCGGTTTCGGTAGCCACTTTCAGCGACAGGAATTTGTAGTCTTCCTGCTCGGCCGCCACCAGCTGGTCGGACACCAGGGCGTGCAGATCTTCGTCGAAAATCTCGCGTTTCTTGTCAGCCAGCTCTTTAAAGCGGGCAAAAGCGGCGTTCAGTGCTTCTTCGCTTTCCAGCACAATGCCCAGTGCGGTGAGCTTGGTACGGAAGGCATTACGGCCAGACAGTTTGCCCAGCGTCAGGCGGTTGGCGGTCCAGCCTACCGACTCGGCCGACATGATTTCGTAGGTTTCGCGGTGCTTCAGCACACCGTCTTGGTGAATGCCGGACTCGTGGGCAAAAGCGTTGGCGCCCACAATGGCCTTGTTCGGCTGCACCGGGTAGCCGGTGATGGTGGACACCAGCTTGGATGCCGGTACGATCTGGGTTGCATCCACACCGGTTTCCACGCCAAACACGTCTTTGCGGGTACGCACGGCCATCACGATTTCTTCGATGGCGGCATTACCGGCGCGCTCGCCCAGGCCGTTGATGGTGCATTCCACCTGGCGGGCACCGCCCAGCACGGCGGCCAGGCTGTTGGCCACGGCCATGCCCAGGTCGTTGTGGCAGTGGGCAGACCAGATGACCTTGTCGCCACCCGGGGTTTTGGCGATCAGCTCGCGGAAGAACGCTTCGGTCACTTTCGGTACGGCATAGCCCACGGTGTCGGGCACGTTCAGCGTGGTGGCACCGGCCTTGATGACTTCGCCAAAAATGCGGGCGAGGAAGTCGATGTCGGAGCGCAGCGCGTCTTCGGCCGAGAACTCCACGTCGTCGGTGTACTCGCGTGCCAGCTTCACGGCTTTGATCGCGGCCTCCACCACTTCATCCGGCGTCATGCGCAGCTTTTTCTCCATGTGGATTGGGCTGGTGGCGATGAAGGTGTGAATGCGTTTTCTCGGGGCCGGGGCGATGGCTTCGCCGGCGGCGCGAATGTCGCGCTCGTTGGCACGGGCCAGGCTACAGACGGTGGATTCTTTCACCACTTCGGCAATGGCGCGGATCGCGTCGGCATCACCCGGGCTGGCGGCGGCAAAACCGGCCTCGATCACGTCTACACCCAGGCGCTCCAGCTGGCGGGCGATACGTACTTTTTCTTCTTTGGTCATGGCTGCGCCGGGCGATTGCTCGCCGTCACGCAGGGTGGTATCGAAAATGTAAAGACGGTCGCCCATGTCTGGTGATCTCCATTGTGCCGCGGGTTGTGCCCCGGCCAGATAGTCGTTGAAATCGAAACGCTTGCCCTGATCGGCGGCGAGTTTGGCCAGCTTGTTCAGCTGCGCCAGCGGCAAGGTGCCGCGCTCGCGCCATTTGTAAATGGCCGCACGGGACACCGGCTCATCGGGAAAGGCCGCCGTCAACGCTTCCGCGAGCGTACCGGGGCCACCAAAATCCTCGATTAGACGTTCGATGTCCAATTGCATGCTGCCACTCCTGTCTTGTTATGGGTTCACGATACAAATTCGACGACAATCTGTCAAATGCAGCGCAGCATTTCGCGTGGTATTGTGTTGCAAAATGGTGTCCAATGCATTTTATTAGACATTTTGTAGAATTTAAACCCTCGTTACCGCAAAAAGCAAGGCCCCCGCCTGGGCGGGGGCCTTGCTGAGGGTGGCCAATACCTGCGCTAGAAGCGGTAGTCCACGTTCATGCCCACGGTGCGCGGTGCACCCACATAAAAGCCGGTGGTGCGCTTGCCCAGCACGACAGCCTCGTTCAGCGCGTTCTTCACGTAGGTACGCAGCGTGGTGTCGTCGTTGACAGCGTAGGCCAGGTTGAGATTAAGGAGGTTGTAGTCGCCGCCCATGGTGGTGCTGGTATTGGCGGTGTCGGTGTAGTACTCGCCCACGTGCTGCAGGTTGGCCGCAGCGGTCCAGCTACCCCACTGCTTTTTCACGCCCAGCGTCGCCGTGATAGCCGGGGCGTAGGTCATCTCCTTGCCGGCAATGCCGGCCGCCCCTGCGGGCGCCTTGTCTACCTTGCTGCGCAGCAGGCCCAGGCCGGCGTTGATTTCCAGCCCGCCAATGATGCTGGCGGCGGCGCTCAGCTCCAGCCCCAGCGAATGCGCTTGCGGCACATTGCGCAGGCGGCTGGCGTAGCTCATCTGGTAGTCGGTGTAGTCGTTGTAAAACAGGTTGGCCCCTATGAGCACGCCACCCTGGCGGGTTTTCAGCGCGTATTCGTAGGCATTGACCTTCTCGCTGCCGTACTCGAATACCGCGTTGTTTTCGTCTACCGACACCCCACCCGGGTTGTAGCCCTGGCGCACGGTAAAGCTCATCTGCGTGGCCGGCGACCACTGGTGGCTAATACCCAGCTTGGGTAGCAGCGTGGTCTTGCCAATGTCACCCTTGATCGGCGAGCCGTTATAGCGGATATCGCGGTGTTGCGTTTCGCGCTCGGCGCGCAGGCCGGCCAGCAGCGACCAGCTGTCGTTCAGCGCCAGCTCGCCGTCGGTGTAGGCGGCCAACGTGGTGACCTTGTCATTGCCCTTGAAGGTAGTGGTGGTGGCGGTAAAGGCATGCAGGTCCTGATCACGCTGGTAGGCATACACGCCCAGCACACCGCTCAGGGCGCTCTGCGGGCGCTGGTATACCAGGCGGCCTTCCAGCGTGTGGTTCTGGTCGTCCAGTGCCAGGCTCATGCGGCTGGGGTATTGCTCGAAGCCGATGTGGTTGTCGCTGTAGCTGTACTGCAGGTGGCCGGTAACGCCGTTCTGGAAGTCGTACTCGGTGTCCAGCGTGGTGGTAGTGTTCTGCGAGTCCTGGATGCGGGCGTTGGCCGCAGCGCTGGCCTTGTAGGTATAGGCGCCCAGGTCGGGGCCGGTGATCAGGTTCAGGTACTCGCCCTGGTAGTCGCGGTGCGCTACCGTCAAGCGCGCCTGCAGCTGCGGCAAAGACTTGGGCTTCCACAGCAGCTTGCCGCGCACATTGCTACGCTGCAGCGCGGAGGGGTCCTGCCCGCCGGTAGCGCCGCTGTAGTTGATGAAACCATGCCCTTTCAAGGCATTGGCGGTAAGGCGGTAGGCCAGCTCGTCTGCTACCAGCGCACCAGACAACATGCCGGCCACGTTGGCACGGCCATCGGTGTCTTCCCAGCCCAGCCGCAGCGCGCCTTCCTGGTGGAAGGTGGGGTCATTGGTCTGCACCAGCACCGCGCCGCCCAGCGCGTTACGGCCCTGGGTGGTGGACTGCGGCCCGCGCAGCACTTCTACCTGCTTTACGTCCCACACATCGCTGTCCAGGTATTGCTGGCCGGTCCACACGTCAGCCACGCCATCCAGGCTGGTGCTGATGCGCGGGCGGCCACCGCCAACAAAAGAATAAAAGCCCACGCCCGGCCCGGCGCCTTCTACGCCACGGATGTTGACGCCACCAACGGCATTCAGGGTCATATTGGGCACCATGGCCGCCACCTCGTTCACCGAGCTGATCTCGCCGCTATCCACCCGCTCACCCTGCAGCACACTCACGGCGGTGGTGGTCTTGGCCAGGCTACGGTTCATTTTTTCACCGGTCACCGTCACCTTGTCCAGCAGGGTCTCCGCTGCCAGGGCGGTATGGGCCGGCAGCAGCATGGCACTGCCAAACAGGATGGCGTACAGCGGGTTGGCCGCAAAGCGGGCCCTGGAATGTTTGCGTTGCTTCATTTTTATTCCCGAAATAAGCGGGGTGACAGGCCACCCCATCACATGAAATCAGTGGGCTGGCTGCCAGGCCGGGCTAAAGGCAATAGCCAGTACACGGTCGATGGCGTAGCCATGCATCTGGCCGTGGTCATGGCCGGGCACGACACGGTAATCACTTACCAGGCCAGGCAGGCCGTATAAGCGGGCCTGTAGCTCGGCGGTATTACTCACCATGCGGTTTTGCTGCAGGCGCTGCTGCCGTTGGCGGTCAACCGCCAGGTCGTAGCTGGCCGGCTGCTCGTCTTGCCCTACCCACAGCACCAGCAAGCGTGGCGCTGTAGCCGGCAGCACGGGCAGCGGCGCGGCCAACAGGGCCCGGTCGCCAAACCATAGCGACGGGCTGATGGCAAAGTAATGCTGGAAGTGCTGCGGCTGTTGCAGCAGCTGGTACACGGTAAACAGGCCACCATAGGAATGGCCGAACAGGCTCTGGCGCGCCGTGTTCACTGGCAGGCGGCGGGCGATTTCCGGCTTGAGCTCTTCATTGATGAAACGGGCAAAGGCGTCGGCCCCACCGTGGCGCGGCGAAGACAGCTCGCAAGCCTGGCACGACAGTGGCGGGGTGTAATCTTCGGCGCGCCAATCCATCGTCTGGCTAAACGGGCAGCCATAACCTATGCCCACCACCACGCCAGGCAGCGGCACCACGGGCCCGTGCTGGCGCAGGCGCGCCAATACACTGGCCTCGCGCGGGTTGGCCTGGTGCAGGCGGGCAAAGCTGGCGTCACCATCCAGCGCGTACAGCACCGGGTAGCCCCCAGCTGGTGGCGGTACGGCGGGTACCGACAGATAGATGCGGTAGTCGCGGCCGGTATGCCGTGAGTGCAGCTCAAACTGGCTGGCGCCTTCCAGCACGACGGGCGAGGCCAGTGCCGGCAGCATGGCCAGCAGCAGCCAGGCCGCGCCCAGCCAACCCGCCAGACGGGATCGGATACACATGGTTACCACCTCACTTGTTGATAACTATTCTTATTATCAAGAAGTCTGCTAGTATCCGGTTTTGTCGGCGGCAGGGCTTTTGCGTAAAGCGCAAGCGCGTTTGCGCCAGCGGCATTGAGGGAACAAGGAGAAAGCAGCATGCAGGGGCAGCCAGCACGTAGCAGGGGGATGGGTGGCGACGTCGCCTGGGTACAGCACACCACACCGGGTCTGCATATCAGCGCCAACCGCAGCCGAGCCAACCCGCACAGCCACAGCAATGTCAGCGCCGCCGGGCTACGGCTGATCGTGGCACTACAGGGGCCGCTGCAGCTGCGCTTCGATCAGCAAGACTTTCGCCTGCAACCACAGCATCAAGCCCAGGTGCTACTGGTGAACCTCAATGAACAAGCGCTGTTCCAGCGCCACTGCGGCCAACCTGGTATCGAGCTGAAGGTATGCATGGCACTGGACCACCCCTGGCTGGAACGCCACGGTCTGGCCGAAGCGGGTAAGCAATCCACGCTAGCCCGCCTGGCGCGCGGCCACCTGGCAGCACGGCAATGGACGGCCAGCGCGCCATTGACCCAGCTAGCACAGCACATGGTGCAACACCGTGCGGCCAACCCCCTGCTGACGCAGATCGAGCGCGAGGGCATGGGCATGCTGCTGCTAGGCCAGGTACTGGAGGCACTGGGCGACACCCCGGCCAACAGCCCGGCTACCCCGCAACTGAACCGCCACCTGCAGCGGGTAAAAGACCTGATAGACAGTGGCGAGGGGGAAAACTGGAGCCTGCACCAGCTGGCCGACGCCGCATGCATGAGCAGCAGCACCCTGCAACGACACTTTCGCCGCCACTTTAGCTGCAGCGTGATGGACTATCTGCGCGGGCAGCGGCTGGAAAGTGCCCGCCAGCTACTGCTAAGCGGGCAGCACCGCATTACCGATGTGGCACTGGGGGCGGGCTACAGCTCTGCGGCCAACTTTGCCACCGCCTTCCGCCGCCGCTTCGGCCAGCCGCCCAGCGCCTGCCTGCGTTAGCCACACCATGAAAAAACCGCCCGAAGGCGGTTTGTGTACTGAGGCCAAGCGGCTTAGCTGGCTGCCGGCGGTGGCGATTTGCGCACCAGGCCCAGCAATGCCATGACGTAACCCGACAGCGCGTAGCAGACAAAGAAGCCGAACAGCACCAGTGGCGGCTCCGACATCAGCAGCAGCAACACCACCACCAAGCCCAGCAGCATCACGAAAGGCACGCGGCGGCGCAGGTGGATTTCCTTGAAGCTCCAGTACTTCACATTGGTCACCATGGTGATACCGGCAAAGGCAGTAAAGGCCAGCGCCAGCCAGTGCAGGCCGGGCAGCTGCTGGTAACCGTAGGCGTGGCAAATCCACACCAGCCCCGCCACCAGCGCCGCCGCCGCCGGGCTGGGCAGGCCGGTAAACCAGCGCTTATCCGCCGTGCCGACCATGGTATTGAAACGCGCCAGGCGCAGCGCCGCACCGGCACAGTAGATAAAAGCCACCATCCAGCCCAGCTTGCCCAGGTCTTTCAGCAGCCACTCGTAGGCCACCAGCGCCGGTGCCACGCCAAAACTCACCATATCCGACAGGCTATCGAACTCGGCCCCGAAGGCACTCTGGCTGTGCGTCATGCGCGCCACGCGGCCATCCATGCCGTCCAGAATCATGGCAATGAAAATGGCCACGGCCGCCAGCTCGAAACGCTGGTTCATCGCCTGCACGATGGCGTAAAAGCCGGCAAACAGCGCGGCCAGGGTAAACGAGTTGGGTAGCAGGTAAATGCCCTGGCGGCGCAGCGAGGGTTTGGCAGGTACAGGATCGTGATGCATGGGCTTCCCGTCACAAATAAACAGTAGGTTGGCCGCACAGGCCAAGAATCAGACATTGTACGGCGCTTTAGCGGCCAGCCCCAAGCCACGGCGGCCACGCATGAAAAAACCGGGCACAGGGCCCGGTTTGTCAGAACAATGCCGCAAGGCTTAGTTCTTGGATTGGTCTACCAGTTTGTTCTTGGCGATCCAAGGCATCATGGCGCGCAGCTCGGCACCGACTTTTTCGATCGGGTGATCGGCATTCAGGCGGCGGCGGGCAGTCATGCTCGGGTAGTTGGTCTTGCCTTCCAGGATGAACATCTTGGCGTATTCACCGGACTGGATGCGGTACAGCGCCTTTTTCATGGCTTCCTTGGTGGCGGAGGTCACCACTTCCGGGCCAGTCACGTACTCGCCATACTCCGCGTTATTGGAGATGGAGTAGTTCATGTTGGCGATACCGCCTTCGTACATCAGGTCCACGATCAGTTTCAGTTCGTGCAGACATTCGAAGTAGGCCATTTCCGGGGCGTAACCGGCTTCGGTCAGGGTTTCGAAACCGGCTTTTACCAGCTCTACGGCACCGCCGCACAGTACGGCTTGTTCGCCGAACAGGTCGGTTTCGGTTTCTTCACGGAAGTTGGTTTCGATCACGCCGCCTTTGGTGCCGCCGTTGGCTGCAGCATAGGACAGGGCGATGTCACGGGCTTTGCCGGATTTGTCCTGGTACACAGCGATCAGGGTTGGTACACCACCACCCTTCACGTACTCGGAACGCACGGTGTGGCCCGGGCCTTTCGGGGCAACCATGATCACGTCCAGGTCGTCGCGCGGCACGATCTGGTTGTAGTGCACGTTGAAACCGTGGGCAAACGCCAGGGCTGCGCCCTGTTTGATGTTGGCCGCGATTTCCTTGTAGTACACGTCCGGCTGCGATTCGTCCGGCAGCAGGATCATCACCACGTCGGCCGCTTTCACGGCTTCGGCAACTTCTTTTACCTGGTGACCGGCTGCTTCAGCTTTTTTCCACGATGCGCCATCTTTGCGCAGGCCGACGATCACGTTCACGCCGGATTCTTTCAGGTTCTGGGCGTGGGCGTGGCCTTGCGAGCCGTAACCGATGATGGCGACCTGCTTGCCTTTGATGATGGAGAGGTCAGCGTCTTTGTCGTAGAAAACTTTCATTTTATGTCCCTAGTTGTTCTCGGGCAGCGGGTAGCCGCCCTGGTGATATCAGATCTTCAGAATACGTTCGCCGCGACCAATTCCGGATGCACCGGTACGCACCGTTTCCAGGATCACTGAACGGTCGATCGCCTCGATAAAGGCGTTGAGCTTGTCGCTGGTACCAGTGAGCTCGATGGTGTAGGTCTTTTCCGTCACGTCGATGATGCGGCCGCGGAAGATATCAGCCATGCGCTTCATTTCTTCACGGTCCTTGCCATTGGCACGGACCTTGATCAGCATCATCTCGCGTTCGATATGGTCGGACTCGTTGAGGTCAATCACCTTGACCACCTCGATCAGCTTGTTGAGCTGCTTGGTGATCTGCTCGATGACTTCGTCGGACCCGTGGGTCACGATAGTCATGCGCGACAGTGTCGGGTCTTCGGTAGTCGACACGGTCAGCGAATCGATATTGTATGCGCGCGCGGAAAAAAGTCCCACTACTCGTGACAGGGCGCCCGCTTCGTTTTCCAGCAAAATAGAAAGAATATGTCGCATGCTGCTAGGCCTTAACACATGTTGCCGTAGTCACGGTTGTTCTCGAACGGGGCAATCTGCAGGTCGCGCATGTGCGGCGGCAGATCCATCTGGTCCAGACCTTTGCCGTTCTGGATCATCGGGAACACGTTTTCGGACTG
Organism: Vogesella mureinivorans; assembly: GCF_007644035.1. Classification (GTDB taxonomy): domain Bacteria; phylum Pseudomonadota; class Gammaproteobacteria; order Burkholderiales; family Chromobacteriaceae; genus Vogesella; species Vogesella mureinivorans. The sequence continues at coordinate 313,264 of NZ_VMTV02000134.1, read as the reverse complement.
GTCGGTACGGAAATCCAGGAATACCAGGCGCTCTTTCAGCGCCGGGCTGAACGCTTCGCGCAGCACCGGCTCTACGTCAGCCGGGTTTTCCACCTTGATACCCACGTGGCCGTAGGCTTCGGCAATCTTCACGAAGTCCGGCAGCGCATCCATGTAAGACTCGGAATAGCGGGTGCCGTAGAAGAACTCCTGCCACTGGCGCACCATGCCCAGGTAGCGGTTGTTCAGCGCAATCACCTTCACCGGGGTGTGGTACTGCTTGGCGGTGGACAGCTCCTGGATATTCATCTGGATGGAGCCTTCACCGGTAATGCACGCTACTTGTGCATCCGGGTTGGCCAGCTGCGCGCCAATGGCGGCGGGCAAGCCAAAGCCCATGGTGCCCAGGCCACCGGAGTTCAGCCACTGTTTCGGGCGCTTGAACGGGTAGTACTGCGCGGCCCACATCTGGTGCTGGCCCACGTCGGAGGTGATGATGGCATCGCCGCCGGTAATTTCGTACAGCTTCTGCACCACGTACTGCGGCTTGATGAACTCGTTAGACGGGGTGTACAGCAGGCTGTTGTAGCTGCGCCATTCTTCGATCTGCTTCCACCAGTTGGCCAGGTTTTGCGGTGGCACTTGCTGGCCGGTTTGCTTGAGCAGGTCGATCATGTCGCGCAGCACGTGTTTCACATCGCCCACGATAGGCACGTCTACCTTCACGCGTTTGGCGATGGAGGACGGGTCTACGTCGATGTGCACAATCTTTTTCGGCTGCGACAGGAAGTGCGACGGCACGCTGATCACGCGGTCGTCAAAACGCGCGCCCACGGCAATCAGCACATCACAGTACTGCATGGCCATATTGGCTTCGTAGGTGCCGTGCATGCCCAGCATGCCCAGGAACTGCTGATCCTGTCCCGGATAGGCGCCCAGGCCCATCAGGGTGTTGGTACATGGCACACCCAGCATTTTCACCAGCTCGGTGACTTCGGCCGAGGCATTGCCCTGCACCGCACCGCCGCCCACGTAAATGTACGGGCGCTTGGCTTCGGCCAGCAGGTTCACGGCCTTTTTGATCTGGCCAGGGTGGCCACGCGTTACCGGCACGTAGGAGCGGATGCTCACGCTTTCCGGGTAGTGGAACTCGGCCAGGCGCTGGGTCACGTCTTTCGGGATGTCTACTACCACCGGGCCGGGGCGGCCGGAGGCGGCAATGTAGAACGCCTTCTTGATGGTGGCAGCCAGCTCGTTAATGTCTTTCACCAGGAAGTTGTGCTTCACGCACGGGCGGGTAATGCCCACCATGTCCACTTCCTGGAAAGCATCCATGCCGATGGCCGGTGTGGACACCTGGCCCGAAATCACCACCATGGGGATGGAATCCATGTACGCCGTGGCAATGCCGGTTACGGCATTGGTCGCGCCAGGGCCGGATGTCACCAGGGCGACACCTACCTTGTTGCTGGAACGCGAGTACGCGTCGGCCGCGTGCACAGCCGCCTGTTCGTGGCGCACCAGTACGTGTTTGAACTGCTGCTGCCGGAAAATAGCATCATATATCTCAAGGACCGCGCCGCCGGGGTAGCCGAAAACGAATTCGACTCCTTCTTCCTGCAAGCTGCGAACCAGGATCTCCGCGCCCGATATCTGCATCTTTGCCTCTTCTTAATTCAGGTATTAATTTTTTGTCCCGTGATGAACGAACTTAGCCGAAGCACCAAAGTCGGTCAAGCGCTTTTGTGCAGGTGCAAAAAAAGGGCAAACACCAGCAAAAACAGCCACTTTTATGGGGGTAGGCGGCACACGGGGGCTTTGGTAAGATGCTGAGTTGGCCGCAAGGCTTTCCCCCCTGCCACTCCCTATCATCATGACCCGCTCTGCAGACTTTCCCGGCCTGACGCGCCGCCTGGCCAGCCTGATGTACGAATCCCTGCTTATTGGCACCCTGTGGCTGCTAGCTGCGGCCGCCTTCACGCCGATTCTGGCCCTGGGCAACCATGCCCCGCTGCTGGAATGGCTGTACCGCCTGTTTGTGGCGGGCGTGTTCTTTGGCTACTTTGGCTATTGCTGGGTAAAAGGCGGGCAAACGCTGGCCATGAAGCCGTGGCGGCTGAAAGTGGCCATGCCCGATGGCCGCCCGCTATCGTGGCAGCAAGCCGGTATACGCTTTGCTGTAGCGCTGGTGCTGTTTGTCGGCGTGCCGGTGCTGTCGTACATCACCTGGCTACCCTCGCTGGGCTCGCCCAAGCTGGCGCTGTGGGCAGCGCTGGCGTGGTGGCTGCTGCCGCTGCTGTGGGTGTTCATGGATAACGACAAACAATTCCTGCACGACCGCCTGGCCGGTACGCGCATTTTCCTGCTCGCCAAGGGCGAACGCGCCTGAGCCTGCCACGGCAATAAAAAAACCGCCCGAAGGCGGTTTTTTATTGCACGCAAACGTTGCGGCCAACTAGCGGCTAGCCGGCTGGTAGCCCGTCCGCAGCTGGCCGGCGGGCTGCTGCCACTGCCAGTGTGCCTTCCACGCGCCCACCACCAGGTTCGGGTACTCGGCGCGGCCCAGGCTGCCGTTGTAGCGGCCCAGCGCACGAAACAGATTACCGCGCTCGATATCCAGGTAATGCCGCAAAATGGTGCAGCCGTAGCGCAGGTTGGTGGTGAGGTCGAACAGGTTATGCCCGCTGGCCCCGATACTGCGCACCCAGAACGGCATTACCTGCATCAGCCCGCGCGCGCCCACCGGCGAAATGGCGTACTTCTTGAAGCCGCTTTCCACCTGGATCAGCCCCAGCACCATTTGCGGGTCGAGCCCGGCGCGGGTGGCTTCGTAGTGAATCGCCGTCAGCAGGCGCTCGCGCGTCCATGGGTCGGGAATACGCTTTTCCAGCCGGCGCGACATCTCGGCCAGCCACAGCGGGCCCTCACGCGGGTCTTCAAACACCAGCCTTGGCGCGTTCACATCGGCAATGCTGCGCGACATGGCGCTGGCCACGTTGGCCGCCAGCGCCTCCTCGCGCTGCGCACCCGCCCACGCCGGGGCCGCCACCAGGGCAGCCAGCAACAGGGGCAGGGCAAAGCGCAGCGGGGTCATGGCCGCAATCAGGCCAGCTTGGCCAGTACGTGTGCCAGGATGGCGTCCGGCGCTACCGCTGTCGATTCGCTATCGCGGCGGTGCTGGTACTCCACCTTGCCTTCTTTCAGGCCGCGGTCGCCAATGGTCACGCGGTGCGGTGCACCGATCAGCTCCCAGTCGGCAAACATCGCGCCCGGGCGCTCGCCACGGTCGTCGATGATCACATCCACGCCCTGTGCCTGCAGGCCGGCGTACAGCGCGTCGGCGGCCGCTTTCACGCCTTCGGAGCGGTCGTAGCCTACCGGGCAGATCACCACGGCAAACGGCGCGATGGCGTCTGGCCAGATCATGCCCTTGTCGTCGAAGTTCTGCTCGATGGCCGCGCCCAGGATGCGGCTCACGCCGATACCGTAGCAGCCCATTTCAAAGTGCTTCGGCTTACCGTCTTCGTCCAGGAAGGTGGCGTTCATGGCCTGGGAATACTTGGTGCCCAGGTAGAACACGTGGCCCACCTCGATACCACGCTGAATCGCCAGCGCGCCCTTGCCGCACGGCGACGGGTCGCCCACCACCACATTGCGGATGTCGGCCACTTCCGGCTCGGCGCAATCGCGCACGAAGTTGGCACCGGTGTAGTGGTAGTGGTCTTCGTTGGCACCAATCACAAAATCAGCCATCAGCGCCACGGTGCGGTCGGCTACCACGCGGCCTTTGAAGCCTACCGGGCCCAGCGAGCCAGGGTTGGCGCCAAACGCGTCCTTGATCAGCGCCGGGCTGGCCATGGTCAGCGGCTTTTTGATGCCGGCTACTTTTTCGGCCTTCACTTCGTTCAGCTCGTGGTCGCCGCGTACCAGCATCAGTACCGCCTCGCCCTCTTCGCCTTCCACCACTACCGCTTTCACGGTGCGGGTGATGTCCACGTTCAGGAAGCTCACCAGGTCGGCAATGGTTTTCACGCCTGGCGTGTGTACCTTGGCCAGCTCGGCGGCAGCAGCAGCGCGCTCACCCGCCGGGGCCAGCGCTTCGGCCAGCTCGATGTTGGCCGCGTAGTCGCTGTCCGGGCAGTACACGATGGCGTCTTCGCCGGTTTCGGCAATCACCTGGAACTCGTGCGAACGGTCGCCACCAATGGCGCCGGTATCGGCTGCCACGGCGCGGTAGGTCAGGCCCAGGCGGTCGAAAATGCGGCAGTAGGCGGCAAACATATTGTCGTAGCTCTTGCCGGCGTCGTCGGCAGTGCGGTCAAACGAGTACGCATCTTTCATGGTGAACTCGCGGCCACGCATCACGCCAAAGCGCGGGCGGCGCTCGTCGCGGAACTTGGTCTGGATCTGGTAGAAGTTTTTCGGCAGCGCGCGGTAGCTGCGCAGCTCGGCGCGGGCGATGTCGGTAATCACTTCTTCGGACGTCGGCTGAATCACGAAGTCACGGTCGTGGCGGTCTTTAAAGCGCAGCAGCTCGGCGCCCATGCCGTCGAAACGGCCGGTTTCCTGCCACAGGCCGGCCGGCTGCACGATAGGCATCACCAGCTCGATGGCACCCGCGCGGTTCATCTCTTCGCGCACGATGTTTTCTACCTTTTTCAGGCTGCGCAGGCCCATCGGCATCCAGTTGTACACACCGGCGGCAACCTTGCGGATAAAACCGGCGCGCAGCATCAGCTTCTGGCTAACGATATCCGCATCGGCGGGGGCTTCTTTCTGGGTAGAGATGAAAAACTGCGAGGCACGCATGAGCGGGTTCCTTGGAAATTCTGCGAAATGGGGTTGATTGTAGCGGGTAGCAGCGGGCGGGGGGAAGGTTGGCCGCAACGGGGCGGCCAAGTTGTGGCTTAGACCACGCCGGTCAGGCGGTTGATCCCCAGCTGCAGAACTGGGTCACGTTTGGCTGCATCCAGTAGCCTTTTTTCTGTTTTCAAAATTTTCTGAATATTTTTATTATCAATTAAATGATCAGCATATCCTTTAGTGACAAAATCTGAAACTATAAATTCTATCAACTCCCACAACTGACAATCATTGATTTTATCTTTCACATCCAGATTAATTAACCACTCCTTTATACTTCCCTCTGAAGTACTATTTATTGCATTACAAGCATGTAGAAAATAGCCACCAGCCAACATCCTTGACAAATCGGACTCTTCACCAATCTTAGAAATTACAAATCTCTTTTCATGGTAAAAATCAGGCGGTATAAAATCATCAAGAACTAATCTATATACCAGATCATCCAAATTACCACATTCTAACCATTTTTCCACAGCATCTACCGGACCCGATGACCACCCCAATGGATAGCGATAATCTTTTGCAACTATCTCAGTAAAAACCCTTAGTACATTACTAAGTTCAATCCCATAAAAGTACTTCTCACCATCAGAAAGATGTTTTTGAAACGCATAACTCCACGCCAAGATGAAATCTTTACTCGAAGCATGCTGAAAAACTACACTCCATCCATTGGATAGATCTTCCATCAGATTTTGGACTCTCGGCAGCTCGATACTCTGCAGATAAGACTCCAATTCATCGACATTTTTTATCTTGGCGAATGCTTCAAGCTCCTGCCTGGACACCTCTCCCTCATCACGACTTCTGGCTAGGTATGCCCTGATGTAATGACCCAGCCCTTTCTGCCTGCAGGGTTCCTCCTCTTCGATACAATATAGGTCAGCAATTTGCTACCCATGGTACGGTAGCCATGCGCCCTAGCATTTTCCTGTTTTTCTGAAAAGACAAAGCCCGTAAAGAAATGTATAGCATCCAACACCTCTGGATGGTGAGCGTGTTTTTTGAGGGTATATTCAAACCTTTCTCTTACCCACGCCAGACGTGTAGAAGGCGTTTCTTCTCCAGATAGCGAATGTGCAGGGTTTAATTGGCAGTACTCATGCGAGAAAAATATTGCACGCGCTAGTTCATTATAAACACCCATGTCAAAATGACGTACCGCTTCCAGAAAAAGATAATCAAGCGCATCCATCTCCATACCATCCTGCACACCCAAGCGATAATCAAGTAGTGCTGCGGATAGGCGCTTGACACTTCTGGGCACTGGCAAAAATGCTTCCACAATTCTTGACACACCATGATAGTCAATACCACCAGGCAAATCAGTTAGATATTGGGCAATAACTTTCTTGTTATAAGCAAGCTTCTGCTTAGCATGCGGACGAGGCAATGAATAAGAGTACTGAATAATCTTTTCCAGATACGCTTCCCCCCTGCCTTCATGCACTTGATCAAGCGCAGATGCCACGATAGCGCGGTCGTAGGCGATGACGTAAACGATATTGGGCAGATCGGCCACCGCCTTGATGACGCGGAACAGCTCGACAATCTCGCGCGCTGGCAGGCGGTCTAGATCGTCGATGAAGACAATGGTTTTGAAACTGAGTGCCGACAACGTGGCGGCAGCATCTTCTCGCAACTTGCGGAATGACTCCGGCTTGCTACCACCACCGAAAGCCTGACCCACGCCTTCGGCGACTTTGCCAGCCGTTTGTAGCATCGGTTCGGTTGCCGTCTGCATCAGCTTGCCGACTCGCCCAGCAAAGGCGGCCAGCTTGCTGAAGCTGTCAAACAGCTTCTGACCGTCACCACGTGTCCAGTCGATCTGCCCCAATAGCTCATCAAAGAAATGACGCAACAATTGATCGGAGCCTTCAAACCACCACGGGTTGAAGTCGACGATGGTTGGCCGCGTATCGTCAGTAGGAAACGCCGCTTTCAGGCAGTTGATGAAGCTGGACTTGCCCTCGCCCCATTCGCCTTCGATGCCGATGACAAAACTGGCTTTGTCCGGAATCTGTTTCTGGATTAATGCGGCCAACCTTTTTGCGTGTGGCGCAAAGCCCAGCAGATCTTCTTCGGCGTTGGCGGGGGCGTCGGTCAGTAGCTGGGGCGAATCAGTAGCGATATCGGTCATGGCGGTTTACCTGTGGGGCAGGCGCACAGTATGCCATGCGGCTGCCGCAGGATTGGCCGTGCCCTGCGGCCAACCATCCCCACCGGCCCTGTGGCCAACCCTCGCCAGGCACCTGCCGCCCATACCACTAGCACACCAGAAACCATACCAATAAAAGCCACCCTGCCAGCTCTGTCTGGCTGCCTGGCCTCATGCGACTGAACACGTGTTAGCAATAAGCCAACAAGGCATGACATACCATTTTTATGAATATAGATGGCTTAAAAATGCTGCCAAATAGCGAAGTACCAAATAATAACCCACGTTATCAAATGGGCTGTTTTTAGCAGAATGGTATCGATACCAGTGCCGTTTTGTTGCATTTTTGATGTAGCTGCACTGCAACATTTAACAAAGGTTTTACATTGGTATTGCTCTGGTATTTTTCTGGTATTAGATTGAAATGGCAGACACACCAAGGCCATACAAGAACCGCCCAGTGTGGCTGCCAACAAGAGACCGGTAGCCGAATGCTGCCAAAGGAACGCCAGCCGTGACACACGCAGGCCGGCCGCCACCACAACACAACCCGAACGAGAGTCCGAGCATGAAACTGAAATCTATCGCCAGCGCCACGCTGCTGGCCGTTGGCCTGACTACCTCTTTTAGCGCCCTGGCCGCCGACAAACCGGTGATCGAGGTGTGGACCATGAGCCTGTCGCCCAAATTCGACGGCTACTTCAAAGACCTGGTGGGCAAGTACAACGCGCAGAACCCTGGCGTAGAGGTGAAGTGGACGGACTACCCGTGGGATGTGATTCAGGCCAAGTTCACTGCCGCGGTAGGCGCCGGCAAACCGCCGGCACTGGTGAACCTGAACGTGCCCTGGGCGTATGACTACAAGCAGGATGGCCTGATCCAGCCGGTGGACGCCATCATCAACAAGACACAGTTTGTGAAAGGCGCGCTGGCTGACGTGACCTTTGAAGGCAAGACCTACGCCTTCCCGCACTACAACGGCGCCAACGTGATTGCCTACAACAAAGACATCTTTGCCCGCGCCGGCCTGAAGGCTGCGCCAAAGACGTTTGACGAGCAGCTGTCGTTCTCCAAGGCCATCAAGGCTAAAACCGGTGTAGCAGGCTTTGCCCCGACGCTGGGCCCCACCAAGATTGAAGGCTTCTTTATCCAGAACGGCCTGGACGTGGTGAAAGGCGGCAAGGCGGTATTCAACAGCCCGGCACACGTGGCGATGATGAAAAAGCTGGCCGATGCCTACAAGGCTGGCGCGCTGCTGAAAGACAACCTGTTTGCCCAGGATAACTTCCAGGTGCAGATGCAGGCTTACAACGCCGGCAAGATGGCCATGCTGGTTTCCACCCCTACCTCGCTGACCCGTATCCGTGACGAAGCACCGGTGCTGTACAAGGCCACTGCCGTAGCGGCCGCCCCGGTAGGCCCGACCGGCATTGCGTCCGGCGGCTGGATGTTCAACTTTGCCGTGGCAAAGAACGTGGACAAGGCACTGCTGCCGGAGGTGGGCAAGTTTGCCAACTACCTGACTAACGACGCCAACCAGCTGGCGTTCTCCAAGCTGGCCGGCACCCTGCCTACCAGCGGCAAGGCGGCCAAAGACCCGCACTTCCAGACCGTAGCGGCCCCGGGCGGCGCGGTAGAGCAGGCGGTAGCGGTAGCGGCCTCCAGCCTGGATAGCACCCGCACCATTTTCCTGTCTGGCGTGAAAGACCCGGAAGTGCTGTCGAACAAGCTGGCAGCCGCAGTAGAGCAAGCCGTCACCGGCCGCAAAGACCCGAAAGCGGCACTGGATGAAGCCGTGGCTTTCTGGAACAGCAAACTGTAATTCGCGTGTGATTGCCTGGCTGTTACCCCGGTAACGGCACTTCACACCCGCCCTGCCTGTGCCCCGGCGCAGGCAGGGTTGGCCGGGCTTTGCCTGCGGCCAAGGGGGCTATGGATCACGTTTGCAAAGTGCGGTGAGTATGACTTCCAGAAAAAATACGCTGCAGGCCTGGCTGTTTCTTGGCCCGGCACTGCTGCTGTTAATGGCGTTTTCGTTTTGGCCGGTGGGCTTTGGCTCTTACCTGGCGTTTACGCAATACAACCTGATCGACGCCCCGGTGTGGGTGGGTCTGGATAACTTTCGCGAGCTGTTCGCCGACGAACTGTTTATCAGCGCGCTGAAAAACTCGGCGCTGTACCTGCTGGTGGTGCCTGCCATCCAGGTGCTAGCCCTTTTGCTGGCGGTGCTGGTGAACAACCAGCTGCCGGGTATCAAGTTTTACCGCGCGGCGTACTACCTGCCGGTGGTCACCACGGTGTCGGTCATCGGGGTGATCTGGAACTTCATGTACACCGACGACGGCGCGCTGAATGCGGTGCTGCGCTGGCTGCACGTGATCAACGAGCCCATAGGCTGGCTCAGCGACGACCGCATTGCGCTGTTTTCGGTGATGTTTGTCACCATCTGGCGCGGCCTGGGCTGGTACATGGTGCTGTACCTGGCCGGCCTGCAGAGCGTGCCGCAAGACGTGTACGAAGCGGCGGTGCTGGACGGTGCCAATGCCTGGCAGCGCTTCTGGAAAATTACCGTGCCGCTGCTGATGCCCACCATCCTGCTGTGCTCGGTGATGTCCATGTTGGCCGCAGTGAAGTGCTTTGAGGAGGTGCAGATCATGACCAAGGGTGGCCCGATGCAGTCTACCTATACGGCACTGTTCTACGCCTACGAGTTCGGTATCAAGTCGCTGAACTTTGGCCGGGCACTGGCTGCCAGCCTGGTGATGTCGGTGTTCTGCGTGGCGCTGGCCTGGCTGAACTTCCGCTACCTGCAACCGCGCAAGAAATGAGGCAAGCCATGGAAAAAACCCTGCCCATGCCGCGGGCTGCCACGGCAAAGAAAATCAATATGAACAAGCTGGCCAACCGCACGCTGCACTACCTGGTGCTGACCCTGCTGGCGGTGATTACCGTGTACCCGTTCTGGTGGACGCTGGTGACGGCACTGTCTACCAGCGGCGATGTGTTTACCTACCCACCGCGCATGTGGCCGGAAAACCCGGGCCTGGACAACTTTGTGGAGGTGTTCCAGACCATTGATGTGATCGCGTTCTACAAGAACTCCATCATCATTTCGGTACTCACCGTGGCCGGTACGCTGGTTGTGTGCAGCATGGCGGCCTACCCGCTGGCGCGCATGCAGTTCCCCGGCCGCAATATCGTGTTTGGCGCCATTCTGGCCACCATGATCCTGCCGTCGGAGGTGAACTTCCTGGTGAACTTCATCACCGTGTCCAAGCTGGGCATGGGTGACACCTATACCGGCGTGGTGCTGCCGGGCCTGGCGGGCGCGGTGGGCATTTTCCTGATGAAGCAAGCCTTTGAGGCAGTGCCAAACGACCTGGTAGACGCCGCCCGCGTAGACGGCGCCACCGAGTGGCAAATCTTCTGGCACATCATGCTGCCGCTGGCGCGCCCGGCGCTGGCCGCCCTCACCATCCTGACCCTGGTGGCGGCGTGGAACCAGTACATCTGGCCGTCCATCGTGATGGCCAGCCCGGACAAATTCCCGCTGTCGGTGGGCGTGCTGTACCTGTCTGGTGCCTTCAGTTTCAAGATTCGCGTGGTGGCCGCCGGTGCGGTGCTGACCGTGCTGCCCATCCTGATGGTGTTTCTGTTTACCCAGCGCTACTTCCTGCGCGGCTTTGACGGAGCAGTGAAATGAGCCAAGACCTGAACCGCCTGGCCGGCCGTGCCCTGATGGTAGATGTGGCCGGCACCACGCTGAGCGACACCGAAAAAACCTTTCTGCGCGATAACCATATCCGCGCCATCTGCCTGTTCCGCCGCAATGTGCAGGATGCCGCCCAAACCCGTGCGCTGGTACAGCAGCTGCGCGAAGCCTGCGGCGACGACGTGCTGATCGGCATTGATCAGGAAGGCGGCGCCGTGATGCGCACGCTGTTCCTGCCGCAAGCACCGTCGGCCATGGCGCTGGGCGCAGTGGGCGACGAGGCGCTGGCGCACGACGTGGGCGCGGCGCTGGCGCGTGGCCTGGCCTCGCTGGGCATCAACCTGAACTACGGCCCGGTGCTGGACCTGAACAACAACCCGCAAAACCCGGTGATTGGCGAGCGCAGCTTTGGCGAGCACCCGGAAAGCGCGGTGAGGTTGGCCGCAGCGTGGATGCGCGGCCACCAGCAGGAAAACATTGCCTGCTGCGTGAAGCACTTCCCCGGCCACGGCGACACCCACACCGACTCGCACCTGGACCTGCCGGTGGTAGACAAAAGCCGCGCCGCGCTGGACGACTACGAGCTGGCGCCGTTCCGCGCCCTGCTGCCGCACAGCGCCTCGCTGATGAGCGCGCACATCCTGTTTCCGCAGCTGGACGACGCCTGGCCCGCCACGCTGTCGCCCGCCATCCTGGGCACCCTGCTGCGCCAGCAATGGGGCTACCAGGGCGTGGCCATTACCGACGGCATGAACATGAAAGCCATCCGCGAACGCTGGGGCCAGGCCGCCGGTACCGCGCAGGCGCTGCGCGCTGGCGCCGACCTGTCGCTGGTGCTGCAGTTTGTCGATGAAATGGCCGCCAGCCGCCAGGCAGTAGTAGACGCCGTACACGACGGCAGCCTGGGCACGGCGCGCCTGGCCGAGGCCGAGCAGCGCGTTAACGCCCTGGTAGCACGCCACCCCAGCCGCACCCGCAGCTACAGCCCGGCACAAGAAGCCGCCGACGTGGCGCTGTTTGCCAGCGCCTGGCGCCGCGCGCTCACCGCCCACGGCCAGCCGCTGCGGCCAACATCGCGCCAGCTGCGCCTGGTCCTGCAGCAGCAGGCACCGTCCGACGGTGTCTCCGAGGCCGGGCTGTCGGCCGACACGCTGATTGGCGTGCTGCGCCAGCACTTCGACCTGGACGTGGTGACCTTTGCCAGCCGCCAGGCGCTGGACTGGGCCACGCTGCCGCAGGATGGCCGCTACACCGTACTGGCATCGACTACCCGCGAACGCTACGGCGCGCGCGAGGCCGCCAGCTGGCAGCCCGACCTGCACCTGGCGCTGTGGAACCCCTACGCCGCCGCCGACCTGAACGCCCCCGCCCTGCTGACCTACGGTTTTGCCGACGCTGCCCTGCACGCGGTAGCCGACTGGCTGCTGGGCACGCTGGACGCCACCGGCCGCATGCCGGCCCGCCTGGCCTGAGCCGCACCAAGGAAAAGAACATGGCTGAACTGAAACTGAAGCAAATCAAGAAAACCTACGACGAAGGCCCCACCGTGATTCACGGCGTGGATCTGGATATCCGCGATGGCGAATTCATGGTGTTTGTCGGCCCGTCCGGCTGTGGCAAGTCCACCATGATGCGCATGATTGCCGGCCTGGAAGACATCAGCGCGGGCGAAGTGTGGATAGGCGACACGCTGGCCAACGACGTGCCGCCAGCCAAACGCGGCGTGGCCATGGTGTTCCAGAGCTACGCGCTGTACCCGCACATGACCGTGCGCGAAAACATGGCTTTCGGCCTGAAGCTGGCCGGCAAAAGCAAGCAGGAAATCAACGAGGCCGTCACCCGCGCGTCCGACATCCTGCAAATCGGCCACCTGCTGGAGCGCAAACCCAAGGCGCTATCCGGCGGCCAGCGCCAGCGCGTAGCCATTGGCCGCGCCATTGTGCGCAAACCCGATGTATTCCTGTTTGACGAACCGCTCTCCAACCTGGACGCCGCGCTGCGCGTACAGATGCGCATCGAGCTGACCCGCCTGCACCAGGACCTGGGCAGCACCATGATCTACGTGACGCACGACCAGGTAGAAGCCATGACCATGGGCGACCGCATCGCCGTGTTCAACGCTGGCCGCATCGAGCAGGTCGGCACGCCGCTGGCGCTGTACCAGCACCCGGCCAACCTGTTTGTGGCGGGCTTTCTGGGCAGCCCCAAGATGAACTTCCTGCCGGTAAGCGCCAGCATTTTTGGCCACAGCACCAGCATCCGGCTGCCAGGCGGCGAGCTGCTCACCCTGCCGGGCGCCCGCGCCGAAGGCGAGCTGACGCTGGGCATTCGCGCCGAGCACCTGCGCTTTGCCGAGCACGGCGTACCGGTGACGGTAGAGCTGGTAGAGCACCTGGGCGATGTGCAGATCGTGTACGCCCGTGCCGCCGGCCAAAGCGAACCACTGGCCGTGAAGCTGGGCAGTGACAGCACGGCCCCGGCTAGCGGCAGCCGCGCCTGGCTGGCCATTGATACCGCGCAGTGTCATTTGTTTGGCCCGGACGGCCAGGCCATACGCCGCACAGAACACACGTTTTAACGGGCGAAAAATCACGCTCAACAAAAGAATGCCATGTCACGCCCACCTTGAATGACATAGGCATTGAGCAGGCAGCACCAACACAGCAAACGGAGAATTTCACATGCAACGCAAAACCCTGGCACTGATCATCGCCTCGCTCACCGCTACCCCGGCTTTTGCCGATGGCTGGACCGATATTTTCAAACTCAGCGGCTCGGCCGAAGCCAACTACATCGTGACCGACAACGGCAAAACCACCAGCAGCGAGCTGGACCGTGCCCTGCTGCTGAATATTGACGCCAGCAAGGAAATCGCCGGCGGCAACAAACTGGGCGCGCGTATCTCGCAAAAGATCGCCACCGGTGAAACCGTAGAGAACAAAGTGGGTATCGGCAGCCGCGAAGCGTATGTCACCCTGTCTGGCGACTTTGGTACCGTGAAGGCCGGCCGCGCCTTCATCAACAGCTACCTCACCCTGGACTGGCCATTTGGCCAAGTCGGCTTCTGGCCTGTCGCCGAAGGCGGTGCCGGCAAAGTCACCAGCAAGGTGTACCTGCCGAACACCCTGAGCTACCAGTCGCCCGCGCTGGGCAACTTCAGCTTTAGCGCACAGCACGGCTGGGGCAACGAGAAACACAACAAAGACAGCGTATACGACCTGGCCGGTACCCTGGCCCTGGGTAAAGCCACGCTGTACGCCGGTGTACTGGGCGGCAAACCTGCCACCAAAACCAAGGAATCCAAGGCGGATCTGGGTACCGGCGTCGTTACTGAAACCACTACCGTGACCAACGACACCGAAAACAGCCAGCAATACCTGGCTGCCTCGGTAGGCGTCAGCGACGACCTGACCCTGCGCGCCATGGTGCAGTCCTACAAACAGGAAAAAGCCGGCAAGCAAACCAACAAAGGCAGCGAAACCTCGCTGGGCCTGACCTACACCATGGGCAAGGCCGGCTATATCAAGGCGGCTTACATGAACCAGAACAACACCGGCGTGGCAGACGACTACAGCCGCGTTGCCGTGCAGTACGGCCGTGATATCGGCGGTGGCGCCGAGTGGTACGCCCGCCTGACCAAGGTGGCCCCGAAAGCCAGCGGCGCAAAAGACACCAACCAGTTCCTGACTGGTGTGTGGATCGGTTTCTAAACCAGACCGATTGGTAGTACCCGGGCGCAAGCCCGGTTTTCAGGGCGGGTAAGGTAGAATCCTGCCTTGCCAACCTCTGGAGAGGTCATGCAGAGCTTGGCCGTTGCCTGTAGCGCCTTGCGCAGATATACCGGCAACGGCACTTTTTTGCTTCGCCATTACTTTGCCCGGCACCCCGGACACCAACCGCAGGCACGCCAGGCCTCCTAGCCAAGACTGACTTCACCATGCTTTACGGATTTGACATCGGTGGTACCAAAATCGCGTTCGGCGCCTTCGACGGCACGCTCAGCCGCGTACGCCAGCACCGCTTTGCTACCCCCAAAGATTACGCCACCCTGCTGGACGAGCTGTGCCATACCGTGCGGCAGGCCGACAGTGAGCTTGGCTGCCAGGGCAGCGTGGGGCTGGGGATCCCCGGCATTATCGACAGCATCAGCGGCAGCCTGCTGACGGCCAACGTACCCGCGGCCAATGGCCGCCGCCTGCAGGAAGACCTGCAAGAACGCCTGGGCCGCCCGGTGTATATCGATAACGACGCCAACTGCTTTGCACTGTCCGAAGCCATGGATGCGGCCAACCAGCATCTGGCCTCGGTGCTGGGCGTGATCCTGGGTACCGGCGTGGGTGCCGGCATGATTTTTCGCGGCCAGATCCACAACGGCCTGAACCACGTGGCCGGCGAGCTGGGCCACATGCGCCTGCCTATCGATGCGCTACAGGCTTTTGGTGGCGACTTGCCGGTGTTTTCCTGCGGCTGCGGCCAACGTGGCTGCATAGACAACTACCTGTCCGGCCGCGGCTTCGAGCAGCTGTTTTTTCACCGTTTCAGCGAAAGGTTGGCCGCACAGGACATCATCCAGCGCTACCGTGAGGGCCACCCGGCGACGGTGGTGTTTGTGGAGCAGTTCTTCGAGCTGACCGCCTGCTGCTTTGCCGGCTACCTGGCCATACTGGACCCGGCGCTGGTGGTGCTGGGCGGCGGGCTATCCAACTTTGACGAGCTATACCGCGAGCTGCCCAAGCGCCTGCCGCGCTATATGCTGAAATTTGCCCGCGTGCCGCGCATCGAAAAAGCCCGCCACGGCGACGCCGGCGGCGTACGCGGCGCAGCGTTCCTGCCCTTGGGTAGGCAGGCGGCGACTAACGCGGTGTAGCAGGCTGGCAACGGGCGAGTGCCCGCTGCAGCTTGGCGGCAAACGCCGCCGGCTGTTGTGCCATAAAGCGGTGTGACAGATACAAGCCCAATGGTTTGTCCTGCGCCAGCACCGAGCGCACCTTGCCTGCCGCCCCGCGCTGCGCCAGCAGCTTGTCCATGGCCAGGTTGGCCGCCAGTACCGCATCGGCACGGCCGGCCAGCAGCACATCCAGCATCTGGTCGTGCTCGGGCGGCGACACGGTGACTTGATAATGTTGTTCCTGCAGCCAGTGCAGCATATTCGAGCCGGCATACGCCCCCACGCGCGCGTACTCGCGAAACCCTGGCGCCAGCGGGTCCAGGCGGCTATCGCGGCGCAGATACCAGCGCCACTGCTGCGGCGCAACCGGGCCAAACCATTGCGATAGCCCGTCGCGCTCGGCATTGCGCGACGCGGGAAAGTAACCGTCGCCCTCGCCGTTTTCCACACGGCGCTGCGCCCGCGCCCAGGCGGCAAAACGTATCTCTGCCGGCAGGCTCAGGCGGCCAAATGCACAGCGTACGGTGTCCAGCGCCAGCCCGGCCTGGCTGCCGCCCGCCAGCTGCATGGCGTAGGGGGCTTGCTCTTGCGTCAGCAAGTGCAGCGGTTGGGCGGCCTGCACCCAGCCCGCCCAGCAGCAGCCCGTTAACCATAGCAGCCCTCTACGCATACCCCGCCTCTTCACTGGTGATTGATCTCACTGCTCGCTAGCGCACCGGGTTTGTGTCAATCTGGCCAGTGCACGGCAGCCCTTTGGCAATTCATTAAGGTGACGCTAAAAAAACGCCGTCTAATATGCAAGTTAAATTATCGAAATTCTGAATTTATCGTGATAAATGCCATGCCCGCAGTACACGGCACGGCAGAAACACCACACCAGCGAGCGATTGTGGCAAAGCACCTACACGAAACGCATAAAGCGCAACAAGCCGAGTTGGCCGCATGGTCTTTTGGCAGCCAGCAGAGTAATCTGCGCGCTCACCTGTGCCTTACTTTTGCAATGCAGCAAAATGGCTGCGCAAAACCCTCAAACAACAATACAAAGCATCATGCAAGCGCATAACAAACAAGCACTGGCGGGCATTACCCTGGCCGCCCTGGGCGTGGTCTATGGCGACATCGGTACCAGCCCGCTCTACACACTGAAAGAATGCTTCAGCCCGCACCTGGGCCTGGCGCCAAACGAGGCGAACGTACTGGGTATTTTGTCCCTGATTGTCTGGGGGCTGATTCTGGTGGTGTCGCTGAAATACCTGGCTTTTGTCCTGCGGGCGGATAACCGTGGCGAAGGCGGCATTCTGACCCTGATGGCACTGGCACGCCGTGCCATCGGCAGCAAAGGCTGGCTGCTGGCCGCCCTGGGCCTGATGGGTGGCGGCTTTTTCTACGGCGAAGTGGTGATTACCCCGGCGGTATCGGTGCTGTCGGCACTGGAAGGCCTGGAGGTGATTACCCCTAGCTTCAAACCCTATGTCCTGCCCATTGCCATTGCGGTGCTGGTGGGGCTGTTTGTCATCCAGAAACACGGCA
Organism: Vogesella mureinivorans; assembly: GCF_007644035.1. Lineage (GTDB taxonomy): Bacteria > Pseudomonadota > Gammaproteobacteria > Burkholderiales > Chromobacteriaceae > Vogesella > Vogesella mureinivorans. The sequence continues at coordinate 296,131 of NZ_VMTV02000134.1, read as the reverse complement.
CCGCCAGCGTGGGCAAGCTGTTTGGCCCGGTAATGATGCTGTGGTTTGCCGCGCTGGCGGCACTGGGTGTGCATGGCATCATGGGCAACCCGGCGGTGCTGGCCGCGCTGAACCCGGCCTGGGGCTTGAACTTCATGCTGGAACACCAGGCCGTAGGCTTTCTGGCGCTGGGCTCGGTGGTGCTGGCGCTCACCGGTGCCGAGGCGCTGTACGCCGACATGGGCCATTTCGGCCCCAAACCCATCCGCCTGGCGTGGTTCTTTTATGTGCTGCCCGCGCTGATGCTGAACTACTTTGGCCAGGGCGCCGAAATCCTGGCCGACCCGGCCGCGCGCGCCAACCCTTTCTTCCATCTGGCACCAGACTGGGCGCTGCTGCCTATGGTGATCCTGTCTACCGCCGCCACGGTGATTGCGTCGCAAGCCGTGATTTCCGGCGTGTTCTCGCTGACCCGCCAGGCCGTGCAGCTGGGCTATTTGCCGCGCATGGAAATCACCCATACCTCGGATAAGGAAATCGGCCAGATTTACATTCCGCTGGTGAACTGGGGCCTGCTGTTTGCGGTGATTGCCGTGGTGATCATGTTCCAGACCTCCAGCGCGCTGGCCGGTGCCTACGGTATTGCCGTCACCGGCACCATGGTGATTACCTCCATCCTGGCCTGCACCGTGGCACTGAAACAGTGGAAATGGCCGGTATGGGTGGTGGCACCGCTGCTGGTAGCGCTGCTGTGCGTGGATATCCCGCTGTTTGCGGCCAACGTGGTGAAGATCTTTGCCGGTGGCTGGCTGCCGCTGCTGATCGGCGTGATCGCCTTTATCCTGATGAGCACCTGGCGCCAGGGCCGCAAGCTGCTGATGAGCCGCCTGAACGAAATGGCCATCCCGCTGGACGGTTTCATCGAGAACATGGAAGCCTACTCGCCAGACCGCGTGCAGGGCACCGCCGTGTTCCTGACCAACTCCACCCACGGCGTACCACACGCGCTGCTGCACAACCTGAAGCACAACAAGGTGCTGCACGAGCGCATCGTGCTGATGACCATCCGCAGCGAGGAAGTGCCGTATATCGAGGCGGAAAAGCGCATCGAGATCGAGCAGCTGTCCAATAGCTTCTGGCGTGTCATGGCTTACTACGGCTTCAAGGAAACGCCTAGCGTGCAAGAAGTGCTGGACCTGTGCGAGGCGCAGGGCATGCAGTTCGAGCTGATGGACACCTCGTTCTTCCTGTCGCGCGAAACGCTGATCCAGACCGACCGCGAAGGCCTGTCGCCGTGGCGTGAAAAGCTGTTTGTGTGGATGAGCCGCAACGCGCTGCGCGCCACCGACTTCTTCCAGATTCCGTCCAACCGCGTGGTGGAAATGGGCGCCCAGGTCGAGCTGTAACCCCGCCCCGCTGCGGCGGTATCGAGACAAAAAAGGTTGGCCGTGGCCAACCTTTTTTCATTTTGCTACCGGCTGGCGCACCACCAGCCACAGCGCCAGCGCAATCAGCACGCCACCGGCCAGATGCGCGCTCGTCAGCGCCTCGTGCAAGAACAGCACGCCCCACAACACACCGAACACCGGGATGACAAAGGTCACGCTCATCGCCTTCAGCGGCCCCTCGTCGGCGATCAGCCGGAAGTACAGCACATACGCCGCGGCGGTACACAGCAGGCCCAGTGCCAGCCACGCCAGCCAGTGGCCGGCGTCCAGAGCGGCCAGCGGCAAGGGCTGCCACGCCAGGCTCACTAGCAGTAGCGGCAATAAGGCAGCCGACGCACCCAGCTGGCTGCCCAGTGCAACCAGGCGGCTATCCATGCCGCCCTGCTCGCCGATCCAGCGCCGGGTCAGGTAGCCGGACAAGGCGTAACAGCTGGTGGCCAGCAGGCACATGCCCCCGCCCAGCAACACGGCAGGCGTCAGTGCCACCGGGCCGGTTTGCAGCAGCACCGCTACCCCGGCCAGCCCCAGCATCAGCCCCGCCAGCCGTGCCGGTGCCAGGCGCTCGCCAAACGCCAGCCCGCCTACCACCACCGCCATCAGCGGCGTGGTGGCATTCAACATGGCGCTATAGCCGGCGGGCAGCACCCTGGCGGCCAGGGAATACATCAGAAAAGGTACGGCCGAGCTGATCACGCCCAGCCACAGCGCCGCACGCCAGCGCGCGCCGCCGGGGACGGCTAGCCGCCACCAGCGCAGCAGCAACCACAAGCCCAGGCTGGCAAACGCCACCCGCCCGGCGGCCACCGGCACCGCGCCCAGCACCGGCGACAGCACGCGCATGAACAGAAAGCTGCTGCCCCAGATGGCAGCCAGCAATAACAGACGAAGCAGGGAAGGCAGTGCCATGACGGGCCCCGGTATGGATAAGCCCCCAGCATGCGGGTTGGCCGCGGGGGCGGCAACCCGATTCTTGCGCAGGTGCGCTTAGAACTGGTAAATGCCCTGGCGTGGCGGTGGCGCGATCGGCATGGCCTCGCCCAGCATGTCGCGTACCGACTGCTCTATGCCATAGCACAGCGCCGACAGCGGCAGGTCGTTACCCTCCTTGCCAAACGGCTCTTCCAGCTCGTCGCCCAGGCTGTCGAGCGCCAGATAGGTGTAGGCAATGAACACGGCGATGATGGGCGTGAGCCAGCCGATGGTCGTTACCAGGCCCAGCGGCAGCAGCAGGCAGTAGCCGGTCACGGTGCGGTTCAGCAGCACGCGGTAGGTAAACGGTATCGGGGTGCTGCGTATGCGCTCGCAGCCGCCAATCACCTCGCCCAGGGTGTCCAGGTTGCGGTCTACCGACAGCCACTGCTGCTCGGTAAGGTGCCCGTCGCGCAGCAGCTGGTGGTTCTGTGCGTGCAGCCAGCCCAGAATGCGCGCCGGTCTATTGCGGCCGCTACGCAGCTGTTCGGCCAGGTCGGCCGGCAGCAGGCGCACCAGGTGCGGGTGGATATCGTCGTCGCGCAGCTGGCCTTTCAGCGCGTAGGTCAGCGCACACACGGCGTACAGCATGGGCCGACCCTGCGGCGCAGCCACCGGCTGCAGCTTGCCGGTGAGCGAACGGCTCACGATCAGCAGGCCGCCCCACAGCTTGCGCGCTTCCCAGAAGCGCTCGTAGCTGGCCGAGTTGCGAAAGCCCAGAAAGATGGCCAGCGACACGCCCATCAGGGTAAAGATGCTGACGTTCAGCGCCGAATCCGCATGCTGGCTTAGCCACCAGCCGTCCAGCACCGCCGACAGCAGCGACAGGGCAAACACAATCGCCAGGCGCGACACGATGCGCGGCAATACCGAGCCATGCCAGACAAACAGCAGGCGCAGCCAGTTATAGCGGGGGAGAACAATCATGACAGCAAGACACCAGCGGGTAGGCAAGGCCACCATCATAAGAAGGCGGCCCCTGGCTGGCAATGCGGGGCGGGCGCTGTCAGGCCGGGTCGGGCAGGCCGCGGCCCAGGGCGGCAGATAGCCGCGCCCAGTCAAAATACGGGCCGGGGTCGGTTTTGCGGCCCGGTGCAATGTGCTCGTGGCCGGTAATGGCCTGCACGCCGCAGCGCGCCTGCAGCAGCTGCGCCAGCGCGGTGAGCATACGGTACTGGGCGTGGGCAAACGGCTCGACATCGCAGCCTTCCAGCTCTACCCCCAGCGCAAAGTCGTTACAGCGCTCGCGCCCCTGCCATTGCGACGCCCCGGCGTGCCAGGCGCGGCGGTGTACCGGCACAAACTGCAGCAGGCTGCCGTCCCGGCGGATAAAGAAATGGCAAGACACGCGCAGGTGGGCGATCTCGGCGTAAAACGGGTGCGCCGCCGGGTCCAGCGTATTGGTAAACAGCTCGGCCACGCCACTGCCGCCATAACGGTAAGGCGGCAGGCTGATGTTGTGCACCACCAGCAGCGGCGTGGCGGCGGGTTCGGGGTAATCGTCACAGTTGGGCGAGGCGATCTGCTGCGCCTGGTCCACCCAGCCATCGCGGCCCAGGCTCAGCGGCAGCGGGCTATCGTCGCGCACCCACGACAGGCGCAGCAGCGGCAGGCCGTCCGGCGCGGCAAAACGTTTGCTCTCGACAAAACCGGCCTTCTGGTAGCAGCGCACTGCCGCCTGGTTGGCCGCGGCCGTCATCACCGTGGCGCCCTGCTCGTGCTGCAGCGCCGCGGTCAGCAGCCGCCCTGCCCAGCCCTCGCCCAAGCGCTGCGGGTGCACCAGGGTACGGGCGATCTCGGCGCGGCCATCCTTGTAGCGCCCCAGCGTCAGCAGCCCGCATAGCGTACCGGCGTCGTCCCACGCCGCCAGAATCTGCAAGGGGCTGGTCTTGATGTCGTCTACGCTGCGCCACAGCCGCGGCAGGCGGTAGCCGTCCAGCCAGCCTACCTCCAGCGCGTGGGCGGCGTCGTGCAGCGCCAGCGCGGCGGCCAGGTTGGCCGCATCGTGCGGCAGGGGGGATACGCAAAACGGCACAGGCATGGCGTGCTCCGGCAAACAGGGGTGCGTCACTTTACCGCATGGCAGCGGCCTGCTGCGAGTGCCCTATCTGGCAGGCGCTTGAGCAACATCATGTGCAAATGCAGCAAAGCCACCCATACTGCCCACAACCCTTACCCAGGAGATGGCCATGCTTAGCCTAGACGCCCTGACTGCTTCGGCAGCCGCCCCCTCGTTCGACGAGCCGCTGGACATGCTGTACGCGTGCCATGACAAGGTGCGCCGCTTCTGCGACCAGCTGGATGCGCTACCGGCGTATATCGACGAGCACGGCCGCAACCAGGCGGTGATCAACACCATCGCCGGTATCGTGCGCTATTTCGACCTGGCCGGGCCTGCCCATCACCAGGATGAAGAAGACGAGCTGTTTCCGCTGATTCTGGCACGCCAGCCGGACGCCGCCCCCAAGATCGAGCAGCTGCTGGGCGAACACGGCTACCTGCACTCGCGCTGGAACGCCATCCGTGACGACCTGCTGGCCTATAACGCCGCCACGCTGGACGAGATCAGCGCCGACGAGGTGCATGAGTTTGCGCGGCTGTACCGCGAGCACGCCGCGCGCGAAGAACAATGGCTGTTCCCCACCGCCGCCGCCCTGATCAACGACAGCGAGCTGGCCGATGCCGGCCAGCGCATGGCCGCCCGCCGTACATTCAAACCGGCCGCCTAGGCAGGCAAGGTTGGCCGCAGGCATGAAAAAAGCGCCCCGTGGGGCGCTTTTTTCATGCTTGACGCAGTAAATATCAGAAGCGATAAGTCAGCGAGGCACCGATGTTGTCGATGTGGTAATCAGAACCGCTGAACAGGCGAGCGTATTCCAGATTGATACCCACCTGCTTGTTCACTTTGAAAGTGGCACCGACGCCGTAGCTGAAGTCCGAATCATCATCGGAAGTCACACTAAAATTACCGACGCTGGCCTTCAATGCACCATTGGTATAACCAACCAAACCGTAGGCGGAAAACTGCTCGTTGATCGGCAGAATGCCTTTGGCGTAAACACCTTCTGCATGGTCCAGACCAATGTCAACGGAAGTCGTGTTGTTCACACGAACGCTGTCATCAGCCAGCTTGGTATACAGACGTGCCTCAACGGCAAAGTTGGGGGTGATTTCGGCACCGAGTGTGATGTTCAGCGCAGTCGGATTGAGAGATTGCTCACCATCAATGCTCATATCAAGCTGGTTAAAACCGGCACCGATGTACATGTCGGCAGCACAGGCGATGGAAGACAAGGAAGCGATCAGCGCTGCAAATGCAATTTTTTTCATGACAATGGGCACTTTTATGAAATGAGGGCAAATGTTAATTAGATACTATATTTATTTCAATATGCTTTTGAAATTTTAAAAAATAAAGCGCCCCGCAGGGCGCTTTTGCTTTACTACCGCCTGGCTCAGGCCGTCAGTACCAGCAGCTCGGCAAAGGCTTTCTCGAATAGCACCAGGCCGTCGTGCTGCAGCTGTTCGCCAGCAGCTACCACATCCACACCAGCCGCTGCGGCGGCGCCCAGCACCGCACGCGCGTCGTCCGCACCCTGGGCCAGGGTAGCGGCGGCGTTGCCGTGGTCGCGGAACAGCGCCAGCGTGGCATCCGGTACGGTGTTGACGGTTTCGTCACCAATCAGGCTTTCCACGTACAGCACGTCGGAGTAGGCCTTGTTTTTGGTGCCGGTGGACGCCCACAGCAGGAACTGGGCGCGGGCACCGGCGGCTTTCAGCGCGGCGAATTCTTCGCCGTGGAAGCGCGCCAGGTAGCGCTGGTAGGCCACCTTGGACAGCGATACCGCTACCTTGCCCTGCAGCTCGGCCGGCAGCTGCGCATCCAGCAGGCTATCCACACGCGACAGGAAGAAGCTGGCTACGGCCTTGACGTGCTGCAGCGGCTGGCCAGCGGCGTGGCGGGCGGTAAGGCCGGCGATGTAGGCATCCCATACCGCTTCTACCTGTGGCAGCGAGAACAGCAGCGTGATGTTGACGTTGATGCCCTCGGCGGTCAGCTGGCCGAAGGCGGCAATGCCTTCCGGCGTGGCCGGGATCTTGATCATGGCGTTGGGGCGGTTGATGGCGGCCCACAGGCGGCGCGCGGCGGCCAGGGTACCGGCTTCGTCGCGCGACAGGGCAGGGGAGACTTCCAGCGATACGTAGCCGTCGTCACCGGCGGTGGCCTGGTATTGCGGCAGGGTCAGGTCGCAGGCGGCCTGGATATCGGCGATGACCAGGGTTTCGTAGCGCTGCTCGGCGCTGAGGCTGGCGTCGGTTTTCAGTGCGGCCAACTCTGCCTGATAGCGCGGGTCGGTGCTGATGGCTTTATGGAAGATGGCGGGGTTGGAGGTCACACCGGCAATACCGTCATCGGCCAGCAAGCGGGCCAGCTCGCCGGTTTGCAGCAGTTCACGGGACAGGTTATCCAGCCAGATGCGCTGGCCGAACGGGCGGATGGCTTGTAGTCGGTTCATGGGCGTGTTGCTCTTTATGTTAGAGGGCGATACAGACGGGCTGCAGCGCTTGTGTAGTACGGCACATGCTACCTTGCCCACCGTCTGTAGCAAAGCCATTACAGCGCGGGGTGGGTGGCCATTAAACGATACAAATCGCCCGACATGGCCGCATGGCCGGCATGAGCACAGCGCCAAGCGCGGAAAAATGGCACAAGCGTGCCCGACAGCAACGCTCAGCACAGCACATCTGCATGGTGGAAATCAGGGTTGGCCGCTATCGAAATCGAACACCAGCGCCTGCGCCAGCAGCGGCTGCACGCGGGCCACAAACGCCTGGTGCGCCGGGTGGGCCAAGTAGTGTTGCAGCGCGGCGGCGTCGTCAAAGCGCAGCAGCCAGCCGTGGGTATAGCCCTGGGCCAGGTTTTCCGGGCTGATGTCGGTACCGGCGCGAAAGCCGCGTACCTGCGGGATGGCGGCCGGCAGGGCCGCAAAGGCCGCCAGCACGGCGTCGATATCGGCGCGGCTGGCGTGGGGGGCAAAGCGGAACAGCACGATGTGCTCAATCATTCAGCGCTACCTGCTCGGCGTTGAAAACCACGCTGAACACGCTGCCCTTGTCCGGCTCGCTCTGGATTTCCAGCTTGGCGTGGTGGCGCGCCAGTACGTGCTTGACGATGGCCAGGCCCAGGCCGGTGCCGCCATTGCCGCGCGAGCGGCCGCGGTCTACGCGGTAGAAGCGTTCGGTAAGGCGTGGCAGGTGCTCGCGCGGGATGCCGATACCGGTATCGGCCACGGTAAAGGCCACGCGGCCTTCCTCGTCTTGCGTCCAGCGCAGGTAAATGCTGCCGCCTTCCGGCGTATAGCGCACGGCGTTGGACACCAGGTTGCCAAAGGCCGAGTGCAGCTCCTGCGCATTGCCCCACAGGTCGTGCGGGCAGGTGTTTTTGACTACGATACGGTGCCGGCCTTGCGACAGGCCTTCGGCTTCTACCACCATGGTGTCCAGCAGCGCGGCCATGTGCACGCGGTCTTGCAGCATGGTGCGCGGGCCGTTTTCTATGCGCGACAGGGTGAGCAGGTCTTCTACCAGGCTGTGCATGCGGCGCGACTGCTCCAGCATCATGGGCAGAAACTGGCGCAGGGTGGCGTCTTCTACCTGCGGCATTTCGGACAGGGTTTCCAGGAAGCCGCCTACCACCGTCAGCGGGGTACGCAGCTCGTGCGATACGTTGGCCACAAAGTCGCGGTGTACGGTTTGCACGCGCTCCAGCTGGGTGATGTCGCGCGACAGCAGCAGCTTGCGCGTGGTGTCGAACGGTACCAGCTGGATGGACAACACCAGCTCGCTGCCGGTGCCACTATGCAGGATCAGCGGCTGGCTATAGCTCTGCGCCGCCATGTAGTCGTGAAACGCCGGCTGGCGTACCAGGTTCAGTATCTGGCTGCCTACGTCGGTTTTGCGGTTCAGCCCCAGATGCTCTACGGCCATGGGGTTGATCCACTCGATGTGGTCGTATTCGTCCAGCACCACCACGCCATCCGGCATGGCTTCGCCGGCGTTCACAAAGCGGTCCAGCACGCCGGCCAGGCGTTTCTTGCTTTGCTTTTGCTTGCGCGCCTGGCGGTACAGGGTCATGAAAATACCGTGCCAGGAGCCAAAGCCGTCCGGCACGCGCCCCGGTACCGGGTGGCCCAGCCAGCGCAGCAGCAGGGCTATGTGATACAGGTGAAAGGCCAGCCATAGCAGCAGCAGGCCCAGCATTAATGCCAGCCCGGTCACCGGGCTGAACACCAGGCCAAAGGCCATGCTGATCACCAGCATGGCAATCAGCCAGCCCAGCGTACGCTTGAGAAATTCTGCCAAGACCTACCCCTGGGCGGAGAAACGGTAGCCGGTACCGCGCACGGTCTGGATCAGGCCATCGTGGCCGGTGGGTTCCAGTGCGCTGCGCAGGCGGCGGATGTGCACGTCGACGGTGCGCTCTTCCACAAATACGTGGTCGCCCCATACCTGGTCCAGCAGCTGGGTGCGCGAGTGCACGCGCTCGGCGTGGGTCATGAAGAAATGCAGCAGACGGAATTCGGTGGGCCCCAGGTCCACGGTTTCGCCGTTGCCCTGTACGCGGTGGGTAACCGGGTCCAGGCGCAGGCCTTTTACTTCTACCGCGTCGTCGGTCATTTGCGGGGCGCGGCGGCGCAGTACGGCCTTGATGCGCGCCAGCAGCTCGCGCGGCGAAAACGGTTTGGTGATGTAGTCGTCGGCGCCGGCTTCCAGGCCCTGTACTTTGTCCTGCTCTTCGGAGCGGGCAGTCAGCATGATGATGGGGATCTGGCGCGTGCGTTCGTCGGCGCGCAGCTTGCGCGCGATTTCCACGCCGGAGGCGCCGGGCAGCATCCAGTCCAGCAGGACCAGGTCCGGCAGGGCATTTTTCACCAGTGTCAGCGCCACTTCGGCGGTGCTGGCACGCAGCACATGGTGTCCGGCCTGGACCAGATTGAACGCAATCAGCTCCTGGATAGCTGGTTCGTCTTCTACAAGCAGAATATTGGCGGGCATGTGACGGAGTCCTTCCATGTACGATTATGGCAAGGATAGAAAAAAGCGGTTACAGAAATATGACACTTCACAAGGCTTTCGATAAAGATAGCCAAAATAGTACAGCGGTGTAGCGCCACTGGTGCTTTATGCCAAAAATGATGGCCGCAGTGTACAAGCATTTTGCGTTTTCTGACGGCCAGAGTGCTTTGTTACCGTTTATTGCATTTGTATTTTATTTTTATACAAAAGTATTTTCAGCTATACTGGCCTTATCTGTTTCGGGCCTGTTTGCTGCGGCCAACCCTTACCCCACCTGCCACCCTGCATCCGGCCACACCCCGCCCAGCCCCGGAACGCCTGCCACCTTCAGACATGAAAGGGAAAGCATGGAAGCCGTCCGTACCTTCCGCACTACCTTGGTCTGGCCAGTGTTTTTGCCTGGCCTGCTACTGATAGCCACCATTCTGGGCTGGGCCACCCTGGCCCCCGCCTCTGCCGAAACCCTGCTAGGCAGCGCCCAGCGCGCCATCGGCCAGCACTTTGGCTGGTTTTACATTCTGGCCGTGGCTGTTTTCCTGATCAGCCTGCTGGCTATAGCCGCCAGCCGCTACGGCGACATCAAGCTGGGGCCGGACGATGCCCAGCCCGCTTTCAGCCTGCCCTCGTGGCTAGCCATGCTGTTTGCCGCCGGCATGGGCATCGGGCTGATGTACTTTGGCGTGGGCGAGCCGCTGCAACATTACCTGAACCCGCCACTGGCTGCGGCCAACCCGCAAGCAGCCGCGCAGCAGGCCATGAACCTGACCTTCCACCACTGGGGCCTGCACGCCTGGGCCATTTATGGCGTGGTGGGGCTGGTGCTGGCTTATTTCGGCTTTCGCTACCAGCTACCGCTGAGCCTGCGGGCCGGCCTGTACCCGATACTGGGCGAGCGCATCCACGGGCCGTGGGGGCATGCGGTGGATGTGTTTGCCTTGGTCTCTACCGTATTCGGTATCGCCACCACGCTGGGCTACGGTGTGATGCAGCTGGCTGCCGGCCTGCAGCAGGTAGCCGGTATCGACACCAGCGGTAGCGGCTTCAAGCTGGGGCTGATTGCCGTGGTGATGGGCCTGGCCGGGCTGTCTGCCGCCACCGGGCTGGACAAAGGCGTGCGCCGCCTCAGCGAGCTGAACCTGGGGCTGGCACTGGCGCTGCTGCTGTTTGTGCTGCTGGCCGGCCCTACCGTGTACCTGCTGCTGGCGTTTAGCGACAACCTGGGCGGCTATCTGTCCGGCATGGTGGCCATGACTTTCCGCACCTTTAGCTACGGCACGCCGGCGCAGCAAGACTGGCTGGGCGGCTGGACGCTGTTGTACTGGGCCTGGTGGGTGTCGTGGTCGCCGTTTGTCGGCCTGTTTATCGCGCGCATTTCGCGTGGGCGCACCATCCGCGAGTTCATCGTGGGCGTGCTGTTGGCCCCTACCCTGTTCAACCTGCTGTGGATGACAGTATTCGGCAATAGCGCCATCTGGCTGGACCTGCACGTGGCAGGCGGTGCACTGGGTGCCACGGCGGCCAACGTCGACAGCCTGCTGTTCCGCTTTTTTGACTATCTGCCGCTATCGCAGCTCACCAGCGGCGTAGCCATCCTGCTGATCGCCGTGTTTTTTGTCACCTCGGCCGACTCTGGCGCCATGGTGCTGGACAGCATAGCCAGTGTAGGGGCGGCCCACTCGCCGCTGTGGCAGCGCCTGTTCTGGGCGGTATTGCTGGGTGCCACCGCTGCCGCGCTGCTGAGCGCCGGCGGCCTGAAAGCGCTGCAAGCCATGACGCTGCTCAGCGCCCTGCCCTTCACCGCCATCATGCTGCTGCTGTGCTACAGCCTGTGGCGCGGGCTGCAGTCCGACCAGTGCCACCAGACCCAGCAGCCGGCACCCGCTACGCAGTTCTGGAGCGGCCAGCACTGGCAGCAGCGCCTGCGCCAGCTGGTACAGCGCCCCAGTGCGGCCAACGTGCAGCACTTTATCGATACCGAGGTGCAGCCCGCGCTGGCTACCGTGGCCGCCGAGCTGCGCCAAAACGGTGTCGCCGCCGACGTGAAGCGTAGCGAAGACGGTGCAGTCACGCTGCGCATAGACCAGCCTGACCAGCGCGACTTTGTCTACAGCGTGCAGTGCCACGGCAAGCCGCTGCCGGCGTTTCTGCCCGCCAGCCGCGGCGATGCCGACATGCAGTACCTGGCGCAAACCGGCTTTGCCGATGGCCGCGAAGGCTACGATATCCGCTACCTGCGCCAGAGCGAGATCATTGCCGACGTGCTCAAGCAGTACGAGCGCTACCTCAGCCTGCAGCTGCAACAGCGTGGCCAGCTGCTGAGCAGTGCGCCGGGGCACTAGGCAAATACAGCTCGGCCACCATACAGCGCGCCCCGCCACCACCCAGGGTTTCGATGGTGTCCAGCGGGGCGTACACAATGCGCCCGTGTGCGGCCAACATGGCCTGCTGCTGCGGGCTGAAGGCCGCCCAGGCACGGCTGGACAGCGCAATAATCGCCTCGCCCGCCGTGCTTTGCAGGGCGATGAGGTTGCCGCAAAAGCTGGCCATTTGCGCCAGGCTGATGCTGATCACCTGTTTGCCATCGCGCCGCAGCTGCGCCTGCACCCGCTGGCGCTCGCCCACATCGCGGATGGCCGGCAGGCAGACCACCGCAAAGCGCGGCCCGATCGCCATCATCACATTGCTGTGGTAAATCGCCCGCCCGGCCCCATCCACCGCGTCGAACACCTGCATGCTGTAACCCAGCCGGGCCGCCAGCGGGGCCAGCAGCGCCGGCTGGCTGCGGCCAGAGCGGCACAGCCAGGCACGCCGTGCCGTGTGGTCGAACACGATGGCGCCGGTGCCTTCCAGATACTGCCCCTGCGCCTCGTACGGGCTCAGGTCCAGCAGCTCGCGCACGGCAAACTGCTGCTGTAGCCAGGCCACGATATCGGCGCGGCGCTCCAGCCTGCGGTTGGCCGCTGCCATCGGGTACAGCACCAGCGTGCCGTCGGCGTGGGTAGAAAACCAGTTATTGGGAAAGAGCGCATCCGGGGTATCCAGCCCCGCGGGCTGGCGAAACACCTGTACCTGCACCCCGGCGGCCTGCAAGGCAGCGGCGTAGCCGTCAAATTCGCGCTGCGCCGCCAGTGTGGCGCTGGCGCCAGCGTTGGCCGCAGGCTGCTGGAAATGGTTGCTGGCGCGGGTTTGCGGGTTGGCGTGAAAACGCGCGGGGCGCACCATCAAGATGTGCGAGGCGGGCTGTGGCATGGTGTCTCCTGGGTGGCGTGGCAGGAGAAATTGTGGCGGCCTGGCGTGCCACTTTGTAGTTGGCACCCTGTGCAGTTTTATCGCTAGACTGCACATATTGATAACCTGGGCTAGCAATATGCAACTTGACGACACCGACCTGCAGCTCATTGCCCTGCTGCGCGACAACGCGCGCACCCCGGTAACCGAGCTGGCCACCCGCCTGCGCGTCTCGCGCGCCACCGTGCAAAAGCACATCAACAAGCTGGAGCAAGCCGGCGTCATCATCGGCTATACCGTGCGGCTGAAACCGCAGGCCGAAGCCCAGCGCATCTGCGCCTGGATGGGCATTGCGGTAGAGGGCAACAAAACGCCGGCTGTACTGCAGGCCTTACGCGGCGAGCCGCATGTGTACGCGCTGCACTCCACCAACGGGCGCTGGGATATCGTCACCGAGCTGCGCGCCGACTCGCTGGCGCAGTTTGACCGTGTGCTGGGCCGCATCCGCCTGATTCCCGGCATTACCGCCAGTGAAACCAGCCTGCTGCTGTCCACCCACAAAGTGTAAGCCGCAAAAAGCGCGCAAAAAAAAGGCCTGTCCGGTTGGGGACAGGCCACTAAGGGTCGGTTCCCGGCCACACAGGGGGGCCAAGAACGCTTAAGACCAGGGACAAAGAGATCACCAGAACAGTTCCAAAGATGCCGATTGCTCAGGCACCCTCATAACGGATCCAGAAGTCAAAGCTGCTGGGCGCGGACCCAGCTGCTTCAACACGGGGCGAATTGTACGGGGGTTATCGGGGCTTATTAATAGGCATTCGAAGCTTATAAGCCAGCATAACTTTGTATACAATGTATTTACGACTCTTTGACCTTCGAATCGAAAAATGGACAAGTTTGACCGCAAGATCATCGCTGCGCTGCACGAAAATGGCCGCCTGAGCTTTGCCGAGCTGGCCCGCCGCGTGAACCTGTCCGCCCCCGCCGTTGCCGACCGCGTGGAAAAGCTGGAACGATCCGGCGTGATAGCCGGTTATCGCGCAATCATCCGCCCGGAAGCGCTGGGTTGCCCGATACAATGTCTTATCGAGCTGACGGTAAAAAACCAGGAGTACTACACCGTACTGGAGCTGCTGAAACAGATGCCGGAAATCGTGCACTGCGACTCCATCACCGGCAGCAGCGGGCTAATGATCCGCGTGGCGGTAGACAGCATGGGCACGCTGCAGGCGCTGATCGCCCGCCTGATGCAGTACGGCGACACCAAGACCTCCATGGTGATCGACACCCCCATCGCCCACCGCCTGCCACCAATACCGGAAGAAGACTAAGGACACGCCGTGGCAGAAATGCCACGTGTTCGATAGCCATTACTCGGCAGTTATCCACTGCTTTTTATGTCAGCTATCGCTGGTCAGACGGGTAGCACCGCCAGCCCCGGCAGCCTTTGGCTAAGCTGCGGCCAACCACCAAACCGGTGGCAGCCAAAGGAGCCCGACATGCCCCCCGCTACCCAGACTATTGAGCACCCTCTCTCGCCGCGCGACGCGGCCACCATGGCCGCGCTGCGTGCGCAGACCGCGCCGTTTAAAGGTGCCGTATTCGGCCCGGCAGGCCGCGCGCCCTACGATGGCATCATGCAAGCCGTGGCCGCGCCGGACGGCGTGCACTACCAAGCCGATACGATTGGCGGGGTCAGCGGCTACTGGTGCCTGCCGGCACAGCCTGCCACAGACAGCGCCCTGCTGTTTTTGCACGGCGGCGGCTATGTGATGGGCTCGGCCAAAGCCTACTGCCATTTTGCCGGCCATTTTGCCCGCCTGAGCGGCCAGGCCGTGTTTGTGGCCGACTACCGGCTGGCACCGGAACACCCCTACCCGGCCGCGCTGGACGATGCCGTGGCGGTGTATCAAGGCCTGCTGGCCAGTGGCCGTCAGCGCGTATTGCTGATCGGCGATTCTGCCGGGGGCGGCCTGACGCTGTCGCTGCTGTCACGGCTGCAAGCCATGGCCGACACCACCCAGCCGGTAGCCGCCATCGCCCTGTCGCCGTGGACCGACCTGAGCAATAGTGGCCACAGCCACCAGACACAGCACGATGCCGAGGTATACCTGAGTAAAGCCATGGTAGATGCCTGTGCCGCCATGTATCTGGGCCACACGAGCGCGCAGGACCCCGGCGCCTCGCCGCTCTACGCCAGCCTGCACGGCCTGCCGCCGCTGCAGCTGCACGTTGGCCGCGATGAAATCCTGCTGGACGACAGCCTGCGCTATGCCGAGCGCGCCGCAGACGCTGGCGTGGCGGTGGCGCTGCATGTGTGGGATGGCATGCCACACGTGTTTCCCAATACCACCGGCCTGCTACAGGCGGCAGACGACGCCATGGCGCTGATGGCGGCGTTCATCACCACGCATTTAGCGCGCGTGTAATACCGGCACTACATCGCCCTGTGCGATGTAGCTGCCCCCTACCTGATACAGATCAACACGCCCCGCCTGCGGCCAACCTTGTCGCGTGACAGACAAAAAAAGGCCTGCCCTAGCAGGGGCAGGCCGGAACTATGCACAAAGAAGCAACAGAAAACACCTAAAGAACAAGGTGCCCGTCTCCACACGGGCACCGGGCAATCGGTGCGGCGGGCCATGCCGCCGCAGCCTTCAGAACACGCCACCGATCCGGCTTTGCGGCCAACATCACCGCACCAGCAGACCGCGCGCCGGTTCTTACTTGGCAGCCATCCAGGCCTGGGCGGTATCCAGCATGCGGTTGGAGAAGCCCCATTCGTTGTCGTACCACGACAGCACTTTCACCTGACGGCCTTCGATCACGCGGGTCAGGGTGGCGTCAAACACGCTGGACGCCGGGTTGTGCATGAAGTCGATGGACACCAGCGGCAGGGTATTCACCGCCAGTACGCCTTGCAGCGCGCCGTTGGCCGCAGCGGTGACCAGCTCGTTCACTTCGGCCACGGTGGTGTCACGTTTGGCGGTGAAGGTGAGGTCTACCAGCGATACATTGGCGGTTGGCACGCGCACGGCAAAGCCATCCAGCTTGCCTTTCAGCTCTGGCAGCACCAGGCCCACGGCAGCGGCAGCGCCGGTTTTGGTAGGGATCATCGACAGCGCGGCCGAGCGGGCACGGCGCAGGTCGCTGTGCTCGGTGTCCAGCAGCACCTGGTCGTTGGTGTAGGAGTGCACGGTAGTCATCAGGCCGTGCGCGACGCCGATGGCGTCGTGCAGCGGTTTCACCAGCGGCGCCAGGCAGTTGGTGGTGCAGCTGGCGTTGGACACGATGCTCATGTCGGCGCGCAGGGTGTCGTGGTTTACGCCGTACACGATGGTGGCGTCAGCGTCGTCTGCCGGGGCAGAGATCAGCACTTTCTTGGCACCGGCTTGCAGGTGCAGGCCAGCTTTGTCGCGTTTGGTGAAGATGCCGGTACATTCCAGCACGATGTCCACGCCCATGTCGCCCCACGGCAGCTCGGCCGGGTTGCGTACCGACAGCAGCTGGATAGGCTTGCCGTTGATCACCAGCTTGTCGCCTTCCAGCGCCACGGTGCCAGGGAACGGGCCGTGGATGGAGTCGTATTTGGTCAGGTGGGCGTGCAGTTCCGGGTTGCCCAGATCGTTGATGGCAACGATTTCAATATCCTTGTCGGCAAAACGTTCTTGCCAGGCGCGCAATACCATGCGGCCGATACGGCCGTACCCGTTGATGGCGAGTTTCAGTGCCATATTGTATCTCCTGATTATCGGGTGAATCCTGCGTGCCAGCTGCACGCTTGCTATGGGTACATCCTTGTCCCAATCGGGCTTGTACTCAATCCCTTACAATTCTGTAGTGGGCGTACTACCAACACTTTGCTGCCCTGCATGCCTTGCCGCACGCTATTTGCGGCCAACATGGCTTGCCTTGCGCTGCAGCATAAGCTACCGCCGCCGCCAATTGGAATCGATTTCACTATAGCGCAAAAAAACACCCCGGCAGCGCCGGGGTGGAAGGAGAGCAAAGCCACGGGTCAGGATACCCAGGCTTACCACGGGGCGGCGCCTGCCGCTGGGCGGCAAACACCTGCCTGTCTTGTCATGCACCGGCGCCATGCAGGCACCGGGGCGAACTACGTACTTACTGCAGCTGGCTGGCCAGCGCGGCGGGGTCGCCGCCTTCTACCACCAGGTGTACCAGGTTGCCTGGCATGGCCATGATGCCGCTCACGCCCAGGGCTTTCAGGCTGCCTTCGTTCACGCGGCTGGCGTCGGCCAGCTCCACGCGCAGGCGGCTGCCGGCGACCACTTCCACGGCGCGAATGTTGGCCGCACCGCCCAGCGCAGCTTTCAATGCGCCGCCATCGGCTGCCACGGCTTGCGGGTTGGCCAGCGCGGCGCGGATCTCGTCTGCTACCAGCTCGGCTTCCGGCCCCAGGACCACTTGTACGCTACCGGCTGCCGGCTTGATCATGCCGCGCGAACCCAGCGCTTTCAGCGCGGCTTCGTCGATGGCGTCGTTGCTCACTACCTGCAAGCGCAGGCGGGTGGTGCAGGCGTCAACGCTTTTCAGGTTGGCCGCACCGCCCAGCGCGCCGATGAAACCGCGCGCACGGTCGCTGCCTTTGCTACCCAGGCTGGCGGCGGCGGGGGCACCGGCTACCGCTTCTTCGCGGCCCATGGTCATCAGGTTGAATTTCTTGATGAAGAAGGTGAACAGCACGTAGTACACGGCAAAGTACGCCAGGCCGATGGGGATCAGCAGCAGCGGTTTCTGCGCGATACCGAAGTTCAGCACATAGTCGAACAGGCCAGCCGAGAAGCCAAAGCCCAGCTTCACGCCCAGGGTGTGCATCAGCGCCATCGAGATGCCGGTGAGCACCGCGTGGATGGCGTACAGCGCCGGGGCCAGGAACATGAAGGCAAACTCTACCGGCTCGGTGACACCGGTCAGCGCGGCGGTCAGGCCCATGGACAGCAGCACGCCGCCCACGGCAGCCTTGTTTTCCGGGCGCGCGGCACGGTACATGGCCAGGCAGGCAGCCGGCAGGCCGAACATCATCACCGGGAAGAAGCCGGACATGAACATGCCGGCGGTTTTGTCACCGGCAAAAAAGCGGGTCAGGTCACCGTGTACCACCTTGCCGGCAGCGTCGGTAAAGTCGCCCAGCTGGAACCAGGCAAAGGTATTGATGATGTGGTGCAGGCCGGTGACGATCAGGATGCGGTTCAGCACGCCATACACAAACAGGCCGAACTCGCCCGCGCCGATGACCCAGTGGCCCACCGCGTCGATACCCTGCTGGATAGGTGGCCAGATATAGCCCAGCACCACGCCGGCCAGCAGCATGGCAAAGCCGGTGACGATCGGCACAAAACGGCGCCCGCCAAAAAACGCCAGGTAGGACGGCAGCGCGATATCTTTGTAGCGGTTGTACAGCAGGCCGGCGCTGATACCGGCGGTAATGCCGGCCAGCACGCCCATATTGATCTTGGCGTCGATCACTTTCAGCACGGCGGTCAGTACCAGGTAGCCAATGGCACCGGCCAGGCCGGAGGCGCCGTTGTTGTCCTTGGCAAAACCCACGGCCACCCCGATGGCGAACAGCAGTGCCAGGTTGCCGAAAATGGCATCACCGGCCTGCGCCATCACGGGTATGCCCATCAGGTCGGGCTGACCCAGGCGCAGTAGCAGACCTGCCACCGGCAGGACGGCGATCGGCAGCATCAGGGCGCGGCCCAGCTGCTGTACGCCGGCAAACTTGCTTGAAGTACTCACTGTGTGTCTCCTCTTCGTTTTAATGCAGGCCGCCTGGCGGGAGGATGCGGCGGCCTGACCAGGTCAGCGCAGCAAGGCGGCGGCGTCGGCTTGTAACCGCGCCCGCACTTGTTGCGCCGAATTCAGTGCCTGCAGGTCCAGTGCCAGCTGCTGGCAGGCGGTGCTGTCCAGGCGGCGTACCGTGTCCTTGATTTCCGGTACCAGCTGCGGGCTCACCGACAGCTCGGTCACGCCCAGGCCTACCAGCACCGGCGTGGCCTGCGGGTCGGACGCCAGCGCACCGCACACACCCACCCACTTGCCGTGCTTGGCCGCGCCGTGCACGGTGAGCGCGATCAGGCGCAGCAGCGCCGGGTGCAGGGCGTCAAGGTTGGCCGCCAGTGCCGGGTGGCAGCGGTCCATGGCCAGGGTGTACTGGGTGAGGTCATTGGTACCGATGGACAGAAAATCGGCGTGCTGGGCCAGCTGGTCGGCCAGCAAGGCGGCCGACGGTACTTCGATCATCACGCCCAGCTGCGGGCGCTCGGCCACGCCCAGCTCGGCGGCCAGCTCGTCCAGGCGCTGGCGCACGCGCTGCAGGTCGGCCAGGTCGGCCACCATGGGCAGCAGGATGCGCAGGCGCGACAGCGGCTTCACTTGCAGCAGGGCGCGCAGCTGGGTGTCCAGCACCGCGGGCATGGCAAAGCCGGTGCGGATACCGCGCAGGCCCAGCGCCGGGTTGTCTTCGGCGGGCAGCGGCAGGTAGGGCACATCTTTGTCGCCACCGGCATCCAGCGTGCGAATAATGGCCGGGCGGCCTTCCAGCGCGTCCAGCACGTCCTGGCAGGCGGCGCGCTGTTCGTCTTCGCTGGGGGCGTCGTGTCGGTCGATGAAGAGGAATTCGGTACGCAGCAGGCCCACGCCGTCGGCGCCGTTCAGCACCGCGTCGCGCGCTTCGGCAGCGTTAGCAATGTTGGCCGCTACCTCGATCGCCAGGCCATCGCGGGTACGTGCCTGGCCGGCAGACTGCTCGCGCAGGGTGCGGCGGCGCTGTTCGCGCTGGCTGATGTCCTGGCGGGCGGTGGCCAGCTCGCTAGCATCGGGCTGGGCATCCAGCCAGCCTTCACCGGCGTTCAGCAGCGCCTCGCTACCGGCGGCCAGCGCCAGCGCGGCCGGGCCGCAGGCTACCAGCGCGGGGATAGCCAGCGCACGGCACAGGATGGCCACGTGGTTGGTGGCGCCGCCACGGGCCAGCACCACACCGGCCAGCTGCTCGCGCGGCAGGCGGGTAAGCTGCGACGGGGTCAGGTCGTCGGCTACCACAATGGCTTGCGCCGGCAACTCAGGCGCGGCTTGCTCGCCGCCCAGCAGCACGTCCAGCACGCGGCGCTCCAGGTCTTTCAGGTCGGCTACGCGTTCGGCCAGCAGGGCATTGCCCAGGCCCAGCAGCACCGCGCTTTGCGCGCTGATGGCGCTGCGGTAGGCGTAAGCGGCGCTGCGGCC
Source organism: Vogesella mureinivorans (assembly GCF_007644035.1). Classification (GTDB taxonomy): domain Bacteria; phylum Pseudomonadota; class Gammaproteobacteria; order Burkholderiales; family Chromobacteriaceae; genus Vogesella; species Vogesella mureinivorans. The sequence goes on along the minus strand of NZ_VMTV02000134.1, from coordinate 276,185 downwards.
ATCCAGAATGTAGCGTTCGGCGGCCTGCGCCAGCTCGGGGTCGTCCAGCAGCGCCAGGTGGGCGCCAAAGATCTCGCTTTCGGCGTGCGCGCCGCGCTTGTCGGCATGGGCCACGTCGGCGGCCACCGCATCGCGCACTTTTTGCAGGGCAGCGTTCAGTGCGGCCAACTCTGGCTCCACACCATGGCCGCGCTCGGGCACCGGGCGCGCCTGCTCGGCCAGCAATACCAGCGTACCGACTGCCAGGCCGGGTGCGGCGCACACGCCGCCCAGCTTGCCGTCGTCGCGGGTAGCCACTACCGCAGCAGGCGCCGGTGCATGCCCGGCGTGGGTATGCGTTTGCAGCGCCTCGACCAGGGCGGCCAGGGCTGTGTCGGCATCGTCACCTTTGGCATACAGGGTAACCGTATCGTGTTCGCCCACCCCCAGACCCATGATGCTGACCACGCTGCGCGCATTGGCGCGCTGGCCGGCAAAACCGATCTCGAGATGGCTCAGATAGCGGCGGGCTACCGACTGCACCAGCGCACACGGGCGCGCATGCAGCCCGCCTTCGTGCGCTACCACGGCGGTAACGGACAGTTCTGCGCCGTGGACGGCATCAGGGCGGGAGAGAGCACCCTGAGCCGTCACGGTCAGAAAACACGACGCGCCGGCTTCCACAAGTCCGGACGCGTCGAGGGAGAGAGCCATGTCGTCGCTGTTGGTGACCACAACGACGGTAATAAGCGAGGGCGCGCGGCGGGCCACGCTATCGATGTCGATCTCTACCAGCGGCTGGCCGGCGCTAACCTGCTGGCCTTTTTGCACGCGGGTAACAAAACCGCTGCCGCCCAGTTTCACGGTGTCGATGCCGATATGCATCAGCACCTCGGCACCGTTGGCCGCACGCACGGTAACGGCGTGGCCGGTACTGGATACCTGGCTGATTTCGCCATCGCACGGCGCCAGCAGGGTGGAAGACAGCGGCTCAATGGCCAGGCCCTGGCCCATCAGGCCACCGGCAAACACCGGGTCGGGCACGGCGGACAGTGGCAATACCACGCCGGACAGCGGCGCTTGCAGGGTAACGGTTGCAGACATCGGGTTTCCTTCTCTCTGAAAGCGCGCACGCTGCCCCGCAGCCATGCGCGTAAGTCATGCTGTATACGTGCCGCGGGTCATGGCCTGGGCATCGGGATCGTGTTATGGGTGTGGCCAAACCGGCCGGGCGGCCGCCCGGCTGGCACGGTTTATACCGTGAGGGTTTCTTTTTTCAGGTGGCGCGGCGTGTCCGGGTTCAGGCCACGCGCTACCGACAGGCGGGCTGCCATCAGGTAGAAGCTCTGGATGGCCAGCAGCGGGTCCAGCGCTTCGTCACCGGCAGTGGCCAGGGTGAGGTTGCGGCTGGCCACGTTGGCCGGTGCGGCCAACAGTACATTGGCACCACGGCCGCGCATTTCGTCGGCCAGAGCTACCAGGCCGGCTTGCTCGGGGCCACGCGGGGCGAAAATCAGCAGCGGGTAGCCATCGTCCACCAGCGCCATCGGGCCGTGCTTGATTTCGGCACCAGAGAACGCTTCGGCCTGGATGACGCAGGTTTCCTTGAACTTCAGCGCGGCTTCCAGCGCCACGGCAAAGCCCAGGCCACGGCCTACCACCATGATGCGTTCGGCCGGTACCAGCACGTCCAGCGCGCTGCTCCAGTCCTGGCGGGTAGCGTCGGTCAGGTGCTCGGGCAGGTCGTTCAGCGCGGCCAGCAGGGCGGTGTCTTGCTGCCAGTGCGCCACCAGGCGGGCTACCGCAGACAGGGTGGCAATATAGCTTTTGGTGGCAGCCACGCTTTTTTCTTCGCCGGCGCATAGTGGCACCGACCATTCGCAGGCGGCGGCCAGCGGGGAATCGGGCTTATTGACCAGCGCCACGGTACGGGCACCGGCCTGGCCAAGGGCGGTCATGGTGTCGATCAGGTCAGGGCTGCGGCCGGATTGCGACAGGGCCACGGCCAGCTGGCCTTTTACATTGAGCGGTGCTTGATGCAGCGTGAGCAGCGACATGGGCAGCGATACCACCGGGGTGCCGGTGCGCTGCATCGCCAGGTAGGCGAAATAGTTGGCCGCATGGTCCGAGCTGCCGCGCGCCACAGTCAGTGCCAGCTGTGGCGGCGCTTTGGCCAGTTCGCGCGCCAGGACAGCCAGCCCTTCATCGGCATACATGTGCTGGGCAGCTACCGCCTGGGCGGCAAACAGGGCTTCATCAAGCATTAACGAGCTCAAGACACTCTCCTTCTACGAATACGCGTTGCAACTGCAGGTTTGAATCCATCACCACGATGTCGGCCCACGCGCCCTCTTGCAGCCTGCCCCGGTCGTGTACGCCCAGATAGTCGGCTGGGTACAGCGACAGCCGGTTGCTGGCACTGGCCAGCGGCACACCGATCTCTACCAGGTTGCGCAGCGCCTGATCCATGGTAAGGGTGCTGCCTGCCAGCGTACCGTCGGCCAGGCGTACACCGCCCAGGCACTTGGTCACCGTTTGCGAGCCCAGCTTGTACTGGCCATCCGGCATGCCGGCTGCGGCCGTGGAGTCGGTCACACAGAACAGCCGCGGTATCGCCCGCATGGCGGCGTGCATGGCACCGGGGTGCACGTGCAGCAGGTCCGGTATCAGCTCGGCGTACTCGGCATGCGCCAGCGCGGCCCCTACCATGCCCGGCTCGCGGTGGTGCAGGCCGGTCATCGCGTTAAATAAATGGGTAAAACCACTGGCGCCGTGTTCCAGCGCCTTCACACCGTCTTCGTAGCTGCCCAGCGTGTGGCCCAGCTGTACGCGTACCCCCTGGCGGCTTAGCTCGCGGATCACTTCCATGTGACCGGCCACTTCGGGCGCGAGGGTTACCAGGCTGATGGGGGCCAGCGAACGGTAATGGTTAATCTCTTCCATCGCGGCTTCCACCGCGTTATCCGGCTGCGCACCGAGCTTGCCCTTATTGATGTAAGGGCCTTCCAGATGCACACCCAGAATGCGTGCGCTGCCGGGCTGGCGGCTGCGGCTGGCGTCGCCCAGGGCCGACAGCACGGCGGCCAGGGCTTCGCGCGGCGCGGTCATGGTGGTCGCCAGCAGCGAGGTGGTGCCAAAGCGCGCATGGGTACTGGCCACATGCTGGGCGGCACGCCCTGCTTCCATGATGTCTACCCCACCACCGCCATGCACGTGCAGGTCGATAAAGCCGGGCAGGATATAGCGCTCGGCCTGGCCGGCTGCGGCCAACCTGCCCTGTATGGCGGCAATCTTGCCGTCGTCACCTATCTGCAGCTCGCCGTCCATCCAGCCTGCGCTGGTCAGCATGCGGCCTTGCAAAACTCGTGTTGCGTTCATCGTCTCAGTTCAGCCACAAAGTCGTAGTAATCGTTACGACACCAGGTGTCAGTCAGCTCGATGGCTACGTTATCTGCCGTGTAGCCGATACGGGTAATCAGCAGCATGGCCTCGCCCGGCTTGATACCGGCAATGGCGGCAATATCCGGGTTCGCATTCACCGCACGGATATGCTGCAGCGCCCGCACTATCGGGTGGCCCACGGTATCCAGGTAGGCATACAGGGAGCTACCCACCGCCTGCGGGTCTGGCAGGTAGGTCAGGGGCAGCGAGCTTTGCTCGATGGCCATCACCACACCGTCTGCCAGGCGCTGGCGCTTTAGCCTGGCTACCTGGGCATTAGGCGACAAACCCAGCTTGATCACTTCTTCGTGCGTGGGCGTGGCAATACCACGCGACAACCACACCGACGAAGGCTCGAAACCCTTCATCTTCAACATTTCGGTAAAACTGGTCAGGCGCGACAGCGGCTGCTCCAGACGCGGGGTAATGAAAGTCCCCGAGCCATGGCGGCGGCGAATCAGGCCTTGCTCCAGCAACACATCCAGCGCCTTGCGCGCGGTCACACGCGAGATGCCCAGCTCTTCGGAAAAGGTGCGTTCCGAAGGCAGCGCTTCATCCGCCTGCCACCAGCCGGCGTGTATGGCTTCGGCCAGCTTGCGTGAAAACTGCAAGTACAAAGGCGTAGTGGAAGTCTCTTCCGGCTTTAATGCATTCCAGCGGCTATCCATATGGCTACCCTGCAAGTGGTCATTCAAAGGTGCCATTGTAGAACCCTGTGTTTTTCTGCCGAAGCACAACAGGCCGTTCCACAAGCGCAAAAGTAATACCACTACAACACCACGTCAATACCAATCTAGCTATTAGCCGCACAATTGCAAGAAATGCAACACCCTGAAATGTCTTGCTTTCTATCGATAGCATTATCGCTGCAGTGCAAAATGCTGTATGGCTGCTAAAAATTGGCATTTTTATGACTACAAAGTGGTATCGATCTGGTTCCTTAAAAAAGCAATAAAAAAAGCCTGCAATCAGCAGGCTTTGGCAGAAGCGCGACAGATATCAGCCAGCAGCACGCGGCTTGGGCCGCCAACCGATCAACACCACCGCCAAAACGATAATGCCCATGGCGCCCATTTCATGTACGCCCACGTGCTCGCCCAGTAGCCACACCCCCAGCAAAACGGCAATCACCGGGTTCACGTAGGCATAGCTGGTGGCCGCCGCCGGGCTGACACTTTTGAGCAGGAACAAATAGGCGGTATACGCCACCATGGAGCCAAAAAACACCAGATAGGCCACCGCCAGCCAGCCGGCCAGCGGCGGCGTGGCCAGCAGCTGCTCACCGATAGCCGCACTGCCCAGCAACAGTGCACCACCGCCACAAAGCATCATGATCGCACTGGACATCAAGCCCTTGGGCTGCACCAGATGCTTGCTCCAGGCCGAGCCAAAAGCCCAACCCGCCGAGGCAAACAACAGCGCGGCGGCGCCCGCCGGCGAGGCTTGCAGGTTGGCGCCCATATTCAATACCACCATGCCGGCAATGCCCAACAGAATGCCGGCTACTTCCATTTTGCGCGGCACGTGGCCAAAGAAACGGGCAAACAGGGTGGCAAACAGCGGCACGGTGGCCACCACCAATGCCGCCACTCCGGACGACACGTCTTTCTCTGCCAGGGTCACAAAGCCATTACCGATAGCCGGCATCAACACGCCTAGAATGGCGCCGCCACGCAGCTCCTGCCAGGTCGGGTTCGCTTCGCCACGCCAGCGCAGCCAGGCGTACATCAGCGCACCCGCCACGGTGAAGCGCACGCCGGCCATCATGAACGGTGGCCAGTACTCCACACCAATACGGATAGCAAAATAGGTCGAGCCCCAGATGACATAGAGGGCAAAAAAAGCGGCGAGCAACTTGAGCTGGTGGGTACTGAGCGTCATGGCAGGTTTCCTGTGTAGACCCGCAACATGCCTGCTGTACATGACGATTACAAGAGATGAAAACTGAAAAGCCTGTTCTGGGCAAAGCAGAGCGGGGCAAGGCTTTTAGCAGGCATGGCCTGATAGCCCGGCGTCAGAACAGTTTGGTGACCATCACATGGCAATACTGGCGCAGTGTCACCGTATTAAAACCCGCCTTCTGGTAAAAGCGCAGCGCAGGGTTATCCGGATGCACGCTAAGGGATACCTGGGCATAGCCGCGGCATGCGGCCTGGTGCAGCAGCGCCGACAACATTTGCCGCCCGTAGCCACGCTGGCGAAACTCCGGCTCCAGCGCCATGCCCAGCTGCGGGGTAAAAATATCCACATACCCCAGGCCCACATCCTCCGGCAACAGGCGCAGCCAGCACGCACCGACATCCTGTGATGCCAGGCGTGCCACCAAGCCCAGGTCAAAAGGGGAACCCCAGTCGTCACAACTGGCCGTCGCGGGCTGCGTGTCGTGCTGTGCCGTTGCTGGCTGCGCTGCAGCTGGCGCAGTCCATGCGGCTAGCTGCAGCCAGCGGTACAGCTGGTCGTGGTCAGACTCGAGCAAAGGGCGTAAAGAAAGCATGCGGGGTCATTAGCAGGGTATCAACTAAAAAAGCTTATACCATTGCTTATAAGAATTACAAATTATTAAATGTCATAGTCATTAATAAATGCAATATTATCGCTACCCGCGTCGTCAGGCCGGCTGCAGCGCGTAACCCGGCGCAGCAATACCCGGCCACAACTCATACAGCACCTGTGCTTTGTCCAGGCCGCCATGCCTGGGGCTGGCCGGTATGCCCAGCATCATGGCGGCAGCAATGCTCAGCTCACCCGCCAGGTTTTTGGGGCCACGGTCTGCCACCACACAGTCCACGCTTTTTCCCTGGTAACTCACCCGCGCCAGGCAGCCACGCACGATGCCCCGCGTGTGCTGTACCACCAACGGTGGCACCACAATATAGGGCTCGGTAGCCGAATCAACATACGCCGCCGGGTCGTCCGCCGGCATGCCCGGGTGGCGATACCAGGTCATCGACGCGATGATGCCGCCGGGAAACACCTTGGGTTCGTTGTCGGTATCGAGAATGACAATATCGCGCGCCCAGTCGTGCAAGCACACCACCTTGCCGTTCACCCGGCGCATGCCGCCGTTAGCCAGCCATTCCAGCCCTTGATCATCCTCGCGGTACGCTGCCGGGGCACCGTGCTGGCCGTTGGCGCCATCGGCATCAATATCGGCGTCGGCCATGAAATACACCCGCCCGCTGGCGTCTTGCCAGATCTGGCACTCGTAGCCCTCGCCTGTAATCACGCCCAGTAATTCGTCCATGACAGTCTCCCGTTAACAGGCAACCCCGGCGGGGCTGCTGTCTGCGGGATGGCATGGGGTGGGCATCTCTATACAGAAAAAACTGCGCATCGCCATGACACGGCGGCACAACGCTGGCCTGGCGATAAAACCTTGGGCTAGAACAGGGGTAACCCTTACCACGGAGACAAACATGTTCACTTACGTCTGCCTGGGCAGCAATAACCTGCCCCGCGCCTGTCGCTTTTACGATGCCGTCCTCGCCCCGCTGGGCCTGACACGCTGCGATACCTCAACAGAAGACGACGCAGATGCCTGGCCAGGCTGGGGAACCTACACCGACCAAGGGCGGCAGGAACTGGCGCTGTGGCTCTGCCACCCGTTTGACGGCCGCCCGGCCAGCGCAGGCAATGGCACCATGGTGGCGCTAAAAGCCGGCAGCTGGCAGCAAGTACAAGCCTTTCATGCCGCCGCCCTGCTGCACGGCGGCGTGTCGGACGGTGAGCCGGGCTTGCGCCTGCAATACAACCCGGATTTTTACGCCGCCTACGTGCGCGACCCGGACGGCAACAAGCTGGCCGCCGTGTGCCGTGGCTTTACCCGCGACGACAGCGCACAAACGTGATCAGGGCAGGCCTAGCGGCCTGCCCTGATTGTCTTGCCTTGCGGCCAACGTTGGCCGCAAGCCTTACGCGTTGTAACCCAGGTTGGGTGCCAGGTCGCGCTCGGCCTGGGTCACGCTCACACCACGGCGGGTGGCGTAGCTTTCCACCTGATCGCGGGCGAGCTTGCCCACGCCAAAGTAGCGGCTGTCGGGGTGGCTGAAATAGAAGCCGGATACCGCTGCGGTAGGCAGCATGGCGTAGCCTTCGGTCAGCGTCATGCCGATGGCCGGCGCGTTCAGCAGCTCGAACAGCTCACGCTTCACCGTGTGGTCCGGGCAGGCCGGGTAGCCTGGCGCAGGGCGGATACCCACGTATTTCTCATCGATCAACGACTCGTTATCCAGGCTTTCACCGGCGGCATAGCCCCAGAACTCGGTGCGCACACGGTGGTGCATCAGCTCGGCAAAGGCCTCGGCAAAACGGTCGGCCAGCGCTTTGAGCAGAATGGCGCTGTAGTCATCGTTGGCCGCTTCGAAACGCGCTACGTGCGGGTCGATACCCAGGCCGCCGGTCACGGCGAAGGTACCGATATAGTCCTGCACGCCGCTGTCAGCCGGGGCGATAAAGTCGGCCAGCGTCCAGTTGGGGTTGGCCGCAGAGCCGTCCTTGGTGGCTTTGGCCAGCTGCTGGCGCAGGCCTACCCAGGTCATCAGCGGGGCACGGGTGTCGGGGTCGAGGATTTCGATATCGTCCACGTCCACGCTGCGCGCCGGGAACAAGCCAATCACCGCATTGGCCTGCAGCCATTGCTCGCTGATGATCTGCTGCAACATGGCCTGGGCGTCGGCCCACAGGCCGCGGGCGGATTCGCCCACGATGTCGTCGTCCAGAATGGCGGGGAAGCGGCCGGCCAGCTCCCAGCTCTGGAAGAACGGCGTCCAGTCGATAAAGCGCGCGATCTCGGCCAGGTCGTAGCGTTCGAAGCGGCGCACACCCAGCCATTTTGGCGCGGGCGGCACATAACTAGCCCAATCGATACGGTGGCGCGCCGCGCGCGCCTGCGCCAGTGGCAGCAGCTTGGCGTCGCCACGGCCTTCGAAAATGGCGCGCGCCTTGGCGTAGTCGCTGGCGACTTCCAGCACAAAATTATCACGCAGGGTGTCGGACAGCAGGTTGGAGCACACGCCCACGGCGCGGCTGGCGTCCGGCACGTAGATCACCGGGCCGCTGTAATGCGGGGCGATTTTTACCGCAGTGTGCACGCGGCTGGTGGTGGCGCCGCCAATCAGCAGCGGGATATCAAAGCCCTGGCGCTGCATCTCTTTGGCCACGTGCGCCATTTCTTCCAGGCTAGGGGTAATCAGGCCGGACAGGCCGATGATGTCGGCCTTGTGTTCGCGCGCGGCGTCCAGAATGGTCTGGCACGGCACCATCACGCCCAGGTCGATCACCTTGTAGTTGTTACAGCGCAGCACTACGCCCACGATGTTTTTGCCGATATCGTGCACGTCGCCCTTCACCGTGGCCATGATGATCACGCCCTTGGCCGGCGCGTCCTGCAGGCCCATGCGGATTTTTTCTTCCTCGATGAACGGCTCCAGGTGCGCCACGGCGGCTTTCATCACGCGGGCGGATTTCACCACCTGCGGCAGGAACATCTTGCCGGCGCCAAACAGGTCGCCCACTACGTTCATGCCGTCCATCAGCGGGCCTTCGATCACGTGGATAGGGCGCTCGCACTTCAGGCGCACTTCCTCGGTATCTTCCACGATATAAGTGGTAATGCCCTTGATCAGCGCGTGTTCCAGGCGCTTTTCTACCGGCTGGCTGCGCCAGGCCAGGTCTTCGCCCTTGGCCTCTTTGGCGTCGCCACGGAAGCTTTCGGCCAGGCTGATCAGCGCCTCGGTCACCGCCATGATGTCGTCGCCGCGCATCAGCACCACGTCTTCGATGCGCTCGCGCAGCACCTGGTCCACCTCGTCGTACACTTCCAGCGCGCCGGCGTTCACGATACCCATGGTCATGCCGCGCTGGATGGCGTGGTACAGGAATACGGCGTGAATGGCCTCGCGCACTTTGTTATTGCCACGGAAGCTGAACGACACGTTGGACACGCCACCGGAGATCTTGGCGTGCGGCAGGTTCTGCTTGATCCAGCCGGTGGCCTCGATAAAGTCCAGGCCGTAGCGGGCGTGTTCTTCGATACCGGTGGCCACGGCAAAGATATTGGGGTCGAAGATGATGTCTTCCGGCGGGAAGCCCACTTCGTCCACCAGAATGCGGTAGCTCTTTTCGCAGATTTCCACCTTGCGGGCGTAGGTGTCGGCCTGGCCCACTTCATCAAAGGCCATCACGATCACCGCCGCACCGTAGCGGCGCAGCAGGCGCGCCTGCTCGACAAACTTGTCCTTGCCCTCTTTCAGCGAGATGGAGTTCACGATGCCCTTGCCCTGGATGCACTTGAGGCCGGCTTCGATCACATCCCACTTGGAGCTGTCGATCATGATGGGTACGCGGGCGATGTCCGGCTCGGCGGCGATCAGGTTCAGAAAGCGCACCATGGCGGCGTGGGCGTCCAGCATGCCCTCGTCCATATTGATGTCGATTACCTGCGCGCCGTTTTCCACCTGCTGGCGCGCCACGTCCAGCGCCGTGGCGTAGTCACCGTTGAGAATGAGCTTGGCAAAGGCTTTGGAGCCGGTCACGTTGGTGCGCTCGCCCACGTTCACAAACAGGTCTTTGTCGCCGATATTGAACGGCTCCAGGCCGGACAGGCGGCACTTGGGCTCGATCTGCGGCAGCGGGCGCGGCGGCAGGTCTTTCACCGCCTCGTAAATGGCCTTGATGTGGCCAGGCGTGGTGCCGCAGCAGCCGCCAATAATGTTCACCAGGCCAGACTCGGCCCACTCGCGAATCTGCGGCGCCATGTCTTCCGGCAGCAGGTCGTAGCCGGTGGGGGCCAGCGGGTTGGGCAGGCCGGCGTTGGCGTGTACCGATACAAAGGTATTCGCAATGCGCGACATTTCTTCTACATACGGGCGCAGCAGGTCTGGCCCCAGCGCGCAGTTCAGGCCAAAGCTTAGTGCGTCGGCGTGCGACAGGCTGTTGTAGAAGGCTTCGGTGGTCTGGCCGGTGAGCGTACGGCCGGACTGGTCGGTAATGGTGCCCGAGATCATGATGGGCAGGCGCGTGGCCTCGGGGTGCTCGTCGAAGTACTTGTGGATGGCAAACACCGCCGCCTTGGCGTTCAGCGTGTCGAAGATGGTTTCCACCAGCAGGAAATCCGCCCCGCCCTTTACCAGGCCGTCGATGGCGGTGGTGTAGGTGTCCACCAGCTCGTCAAAGGTGACATTGCGGTAACCCGGGTCGTTCACGTCCGGGCTGATGCTACAGGTGCGGCTGGTGGGGCCCAGTACGCCGGCGCAGAAACGCGGCTTGTCTGGGGTGGCAGCGGTTTGCGCTACGCACAGGTCTTTTACCAGCTTGGCGGCGGCGTGGTTCAGCTCCCACACCAGCGACTGCATGTCGTAGTCGGCCATGGCGATGGCGGTGGCGTTGAAGCTGTTGGTCTCGATAATGTCCGCGCCCGCATCCAGATAGGCTTGGTGAATCTCGGCAATGATCTGCGGCTGGGTCAGCACCAGCAGGTCGTTATTGCCTTTTACGTCTACCGGCCAGTCGGCAAACCGCTCCCCGCGATACTGGGCCTCGGTCAGCTTGTACTGCTGAATCATGGTGCCCATACCACCGTCCAGAATCAGGATGCGGCGGGAAAGCAGGTCGTAAGCGGGGTGGGATAACAGTTTTGACATGGCAAAGGCGGCTTTAATTAAGTAAAACTACGTAGACACAAGAGCTTAATCTTATCATTGCATTTTGGCCCGAGCTGGCCATCCTATAGAACAAGAGAGCATAACAATGCCAAGGGAGCCGTATATGTCTACGTTTTTCTGCCGCCCGGCGTGGCTACTGTTGGCCGCAGCCTCGGCCCAGGCCGCCCCGCCGCTACACATTGGCGTCGCAGAATCCGACGCCGCGCCGATTGTGGTACTGAACGCGCAGCGCCAGCTGGACAGCGGCCTCTCCAAAGACCTGGGTCTGGCCCTGGCGCAGGCGCTGGGTAGCAGTGCGCGCTTTAGTGTGCTGTCGCGCAACCGTATCGAATCGGCCCTGGAACAAAGCAAGGTGGATGTGGTGTGCAATGCCAACCCGGCCTGGTTCGGCAATGCGGCCAAGCTGGGCTGGACGCAAGACTTCTACCCCCAGATCGAGCGGGTCGCGACCCTGGCCAGCCACCTGCGCACCATTCAGGGCATCCAGGACCTGGCGGCGCAGCGCGTGGGCGTGATACGCGGCTATCACTACCCGGCACTGGTACCGCTGTGGCAGAACGGCGGCGCCACACGGGTAGACCACCCGCAGCTGGACTCCAGCCTGAAAGCACTGCAAATGGGCATGATCGACGCGGTAGTCAGCTCGGAGCTGGAGCTGGCCGCCTGGGTAAAGCGCAACCCGCAGCCTGGCAAGCGGCTACGCCTGCAGCCCTGGGTGGTGTCGGTACTGCAAACGCGCTGCGCCGTGGCCCCGTTCAGCCGCTACACGGTAGCGCAGCTGAACCAGGCCATCAGCCTGCTGGAAAAACAGGGCAAAACCAAACGCATCATACAAGGCTATAGCTGGAAAACCAGCTAGCCAGCGGTTGACGCTAGCCCGCAGCCAGCTATGCTGATGGCTTGCCCCCCCCAACTGCTACTGACCATGACCCACTATCTGTATCTGCACGGTTTCCAGTCTGGCCCGCAGTCGCTCAAAGCTCGCGAAACCCAGGCCTATCTGCATGCCATCGCCCCCGAGGCCGGCTTTAGCAGCCCGCAGCTCTCGCCCTACCCGGCACAGGCCATCGCGCAAACCGAAGCGCTGATTGCCAGCCTGCAGCAGCCGCTGGTGCTGATAGGCAGCTCGCTGGGCGGCTATTACGCTACCTGGCTGGCAGAGCGCTTTGCCCTGCCTGCGGTGCTGATCAACCCGGCTATCCGCCCCGAGGCCGAGCTGGCGCGCTTCATGGGCCCGCTGCACAACCCGTATACCGGCGAACACTACACGCTGGGCCCACAGCACATGGACGAGCTGCTTGCCCTGCGCCCGCCACGGCTGCAGGCGGCCAACTATTGGCTGGTACTGGGCACGGCAGATGAGGTACTAGACTGGCGCGAAGCGGTGCGCTACTACGCTGGCGCCCGCACCACGGTATTGAATGGCGACGATCATCGCCTGCAAGGTTGGCCGCAATGCCTGCCCGGTCTGCTGGGCATAGAAGGAAAGCTGCCCCAGCTGCCAAAGCCAAACCCGTAGCGGCCCGGCGGCGCCTTAGCCACCGTCGCGCTGGTTGGCGTAGTCGCCGCGGGCGGCGTGGCACAGCACGCTGGCCAGCAGGTCCAGCTTGAGCGGCTTGGTCAGAAAATCATCCATGCCGGCCTGCATGCAGGCCTGGCGGTCTTCTTCGAAGGCATTGGCGGTCAGGGCCACAATGTCCGGCTGTACCGGCAGATCCTGGGCGCGGATGGCTACGGTCGCCTCCACCCCGCTCATATTGGGCATCTGCATGTCCATCAGCACCAGGTCCACATTACCGGTTTCCACCACGGCCACCGCCTGCAGGCCGTCATCTGCCAGCGTGACGCGGCTTAGCCCCAGCCGCTCCAGCATTTTCACGATCAGCTTCTGGTTGATGGCGTTGTCTTCGGCCACCAGTACCCGCAGCTCGCGCGCCGGGCCGGGCAGCTCGATGGCCGACAGCGTGCTGCTGGGGGCCAGCACCGGCGCGGCTACCGTCTCGGCGCGCCAGCTAAAGGTAAAGCAGCTGCCCTCCCCCACCTGGCTGCTCACGGTGATATCGCCCTGCATGGCCTGCGCCAGACGGTGGCTAATGGCCAGCCCCACCCCCGTGCCACCGTAACGCCGCGTGGGCGAGCTATCGGCCATTTCAAAGGTGCGAAACAAGCGGCCAATCAGCTGGGGGCTCATGCCGATGCCGGTATCGCTTACCGCCACGTGCCAGTAACCGTAGCCATCGGGCTGTTTATCCAGCGTGACGCGCAGGCTGATCTGGCCTTCGGCAGTAAATTTCAATGCATTGGACAGCAGGTTGCCCAGCACCTGGCGCAAGCGGTCGCCGTCCCCTTTCAGCCAGGGCAGGCTGTCCGGGCGCTCCAGCCACAGGCTCAGGCCTTTGGCATTGGCGCTGGTACGGTACTGCGCCAGCAAGCCATCCAGCAGCGCGGGCATGTCTACCGGGTCGCGCCGCAGGGTAAGGTTGCCATTCTCGATAGAGGACAAATCCAGAATATCGCCGATCAGCACCATCTGTGCCTCGGCGCTTTCCTGCAAGGTATGCAGCAGCTCGCGCTGGGCCGGCGACAGCGGCGTGGCGGCCAACAGCTCGGCCATGCCCATCACCCCGTTCATGGGCGTGCGCAGCTCGTGGCTCATCACCGCCAGAAACTCGGTTTTGGCGCGCACGCCGGCCTCGGCCAGCGCCAGTGCCTGGCTCAGCTCCAGCGTGCGCTCGGCCACCTTTTCTTCCAGCAGGTGCGCCGCCTCGGCCAGCTCGCAGTTGGCCGTATACAGCGCCAGGCTCTTGGCCTCCAGCAAACGCTCGGCCTCCTGGCGGGCCGCGTGCTCGCGGGCCAGCCGTTTTTCCAGGCGCTGGATAATGTCCGCGTCACTCATGTTTTTTCCAGGATAAAGCGCACCGTCGTACCGTCGGCATCCAGCGCTTCCCGCTGCAGGTGCAGGTGGCCCTGCTCGCCGTAATGCGCTACCGCCCCCTCTATCAGGCCCACGGCCAGGTCGGCCAGGCAGCGCGGCGAACGGTACACCACGCTCAGACGCTGCGCGGTATGTGTTTCCACCTCAAACGACGGCAGCTCGGCATCGGGGTACAGCTTGCGTACCTCGGTGTGAATCACCTGCTCGATATGGCTCACCAGCTCGATGGTGCTGCTGCAAGCGGTAATGAACGCCGGATACAGCACAAAAAAGCGCCCGAACAGGTACTGGCCGAAAGCATGTATCAGCACCGGCACCTCCAGCCCGGTACGCTTGGACAGCGCCACGATCAGCGCCACCATCTCGGGGAAAGGGTACGTGCCCACGGCGGTATAGGCTCCGCCGTGCGGCAAGTTGGCATCATCAATGATGTCATCCACCATATCCGCAGAGAACTTTTGCTCCACCAAGCCCAGAAACTCGGTAAACACCACACCTTTCATACGCCCCCCTTCCAGGAACCGCGCTGAACAATCTGTTTAACCTGCCAAGTCGTGCTTTCGTGCACTATTTACGCTATAGCGTAGCCACCCACTTTATTCGATAAGGAAGCCCATGAGCCAGCGTATCCGTTTTGACATTAGCGGCGGGCCGGACGTATTGCAAACCGAACACGTCGACTGCGGCCAACCCGGCCCCGGCGAGGTGCTGTTGCAACACACCGCCATCGGCGTCAATTTTATCGATACCTACCATCGTAGCGGGCTCTATCCGCTGCCGCTACCGTCCGGGCTGGGTAGCGAAGCCGCTGGCGTGGTGTTGGCCGTGGGGGCAGGCGTGAGCCATGTCGCAGCGGGCGACCGCGTGGCCTACGCTGGCGGCCCGCTGGGTGCCTACAGCCAGCAACGCGTGATGCCGGCACAGCATCTGGTCAAACTGCCGGACAGCGTCAGCGACGATACCGCCGCCTGCCTGATGCTGCAGGGCATGACCGTGGCCTACCTGATTTTGCACACCTACCGCGTACAGCCAGGGCAAACCGTGCTGTGGCACGCCGCAGCGGGTGGCGTGGGCCAGATTGCCGTGCAGTGGCTGTCGGCCATGGGGGTCACGGTGATCGGCACCGTGGGCAGCGCCGACAAGGCCGCGCTGGCGCGCGCGCTGGGCTGCGCCCATGTCATCAACTACCGCGAGGAAGACGTGCCGGCGCGGGTACGCGAGCTGACCGGCGGCGCCGGCGTACCGGTGGTGTA
Organism: Vogesella mureinivorans; assembly: GCF_007644035.1. Lineage (GTDB taxonomy): Bacteria > Pseudomonadota > Gammaproteobacteria > Burkholderiales > Chromobacteriaceae > Vogesella > Vogesella mureinivorans. Next base: position 260,916 of record NZ_VMTV02000134.1, on the reverse strand, counting down.
CGACAGTGTGGGCAAAGATACCTTCGAGATGTCGCTGAACAGCCTGGCACCCCGCGGCATGTTCGTCAGCTTTGGCAACGCCAGCGGTGCCGTGCCGGACTTTTCGCCGCTGTTACTGGCACAAAAAGGCTCGCTGTTCTTCACCCGCCCGCGCCTGCACGACTACATCGCCACCCGCGCCGAGCTGGAAGCACTGGCCGGCGCCGTGTTCGAGCAGGTGGCCCGCGGCACGGTAAAAGTACAGCCATCGGCACGCTACGCGCTGGCCGACGCTGCCCAGGCGCACCGCGACCTGGAAGCACGCCGCACCACCGGCTCGCTGATCCTGCTGCCATAAAAACATGCGGCCAACCCGGTAAGGTTGGCCGCATGCTGCATGAAAAAAGCCTGCCATACGGCGAATGTCAGTCAGTTAACGCTGATTGGCATTTTCTGGGCTAGGGGTTTGTTGTGTTTGAAGAGTACTAATGTGTCCGCTATGCGGACGATGTTTACATGCCGGTTCCGCCCGTGACCGAGCGAGGCAAGCGCAGCGTCGCGAGGGAATAGGACGGGAAAGGGGGCGGATTGCCGCCCCCTTTTCATTCCCCCGCAACCCGGGGCTGCTCGAAACCCCGGCCAAAATGGCACGCCCCAGGCGCCGCCGAACTCGCCCCTCGCTAACGGCTCGGGGCTCAAACAAATCGGCGTCTTAAAACCTGGGGCGCATCATTTTGACCGGCTCGCGCCAACGGGATGGGGCGCGGCACTCACGCCCTCCCACTTGATGGCCAAGCACATTCACCCAACCGAATGGCATTACGCCATTCGGCAGGCTTTGTCTTACTCACATACGCTGTTTATACCCCCAGCGCCTCGGCCAGCTTGCTGCGGCGCGCCGCCAGGCTGGCCGGCAGTGCGTCGGCCAGTTTGGCAAACCACTCGTCGTGGGCGGCCAGCTCGTGGCGCCAGGCAGCTTCGTCCAGCACCATCAGCTGCTGGAAGTGCTGCTCGGTAAAGCCGTCCATGCCGGCCCAGTTCAGGTGGGCGTAAGCCGGTACCTTGCCCAGCGGGCTGTCTTCGGCCTGGGCGGTGCCCTGCACGCGGCCAACGATCCACTCCAGCACGCGCATATTGTCGCCAAAGCCCGGCCAGATGAACTTGCCGTCGGCGTCGGTGCGGAACCAGTTTACGCAGAAGATGCGCGGCAGCTTGCTGACCTTGTCGGCCATGCCCAGCCAGTGCTGGAAGTAGTCGCCCATGTGGTAGCCGCAGAACGGCAGCATGGCAAACGGGTCGCGGCGGGTAACGCCCTGCGCGCCAAACGCTGCAGCGGTGGTTTCCGAGCCCATGGTGGCGGCCATGTACACGCCGTCTTCCCAGCTGCCGGCCTCAAACACCAGCGGCACGGTGGACGAGCGGCGGCCGCCAAAGATGAAGGCCGAGATCGGCACACCAGCCGGGTCGTTCCACGCCGGGTCCAGCGACGGGCACTTGGCCGCCGGTACGGTAAAGCGCGCGTTCGGGTGCGCGGCTTTGCGGCCACAGTCTGGCGTCCAGTCCTTGCCCTGCCAGTCGGTCAGGTGCGCCGGAATATCCTTGCTCATGCCTTCCCACCACACGTCGCCGTCGTCGGTGAGCGCTACGTTGGTGAAGATCACGCCTTCGTTCAGCATGGCCATGGCGTTGGGGTTGGATTTCACCGAGGTGCCCGGTGCCACGCCAAAGTAGCCGTTTTCCGGGTTGATGGCGTACAGCTGGCCATCCGCCGCCGGCTTGATCCAGGCAATGTCGTCGCCCACGGTGGTGACTTTCCAGCCATCGTAGGTTTTGGGCGGAATCAGCATGGCAAAGTTGGTCTTGCCGCAGGCGCTAGGGAAGGCAGCTGCTACGTAGCGCTTGTCGCCCTGCGGGTTTTCCACGCCCAGAATCAGCATGTGCTCGGCCAGCCAGCCCTGGTCGCGGCCCATGGTGGAGGCAATGCGCAGCGCAAAGCACTTTTTGCCCAAGAGCGCGTTGCCGCCGTAACCGGAGCCGTACGACCAGATCTCGCGGGTTTCCGGGTAGTGCACGATGTACTTGGTGTCCGGGTTGCACGGCCACGGCTTGTCGGCCTGGCCTGCGGCCAACGGTGCGCCCACGCTGTGCACGCAGGGCACGAAGGGGCCGTCTTCGCCCAGCACTTCGTACACGTTGCGGCCCATGCGGGTCATGATGCGCATCGATGCCACCACGTACGGCGAGTCGGTCAGCTCGATGCCCACGTGGGCAATGGGCGAACCCAGCGGGCCCATGCTGAACGGAATCACGTACAGGGTGCGGCCAGCCATACAGCCGTCGAACAGGCCGTTCAGCGTGCTGCGCATCTCGGCCGGGTCCATCCAGTTGTTATTGGGGCCGGCGTCTTCGCGGCGGGCGCTGCACACATAGGTGCGGTCTTCCACGCGCGCCACGTCGGACGGGTCGGAAAACGCGGCGTAGGAATCGGGGCGTTTGGCCGGGTTCAGCGGGGTGAGGGTGCCAGCGGCCACCATCTGGGCCAGCAGTTGGCTGTTTTCCGCTTCGGAACCGTCTACCCAGTGAATGGCGGCCGGTTTGGTGAGGGCGGCCACTTCGGCGACCCAGTTGATCAGTTGCTGGTGGCGTACAAAGCTCGGGGCTTGCAAGGACATGTCTACCTCTGCTTGAAAAAGGGCAGAGCAGCCGACGAAACCCGCCCATTCTCCGGTGAGCCGGGCGGGTCTGGTAGGCCGCCCTGTTCGGGGGGCTGCGGCATTATCCACCAGCTGTAGTCAATGGGGTACAACCCTATCTGCTTTAACTCAACTGCCATGATAATTTGCTAGTGTGTTGCGCCTTTTTGTTGCGTAAAAAGCGCAAACGGCTGGCTGATCGGCAGTGCGCCGTAGTGTGGGAACTACTTTATTGCCAGCTTGCTTGCTGGCACAGAACTACTGCAGCGATACGCAAACGCAAAAAAAAGGGGGACTGGCACACGCCTTTCACTCAAGCAGAAAACTTGTGGCAATTGGCTAGGTATTCAAGAATTGGTGTGTCGGTCAAGCGCCCATCCCGTTGGCGCGAGCCGGTCAAAAGGGTACGACCCAGGTTTTAAGACGCCGATTTGTTTGAGCCGCGTGACGTTAGCACGCGGCGAGTTCGGCGGCGCCTGGGGCGTGCCATTTTGGCCGGGGTTTCGAGCAGCCCCGGGGCGCGGGGGAATGAAAAGGGGGCGGCGACCCGCCCCCTTTCCCGCCAGCCGGGCGGAACCGGCACCTTCAAGCATCATCCGCGTAGCGGATTCAATGCTTCGCCTCTTTTTTCCAGAAATCATCCTGACAAAAAATGCCGCTCACTTGCTTAAGTGAACGGCATTAACGTCACAGCCCCTTTTCCCTACCGCCTGGCCTGCGGCCAACCTTAGCTGCCGGCCAGCGCCGCTTCTTCTTCCGGGTCGATTTCCTCGCCCAGGAAGCCGCCGCTCTGGTGCGCCCACAGCCGCGCGTACAGGCCGCCTTTGGCCAATAGCACCTCGTGGCTGCCCTCTTCTACCACGCGGCCTTTGTCCAGCACGATCAGGCGGTCCATGGCGGCGATGGTGGACAGGCGGTGCGCGATGGCCACCACGGTCTTGCCTTCCATCAGCCGGTACAGGCTGCTCTGGATGGCGGCTTCCACCTCGGAATCCAGCGCGCTGGTGGCTTCGTCCAGCAACAGAATCGGCGCGTCTTTCAGCATCACACGAGCAATAGCCACGCGCTGGCGCTGGCCGCCGGACAGCTTGACGCCGCGCTCGCCCACGTGGGCGTCGTAGCCGCGGCGGCCTTTGGGGTCGGTTAGCTGCAGGATGAACTCGTGCGCCTCGGCCTTTTGCGCCGCGGCGATCATCTCCTCGTCGCTGGCCTGCATGCGGCCGTAGCATAGGTTGTCGCGCACCGAGCGGTGCAGCAGCGAGGTGTCTTGCGTCACCATGCCCACCTGGGCGCGCAGGCTGTCCTGCGTGACCTGGCAAATGTCCTGGCCGTCGATGAGGATGCGGCCGCTTTCCAGCTCGTAAAAACGCAGCAGCAGGTTGACGATGGTGGACTTGCCGGCGCCGCTGCGGCCAACCAGGCCGATTTTTTCGCCGGGGCGAATGGTCAGGTTCAGGCCGTCGATCACCACCTTCTCGCCACCGTAGCTGAAGCGCACATTGTCAAAGCGCAGCTCGCCGCGGCCAACCTCTAGCGGGTGCGCGTCCGGCGCGTCGTGGATGGCGATGGGGCGCGACAGCGTGGTAATGCCGTCCTGCACCGTGCCGATGTTCTCGAACAGGCTGGACATCTCCCACATGATCCAGTGCGACACGCCGTTCAGACGCAGCGCCATGGCGGTAGCCGCCGCCACCGCACCCACGCCCACCTCGCCGCGGCTCCACAGCCACAGCGTGGCACCGGCGGTGCTGGCAATCAGCCCCATGCTGAGGATGTGGTTGACGATCTCGAAACCGCTGACCAGCCGCATCTGGCGGTAGGCGGTAAGCATGAACTCCTGCATCGCGCCTTTGGCAAAGCGGGCCTCGTGGTTACCCTGCGAAAACAGCTTTACCGTGGCGATATTGGTGTAGGCGTCGGTAATGCGGCCGGTCATCAGGCTGCGCGCGTCGGCCTGCTCGCCGGCGGCACGGCCCAGGCGCGGCACAAAGAAACGCAAAGCGACGACGTACAGCGCCAGCCAGGCCAGGAAAGGCCACAGCAGCACGGCGTCGAAGCTGCCCACCACCGCCACCATGGTGATGAAGTAGATCACCACAAACACCATGATGTCGGTGATGATCAGCACCGTGTCGCGCACCGCCAGCGCCGTCTGCATCACCTTGGCCGACACGCGGCCGGCAAACTCGTCCTGGTAAAACGCCATGCTCTGGTTCAGCAAGTGGCGGTGGAAATGCCAGCGCAGGCGCATGGGGAAATTACCGAACAGGCCCTGGTACTTGGCCATGGCCTGCAGCGCAATCAGCAGCGGGCTGGCCAGCAGGATGGCGGCCAGCAGCAGCAGGTTGTCGCGCTCTTTGTCCCACAGCTGCGCCGGCGGCACGTGGCTGAGCCAGTCCACGATGGAGCCCAGCATGGAAAACAGCAGCGCCTCGAAAGCACCAATGGCGGCCGTCAGCAGCGCCATGCCCAGTATCAGGCCACGCATGCCGGCCGTGGCCGACCAGACAAACGGGAAGAACCCTTTAGGGGGTTGTGGCGGGGGGGTATCCGGGTAGGCATCTACCCGGCGTTCAAACCAGGAAAACAACATAAAGATCGCTCCTTGCCGTAGCGGGGTGGCCGCCGCGGTTCAGGTTGGGTCAGGCCCACAGGCCCACGTAGCGCCACGCCCGGCAGGTATGCCGGCGCCGTAGCGCACTCAAAGAACAAAAGCGCTGCCAGTACGCGCAGCCCCATAGCTTGGCACAGTCATGCCATGCGGGAAACTGCCCGTGCTGACAGGCCGCCAGCATTCTACCCGCTGTTCGCCACCGCTGGCGAACAGCTATGCTGTACGCACTGTTCATCCTGTCATTTTATTGCCATGCCTACTGTCCACCTGTCGCTCCCCGCCGCACGCGCCCTGCACCTGGCCGCGCAGGGCCTGTTGGCCGCACCACGGCGCAAAGCCACCCGCGACGACGTACTGGCCGCCATCCGCCGCATGGCGCTGCTGCAGATCGACACCATCAGCGTGGTGGCGCGCAGCCCCTACTTGGTGCTGTACAGCCGCCTGGGCCACTACGACCCGGCCTGGCTCGATAGCCTGCTGGCCGACGGCGCGCTGTTCGAATACTGGGCGCACGAAGCCTGCTTTGTCCCCGTAGAAGACTACCGCCTGCTGCGCCACCGCATGCTGGACCCGGCTGCCATGGGCTGGAAGTATTCGGTCAGCTGGCTAGACAAACACCGCGCCGACATAGACCAGCTGCTGGCGCACATCCGCCAGCACGGCCCGGTACGCTCGCGTGACTTTGCCCGCCAGGGCGGCAAAGGCAATGGCTGGTGGGACTGGAAGCCGGAAAAACGCCACCTGGAGGTACTGTTTACCAGCGGCCAGCTCATGGTGCGCCAGCGCGAAAACTTCCAGCGCGTGTACGACCTGGCCGAGCGCGTGCTGCCACAGTGGGACGACGCGCAGCACCTGCCCAGCCCCGCCAGCGCCCGCCACGACATGATCCGCGCCAGCTGCCGCGCACTGGGCCTGGTGCAGGCCGGCTGGGTGGGCGACTACTACCGCCTGCGCGGCAAAGTCAGCGCCGCCGAGCTGGCCCCGCTGATCGACAGCGGCGAGCTGCTGCCGGTACAGGTCGAAGGGCTGAAGGGCGACAGCTATGTACACCACAGCCTGCAAGACACGCTAAGGTTGGCCGCAGACGGCACGCTGAAAGCCACCGCCTGCACCGTGCTGTCGCCGTTCGACCCGGTAGTGTGGCACCGCCAGCGCGCCAGCCAGCTGTTCGGCTTTGATTACCGCATCGAGTGCTACACCCCGGCGCCCAAACGCCAGTACGGTTACTTTGTGCTGCCGCTACTGGTGCGCGGCCAACTGGTGGGCCGGTTGGACGCCAAGGCGCACCGCGCGCAAGGTGTGTTCGAGGTCAAAGCGCTGTACCTGGAGCCCGGCATCAAACCGGGCAAGCGCCTGCAGCAAGACATCCTGAAAGCGCTGCAGCAGTGCGCCGACTGGCACGGCACACCGCAGCTACGCTTTGGCCAGGTACCGGATGGCTGGCAGGGCTGATGCCCGCCACCAGGCATGGCTTGTCATGGCAATGGCAGCGGCGTAATACCCGGCAGCGCCTGGCGGCCTACCTGCAGCACCGGGCAGTTCACCACCAGCTCCAGCGGCTCCAGCCGCACGTCACCGGCGTCTTCGGCCGCCAGCACGTCGTCTACCGAGCGCAGCTCGCGCACGGTGCGGCCGGGCTGCCAGTGCACCATGATCACGTCCCACAGCGGCGAGTAGGCGCGGTCACGGTTGGCCGCACCCAAGGGCTGCGGGATGGACGGCAGCACGCTGGGCTGGGCGGCAAACTTGTAGATGCGGTCCAGCACCGAGCGCGGGTTCGGCTCGTGCCGGCTCAGCGGCAGCGCATTAGCCAGCCGTGGTACCAGGTTGGCCGCATTATCGATGGCGGCATCGGCGCGCGAGGCGTCGGTGGTGAGGTACCACACCGGCTGGCCGTCAAACCAGCCCTGGCGCACCGGTACGGCCAAGGTGGGCTGGGCGGCCGCCCAGCTACTGCACAAGGCCAGCAAGCCGGCTAACAACAGGTTTTTCATGCAGGGCTCCGCCGTGAAAGCGCCAGCTTGCGTTGCTGGCGCAGGGTGTGAATGGCAATCAGCAAAATCGCGCCCCAGATCGGCCCGTAGGTGAGCAGGCCGTCCGCGCCCAGCGGTTCACCCAGTACGGTGATGGCCAGCACAAACAGCAGCGCCGGCTCCACATAACCCAGCAGCCCCCACAGCCCCATGGGCAGCAGGTGGCTGGCGGCGATATTGCACAGCAGGGCTATGGAGCTGAGGATGCCCAGCCCCGGCAGCAGCCACCAGAAACGCGCTTCGTCCAGCACGCCCCAGCCGGCCGGGCCCAGCCACAGCAGCATGGCCAGTGCCACCGGGAACATCAGCGCCATTTCCAGCGCAAAGCCGCACACCGGGTCCAGCCCGCTCTTGCGGCGCAGCACAAAATACGGCGGGTAGCCCAGCACCACCAGCAGCGTGGGCCAGGCGATGGCGCGCGTGAGCCACAGCTCGTGCAGCACGCCCAGCAGCGCCAGCACCACCGCCATGGCCTGCAAGCGGTACAGCCGCTCGCCGTACAGCAGCCGCCCCACCAGCACCATCACCAGTGGCGCCAGAAAATAGCCCATCGACACCGCCATCACCTGGCCGTGCAGCGGCGCCCACAGAAACAGCCACAGCTGCACCCCCATCAGCACCGCCATGCCGGCCACGGCGGCCAGCAGCGCCGGCTGGCGCCACATGCGCTGCCAGCTGTCGGCAAACGCCTGGCGCTTGCCGGTGAGCAGCACAATCAGCAGCACGCCGGGTAGCGTGCACAGAATGCGCCAGGCAAAAATGCCCAAGCCATCCAGCGGCCGCAGCTGGGTAACGTAGGCGGGCAACAGCGAAAACAGCAGCGAGGCGCTGATCGACAGCGCAATGCCGCGCCCGGACGGCGCGTGGGGGGTAGTCATATCGAATCCATAGTGAATACCCGGTGATAGTGCCGCAAATGGCGGCTGGCGGCCAGCGGCCTCAGGCCTGGTCGGCCAGTGCGGCGGCGATGCGCGGCAGCAAAAAGTCGATCAGCACCGTGTACTTGCGCGGCATGGGTTGGCGATAGGGGTACACCAGAAACACCTGCCAGCGCTCGCCCTGCCAGTCGGGCAGCACGCGCTGCAGCTCGCCGCGACGGCAAGCCGGTGCCGCCATGTAATGCGGCAGCACGCTGATACCGTAACCGGCCACGCACAGGCTGAGGGCGGCAATATACGCACCGGAATGGGTACGTGCCGAGCCTGGCTGCAATACACAGGTATCGTCACCACGCACCAGCGTCAACTGCTCGCCGTCTTCGTGGCTGAGCAAGCCATACTGCAGCAGCTGGTCCGGGTGTTGCGGCCAACCATGTTGCTGCAGAAAGGCCGGGCTGGCGTACAGGCCCTCTTCCACCCAGCCGGCAGGCCGGGCCACCAGCGAGTCGTCGTGCACCATGCGCATGCGCAGGCAGAAATCCAGCACGTCGGCGATGGGGTCTTGCACGCGGTTGTCCACGTCCAGCCGTAGCTGCAAGCCGGGCTGCTGCTGCCCCAGCTCGCCCAACAGTGGCGCCAGCATTGGTGCCAGTGATACCGAGGTAGACAGCGCCAACGGCCCGTCCACCCCGCATTGGGCGCTATCTACCGCGTGCTGCATGCGCTCCAGCGCCTGGCGCATGGCCTGGGCGTGCGGCAGCAGCTGCTGGCCAGCCTCGGTCAGCGCCAGCCGCCGCGTGGTGCGCAACACCAGCACCGCGCCCAGCTGCTTTTCCAGCGCTTTGAGCCGCAGGCTGACCAGGCTGCGGGTGCAACCCAGCGCGTCGGCAGCGGCGGTCAGGCTACCTAAGCGGGCAATGGCCTCGAATACCAGTACATCATCCGGCAGCGGCATTGTTTTCATCTTTTTGACAACATGGCGAGTGATAGCGGATTTATCGGCAAAAAGTAACTGATTTATGCTGTATTCATTGTCAATCATTTAACAATGAGCATGCCATGAAACTGCTACGCCGCCTACTCGCCTACTGGTTTACCCCCGCGCCTTCGCCAAGGCATCACCATCAGGACAGCCTGACGTACCGCCAGCAACGCCTGCTGGACGACGCCCGCGAACGCGTGCGCCGCACCCCGCTATAAATAGCAACCAGCATGCAATAACATTGCACCAGACACACAGCACACGCACACAATGGCCACTATCTATCACGCCCACGTTTATTTTCTGCCGGAACAAACCGCGCAAGCCACCACCCTGCACGCCACGCTGGCCAGCCGCTTGCCGGCCGGCTGCTGGCTGGGGCGGCTGATAGCACGCGAAGTGGGCCCGCACACGCGGCCAATGTTCGAAATCAACTTTGCCGAGCCGCTACTGCCGGCGGTGACTGCCTTGCTGGAGCAATACCGCGACGGCCTGCCGGTACTGCTACACCCGGAGCTGGACAACGAAGTGGTGGGCCACACCAGCGCCGCGCGCTGGCTGGGCGAGGCGCTGCCGCTAAAGCTGCACACGCTGCGCGGCGGTTGAGGCAGCCGGCCACCACGGTGCTTAGGCGATAAACGGAAAAAGCCAGTCTGCAAGCACAGACTGGCTTTTTGCTGCCCTGCGGCCAACTTTAGCCGCTGTTGCGCAGGCCGGCGGAGATACCGTTGATGGTGAGGTGGATGGCGTACAGCGCAGCCTCGTCGTCCGGCTCCTGGCGCAGGCGCTGCAGCAGTTTTACCTGCAGCAGGTTCAGCGCGTCCAGGTAGGGCAGGCGGGTGTCCAGGCTGCGTGCCAGCGTGGGGTTGCCCTGCAGCAGCTTGTCCTGGCCGGTAATGGCAAAGAACACGGCCAGTGTCTTGTCGAACTCGGCTTGCAGGCCGCCAAACAGGCGGTCGGCCAGCGCGGCGTCGCCCACCAGCGCAGCGTAGCGGCGCGCAATCTGCAAATCGGCCTTGGCCAGTACCTGCTCCATATTGGACAAAATCACCTGGAAGAACGGCGACTGGCGGTACAGCGCCTGCAGCTGCGCCAGGCCGGCGTCGTCGCCGTGGGCGGCGAGGAAGGCCTTCACCGCGCTGCCAAAGCCGTACCAGCCGGGCAGCATCACCCGCGACTGCGACCAGGAGAACACCCACGGAATGGCGCGCAGGTCCTTGATGCTGGCCAGCGCCTTGCGCGAGGCCGGGCGGCTGCCGATGTTGAGCTTGGCAATGGCGCTGATCGGCGTGGCTTCCATGAAGTACTGCATGAAGCCGTCCGATTCCACCAGCGCGCGGTAGGTGCGGTAGGCGTGGCCGGACAGCTCGGCCAGCACGCTTTCGTCGGTGTCCTGCTGGCTGCCCTGGCTCAGGGTGGCTTCCAGCGTGGCGGCCACCAGTGCTTCCAGGTTGCGGGTGGCGTTGTCCGGGTCGGCAAACTTGGCGGTGATGATCTCGCCCTGCTCGGTAATGCGGATGCGGCCAACCACGGTACCGGCCGGCTGCGCCATGATGGCCTCGTAGGCGGGGCCGCCGCCACGGCCGACCGAGCCGCCACGGCCGTGGAACAGGCGCATCTTCACACCGGCGGCGTCGAACACGCGCACCAGGCGCTGCTCGGCCTGGTACAGCTCCCACTGGCTGGTGAGGTAGCCGCCGTCCTTGTTGCTGTCGGAATAGCCCAGCATCACTTCCTGCACACCGCCACGGCTCTTCAGCAGCTGCTGGTACCACGGCAGCGCAAACAGCTGCTGCATGATGGCGGCCGAGGCGTCCAGGTCGGCGATGGTTTCAAACAGCGGCACCAGGTTCAGGCTGATGCTCGGCACGCCGCCATCCAGGCGCAGCAGGCCGCTTTCCTTGGCCAGCAAGGCCAGCGCCAGAATATCGGACACGCTGGCACAGTTGGAAATGATGCACTGGGCGATGGCGCCCTGGCCAAACTGCTGCTGCACCAGGGCCGCTTCGCGGAAGATGGCCAGCTCTTTTTCGCTGTCGGCGCTGTAGCTGAGGAAGGGCGAGTACAACAGGCGCGGCGTGGCCAGCTCGCGCAGCAGCACGCGCACGCGGGCGGCTTCGTCCAGCGCGGCGTAGTGCTCCAGGTTGGCGTGGGCAAACAGCTCACCCACCACACCGGCGTGTTTTTCGGCGTGCTGGCGCAGGTCCAGCGGCATCAGGTAGAAGCCGAATACGTCCACCGCGCGCACCAGCTTGCCCAGGCGGCCGTACACCAGCAGCGCGCTGCCGTTGGCGGCCAGCGAGTCGCGCAGCGCAGCCAGGTCGGCCTGCAGCGCGGCGGTGTCGGGGTAGGCTTCACCGGCAGTCCAGCGGCCGCGCAGCGGCAGGCCAAGGTTGGCCGCGGTGGCCGACAGGCGGCCTTCGATGGTGGCCAGCGCCAGGCGGTACGGTTCTTCGCGGCGGCTGATGGCCGCATCGGGCGAGGCGGCGGCCAGCGCGGCAATGGCGGGCGACACGCTGACGTGGCGTGCCGACAGCGACAGCTCGCGGTACAGGCCGGCCAGCTCGTAGAAATAGTGCTTGAACGCCACCTCGGCCTGGCGGGTAACGGCGTGGCGCAGCACGCTGGCGTCTACGTTAGGGTTGCCGTCGCGGTCGCCGCCGATCCAGCTACCCACGCGCAGGAAAGACGGTATGGCCGCGTCCTGGCCCCACAGCTCGCGCATCTGGCGGCCCAGGCGCTCGTACAGCGCGGGGATGGCCTGGAAGAACGACAGCGGGTGGTAGGCCACGCCGTTTTCGATTTCGTCGGCCACGGTCATTTTGAACGGGCGGATTTCGGTGGTCTGCCACAGCGTGTGGATCACGCGCTGCAGCTTGGCTTCGACTTCGGTTTCTTCTTCTGGCGTGATGTCCGGCGACGACAGCTGCTGCAGGAACTTGCGCACGGCGCGGTGGCCGTCCAGCACGCTCTGGCGCTGTACTTCGGTGGGGTGGGCGGTGAGCACGGCGCTAACGCTGGCTTCCTGCAGCGCAGCGTTGAGGCGGGCAAAATCCACGCCGCTTTCGTGCAGGCTAACGAGCGCACGCGACAGGCTGCCGCGCTGCGGCGCGCTACCGGCGCGCTGGTGGGCGCGGCGGCGGCGGGCATGGTGCAGGTCTTCGGCAATGTTGAACAGCTGCGAATACAAGCCACAGGCGCGCACCAGCGCGGTGGTGGTGGCGGGCGACAAGCGCTCTACCAGCGCATCGGCTTCGGCATCGTGGCGCTGCGCGCCGCTGGGGATGGCGCGAATCTCGTCCACCACCTCGGCGCCTTCCTGTTCCTGCAGCAGCGCTTCCAGCAGGCGGTTCAGCCGTGCCAGGTCTTCGCGTAGCGGTAAATCCTTGTCCAGATCGTTCATGCTCTATTTCCCTAATATTTTATTGTGACAAACACTGCGAAGATGGCCGGCATGGACACCGCCCTGATCCTCATTCCCGATTTCCTGCTGATCCTGTTCGGCTTCGCCCTGCGGCGCAGCGGCTGGCTGGCGCCTGCTTTCTGGGCGGAGGCCGAGAAATTCGTGTACTTCGTGCTGTTCCCGCCGCTGCTGTTCCGCGCGCTGGCGCGGGCGCAGCTGGACCTGGCCGCCAGCCTGCCCATGTTGGCCGCAGGCCTGCTGTTTACCGCCTGCGCCTTTGCGCTGGGCAGCACGGCCAAACCGCTGTTCCGGCTGCCGCAGGCCAGCTTTGCCGCCGGCAACCAGGGCGCTTACCGCTTTAATACCTATGTCGGCTTTGCCGTCATGGGCACACTGGCTGGCCAGCAGGGCATTGCCACCATCGCGCTGCTCTGCGGCAGCATGGTGCCGGTGGTCAACGTGATGGCCGTATGGCAGCTGGCGCACGGCAGCGAGCGCGGCATGCTGCACGAGCTGGCCCGTAACCCCATCATCTGGGGCATTACAAGCGGGCTGGCGGCCAACCTGTCGGGCCTGGCAGTGCCGGATCCGCTGTTTGCCGCCATCGACCACCTGGCCGCCGCGGCGCTGCCGCTGGGGCTGATTACCGTGGGCGCCGGGCTACGCTTTGCCGCGCTGCGCCGCCACGCCGGCCCCTTGCTGTACTGGAACGCCATCAAGCTGCTATTGCTACCCGCCATCGCCGTACTGGCCACCGGCCTGTTGGGCGTTGCCGGGCTGTACCGCCAGGCGGCGCTGGTGATGAGCATGCTGCCTACCGCGACCTCGGCCTATATCCTGGCCGTGCGCATGCAGGGCGATGGCGAGCTGGCAGCCGCGGTGGTCACCACCTCGACGCTGGCCGCCATGCTGACCATGCCGCTGATGCTGGCCTTATTGCTGTAATCCTGCCGCAAAAGCGGCGTAGCGTGTAGTTAAACTACAGGTAATGTTGCAGCTACACACACCCTGCCCTGCATCAAGGTTGGCCGCCGTGTGCGTGCTAGAATGCCGGCCATCCTTTTCTTAGCGCAGGACCGCCGTTCATGAACAAGCTCGTCATCGCCAGCCGCGAAAGCAAACTCGCCATGTGGCAGGCCGAACACATCAAAGCCCGCCTGGAAGCGCTGTACCCGCAGCTTACGGTAGAGATTCTGGGCATGACCACCCAGGGCGACCAGATCCTGGACAAAACCCTGTCCAAGATCGGCGGCAAAGGCCTGTTTGTGAAAGAGCTGGAGCTGGCCCTGCAAGAAGGCCGCGCCGATATTGCCGTGCACTCCATCAAGGACGTGCCGATGAACCTGCCGGAAGGCTTTGCCCTGGCCGCCATCTGCGAGCGCGAAGACCCGCGCGACGCACTGGTGTCCAACCGCTACACCAGCCTGCATGAGCTGCCGCACGGCGCCGTGGTGGGCACCTCCAGCCTGCGCCGCGAATCGCAGCTGCGCGCCCGCTTCCCGCACCTGGTGATCAAACCGCTGCGCGGCAATGTACAAACCCGCCTGCGCAAGCTGGACGACGGCGAATTCGACGCCATCATCCTGGCCGCCGCTGGCCTGAAACGCCTTGAACTGAGCGAGCGCATCCGCCAGGAGCTGGCGCCGTCGGAAAGCCTGCCGGCCGTGGGCCAGGGCGCGCTGGGCATTGAAATCCGCGCCGACCGTGACGACCTCGTCGCCCTGCTGGCACCACTGAACCACGCCGATACCCACGCCTGCGTCAGCGCCGAGCGCGCTTTCTCGCGCGTGCTGGGCGGCAGCTGCCAGATCCCCATCGGCGGCTTTGCCACCCTCACCGACAACCTCATCACCCTGGGCGGTTTTGTAGCGCACCCGGACGGCTCGGTGATGCTTACCGCCAGCGCCAGCGCCCCGCGTGACTACGCCGACGCGCTGGGCCGTGCGGTGGCCAAAAAGCTGCTGGACCAGGACGCCGCGCCGCTGATCGCCGCCGTCATCGCCGAACAGGCCGGCAAATAAACCATGGCCGGCACGCTGCTGCTGGTGCGCCCCCCGGCCCAGGCCGCCCGCCTGCAAGCTGCACTGGCTTCGCTGGGCGTAGCCGCGCAGCCTTTCAGCGTGCTGGACACGGTGGCAGACGACGCCGCGCTGGCCACCCTGCCCGCGCTGGCACGCGTGAGCCACTGGCTGGTTTTTGTCAGCCCGTCAGCCATCGATATCGGCTGGCCGGCCGTGGCGGCCAAGCTGCCCGCCAGCGTACAGCTGGCCTGCGTTGGCCGCGCCAGCGCCGACAAGCTGATGCAGCTCAGCCAGCGCCCGGTGCTGTACCCCGAAACCGGCAACGACAGCGACGCCCTGCTGGCGCACCCCGCCCTGCAGCAGCTTGCCGGCCAGCGTGTGCTGATTGTGCGTGGCCACGGCGGGCGCGCCCAGCTCGGGGAAACCCTTGCCGCACGCGGCGCGCTGGTGCGCCACGCCGACATCTACCAGCGCGAGGTCACCCCGCCGGATTGGGCAGGGTTGGCCGCATTGCATGCGTCTAGCCAGCTAGCTGGCCTGCTGGTGACCTCCAGCGAAATTGCCGACGCGCTGTTTGGCCAAGCCCAAGCGGCACAGCGCGCCCTGCTGTGCACGCTGCCGTTTTATACCCTGCACCCGCGCATTGCCCTGCGTTTGCGCCAGTACGGTGTAAGCGATATTTCACTATGCGACGGCAGTGCCAGCGCACTGGCCGCCATGCTGGCGCATTAAGCGGCTGGCAGCCCCACCAAGGCGGCGTTACAATGCCCTGCAGTTATACGGCGCCCCGCGCCGGATCCAGCAACCCTGCCGCCTAGCGCGGCTACCTTGCGGTCACCACGAGATCCCATGAGCGAAGCCACCCCAGTAGAAACCGGCAGCGCGCTGCCAGCCAAGAAAACCGTCAACCTCGCGCTGATTGTTTCCCTGATTGCGCTGGGTGTTACCGGCTGGCAATACCTGGACAGCCGCCAGCAGCTGAACGAAGCCAAGCAAGCGCTGGCCAGCCGCCTGGCCGAGAGCGGCGGCAACACCAAAGCCATCCAGACACAAACCGAACAAGCCCTGGCCGCCACCCGCGCCGCCGAAGCCAAGCTGGTGCTGCTGGAAGCCCGCGTCAACGAATCGGCCGGCCAGTACGCCACGCTGGGCGCCATGTACCAGGAGCTCACCAAAAACCGCAGCGACTGGCTGCTGTCCGAGGTAGAGCACACCCTGGGCATTGCCAGCCAGCAGCTGCAGCTGGCCGGTAATATCAGCGGCGCCATTACCGCGTTGGAAATGGTGGACAACCGCCTGGCCCGTTTCGACAACCCGGCGCTGATTCCGGTCAAAAAAGCCGTCGCCAAAGACCTGGAAACCCTGAAAGCCCTGCCCTATCTGGATAGCGTGGGTCTGACAGTCAAACTGGACACCCTGATGCTGGGGGCGGAAACCCTGCCGCTGGTGATCGACCACCACCGCCTGGCCACCAGCACCGCCCGCCCGGCGCTACCCGCCAACGCCCCGTGGTGGGAACGCCTGCTGGCTGACGTGACGCAAAGCCTGGGCGAGATGGTACGCATCCGCCGCATGGATAAACCCGAAGCGCTGCTGCTGTCGCCAGAGCAGGCCTTCTTCCTGCGCGAAAACATCAAACTGCGCCTGCTGGACGCCCGCTTGGCGCTAACCCAGCGCGACGGGGCCACCTACCAGGCCGACCTGGCCGCCGCCGCCCAGTACGGTGCGCGCTACTTCGACCGCGACGCCCCGGCCACGCAAAAATGGCAAGCCACCCTGGCCGAGCTGGCCGCTGCCCGCCTGGACGTCACCCTGCCCGACCTGTCTGCCAGCCTCAAAGCCGTGCGCGATGCGCAGGGCAATACCGTGGAGTAAGCCGTGAGATTTGTGTTCTGGATTGTCGGGCTGTTTGCCCTGGCGGTACTGATTGGCCTGGCCTCTACCCTGAATACCGGCTACGCCATCCTGTTTGTGCCGCCGTACCGCATGGAAGTGTCGTTCAACCTGCTGATCATCGCCGTGGTGGTGCTGGTACTGGTGGCCTACGCCGTGCTGCGTTTGCTGGGCCTGGCGGCCAACCTGCCGCAGGAAGTGCGCACGTTCCAGCGCCAGAAAAAGCTGCGCGCCTCGCGCCATGCGCTGCGTGAAGCCGCTATTTCGCTATTCGAGGGCCGCTACCAGCGCGCCGAACGCGAAGCGCTGAAATCCATCGACGACGAATACTCGGAAGAAAACCGCGCCCTGGCGCTGATGGTGGCAGCCCGCTCGGCCGCCAGCGTAGGCGACAACGCCAAACGCGATGGCTACCTGAGCCGCCTGGAAAACATGCCTCAGCGCATCCAGCTGGCACGCCACATGGTAGAAGCGCAGATCCGCATGGACGCCAAACAGCCGCTGGAAGCGCTAGCCGCCATCGAACGCGCCCGCGCCATCAGCAGCAACCTGACCTCGGCCCTGCGCCTGGAGCTGAAAATCCGCATGCTGCTGAAACAGCCGGAGCAGGTACTGCAGATTACCGAAAAGCTGCTGAAAGCCGACGCGCTGGAAGCCGAGCAAGCCCGCCGCTACCGCCTGGCAGCCTATCGCCAGCAGCTGGTGAGCCTGGGCAGCGAGCGCGAGGTACGCGACTGGCTCAAGCGCATCCCCGGCGTGGAAAAACAGAACCCGGACCTGGTGGTAGACATTTCGCGTCACCTGATTGCGCTGGACACCTACCCGCTGGCCGCCGAGCTGATTGCCACTGCGCTGTCGGACGAAGAGCAAGCCACGCCCGAGCTGGCACGCGAGCTGGGCATGCTGGCCGAGCACATCGACAGCCAGCGCCGCCTGACGCTGATGCGCGACGCGGAAAACTGGCTGAAATCGCGCCCGCGCGACCACATGCTGCTACTAGCACTAGGCCGCCTGGCACTGGCCGAGCAGCTGTGGGGCAAGGCGCAACCTGGAAGCCAGCGTTTCCATGCAGCCCACCCTGTGCGCCCACGCCGAGCTATCCAAGCTGTTTGCCACACTGGGCAAGGATGACAAAGCAGCGCAGCACCAGGCGCTGGCACTGAAAATCGCACTGCAACAAGGCTGCTAAGCATGAAAACCCTGCTCCTTGCCACCACGCTGGCGCTGGCCACTGCGGCCAACGTTTATGCCGCCAGCCCGGCCAAGCCCGCAGCACAAGCGGCGGCCAGCCAGAAGCTGGTGGTGATCGACGTGCGTACGCCGGAAGAGTTTGCCGACGGCCACCTGCAGGGCGCGCAGCTGCTGCCGGTAGACAGCATTGCGCAAGGCATTGCCGCGCGGGTGCCGGACAAGCACACGCCTATCCAGCTGTATTGCCGCAGCGGCCGCCGCTCGGCACAGGCACTGGACACGCTGAAAGCACTGGGCTACACCCGCCTGCAAAACCTGGGCGGGCTGGAAGAAGCCAGCCGCAGCAGCCAGCGCCCCATCGTGCGCTAAGCCATCCGCCGCCCATGAAAAAACCGCCTCACGGCGGTTTTTTCATTATCGGATCATGCCCGCTTATACCTGCGGGCTGGCAAAACCCAATGCGGCCAACTCGTCGGCAGCCAGCAAGCGCCACGCGCCTTCAGGTAAATCACCCAGCGCCAGGCTGCCTAGCGCCAGGCGATGCAGCTGCTCTACGCGGTTGCCTGCTGCGGCCACCATACGCTTTACCTGATGGTACTTACCCTGGGTAATGGCCATGTCCAGCAGGTATTCGCCCACCTGCTCGGCACTGTCTGCGGCCAACGTTTCCTGCTCGTCGTGCAGCAGTACGCCCTCGCGCAAGCGTGCCAGCAGCTCGGCGCTAACCGGGTGCTTGGTGGTAACGCGGTAGTGCTTGGGGACATCTTTTTTCGGCGAGGTCAGCGCGTGCACAAACTGGCCATCGGTAGAAAACAGTAGCAGGCCAGTGGTATCCACGTCCAGCCGGCCTACGGCTGATACACCCAGGTTGACCATCTGCTGGGGCAGCAGGCGGTACACACTGGGGTTGTGAATGGGCTTGTGCGAGGTTTCATAGCCTGCCGGCTTGTGCAGCAGCAGGTAAAAGGGCTCGGGCAGCAGCGCCCACGGGGTGCCATCTACCTGCAGCGAGTGGATGTCGCCAGGGGCCAGCTCGCGGCGCCAGTTGTATTCGGTTTCCCCGTTCAGGTCTACCAGGCCGTATTCGACCAGCTTGCGGCATTCCTTACGGCTGCCAAAGCCTTGTTGTTGCAGTAAGCGATAGAGTTCCATGCGCGTATTCTATCACTGCCTGTCCTGCAGACTTTCCTTGAAATTCAATAACATGGCATGCGCCCCTCGTCACATTTATCCTGCAGAGCGTGTTACTATTCCACCCATCTATTAGTAAGCATCTCTTAAACAACTTAGTACTCGATGGAAATCGTTCACTCAGCCACGCTCCAGCTGTGCCTGCTGCTGATTTATCTGGTTTGCGGTACCACCGTCTGGCTGCTGCGCGGCCAACGTAGCCGCAAAGGCATTTACGACCGCTGGGCAGGGGCGCATCTGGCAGGGGCAGGGCTTTATCTGACGCTGCTGTACTCGCCCTACCTGCCGTCGCTCTATACAGCGCTGCTGGCCTGCCTGTTACTGCTGCTCAAAGGCAGCTGGCTGCTGGGCAGCTTTGCCCGCCTGCTACGTACGCCGATTCCGCTGCAAGGCCGGCGGCCCTTTGGCGCGGGCTTGATGCTGCTATTGGCTTGCCTGCTGCTCGCCATGCCGCCGCATGTCTACTATGTGCACCTGGCCATGGCGCTGGGGGTGGCCGCCCTGTATCTGGGCAGCCTGGCCGCGCTGCTATTGCTGCAGGCCGAGCGGCCTTTCCCTGTCAAGCTGGCGGGTGGCCTGTGCGCTTTGGCCACCACCTATATGCTGCTGTACGCCCTGCACCTGGGTGCCAGCGACCCGGCGTTCATCGTGTACGAGATCGGCCCGCTATTACTGCTACCGGTACTGGTGGCCACGCCGCTGCTGGCGCTGTGCTTTAGTGCCATCGGCAAGGAGCAGGAGCTGGCGGTGCTGCGCACGCTGGCCACGCTGGACCCGCTGACCGGCATCTTCAACCGCCGCAGCTTCGAAGAGCTGGCGCGCAAGGCTTGCGCACAGCACGCCCGCCAGCGGCGCCCGCTGGCCTTGCTGATGATAGACCTGGACCACTTCAAGCGCATCAACGATACCTATGGCCACAGCCGCGGCGATATGGCGCTGAAGGCGCTGGCGGAGCTGATTCCCGAGCACGTGCGTACCGCCGATATTTTTGGCCGTTTTGGCGGCGAGGAGTTTTGCCTGCTATTGCCGGACACCCATGTGCACGGCGCACGCGAGGTCGCCAGCAAGCTATGCCAGCAGATCAATACCATTTTGCTGGAGCCGGGCAAGCCGAGCAGTGCGCTCAGTGCCAGCATTGGCGTCGCCAGCCTGGTACCCCAGCATCTGGACGACTGGCGCGAGCTGTTCGAGCTGGCCGACAGCCGGCTCTACCGTGCCAAATCGGCAGGGCGTAACCAGCTGGTCTGGCTAGGCTAGCCCACAAAAAAGCCCGCAGGCACTGGCTGCGGGCTTTTTTGTGGCCGGGGCTTACAGCACTTCGGCGGCTTTGGCTTTCAAGATCACATACAGCTCGTCTTTGAGCTTCAGCTTTTCTTTTTTCAGGTTTTCGATATCTACCGCCGAGCCGGACTCGATGCGGTTTTCGACATTCTTGATGTGCTGGTCCAGCTCATTGTGCTTGTCGAACAGGCGGGTAAAGTGGGCGTCTTCGGTTTTCAGCTTGCTGATCAGATCACGAAATTCCGGGAACATGGCTTTCTCCTTGGTGGGGTAGCGCGCTAGCGGCGCGGCGTCAGAACCATGCTATGCCCATCATGGGGAAAGCCATTTGATCTAGCACACAAACCCCGCACCTAAAATTGCTGTTTGAACCAGCTCCAGATGCCCAGCGAAAAACCCGGGAACAGGTCGATTCCCAGCGCCGACTTCACCAGATACAGCACCAGCAAGCCTAGCAGGGTAGACAGTAAGAGCAGACAAAAACACCGCTTGCAGCAGCAGGGACAGCTGCTTTTCCCGCCGGGTCAACTCGCGCCGGTTTCTACCTAACAGGAATACGTAGTAGTAGCGCCAGCGCCAGAACACAACCGTACCGCGCACATCTACCGCATGGCGGCCCCAGCTACGCGCGCCCAGGGCTAGCCTGAGGCTGGCCAGCTGCGCCTCGGTAAACGTATCGGCAATGTCCTGCGGCATGCGGCCAAGCAAGTGCTGTATTGACGGGTCGCGCCGGATATCGCTGGGCGGTAGAGGGGTCGGTGTCGGCATGGTGGCATACGATAGGAGCGGGATGCGCTAGATATACCATAGGCGACCGCACAAACAAAAACCGGAGCATCGCCCCGGTTTTTGTTTGTGCTGGCCAGCTTACAGCGAGCCGTAGGAATGCAGGCCGGACAGGAACATGTTCACGCCGATAAAGGCAAAGGTAGTGACCAGCAAGCCGATCACCGCCCACCACGCCAGCGGCTCGCCACGCCAGCCTTTTACCAGCCGCACGTGCAGCCAGGCGGCGTAGTTCAGCCACACGATCAGCGCCCAGGTTTCTTTCGGGTCCCAGCTCCAGTAGCCGCCCCAGGCATCCGCCGCCCACATCGCGCCCAGGATGGTGGCGATGGTGAAGAACAGGAAGCCCACCGAAATGGCCTTGTACATCATTTCATCGATCACTTCGGCCTTGGGCAGCTTGTCGGTCAGGATGCCTCGGCGCGACAGCAGCTGCGCCACGCCCAGCATGGCCGACAGGGCAAACGCGCCGTAGCCGACAAAGTTGGCCGGCACGTGAATCTTCATCCACCACGATTGCAGCGCCGGAATCAGCGGCTGGATGGTGTGCGCCTGGCGGTCGAAGGTGTACCACAGGATGAAGCCTACCGCCGCCGAGATCACCAGCAGCACGAAGGCACCCAGCTGGCGCGCAGCAAACTTGGCCTCGTAGTACAGGTACATCAGCGCGGTAATCAGACAGAACAGGATGAACACTTCGTACAGGTTGGACACCGGGATGCGGCCAACGTCCGGCGCAATCAGGTAGCTTTCGTACCAGCGGGTAAACAGGCCGGCCAGCGCAAAGGCAGAGGCCGCCCAGGTAAGGCCGCTACCGATACGGTTCAGCATGTCAGAGCGCGACAGCAGACCTGCCCAGTAAATGGCGGTAGCCAGGAAGAACAGCGTGCACATCCACATGAAGGACGACTGGCTGGAAAGCAGGTATTTCAGGCCAAAGCTCTCGCCGGCACGGGCCAGGTTGTGGTCGTACAGCTCGATGGCCAGCAGCGACATGGCACCGGCCAGCGGGAAGAACCAGCGCCAGCTGCCCCAGAACCAGCCCAGCGCCACGATACCCGCACCGCTACCCAGCAGGATCAGGTCTTCGTAGATGTCCATCCTGCTGCCGTACAGGCTGAAGGTGTAGCCGGTGACCACGGCAATGAACAGGGCAAACAGCCAGTCGGCCAGGTTCAGTCGCTTATAGAACGGTTGTTGCATTAGCAGCTCCATCATACCTCTCCTGCTCGCGGGCTCAGGGCACCCACAATTTTATCGAAATCTTCGTCCAGGTCGCGGTTGTGGCGGTTCGAGCTCATGGCCACACGCACGCTACCGGCACGCAGCACCAGCCACAGCCGTACTTCGCGCACATAGAACATCAGGATGATGCCGATGACCAGCATCAGCGAACCCAGGTACACCAGGTTTTTGCCCGGCGAGCGCGTCATTTGCAGGCCGGACGACTGTACCTGATCAAAGCCCTGCAGCTCCAGATAAAGCGGTGCCTTGTAATCGTTGAAGGCGCTGACCGTCACCAGGCTATCCAGCAGGAAGCGGTAGTGCTTTTCGTCCTGCGGCCACGGTTTCAGGCCGGCTTTTTCCTGCGCGACCGCCATCACGTCGATCACCGCGCCCTGCAGGATCTTGATATAGGTCTGCGCAATCGCCTGGCGCTTGTCGGCGGGTACCTTGGCGTCCAGGAATTTCTCCAGCGCCACAAAACCGCCCTCGCCAAAGCGCGCCAAAATCCACTTCACGCTATCGCCAAACTGCTTTTCCATGGCCGGGCTGATCGCCGCGCCCTGCATGGCCTTGGCGGTGGTACGGCGGGCAATCTCGTCGTACAGCACCGGGTTTTTCAGCGCGGCCTGCAGGCGCATGAAGCTATCGATTTTCAGCTCGTCATCCAGCGGAATACGCAGGTACTGGAAGGGCTGCGCCACTTCGCTGCGCACACCGGCAATCTGGTACAGCGCGCCTTCTTGCTCCATCGGTGCCATGTAATGATGGAATTCGCGCGCCTGGCCGTGGCTGTCACGCAGCTTGTAGGTAATGGACGGGCCGACGTTTTTCAGGTTTTTGGTGTCCTGCTTCACTTCGCGCACGTCGTGCATGCGCTGCTGCAGGGTTTTGCCGTCTGCCTCGCGCTTGCCCATGTTTTCGATGTTGAACACGCGCAGGTCGCCAAACTCCAGCTGGTAGTCCTGGCCATTCACACGCAGTGGCTGGCTGTTCAGCGACACGCCTTTTATCTCGCTGGCAGCGCTTTGCGGTTGGGCCAGGTTCCAGGCTTTCAGCTCCAGCGGCGAGCCGCCATCGCCAAAGCTGGCCTGATAGATGGCCACGCCATCCACGATCATGGGGTGGTTCACCTTCACGGTGGCCGGGGTTTCCTTGCCGCTGGCCTTGTCGGTAACCACAATATCGCTGGCAAACAGCTTGGGCATGCCGTTGCTGTAGTAGTCCACATGGAACTTCTTCAGCGTCACGATAAAGGGCAGCTCCTGTACCAGGTAGCCCTTGCCGCTGTTCATGAAAATCACGTCGGCGCTTTTGTTTTCCACCACGGTCACGCTGCCACGGAAGGACAGGTTATTGGCCCCCAGCCGGCTTTGTGCCGGTATCTGCCCCTGTGGCAGCTCGCGGGTTTCCGGCACGATGCTGCCGGTAAGCTCGCCGATTTTCAGCGGCAGGTTGCCATCCATCAGGCCGCCGATACAGATCACCACCATGGCGATGTGGGCAAAGAAATAGCCCAGCTTGCTGCCGCTACCCTTTTTGGCGGCCAACACAATGCTGCCATCGTCGCGCTGGCTGCGTTTGTAACGCATGCCCCGTTGCTGGATCAGCGCCACGGCCTGGGCTTCATCCAGCGACACGGCCAACTCGCGGCTGTGTTTCATGGCCTTGAGCGAGCCTTCGGCGGCTTTTTCGCGGAAGCCCTTCATGTCGCGCAGGAACACCGGGCCATTACGCACGATGCACAGCGTGGTAGAGGTCACCAGAAAGGCCAGAATGGTGAGAAACCAGGCCGAATGGTAAACGTCGTACAAGCCCAGGTACTCGAATGCCTTGAACCAGAACTGGCCAAACTCGAAGGCATAGTTAGGGTAGGGCTCGTTCTGCTTGAGTACGGTACCGATGACCGATGCGATGGAGAGAATGGTCAGCAGACCAATGGCAAACCGCATGGAGCTGAGCAGCTCGTACAGGCGATAGCCGGGTGACGCAGGTTTTTTTTGGCTGTTCATTTTGGTTTCAAACGCGACAAAGGGGGCGCAAAGCCCCCTTTGGAACGTATCTGCGCGAAAAAGTTGCGCTTAACGGAGACCGGACATGTATTCGGATACCGCCTTCACTTCGGCGTCGGTCAGACGCATGGCGATATCGTGCATGACCGCATTCTTGCGGTCGGTACCGGCTTTGAAGTCGGCCAGCTGCTTGGCGATATACGCCGCGTGCTGGCTGCCTACTGCCGGGTACTGATCCGGGAAGCCTTTACCTGCCGGGCCGTGGCAAGCCATACAGGCCGGTACTTTGGTGGCCGGGTTGCCTGCGGTGTAGATTTTCTTGCCCAGTGGCATCTGGCTCTTGTCTGCCGCTTCGCGCGGTTTGACTTTCTGGCTGCTGAAATATGCAGCCACGTTGGCCATGTCAGCCGGGGTCAGCGGTGCAGCCATCCCCATCATGATCGGGTTCTTGCGCTCGCCGGATTTGAAAGCCTTCAGCTGGCTTTCGATATATTTGGCGTGCTGGCCGGCCAGCGTCGGGTTGGCAGAAGCCACGCTGTTGCCGTCCGCACCGTGACAGGCAGCACATACCTGGTCAGCGATGGCTTTGCCCTTGACCGGGTCGCCTTTGGCAGGCGCTGCCGGGGTGGAGGCCATAGCACTGGCTGCAAAGGTAGCAGCAGCGATAGCCAACAGCATGTTACGTTTCATGGTCGCTCCTAATGAGAGATAGCGTAAATATCTGTAAAGGTGGCAATTTCAAACCTGCTATTCTATATCAATTGACTTTGCCCTTACTACTATGTCGATCTTTCAGAATGCACGGTTTTTCACAACCGTAAACCACCTCAAGGATTTGCCACCCACGCGTTGCGAGGTGGCCTTTGTTGGCCGCTCTAACGCCGGCAAGTCCAGCGCTATCAATACCCTGTGCAATCGTACCCGCCTGGCCTACGTTTCCAAAACCCCTGGCCGCACGCAGCACATCAACTTTTTCGACCTGGGCCAGGAGCGTTTCCTGGTGGATTTGCCCGGCTACGGCTACGCCGAAGTGCCCGAAGCCATCCGCGTACACTGGGTAGCTCTGCTGGGCCAGTACCTGCAAACCCGCGACAGCATCGTGGGCCTGCTGCTGATCATGGACTCGCGCCACCCGCTCAAGGAGCTGGACTGGAAGATGATCGAGTTCTTTACCGTCACCCAGCGCCCGGTACACATTCTGTTGTCCAAAGCCGACAAATTGTCGCGCCAGGAACAACAGAAGGTTCTGTCCTCGGTCAAGAAACAGCTGGCTGACTACCCCAATATCACCCTGCAGCTGTTTTCCAGCTCCAAAAAGACCGGTACCGAAGAAGTAGCAGGCATTGTGGAAGGCTGGTTTGCCGCCTGCCCGATGCCGCAAGAAGAACAATTTGACGATATCGATGAAACTTTCCCCGACTAAGGCGTCAAAGCAAACAGGAGCCACGCTCCTTCCCGCTTCACCTCCCTGAGCGGGAGCCTGCCAAGGCATTGGCCCCGGTTTGCGAACCGGGGTTTTTTCTTGCCTGCGGCCAACATGGCAAGAATCGGGTCGCCCGCGCGGCACAGGCTCCCTACACTGCCAGCATGACCCAGGAGGCCGGCATGCACAGTGCACACCCACCCCGCGATGAAGACCGCATCACCCAGGCAATCCGCTATCTGATACAGCATGCCCATAGCCAGCCCACGCTGGCACAGCTGGCCGGCACGCTAAACCTGTCCGAATACCACCTGCAGCGCCTGTTTACGCAATGGGCCGGCATCAGCCCCAAACGCTTTTTGCAGCAAATCACGCTGGAGGCAGCCAAAGCAGGCTTGCAGCAAGGTACCGCACTGCTGCCGCTAGCCCACCAGCTGGGCCTGTCCGGCAGCAGCCGCCTGCACGACCTGTTTGTCACGCTGGAAGCCATGACCCCCGGCGAGTGGCGCGCCGGCGGCGCCAGCTTGCAGCTGCACTGGAGCATCGAGCCCAGCCGCTTTGGCCCGCTGCTGGCCGCCAGTACACCACGCGGGCTGTGCCTGCTGCATTTCCTGCCCCTGCCGGATCCTGCATCCGCACACATGCTGCTGCAGCAACGTTGGCCGCAGGCGCAGCTGCAACACCAGCCAGGCAGCCACCAGGCGCTGGTAGCGCAGCTCTTTCAGCCGCTGCACCTACACGACAGCCAGCCACTGAGGCTGCATGTACACGGTAGCAATTTCCAGCTGCAGGTCTGGCGCGCGCTGCTGGCCATCCCGTATGGCAGCCTGTGCAGCTATGGCCAGCTGGCACAGGCGCTAGGCAAACCCGGCACAGCACGCGCCGTGGGCAGCGCCGTAGGGGCCAACCCGATCGCCTGGCTTATCCCCTGCCACCGCGTTATTCGCGCCAGCGGGGCACTGGGCGGCTACCGCTGGGGGGAAAACTGCAAACTGTCGCTATTAGGCTGGGAGGCTGCACAGCAAGCTGGCACGGACAATTATAGAAGTGTCGAGCAATAACTCTAAGCCGCCTACACTGGTAGCTCCCTCTGGGAGACTGCCATGCACCACTTGCTCACTGCCCTGCTACTTGCCGCCCTGCACCCGCCCGCCCAGGCCGTAACTGCCGTGGTACTGGACATGCCCGGCTTTGCCTGGAATGGCCACGGCTGGATACCCGAGCTGCTGGGGCGCTTGCAGCTGCAGCAACAAGCCATCACCCTGCGCCTGCTGCCCCCGGCCCGCGCCGTAGAGCGCTACTACCGCGGCGGCGAAGGCGAGCTGTTTGCCGCCGACCTGCTGTGCCGCCGCCACGACAGCCACTTTCTGACGCTGGGCGTGCGCGACTACGAAGTATTCATCACGCGCCAGGGTGACAAGGTACCCGGCCCGGGCAACCTCCCCCCCGCCGGCGAGCGCGTGCTGGTCGTGCGGGGTTTTAACCACGCGTTTATCCAGCACAACCCCAGGCTGCGCTGGGAAGAGGTCAGCAGCATAGACAAAGCACTGGACATGCTGCGCGCGCGGCGCGCCAACTACTTCTTCAGCTTTCTGGCACTCAGCGAAGACGCCATGCGCGCGCAAGGCAGCAGTAGCCATTTTAACTACGACTCCAGCAAAGCCGTGGGCGAGGTATGGCCGGCACTGAGCTTTCGGCCAAACGATAGCGGCCTGCTGCTGGCGCAGCAGCTACGCCAGCAGCTACTGCAGCAATGGCAAAGCGGCCAGTACGCCAGCTTGCTACAGCGCCACGGCTTGCCTGTCTGGCATATGCGCCCGGGGCTGGAAGGCCGCTTTAGCGTGGTGCAAGCCAGCGACTGCCCGGCCACACGGGCACCGCTCTCCCCCTGAGCATCGGCGAGCCTAGGCGGCGGCAGGCAGCCAGACCGCCACCTCGAAGCCCCCGCCCAGCGGGTGGGCAAACTGCAAACGCCCGCCATGCTGCTGCACAATGCGCTGCACAATGGCCAGCCCCAGCCCGCTGCCGCCATCGGTACCCCGGTGTGCAGCCAACCTTTCAAACGGTGCCAGCGCCGCCTGCTGCAAAGCTGGCGCAATACCCTCCCCGCTATCGTGTACCCGCAGCACCAGCTCACCCGCCCCCGGCTGCAGGCTCACGGTAAAGGGTGGCTGGCCATAACGGCGCGCATTTTCCAGCAGGTTGGACAGCAGGCGCTGCAGGCTTAAGGCATCGCCCTGCAGGCTGGCATCGCAGCGCTGCCAGTGCACCGCCATACCATCGCGGGCAAAGCGTGACAGCACGCTGTCGATCACGCCACCCAGCGCCACCTCCTGCATCGGGCGGGTCTCTTCGCTGCGGGCAAAATCGATAAACTGGCTGACAATGTGCGACAACTCGTCGATATCAGACAACATCCCGGCGCTATCTTCATCGGGCGACAGCATCTCCACCGCCAGCTTCAAGCGGGTCAGCGGCGTGCGCAGATCGTGCGATAGCCCCGCCAGCATCAGGCGGCGCTCACTGGCGGCCTTGTCCAGTGCCTGCGCCATGCCGTTAAAACGCTCGATCAGCAGGCGCACCTCGCGCGGGCCGCTGGGCACCACCGGTGGCGGTGTGCGCCCGGCTTCCAGCTCACGGGTGGCTGCCACCAGCTGCGACAGCGGCCGGGTGGTACGCCAGGCCAGGGCAAAAGCCGCCAGCAAAGACAGCAGCGCCACCAGGCCGGCAGCTTGCAAGGTTGGCCGCAAAGAGGGCGGCAAGAAGCGCGTCAGCGGCATCACCAGCCAATAATGGCTGTCCAGCACCGGCACACGCAGCCACAGCTCCCGCCGCTCGCCGCGGCTGAACTGCACATGCACCGGCTCGCCCAGCGCATCGGATAGCTGGCCGGCCAGGTCGTGCCCCATCGGCGGCACCCTGGAATGCACTTGCTCTGCCGCACTGAGCGGTAGCAGGCGCGGCAGGCCGGCATGGTTGTTGGTCAGCAGGAAAGGGGCGCGTTGCGCCGCGGGCAAGCGCGCCAGCGCGCCCTCGTAATCGGCCAGCGTGTCCACCACCTGGGCGTACAGCTGGTCCGCCAGCAGGGTGTTTTTCTGCTTTACACCCAGCCACAGGGTAAACACCTGGCTGGCCAGCACCGCCATCACCACCAGGGCGGCCAGGCGGATAAACAACGTGCCGCGCAACACGGGCAAGGTCATCGTGCGTCCTTGTCACGGCCATCGGGTACAAATACATAGCCGTAGCCCCAGACCGTTTGCAGGTAGCGTGGCGGGCCGTCGGCGTCTTCTATGGCTTTGCGCAGGCGCGATACGTGTACATCAATGCTGCGGTCTTGCGATTCACCACCGCCTTTGCCCATGGCCAGCGTCATCAGCTGCTCGCGGGTAAGCGGCCGCCGCGGGTGGGTGGCCAGCGCCAACAGCACCGCGTATTCGGCAGTGGTCAGCGTCACCGGCTGGCCGTCACGCAGCAGCTCGCGCCGAGAGGGGTTCAGTGTGCAGGGGCCAAAGTGCAGTGCTTCGGCTTCCTCGTGGCTGGCGGTAACCGCCGGGGTGTGCTCGTAGCGCCGCAACACGGCATTAATGCGCGCCAGCAGCTCGCGCGGGTTGAACGGCTTGGCCAGGTAGTCGTCGGCGCCCATTTCCAGGCCCAGGATACGGTCGATATCTTCGCCACGCGCCGTCAGCATCACCACCGGTATCGGCTCGCCCTGCGCCCGCAGGCGGCGTACCACGGCCAGGCCGTCCTCGCCCGGCATCATGACATCCAGCACCAGCAAGTCCGGGCGGTTACGCGCCAGCTTGCGATCCAGCTCGCGCGCATCGGGCAAGCTTTCTACCGCGTAGCCTTGCTGTGTCAGGTAGCGCTGCAGCAGCTCGCGCAGGCGCGCATCGTCGTCTACTACCAGTATTTTGCGGTTTTCCATAAACACCCAATCTCAGTGCAGGCCGGGCTGCCTGCCTGTCAATGCTGCAAGCCTACCGCGTGGCTGGCACAGCGTCAGCCCCGGTGTGAACAGAGATTAAGCCTGCGGCCAACCTTAACACCCGTTAACACTCCGCACCCTGCGGCACATACTCGGGCAAAACCCCGGCGCTAAAGTGACACCATCAACCAAGGCCACATGGCATAAGGAGTTTGCAATGAAAACACGTTTCGTCCCCACTGCGCTGGTGCTCTCCCTGCTGGCCGCGCTGTCGGCCTCTGCCCTGGCCTTTGGCCATGGTGACAAAATGCCGCGCGCCGACCGTAAAGCCTTTCACGAAGCCGTGCTGTCCGGCGCACTGACCGACGCCGAGCTGGCCACGCTGAAAAAAGAGCGCGACACCACCGTGGCTGCCATCAAGAAACTGCGCGACGACGGTAGCTTCAGCAGCGCCGACCGCGAACAGGCCAAGAAGCTGCATCAGGCCCTGCAAGACAAAACCAAGGCACTGATCGACAATGCCGACCGCACCCAGAAGCGCGACAAACTCCCGCCCGAGCTGGCGCAGATGCACATGAAAGGCGGCATGCACGATGGCATGCACAAAGGTATGCGTGACGGTAAAGCCGGGCACGACAAACACCAGGGCCCGCATGGCATGCCGCGCGAAGACATGAAGCAGTTCCGCGATGCCGTGATTTCCGGCGCACTCACCGATCAGGAGCTGGCCACGCTCAAACAGGAGCGCAACAAGCTGATGGACAGCGCCCGCCAGAACAAACAGCGCCCGGACATGGCCCCGCTGCAGGCGCTGACCAAAACCCTGATCAACAACCAGGACCGCAGCCCGGCGCGCACCAGCTGGCCGGACGAGCTGGCCCCGTGGGGCGGCGATCATGACCATGGCCATCGCCGCTAAACCTGCCTGACCCTGCATCCCCCCGCCTGCCCGGCCCTGCCCGGCAGGCTTTATGCCGTTAGCCACCGCGGCACTGGCCTGCCATGGCGCCACGAAACGGCGCAGGATAGAATCAGAATATGAAGCCGCTGCTATCGATGTTGCTATGCTGGATTATGTTAGGCATAGGCAACGCCGCCCACGCCAGCCCGCCACCGCCGGGTATCCACACCCCGCCGCTGGAACGGGCGGATGTACTGCGCCTGCGCGAGCTACGCCTGCGCGAAGCCGTGGTGCGGGGCGAAATCAGCGAAGAAGAAGCCCGCCGCCTGCGCCAGTTCTACCGCCGTCACGACGCGATACGCCTGCACCTGCCATCAGAGAGACAGGCCAGCATGCCGGCGGCAGAGGCACCACCCAAAGCCTGGCATCGCTGGCGCAAAAAGCAGGACCGCCTTAACGCACCACCGCCGGATAGCGGGCCGGACAGCTAAGTTACCGCCCGCCTTGGCAGGCCAAAGGGACGCTTATGAATAGCCTGAGGTATGGCCTGTTAGTGCTAGGGCTGCTTGCCAGCCACACCAGCTGGGCGGGCCAGGCAGCACACTGCACCCCGGATAGCCCCCTACCCGCCTGCCAGTACCAGCAAGCCGGGCTGGCTAGCTGCCAGGATCAAACTGCGGCCAACCTGCCCGCCTGCCTGCAGCAGTTCACCCCGCCCGCCCTGTGCCGGCGCGAACGCGACCGCGCCGGCTGCGAACAGCTCGCCGCCGCACAGCAGGCCTGCCGGGACATGGCCGGGGCGGCACGCCGCCAGTGCGTGGCCAGGCAGCTCACCCCGCCTGCTTGCCCGGCTAGCCAAGCCAATAGCCACTGCCAAGCCCGCCAGGCCGCCTTACAGCAATGCGGCGCACTGTTTGGCAGCCAGCGTAGGCAATGCCTGCACCTGGAAATGCGCAAGCGCCAGGACGATGGCTCCGCGCTGCGCTAGAGCCATCAGGGCCGGCCAGCGTGCAAACGCTATTTAGCCTGCAGCAACACCAGCAAGCCCTCCGTATCGGGCGCTGACGCCAAGGCCTGCCGGATGCGATTGAACGCTGCGGCCGCCTGGTCCGGGTACTTGGCAAACGGCACCAGGCCATCGTGCGGCCAACCTGCTGCCGCCAGCACTTTCTTGCGGTAACTCATGCCCTCGGGGCCGCTGCCGCCCATTTCCAGCAATGCCTGCTCGATCAGCACATGCGGAAACGGCGTACGCCGCAGGGTCAGAAAATGTTGGGACACTACCTCTTCGTATTGCATGGCTACGCTCCGCTTAGGGTGGTTTTCTTATCTAAGCTTATTGCACTCATTTTTGCCACTTTCAACATGACATGCCGTTTCTATATTCGGATTTTCAAGCAAGCTGGATTATATTGATAGCCTCCAGCGCACAGCCTGCTCCCGATAACAACGACGACAAGAGAACCCTGGCGTGAACGTATTCAGCGACACCACCTCCGTACTGATCATTGACGACTCGCTTACCGTGCGCCAGTCGCTGCGCGCCATGCTCAGCAACGTAGGCGTCACCCGGTCAGAAACGGCAGCCAACGCTGCAGACGGCCTGATGCGCCTGCAAAAGCGTAGTTTCGATGTTGTGCTGTGCGACTACAACCTGGGCGAGGGCATGAACGGGCAGGAAATGCTGGAACAGCTGCGCAGTACCGGCAGCTACCCGCTGACCTCGGTATGGATCATGATTACCGGCGAACGCAGCTACGAACGCGTGGTCGCCGCTGCCGAAGTGGCCCCGGATGATTACATCCTCAAGCCATTTTCCAGCCAGGCCCTGTTCGACCGCATGCAGTCCGCCTTTACCCGCAAGCGCTTTCTGAAACCGGCACACCTGCACCTGATGAATGGCCGCGAAGACCTGGCTATTGCCACCATGGATGAGCTGGTCGGCAAAGCCGCCAACCCCATACAAAAGCTGGATGTCCTGCGCCTGCTGGCGGAAACCCACCTGGCGCTGGAGCATTATCAGGAAGCCAGCAAGTGTTACTCAGACATACTGGACCTGCGCGTCATCCCTTGGGCCAAAATGGGGCTGGCACGCATTTTCAAGGCACAGGACAAAGTAGAAGAGAGCAGCGAGCTGCTGAACGAGATCATCCGCGAAGCCCCCCACTATACCGACGCCTACGACACCCTGGCGCACAACCTGGCGCGCTGCGGCCAGTTTGCCGAATCGCTTGAAGTACTGGAAAAAGCCGTGGCGCTATCGCCGCGCAACTTTCGCCGCCTGTGCCTTACCGGTGAAAGCGCCCTGAACGCGGGCGACCCGGCCAAAGCCGCGCTGTATCTGGAAAAAGCCGTGCGTATCGGCCGTAACAACAGCGCCTTTGGCCCCGACGTGCTGATCGACCTGCTGCAAGCGCACAGCGAAGCCGGCAATGCCGAAAAGATGGACCAGGTCGCCAACGAGCTTAGTGGCATGCTGAAGGGCGAACACAATGTGTTCCTGCTGCACGTTTGCCGCGCCATGACCCTGCTGGGCCGCAAATCCTGGATGGATGCCCAGGAATCGCTCAAACAAGCCGCAGCGCTGCTGCTACAAAAGCAGCTTAGCTGGCGTAGCGGCGTGCGCTTTCTGGAAGCCGTAGCACGCCTGCCTGATGACATTGACGGTTATAAAGGTTACGACTGGGTAAAACAGCTGGCGCTACGCTTGGTGCGTACCCACCAGGATGTCGAACAGCTCACCGCCATGGCCAAAAAAAGTATCGGCCTGATCCGTGCGGTACATGATGCATACGGTTTTCTGCAAAACACCAACGACGAAGCCGTATCGCTGACCAAAGACAAGAAAAAGGACGCTGCCGCCAAGCTGCTGTACGACAGCGCCAGCGTCACGCTCAATGACCGCCTGGGCATGAACGCCTGTGCACTGCTACTGCAGCTGGCCGACGAGAACAGTATCGGGCTGGCGCAAGAGCTGCTGGGCTGGCTACCGGCAGAACACGAGCGGGTACACGGCCTGGTGGCTACGCTGCAAAAGCTGCGCCACGCAGCCAACCAGCAGGAAATCTTGCCGGACTAAGGTGCAAGGCCGCCAGGCTCAGGGCTTGGCGCCGGCCAGCAGTACAGCGCAATACGTACCACCATCACCTCGCCCGCCTGCGGCATTTCTATAATATCCCTTTAGAATCAAATGATTAATTATTGCGTGACGACAATTTGTGTCACACAATAAAAATCAGCCCTTCGGCCGCCCAGGCTGTGGACAAGGTTATCCACAGCCTTGCCCGCAGATTACTTGCATCACACCAAGTTCATTACGTAATAATTTTATGTAATTCATTATTAAATTACGAAAAACCTGCCGCCCCGCGCGCCACCCTATCGTAATAGCCAAATCCCCCCCGCCAGAAAACACTGTTCACACCCACCCGTCCTGCACAACGTTCCCAAATCGCGGCCACATCGCCACAATGTCTGACAGGCTGAAACCAGGCCTGCGTAGCAACATGACCGGGTTTCATCGTTGGCCATAAAATCCAGGCCCTAGCTACTTCGCCAGACAAGATAGAGCGTGATCTGCTCATGACGGGGCGAAGGCTAGAAAAGCCCCCGCATAAGGAAAGACAATGCTGCTAGGCATGGAACAAACACTGGGGTTTCTGGCGGCCGCCGTACTGGTGACCCTCTCGCCGGGGCCGGACAACCTGATGGTCTTGAGCCTGGGCATGGCAAAGGGACGCCGCCACGGCATAGCGTTTGGCCTGGGTTGCGCGCTGGGCTGCCTGAGCCACACGCTGTTGGCCGCACTGGGTATCAGCGCCCTGCTGGCCGCCTCGCCGCTGGCGTTTGCTGCACTCAAAATAGCTGGCGGTGCTTATCTGATCTGGCTGGGCTGGCAGGCTTGGCGCAGCCAGGGCAGCCTGCTCAATGCAGCGCAACAGCACAACCCGCGCGAAAGCGCCGGCAAGCTGTTTGTCAAAGGCCTGCTCGCCAACGCCATCAACCCCAAAGTCGTGCTGTTTTTCCTGGCGTTCTTGCCGCAGTTCGTTATCAGCCAGCATGGGCAACTTGCCTGGCAAACCGCACAGCTGGGGCTGCTATTCACGCTGCAGGCCGCCGTGGTGTTCGGCTTACTGGGCTATTTTGCCGGCCATGCCGGGCGCTGGCTCAACACCTCACCACAGCGCAGCACCCTGCTGGACCGTATTGCCGGCACCTTGTTTGTCTTGCTGGGCCTGAAACTGATACTGGCGCCCTGAACGCTATCAACACCGGCGTGGCAATAGGAAAGCCACCACATGCAGTGCACAGGTCATCTACGCTTTAACTATCGATACCTGCAAAAGCCTGCGCTTCATGCAAGAATGATGGCTTATTCCCGAATGATTTGCGGATCATGCCTCACGTCTCGCACCTCGCCTCCCACAGCCGCTTCAAGGCACTGACATACGGCGCGCTGATCAGCCTGCTGTTGCTGCTCAGCGGCGTTGCCGAACTATGGTCTTCCTACCAGACGACTGTCGCGCAAGGCCATGCCCAGGCGCGCATGGAAAGCCTGCTGTTCTCCGAATGGATGCGGCAAGATTTCCGCGAAGTTGAGCTACTGCAAAACATGGTTGCCGAGCAGCTGGAAGAAAATGACTTCCAGACCTCGCAGCCCCCGGCAGAACGCACCGCACTGGAAAGCCGCTTGGTGCGTGCCATGCGTGGCGTGCCACAAGCCTACGACATGATTCTGGTAGACCGTAACTGCCAGCTGGTGCTGTCGTTCAAAGTCTCTCCCGGCTTTGACGCCCGCGAACGCAGCTACTGCAAAGCCATGCTGTCCCCCAGCAAGGAAGACCGCTTTGTCAGCGAGCGCTTCAAAGGCGCCAGTGGTGACCTGGTCGTGATGGCCACCCAAAGGGTACGGGGCATAGATGGCCGCGTTATCGGCCTGCTGGGCACCGTCATCCGCACCAGCCACTTCCAGCAGCTGATAGACCGCACCCTGGTAGGCGGCCACCACGACGTGATGGCCTTTGCCGACACCCGCATGCAGCTATTGGCACGCCAACCCATGCTATCGCCCATGCCGGTAGCACCGGTAAACGACCCGGAAGCACTTAGCATGTTGCAGCGTGGCGATGTGGAAGCCAGCTATGAATACACCTCCGCACTAGACAAACGCACCCGCCTGCACTCCATGCGCAAGGTAGAACGGCTGCCGCTGATGGTCACGGTAGGCATTGATAAAGAAACCCTGCTGGCACCCTGGCGCAATAAAGCCTGGCTGATGCTGGGCGGCTGGCTGATCTGCACCCTGCTACTGGCACTGGGCGTGCGGCGCTTCCAGCGCAATACCGAGCTGACCGACGCACTGGCCACCCGCAGCGTGGCCATCGACCACGCTGCCGAGGCCATCATCATTGCCAACGGCAAGGGGCATGTGGAATACGTCAACCCGGCGTTTGTGGAAATGACCGGCTACCGCAGCGAAGAAATCTGCGGCCAACGCAAGCTGGACGACGTTCTGCTGGGCGAGCACCCGCAGTTCAAACCCGAGCTGCAAACCACCATTCTTGGCGGTGAAACCTGGCGCGGCGAGCTGTCCAGCCACAACCGCAGCGGCCAACTGTATTTTGAAACCATCTCGGTGGCGCCAGTCATGTCGGCAGAAGGGCGCCTGCTGCGCATGGTGGCCATTAAGCACGATGTCAGCGATGCCAAGAAGCTGCAGGCCGACCTGATCCGGCTGGCCAATACCGACGAGCTGACCAGCCTGTATAACCGCCGCCAGTTCATGCAGCGCTGCACCGAGGAAATCGCCCGCGGCCAACGCTGGGAGCGCCCGCTGTCGCTGGCCATGCTGGACCTGGATCACTTCAAGCTGCTGAACGACCGCCATGGTCATGCTTTTGGCGACGAGGTGCTGCGCACCTTCGCCAGCTGCTGCCAGGGCAGCGTGCGCATAGAAGATGTTTGCGGCCGCCTGGGCGGCGAGGAGTTCGCCATCCTGCTGCCCGATACCGACCGCTACACCGCTACCCAGATCATGGAACGCGTGCGCCAGGCCGTGGCCGCACTGCAGCTGGACAACCCGCAAGGCGGCGAGCCGGTGCACTTTACCGTCAGCATCGGCATCAGCGAGCTGTACCCCGGCGACGCCACGGCCACGCCGATGATGGCGCGCGCCGACGCGGCCCTGTATCTGGCCAAACAGGAAGGCCGCAACCAGGTGCGCGCCGGCTAGCAGGCCCCTTGCCCTTACCACCAGCCAAAGCCAGTCAGTCACCCTGACTGGCTTTTTTCATGGTGTGTCACGGCGGCGAGACCCGCGCACCGGCCGGCAACCAGCCAGGCCCACTCGCCCATCGCCGCAACATGCCTGGCCGGCAAGCTGACACATATCAAACACCGGGCTATCCCGCCCGCTGTGCCCTGCCGATGCCGGCGATCTGTGCCTGTCTGCCTGCCTGCACGCTGCCTAAGCTGCGGCATCGTTTTACTGCAAGGCAGCAACCACCATGGCAACGCCCATTCATTTTGTTTCCAGCAAACTCTACCCCAAGCTAGGCCGCGGCCGCTTTAACCACTGGCGCACCGGCTTTGTCATCGCTACCCAGCTCATCTACTTTCTGACCCCATGGCTGAACTGGCACGGCCAGCAGGCGGTGCGTTTCGATTTCGACGCCATGCGCCTGTACCTGTTTGGCCTGACCCTGCTGCCACAGGACTTTATCTACCTGGCGGCCATGCTGATCATCAGCGCGCTGGGGCTGTTTCTGTGGACCATGATTGCCGGGCGGCTATGGTGCGGTTTTTCGTGCCCGCAAACGGTCTACACCGAAATCATGGTGTGGATAGAGCGCTTGTTCGAGGGGCCACCCAATGCCCGGCGCAAGCGCGATGCGGCGCCATGGAGCGCCGAAAAGCTGCTACGCAAAGGGGCCAGCCAGGGCAGCATGCTGCTGTTTTCCTTGTGGACCGGCCTGACCCTGGTGGGCTACTTCAGCCCCATGCGCCAGCTGGTCGCCGGGCTGCCCGCCGGGCAAACCGGCTTTTGGGAGGCCTTTTTTGCCCTGAGCTACGGCGGTTTCACCTGGCTGCTGGCTGGCCACCTGCGCGAACAGGTGTGCAAGCACATGTGCCCTTACGCGCGCTTTCAGGGGGTGATGTTCGACCGCGACACGCTGATCGTGGCCTACGACGAGCAGCGCGGCGAGCCACGCGGCGCGCGCCGCAAAGACGGTAGCAAAGCGCAAGGGGCCTGTGTGGATTGCGGGCTGTGCGTACAGGTGTGCCCGGCCGGCATTGATATCCGCCAAGGGCTGCAGTACGAGTGCATCGGCTGTGGCGTGTGCATTGATGCCTGTGACGAAGTCATGGACAAGTTGGCCGCACCGCGTGGCCTGATTCGCCTGTCTACCCAGAATGCCATGGAGCAAGGTGCTGCACCGCCATCGTTCTGGCAGCGCCCACGGGCGGTGATCTACGCCAGCCTGATTGGCAGCACCGTCTTGCTGATGGCGGTCGGCCTGTGGCAACGCGAGCCCTTCCGGGTAGAAATCCTGCGCGACCGTGCCGTGATGGCGCGCGAAACGGCGGATGGTTATATCGAAAACGCCTACACCGTGCGCATCTTCAACACCCGCCCGGACGCCCGCACCTACACGCTGACCGCAGCGGGTGAAGGGGTAGTGGGGCAGCGCCTGCCCAAGCTATTGCAGGTACCCGGCGATGGCGAACTGAGCTTTACCATCAATGTGATGGCCGACCCCGCGGTATTGGGCAAAGGCAGCCACCCGATCAGCATTGCCCTACAAGACCGCCACACGCCACAGGACAAAGTCACGGAAATGTCACGCATCCTGATGCCCTGAGCCACACGCTGGCTACACGCGGCGCATGGCGCGGGCCAGCCAGTCCAGCGCGGGCTGCTGGTCGGGGGAAAAATAGCTGGCATTCAGCCGCAGGGCATGGCGCCCGGCGGCGTCCGGCTGGCACAAGGTACCCGGCGCCAGCTGGATGGCGTGGCGCTGGGCGGCAGCGGCCAGCTGCACACAGTCGGCCGGGATATCGCGCAGCCAGACAAAATAACCGCCCTGGGCGGGCTGCAGGGTAGCGCCATCGGGCAGAGTTGGCCGCAACAGGGTTTCCAGCTGGCCTACCTTGTCGGCCAGCTGCTGGCGCAAGCGGCGCAGCCCCGGCAGATAGCGGCCACCGGATAACAGCTCGGCCAGCGCGAGCTGGTTGGGTAGCGGCGAGGCCAGTGTCTGCGCCAGCTTCAACCGCCGCACCAGCTCGCCATAGCGCCCGGGTAGCAGCCAGCCCACGCGGTAGCCTGGCGCCATGGATTTGGAAAACGTGCCACACAGCAGGATGCGGCCATCCTGATCGTCGGCCTTCATGGGCAAAGGCACCGTGCCATCAAAACCCAGTAAACGGTAGGCATCGTCTTCGATTACCGGCACATCGTAACGCTGTGCCAGGCCCAGCAGCTGCTGGCGGGTAGCCGGTAGCAGGCTGCGCCCGTGCGGGTGGCAATAGGCGCTCATCAGCGCGATGGCTTGCACCTGCCCCCGTGACAGCGCTTGCTCCAGCGCGGCAGTATTCACGCTGCCATCTGCGGCCAACACCAGCGGCAAGATGGCCACGCCTTGCTCGGCCAGCCCCCCCAGCAGGCCGGGGAAAGCAGGCTGCAGCACCGCCACCTGCGGCTGTGCCACGCCATGCGTGACCGCGGCTACCGCCAGCGATAGCGCCTCCATGCCACCACAGGTAATCAGCACTTCGTCGGCGTGCACCTGCCAGCCTTCCGCGTAGGCTTGCTGGGCAATCTGGCGGCGCAGGGCAGGGATGCCCGCCAGCGCTGGCTCGGCCAGGGCCTGGGCATAGTGGCGCATGGCACCGACAAAGGCGTGGGTCAGCGGGCGGGTATCGTACAGGGCAGGGTGGATGAAGGGGGCACCCAGCGGTGCGGCCAGGCTGTCGCTGCCACCGCCAGCGTCGGCGGCCACCACATAGCCACGGCGCGGCTGTGCCACCACGTAGCCAAGCTTTTCCAGCTCGTAGTAAGTGCGCCGCGCGGTATTCAGGCCCACGCCGTATTGCTGCACCAGCTGGCGCAGCGAGGGCAGGGTGTCGCCACGCTGGTAATCGCCGTGCCGGATGCTGCTGATAATGCGCTGAACCAGTTCGCCGTACTTGCTCACACCAGGCCGCCTGCAGGGTAAAAAAGGCGATTATGCCCACAGTGGCGGCAAAGATCAGCGCTTCTTGTCGATATGGGCAAAGATGGCGTGGCGGGTCTGGGTGATCAGCAGCGCCAGCTCGCCGCTGTCTTTCATCTTTTTCAGCTCGCGGTTAAAGCGCCGCACCAGCTCGCCCGCCTGCGGGTGGCCGCGCCAGATCACCACGCACAGCGGGGTACTCCAGTACTCGCGTGCCTGCGGCACGATGCGCGCTGCCATGGCAGGTGGCAGCTGCAGGCGGGTGGTCAGCTGGCCAGCCTCGCCTTCCATGGGGAACAGGTCGATACGGCCTGCGGCCAACTTGCGCAGATTGCTGATGTCGTCGGTGGTGACATCCACCTTCAACACGCCGTTATGCTGCAGGCGGGTGAAGGTATCCGAGTAGAAGTTGCCGGCAGTAATACCAAAGCGGTAGGGGGCCAGGTCTTCCAGGGTTTTCCAGGTATAGGTTTCGCCCAGGCGCTGAAACAACACCATGCGAAACGGCAGCACCTCTTCGCTAAACAACAGGTCTTTCTGGCGTTCTGCATTAGGCGTCCAGCCCAGGCTGCCATCCACATCGCCCGTGCGTGCCATCTGGATGGCGCGGTTATTGGGGTACCAGCCATACCTGACGCTGACATTGCCACGGCGAAAAACCTCGGTCACCACCCGCGTCAGAATGCCGCCGAATGGCAGGTTTTCGGCCATATACGGCGCGTATTCCTGGTTGGAAAAGCGCACCGTCAGCGGTGGCTCTGCCCCCAGTGCCGCCAGCGGCAGCAGCAATGCGGCCAACCTTATGCCTTGTCGCCACATAAACACCCCCCAAACTGATCTTTTCAGCCTAGGCCTGAGGGTGCCATACACCAAGAAAATTATCGAACTTCCATCAGTGCAGGAGACCATTTCATGGCCCTGTCTACGCCGGGCAAACTGGCTCTGGGCAGGCGAAGCATGCCGCGCCAGAATCCAGGCAAAGGAGAACCGCATGCCACTGTATCAGCCCCCCGCTTTTGCCAGCCCGCCGGACACGGCCAGCACACTGGCCAGCCAGCACCCCTTTGCCACGCTGATCACCCCCGGCGGCAACACACCGTGGATCAGCCACCTGGTGTTGCTACCGGACCCCGGCCA
Organism: Vogesella mureinivorans; assembly: GCF_007644035.1. Classification (GTDB taxonomy): domain Bacteria; phylum Pseudomonadota; class Gammaproteobacteria; order Burkholderiales; family Chromobacteriaceae; genus Vogesella; species Vogesella mureinivorans. The sequence goes on along the minus strand of NZ_VMTV02000134.1, from coordinate 220,131 downwards.
GCCAGATTGCCTGCTAGGCCACCTGGCCGCGGCCAACGGCCATAGCCAGGCACTGCTACACGCCCCCAGCGTGGCCATTTTCCAGGGCGAGCACGGCTATATTTCGCCGCGCTGGTACCACAGCAGCGGCATGGTGCCCACCTGGAACTACCGCGTAGCGCACGCGCACTGCGGCCCGGCAGAACAGATCAGCGGCGACGCGCTCTACACCCTGCTGGCGCAGCTAAGCGCCCGCTTCGAAGGGGCAGATGGCTGGTCGCCACAGGCGGTGCCAGCGCACGCCATGGCCGCCATGCAGCGCGGCATTGTGGGCTTTCGCCTGCCCGTTACCCAGTGGCAGTGCAAAGAGAAACTCAGCCAGAACCGCAGCCTGGCCGACCGCCATGGCGTGATCGCCGCGCTAGCCAGTGGCGGGCCTGACGACCAGCAGCTGGCCGCCTGCATGCAAGCCGCGCTGGATAGCGATAGCGCCAGCTAGCGGGCAAAACCCGTTACACTGCAGGGCTTGACGTACCCCACGCGAAAGCCCTGCAATGGCACTGAAAGCCACCATTTACAAAGCCGACCTCACGATTTCCGACATGGACCGTGGCTACTACGACAGCCACAGCCTGACCATCGCCCAACACCCGTCCGAAACCATCGAGCGCATGATGCTGCGCATTGCCGTGTTTGCCCTGCACGCCGGCGAATACATGGTATTTACCCGTGGCATCAGCGACGACGAAGAGCCGGATCTGTGGCAAAAGAATTTCAGCGACGAGATCGAACAGTGGGTAGAGCTGGGCGAGCCGGACGAAAAGCGCCTGCGCAAAGCCTGCGGCCGTGCCGGCCAGGTATGGCTGTACAACTACGGTGGCCGCTCGGCGGATATCTGGTGGGAAGGCATGGCCGGCAAGGTTGGCCGCTTTGAGCACCTGAACATCTTCAGCATTGCCACCGACACCCTGGCCGAGCTGGCCGCACTGTGCGAGCGCAGCATGCAGCTGAACGCCACCGTGCAGGACGGCGTGCTGTGGCTGTCGTCCGAGCAGGGCAGCGTAGCCGTTAGCCCGCACCGCCTGTACGGCAGCGCCGAGCGCTAGACCCGGCCAGGCCGCTTGCCAGGTGAAAATTCGGCCGGTCTATCCCTTTATGGTGATCGGCTGGCATATAATCCTTGCCGATAATCGCCATACATTTACAGACTTGGGACATTTTCACCATGCAAGATACGCACGCCTGGTCCGGCCGCTTCTCCGAACCCGTTTCCGAACTGGTCAAGAAATACACCGCGTCGGTCACTTTTGATAAACGCCTGGCCGAGTTCGATATCGAAGGCTCGCTGGCTCACGCCACCATGCTGCACAAATCCGGTGTACTGGGTGACGCCGACCTGGCCGCCATCCGCGACGGCATGGCGCAGATCATTGCCGACATCCGCGCCGGTAACTTCGACTGGAGCGTGGACCTGGAAGACGTGCACATGAACGTGGAGCGCCGCCTCACCGACAAGATCGGCGACGCCGGCAAGCGCCTGCACACCGGCCGCAGCCGTAACGACCAGGTGGCCACCGACATCCGCCTGTGGCTGCGTGCACAGATCGACGCCATCGTGGTGCTGATTGCCGAGCTGCAAACCAGCCTGCTGGACCTGGCCGAACAGCACGCCGACACCGTGATGCCCGGTTTCACCCACCTGCAGGTAGCGCAGCCGGTGACCTTTGGCCACCACATGCTGGCCTACGTGGAAATGCTGGGCCGCGACGCCGAGCGCATGACCGACTGCCGCAAGCGCGTGAACCGCCTGCCGCTGGGCGCCGCCGCGCTGGCCGGCACCACCTTCCCGATCGACCGCCACTACACCGCGCAGCTGCTGGGCTTTGACGATGTGTGCCACAACTCGCTGGACGCCGTGTCCGACCGTGACTTCGCCATCGAATTCACCGCCGCCGCCAGCCTGGTAATGGTGCATCTGAGCCGCCTGTCCGAAGAGCTGATCCTGTGGATGAGCCCGCGCGTCGGCTTTATCGATATCGCCGACCGCTTCTGCACCGGTAGCTCCATCATGCCGCAGAAGAAAAACCCGGACGTGCCCGAGCTGGTACGTGGCAAATCCGGCCGTGTGGTCGGCCACCTGATCGCGCTGGTGACCCTGATGAAGGCGCAGCCGCTGGCCTACAACAAAGACAACCAGGAAGACAAAGAGCCGCTGTTCGACACCGCCGACACGCTGATCGACACCCTGCGCATCTACGCCGACATGATGCGCGGCATCACCGTGAAGCCAGACGCCATGCGCGCTGCCGTGCTGCAGGGCTTTGCCACCGCCACCGACCTGGCCGACTACCTGGTGAAAAAGGGCATGCCGTTCCGCGATAGCCACGAAGTGGTGGCACTGACCGTACGCCACGCCGAGCAGCAGGGCGTGGACATTGCCGACCTCAGCCTGGACACATTGCGCCAGTTCAGCACCCTGATCGAGCAGGACGTATACAGCGTACTGACGCCGGAAGGCAGCCTGGCCCAACGCGACCACGTGGGGGGCACCGCACCCAACCAGGTACGCTTCCAGATTGCCCGCCACCGCGCCCGCCTGGCTGGATAATCAAGCAATACCCATAAAAAACCCCCGGTATTTACCGGGGGTTTTTATATTGTCATACCGCCGTGACACACTGTTACCGATTGCCACCGTGCAGCCCTTGCCAGCCCGCGCAGCACAGGGCAATACTGCTAACGCCTTATCGCCAACCTAAAGGATCAACACCATGCGCAAACTGCTCGCTATTGCCCTGCTGGCCTGTGTTTCCACCGCTACCTTCGCCGCCGACGCCAGCTGCGAAGCCAAAGCCACCGAGAAAAAGCTGGCTGGCGCCGCCAAAAACAGCTTTATGAAGAAGTGCGAAAAAGACAGCAAGGCCACCGGTGCGCAGGCCAGCTGCGATACCAAGGCCGCCGAGAAGAAACTGGCCGGCGCCGCCAAGAACAGCTTTGTGAAAAAATGCCTGAAGGACGCTGGCGCCGCCTGATCGCCGCCAGCCTGTCACGACAAAGCCCCGCCGAGTGCGTAATGCCAGTCAGTTAAGCGCTTGACTAGTGGGAATCACTATCTTGGCTAACAGCCAACATGTTGGTCTGCGCCCCATCCCGTTGGCGCGAGCCGGTCAAAATGGTGCGCCCCAGGTTTTAAGACGCCGATTTGTTTGAGCCCCGAGCCGTTAGCGATCTGCGTGCAAATCTTTGATTTGCTCAGCGATGCGAGTTCGGCGGCGCCTGGGGCTTGCCATTTTGAATGGGGTTTCGAGCAGCCCCGGGTTGCGGGGGAATGAAAAGGGGGCGGCAATCCGCCCCCTTTCCCGTCTGCCGGGCGGAACCGGCATGTAAGCATCGTCCGCATAGCGGACTCGCAAGCCGCCTTAACACAACAAACCGCCAGCCAAAAAATGCCAATCAGCGTTAACTGACTGGCATTACGCCGAGTGCGGGGCTTTTTGTTGGCCGCAAAACGCTGCTGTGGCTAGCTGCCACGCGCACGGCGCACGGTAACGCTTTCGCCGCCTATGCCCCAGTTATCGGTGTCCACCTCGTCGATCACCACCACCGTGGTGGCCGGGTTCTTGTTCAGCACCTGCTGCAAGAGCTGGGTCACACCGGCAATCAGCTCGGCTTTTTGCTCGGTGGTAGCGCCTTCGCGCGTAATCTTGATATTGACGTAGGGCATGGTCACTCCGGGGTTCAAGGTTGGCCGCACGCTGCCGGGCGGGCAGCAGGGGCAGGGGCGGGCACCGGGCGGGACACCCACCAGGCACCCAGCGACACACTCAGCAGCGCCGCAGCCAGCATGGCGGTTAGCGGCTCGTCCAGCAGCGGCACCGCCGCCAAACCGGTCATCACCGGTATCAGCGCCATCAGCGCCGCCACACGCGATGGCCCCAGCAGGGCCACGGCACGCAGGTAGCACAGCATGGCCAGAATCGCCGGGCTGATGCCGTGAAACAGCGCCTGGCTAACGATCATCGGCCACGGTGTCTCGGCCAGGCCTTTGGGCAGCCACAGCAGGTACACCGGCAGGTAGAGCAGGGTGGAGGCCAGCGTGACAAAGCTGGTGAGCAGCCACGGCGCGTAGCCCCAGCGCTTGGCCAGCAGCGCATACAGCGCCCACAGCACACCCGCCGTCAGCAGCATGCCATCACCCAGCCATTGCCCCGGTAGCGCCTGCCCGCTAAACAGCGGCCAAGCCAGCAGCCCCAGGCCCAACGCCATCACCGCATAACCTGGCCACGCGGCACGCTGCGGCCAACCCTGGCCCGCTACGACCAGCAACAGCGCCATCAGAAATGGCTGTATCCCCGCCACCAGCAGCGCCACATGCGCCGCCGGCACCCAGCGCACCGCCCCGTAACACAACAGGCAAAAGCCGATGCAGCCAATCAGCGCCAGCAGCCACAGCCGCGCATCACGCCAGGCCGCCCATGTGGGGCGGGGCAGCCACAACAGTACCGCACTGGCGGTACCCAAGCGCAACGCCAGCAGATCGTAGGCCGTTAACGGCGTTTTGCCGCCCAGGCGCGCCATCAGCATGAAGCTGCTCCACAGCAACAGGCAGGCAAACAGATAAACATAGCCCTTTCGGGTAGCAGTAAATGGCATGACGCGGGCCTGCAAGGTGGAATAGCAGCACTATGCACGGGCAATGACATTCTGAAAAATGAATTAAAATGATGCAATACATCCACAACGGAGAACGATATGGACCTGAGTGACCTGGCCATTTTTCAGGTGGTACTGCAAGAAGGTGGCATTACTGCCGCCGCCCGCCGCCTGCACCGCGTGCAGTCCAATATCACCACCCGCATCAAGCAGCTGGAAGACAGCCTGGGCGTAGCGCTGTTCGAGCGCGATGGCCGTGGCGTGCGCCCCACCGCCGCCGCCCGGGTGCTGGCCGGCTATAGCGAGCGCCTGCTGGCGCTGGCCGACGAGGCACGCGCCGCCGTGGCCAGCGACACCCCGCGCGGCACGCTGCGCCTGGGCGCCATGGAAAACACCGCCGCTGTGCGCCTGCCACCGCTACTGGCCAGCTTTCACCAGCAACACCCAAGCGTGCGCCTGGAGCTACGCACCGGCCCCACGGCCAATATGATCAGCGCGGTACTGGCCGGCGAGCTGGATTGCGCGCTGGTCTGCGGGCCGGTAAACGAGCCCAGGCTGGAAAGCCAGCCATTTTGCAGCGAAAACCTGTTGCTCATCAGCGCGCTGGGCGCGCAGGTCGGGCCAGAACACGGGCCGCACACCCTGCTGGCCTTTGACCACGGCTGTGCTTACCGGCAGCGGCTGGAGCGCTGGCTGGAACAAAGCGGCTGTGTGGTAGACCGGCTGGTAGAGCTGGACTCCTACCACGCCATGATCAGCTGCGCCGCCAGCGGCATGGGCATTGCCCTGGTACCCGAAGCCCTGCTGGCACTGACCCCGGCCGCCGGCCATGTGGCCACCCACCCGCTACCGGCGCAGCTGGCGCATGCGCCTACCGTGCTGATTCGCCGCCGCGGCGTACGTGCCCCGGCCATTGATGCATTTGCTGCAAGCTTGTTTACATTCCAGCAATAAAATGCCACAGGTATCCAATAGATATAATGTAGAAAGTTTTTAAAAATCAGCGGCCTAGCCAACAGAATTTGACCATTATCAATGGCGTGAAATGCCTTAGGACATACGATAGTCACGCGTACTTTTGTATAAAATTCACACTGCTTTAGTAAGTTTGTAATGAAAGTACGCACAAAACCACCCACCTATGCGTAAAAAATCATGTCCAAACTCACCATTGCACGCCTGTCATTGGCGCAAAAACTCAGCCTGCTGCTAAGCATTGCGCTGTTTATCATCCTGGGTATTTCAGGCTTGGTGGTCAGCGAATGGCTGGCCAGCCGCGTAGAACAGCGCGCGGTAGATACCATGCAACAAACCAACCAGCAGGCCGTAGACACCATCGCCGCCTACGCCAGCGTGCTGGAAAGCAGTGCCCAGAACAGTGCTGCGCAGCTGGCCGCCAGCCTGGCCAGCCCGCTGCGGGCCGATGCGGCCAACCCGGTCACCCTCAGCGGGCACACGGCGCCGGCGCTATACAGCGGCGAGCTGCAGCTCAATGGCAATGAAACCCTGGTAGACCGCTTTACCCAGGCCACCCGTGGCGTGGCCACGCTGTTTGTACGCCAGGGCGACGATTTCATCCGTATTGCCTCGTCGCTGAAAAAAGAGGACGGCACCCGCGCAGTGGGCACCACGCTGGACCACGCCCACCCGGCCTATGGCCCGCTGAAAAGCGGCGAGCGCTACACCGGCCCGGCCAACCTGTTTGGCCGCGACTACATGACGCACTACATTCCGCTGAAAGATGCTGCCGGCCAGGTGGTAGCCGTGGTGTTTGCCGGCATCGACTACACCGACGGCCTGAAAGCACTGAAACAGAAGATCCTGTCGCTCAAGATTGGTGACACCGGCTACGTATACGTGCTGGACGCCAAAGCACGGCCGGGCGAGCTGGTGATCCACCCCAATAAAGAAGGCAAGAACATGCTGGACAGCACGGATGCCGACGGCCAGCCGTTTGTCAAAACCATGTTGTCGCAGCAGCAAGGGCAAATCCGTTACAACTGGCTGGATGCCGGTGCCACCCAGCCGCGCCTGAAGCTGGCCACCTTTGTTTCCTACCCGCATTGGGGCTGGCTGGTGGCCACCAGCGCCTACCAGGACGAGCTGGTACGCGAGCCGCACGAAATGCAGACAAAAATGCTGCTGGGTACGCTGCTGGTCATCGTTCTGCTGGTGGCCTTGGTGTTCGTCGCCATGCGTCATTGGGTTAGCACGCCGCTGGCACGCCTGGTAGACACCACCCGCCGCGTAGCCGCTGGCGACCTGACGGTAAGCATTGTGGTAGACCGCCACGACGAAATCGGCGAAGTACTGCAAGCCAATAACCTGATGTGCCGCGAGCTGCGCCAGCTGATCAGCGAAGTAAACCAGAGTGTGGATGGCCTGGCACGCAACGCCCAGGGCCTGGCGGTGTTGTCGGACGACGTGTCCAACAGCTCGCGCGAGCAAAGCGCGGCGGTATCCGCCATGGCCTCGTGCGTAGAAGAAATGACCCACAGCATCAGCCAGGTCAGCCAGTACGCCAGCGACGCGCGCGAGCTGGCCATCCAGTCTGACCAGGTATCCAAAACCGGCGAAGTGATTGTTGGCCGCACCGTGCAAACCATGCGCGAAATCGCCGCCGCCAGCGGCAGCACCGCCGCCACCGTGACCCAGCTGGGCGAGCGCTCCGAGCAGATCAGCCGTGTGGTCACCGTGATTCGCGATATTGCCGACCAAACCAACCTGCTGGCGCTGAATGCGGCCATCGAAGCCGCCCGCGCCGGCGAAATGGGCCGCGGTTTTGCCGTGGTAGCCGACGAGGTACGCAAGCTGGCCGAGCGCACCACGCAATCCACCCTGGAAATCAGCGCGACAGTTGGCCGCATCCAGACCGAATCGCGCGAAGCGGTGGAAAGCATGAATAGCGGCGTGCTGCAGGTAGAGGCGGGGGTGAAGTCGGCTAGCGAAGCGGGCGACAGCCTGCAAAGCATCCGCGACGGCGCGCGCAAGGTAGAAGAATCGGTAGTCGGCATCGCCGATGCGCTGCGCGAGCAAAGCACGGCCAGCATGGACATTGCCCACAATGTGGAGCGCGTGGCGCAGCAAGCCGACCAGAACCACCACAAAGCGCACGATGCCTCGCTGGCTGCCTGCGAAATGACCGCCATGGCGCAGCAGCTGCGCCAGTCGGTATCGCGCTTCAAGATCTGAGCCGCCCGCCAGTGACACAAAACCCCGGCCTGCCAAGGACCGGGGTTTTGTTTTGGGCACGCTGCCCGCCTGCGCGTTTTACTTCATCCCCAGCCGCTCCAGCCGGTAGCGCAGCGAGCGAAAGCTCACGCCCAGCAGCTTGGCCGCCTGGGTGCGGTTGCCGTCACTTTGCTGCAGGGCCGCTTCGATGGCTACCCGCTCCACGCGGTCCAGGTAGTCTTGCAGGGTTTCGCTGCCGCCAGGCGCCAGTGCCTCGCCCTCGGCCAGGCTATCCGGGCAGGCGCCCAGCTGCAGGTCGGCCGGCTCGATGCGATTGTCGCTGCACAGCGCCACGGCGCGTTCCAGAATGTTTTCCAGCTCGCGGAAATTACCCGGGTAATGGTAGGCCAGCAGGGCTTTCACGGCGTCGGGGGTCAGGCGCGGGCGCTCCTCGCTGCCACCGGTAAAGCGGTCGAGCAGGGCGCCGACAAAGCGCGGGATATCGTCGCGCAGCTCGCGTAGCGCCGGCATGGCCAGGCTGATAACGTTCAGCCGGTAGAACAGGTCCTGGCGGAACAGGCCATCGCTGACCGCCTGGGGCAGGTTACGGTGCGTGGCCGACAGGATGCGCACATCGATGGCTTCTTCTTGGGTGGCGCCCAGGCGGCGTACGGTTTTTTCCTGGATCACGCGCAGCAGCTTGACCTGCATGGCCAGCGGCAGGTCGGCGACTTCGTCCAGAAACAGTGTGCCGCCATGCGCCTGCTGAAAGAAGCCCTCGCGGTCGGCATCGGCGCCGGTGAACGCGCCTTTCTTGCTGCCGAAAAACTCGCTTTCCATCAGGTTTTCCGGGATGGCACCACAGTTCACCGCCACAAAAGGCTTGCCGGCGCGCGGGCTTTGTTCGTGTATCTGGCGGGCGGCTTGTTCTTTGCCGGTACCGGACTCGCCGCTGATATGCACAGCCGCCTGGCTGCGCGCCAGCTTGGCGATCAGCTTGCGTACCTCTTGCATGGCTGGTGCCTCGCCCAGCAGGCGTTCGCTGGCCAGTGCCGGGTTGGCCGCATTGTCCGGTAGGCGCATGGCCGATTTCACCAGGGCGCGCAGGGCCGCCAGGCTCAGCGGCTTGGCCAGGTAGTCGAACGCGCCGGCTTTCATGGCGGCGACGGCGTTTTCGGTACTGCCAAAGGCGGTAATCACCGCCACCGGGATATCCAGCTGCTGCGCGGCGATGTATTCCACCACCTGCAGGCCTTCGCCATCGGGCAGGCGCATGTCGGTGAGCACCAGCTCTACACGCTGGCGGGCCAGCTTGTTGCAGGCTTCGCCTACCGAGGCGGCGGTATCGACCTCCAGCCCCATCTTCAATAGGGTCAGTTGCAGCAGTTCACGGATATCGGGTTCGTCGTCTACGATCAGTACGCGGCTCATGGTTCCTTGGGCAGGCTCAGGCGAAAGCAGCCACCGGGCGGCTGGTAGTCCAGCCGGGCGCCGTTGGCCTCGGCCAGCTCGCGGGCAATGTACAGGCCCAGGCCGGTGCCGCTGCTTTCTGTCGTGAAAAAGGGTTCAAACAGGTGGCTCTGCGTGTCGGGGGCAATGCCGGGGCCGTCGTCGATCACGCGGATGCAGTCGTGGTCTATTTCCATGCGTACCGCACCGGTGGTGCCGCTGCTGTGGCGCCAGCCATTGCTAAGCAAATTGCCGAGGATTTGCTGCAAGTGGCCACGGTCAAAGCGCACGCTCACCGGCGCCAGGTAGCGGGTAAGAATGCGCCCGGCGGTGTCGGGGTGAGCCAGCACAAAGCTGTCGATCAGCTCGGGCAGAAAGCGGCTGAGCTCCAGCATTTCGCTGCGCACGCGGTCGCGGCGGTTCAGCTGCAGCACTTCTTCTACCAGGCGGTTGATACGGCGGGTGTTGGCTTGCACCATGCCGGCCAGGCGCTGGGTGGCCGGGTCGGTGGCGTCTTCAGCCAACAGCTCGCTGGCATGGCTGATGGCGGCCAGCGGGTTGCGGATTTCATGGGCGATATTGGCGGTAAGGCGGCCCAGCGCGGTGAGCTTGAGCTGCTGTGCCTCGGCGGCCAGCTCGGCCACGTTTTGCAGAAACAGCACCAGCAGCGGTGCGCCGTTTTCTTCCAGCGGCACCATGCGGCCTATCAGCTGCTGGCCACGCACATTGCTTTCTATGGTCTGGGCGTAGGGCTGGCCGCCGCCACGCTGCCAGCGCTGTATCACCGGCATCAGCTCGGGCAGGGTGGCATCGCGCTGGATACGGCCCAGCAGGCGCTCGGCGCGGCTGTTGTAGTGGCGCACCACGCCCTGGCCATCCAGCACCACCACGGCTTCGCGCAGGGCTTGCAATACCAGCGCGTTGACACGGTTCAGGCTGGCCAGCTGGCCGCCACGCTCTGCGGCCAACCTTTCCGATTCGCGGGCCTTGCGTGCCAGCAGCCAGGTGGTGCTACTGGTCACAAAGCAGGCAATGGCCAGCAGGGCGGCCTGGAATAGCTCGCGCGGCACACTCAGGCCATCCAGGGCATACACCAGCACGCTGGCAAACACGGCCAGCGTGGCCATGGCGGCGTGGAACAGCGCCAGACGGCCGGTTACCAGCATGCCGGCCACGGCCAGGAAGGGTAGCAGCAGCATGCCAAAGCCGCTTTGCACGCCACCGTACTCGTGCATGTACACCACCAGCAGGGCGATGTCGCCAGCCAGGCCCACGGTGACACCCCATTCCAGCGGGATGCGCAGCCGTGGCAGCAGCATACCCAGCACCACCAGGCCGCTGTACATCAACAGCCAGCCGGTAAGCCAGCCATTGCCGCGAAACGGCGCCGGCATGGCCCACTGCGTCATGATCAGCAGCGCCGCCACGCTGGCTACACGAAAAATATTGTAGTAGCGCAGCGCGCGCTGCGGGGTGAGGGGTGGCGTGGGCAGGGCCAGGCTGGACACAGGCTTAGTCCGGGTTGCCGATGCGGCCAACCGTCCACTTCTTCGGCATCAGCTTGCCTTTGCGGCCGCGCTTGCCGTCAAACTCGGCCAGCGCCAGCTTTTCGTCGGCCACTTTGCCGCGTACCGACACGGTAGCCAGCAGCGCCTTGTCGCCCGCTACCAGGCCGATGGCGGTGAGCGTTTCGCCGTCGTCCATGGCCATCAGCATCAGGCCACGGCCCTTGGCCAGGTCTTTCAGCTCGCTGGCCGGGAAGGCCAGCAGGCGGCCACCGTCGCTGGCGGCGACCAGGCGTACGCCGTCCAGGTTGGCCGCAGCCGGCACCGGAGCCAGCACGGTTTCGCCGGCGTCCAGGGTGAGGAAGGCTTTGCCGGCTTTGACCCGGCCAGCCATGTCGCTGATCCTGGCAATAAAGCCGTAGCCGCCACTACCCGCCACGACATAGCGGGCGTCGTCGCGGCCGGAGATCATCTGCGCCGGTTTGGCACCATCCTGCAGCTCGACCAGCGATGCCACCGGTACGCCGTCGCCACGGCCGGTGGGCACGTCGGCCGGGTCCAGCGTGTAGGCGCGGCCGCGGCTATCGAGCACGATGAGCGACCACACGGTGCGGGTTTCCACCACGGTGTGCAGTGCGTCGCCGTCCTTGAAGGCCAGCGCCGACAGGTCTACGTTGTGGCCCACGCGGGCGCGTACCCAGCCTTTTTGCGACAGGATGATGGTGACCGGCTCGTCGGCCACGGTTTGCGTGAGCACGGCGCGCTCGGCGGCCTTGATCTCGCTGCGGCGGGCGTCGCCGTACTTGGTGGCGTCCTCGCGGATTTCCTCGGCCATCTTGCCGCGCAGCGCGGCCTCGCTGGACAGCAGGTGGCGCAGGCCGTCGCGTTCTTTGCGCAGCTCGCCCAGCTCTTTTTCCAGCTTGAAGCCTTCCAGCCGCGCCAGCTGGCGCAGGCGGATTTCCAGAATGTCTTCGGCTTGCGCCTCGGACAGGCCAAAGGCCTTGATCAGGTCGGGCTTGGGCTCGTCCGATTCGCGGATGACGCGGATGACTTCATCGATATGGATGAAGGCAATCATGCGGCCTTCCAGAATATGGATGCGCTTGTCTACCTGGCCCAGGCGGTGGTTCAGCCGGCGGGTAATGGTGTGCTGACGGAACGCCAACCACTCGGCCAGAATGGTTTTCAGGCCTTTCTGCGCCGGGCGACCGTCCATGCCGATCATCACCAGGTTCAGCGAGGCATTGCCTTCCAGGCTGGTTTGCGCCAGCAGGATGTTCATGAACTCGTCCGGGTCCTGGCGGCTGGATTTGGGCTCGAATACCAGGCGTACCGGCTGCGCGCTGTCGGATTCGTCGCGCACGCGGTCCAGCAGCGACAGCATCAGGCTCTTCAGGTTTTGCTGGTCTTGTGTCAGCGCCTTCTTGCCGGATTTCACCTTGGGGTTGGTGGCTTCTTCGATCTCGGCCAGCACTTTTTGCGCGCTGGAGCCGGGCGGCAGCTCGGACACGATCACGCGCCACTGGCCACGCGCCAGTTTTTCCACTTCCCACTTGGCGCGCACGCGCACGCTGCCGCGGCCAAGCTCGTAGGCGGCCAGGATGTCTTCGTACGGGGTGATGATCTGGCCGCCACCGGGGAAGTCCGGCCCCGGCACATGCTGCATCAGCTCGGCGGTGGTCAGGTCCGGGTTGGCCAGCAGCGCCAGCGAGGCGGCGGCCACTTCGGACAGGTTGTGCGGCGGAATCTCGGTGGCCATGCCCACGGCAATGCCGGAAGCGCCGTTGAGCAGCACCATGGGCAGGCGCGCCGGCAGCAGGGCGGGCTCGTCAAACGCGCCGTCGTAGTTGGGCACGAAGTCCACCGTGCCCATGTCGATCTCGGACAGCAGCAGCTCGGCGATGGGGGTCAGGCGTGCTTCGGTGTAACGCATGGCGGCGGCGCCGTCGCCATCGCGGCTGCCAAAGTTGCCCTGGCCATCGATCAGCGGGTAGCGCAGGGTAAAGTCCTGCGCCATGCGCACCAGCGCTTCGTAAGCGGAGCTGTCGCCGTGCGGGTGGTATTTACCCAGGATTTCGCCCACCACACGGGCAGACTTCACCGGCTTGGCGCCGTGGGTCAGGCCCATGTCGCGCATGGCGTACAGGATGCGGCGCTGCACGGGTTTCTGGCCGTCGGCCACCTCGGGCAGGGCACGGCCCTTCACCACGCTCATGGCGTATTCCAGGTAGGCGCGCTCGGCGTACAGGTCCAGCGCCAGGCTGCCGTCGTCCTGATCTGGCAGGTTGGCCGCAGCGGGCACGGGGGGCTGGGCGGGGGTGCCGCTTTCAGCAAACAAATCGTTCTGGCTCATAGTGGGGTAGTACGCGCTACACAGACCGTGCAGCGTGTTATGTTCGGATCACGAAGAGTGAAATTGCAAGGATTGTACTATGCCCAACCCGCTACAGTGGCAATGCCACGGTTTTACCGACTTTACCCCGCATGACCTGTATCAGGTATTGCAACTACGCGACCAGGTGTTCGTGGTGGAACAGCAGTCTATCTATGGCGATATCGATGGTATCGACCTGGACTGCTGGCACCTGTCGGCGCGTGATGCCAGCGGCCGCTTGGTGGCCTACGCCCGGCTAGTGGCCCCAGGGGTGAAATACCCGGACGCTACCGCTATCGGCCGTGTGGTGATCCCGCCCTATGCGCGTGGCAGTGGCCTGGCCAAGCCGCTGATGCAGCAGGCGGTACAGCAATGCGAGCAGCTGTTCCCCGGGCGCGCCATCATGCTGTCGGCGCAGCAGGACAAGCTGGGCTTTTACGAGCAGTTCGGCTTTCACAGCGTGTCCGCGCCCTACGACGACGGCGGCATCCTGCATGTAGACATGCGCCGCGGCTAAGCCGCGCCTGTGCGGCCAACCTGGCCATGGCCCGAAAAGCGCAAGGCCCGCCGCATTCGCGGCGGGCCTTGCTGCGTTGTTATGCCGAGACCTTAAGCCCGCAGCGGCAGGCCGTCCCCGAACACATCCTGCCACGCCACGTACACCGACACGAACATCACCGGCAGCCACAGCAGCAAGCCCAGGCCAAACGGCAGCATGGCCAGAAACAGCAATACTGCCAGCATCACCCCGCACACCAGCACCGCAGGCCAGTTCAGCCAGCCACCGGCCAGGCTGCGCCGCATGGCGGGCAGGGGGTCGCACGCGGCCAGCACCACCGCCGCCGGCGCAAACCAGTACAGCAACGAGGCGATAAACATACCCGCCGCAAACAGCACCAGGCCGACAAGCTGCTTGCCCAGCGGCATGGCGGTCAGCGCCTCATCGCCGATCTGCCCGCCCGCCAGCGCCAGCAAAGCCAGCATCACCAGCAGCATGGCCGCGACCAGCAGGCCGCAATAGGCCAGCCCCAGCCCTGCCAGCTGCCGCCAGTGGCTAGCGAACGCGGCAAACACATCCAGCGGGCGCAGGGTTTCACCCCGCGCGGCCCGCTGCGCCGCCAGCACAAAGCTGCCGGCAAACAGCGGCACGGTTGCCATGCCCAGCAGCTGGCCAAACTGGCCCAGGTTGCTCAGCAGCATTTGCAGCAACAGGTAGCACACGGCAAACAGTACCCAGGTCAGCGGCTGCTCGCGTACCAGAAAAAATGCCTGTTTTATCCATTGCCAGCCCTGCGCTGCAGGCACTTTGCGTGGCCGGGGGGCCTGGGTTTGTCGCTGTTCCATCGTCTTCCTTCTTTCGGGTATCGATCAGGCGGCCGCGCTGCCGCGCCGCTGGCTGCCCGCTTAAGTCGTTGAGCCGGCAGCCTTATCTGTTTGAATCGGTGGTGCACCACTTGCCCCGACAGGGTACGGGGGCAGGGCAAGCGGGTGCGCGTAATTTTATTACGCGTAAAAACAAAGGCCTGGCTTTGCAGCGCGGTTGCCGCGATGCGACAAAATCGGCGATAATTTCATGATTTCGCAACGGTTAGGCCGTCGGCAAAAGCGATGGTGCAGCCGTTGTTCCGGTTCCCTACAAGTTGAGGTTTTCCCCGAATGGTCACCCGAACCGAGCTAGCCAATGCCGTGCGTTTCCTGTCTATGGATGCCGTGGAAAAGGCCAAATCCGGTCACCCCGGCGCCCCGATGGGCATGGCAGATATCGCCGAAGTACTGTGGCGCGATCACCTGCAGCATAATCCTGCCAACCCGGCCTGGTCCAACCGCGACCGCTTCGTGCTCTCCAACGGGCACGGCTCCATGCTGCTGTACAGCCTGCTGCACCTCTCTGGCTACGACCTTTCGATCGACGACCTGAAAAACTTCCGTCAGCTGCACAGCAAAACCCCGGGCCACCCGGAGTACGGCTACGCGCCTGGCGTGGAAACCACTACCGGCCCGCTGGGCCAGGGTATTACCAACGCGGTAGGCATGGCACTGGCTGAAAAAATCCTGGCCGCCGAATTCAACCGCGACGGTTTCCCGGTGGTCAACCACCACACCTACGCCTTCCTGGGCGATGGTTGCATGATGGAAGGCATCAGCCACGAAGCCTGCAGCCTGGCCGGCACCTGGGGCCTGTCCAAGCTGATTGCCTTCTACGACGATAACGGCATTTCCATCGACGGCGATGTAGAAGGCTGGTTCACCGACGACACCCCGGCACGCTTTGAAGCCTACGGCTGGCAAGTGATCCGCAACGTAGACGGCCACGACGCCGAAGAGTTGCAGATTGCCATCGATACCGCCAAGAAAGAAAGCGCCCGCCCCACACTGATCTGCTGCAAAACCGTGATCGGCAAAGGCGCGCCCAACAAGCAAGGCGGCCACGATGTGCACGGCGCACCGCTGGGCGCTGCCGAAATCGCGGCAGCCCGCGCCAGCCTGCAATGGGGCTACGAGCCGTTTGTGATCCCGCAAGCCATCTACGATGCCTGGGACGGTAAAACCAAAGGCGCCGCAGCCGAGTCGGCCTGGGACACGCTGTTTGCCGGCTACGCCGCGGCCTACCCTGAGCTGGCTGCAGAGTACACCCGCCGCATGGCAGGCGAGCTGCCGGCCAACTGGAACGCTCACCTGGCCGCCAAGATCGCTGCCGTGAACGAAAAAGGCGAGACCATTGCCACCCGCAAGGCCTCGCAAAACGCCATCGCCGCGCTGGCCGAGGTATTGCCGGAACTGGTCGGCGGCTCCGCCGACCTGACCCCGTCCAACCTCACCAACTGGCCTGGCAGCAGCCCGGTTTCACGTGAAACCGGCGGCAACTACGTGCACTACGGCGTACGCGAATTCGGCATGGCTGCCATCATGAACGGCCTGGCCCTGCACGGCGGCGTGAAGCCGTTTGGCGCCACCTTCCTGATGTTCAGCGAATACGCCCGCAACGCGCTGCGCATGGCCGCGCTGATGAAGATCAACCCGGTATTCGTGTTCACCCACGACTCCATCGGCCTGGGCGAAGACGGCCCGACTCACCAGCCGGTAGAGCAGATCGCTACCCTGCGCCTGATCCCGAACATGGCCGTATGGCGCCCGTGCGACACCGTCGAATCGCTGGTGGCCTGGGCCGAGGCACTGGCCGCCAAAGACCACCCGTCCTGCCTGATCTTCAGCCGCCAGAACCTGCCATTCGTGGCACGTGATGCCGCGCAGATCGACGGCATCAAGAAGGGTGGCTACGTACTGCGTGACGCCGCTGGCGCCCAGGCTGTGCTGATGGCCACCGGCTCTGAAGTGGAGCTGGCGCTGAAAGCCCAGGAAGCCCTGGCTGCCGAAGGCATCGCCGTACGCGTGGTATCCGTACCCTGCACCCGCGCCTTCGACCAGCAAGACAAGGCCTACATCGCCAGCGTGCTGCCGGCAGGCCTGCCGCGCGTAGCGATCGAAGCCGGCGTGACCGACGGCTGGCGCAAGTACGTGGGCCTGGAAGGCGAAGTGATCGGCATCGACCACTTTGGCGAATCCGCCCCGGCCGGCGTGCTGTTCAAGGAATTCGGCTTTACCGTGGAAAACGTGGTTGCCAAGACCAAGAGCGTGATCCGCGCATAACAACTAGCCGCCCCCGTGCCAACGAGGGGCGGCTTTTTATTCGCCCGCAAGCCAGGGCACAGCCTGAAACGACAATGCGCCCGCACCCAGAACAGTACAAAAGTACGGCAGGGTGTCCGGCCCCGGCGGGTTCCACAGCCCGCCCACGCTAGCGTTGGCCGCACACAGGCTGCATCCGGCTTGCCGGGTTTTCATTTCTGGGAGAGAAAACCATGTCCATCCGCATCGCAATCAACGGCTACGGCCGTATCGGCCGTCAGGCTCTGCGTTCCATCTACGAATACAATCTGCGTGGCGATTTCGAGATCGTTGCCGTGAACGCCTCCGGCGACCTGGCCACCAACGCACACCTGACCAAGTTCGATACCGTGCACGGCCGTTTTGCTGCCGATGTCAGCCACGATGAAGAAGCCCTGATCGTTAACGGCGACCGCATCCCGTTCTTCAGCACCCGCAACCCGGCCGAGCTGCCGTGGGCCGCGCTGAATGTGGACCTGGTGCTGGAGTGCACCGGCTCGTTCACCACCAAGGAAAAGTGCCAGCTGCACCTGGACGCCGGCGCCAAGAAGGTGCTGATCTCCGCCCCGGGCGGTGACGACGTGGACGCCACCATCGTGTACGGCGTGAACCACGACATCCTGACGGCCGACATGACCGTGGTGTCCAACGCGTCCTGCACCACCAACTGCCTGGCCCCGGTGGCCAAGGCACTGAACGACGCCATCGGCATCAAAAAAGGCCTGATGACCACCATCCACGCCTTCACCAACGACCAGGTGCTGACCGACGTGCGTCACAAAGACCTGCGCCGCGCCCGCTCCGCCACCGACAACATGATCCCCACCAAGACCGGCGCCGCCAAAGCGGTCGGTCTGGTGCTGCCAGAGCTGAAAGGCAAGCTGGACGGTTTTGCCGTGCGCGTGCCGACCATCAACGTCTCGCTGGTTGACCTCACCTTCACCGCCATGCGCGACACCACCAAGGACGAAATCAACGAGATCGTCAAAAAGGCGTCCGAAGGCAGCATGAAGGGCACCTTGGGCTACAACACCCTGCCGCTGGTCTCCAGCGACTTTAACCACACCACCGAAGGCTCCTTCTTCGACGCCACCCTGACCAAGGTAACCGGCGGCAATATGGTGAAAGTGCTGGCCTGGTACGACAACGAGTGGGGCTTCTGCCAGCAGATGCTGAAAACCGCTCGCGCGATGTTCGCCGCCAAGTAAGCAAACCCTGCGGCCAACCCCCAAAGGTTGGCCGCAGCCTGTTTGCCCAGGCGTGCAGGCCCGCTCCACCGGGCCTGGTATACAACACAGCCCGGCGCTTTACTGCCACCGGGCGGCCCTGCACACAAGCAAGCAGCCTGTTTATTTACTTGTTTTCTAGAAGGCCACAACCATGCAATTCAAGAAACTGACCGACCTCGCCCTGGCAGGCCAACGCGTGCTGATCCGCGTGGACATGAACGTGCCGGTAAAAAACGGCGTGATCGGTGACGACACCCGTATCCGCGCCAGCCTGCCGTCCATCCTGCACTGCCTGCAAGCCGGCGCCAGCGTGATCCTGATGACCCACCTGGGCCGCCCCACCGAAGGCGAACCCAAGCCGGAAGACAGCCTGGCCCCGGTTGCCGCGCGCCTGTCCGAGCTGCTGGGCAAAACCGTCACCGTGGCCGACAGCTGGCAAGCCGGCCTCAGCCTGGCCGCGGGTGATGTGGTGATGCTGGAAAACGTGCGCCTGAACAAGGGCGAGAAAAAGAACAACGCCGAGCTGGGCCAGGCTTACGCCAGCCTGTGCGATGTGTTCGTCAACGACGCGTTCGGCACCGCCCACCGCGCCGAAGCCTCTACCCACGCCGTGGCACAGTACGCCCCGGTAGCCTGCGCCGGCATCCTGCTGGCTGCCGAGCTGGACGCACTGGGCAAAGCCCTGCTGGCCCCGGCCCGCCCGCTGGTGGCCATCGTGGCAGGCTCCAAGGTGTCCACCAAGCTCACCATTCTGGAAAGCCTGGCCGACAAGGTAGACCAGCTGATCGTGGGCGGCGGTATCGCCAACACCTTCTTGCTGGCCGAAGGCCACGCCATCGGCAAATCGCTGGCCGAAGCTGACCTGGTAGAAGACGCCAAACGCGTCATCGCCAAAATCCGTGCCCGTGGCGGCGACGTACCGCTGCCTAGCGACGTGGTATGCGCTACCGAGTTTGCCGAAAGCGCCACCGCCACCCTGAAAACCGTGGCCGATGTCAGCGCCGACGACATGATCCTGGACATTGGCCCGGATTCCGCCACCGCGCTGGCTGCCATCGTGGCCCAGGCCGGTACCGTGGTATGGAACGGCCCGGTAGGCGTGTTCGAGTTTGCCCAGTTTGCCGAAGGCACCCGCGTGCTGGGCGAAGCCATCGCCAATACCGAAGGCTTCTCCATCGCCGGCGGCGGTGACACCCTGGCCGCCATCGCCAAGTACGAGCTGACCGACAAGATCAGCTACATCTCCACCGGCGGCGGCGCGTTCCTGGAGTTCCTGGAAGGCAAAACCCTGCCGGCGGTCGCCATCCTGGGCGAACGCGCCTGATGGTGCTGCGGGGCATAATCGCCCCGCTGAAACTTGCCGGGTACAGGCCCAGCGCCTAGACTCGGCAGGCAATACACAAGGAGGTGCCCATGGCGATGCAAACCTGGCTGTTGTTCGTGGTAACGGTGTTTTTCGTGTCAGCCACACCCGGCCCCAATATGCTGCTGGCGATGAGCCACGGCATTCGCTACGGCCTGGGCGGTGCGCTGCCCACGCTGGCGGGGCTGCTGGTGGCGCTGGCGCTGATCATGGCCGGCTCCGTGGCCGGGCTGGGTGCGGTACTGGCCACCTCCGAACTGCTGTTTTCCATCGTCAAATACGCCGGTGCGGCGTATCTGGTGTGGCTGGGCTACCAGGCCTGGCGTGCCCCGGTGGCAGAGCAGGCAGAGACAAACGATGCCGTGGCGGCAGGAGAGAGCAGCCGCGGCCAACGTTTCCGCACCGGCTTTCTGGTGGCCATGAGCAACCCGAAAGCTTTTGTGTTTTTTACCGCGCTGTTTCCACAGTTCATGCGCGCCGACGTGCCGCAGCTGCCACAGCTGGTGGTGCTGTCTGCCACGTTTTTCGTGATTGAAGTGAGCTGGCAGCTGGTTTACGCCTTTGGCGGCGCACGCCTGAAACACTGGCTGACCAGCCCGCGCCGCCTGCGCCTGATGAACCGCTTTGCCGGCGGCTCGTTCATGGCGACCGGGGTAGCACTCGGCACGGTAAGCCGCGCGTAAACAGCGCGAAACGGCCCCTGCGGCCAACCTTTTCCGCGGCCTGCCACAAGCGGGCTGCACCACAATACTGGAGACTTTTACATGGCACTCGTTTCGATGCGTCAACTGCTGGACCACGCAGCAGAATTCAGCTACGGCCTGCCGGCCTTCAACGTGAACAACCTGGAACAGATGCGCGCCATCATGGAAGCCGCCGACAAGGTGAATGCCCCGGTGATCGTGCAGGCGTCGGCTGGTGCCCGTAAATACGCCGGCGCGCCGTTCCTGCGCCACCTGATCCTGGCCGCCGTGGAAGAGTTTCCGCATATCCCGGTGGTAATGCACCAGGACCACGGCACCAGCCCGGACGTGTGCCAGCGCTCCATCCAGCTGGGTTTCAGCTCGGTGATGATGGACGGCTCGCTGAAGTCCGACGGCAAAACCCCGGCCGACTACGCCTACAACGTGGACGTCACCCGCACCGTGGTGAACTTTGCCCACGCCTGCGGCGTATCGGTAGAGGGCGAGATCGGCTGCCTGGGTAGCCTGGAAACCGGCCTGGCCGGCGAAGAAGACGGCGTAGGCGCCGAAGGCGTGCTGGACCACAGCCAGCTGCTGACCGACCCGGAAGAAGCCGCCCAGTTCGTGAAAGACACCGGCGTGGACGCGCTGGCGATCGCCATCGGCACCAGCCACGGCGCGTACAAGTTCACCAAGAAGCCTACCGGCGACGTGCTGCGTATCGACCGCATCAAGGAAATCCACGCGCGTATTCCTAACACCCACCTGGTGATGCACGGCTCGTCCAGCGTGCCGCAAGAGTGGCTGGCCATCATCAACGAATTCGGCGGCGACCTGGGCGAGACCTACGGCGTGCCGGTAGAAGAAATCGTGGAAGGCATCAAGCACGGCGTGCGCAAGGTCAACATCGACACCGACCTGCGTCTGGCCTCTACCGGTGCCATCCGCCGCTTCATGGCGCAGAACCCGAAAGAGTTCGACCCGCGCAAATACCTGGCCGCCAGCACCGTGGCCATGCGCGACATCGTGATTGCCCGTTACGAAGCCTTTGGCGCCGCCGGCATGGCCAGCAAGATCAAGCCGGTGAGCCTGGACGCCATGGCCAACCTGTACCTGAAAGGCCAGCTGGCCCAGATCGTGAAGTAAGGCACCACGGCGGCCAGGGTTGGCCGCCTATGGTAAGGGCTGTCTGCGGGCAGCCCTTTTTCACGCCCCTGTCAGGAGCATTTATGGCACTCAGCGAGCTATTCACCCCACTGGAGTGGGTATTTGTCATCATTCTGGGCCTGGTGCCGCTGGCCGGCATCGTGCTACACCTGTGGATCATGCTGCTGCGCCCGCCCAAAGACACCAGCGCAACGCAAACGCAGGACACTAAACCGCGTTAGCATGGTCTGAGTACCACCGCTGGTATTGACCCACCCCCAACCCGAGGAGCAACACGATGGCAATGGACGTAATCGATTACGAAGTATTTGGCGACGACATGCAGTACGTCGAAGTGGCGCTGGACCCGGGCGAAGCGGCCGTGGGCGAAGCCGGCGCGCTGTACTACATGGAAGACGGCATCACCATGGATACCGTGTTTGGCGATGGCTCGGCCAGCCAGAGCGGGCTGCTGGGCAAACTGCTGGGAGCGGGCAAACGCCTGGTAACCGGCGAATCGCTGTTTACCACCGTGTACTACAACCAGAGCCAGGTAAAGCGCAAGGTGGCCTTTGCTGCCAGCTATCCGGGCAAGATCGTGCCGGTACACCTGCTGGAGCTGGGCGGCTTGCTGTATGCGCAGAAAGACAGCTTTCTGGCCGGGGCCAAGGGCGTGAGCCTGGGGCTGGCGCTGCAAAAGAAAATCGGCACAGGCCTGTTTGGTGGCGAAGGCTTCATCATGCAAAAGCTGGAAGGCGACGGCTATGTATTCCTGCACGCTGGGGGCACGCTCACCTGCCGCCAGCTACAGCCGGGCGAAATCCTGCGCGTGGATACCGGCTGCGTGGTGGCGTACCAGCCCACGGTAGACTTTGATATCGAGTACGTGGGCAAGCTCAAAAGCGCGCTGTTTGGCGGCGAGGGCGTGTTCTTTGCCCGCCTGACCGGCCCGGGCAAGGTATGGCTGCAGTCGCTGCCGCTATCGCGCCTGGCCGACCGCATTGTGGCCGCCAGCCCGCGTGCCGGCGGTGGCAGCAGCGAGCAGGGCTCCATTCTGGGCAGCATCGGCAATATCCTGGACGGCAAGAAGTGAGCCATTAGCGCCCCGCTGCGGCCAACGTTGGCCGCAAACAAAAACCCCCGCTGCGTTGCGGGGGTTTTGCATGGTGCACAGGCGGCAGTAGCCCGCTTATTTGCCGGCGCTGCCCTGCTTCAGGCGGCGGGCGCTCACGGCGTTGGCCAGCGTTTCCAGCAGCTTTTCCGTGTCGTCCCAGCTGATGCAGGCGTCGGTAATGCTCTGGCCGTAGGTCAGCTCGCAGCCCGGTTTCAGGTCCTGGCGGCCTTCTACCAGGTGGCTTTCCACCATCACGCCAAAGATGTGGGTATCGCCGGCGGCCATTTGCTGCGCCACGTCGTCGCATACTTCCATCTGGCGACGGTAGTCCTTGCGGCTGTTGGCATGGCTGAAATCCACCATCAGCTTTTGCGACAGGCCAACGGCGGCCAGCTCGGCAGCGGCGGCTTTCACAAAACGCTCTTCGTAGTTCGGCTCTTTGCCACCACGCAGGATCACGTGGCAGTCCGGGTTGCCACCGGTTTCCACGATGGCGGAATGACCGGTTTTGGTCACCGACAGGAAATGGTGCGACACGCTGGCGGAGCGGATGGCATCCACCGCGATCTTGAGGTTGCCGTCGGTACCGTTTTTGAAGCCTACCGGGCAAGACAGGCCGGAGGCCAGCTCGCGGTGTACTTGCGACTCGGTGGTACGCGCGCCGATAGCACCCCAGCTGATCAGGTCGGCCAGGTACTGTGGCGTGATCATGTCCAGGAATTCGGTAGCAGCCGGCATGCCCATGCTGTTGAGGTTCAGCAGCAGGCGGCGGCCCATGCGCAGGCCGGTATTGATATCGAAGGTTTCATTCAGGTGCGGGTCGTTGATCAACCCCTTCCAGCCCACGGTGGTACGCGGTTTTTCGAAGTACACGCGCATGACCACCAGCAGCTCGCCAGCGTATTTCTCGCG
The DNA here is from genome assembly GCF_007644035.1 of Vogesella mureinivorans. Lineage (GTDB taxonomy): Bacteria > Pseudomonadota > Gammaproteobacteria > Burkholderiales > Chromobacteriaceae > Vogesella > Vogesella mureinivorans. The sequence continues at coordinate 196,887 of NZ_VMTV02000134.1, read as the reverse complement.
CAGCGGCAGCAGGCGGCGGGCGTACTCTTCGGCGGCTTCCGGGTCGTGAATGGAACAGGGGCCGATGACCACCAGCAGGCGGTCGTCTTCCGAGCGCAGCAGGCGCGCGATATCACGGCGGGTATGGTAGATGAGTTCGGCGGCCGGTTCGTTGATAGGCAGCTCGTACAGGTGGGCGATCGGGGGAAGCAGTTCCTTGATGCCGCGGATTCTGACGTCGTCGGTCTGGCGATGCATTGCTTTGTCCTTGCACTTTATCTGTTTATTTGCATAGCAACATTAACCTGACTCACCCCGCCTGCCAAGCCTTGCGTGCAAAAACAAAAGGCACCCCGCAGGGTGCCTTGTGGTGTAGCTAGCCGGCCAGGATCAGTCGGCGTACTGGCGCTTCATACGCTCGCGGCGCTCCTGGGCTTCCACGGACAGCGAAGCGGTAGGGCGGGCCAGCAGGCGTTTCAGGCCGATAGGTTCACCCGTGTCTTCACAGTAACCGTAGCTACCATCTTCGATAAGACGCAGGGTGGACTGGATTTTTTGCAGCAGTTTGCGCTCACGGTCACGGGTACGCAGCTCCAGGGCGTACTCTTCTTCCAGTGTGGCGCGGTCAGCCGGGTCCGGTGTGGCCTCCTGCTCTTGCAGGTGGCTGGCGGTGGCAGTGGCGTTGCTCAGCAGCTCCTGCTGCATCTGCAACAAGCGCTCCTTGAAGAACTCAAGGTGGTCGGCGTTCATGTAGTCTTCGCCGGACCAGTTGATGATGTCTTGTTCAGTCAGCTTGGCCATGATGATGTGTTCCAGCAAGGTAGTGTGGCAGACAGGCGTGAGAGATTACCGACGGCATAAGGAAAGTGCAACAGCCACAGTAGCACAAAGCGAGATTTATGTTTGTATATAGCGCCCGCCGACACAGATCACAAGCTGCAATGCCACAATGACCCCGGTATTCGATGAAAAACAAAAAGCGGCCCGCAGGCCGCTTGTGTGGCATCTGGCGCATTACTTCTGCGACAGAATCCATTTCACCAGGGTTTTTACGTCGGCATCGCTGACTTGCGGGTTCGGCGGCATCGGTACGGCGCCCCATACACCGGCACCGCCGGCTTTTACCTTGGCCACCAGCTTGGCTTCTGCGCTCTTGTCGCCAGCGTATTTCTTGGCCACATCCTTGTAAGCCGGGCCAACTACTTTTTTGTCAACGGCATGACAGGCAGTGCAGTTGTTCTTTTGTGCCAGTTGCAGGTTGGCAAAAGCCGGGGCAGCAAAGGCGCTGATAGCCAGCGCGGCAAACAGCATTTTTTTCATTGAAGCATCTCCACAGGGTTGAAGCCGCCTTGGGGGCAGCAAGCAGGGTAGTTAATACTGGCTCTTTCACACGGCCATCTTGAGTTGCATCAAGAATAGCTGCTCCAGCATGCGTAGCGGCAGCATCTGTATCACCTGGATGATCAGGATGACAATCAGCGGCGACAGGTCCACCCCGCCTACGTTGGCCGCACGAAACGGCTTCAGGTAAGGGCGGGTCAGCGCGTCCAGAATGGGTGTAATGGCATTGTAAGGGCTTACCCAGCTAAGAATGGCCTGTACGATCACCGCCCCGGCCAGCAGGTTGAGCGACTGGCGAAACAGCTCCAGCAACGACAGCAGGCACAGGCCCAGCCACGTTTGCGGGTGGGCAAAGTCGTAGGGCAGCAAGCCGGTGGCCAGCACCAGGGTGCTCACGATCAGCGTCACCAGGAAGGCGGCCAACAGCGAGGCGCTGTCGTAGCCATGCCACGCAGGCACCAGGCGGCGCAGGCGCAGTACGGCAAAGTTGGTTACCGCCATGACAAACTGGTTGAGCGGGTGTTTGTGCGGCGCCCGCGCCAGCTGCAGGTAAAAACGCATCAGTAACACCAGCGAGAACAGCCCGCCTACGGTTTGCAGCAAAAATTGCAGGGTCTGCAGCAGCATGCCTAGTCCTTGGAAAGTTCAATGCCCAGCTCTACCGAGCGGGCACGGCAGTCCAGCGCGCCGGCGATAATGGCCGGCTTCACGCCCTCTGCCTCGAAACGCAAGATGGCACGCTCGGTGGTGCCGCCCTTGCTCATCACGTTCTGGCGCAGTGTGGCCACCGGCAGCGGGCTCTGGCGTGCCAGTGCGACCGCACCCTCAAACGTGTCCAGCACCAGCCGGCGCGCCTCGTCTTCGGCAAAGCCGGCCTGCACTGCGCCCTCGATCATACTTTCGATAAAGTAAAACACATAGGCTGGGCCGCTGCCCGACACGCTGGTGATGTCGTCAATGCCGCTTTCTGCCGCCAGCCAGGTGGTAGTACCCACCGCCGCCATGATGGCCGTGGCGTTATCACGATCGGCCTGCGCCACGTTGGCCGCAGCGTACAGGCCAGATACCCCCTTGCCCACCATGGCCGGGGTATTGGGCATCACGCGCACAATGCGCTCGCTACCCAGCCAGCCAGCCATGGCCGTAATGCCGATACCGGCCGCAATGGAAATCACCAGCGCGCCACCCAGTACCGGTGCCAGCTGCTGGCACACCTCGCGCAATACCTGTGGTTTTACTGCCAGCACGATGATGTCTTGCGGGCCAAACGCATCCGGCAGAGCCGCCAGGCTGGTTACGCCAAAGTCGGCAGCCAGCTGCTGGCGTTTGTCCTCGCCCGGCTCCACAACACGGATCTGATGGGCCCCGCCAGCCAGGCCGCCAATGATGGCGGTGGCCATATTGCCGCCGCCGATGAAGGTAATGTTCATGCTGCTCTCTCTGTAGATGGTATACGGCGCACGCTGCGCCACGGTCTTAGCCTACGCCGGGTACTGGCGGGCCCCGAAAATGGCCGTGCCCACACGCACCATGGTGCTGCCCGCAGCAATAGCTGCCGCCATGTCGGTCGACATGCCCATGGACAGTGTATCCAGCGCCAGGCCCTCAGCCGCCATGTGCGCCTGCAGCTGGCGCAGCACGGCAAAGCGTGCGGCCAACGTTGCCGCATCGGGCGTGGGCTCCGGGATGCACATCAGGCCGCGCAGCCGCAGCTGTGGCAAGGCAGCCACAGCCCGCAACAGCGCGGGCGCGTCCGCGGGCGCGCAGCCGCTCTTGCTGTCTTCACCCGACACGTTGACCTGCACGCACACATTCAGCGGCGGCAAATGCGCCGGGCGCTGGGCCGACAGCCGCTCGGCGATCTTCAGCCGCTCGATGGAATGCACCCAATGGGCGGTTTCCGCCACGATGCGTGTCTTGTTGGATTGCAGCGGGCCAATGAAGTGCCACGTGATAGCCAAGTCGGCCAGCTCGGCGGCCTTTGCTTGCAGCTCTTGCACGTAGTTTTCGCCAAAGGCGCGCTGGCCGGCGGCGTATACCTCGCGCACGGCGGCCGCCGGAAAGGTTTTGCTTACTGCCAGCAGCTGTACTGCGCCAGCTTCGCGGCCGGACAGGCGGGTCGCCTCGGCCAGTTGCGCCTGCACTGCGTGCAGGGCTAGAGTCAATTGGGACATAGTGCGTTTCCGACATGGCTGCCCAAACCTGCACCAGCGCTTGCGTGGGCAGCAGCAATGGGTGGGAGTACAATGCGCCCGACATGCCTTGCGGATGCCGTACACCCCCGGAGAAATTTATGGAAATATCTGATCTTCTGGCCTTTACGGTCAAGAACAAAGCCTCTGACCTGCATCTGTCGGCGGGCTTGCCGCCGATGATACGCGTGCACGGCGATATCCGCCGCATCAACCTGCCGCCGCTGGCGCACCATGATGTGCATGACATGGTGTACGACATCATGAACGACTACCAGCGCAAGATTTTCGAAGACACCTACGAGGCCGACTTCTCGTTCGAGGTGCCTGGCGTGGCGCGTTTCCGGGTAAACGTCTTTGTGCAGAACCGGGGTATCGGCGCCGTCTTCCGCGTGATTCCGTCCCGCGTGCTCACCCTGGAAGACCTGGGTGCACCGCGCATTTTCAAGGACATCGCCGACTACCCGCGCGGTATCGTGCTGGTGACCGGCCCCACCGGCTCGGGTAAATCCACCACCCTGGCGGCGATGATCGACTACATCAACGCCAACCATTACTCGCACATCCTGACGGTAGAAGACCCGATCGAATTCGTGCACGAAAGTAAAAAGTCACTGGTGAACCAGCGCGAGCTGGGCTCGCAGACCCGCAGCTTCTCGGCCGCGCTGCGCAGCGCACTGCGTGAAGACCCGGACGTGATCCTGATCGGTGAAATGCGCGACCTGGAAACCATCCGCCTGGCGCTGTCGGCCGCCGAAACCGGCCACCTGGTCTTTGGCACCCTGCACACCAGCAGTGCCGCCAAAACCATCGACCGTATCGTGGACGTGTTCCCGGCCGGGGAAAAGGAAATGGTGCGCTCCATGCTGTCGGAAAGCCTGCGCGCGGTCATCTCGCAAAGCCTGCTCAAAACCAAAGACGAGACCAGCCGCATTGCCGCGCACGAGATCATGATCGGCACCCCGGCCATCCGTAACCTGATTCGCGAAAACAAGATCGCGCAGATCAACTCCATGATCCAGACCGGCCAGCAGCACGGCATGCAGACGCTGGACCAGTGCCTGCAAGAGCTGGTACGCCATGGCCACGTATCGGTGCAGGAAGCCCGCACCAAAGCCAGTAACAAGGACGCTTTCTAAGCGGGGTAGGCCATGGAAAAAGACCAGGCATCAAAATTCATTCACGACCTGCTGAAACACGCCATCAGCAAGAACGCCTCCGATATTTTCATCAGCGCCGACTTTCCGCCGGCCATGAAGATCGACGGCAAGATCACCCCGGTAGCGCCGCAGCCGCTGACCGCCCAGCACACCAAGGAGCTGGTGCGCTCGGTGATGAACGACCGCCAGACCGAGGAGTTCGAATCCACCCGCGAGGCCAACTTTGCCATCAGCCCGCCGGGCATCGGCCGTTTTCGTGTCAGCGCCTACGTACAGCAGGGCAGCGCCGGCATGGTGCTGCGCAAGATCAATACCGAGATCCCCTCGCTGGATGGTCTGGGCCTGCCGGACGTGCTAAAGGATATTGCGCTGATCAAACGTGGCCTGGTGATCTTTGTGGGTGGCACCGGCTCGGGTAAATCTACCTCGCTGGCAGCGCTGGTGGACTGGCGCAACAGCACCACGGCCGACCACATCATCACCATCGAAGACCCCATCGAGTACGTACACAACCACAAGAAAAGCATCATTACCCAGCGCGAGATCGGTGTAGATACCGAAAGCTGGGAAGTGGCGCTGAAAAACACGCTGCGCCAGGCGCCAGACGTGATCCTGATGGGCGAGATCCGCGACCGCGAGTCCATGATGTACGGCCTGCAGTTTGCCGAAACCGGCCACCTGTGCCTGGCCACGCTACACGCCAACAACGCCAACCAGGCGCTGGACCGCATCCTGAACTTCTTCCCGGAAGAGCGCCACCAGCAGGTGCTGATGGACTTGTCGCTGAACATGCGCGCCATCATCTCGCAACGCCTGGTGCCGCTAAAAGGCAGCAAAGGCCGTACCGCCGCAATAGAAATCCTGCTGAACAGCCCGCTGATTTCGGACATGATTTTCAAGGGCGAGATTGCCGGCATAAAGGAGGTGATGGGCCGCTCGAAAGAGTCCGGCATGCAAACCTTCGACCAAGCGCTGTTCCAGCTGTTCGAGGCTGGCCTGGTGAGCTACGAAGACGCGCTGCGCAACGCCGACTCCATCAACGACCTGCGCCTGCAAATCAAGCTCTACAGCGAAAAAACCAAGCAGCACAACCCGCTGGACGGGCTGGACCACCTCGATATCGTGTAAGCCTAGGCCACCATGCAAAAAGCCGGCAGATGCCGGCTTTTCTGTTTACTACCGCCTGCGGCCAACCCTTAGCCGAGGAAATCATCGCGCCAGGTTTCGCGCACCCAGGCCAGCGCAGACAGCTGCAAGGCATTAAAACGCTCGGCATCCATATCCGGCAGCGGCGAGCCTTGCTCCTGGCACTCGCCCAGCACCACCAGTGCCAAGAGCTGGCCCAGCGGCCCGCTACGCGCCAACAGCGCCTGCAGCACATCCTGGCTCAATGCCAGGCCGCTGACCAGCTCGGCCATGGGCGTAGCCAGCAGCGAATCAGCCAGCGACAGTACACCGGTCATGAACGCTTCGTCGGGGTCGATACCGGCATCGTCGGCCAACAGCTCCATCATGCGGCCGCGCACCACGGCCATTTCCAGCAGCGGGCTAGGGCCTTGCGACGGGCGGCAGTCGGCGGCAAACAGGATAATCAGCGCCCAGCGCTTGAGCCGGGAGCTACCCAGCGTAATGATGGCTTCACGGATGGAGCCCACCGGCTGCCGGTACGATTCGGCGGCGTTTACCAGCTTGAGCAAACCCACCACCATATCCGGCGCCGCCTTGAACACGCTTTCCAGCTCGGCCACATCCGCGTCTTTCATCACCAGGCCCAGGAGGCGCAGCAGCAGGGCGCGGTGCGGGTGGGCGCGGTTATGGCTCATCACGGTAGGGCGGGCAAAGAAGTAGCCCTGAAACAGCCCGATACCCAGCTGTTTGCACGCCTCGTACTGCTCGAAGGTGTCTACTTTTTCCGCCAGCAGTTGGCCGCGAAAGCCCTGCAGCCGCTGCAGCAGCCCGGGCAAGGCCGACAACGATACTTGCTGCAGGTCGAACTTCAGATAATCCACCAGCGGCAGCATCGGCAGCATGCCGGGGGTGATGTCGCACACATCGTCCAGCGCCAGCTGGTAGCCACGCGCCTTGAGCTGCACACAGCGCTCGTATACCGACTGGTTCAGCTCTACGCTTTCCAGTATTTCCAGAATGATGGTATCGGGCGGCAGCAGGTCCAGCACCGGGCTGAACAGCAGCTTTTCACTGACATTCACAAACCCCGGGCAGCCTTCCAGCACCCTGGACAAGCCCAGGTCGATAAAAGCATGGCGAATCACCGCTGCCGTGGCGTTGACGTCGTCCTGAAACAGGGCGCGGTTTTCCGGCCCGGAGCGAAAGAGCAGCTCGTAGGCCACGCGCTTTTGCTGCGCATCGACGATAGGCTGGCGGCCAAGGTAGATCGTGGAATACATGACAGACATTCGGGTATTGACGAGTCGATGGTAGCCCAAGCCCAGGCCGAACAACACTCCCTGGCAACACATTTATCGCACCATCTGGCGATATCGTTTTACCGCTTTATTTCACTTGCGGCATTCAATAAAAAAATACTGCGTTTACCCATGGTAAGCCACCCTGGCTATGTGGAAGAAACCCCACCAGTACTGGACAGCAGGCAAAACGCAGTGGCAGCGGCCTGCAGATTTACTTATAAAATTCCATAAAAAAGCCCCTCGCTATGCGAAGGGCTTGGCAGTACGCAGCGCGTGCCGCGTTTCATGTGAAACGTTGGCCGCACACTGGCGGCCAACGTACATGGCTTAGTGCTGCAGGATCTTGGACAGGAACTGGCGGGCGCGCTCGGAGCGGGCGTCGATATTGCCGAAGAACTCTTCCTTGGCGCAGTCTTCCACAATGCAGCCGCGGTCCATAAAGATGACGCGGTGGGCTACCTTGCGCGCAAAACCCATTTCGTGGGTGACGCACATCATGGTCATGCCTTCTTGCGCCAGCTCTACCATCACGTCCAGCACTTCGTTCACCATTTCCGGGTCCAGCGCCGAGGTTGGCTCGTCGAACAGCATGGCAATCGGGTCCATGGCCAGCGCACGGGCAATGGCCACGCGCTGCTGCTGGCCGCCGGACAGCTGGCCGGGGAACTTGTGCGCGTGCGCTTTCAGGCCGACGCGGTCCAGGTAGTGCAGGCCTTTTTGCATAGCTTCATCTTTGCTACGGCCCAGCACGCGTTCCTGTGCGATGGTCAGGTTCTCGGTAATGGACAGGTGCGGGAACAGCTCGAAATGCTGGAACACCATGCCCACGCGGCTACGCAGCTTGGGCAGGTCGGTCTTGGCGTCGCCTACCGAGGTGCCATCCACAATGATGTCGCCCTTCTGGAACGGCTCCAGTGCGTTGACGGTTTTGATCAGCGTGGATTTGCCGGAGCCGGACGGGCCGCATACAACGACCACTTCGCCTTTTTTCACGTCGGTGGTGCAATCGGTGAGCACCTGGAAGTCACCGTACCATTTGCTGACGTTCTTGATGGAAATCATGCTCATACCGCAAACCTCTTTTGCAGGCGCTTCACCGACAGGGACGCGCCAAAACTGATCACAAAGTACACCGCACCGGCAAAAATCAGGAACTCATGCGGCAAACCAACGATATCGCCCTTGGAGCGGGCAGCGTTCAGGAAGTCCATCAGACCCACGGCGTACACCAGCGAGGTGTCCTGGAACAGGATGATGGACTGCTGCAGCAGCAGCGGCATCATCTTGCGGAAGGCCTGCGGCAGGATAATCAGACGCATGGCCTGGCCGTAGTTCATGCCCAGCGCGTAGGCGGCGTTTTCCTGGCCCTTGGAAATGGACTGGATACCGGCACGCACGATTTCGCAGTAGTAGGCGGCTTCAAACATCATGAAGGCCACCAGGCAAGAGGTGAAGGCACCGATAGACACGAACGAACCGGTAATCCAGTTCAGCAGCATCGGTACCGCCAGGTAGAACCAGGTGATCACCAGCAGCAGCGGAATGGAACGGAAGTAGTTCACATAGGCTTTGGCAAAACCGGACAGCAGCGGGTTGCTGGACAGGCGCAGCAGCGCCAGTACCGTGCCCAGTGCCACACCACCTACTACCGACAAGGCCAGCAGCTTCAGCGTCATCAGCATGCCGTCCACCAGGCCCGGCATTGCAGGAATAATCTGGCTGAAATCCATTATTTAGCTCCTCCCATCATGCCCGGAATGCGCACTTTTTTCTCTACCCAGCTCATGAACGTCATCAGGCTCATGTTCAGTACAAAGTAGATCAGCGTGGCCAGGGTAAAGGCCTCAAACATATTGGCGGTAAATTCGGCAGTTTGCTTGGTTTGCGCCAGCAGCTCCATCAGGCCGATCAGCGAGGCCACGGACGAGTTTTTGAAGATGTTCAAGAATTCGCTGGTAAGTGGCGGGATGATGATGCGGAAAGCCTGTGGCAACAGCACGTGGCGGTACATTTGCGGCAGGGTAAAACCCACCGCCAGTGCAGCCGCGCTCTGGCCTTTGGGCAAGGCCTGGATACCGGTGCGTACCTGCTCGCACACACGGGCAGCGGTAAACAGCGCCAGACACACCACCACCGAGATATAGGCGGAGGTGGCCGGGTTCAGCTCCTGCTTGAACCAGACCTGCGTGGATTCTGGCAGGTAGTCGGGCACCATGAAGTACCAGATAAACAGCTGTACCAACAGCGGTACGTTACGGAACAGCTCCACGTAGGCGGTGGCAATACCGGACAACAGCTTGTTGGGCAGGGTGCGCATCACGCCCAGCACGCTGCCGATGATCAGCGCCACAATCCAGGCCACCAGGGCCACGGCAATGGTCCAGCCCAGGCCGGACACGAACCAGTCCAGATAGATTTCGCTGCCGATACCGGTGGACTTGAAAAAGACGTTCCAGTCCCAGTTGTAATTCATACACTTCTCCAAAGAAAAAGGGGCGCAAGCCGCGCCCCTTCGCAAGCGGGTGGGGGCAAGCCCCCGGCCCGGTTACGTTGGCCGCAACCCGAACAAACCCGCTTGGGCGTTCATGCAGGTATTACATTTGCTCGGCGGACTTGTCGGTCGGCTTGGCAATCAGTTCCTTGAACTCGTCGGACATCGGGAAGCTCAGGTTCTGGCCTTTTGGCGGAACCGGGTTCATGAACCACTTGCTGTAGATCTTGTTGATTTCGCCGGACTTGAAGGTGGCCTTGATGGCATCATCGACCACTTTCTTGAAGGCCGGGTCGTCTTTACGCAGCATGCAGCCGTAGATTTCGAAAGACTGCGGCTTGCCGGTTACCACCCAGTTGGCCGGGTTCTTGGCCTTGGCCATTTCGCCGTACAGCAGGGCGTCGTCCATCATGAAGGCAACGGCACGGCCCGTTTCCAGCATCAGGAACGATTCGCCGTGGTCTTTGGCGGAGATGATGTTCATGCCCATCTGCTTCTCGGCGTTCATGGCCTTGAGCAGGCGCTCGGAAGTGGTACCGGCAGTGGTCACCACGTTCTTGCCTTTCAGGTCCGGGAAGTCTTTTACGCCGGAGGTCTTGGCAGTCATCAGGCGGGTACCGATTTCAAAGATACCTACCGAGAAAGCCACCTGTTTCTGACGCTCCAGGTTGTTGGTAGTGGAACCACATTCCAGATCCACGGTGCCGTTCTGTACCAGCGGGATACGGGTCTGGGAGGTTACCAGGTTGTACTTCACTTGCAGGTTCGGCATTTTCAGCTGTTTTTTCACGGCTTCTACCACTTTCAGCTGCAGGTCGTGCGAGTAGCCGATAGGGTTCGGGCCGTCAGCCAGATAGCTGAACGGGATGGAAGCATCGCGGTGACCCAGCACGATCACGCCGGAATCCTTGATTTTTTCCAGCGTATTTGCCATGGCCGGGGCGGCAAAGGCAGAAGCGATGACAGCAGTGGTCAGCAGACGGGTAGTAAAACGCATAAGTTTCTCCAGTTTCTCAAGTGATGTTGCTTTTATTCAGGCCGCGCCGGCACCGGTGCGGTTTACTGCGATTCAATTCATCGGTGTCAGCAGCTGGCGCAGGAACTGCTTGGCGCGATCGTGCTGGGGGTTGGTGAAGAAGTGCTCAGGGTGCGCTTCTTCAATTATCTGGCCATGGTCGACAAACACCACGCGGTCGGCCACTTCACGGGCAAAGCCCATTTCGTGGGTCACCACCATCATGGTCATGCCGGACTCGGCCAAATCTTTCATTACCTTCAGTACTTCGCCGATCATTTCCGGGTCCAGTGCCGAGGTAGGTTCGTCAAACAGCATCACGCGCGGTTCCATGGCCAGGCCACGGGCAATCGCCACGCGCTGCTGCTGCCCGCCGGACAGCATGGCAGGGAAGGCGTCTTTCTTGTGCGCCAGGCCAACGCGCTCCAGCAGCGTAACGGCCTGCTTGTCGGCAGCCGCGCGGTCCATGCCCTTTACCTTCATAGGCGACAGGGTGATGTTGTCCAGTACCGACAGGTGGGGGTAGAGGTTGAAATGCTGAAACACAAAGCCGACTTCGGCGCGCAGGGCATTCAGGTTGGTCTTGGGGTCGGCCACGTTTTTGCCGTCTACCCAGATTTCCCCTTCGTTGATGCTTTCCAGCTGGTTCACGGTGCGGATCAGCGTGGACTTGCCCGAGCCGGACGGCCCGCACACGACCACCACTTCCCCTTGCTGCACTTGCAGATTAATGCCGTTCAGCACGTGCAGGTCTTTGAACCACTTGTGTACATTATTGAAACGAATCATGGTTTCTCTCTCTTCCACCAGTTGGCGTTGGCCCGGCCGCTGCGTAGCGCAGTCTTGTGCCAGGCCGGTATGTTCCGGATTGTGTCCATGCCGGGCAGCGCGCACAAGGCGCACTGCAACACGGCTCAGCCGCGACGGGCTACCAGGTTGGCCAGCGATACATACTGCGCCACGCTGACATTTTCGGCACGCCAGCCTGCATCGATGCCTACCGATGCCAGCTCTTCGTCGCTTACCAGGCCTTTCAGGTTGTTGCGCAGGGTCTTGCGACGCTGGGCAAACGCCTGGGCCACCAGCTCTTCCAGCAGGGTTTCGTTGTCGGCTATGCCGCAACGGCCCGCATCCGGAATCATCCGCACTACCGCCGAGTCTACTTTTGGCGGCGGGTAGAACGCACCCGGTGGTACCAGCAAGATCTGTTCCATATCGAAGCGATATTGCAACATGACTGTCAAACGGCCGTAATCCGGCGTGGATGGCTCGGCCACCATGCGGTCGATCACCTCTTTTTGCAGCATGAAATGCATGTCGATCACGCGGTTGCCGTAGCAGGCCAGGTGGAACAGCAGCGGGGTGGAAATGTTGTACGGCAGGTTGCCTACCAGCTTGAACTGGCCCTCGCACACGCTGCCGAAATCAAACGCCAGCGCGTCGCCTTCGTGAATGGTGAGGCGCTTGGGCGAGATCTCGCCGCGCAGGCGGCTGATGATATCACGGTCGATCTCCACCACATGCAGGTGGTCTAGACGCTGCAGCAGCGGGCGTGTCAGCGCCCCCAGGCCGGGGCCGATTTCCACCACCACATCACTGCGCTGGGCGCCAACGGCATTAACGATGTCTTCGATGACGCGCTGGTCCTGCAGAAAGTTCTGCCCGAAACGCTTGCGCGGAATATGTTTGCTCATGGCACGCTCAGTTCTTCAAAAAACGAAAGCCGCCCGCACCGGCCAGGGTGTGGCAGCTTGCAAAATCGGTGTTGCCCTGCACGCTACCGGCCAGCGACGCGGCACGGCCGGGCAGGCCAGCAAAACGCTATTGTATCGGTGTCGCCGCCGGGCTGTGCGTCCGGATTTCCGTACACGGCAGCTGGCGGCGTACGCCCTGCCGTCTACCACGGCTTACAGCCACTGCTGCAGACCCCAGGCCAGCAACAGATAACGCAGCGTCTTGCCTGCGGCCAACCATAGCAGGCAGGGCCACCACGGCAGCCGCAGCCAGCCGGCCGCCAGCGGCAGCGCATCGCCCAGCAGCGGTACCCAGCTCAATAACAAGGCCGCCGGGCCAAAGCGGGCAAACCAGCCCGCCGTGCGTGCCGGCAAGGCCTTGGCCGGGGCGCGGCGCCCCAGCCACAAGCTGGTGGCACTGCCCGCCGTATTGGCGACGCTGGCCACCAAGACAGCAGGCCACAGCAAGGATGGCTGCTGATAGAACAGGGCAGAGAGCGCCAGCTCGGAGTTGCCCGGCAGTACCGTGGCCGACAAAAAAGCCGACGCTGCCAGGCCGGCCAGCAGGGCCAGCTCTGTCATTTATACGACAAAGCTAAACGCTTCGCCGCTGGCCGCGCTCACCACCTGCGACAGCGTGGCGCCAAACTCGGCACCGTCGCGCGCGGCCAGCCACTGGCCGTCTTCGCGCAGGGCAAAGTGGAAACCGCCACTTTTGGCGGCAATCCACATTTCACGGTTCGGCACATGGCGGTTCACCACGATCTTGGTGCCGTCCTCAAACTCGATTTCCATTACGTTGCCGTTGATCAGGCAGTCGGTATCCAGCCCGGCGTCTTCCAGCGCGTCTTCAATGCGGCGGAAAAGGCCATCGGTCAGGCCCAGAAAATCACTTTCGGTCATGGTGTCATCCTGTCTCAAGGTTGGCCGCACGCGGCACTGCATGGGCAGTACGGCAACGGCCTGATAGACTGCCATTTTGCCATAGCACCCGGATTCCGTATGCGTACTGCACTCCTGCTTGCCCTGCTATCCCTCACTGTCACCGCCTGTGGCTACAAAGGCCCGCTGTATCTGCCCAAAAACACCACCCCGCCGGCAGCCAGCAGCGCGCCATGAGCCCCCTGGCCATCCGTGCGGCCAACCTGGCCGATGCCGGTGACTGCCAGCTGCTGATGCAGCTGACCGACGCCTACGCGCGCGACGCCATGGGCGGCGGCGAAGGGCTGTCCGCGCATGCCCGCCAGCAGCTGCCCGCCGCGCTGGCGCAGCACCCCGGCCTGTTTGCGCTGATTGCCGAGCAGGGCGGCCAGCCGGCAGGCCATGCGCTGTGCGTGCTGGGGTTTTCCAGCTTTTACGCCGCCCCGGTGTGCAATCTGCACGACCTGTCCGTGCTGCCCGCCGCGCGCGGCCTGGGGCTGGGCAGCGCGCTGATGCAGGCGGTAGAAGCCGCAGCGCTGGCGCGGGGCTGCGCCAAAGTCACGCTGGAAGTCCGCGCCGATAACCACGTTGGCCGCAGCCTGTATCAGGGCGAAGGCTTTGCCCAGTCCGGCCTGGGTGGCACCCCCTACCTGATGATGGAAAAGCGGATAACCGGGGTGTAATCCACCTGATATTGGTCAAAACTCTGCTGCTTTTGCGGCAAATCGCCGCAGCAATGCGACAATTTGCCGCACTATCAACACGTCATGTGTCTGGATAATTCTCTTTTGTTTCTATATCGACACAAGAGAGAACCACACCATGCGCACAGCCTTGCTCCCCCTTGCCACGCTGCCACTCTTACTTAGCGCCTGCCTGCTAGGTGGCGGCGGCGGCGGTGCTGCCCCGGCCGCCAGCACAAGCAACACACCTGTCACCGCCCCGGTCAGCATCCAGTTTGCGCTGAAAGCCGGTAATAACAACGTTAGCTGCGGCACGCCCGTGAGCAACCTGGGCACCAGTGCCGCAACGGCCGACCTGAAAGACGCCCGCTTCTACGTACACGATGTAAAACTGATCACCGCCCAAGGCAATGCCGTACCAGTAAAGCTGACCCAGGACAGCCAGTGGCAATACCTGGATACCTCACTGCTGGACTTCGAAAATGCCACTAGCGCGTGCGCAGCCGGCACGGCCGCTACCAATAATCTGGTACAGGGCACCATCGATAGCGGCAACTACGTAGGCCTGAGCTTCCAGGTGGGTGTGCCGTACACCAGCACCAACAGCAGCAATGCGACGGTCGGCATGAACCATCTGCCCTACGCCACCGCCCCGGCACCCCTGAATATCCAGGCCATGGCCTGGAGCTGGCAGGTTGGCCGCAAGTTCATGAAAGTAGAGCTCAACCCGGTAGGCGGCGTGGCCCGACCGAATACCACACCGCCCACCACCGCCACCACCTTTAACATTCACCTGGGCTCCACCAACTGCACGGGTGGCGACAGCCTCACCGGCCTGGGCGTGAGCTGCAGCAACCCCAACCGCCTGCCAGTGAAGTTTGCCGCCTTCAACCCGTCCAGCCAGCAAGTGGTACTGGACATCCAGCAGCTACTGGCCAGCAGCAATCTGTCGCAAGACAATGGCAGCTCGGTGGGCTGCATGAGCGGCACCACCGACCCGGAATGCCCGGCCATCTTCGACAAGCTCGACCTGAACCTGGCCACCAGCCCGGCCGGCCAAGCCAAAGGTGACGGCAGCAACGTGCCGGCCTTCCGCGTAGAAAGCAAATAATGCGCGCACTGCTGATCACCCTGGCCAGCAGTGCGCTGCTGGCTGGCTGCCTGGGTGGCGGTGGTGCCGGCGGCACCACGGTTGTCGACCCGTCGCGCAGCACCAGCGGCTGGCAATGGAGCCTGCCGGCCGACGTGCCCACCCCGGTGGTACCGGCGGATAACCCGATGAGCGAAGCCAAGTTCGAGCTGGGCCGCCAGCTGTTCTACGACAAGCGCCTGTCTGGCAATGGCACGCAAAGCTGCGCCAGCTGCCACCATCAGGACAAGGCCTTTACCGATGGCCTGGCGGTGTCGCCTGGCAGTACCGGCGAGCTGACCCATCGCAATGCCCAGCACCTGGCCAACAGCGCCTGGCACAGCACCTATACCTGGGCCAACCCCTCGCTCACCACACTGGAGCGCCAGATGGAAGTGCCGCTGTTTGGCACCGATCCGGTAGAAATGGGCATCGACGACAGCAATAAAGACACCGTGCTGGCGCGCATCAAGGCAGACAGCGGCTACCGCCAGCGCTTTGCCGATGTTTTTGGCAGCAGCAGCGACACCATCACCTTTGGCAACATCATCAAAGCCATTGCCACGTTCCAGCGCGGCTTGCTGAGCTTTGACAGCAAATACGACCGCTACCTGCAGAAAAAAGCCGTACTCAGCGCCGAAGAGCTGCGCGGCATGCAGCTGTTCATGGGTGAAACCGCCGAGTGCTTCCACTGCCACGGCAGCTTCAACTTCAACGACCAGACCAACCACCTGGGCAGCCCGGAGGTGAACCGCGCCTTCCACAACACCGGCCTGTACAACATCGACGGCCAAGGCGGCTTCCCTTTCCCCAACCGTGGCCTGTTCGAGTTCACCAGCCTGCCGGCCGATATGGGCGCCTTCCGCGCCTCCAGCCTGCGCAATATCGCCAACACGGCGCCTTATATGCACGACGGCAGCATCGCCACGCTGGAAGAAGTGCTGGATTTCTACGCCGCAGGCGGGCGCAACCTCAGCAGCGGCCCGCACGCCGGTGATGGCCGCCTGAACCCGTACAAAAGCGACCTGATCACGCGCATCAACCTGAGCGCCCAGGACAAGCAGGACATCATTGCCTTTTTGAAGACCCTTACCGATGACACACTCCTCACCAGCCCGCGCTTTAGCAATCCTTTCCCTGCTGGCCAGTAGCGCAGGCAGCTGGGCGCACGACGGCGTTAGCCACGATGACGATACCGATAGCGCGGCCCCGGCCCAGCAGCTCACGCTAGACCTGGACCTGCGCCAGGGCCGCGGCAGCCACACCGCCCCGGCGGCACTGGTGCAGATCGACCACCCGGCTGCCGCCAGCCTGCGCGAGCTGAATGCCGACCGCAGCACGCTAGCCTGGCAAGCACGCTGGCTGCCCGGCCTGCAAACACAGTGGGCCGTCAGCTACGACCGCGAGCGCGAACAGCTGGCCAACGACCAGGCCTGGCTGCGCTGGGCCGCCATCCCCGGCAGCCTGGCGCTGCAAGCTGGCCGTTTTAGCCCGGCACAGGCCCTGGCTGCCGACGAATGGGGGCGCAGCAGCCTGCGCGACACGCTGCTCACCGGCGGCCACGACCACTGGCACGACAGCGGCCTGGCCCTGCAGCTGCAACAGCCTGGCCGCCGCCTGACGCTGTCGGCACTGCGCGGCGAAAGCAACCCCGGCACCCGCCGCGCTGGCGCACAGGCTGGCCTGTGGTTGCTGGCGCTGGAACAAGACCTGGGCCCGCTGCAACTGGGCCTGACCGCCGCAGATACGCCACGCGTCAGCCGCCAGAACGCGCTGGCTGGCGACGGCCACAGCCATAGCCATGGTGGTGCCCGCGGCTGCCAGCGCACGCTGGCCTGCCTGAACGGCGATGGCCAGTGGCTGGAGTTGGCCGCACGCGGCCAACTGTACGGCGTGACCCTGCGCGGCGCGCTAGGCAGCCGGCAAGAACAAGGCACGCTGGGCAGCGCTACCGGGCAGGTAGACTACGATGGCCGTACCGACTGGCTAGCCGTGGAAGCCACCACCGCAGCGCCGCTATTGGCCGGAGTGGACGCCAGCGTACGCTACGAGCGCCTGCGCCTGCGGCACACGCTAACCGGTACCAATGCCGCAATACTGGCCACAGAAGCCGGCATCGCTAGCAGCCAGCATCAGCCCGAAGTCATTGGCGTGCGCCTGCGCTGGCAGCCGGCCAAACAGCAGCAGGGGTCGCTGGAATGGCAGGAAGACCAAACCGACGCGCGCTCGCGCCAGCGCTGGCTACTGCGCTGGCAGCATCAGTTCAGCCTGCTGCCTTGACAGGGCAGCAGCAAAAAAGCCGCCTTTCTCTGGCGGCTTTTTTACGGTAGCACCCTGAAATCCTGTGCGGCGCTAGCCCGTGCTGGCCAGCTGCAGGCGGTTACGCCCGAAGCGTTTAGCCTGATAGAGCGCCAGGTCGGCCTGGCGCAGAGCGTGCGCCCACGGCTGCGGGGCATGGCACCAGTGCACGCCGAAGCTGGCGGTAACGTGCAGCAAGGGGTGTACCTCGTGCCAGCTGTAATCCAGGATGGCCAGGCGCAGCCGCTCGCAACAGGCCAGCGCGCTGTCCAGCGACTGCTCCATGAGCAGCAGCACAAACTCTTCGCCGCCAAAGCGCACGGTCAGGTCGCTGCCACGGGTACGCAACACCATGATCTGCGCCACTTTTTTCAGCGTTTCATCACCGACCTCATGGCCAAAGCGGTCGTTGATGGATTTGAAATGGTCCAGATCCACCACCACCACCGCCATGCCGTGCAGCTGCTGGCCCAATGCGGCCAACCTGGCCGGGCCTTGCTGATCCAGGCAGCGGCGGTTGCCTACCCCGGTGAGCGGGTCGATCAGTACGGCTTGCTCCAGCTCGCTCATGCGCGCCTCGGTCACCACTTTTTCTGCTTCCAGCTGCGCTGCGCGCAGGCGTTCGCGCTCGGCCTGCAGCCGCTCGCGCTCGGCCGCCAGCTGTACGCTGGTGATTTCCAGCTCTTTGCGGATAGCCCAGCCCTGCGTGCTGCTGCGCTGCTCGTTCTGTTCTTGCTCGCTGTGGCGTATGGCTTCCAGCTGGGCCAGCGCCAGCTCGAACTGGCCGCTGGCTTTGTACAGCCGGTACAGCTCTTCCTGCGCAAAACGGCGCATGTCGAACTCGATCATATTGCCCGGCAACCCCAGCATCTGCTGCAGCGCGGCCACCGCCTCGGCTACCCGGCCGCTACGTTGCAGCAGGGTGGCTTCGATCAGGTCGGCATTACGTTGCAACGAGTGAAAGTCGCTACCGGCCAGCGCCTGGCGCAGCTCGGCCAGCGCGGCGCGGGCGTGGTCGAACTCATCCAGGTCTGCGTACGCTTCGGCCAGATTGGTTTGCAACATGGCCCACTGGTGGCGGTTGCCTGCGTGGGCCACGCTTTGCCAGGCATCGTGGTAATGCGCCAGTGCGATGTGCAGCAGACGGTGGGCTTCGGCCTGCTTGCCCAGCTTCAGCTGTTTGCGGCCCTCGCTGCTGTAGAGCGTGCCCAGGTTGTTACGCGCGGCAAACAGCAATACCGGCAGGTCTGCCAGCCGGGCTTGCTCGGCGGCCTGGCGCAATAGCTGTTCGCCTTGCGCCATATCACCCAGCGCGCCATAGGTGCACACGCCGGCCCGGTTCAGTGCGTTGATCGTCTGCGCGGTGTCGTTGCTGGTACGGGCTGCGGCCAGGGCTTCCAGTGCGTATTTCAGCCCGTCCTGCATCAGGCCCATTTCGTTGCAGGCAATGGCTACCACGCACAAGACCTCGGCGCGCAGGGCGGCATCGGGGCCAAAATCCAGTGTGGCGGCCACCTCCAGCCCGCTACGCACCGCATCGGAAAACTGGCCCATGCGAAACTGGTGCAAGGCCAGCTGCACCATGGCCTGCTGCCATTGCGGGCGGTGCTGCGGCAGCTCGCACAGCAATAAAGCCTCCTCGGCAGCCTGCACGCCTGCCTGGTGCTGGCCGCTGTCCTGGCAGTGCCGCGAGCGGCGCAGCGCCAGGGCGATGCGCCGCCTGAGCGCCAGGCCTTGGCGCGTGGAGGCGGGTTTACTCATGATGGTGAGCATGTCGGGTAGCCACACATAGACAGAAAATGTTTTCCTTTTAGCCAGTTAGCCATGGCGCCTGCAGCGTAAACCCGCATGGCTGCGCAAGTACGCAGCGGGTGATGATACCCAGCGCACCGTGCTTTAGTGCAAAAGCAAAAAGCACGCCGATAAATGAGGCACGGCCACACGAAGGGCTGTTGCCGTTTTGCCACCGCACAATCACCACCCTGTGCCTGCTGACAGAATGCTGTCAGTAGGCCTGCTGCATAGTGCCTGACAACAGCCAGCCGGCTGACCTGTCAGGAGACACCCCATGAACAAGATGATTCACTGGTTTGAAATCCCCGCTACCGATTTTGACCGTGCCGTCGCGTTTTACCAGCAAGTGTTCCACGTGGAACTGAAAGTAGAACACGTCATGGATGAGCGCATCGCCGTCTTCCCCGACAGCAGCGGCTGCATTATGGCCAGCCTGCGCCTGCAGCCTGCTGCCCATGGCACACGCATTTACCTGGATGGCAGCCCCGATGTCAGTACCGTGCTGGCCCGCGCCACCCGGCACGGCGGACGGATGGTGCTGCCCGAGATGTCACTGCCGGATGGCAATGGCCAGATCGGCCTGTTTGCCGACAGCGAGGGCAACATCATCGGCTTGCACACCGAACCCTGATCCACCACCACAGGTACCTGCCATGTCACACACCGTTTCCCGCACACAACAGTGGCTGCTCGATATCAGCCAGCAGCAGCCACAGCAACACGCCATCCTGCTGGCGGTACGCCAGCACATCCTGGCGCTCGCGCCCGGCATACAGGAAGACATCAAATACGGCGGCATCCTGTTTGCCGACCAGCAGCCCTTTTGCGGGCTGTTTGCCTATCGTGCCCACGTGTCGCTGGAATTCAGCGCCGGGGCGCAGCTGGCCGACCCGCATCAGGTACTGGAAGGCAGCGGCAAGCTGCGCCGCCACATCAAGCTGCACAGCCTGGACGAGGTTGGCCGCAAACAGGTGGCCGCCTACCTGCAGGCGGCGTGGCAGCAGCAAGCGCCATGAGCCGGCAAGGCATACTGGGCGGCATCGCCCCCCGCCCGCCACGCTACTGGGTAGGCGTGGCCTGCAGCGAGCACGTGTGCCGGGGCCTCGCCGGCGGCTTTGCCCAGCTCTGCCACGGCAAACAGGCACCGCTGGCGCGCATGCAGCCCGGCGATGGCCTGGTGTACTACTCGCCAGTGCTCACCCTGCAGGGCCGCGAACCTTGCCAGCAGTTCACCGCGCTGGGCTACGTGGCCGACGGTGGCGCGTATCAGGTGGCGATGGGCGAAGGCTTTGTGCCGTGGCGCCGCGACATCCACTGGCTGCCCGGCCAGCCGGCGGCGATCCGCCCCTTGCTACACACGCTCTCATTTATAGAAAACCCGGCGCGTTGGGGCTACCCTTTGCGCTGTGGGCATCTGGAAATCAGCGCCGGTGACTTTGCCTTGATTGCCCACGCCATGGGTATCACACTGCCGCCAAGCACAACGACTTAAGAGAGCGCCATGCCGTTCCCCGCACACGAACACGCCGCCATGCTGGCCCTGAAAGGCGTGGGCCCGACGGTTATCAGCCGGCTGGAACAACTAGGCTATAGCTCGCTGGCACAGCTAGCCGGGGCCGATGCGCAAGACATCTGCCAGCAAATAGCCGGCCTGCTGCGCAGCAGCTGCTGGCAGAACAGCCCGCAAGCACGGGCCAGCATCGCCGCCATCCTGACACTGGCAAAGCACGATGCGCCGCGCTGACCGCCTGATGCAGATCCTGCTGCTGCTGCGCGGGCGGCGGCGTACCACCGCGGCGCAGCTGGCGCAGTGGCTGGAGGTATCGCAGCGCACCGTGTACCGCGATATGGCCGACCTGCTGGCCAGCGGTGCACCGGTGAATAGCGAAGCGGGCGAAGGCTACTGGCTGGAAGCCGGCTTTACCCCGCCGCCGCTGAGCTTTGCCGCCGACGAGTTGGCCGCACTGGAAGTGGGCGCGCGCATGCTCAGCGCCTGGGCCGACAGCGCCACCGCGCAGGCCGCCGCCAGTGCGCTGGCCAAGATCCATGCCGTGCTGGGTAGCGCCGGGCTTACCGCCGCGCCGCTGTTTGTGCCCCCCGCCGGCAGCTACCCGCTCACGCAGCTACCGGCGCTGCGCCACGCCTGCGAGGCCCGGCATTGCCTGCAGCTGCACTACCGCGACGAGGCCGGCAACGCCACCTTGCGCGAGGTGGCACCGCTGGGCTTGTTCTTCTGGGGCGACCGCTGGACCCTGGGCGCCTGGTGCCTGCTACGGGGCGATTACCGCCACTTCCGTATCGATCGCATCGCCCGGCTACAGCCCGGCACGGCCCCGTGGCCGGCACAGGTCTCGCTGGACGCCTTTTTGCAGCACAGCGATGCAGGGGACGCCGCCCGTGCGCGCCTGCACCGCGAAACACACCAGCCGTGGCACCGCCAGGACAGCGGCCAACCCTGAAAAAGCGCCACGGCAGTGCATGACACGGTGACGGGCACTTCCCTTCACACTGCATGCGGCAGCAAGCGGCCACAGCCCAAGAAAACATTGAACAGACCGAAAAGGAAACACCATGGAAGCAAGACTGAGCTTTGTCACCCTGGGCGTGGCCGACCTGGCCCGCGCCACCGCGTTTTACCGTGATGTGCTGCAGCTGCCGCAGGTACCGATGCCGGACGGCGCCGGTGTAGCGTTTTTCGAGCTGGGCAAAACCTGGCTATCGCTCTACCCGCGCGCAGCGCTGGCCGCAGACGCCACCGTAGCGAACAGCCCGCCCGCCGCGTTTCCCGGTTTTACGCTGGCGCACAATGTGCACGAAAAGCACCAGGTAGACACGCTGCTGGCCGAGTTGGCCACACGCGGCGCCAGCATCGTCAAACCGGCAGAAGACGTGTTCTGGGGCGGGCGCAGCGGCTACTTCCGCGACCCGGACGGTTTTTTGTGGGAAGTCGCGTGGAACCCCGGCTTTCCACACGCCTGATAGCCAGCGCTACTGGCAACATCCCGGACCATAGCGGCGCGTGCCAACGCCGCCAGCCCGGGTGTAAGGGGGCCATAGCGGCCACAACAGGAGGGCTTAGCCGCACGAAGGCTGGCCAGCCCCCTGCACGCTGGCCAGGCACACCTGGTGCCGGCCGCCATCCTTGGCGCGGTACAGCGCCTGGTCTGCCGCACCCAGCAAGGCACGCAAGCGCTGCTTGCCACCCGATGCGCCATCGGCATACAGCTCGGCCACCCCGGCGCTGAGTGTGACCTGATGGCCAGGCAGCAGGCTGAAGGCGCTTGCGGCCAACTGTTGCAGCAACTGCTCGGCTAGCAACGCCGCCTCGGCAGCACGAGTGTCGGGCAACAGCAGCACAAATTCTTCGCCACCAAAACGGCAGTACAGGTCTTGCGGGCGGGCCAGTGCGGCCAACAGCTCGCCAATACGCCGCAGCACCTGGTCGCCGGCCAGGTGGCCAAAAGTATCGTTTACCCGCTTGAAATGGTCGGCATCCACCAGCACCAGGCTGCTCCAGCGCGCCGCCTGGCTCAGTATCGCGTCGGCACGCGGCCAGAAATGGTGGCGGTTGGGCAGGCCGGTCAGCATATCGGTATTGGCCTGCTGCTCGGCCGCCTGCAGGCGCGCACTGCGCCGCTCTACCTCCCGCGCCAGGTTATGGCTGGTTTCACGGTAGTACTCGCGCTCGCGCTCGGCCTGATGCAGGCGGAACATCAGCTCCACGTGCTTCATGCGCGCCTCGAACTGCTGGGTAAACACCCGTTCGCGGCCTTGATGAAAGCGCTGAAAATGCTCGAACGCCAGCTGGTAATCGCCCAGCGCCTGGTAGCACATGGCGGCTTCGTAGTCGCATTCATGCAGTGCGCTACGCATATCGTGCAGCGACAGCAGCGCCAGCGCCTGCATCAGCTTGCCCAGCGCCGCCTCGCAGCGGCCGTGCTGACGGTACAGCGCACCGGCACGATAGAGCGCGTCGGCCTCCTGGCGCAGGCGGCCGTGTTCACGCGCCAGTGCTTGCACCTTGTCCAGCAGGTGCAGGGCCTCGGGCAGGTTACCCAGGCCGGCTTCGCTGCTGGCGTAGCTCAGGTACAGCTCGCACAGCGACTCGTAGCCCTTGGTATCGGTGGCGCTAAACAGAAACAGCGCCTCGCCCAGCAGCTGGCGCGCCTCGGCAAATTTGCCTTGCTGCATGTAGGCACGCGCCAGGCTGTCCAGCGCCATGGCCAGGGTGTGCTGGTGCCCGTTCTGCCGCGCCAGCGCCACGCAGCGCTCGATAAACGGCGCGGCCTTGTCGGCCATCTTGATCTGCACATAGGCGTAGCCCAGGTTATTCAGCAGCCTGGTGTGCCACTCGCTAGCCTGAGATTGCTCGATATGCGGCAAGGCTTGCAGGTAGAGGGTAAGGGCGTCGGTAAACAGGCCTTCGTGCACATACACGTTGCCGATCAGCGCATCCTGCACCGCCACGCTGAAATCATCCCCCAGCTGTGCAAACAGCTGGCGGGCCGCCAGGGCATCTTCCAGTGCCGGCCCCAGCAAACCGCGCGAGCTGTAGATGCGGCCACGAATCTGCAAGGCCTGCGCGCGCAGCAATACCTGGCCTTCGGCACGCGCCACGGCCTGCTCGGCATAGTGCTGTGCCTGCAGCAGGTCGCTAGCGTGCAGGGTATTGGCTTGCTGGATCAGCTCTTCGGTAGAAGCTAAGGGGTCAGTCATTGGCAGCGGGGTCACAGGCAGGCTTATCGAAACCTGACAGTCTACTGCCAAAAAACCCGATTGGCATAGCCATCATGCCCATTCAGGGCAAACAGCAGCTTGGGTATGGGGGATTTATTTTGTGACACATTGCGTCACGAATCATACAAAGCACTGAAAACACACAATTGTCACACTTTGCGTCACACAATATGACTTGGCCTACGACGCGGCGGCCAGTGCATTAAAACTCGATGGTGACTTTCTTGGCGCCCATGGACTTGGCGCGTGCAATCAGCTGCTCCAGCGTGGCATCGGCCAACAAAATGCCAGGGGCCAGCAGCGGCTCGCTACGCACAACAGGGGGCAGTGCAACGGGGGGGACGGGGCTGGCCGCAGGCGGGGTGACAGCGGCCGGCGCGGGGCTGTGCTGGAGCAAATCGGCCAGCACTTTGCACAGCCGCTCGTAGGCATCGCGGCTGGGTTTGATATTGCTGCCGTCTTGCGCTTCGTAGCGCTGGATAGCAGCGGTAGATAAGCCCACCTGCGCGGCCAAGGCAGTGCGGGACAGCTGCAGCTGTTTGCGGATGGCTTTCAGCGCGGGGGCGAATTCGGCACTTTCAAAGTCAGGCAATACAGACATGGCAGGCTCCGGCAGGTGGCGAAAAACAGCAATCATACAGACGGCGCAGTATTAATACAATAAATACACACACCACAATCATGTGTGTGTATGGGTTTTGCAACAAATCACACAATGCCATGCAGGCACACAGGCGCAATCGAGGAAATCAACCAGCCATAACAAAGACTAAGCGTGATGTAGACGTACGCCTCCCCGGAAAATCACACATCAATACAATTGATTCACACAAAACATACATTGGCGCTGTGTTTTTATTTTTGCATTGTATTAATCCGTCAAATAATCATACAAATAATACATGCATTTTTCGCCCGCATACCACGCGGAGCGTGGCCACTGGCGGCGCTGCTACCACACCGGGTGTCACACAATGCGGCCAACCTCGCGGGTATTCGCGTTGCCTGCCTGCCCATTTCGTGACTGCCTGGCCACCGTGCTTGCCTCGTATCGGGGGTAGCCACGCCGCCGGGTAACGGGCAAAAAAATACCGCCCATCCGTGAGGATGAGCGGTAGGTGTGATCGGCAAGCCAGCTTATACCCTGGCCAACTTCGTTATTAGCCAGCCTCGCCTTTCAGCAGTGCCAACAGCGCCTCGGCATCCAGCTTGGCGCTGATATCGCCGCCGGACAGCAAGCTGTCGGCCAGATCGCGCTTGGCGTGGTGCAGCGCCACGATCTGTTCTTCGATGGTGTGCTCGGCCACCAGGCGGTAGATGGTGACCGGGCGCAGCTGGCCCATGCGGTAGGCACGGTCGCTGGCCTGGTCTTCCACCGCCGGGTTCCACCACGGGTCCAGGTGGATCACGTAGTCGGCTGCGGTCAGGTTCAGGCCGGTGCCGCCGGCTTTCAGGCTGATCAGGAAAATATCGCCTTCGCCTTTCTGGAAAGCATCCACCCGCGCCTTGCGCTCGCGCGCCGGGGTAGAACCATCCAGGTACTGGTAGCGCACACCGCGCTCGTCCAGCAGCTGGCGTACGATCGCCAGGTGGTCGACAAACTGGCTGAACACCAGCGCTTTGTGGCCGTTTTGCAGCAGCTCGTCGGCGATGTCGGCAAAGGCGGCCAGCTTGCTGCCAGACAGCGTGGATTCCGGCAGGGCCAGCTTGGGGTGGCAACAGAAGCGGCGCAGGCGGGTGATCTCGGCCAGCACCTGCATCTGCTTGCCGTCCTCGCCCTGCAGCTCGTCCAGCTTTTCTACCGCTTGCTGGCGCATGGCTTCGTACAGGTGCAGCTCGTCGGCAGACAGCGGTACCTTGCGGGTGATTTCGGTACGCGGTGGCAGCTCGTCCAGCACCTGGGTCTTGGTACGGCGCAGGATGAACGGCTGGATCAGCTGCTTGAGCGCACGGCGGGCGTTTTTGTCGCCGCGCTCTATCGGCGTGGCAAAGCGCTGGGCAAAGCGCTCCTGGCTGCCCAGCAGGCCGGGGTTCACAAAGCGGAACAGGTTCCACAGCTCGCCCAGGTGGTTTTCTACCGGGGTGCCGCTGGCGGCCAGGCGGAAGCCGGCCTGCAGGTTCATGGCCGCTTGCGAGCGCTTAGTGCCGGCATTCTTGATGGCTTGCGCCTCGTCCAGCACCACGGTTTGCCACGGCACGGTGGCAAAGGCGTCGGCGTCTTGCTGCAGCAGGCCGTAGCTGACGATCACCAGGTCCATGGCGTCCAGCCCCACCAGCGTGCGCTGCTGCTGGTAGGCACGCACTTTCAGCGTGGGGGCAAAGCGCGCGGTTTCGGCGATCCAGTTCAGTGCTACCGAGGTCGGCGCCACCACCAGCTGCGGGCCATCCGGTGCGCGTTCCAGCAGCAGGGCCAGGGTTTGTACGGTCTTGCCCAGGCCCATATCGTCGGCGAGGCAAGCGCCCACGCCCCAGCGCGCCAGGCGCGACATCCAGGCGTAGCCTTCTTGCTGATAGTCGCGCAGCGTGGCTTGCAGCGTGGACGGCACCTGCGGCTGGTAGTCGCGCAGGCTGTCCAGTGCGGCCAACTGTTGCTGCCAGGCGTCGTCGGCGTCGAACTCGCCCACCTCGCCAGCCAGCTCGGCCAGCAGCGGGGCGTTCAGGGCGGACAGGTATACGCCGTCCTTGCCCACGTGGTCGGCCAGCAGCGCCAGCTCGTCCAGGCGTTTTTTCATCACGTCGGTCAGCGCCAGCCAGTCTTCGTCGCCCAGCTGCAGGAAGCGGCCCGGCTGGTTTTGCACCAGCGCCAGCAGCTCCTTGAGCTGCAACACGCGGCCGTCGTCCAGCTTGAGCTGGCCGTTCAGCACGAACCAGTCACCTTGCTGTTTCAGGCCCATGGCCAGCTGCGGCAGGCCACGGCGGCCCTTGATACGCATGCGTTCGCCTTCCGGCCACACGCAGGCCAGCAGGCTGGCGTCCAGCGCCTGCAGCTCGGACAGCACTTGCAGGGCGCTTTGCGGGTCCGGCAGCTGCCATTCCTGGCCGTCGCTTTCGGCGGCAGCCAGGCCGGGACAGGCTTCCAGCACTTTTTGCAGCGCGGCTTTTTCGGCTTTCAGGCGGCGCTGGGTCTGCACGGTGCGGCCGTCCAGCTCGCCCACGATGGTTTCCAGGCCCTGGCCGGGGCGGCTCCAGCTACCGCCAGGCAGCGGGCGCACCAAGAGCTGCATGCGCAGGCCCTGCGCCAGCGGCAGCAGGTGGGCGTACAGCGTGCCGTCGGCCGGCACGGCGTCCACATTGGCGGCCAACTCTGGCAGGTCGGAATGGATGGGCACCAGCGGGGCGATGCTGGTCACGGCTTCGACCAGCTGCGCCTTGGCGGCTACCGGCACGGTGAGCTCGCGCCCCAGAATGGCGGCGATCTGGCGCACCTCGCGGCTCACGCTGTACACCATCAGCCGGGTGGGGGTGTCTTTTTCCCACACCACTTCGCTGTCGGCGGTGATCTTGGCCGGCGACAGGCGCAGGCGGATCTGCCCGTCGCGCTCTTGCAGCTGCAGCGCCACGCTGCCGGCCACCACGTCGATGTGCACGTCGGGCGCGTCACCCCAGAACATGGCCGGGTGGCCTACCAGGAAGGGCAGCGCCTTTTCGGCGTCCAGCTCCCAGGCGCTGTTGCTGGAATAGTGGTGCTGGTCGTGATGGCTGCGGATGTAGCGCAGCAGCTGGCGGTCTGGCTCTTGCAGGTAATCAAAGCTTTCCGGCTCGTCCAGCAGGCGGCGCAGCGCCACGGCGCGGCCTTTGCTCCACTGGCTCTTTGCCCCCAGCTTTTGTTCGCGCGGCTCCAGCAGGGCGCCGTGCGGGGCCAGCGTGAGCAGCCACGCCAGCCGGGTTTGTTTGCTATCCACGTTTGCCTTGCCTTCGGGGGATTTTCCGGCGCCCAGCAGCTTCAGCGCGTTGAGCGCGTGCTGCCAGGCTTCCTGGCGCTGGTAGGCGGCCACCAGCGGTATCAGGCCACGCTCGGCGTGCCAGCGCGGGTGGGCGCGGCGTTCGCCAAACTGGCGTTCCAGCAGGGCGGCCAGCTCTTCGGCCACCCAGACATAGCCTTCTTCGAACATCTGGTCGCGGAAGCTGGCCAGCGCCGCCTGCCAGGCCGGGGTACGCGCCTGGTTTACATCCAGCCAGAAAGCACCCAGGGCCAGCAGCAGGCCATCCATGCCCGACAGGGCGCTGGCGTCCGGCAGCTGCAGTTTGGCCGATAGCGCGCCGCCTTCCTGCAGCAGCAGCAGATGCTGCAGCACGTAGTAGCTATGGCCGTAACGCTGCTTGATGGCGCTGGCGATGGCCTGCTTGAGCTGCGGCTGGCGCGCCTTGTCCTGGCTGCCGATCAGCGCCAGGCAGTAAAAGGCGGTCAGCGGGGCAGGCAGGTCTACGGTGCGCTTTTTGGTTTGCGCGCGGATGTCGGCCAGCCAGTCGTCCAGCATGGACAGCGCTTCGGCAAAACGGCCTTGCAGTACCGGCAGGTAGCACAGGCGCGCTACCGGCAGGCCGTCGCCCTCGGCCCCGGGCTGGCGCACCAGCTCGAAATCGGCACGCCAGACGCCCTGCAGCAGCAGCTGGGCAGTGAGGTCGTCCCAGTCGCGGTAGCCGTCGTCCAGCCGCGACAGCGCGTAGCGGTAGCCTTCGGCAAAGTGATCCAGCCGCCAGTTGGCGTCGGGCAGGTAGTCTTGCAGCAGCAGCACCTGGATGTCGTCGTCCAGGCGGTCGAACAGCTGGCGGCCGGCCGCGTTGGCAAACAGGCGCTTGAACGGTGGCTGCGGGGTGGCGCCACCGGCCTGCATCAGCTGCTGGTACTGCGCCAGCCACTGCTGGGTAGGCTCGGCCTTGCCCTGCAAAATGGCCAGCCACAGGCGCAGCTGGATAGCGGTGGCGGTGGGTACGTCCCACTGGTTACGCGGTAGCGGCAGGTGCTCGCACAGCAGCTCGGCCCAGGCCGACAGCTCGCCTTGTTCGCCCATCAGCTGCAGCAGCACGGCGTTACGGGCGGGCGGGGCAATGCGGTAGGGCAGGCCGGCGGTACGCACAATGGCACCGCGGTGCTCCAGGTCGCCCAGGATCACCCCCAGCTTGTCGCCATTGACGGCTTTGCCGTGTTCGTCGCGGATCAGGTTCAGCTGCAGCAGGGCCAGCAGCGCCGCCTTGGACTCGCCCGAGGGCAGCAGGGCCAGCGCGTGCAGCACGGCCATGGTGTGGGCGGGCAGGGTGTCCAGCGTAAAGTCGGTGGAAAGCGCAGTCATGTAAGCCTGATAAACAATGGCGGCAAAACCGGCGGCCTGCCGGTAAAGGCAGTATTCGGGCCGCGCTGTTTTATTCAGCCATTATTCAAATTAAACAGGCACGGCGGCCAAGGTGCAGCCACGCCTGCGGGTTAGACAAACCCGTAATACTACGGCAAGCGCGGGCGGCCTGCCACGGCCAATGCGCAGTGCAGCAAAACAAACACCCCGCGCTGAGACAGGGCGGGGTGTTTGGGTGTGGCGCCAGGGCGCGGGGTAGCGATCAGATACGTGCCAGGGCGCGGCCGGCGGCGGCGACGGTGTCGTCGATCAGCGCATCAGTGTGGGCAATCGAGGTAAAGCCGGCTTCGTAAGCGGACGGTGCCAGGTACACGCCTTCTTCCAGCATGGCGTGGAAAAACGCCTTGAAGCGCGGGATATCGCACTGCGTGGCTTCGGCGTAGCTGGTGGGCACGCGGTCGCTAAAGTAAAAGCCGAACATGCCGCCGACGCTGTCGGTGGTCATCGGCACACCGGCGGCGCGGGCCGCGTCGGCCAGGCCTGCGGCCAACCTGGCGCTACGCTGGCCCAGGGTGTCGTGGAAACCCGGCTGCTGGATCAGGCGCAGCGTGGCCAGGCCCGCGGCCACCGACAGCGGGTTACCCGACAGCGTACCAGCCTGGTACACATTACCCAGCGGGGCGATCTTGGCCATGATGTCGGCGCGGCCACCAAACGCCGCCAGCGGCATGCCGCCGCCCACGACCTTGCCCAGGGTGGTGAGGTCGGGGGTAATGCCATGCAGGCCTTGCGCGCACTGCAGGCCCACGCGGAAGCCGGTCATCACCTCGTCGTAAATCAGCACCGCACCGTGCTGCTCGGTGAGGCTGCGCAGTGCCTGCACAAACTCGGCCGACGGCTTGATCAGGTTCATGTTGCCGGCGATCGGCTCCAGGATCACGCAGGCAATCTTGTCGCCCAGCTCCTTGAAGGTGTCGGCCAGCTGCTGCACGTCGTTGTACTGCAGCACCAGCGTGTGCTTGGTGCAGTCGGCCGGTACGCCGCCGGACGACGGGTTGCCAAAGGTCAGCAGACCGGAGCCGGCTTTTACCAGCAGGCTATCGGAGTGGCCGTGGTAGCA
This sequence comes from Vogesella mureinivorans, assembly GCF_007644035.1. Taxonomy (GTDB): domain Bacteria; phylum Pseudomonadota; class Gammaproteobacteria; order Burkholderiales; family Chromobacteriaceae; genus Vogesella; species Vogesella mureinivorans. The sequence continues at coordinate 166,574 of NZ_VMTV02000134.1, read as the reverse complement.
GCCTTCGAATTTCACGATCAGGTCGCGGCCGGTAAAGCCACGCGCCAGGCGGATGGCGCTCATGGTGGCTTCGGTACCCGAGCTCACCAGGCGCACCTGCTGTACCGACGGCAGCAGCTTGCAGATTTCCTCGGCGATCTCGATCTCGCCTTCGGTCGGCGCGCCAAAAGACAAGCCGCCCACCGCCGCATCCTGCACCGCCTTCACCACCTCGGGGTGGGCGTGGCCCAGGATGGCCGGGCCCCAGCTGCCCACGTAGTCCAGGTACTGCTTGTCGTCGGCGTCCCAGAAGTAGGCCCCTTCGGCGCGCTTCACAAAACGCGGCGTACCACCTACCTGACCAAAGGCACGCACCGGCGAATTCACGCCGCCGGGGATTACCTGCTTGCCACGTTCAAACAGCTCGAGATTGCGGGACATCGTATTCCTTTCTGGCGGCGTCACACGCCGCACGGGCTAATGGGGCATCGGGCAGCGCACGCTACCCGGCAAAATCCTGTCGGTCAGGATACGGCAACGTCGCGGCGCGGGCGTTGACCTGTATCCAGCCGCCGCAGCACAGTTGTGGCCATGGCGGCGCCGCGCCCTGCAACGGGCGTCTGTTATCAAGGGCAGGATTGTCCGGCAAATCGGCGCGCAAGGCCACCACCGGGCAGAAACGCAGCGTTCGGCGCGCTGGCGGCCTAGCCCGCTGCGGGCAGCAAGGCCAGCAGCGGTGCCAGCTCGGCCATAGAGGTTGGCCGCACCACACGGCCCAGCTCCACACCACCGTGCAGCAGGATCAGCGTGGGCCACAGCTTCACGCGGAAGGTACGACCCAGGCGGCGACCAGCACCGTCTTCTACCTTCACGTGCTGCCACTGCGGCACCTGTTGCAGCAGCAACTCGATAGCCGGCTGCGCCGCCTGGCAATGCGGGCACCAGCCGGCACCAAACTCCAGCAAAACAGGGCCGGGCAGGGCGTCCAGCGCGGCGCGCTCGGGGGCATCGGGGGAATAGGTAGCGAGGTAGGGCATGGCAGGGCTCCGCAAATGGCTAATGCACAGTACATCACAGACAGGCTCGGAACAAAACCAAACACAGCTTGTGCAAGACACGCCAGGCTACGACAATCAAAGCACGCTAACGAGCTATAGCCGAGGAAAAATGAAAACTTCTAATTCATATGGTATCCGGGTAAAAGAACGCACCCAGCCAGTCAAACCAGTCGCCATTCCCTTGGCCAACGAGGATGGCTCACGTTTGGTAAAAACCGCTGCCAAACGGGTTATTAGCCGCCATAAGAAGGTCATTAAAGCACTGGCGGACCGATGATCACACCGCAGCTTGTCATCGAGATTCACGATGCCATCCTGGCAGAAGAGCCAGGCTTGATCGGCATGCCAGAGCCCGGCAAGCTAGAAGGCGCGCTGGCACGCATCGACAACAAAATTCTGTACCAAGGCGTTAATGATGTATTCAGTATTGCCGCGCTTTATGCAGAAGCCTTGGCTCGCGGGCACTGTTTTAACGACGCCAACAAACGTACCGCCTTGGTGACGGCACTGACGTATCTAGACCTACAAGGTATAGAGCTGATACGCAGCCAGAAGCTGGAGGACATCATGGTAGATGTCGCATCAGGGGCGCTCGAACCTGAAACCATGGCCGATCTGCTCTATTCACTAGCCTGCAGCTGAGCAAGAAAAAGCCGCTTGCCAATCTCGATGCCCAGCCAGGGACACTTACCCGACAACCAGTTCGTCCATACTGTACGGACAAATATTTCACCTACCTCAGCGTTACCGCTCTCACCCCAAGGCAGGCTAATCGTAGCCCAAGGCTGCGGCTTATTTCTGCAGCATCAGCCACAAGCCCGTCAAACTCAGCCCGGCACCGGCCAGCCGTGGCCAGGACAGGGTTTCGCGGAATAGCCAGTAACCCAGCGGCAGCAATAGCAAGGTACTCAGCGCCGTGCTGCTCAGCCCGGCCACGCCCATACTGCCCCCCGCACGGTAAGCCAGCAAAAAGCCCAGCTCGATACCGAGAATGCCCAGCGCCACGCCGGCGCTGCTCCAGTCCAGCGCGCCCAGCTGGCGGCTGCCGGCGACAAAAGGCAGGGCCGCCAGGCATACCAGCATGGCCAGGCCGTAGCTGATGGCCAGCGTCAGGAAAGGGTTGATCCCGGCCGGGATCTGCTTGATGGACAGGTGATAAACAATCGAGCCGGCAACGGCCAGCAACAGGGCAGCCAGATACATGGTGCGCTCCGGTAAAGGGATGATGACCCATGCTAGCGGCCAACCCTGGCTATAGGTAGACTGCCATTTTCGAGCACAATCATAAGCAAGGCTTATAACCATGGACCTCGACACCAGCCTGCTGCGCAGCTTTGTCAGCATCGTGAACCACGGCAGCATCAACCGCGCCGCGCAACAGCTGAACAAGACCCAGCCTGCGCTGAGCCTGCAGCTGCGCAAGCTGGAGCAGCTACTGGGCAATAGCCTGCTACAGCGCAGCACGCGCGGCGTGGTGCTGACCGCCGCCGGCGAGCGCCTGCTGCCGCACGCCCGCCGCCTGCTGGCGCTGACCGACGGCATGACCGGCCACTACACCAGCGCCGACGACGACAGCGCGCCGCTGCGCATCGGCCTGCTGGAAGACCTGGCCGGTAGCTGCCTACCGCAGGTGCTGGCCGATTTCGCCGCGCATCAGCCCGGCCTGCGGCTATCGGTGCAGCTGGGGCTGAGCAAGGGGCTGTTCCCGGCGCTGGCGCAAGGCGAGCTGGATATCATGGTGTGCACCCCACTACCGCAGCAGCCGGCGGCGGTGGTGGCCGACGAAACCCACGGCTGCCCGCTGCACTGGTACGCCGACCGCTATTTCACGCTGCCGGATGGCGCGCTGCCGCTGGTGATGTTTGCTCCGCCGTGCAGCTGGCGCGACCGCATGCTTGCGGCGCTGGACCAGGCCGGCCAGCCGTGGCGCATCGTGTTTGAAAGCGCCAGCCTGCCGGCGGTACAGGCGGCGGTACGCGCGGGCCTGGGCGTGGCCGGCCTGCTGCCGGACACCGCGCCGCCAGACAGCATCGTGCTGCGCCACCCGCGCCTGCCGGCGCTGGGTACCGTGCCGCTGGCGGTATACCGGCCGCCGGGCAGCCAGCACCCGCAGGCGCGCGCGCTGGCGGCGCTATTTGGCCGCGCCTTGGCCACTATCGGCCAACCCTTGCCCGTACAGCAGGCATGAAAAAGCCGCCAGCCCACAGGGGTGGCGGCCAGTTTGCCGAAGCCGCTTACCAGCGGCTAAACGGATTCTTTGACAGGTAGGCGTTGGTAAAGCGGCCGTCGAAGGTAACTTCTTCGCCCAGCCAGGCCGGTTTGTCGAATGCGGTGTCTTCCGACGGCAGCTCGATCTCGGCCAGCACCAAACCGGCGTTTTCGCCGAAGAACTCGTCCACTTCCCACACAAAGCCGGCCATCTCGATGCGGTAGCGCAGCTTGTCCACCACCATCGGGCACATGGCATCCATGATGGTTTGCGCCTCGGCTAGCGGAATGGGGTACTCGAACTCGTGGCGGCTGATCTCGCTGATCTGGCCTTTCAGCGTGAGCCAGGCCTGGTCGCCCACCACGCGCACGCGCACGGTGCGTTCTTTTTCTACCGACAGGTAACCCTGCCGGTAGCGCATGCCTTCGGCCAGGCCACGCCAGGCCTCACCGTTTACGCGGTAACGGCGTTCAATTTCCACTGCCATGGGATTCCTCTTTCTTGATGGGGCGGGCCGGGGCTTTCAGGCGCCAGTCGGCCTCGCGGTAAGGGTAGACGTCTTGCGGCCAACGGGCGTCCAGCCGGTACACATGCCAGGGCTGGCCCGGCTGCAGGCGGCCGCCTTTGAGCGCATCGCTGTAGTCGCTGCGCGCAGCAATCACGCTGCAGTACGCCTTGGTGCCGGGGTAGTGGCCGTCGCTGGCGCGCTGCAGGCCGGGTGGTACCTGGCCGGGTAACAGCTTGCCGGGCAGGGCAGCGGTGGTGGCCGCCGGGGTATCGCCCCAGTCAGTGCCAGACAGCACGAACACGCCGTCGGTACAGTCGTCGCGCTGGCAGCCGGCCAGCAGGGTGGCCAGTATTACGGGGAGCAGCAGTTTCATCAGAACGGTTTCACGATCACAAGAATCAGCACCGCCAGCAGCACCAGCACCGGCAGCTCGTTAAAGAAGCGGAACCACACGTGGCTGCGCGTGTTTTGCCGGGCGATAAAGTCGCGCTGCAGCTTGAAACAGTAGCCGTGGTAGGCAATCAGGCCGGCCACCAGTGTGAGCTTGGCGTGCAGCCAGCCACCGCTTACGCCGTAGCCCAGCCACAGTACCAGGCCCAGCGCCATGGCCAGCACGCCCAGCGGGGTCATGAAACGCAGCAGCTTGTGCGACATCAGCAGCAGGCGGTCGTACTCGGCACCTGGCGCGGCCATGGCCAGGTTCACAAACAGGCGCGGCAGGTAAAACAGGCCGGCAAACCACGAGATGACAAAAAACAGGTGAAACGCCTTGATATACAAGTAGGCCATGGTCACAGTCCGTACGCGGTGCGTACTTTCTTGGGGAGTTTGGAAAGCACCAGCCGGTGCGATGCGGCCAACCCTGCCTGCAAATCGGCCACGATCAGCGCCTCGGTACTGGCGACGCTGATCCAGTGCGCCCGCGCCAGATAGGGGGCCGGGCGCACGCCGGGCAGGCCGGATAGCGCCAGAAAATCAGCATCGGCTACCTTATAGGCCAGCGCGTCGGCCACGAAGGTGGCAAACATCTTGCCTTCCACCTTCAGTACCGTCACGCCGTCCCACAGCAGCTCGCGGCGGGCACCGGGTAGCGCCAGCGCACAAGCTTGCAGTTCGGCCAGCCGGGCGGGGGTAAGTTTCACGTGAAACGCTTTATTAACGCTTGGCGGCCTGGTACAGCGGCATAACTTTAGGGATCAGGCGTTGCAGCTCGCCAATACGCGCGTCGCCCGACGGGTGCGTAGACATAAAGCTCGGGCCGCTAGCGCCACCGGCTTGCTTCATCTTTTGCCACAGCGATACCGAGGCCTGCGGGTTGTAACCGGCACGTGCCATCAGCTCCAGGCCAATGGTGTCGGCTTCGGTTTCCATCACGCGGCTATGCGGCTTGGACAGCGCCACGTCGGTGGCCAGTGCGGCCAACTGCATGGATGTCTGCGACAGCCCGGCCAGCTGACCCACGATATTCAGGCCGGCTTGCTTGGCGTAGGCCTCGCTCATGCCTTCGCGGCTGTGTTCGCGCAGGGCGTGGGCAATCTCGTGGCCAATCACCGTGGCCAGCTCGTCGTCAGTAGCTTTCAGCTGGTCGATCAGGCCGGTGTACACCATGATCTTGCCGCCGGCCATGCAGTAGGCGTTCAGCTCGTCCACGCTGGCCACGTTTACCTCCCACTGCCATTTCATGGCGTCCAGGCGGAAGGCACCTACCTGGCGGATCAGGCGGTCGGAAATGGCGCGCACACGGCGCGTGGTGGCCGCATTGGCATTCAGCGCGCCAGCCTGTTTGGCCTTGGCCAGCTCCTGGCTATAGGCCAGGGCAGACTGCTGGTCTACCTCTTGCGACGACAGCAGGACGAACTGTTTGCGCTTGACGCCTACCTCGCCGCTGGAAGTAGTGTTGACACAGCCTGCCAGCGTAGCAGCCAGAAGCAGGGCGGTAGCGGTACGGGTAGCCAGCTTGTTCATGGTGGTTTGCCTTTCAGCTTGCAGAGGGCTCAGAAAGCCATCATTTCAAAGTCGTCCTTGCGGGCGTCACAATCGGGGCAGGTCCAGTTCATGGGCACGTCTTCCCACTTGGTACCCGGCGCGATACCGTCTTCGGGGCGGCCTGCCGCTTCGTCGTAGATAAAGCCGCAGATCAGACACATCCAGGTTTGCATAGCGTTAGCCTTTGAAAGAGTAATATGAAGTCATGGGGGGCGCGTTACAATCGCCGCGCGGCACACCGCATTGCCCCTATTGTAAATCCAGCTGCAAGAAAAGAGGTCAAGCCTTGAGCCCTGACAACCCGCTCCCCCCCATCGTGCTGACCCTGGCCGGGTCTGACCCTACCGGTGGCGCCGGCATCCAGGCCGATATCCTTACCCTGGCCAGCATGGGCTGCCACCCTTTATCGGTGATTACCGCCATTACCGTGCAGGATACGCGCGGGGTGCAGGATTTCATGGTAATCGACGACGAATGGGTGCTGGACCAAGCCCGCGCCGTGCTGGAAGACATGCCGGTAGCGGCGTTCAAGGTGGGCATGATAGGCAGCATCGACAACGCCGTGGCCATTGCCGAGCTGGCCAGCGACTACCCCGACATCCCGCTGATCTACGACCCGGTACTGGCCAGCGGCCGTGGCGACGAGCTATCGCGCGAAGAGCTGATCCACGTGCTGCGCGACGTGCTGCTGCCGCAAGTTACCGTGCTCACGCCCAATAGCGTGGAAGCACGCCGGCTGGCGGCCAACGAGGACGAAGACGAAGAAAGCCTCAGCATTGCCGACTGCGCCAAGCGCCTTACCCGCCTGGGCTGCGACTACGTGTTCATCACCGGTACCCACGAAGCCACGCGCGACGTGGAAAACCGCCTGTACGACCTGGCCGGCGAGATTCGCGCCGACACCTGGCCACGGCTGAACGGCAGCTTCCACGGCTCCGGCTGCACGCTCGCGTCGGCCATTGCCGGCCTGGTGGCACGCGGCCTGGCCGTGCCCGAGGCGGTAAAAGAAGCACAGGATTTCACCTGGCAGGCGCTGCGCTACGGCTTTCGCCCCGGCATGGGCCAGTACATTCCCGACCGCCTGTTCTGGGCCAACGACGACGCCAGCGAAGACGATAACAAGGACACCGATACACCATGATCCGCGGCCTGTACGCCATTACCCCCGATACCGACAACAGCGAACAGCTTATCGAGCAAGTCAGCGCCGCGCTGGACGGCGGCGCACGCATCCTGCAGTACCGTAACAAAGGCAGCGACGCCGTGCGCCGCCTGTGGCAAGCCAATATCCTGAAAAGCCTGGCGCAAAGCCGCGGCGCGCTGTTTATCGTGAACGACGACGTCGCCCTGGCCGAAGCCATCCGTGCCGACGGCGTGCACCTGGGGCGCGACGACGACGCCATCGCCGCCGCCCGCGCCCGCCTGGGCGACGGTGCCATCATCGGCGCCAGCTGCTACAACAGCCTGGACCTGGCGCGCAGCGCCGTGGCCGCCGGCGCCAGCTACGTGGCCTTTGGTGCCGTGTTTGCCTCCGGCACCAAGCCCGGCGCCGTGCACGCGCCGCTGTCGCTGTTTGCCGACGCCGCCAGCCTGGGCGTACCGCGTGTGGCCATCGGCGGCATCAGCCCCGCCAACGCCGGCCAGGTCGTGGCGGCGGGTGCCGACGCCATTGCCGTCATCGGCAGCCTGTTCGACGGCGACGGCATCGCCGAACGCGCCGCCACCCTGGCCGCGCTGTATTCCTGATCGGGTGCGGCCAACGTTGGCCGCGCCGCCTCACACCGCCACGCCGTCCAGCGCCAGCAGCAGCTCGTCGATTTCCAGCCCGTGCGTCGCGTCGTGGTCGGCCATGTCGGCCACCAGCTCGGCCAGCGTCAGCCGGCGCTGGCCTTCCCATACCGCTACCCGTGCCTGCTCGGCCTCGCCGCACGCTTGCAGCCGCGCCAGTAACGCCGCCCGCGCCGCAGCAAAGCCGGCCAGCGCGGCGGCAAAGTCCTGTTGCTGATAGCCGCGCTGCTGCGCCCATTCGCTACCGTTCACGCCGTGCAGCTCGGCCAGCGGGCTGGCCAGCATGGCGTGGATGCGCGGCAGAAAAGCGTCGCGGTCCAGGTCGCGCAGGTGGCAGGCGTGCTCCAGTGCGCTAAAGGCCGTGCCGGCGGGGCGCTCGCCGCGCCGCGCTGCCGGTATCGCCGCCAGCTTGTCGGCCACGCGCTGCGGCATGGCAGCCAGCTCGGCCAGCAGGGTGGCAAAATCGCGCGCCACCGGCAGCGGCGACCACACCGCGCCATAGCTAAAGTAGCCGCCCGGCACGCGGCCACGCGGCCGCAGCAGCGCGTGCCCGTGGCGGCGCATGACCTCGCCCACCATGGCGCCGCAAAACTGGCGCGCGCTCTGGTCGGCGTCCAGCTCGGGAAAGCAGCGCTGCAGCGTGTGCACGATGGCGGTGACGGCGGGCAGGCCGGCACGCGACAACACGGCGTATTCGGTGTAGCGCTGCGGGTGGTCGATCAGCGCCTCCAGCTGGCGGCCCAGTGCAATCTGGCGAAACTGGTCAAAGCGGTTGTGCATAACAGCCCTTTAAGTAACGTATCGTTTTGATACATTACTTTCCTCGTATCGCCACGGCAAGCGCCAGGGCGTCAGGCTGTGGTTTTATTGCCAGTGCCCAAGGTTGGCCGCAGCGGCTAGCGCGTGCCCCACAGCCGGCGATAGGCGCCGTCGGCGTCGTAGTCGGCGGCTTGCTTGTCGGGGTTGAAGCGGCGGCTGCCGCGCGGGTCGGTACCGCGCCCGGCCAGATACAGCCAGTTGCCCTGGTTGCTGTACACGTCGTAATCCACCAGCTGCGACTCGAACCACGCCGCACCAGCGCGCCAGTCGCCGCCCAGGTCGTGAATCAGATAACTGGCCACGTTCTGGCGCAGGCGGTTGGACAGATAGCCGCTGGCGGCCAGCTCGCGCATGCCGGCATCGATAAAAGTATGGCCGGTGCAGCCCTGGCACCAGCGCGCAAACGCCGCGCTGTCCATCGGCGCCGGCGGCTGGCCGTGCAGGCCGCTGCCACGGTACAGCCGGGCACCGTACTGCCGGTGCAGCAGGCGGAAGTAATCGCGCCACAGCAGCTCGAACCACAGCCAGTAGCTGCCGTCGCTGGCGCCGTGCTGCGCCTCGTAGCCCTGCAGCGCGGCGTACAGCGTGCGCGCCGACACACTGCCCAGTGCCAGCCACAACGACCATTTACTGGAGTAATCCCGCCCGATCAGGCCGTTGCGGGTGGCTTTGTAGGTGCGCGGCAGGTCACGCGCCAGGTATTGCTGCAGATGCGCTAGGCCGGCCGCTTCACCTGCGTGGGCAGCGGGCAGGTGCCAGGGCAGGCTGCTGCGCGGGTCGGGCTCGGCGGTGGCGTGCGGCAGCGGCTGCCAGTCCACGCCGGCCGGTGGCGGGGGGAACTGTGCCGGTGCGGCCAACGGTGCGGGCGGGCGTACCGCGGCGGCCTCTACCCGCTGGCGAAAGGCGGTAAAGCTGGCCGGTAGCGCGGCGGGGGCAAACGGCAGGCTGGCCGGGTCCAGCAGCGTGCTCTGCCACACGGTGTCTACTGATAGCCCGGCCTGGCGCAAGGCGGCCACCTGCGCTTGCTCCTCGGGCGCGGCGATGTCCTCGGCCACGATGCGCTGCAGGCCGTGGCGCGCCAATAGCGGCGGCAACACCTGCTGCGGCGCGCCGTGCAGCACCAGCAAGCGGCTGCCCCGCGCCTGCAGGGCGGCATCCAGCGCAGCGAGGGCGTCGGCACGCACCCGCTGCCGCGCGGGCGACAGGCGGGCAAACGGCCACGGCGAGTGCGGCTGCCAGCCGTCATCGAGACACACCACCGGCAGCAGGGTGTCGGCCTGCGCCAGCGCCTGGCACAGCGCCGGGTTGTCGCCCAGGCGCAGGTCGTGGCGGAACCAGTACAGTACGGCGCTCATGACGCGCTCCGCCGCGTGTGGCGGCAGCGGTCGGAGCAGTACTTCACCTCGTCCCACACGGCCTGCCATTTTTTGCGCCAGCTAAACGGGCGGCCACAGGCGGCGCACACCTTGCTGGGCAGGTCGGCTTTCTTGCGCATTTTCATGCTTGCTCTCCTTGCAACGGTGGCGGCGCGGGCTGTGCTTGCTCAGCCGGGCAGCGGCAAGCCGTGCGTTTCGCAACGCGCCAGCTGCGGCGGTATGGCCTCCACCAGAAAATCGATAAAACAACGCACCGCCGGTATCAGGTGGCGGCGCCCGGGAAACGCGGCATGCAGGATGCCATCCGGCGTGCGGTAGCCGGGCAGCACACGCTGCAGGCGGCCGTCGGCCAGCGCATCGTGGCACACCATCAGCGGCAGCAGCGCCACGCCGCAGCCGGCGATGGCGGCTTCGCGCAGCACCAGCAGGTCGTCGCTCATCAGCCGTGGCTCGGCGATGTCCAGCCGGGTGAGCTGACCCACTTCGTCCAGTAGCGGCCATTCGCCACGGCCGTCGGGGCGGCTCATCACCAGCGCCGGCCAGGCGGTGAGGGCGGCCGGGTGTTGCGGCCAACCCTGCGCCGCAATCAGCGCCGGGCTGGCGACCAGCGCGCTTTCGCTTTGCGCCAGCGGCCGCGCCACGATGCTGGCGCTGTCGTCCAGCCGCTGCCGTACGCGCAGCGCCACGTCGATGCCGTCGTTGATCAGGTCCACGCGGCGGCCGGTGACTTCCAGCGTGATGCGCACCTGCGGGTAGCGCGCCATGAAAGCCGGCAGCAGCGGCGCCAGCAGGGTCTTGGCCAGCAGCTCCGGGCAGCTCACGCGCACCAGGCCGCGCGGCTCGGCGGTGTGGCGGGCGATGGTTTCTTCGGCCGCCTCGGCCTCGGCCAGCATGGCCTGGCAGTGGCGGTAGTACTGCGCGCCCACGTCGGTCAGCGCCAGCCGGCGCGTGGTGCGCTGTAGCAGACGCACGCCGATGCGCGCTTCCAGCTCGGCCACGCGCCGCGACAGCCGCGACTTGGGCACGCCCAGCTGACGGCTGGCAGCGTTGAAGCCGCCGTGCTCGACGACCTTGGCAAAAAACAGCAAATCGTTCAGGTCTTGCATCACATTGTCTCGCCAGTGGAACAATGAATCCGATTCTAGCGGTCTAGTGCGCGATTGGTAGCAGATTTACAGTACACACATCGCCGCAGCGTGCGGCACACACCCCCAACAGAGCCGCACCATGAACATCCTGCACCTCGATTCCAGCATCCTCGCCACCAACTCGGTATCCCGCGGCCTGACCCAGGCGCTGGTCAGCAGCCTGACCGCCCGCCACGCCGACGCGCAGGTGACCTACCACGACCTGGCCGCCAACGAGATTCCGCACCTGTCCGGCGAAATCCTGGGCGCTGCCTTTACCGACAAAGCCGACTGGAGCGCGCTGCAGCAAGCCGAAGCCGCCCGCAGCGACGCGCTGATCGCCGAATTCCTGGCCGCCGACGTGCTGGTGATCGGCGCCCCGATGTACAACTTTGGCGTGCCGTCGCAGCTGAAAGCGTGGATCGACCGCGTGGCCGTGGCCGGCCGCACCTTCAAGTACACCGAAACCGGCCCGGTCGGCCTGGCCGGCGGCAAAAAGGTGTACGTGGTATCGGCCCGTGGCGGCGTGTACAGCAACGAGCAAGGCCAGCAGATGGACTTCCAGGAAGACTACCTGAAGACCGTGCTGGGCTTCCTGGGCATTACCGACGTGTCCTTCGTGCGCGCTGAAGGCGTGGCCATGGGCCCGGACGCCAAGGCTGCCGCCCTGGCCGCTGCCGAAGCCGCCATCGCTGCTGCTTAAGCATTTTGCGCTAACCGACACGGCCGCCCCTGGCAACAGGGCGCGGCCGTGTTGTTTTGTGCGGGCGGCCAACCGGGCGGCGCGCACGCTACCAGTCCAGGCTCAGCTGGCCGGGCGTGGCCGGCGGCTGGCGGCGGCCACCGGCTGCACCGCGCTTGCGCGAGCCGTGCCGCGTCACAATGGCGGCCTTGCCGGCGCGCACCTCGGGCCGGGCACGCAGCGCAAACAGCCGCGCCTTGGCCTCGCGGGTGGCGGCTTCTACGTCCACCAGCGGCTGCGGGATGTCGCGGCCAACCTGCACGCCGCAGCGCGCCTGGATATCGGGCGGCATGCGCCACGGCTCGAACAGCCACACGTCGGGCACCCGGCGCAGCGGTGGCAGCCACTGCCGCACAAAGCGGCCGTGCGGATCGTGCTCGCGCGCCTGCTTCAGCGGGTTGTAGATGCGCGGCACGTTGATGCCGGTGGTGCCGGACTGCATCTGCAGCTGGCTCCAGTGGATGCCCGGCTCGTAATCGACAAACTGCTGCGCCAGCCACAGCCCCACCGGCCGCCAGTGCAGCCACAGCGGGTAAGCGGCCACCGACACCAGCATGGCGCGCATGCGAAAGTTCAGCCAGCCGGTGTGGCGCAGCATGGCGATGCAGGCGTCCACCAGCGGCCAGCCGGTGCGCCCGTCGCGCCAGGCGGCAAAACGCGCCTCGTCCCAGTCGTTTTCACGCAGTCCGTCGTAGCCGCGGTGCAGGTTGCGCCATTCCAGCGCCGGCTCGCTTTCCAGCTTCTGGATGAAATGGCAGTGCCAGTACAGGCGGCTGATAAAGGCGCGAATGCCCGCCACGCGGCGGCTGGCCGTGGCGTCACCGTGTAGCTGCGCCAGGGTGGCGCGGCTGGCTTGCACCACCTCGCGCATCGACAGGCAGCCCAGCGCCAGATACGGCGACAAACGCGAGCAGGCCGTGGGGGCAGACAGCGGCGACGAAATACCACCACGGTAGCGCGCCGCGCGATCCAGCAGAAAATCATCCAGCACCGCCAGCGCCGCCTGGCGGCCACCGGGCTGCCGGGCGGGGGCATCGCCATCGCCCAAGCCCATTGCCGCCGCACCCGGCAGGTGCACCGGCGGCCAGCTGAGGGCAGCTTGCTGCAGCGGCGGCACCGGCAGCAGCGGGGCGGCCATCAGGGTTTCCCACTGCGGCTGCCAGTGGTCGCGGTTCAGGCGGCCGCGCACCACGCCAAACTGTGGCCACTCGCGCCAGTGCACACGGTTGGCCGCACACCAGCGCGCCACGGCGATATCGCGGCGGTAGGTAAAGTCGTTGCCGGTTTCCTCGTGGGCAAACAGCGCGTCAAACGGGGCCTGCGCGTGCAGCTGCGTGAGCACCTCGGCCAGCTCGCCCACCGCCACGTACAGGCGCAGGCCGCGCTCGCGCAGCTGGGCGGCCAGGTCGTGCAGGCTTTCGCGCAAGAAATGGTACTGCCGCGCCGAGGCGTCCGGCTGCTGCCACAGCCCCGGCTCCACCACGTACAGGCATAACACGGGGCCGCGCGCGGCGGCGGCGCACAGCGGGGCGTGGTCGGCCAGGCGCAGGTCGCGCTTGAACCAGACAACGCTATAGCTCATGCCTTGGGCAGGGGGTGAATCACGCCGTGGCCGCCATCTACACCGATATTCTGGCCGGTCATCCAGCCGGCCTCGGGCGACAGCAGAAAGGCGATCAGCGCGGCGGTGTCGTCACCCTGGCCCACGCGCTGCATCGGGTTGGCCTGCGCGTTGCGGGCGATGGCTTCCGGCGTGCCGGTAAGCCGTGCCGACAGCGCCGATACCGTCAGCCCCGGGTGCACGCAGTTCACGCGGATACCGCGCTCGGCATAGCTGGCGGCGGTGCTTTGTGCCAGTGCCGCTACCGCCGCCTTGGCGCTAGCGATGGCCTCGTGGTTGGGAAAGCCGGCCTGCGCCACCAGCGAGCCCACCAGCACCGCGCTGGCGGGCTGCTTGTGCTTGAGCGCCGCGGCGACAAAGGCTTTGAGCACATGCACGGCGCTGAGCCAGTTGTGCTGCATCAGCTGCCAGGCGTCGTCTTCGGCGGTCAGGTGCAGCGGGCGGATCAGCGTGCTGCCCACGCAGTGGGCCAGGCCGGTCAGCGCCACGCCGTCTGCGGCCAACCCTGCCACCGTGTCGCGCACCGCGGTGGCGTCCAGCGTATCCAGTGGCCGCAGCAGTACCTCGCCGGGCAGGCTGGCGGCCAGCGCCGCCAGCTCGGGCTCGCGCCGTGCGCTCAGTACCAGACGGTGGCCAGGCGATAGCCGCCGAGCCAGCGCGCTGCCGATAGCGCCGCTGGCGCCGGTAATCCAGATGGTTTGCATGGCCATGACCTATATGATTTGTCCAATACAAATCATATACAGAAATGCCATGAATCGATATGGCTGCCTGAACAAGCCCGCATTTATGGCTGCGCTACCCGCGTGCGACGGTTGGCCGCCAGCAGCAGGGCAGGGGCAAGTGGGCCGCAGGCCCAGGTCTAAGGCCGGTACTGCCGCCAGGTGTGCCGCCCGGCTGCCTTGGCCTGGTATAGCGCGTCGTCCGCCTGCTGCAGCAAAGCGTCCTGGCTATCGTGCACACTGCCGCCAAAGGTGATGCCGGCGGAAAAACTCAGCCCGCTTAGCTGCCCGGCAGGTACCGCAAAGCTGCTGGCAGCAAAAGCAGCCTGCAAGCCGCGCAGCAAGGCATCGACCTGCTCTGTAGGGTAGCCGCGCAGTAGCAGCAAGAACTCCTCGCCACCGTAGCGCACCACCCCGTCGGCAGGGCGTACCGCCGCCAGCAGCAGGGCGGCAAAGTGCCGCAATACCGCGTCACCAGTGGCGTGGCCATGCTGGTCGTTTACCCGCTTGAAATGGTCCAGGTCCAGCAGCACCACGCACAGCTGCGGGCCGGCGGTTTGTGCCGACAACAGCAAAGCGGGCAAACGCTGATGCAGGTAACGGCGGTTGTGCAGGCCGGTAAGCGGGTCGCGCATGGCCTGTTCGCGTAGCTGCGCTTGCAGCAGCTCTACTTCGCGAATGCGGGCTGCCAGCTCCTGGTTGAGCTGATGCAAGGCATTACGCGCCACCTCGGCCTCGCCCTGGCGGCGCAGGGCCAGATCGCGCTCGTAGGCCACCCGCTCGGCGGCCTGGCGTAACTGCAGCGTGCGCTGGGTAAAAAAGCGGTAACCCAGAAACACCATGGCAAACAGCAACACGGACATGACCCAGTACACCGACATGGCCGAATCGCGGTACAGCATGGCACGCTGTTGCCACTGCTGCGCACTACTACCGGGCAAGGCCATGACACTGCGGTCTGCCAGCATGAACGACAACCACAAAAAGGCAATGACCCCCGCCAGCGACAAGAGCGCCACCAGCCACGCCCAGCGCTGGCCCATGGCGGGTGCCTGGCCAAAACGGGGCCAGTGTTGCTGGCGCCAGCGCATCAGCTGTGGCGCCAGTAGCAACAGCAATGGCCCGCACGTGACAACGGTTTGCAGAAAGTTACCCGCCCACCAGCCCTGCCAGGCCTGAAACGCCCCCAGCGCAGACAAGTCGTTGTAGTAGCTCCAGATAAACGAGCCGGTGGCGCTGGCAATGCCGGAAATGAAGCTGATGGTGATAAAAAACATCAGCGCGGGCAGGGTGCGCGGCAGATAGCTGACTTGCACATGCTGGTAAACCTGCGCCATCACCAGCAAGCCCAGCGGGTTGGCAAAGGCAAACACCAGCGCCCAGCCCACCGGCAAACCGGACAACATGCCCACCATGAAGGTGGTAAGGTAGGCTAGCGATGCCCCCCAGGCATAGCCGATACACAGCACCCACAGCGTACTGATCGTCAGCGGCGGATAAATGCTCAGCACAAAAGACAGCTCGCCAGCGTGTATCTGAAAGCCATACCAGCCACCATCAAGCTGCATCACGCCTAGCCACAGGCTAGCCACGAGCGAGAGTAGCCAAGCCGATACCAGCTGCCAGCGGGGGCGGCCAGCGGCCTCGCTCAACACAGCCAGCGGTAGCGGCTGGTAGCACCCTGCCGCGGCCGTACCTGGCGGTGGCGGGGTGGGAACATCTGAAGGAGCGGGGCCCATAGGCTTAATTCGATAAGTCGAAGTTCGCAATATACGACTTGCGAATATGACACGGCAAGCGCCGCCCGCCAGCCATATCATGGGCCAATCGGGGGCATATTGCACCAGCATGAAGCACACCCTGCAAAGGTGCTTTTCCATGCGTCATTTCGGGGCAAAAGCACCCGTACACCCCCCGTTGCGCACTGGCACAGGGCTTGCTGTTCAATACAAGACATCTACCGCAGGAGAGTGCCATGCATGCCCTGACCCTACCCGAGTCCGGCCACTACGACGAGATGCTGCTCGACAGCGGCGGCATCCGCCCGCACTACCGCGACTTTGCCCGCTGGCTGCACTCGCAGCCGCCCGAAACCCTGGCGCGCAAGCGCGCCGAGGCCGACCTGATGTTCCACCGCGTGGGCATTACCTTTGCCGTGTACGGCGACGACTCCGGCGCCGAGCGGCTGATCCCGTTCGATACCGTGCCGCGCATCATCCCCGCCAGCGACTGGCAGACACTGGAAGCCGGCATGCGCCAGCGCGTTACCGCACTGAACGCCTTCCTGCACGACATCTACCACGAACAGCACATTGTGAAAGCCGGGCTGATTCCCGCCGAGCAGGTGTTTTCCAATAGCCAGTACCAGCCGGCCATGCAGGGTCTGGACCTGCCGCACCGCATCTACGCGCACATCACCGGCGTGGACGTGATCCGCCATAGCGACGGCAACTTCTACGTGCTGGAAGACAACCTGCGCGTGCCGTCCGGCGTGTCCTACATGCTGGAAAACCGCAAGATGATGATGCGGCTGTTCCCCGAGCTGTTTGCCAGCCACGCGGTAGCGCCGGTACAGCACTACCCCACGCTGCTGCTGAACACCCTGCGCCACGCCAGCGCGGTAGATAACCCCACCGTGGTGGTGATGACCCCCGGCCACCACAACAGCGCCTATTTCGAGCACGCCTTCCTGGCGCAGCAAATGGGCGTGGAGCTGGTGGAAGGGCAGGACATGTTTGTGAAGAACAACCGCGTGTACATGCGCACCACCGCCGGCAACAAGCAGGTAGACGTGATCTACCGCCGCATCGACGACGCCTTCCTGGACCCGCTGGCCTTCCGCGGCGACAGCATGCTGGGCGTGCCGGGCCTGCTGTCGGTGTACCGCGCCGGCGGCGTGATCCTGGCCAACGCCATCGGCACCGGTGTCGCCGACGACAAGTCCATCTACCCCTACGTGCCGGACATGATCCGCTTTTACCTGTCCGAAGAGCCGCTGCTGCAAAACGTACCCACCTGGATGTGCCGCCGCCCGGCTGAGCTGGACCACGTGCTGAACAACCTGCACGAGCTGGTAGTGAAAGAAGTCCACGGCGCCGGCGGCTACGGCATGCTGATCGGCCCGGCCGCCAGCAGCGCCGAGATCGAAGACTTCCGCCAACGCATTATTGCCGACCCCAGTAACTACATTGCCCAGCCCACGCTGTGCCTGTCGTCCTGCCCCACTTTTGTGGAATCCGGCATTGCGCCGCGCCACATCGACCTGCGCCCCTTTGTGCTGTCCGGGCGTGACATCACCATGGTGGCCGGCGGCCTGACCCGTGTGGCACTGAAAGAAGGCTCGCTGGTGGTGAATTCGTCGCAAGGCGGCGGCACCAAGGACACCTGGATTCTGGAGGACCAATCATGATGCTCTCGCGCACCGCATCCCAGCTGTACTGGATGAGCCGTTATATGGAACGCGCCGAAAACCTGGCGCGCCTGCTGGATGTGACCCACAGCCTGTCCTTGCTGCCACAGTCGCGCGGCGGCAGCGACATTAGCGCCGCGCTGGCCACCACCGGCGCGCTGGAAGCCTGCCGCGCCCGCCACCCGCAGCTTTACGCCAGCGACGTGATGCACTTCATGACATTTGATGCGGCCAACCCTGCCAGCATCGTGAATTGCCTGAAATTTGCCCGCGAGAATGCCCACGCCGTGCGCGGCAAGATCACCGGCGAAATGTGGGAAAGCATCAACGCCACCTGGCTGGAAGCACGCTATATGGCGCTGGATGGCCGCCCGCTGGCCGGTTTCTTCGACTGGGTAAAAGAGCGCTCGCACCTGTTTCGCGGCACCACCTACGGCACCATACAGCGCAACGACGCGTTCTCTTTCGTGCGCCTGGGTACCTTCATGGAGCGCGCCGACAACACCGCACGGCTGATCAACGTGAAGTCGCACCTGGTGGGCAACGAGGCAGAAGACAGCGCAACCGACTTCTACCTGTGGGGCGCGCTGCTGCGCTCGCTGGGTGCCTTCGAGGCCTACCACGAGCTGTACCGCGACACCCTCAGCTCGCGCCGCGTGGCCGAGCTGTTGATCCTGCGCCCCGACGTACCGCGCTCGCTGCGTGCCTGCGTGGACGAAATCGCCGAGCTGCTGCCGCGCATCAAGGGCGACACCGGCCACCGCGCCAAACGGCTGGCCGCCACCTTGCACGCCGAAATGAGCTACGGGCAGATCGACAGCATTCTGGATGACGGCCTGCACACCTACCTCACCCAGTTCCTCAGCCAGATTCACGGCCTGGGCGACGCCATTCACGGTGCCTACCTGGAGGCCGCATGAGCGAGCTATGCATCCGCGAGGCCACGCCGGACGACGCCGCGGCCATCTGCGCCATCTACAACCCCTACATCGAGTACACCACCATCTCGTTCGAGGAAAAACCGGTGGCCGTCAGCGATATGGCCGAACGCATCGCCAGCACCCAGGCGCAGGGCCTGCCGTGGCTGGTGGCCGAAGCCAGCGGCGACATGCTGGGCTACGCCTACGCCACGCGCTGGCGCGCCCGCCCGGCCTACCGCCACGCCGTGGAAAGCAGCATCTACATGCGCCAGGCCACCGTAGGCCAGGGCGTGGGCAAGCTGCTGTACCGCGAGCTGATCCGCCGCCTGGCCATGCTGGGCCTGCACACCGTGATTGGCGGCGTGGCCCAGCCCAACCCCGCCAGCGACGGCCTGCACCGTGCGCTGGGCTTCCGGCAGGTAGCCCATTTCGAACAGGTTGGCCGCAAGTTCGGCCGCTGGCTGGACGTGGCCTACTGGCAACTCCCCCTTACCCGCGATCTCGTGGAGGCATCATGAAACTGACCATCGACCACGAAACGGTCTATCGCTACGACGACATCGTCAGCCATAGCACCCAGTACCTGCGCCTGACCCCCGGCAACAGCGGCCACCAGCACATCATCAGCTGGCAGCTGGACCTGCCAGGCGTGGCCAGCGAGGGCGTAGACGCCTTTGGCAATATCCTGCACGTGCTGACGCTGGATACCCCGCATAGCGAAATCCGCCTGAAAGCCCGTGGCGTAGTAGAAACCAGCGATGGCTGGGCCGAGCAGCCAGAAACGCTGCCGGCGCCGGTCTTCCTGCGCGACAGCCCGCTGACCGAAGCCAGCGACGCCATCCGCGCCCTGGCGGCAGCGCACGCCGACGCCATTGCGGCCAACCCGCTGGCCGGGCTGACGGCGCTGATGCACGCGGTGGCAGACGCCATGCCCTACACCACCGACATCACCCACACCGGCACCACCGCCGCCCAGGCACTGGCACTGGGCGCCGGGGTGTGTCAGGATCACAGCCATGTCTTTATCGCGGCGTGCCGCAGCCTGGGGCTGCCGGCGCGCTATGTCAGCGGCTATCTGCTCAGCGACCGTGACACCCACGTGGCCAGCCACGCCTGGGCCGAGGTCTACGCGGCAGACAGCTGGCTGGGCTTCGATATCAGCAACCGCCAGCAGCCCGACCGCCACCACCTGAAACTGGCCGTGGGGCTGGACTACAGCGACGCCAGCCCGGTACGCGGCGTGCGCCGCGGCGGCGGCAGCGAAGCCCTGCAAACACACGCCAGGGTATCGGAGGCCGATCAGTAATGACGTATTGTGTAGGCATGGTGCTGGACGAGGGGCTGATTTTTGCCTCCGATTCACGCACTAACGCGGGGGTGGACCACGTGGCCACGTTCCGCAAAATGAATGTATTCAGCCTGCCTGGCGAGCGCCAGATCGTGCTGCTGAATGCAGGTAACCTGGCCACCACACAAAGCGTGGTCAGCCTGCTGAAAAGCCGGCTGACGCACGATGCGGCCAACCTGCACACGGTAAAAAACCTGTACGAAGCCGCGGAGCTGGTGGGCGCCACCATCCGCGAAGTACTGGCGCGCGACGGCAGCGGCTATACGCAAAGCCAGGGCGTGGACTACAGCTGCAGCTTTCTGGTGGGCGGGCAGATCCGCGGCGAAGCGCCGCGGCTGTTCCAGATCTACCCGCAGGGCAACTTTATCGAGGCCACGCCGGACACGCCATATCTGCAGATAGGCGAGGCCAAATACGGCAAACCCATCATCGACCGCGTTATCCGCCACGGCACGCCGCTGGCGCAAGCCATCAAGTGCACGCTGATCTCGTTCGACTCCACCATCCGCTCCAACCTGTCGGTAGGCCTGCCTATCGACCTGCTGTGGCAGCCGCGTGACGACTTCCGTTTTCCGCCACGCCACCGCGTGACGGAAGACGACCCGTATTTCCTGCAGCTACGCCAGGGCTGGGGCGAGGGCCTGCGCGAGGTGTTCGGCCAGCTGCCGGATGCGCTGTGGTTCAAGGACGGCGACGGCCCAGACTAAGCCTGCGCGGTGCCACCATGCACAAGGGCAAGCCATACGGCTTGCCCTTGTTTGTATACTGCTGCGGCCAACGTTGGCCGCAAGCGTCAGCTACCGGCTACCGGCACCACCTTGCCGGCGGCCAGGCGGGCGCGCTCGCGGGCGCTGTCCACATCGTCGGCGTAGGCTACCGCCACGCCCATGCGGCGGCGCTCGAAGCTTTCCGGCTTGCCAAACAAGCGGATATCCGCCCCCGGCACCGCCAGCGCCTCGGCCACACCATCAAACGCAATACCCGCCGCTTCCAGGCGGCCATAGATCACCGCCGACGCCGCCGGCGTGCGCAGGCTCACGTCCACCGGCAGGCCCAGAATGGCGCGCGCGTGCAGCTCGAACTCGCTAAAGCGCTGGCTGGCCAGCGTCACCAGGCCGGTGTCGTGCGGGCGCGGGCTGACCTCGGAAAACCACACCTTATCGCCCTTCACGAACAGCTCCACGCCAAACAGGCCACGGCCACCCAGCGCGGCAGTGACCTTGGCGGCCATCTCCTGCGCACGCTGCTGTGCTAGCGGGCTCATGGCCTGCGGCTGCCAGCTCTCCACGTAGTCGCCGCGCTGCTGCAGGTGGCCCACCGGGGCGCAGAAGTGCGTGGCCACGCCGCCGTGGCCGTCGTTGGCACGCACGGTCAGCAGCGTGATCTCGTAATCAAAATCGACAAAGCCTTCCACGATCACCAGGCCCTTGTCCACGCGGCCAGCGCTCACGGCGTAGTCCCACGCGGCGGCCACGTCGCCAGGCCCCTTCAGCAGCGATTGCCCCTTGCCGCTGGACGACATCACCGGCTTCACCAGGCAGGGGTAGCCGATACCGGCGTCGATGGCGGCCTGCAGCTCGGCCAGGCTGCTGGCAAAGGCGTACGGCGAGGTGGGCAGGCCCAGCTCCTCGGCCGCCAGGCGACGGATGCCTTCGCGGTTCATGGTGAGGTTGGCCGCACGCGCGGTGGGGATCACCTCGGCCAGGCCGTCAGCCTCGATGCGCAGCAGCTCTTCGGTGGCAATGGCTTCGATTTCCGGCACCACCAGGTGCGGGCGCTCGGCCTCGACCAGTGCCCGCAGCGCGGCCGGATCGGCCATATTGATCACGTGGCTGCGGTGCGCCACCTGCATGGCAGGCGCGTCGGGGTAGCGGTCCACCGCGATGGTTTCCACCCCCAGCCGTTGCAGGGCAATCACCACTTCTTTGCCCAGTTCACCACTGCCCAGCAGCATGACGCGCCGTGCCGACGCAGAAAGAGGGGTACCAATACGCATGACAAGCTCCCGAAAGCCAGAATGACAGCCGGTATGGTATGCCAAACCACCGCCGCCGTGGCAGGCAGGCTGCGTATCGGCTTTGTAAACGGCTTGTTGCAGTGCGGGACAAAGTGGCGACCATGCCGCGATATGCGCGATACACGCGGCTGCTTGAATGATACCGGACACCACAAACCGGAACCGTACCATGCGCCGCCTAGCCTTGCTCTGCCCCCTGCTCCTGCTTGCTGCCTGCACGACCCAGTCCGTGGTGCAACTACCTACCAGCAGCTACCCCCAGCCCAAACCCATCCTGGCCTCGCCGGGTGACGGCGGCATTTTCAACCCGTCTACTGCCAAGCTGTTTTTCGAAACGCAAATCGCCCGCCACGTAGGCGATGCCGTAACGGTGAGCATAGAAGAAGACGTCAGCAGCAGCACCAGCCGTGCGCTGGACGACAAGGCCACCGGTGCCAATACGGTAAAAGGCCCCGGTGCGCTGCATACGCTGCCGGGGCTGGTGAAAGAGGTGTTTGATGTCGATGTGAATTCCAGCTATTCGCTCGCCGACAAGGACGACAGCAAGGCCAGTAACCGCACCAAGGTCAGCGGCAACATGATGGTATCGGTGCTGGATGTGCTGCCCAACGGCTACCTGGTGGTGGGCGGCGACAAGATCGTGCTGCTTAATGGCAAACAGACCATGCTGCGCTTCTCCGGCATCATCAACGGTGCCCAGCTGCAGCCTGACAACAGCATCTCGTCGCGCTACGTGATCAACGCCCGCCTGGACCAGATCAACCAGAACAAGCCACTGGACGCCAGCGTGCTGGCCTGGGTGCAGTTCCTGTTCGGTGCCGCGGTCACCCTGTACTGAGCTTATTTGCCCGCGGGCGGCGACGGCAGCGGGCTGGCCGGTGCAGCAAAACTGGGCCGCGGCGGCTGCGAAATCAGCTCGTCCAGCAAGAAAACCAGCTTGGCCTCGGTACTGGCCCAGCGGTCCAGCGACAGCATCCGCGGCTCGTAGGTGACTTTGGCCAGCGTCTTGCCGCCTTGCTGCAGGGCGATGCTGGCAAAGCTCAGATAAGCGGCATCTTCTTCCCACGCACGGGTGGCCGCGTACAGCAGCATCACGCAGGCGGCAGGCGCCGTACCGGGAGCGTACACCTGGGCGTCCACCTGGCGCCGGCGCAAAGCCGCCTCGATCACCGACAGCATGTCCGGCACGGTCACTGCCTCGTTCCATTCGATACAAATCTTCTTGTACGGCGCCGGCCTGCGCGCCATCGACTGCTCAGCCTTTTCTGCCATGGCCTGCATTTCGCTGGCCACGGAAAACGAAAGGGTAAACACATCGCGCGCCGGGCTGGGCAGGCTTTGTACGGTAATGCAGCCGGACAACAAACCCAGGCAACCGAACAGTGCCGGGCGTAAAAGCAGGCGAATAGACATGGCGACAGGCCGCAAAGCGGCAGCAGTGATTTGCTGCAGTCTACGAGAGCCCGTATTGCTGCCGTTTGGCCAGTTTGTATGAAAACTTATACAAAGAGCACAAATCGATGCTGCATTGCCCCATTAAGCTGTACCTGACGCCACCTTCACTCTATACAGCACCCGGCACCGCCCACGCGGCCAGCCAGGCATGACACGGATACACCATGCAGCACATGACAGACGCCCCTGCGGCACCGATCCATCTTGCCGGCGATAGCCTGCGCGTTCTGGTGGTAGACGACGACCAGGCCATACGCGAGCTGATTTGCCAATACCTGGGCGGCTTTGCCATGGTGGCCGAAGGCGCGGCAGACGGCCGCGAAATGGAAGCCTGGCTAGCGCGCCAGCATTTTGACGCCATCGTGCTGGACTTGATGCTGCCCGGTGAAAACGGCCTGAGCCTGTGCAAGCGCCTGCGTAGCCAGTCGGCTATCCCCATCCTGATGATGAGCGCGCGCAACGACCCGACCGAGCGCATCATCAGCCTGGAAATCGGCGCCGATGATTTTCTGTCCAAACCGTTTGATACCCGCGAGCTGGTGGCCCGCCTGCACTCGGTGCTGCGCCGCAACCGCAGCCAGGCCGCCCCCGCACTGGCCGACACCGGCCACCAGCGCATCCGCTTTGGCAACTGGCTGCTCAACAGCACGCTGCGCCAGCTGCACGACCCGCAGGGTACGGTGATACCGCTATCCAGTGCCGAATTCCGCCTGCTGTCGGTACTGGTGCAGCGCCCGCACACGGTACTGGACCGCGAGCTGCTGCTGGACCTGACCCGCGGCGACACGGTGGATGTGTTCGACCGCAGCATTGATATCCTGATCTCGCGCCTGCGCGGCAAGCTGCGCGACGACCCGCGCAAGCCCAGCCTGATCCGCACCGTACGCGGCGAGGGCTATATGCTGGACGCCCAGATCAGCGCCGCCTAGCGGCCACACGTAGCAAGGCCGCCCGGCAGGGCGGCCTTGCTACGTGCCATGCGGCCAACCTTACAGCGTCAGCAGGCCGCGTTTTTCCAGCATCGGTGCCGCCTGCGGGTCGTGGCCGCGGAAGGCGCGGAACGCCGCCCGCTGCTCGCGCGCATCGCCCGCGCTGTAGATGTAACGCTGCAGCTTGTCGGCCAGTACCGCATCAAACGGGTTGCCGGCTTCTTCAAACGCCGCAAACGCCTCGGCTTCCAGCACCTCGGCCCACATGTACACGTAGTAGCCGGCAGCGTAGTAGTCGTCGGAAAACACGTGGCCAAAGTGCGGCAGGCGGTGGTTCATGCCGGCTTCCGGCGGTACACCCAGGCGCGTGCGCTCGGCCGCTTCAAACGCCAGGATATCCACCCCGTCGGCGTCGTTACGCTGGTGCAGCGCCAGGTCGATCAGCGTGGATGCGCTGTAGCGTACTGTCTCGAAACCCTGGTTGAAGGTGCTGGCGGCCTTGATGGCCGCCACCAGCGCCGGCGGTATCGGCTCGCCACTGTCCACGTGGCGGGCGTGCTCGGCCAGCACCTCGGGCACCAGCGCCCAGTTTTCCAGCAGCTGCGACGGCAGCTCCACGTAATCCTGCGGCGTATTGGGGCCGGACAGCAGGCGGTAGCGCACATCGGACAGCAGGCCGTGCAGCGCGTGGCCAAACTCGTGGAACAGCGTGCGCACGTCGTCAAAGCTCAGCAGGGTAGGGCCGCTGCCGGCCTTGGCAAAGTTGTTGTTGTTGATGACGATGGGCAGCACGCGGGCGTCGCCCTTGCCGCTTTGCTGCTGGAACAAATGCATCCACGCACCACCGCGCTTGCCCTGGCGGGCGTAGTTGTCGCCGATAAACAGCCCGATAGCCGCCTCGCCGCGGCGCACTTCCCACACCCGCACGTCGGGGTGGTAGCGCGGCAGGTCGTCACGCGGGGTGAACTGCAGGCCAAACAGGCGGCCGGCCACGTCGAACATGGCGGCCTGCATGCGCGGCAGGCTGAAGTAGGGCTTGATCTGGGCGTCGTCCAGCGCGTAGCGCGCCACGCGCACTTTTTCGGCCAGCAGCCACCAGTCCCACGGCTGGATATCCTGCGGCAGGCCCTGGCGGGCGGCCTCCTGCTGCAGCAGGATTTTCTCGGCAGCAAAACGCTGCTTGGCCGGCTCCCATACCTGCGCCAGCAGGTCGTATACCGCTTGCGGTTTACCTGCCATGCGGTCTTCCAGCGCGTAGTCGGCGTAGCTGGCGTAGCCCAGCAGCGCGGCTTTTTCGGTACGCAGCGCCAGGATCTCGCGCGCCAGCGGCGCGTTGGCACGGGCCGGGTTTTCGCCACGGCTGGTCCAGGCACGCCACAGCTGTTCGCGCAGGTCGCGGCGGGTGGCATAGGTCAGAAAACCGATCACCGCCGAACGCGACAGCGTCAGCGCATAGCCCGCCAGGCCGCGCTCGGCGGCAGCATTACGCGCGGCGTCCAGCACGTAGCCGGGCAGGCCGTCGATGTCATCCTCGCCCAGCGGCAGCACGTATTCGCCCTCGTCGGCCAGCACGTTCTGGCTGAACGCGGTTTGCAGCTCGGCCAGGCGCGATTCGATGGCAGCAAAGCGGCTACGCGCCGCGCCAGCCAGCCGCGCACCGGCACGCACGAAGTTGCGGTGCAGGCGCGCCAGCAGGCGCTGTTGTTCTTCGTCCAGCCCCAGCGCGGCGCGCTCGCGGTACACCGCGTCCAGGCGGGCAAACAGCGCGGCGTTCAGGTACACGCTGCTGTGGTGGGCGGCCAGGCGCGGCGCCATATCGCGCTCTACGGCCTGCAGTGCCTCGCTGCCTACCGAGGCGGACAGGTTGTCCAGCAGCAAGCTGGCGCGTTCCAGCAGCAGGCCGCTCTCGGCCAGCGCTTCCACGGTATTGGCAAAATCGGGGGCGGCAGGGTTGGCCGCAATAGCGTCCAGCTCGGCCTGGTGGGCAGCAAACAGGGCATCGAAAGCCGGTACGAAATGCTCGGCGGCAATCTGGTCAAACGGGGGAAACTGCTGTGGCGTGCCCCATTCAGCTAGCAGTGGATTGGTGCGCATGGCAGCCTTTCTATCGGGAGAAGATGGCCGGGTCAGCCAAAATGGCACTCTAACACAAAGCCATAATGCCACCAGCTTGGCACAAGCTGTCCTTCTGGCTAGCCGTACCCGCCATGCGGCTAGTGCGCCGTAAAGGGTTTTATCGCCAGCGCACGGGCACGGCATGATGGCTGCACCGCCATACCCCAAAGCGGTAGAGGAGCCCACCATGCTGCCGCTATTCGAGCACCTGCAGGAAGCCGTGGCACTGAAACGCTTTCTGGAAGAGCTAAAGAAAAACCCCCTGCGTACCTTGCTGGCGCTGGCTGCCGTGTTTCTGGTGAGTGGCGGCGCTGTGAATGCCGCCTACCAGGCGGCTAGCGGCCCCGCAGCCGCGCCCCCCGTGCTCAGCACCTTGCCCACCCAGCCAGCCCAGCCCGGCGCCGATGGCACCCTGACCAGCCTGCCATACCCGGCCGCCGCCGAAGCCGCCCTGCAAGCCATACAGGCCGAAACCGCAGCCAGGCGGCAACAGCTGGCACAACAACTGGCCAGCCGGCCTGCCGACGCGGCCCCCAGCGCAGAAGAAATCCGCCTGCTGAATGAAAGCGGCCAGGTTCACTACTAAAGGAGAGCCGCATGCCCCGCATCCCTTGCGCCCTGGCGCTACTATGCCTGTTATCACTGGCCGGCTGCGCCAGTACAACCGGCCAGCCTGCCAGCGCGCCGCCATCCGCCACGCTCACACCCTACCCGGATGCCAGGCTACCCGCCCAGGCACCGCCCGGCAGCAAGCTACGCTGCGAGTCGCTGCCGCCGCTCGCGCTGGGTAGCAGCGCCAATACCCGCCAGCTGCTGCAGGAAATCCAGCGCGCCCGCAGTGCCTATGCCGACTGTGCCAACCGCCACAATGTGCTGATCGACTTTACGCAGAAACTGGAACAGGGCGTGGTAGACATACGCAACCACTACCGGCGGCAGCTATAAAGGCTGGCACGACGCGCCCAACAGCTGCTCGGCTTGCGCCACCAGGGCTGCCATCAGCGCCGCGGCATGGCGATGCTGCAACAGCGGCGCGGCCTGCCCGCACCATAGCGACCCCAGGTCGCTGCGCCCGGCGGCAAAAGCCGCGCGCTTGAGCTCGCCCATCAACCAGTTTTGCACCGGGTAGGGCGCGGGCGTCAGGGCTGCCCCCTCACGCAATAGCCGGTTGCGTATGCCACGCGCCAAGCGGCCGCTAAAAGTACGCGTCAGCGCGGTGTCTGCCGCAGCGGGGCTGAACAGCGCCTGCCGGTGCAAGCTAGCGGCGGCTGACTCCTCGCACGCCAGAAAAGCCGTGCCCAGCTGCGCCCCGGCCGCCCCCAGCATCAGCGCTGCGGCCACCCCGCGGCCATCGGCCATGCCACCGGCGGCAATCACCGGTACCCGCACGGCGTCTACTACCTGCGGCACCAGCGCCAGCGTACCGGTCAGCACCTGCTCTGGCGGTGCCAGAAACGACACCCGGTGCCCGCCTGCCTCGCTGCCGCTGGCCACGATCATGTCTACCCCGCCTGCTTCCAGCGCCTGCGCTTCGGCTACCGTGGTAGCGGCAGCGATGGTGACAATGCCCAGGGCACGGCAACGTGCCAGCAGGCCGGGCGACGGCACGCCAAACACAAAGCTCAACACTGCCGGGCGTACCGCCAGCACCGCCTCTACCTGCTCGTCAAACGCTGGTGCATAACGGCTAGGCGCAGCCGGCAGTGCCACCCCCAGCTCGGCAAAGTAGGGCGCCAGTGCCGCCGCGTAAGCCGCGTGGCGGCTGGTATCGGCGGCGATAGCTTCGCTGTCCTCGAACGGCAGCCACAGATTCAGGGCAAACGGGCGGGCCGTCAGCGCGCGGATATCGGCCACCACGCGGGCAATGCCGTCCCCATCCAGATGGTGCACGCCGAACGAGCCCAGTCCACCGGCCTCGGCCACCGCCGCCACCAGCCGTGCGCTGGACAGGCCACCGCCAAACGGCCCTTGCACGATGGGGTAGCGTAGCCCGAGCCGGCGTTGCAGCGGGCCACCCTGCCAGGCCGTCATGCCACCCCCTCGGCGGCCAGCGCCGCCTGCACGGCCGGGCGGGCCGCCACCTGCTGCATGAAGCGCTGCAAGGCCACCAGCCCGTCCAGCGATAGCCCGACAAACCCGGCCCAACGCGCCACGGTAAACAAATAGGCATCGGCCACGCTGAACTGCTCGCCACCCAGCCAGCGCTGGCCGCTCAGTACACGATCTACCAGGGCGAACTTGGCGGCCAGTGCCGGGCGCAGTACCGCCTTGGCCTCGGCCCCCAATTGCGGGTTAAACAGCGGGGTAAAGCCTTTGTGCAGCTCGGTCGCCACAAAGTGCTGCCACTGTGCCACGGCCCAGTAGGCGTGGCTGTCGGGGGCCGGCATCAAGCCCGCGTCCGGGGCCAGCTGCGCCAGGTAGCGCGCAATCACGGCGCCTTCACCCAGGGTGCGGCCATCGTCCAGCTGCAGTAGCGGCACCTGGCCCATGGGGTTGAGGGTATAAAAGTCCCCATCGTGTTCGGTGCGATGGCTGGCCAGGTCTACCCGTACCAGCCCGAATGGCAGGCCGGCTTCGCGCAGCAGGATGTGAATGGCCAGGGAACAGGCGTTCGGCGAGTAATAAAGTTGCATGGCAGGGCTCCGCAAGTTGGCCGCAGACGGCGGCGACACCTGCACCTTAAGCCTTGTATTCATGCAGAAAAATACGGGATCATGCATTTCAGTCATTACCGGGAGTCATGCATGAGCCGTTCTGCCACTGCCGACAATCTGGGCAGCATTGCGCTGTTCTGCCAGGTGGCCCGCCTGGGCAGCTTTACCGCCGCCGCCGTGCAGGCCGGCCTGACGCAGCCTGCGGTCAGCCGTGCCATTGCCCGGCTGGAGGCGCGGCTGGGCGTGCGCCTGTTTGTGCGCAGCACCCGCCAGATACGGCTCACCGAAGCGGGCGCGCAATACTACCGCCAGTGCTGCGACGTGCTGGCCCTGCTGGCTGCCGCCGAGCGCGACCTGGCCGACGCCCAGCGCACCCCCGGCGGGCACGTGCGCCTGAGTGCGCCCACGCCGCTGGGCCAGCTGTGGCTGCTGCCGCTGCTGCCCGCCTTCCGTGCGCGCTACCCCGACATTACGCTGGAAGTGCAGCTGAGCAACCACAACGCCGACCTGATCGCCGACAACGTCGACCTGGCCATCCGCGGCCGCACGCCGCCCGATTCGCGCCTGGTAGCGCGCCCGCTGTTGCACGCCGAGCTGGTGGTGTGCGCCGCACCGGCCTACCTGCAGGCACGCGGCATACCGCCCCACCCGGACGCGCTGGCCGGCCACGACTGCATCCAGTTCCGCCTGCCCAGCAGCGGCCAGCCGGTGCCGTGGCGCTTCCGGCTGGATGGCGTGGAGACCAGCCGGCCTACCGTCGGCGGGTTGATGGTAAGTGACGACCTGCTGGGCTGCGTGACGCTGGCGCGCCACGGCGGCGGCCTGCTGCAGACCTACCGCTTCATCGTGGCCGACGCGCTGGCGCGCGGCGAACTGCAGGAGGTGCTAAGCGATTACGGCGGCTGCAGCCGGCCGTTTTCGCTGCTGTACCCGGCGGGCAATACGCTAGCGCCACGGGTACGGGTGCTGGTGGACTACCTGCTAGCCCTGCCGGCACCGGGCAGTTAAACCTCAGCCCAGCACCCGCTGCGCGGCGATGTCGCCCCACCAGGCGGCTTCTTCAAATAGCGACAGGCCGGACAAATCGGCGTGGGCAAACAGGATGGGGCCATCTGCAGCGCGCAGTGCCGCCAGGCCGGGGTTGGCCAGAAAACCCGGCTGCGGGCTGGCCATGGCGTGGGCGCGCACGGTGAGGCGTGCGGCCAACATATGGCGGCGCAGCCGTGGCCCGTACACGGCGTACAGGTCTGCCGTGGCGTGGGCAAACAACGCGTCGGCGCTGGCTGCGGCCAACCATTGCCGCGTGGCGGCGGGCGCCGCATCGGCAAAGGCGTGGTAGGTGGTGAACACGGTGCGCTCGGGCAGCGCGGCGCGAATCAGCTGGTGGGTAGCCACCACGTAGCCCAGGCTGCGGCTGCCGTACACCACATTGTCCCAGGCCAGCGGCTGGCTGGCTGGCTCGGCGGGGAAGCGGTCCAGCAGCACATTGCCCACCAGCCACGGCGCACGCGGCGGCAGGTGGGCGCGTTCAAACCCCAGTGCGGGCAGCTGCGGCAGCAGGTGCCAGGCCACGTGCAGCGGCGTGGCCACGATCACGCGCCGCGCCAGCAGCCGCTGCGCGCCACCTGCATCCACATAATCCACCTGCACCTGTTTGCCCTGCTGCCGGATGCGCCAGGCGGCGCCGTCCAGCTGCCGCTGGCTGCCGATGCGGCCGCGCATGTGGCGCAGCAGCGGGTTCAGCCCGTCCGGCCAGGTGAGCACCGCGCCGTCCTCGGCGTTGGCCGCGTGGCCGCCACGGGCGGCAAAGTAATGCAGGCCAGCCCAGGCCGAGGTGTGCGCCAGCGTGCTGCCGTAGTCGTCACGGCAGCAGTAGTCCAGGTACCACAGCAGGCCGGGCGCGGTGTAGCCGTGCGCCGCCAGCCAGCTGGCAAAGCTCTGCTTATCCAGCGCGCGCCAGGCCGGGTCTTGCGAGGCCAGCGCGGTGGGCACGGTAAACACGCGGCGGCCGTCGGCACCGTGCTGTTGCTGCAATTGTTTCACGTGAAGCAAAAAGCGCTGCTGTTGCGCGTCGTCGGTGGCGCCCAGGCCGCGCGGCAGCAGGCCGTCTTGCCATTGGCCGTCGCGCCATAGCCGCTCGTCCGGCGCGTGCACCAGCACGCGTTCGTCAAAGGTTGGCCGCAGGCTGTCGCTACCGGCTTCGATCACGCCCATGTCGGCCAGCAGCGCACGCACGTGCGCCGACTCGGGCGAGGGCAGCGGCAGGTAGTGCGCGCCGGTGGGGTAGCGCCAGCCGTCGAAGGCGCCGGCGGCGGCGTTGCCGTCCGGCTCCGGCCCGTTCAGTAGCACAAAGTCGCGGCAGCCTTCGCGCGCCAGCCGCCAGCCGGCAAACAGGCCGGCCACGCCGCTACCCACGATCACGGTATCCACGCGGCGCTGGCTGCCGGGCGGCGGCAGCGCGGCGGCGTGGCGCAGGCGGTGGCCGGCGGCCATGCCGGGGCGCAACACCTCGATCGGCAGGCCCCAGCCCAGCAGCTGCTGGCAGCCGGTGAGCACGGGCAAGCCGGCCAGCGCGGCGGCGGTGCGCAGAAAGTCGCGGCGCTGCATCAGCGAATCACCTGCGACCAGTCCTGCTCGAAGTAGTGCACCAGGCGCTGGTCGTTGAGCTGGTTCGGTTCTACCTGCCACGGCCGCATATCGGGCGGGAAGAAGAACATCTGCCGCGTGGCTTCGCGGTCCAGAAACTTCAGCGGCACGCGGTAGGCCTGCGGCGGCGTGTAGCCGGGGCGATGGGCGGCGATGATGAAGCCCCACTCGCCAAACGACGGCACGTAGGCGTGGTAGGGCGTGGTGGCCAGCCCGGCGGCGCGCAGCGTGGCGTTGATGCTCCAGTACGAACGCGGCGCGTGGTAGGGCGAGGTGGACTGCACCACGGCCAGCCCGTTATCGGCCAGGTGGCGCGACAGCAGCCGGTACAGCGGCACCGAGTACAGCTTGCCCAGCGCAAAGCTGGACGGGTCGGGGAAATCCACGATGATGGCGTCGAACACCTCGGCATGCTGCTCCAGCCAGCGCGCGGCGTCGTCGTTGACCACGCGCAGGCGCGGGTTGCTTAGCGAGCCACCGTTCAGCGCCACCAGCGGCGCACTGCGGGCAAACAGGCCGGTCATGGCCGGGTCCAGGTCCACCAGCGTGACCTGCTGCACATGGGGGTACTTCAGCACCTCGCGGGCGGCCAGGCCGTCGCCGCCGCCCAGGATCAGCACCCGCTGCGCCCACGGCAGCGCGCCCAGCACCGGGTGCACCAGCGCCTCGTGGTAGCGGTGTTCGTCGCGGCTGGAAAACTGCAGGTTGCCGTTGATGTACAGCCGCAGGTCGCCTTTCCAGCGCGTGAGCACCAGGCGCTGGTAGGGCGTGGTTTCGGCGTGGATCACGTCGTCGCCGTAGACGGCTTTTTCGTTCCAGTGCGTCAGCTCGTCGGCGGCAATAAAGCCCCCGCCCAGCACCAGCAGTACCAGCAGGCTGCGCAGGTACTGCACGGTTGGCCGCAACAGCTCGGCGCGGAACACGCGGCAGGTCCACAGCGCCACCGCCACATTGCTCAGGCCGAACAGCAGCGCCGAGCGCGCCAGCCCCAGCCGCGGCGCCAGCACGATGGGGAACAGCAGCGACACCGCCAGCGCGCCCAGGTAGTCGAAAGTGAGCACGCGGCTCACCAGCTCGGCAAAGCGCTGCTGGCGCTGGTGCAGCAGCCGCATCACCAGCGGAATCTCCATGCCCACCATGGCGCCGGTGAGGAACACCAGCGCGTACAGCGTGAGGCGGAACGACTCGCCACTCCAGGCAAACACGGCAAACAGCGCGCTGGCAGACAGGCCGCCCAGCAGCGCCACCAACAGCTCGATCTCGATGAAGGTATCCAGCACGCGCTCGTCTTTCACGTACTGCGACAGGTGCGAGCCCACGCCCATGGCAAACAGGTAGCAGCCGATAATGGACGAAAACTGCAGCACCGAATCGCCCAGCAGGTAGCTGGCCAGCGCCGCGGCAATCAGCTCGTAGGCCAGGCCGCAGGACGCCACCACAAACACCGACAGGATAAGCAGACGATCGCGCATGCAGGCTTTCATGAAACGTGGGTAGAATGGTTAGCATTATTGCCCAAGCCTGCCAAGGACGCCGCATATGTCTACCGCCTTCCTGCCAGCCCTGTTGGCTTACCTGTCCTACGTGGGCAGCGGCGCGCTGCTGCTGGCGCTGTTTACCCTGCTGTACTGCCGCGTGACCCCGCTGGACGAAATGCAGCTGATCCGCCAGCACAACCAGGCCGCGGCGCTGTCGTTTGGCGGCGCGCTGGTGGGTTTTTCGCTGACGCTGGCGTCCAGCGCCTGGCACCTCAATACGGTAGAAAAATTCCTGCTGTGGGGCGTGCTGGCGCTGCTGGTACAGATTGCCGTACACATGCTGCTGTCGCGCTGCGTGCGCGACCTGCAGCAAGCACTGCAAGACAACAACACCGCCATGGGCCTGCTGGCCGGCAGTGTGCAGCTGGCGGTGGGCGTACTGAACGCCGGCAGCCTGTCCTGAAACTGATCGCGCGCCGCGTGCTTCTACGACAGCCTTCTCCCTCAGGGAGAAGGTGGCGCAAAGCGCAGGATGAGGGGTGCGGGCGCGATCATTTGTTTACGTACCGGCTGCGGCCAACCTTGATGGAGTCTTCGCCATGAGTCTGTTTTCCTTCATTTCCAAGCAGTTCATCGACATCCTGGAATGGCAGGAGGAGGGCGACGGCGTGCTGGCCTGGCGCTACCCGATGCAGGACAACGAAATCCAGTACGGTGCCAGCCTGACCGTGCGCGAGTCGCAAATGGCGGTGTTCATCAACGAAGGCAAGATCGCCGACGTATTCGGCCCCGGCATGCACAAGCTCACCACCCAGACGCTGCCGGTACTGACCTACCTGAAAAACTGGGACAAGCTGTTCGAATCGCCCTTCAAGTCCGACCTGGTGTTCTTCAGCACCCGCCTGCAGCTGGGCCGCAAATGGGGCACGCCGCAGCCGGTGACGCTGCGTGATAAAGACTTCGGCATGGTGCGCCTGCGCGCCTTCGGCATCTACAGCTACCGCATCACCGACCCCAAGCTGTTCTACACCGAGGTCAGCGGCACGCGTGAACGCTACACCGTAGACGACGTAGAACAACAGCTGCGCAACCTGGTGGTGTCCACCATGGCCAGCACCCTGGGCGGCAGCGCCGTGCCGTTTCTGGACATGGCGGCCAACCAGGGCCTGATGGGCGACACCATCTACAGCGCGCTGACACCGGCCTTTGCCCGCTACGGCCTGGCGCTGGACAGCTTTGCCGTGGAAAGCATCTCGCTGCCGGAAGAGCTGCAAAAAGCCATCGACAAGCGCATCGCCATCGGCATGGCCGGCGACCTGAACCAGTACACCCGCTACCAAGCCGCCGAGGCTATCCCGCTGGCCGCACAAAACGAAGGCGGCCTGGCCGGCCTGGGCGCCGCACTGTCTGCCGGCCTGGGCGTAGGGCAAGTGATGGGCCAAGCCATCCAGCAAAGCCTGGCCGCGCCGGCCCCGGCAGCGCCCGCCGCACCGGCAGCCGACGCCAGCGACAGCCCACAGGCCAAGCTGGCGCAGCTCAAAAGCCTGCTGGACGGCGGCCTGATCACCCAGGCCGACTACGACACGGCCAAAGCCGACGTGCTGAGAAAACTGGTGGGCTAAGCATGACCACCCAGCCTGCGGCCAACCCCGCCTGATGTACCGCGTCGCCTGCCCCGCCTGCGGCGCCGAGGTGCGCTTTCACGCCACCAGCTCGGTGCTGGCGGTGTGCCCCTATTGCCAGAGCACACTGCTGCGCGACGCCGACAGCGTGCGCGACATCGGCAAGATGGCCGCGCTGCTGGGCG
This sequence comes from Vogesella mureinivorans, assembly GCF_007644035.1. GTDB lineage: Bacteria > Pseudomonadota > Gammaproteobacteria > Burkholderiales > Chromobacteriaceae > Vogesella > Vogesella mureinivorans. The sequence goes on along the minus strand of NZ_VMTV02000134.1, from coordinate 131,861 downwards.
ACTACTCGCCGCTGCAAATCGCCAGTAGCGGCATCTGGCGCGGCCGCCAGTTCACCGTGGTTGGCCGCATCCAGCTGCAGTACGACGCAGGCGTGTGGAACGAGTGGCACATCCTGTTCGACGACGGCCAAAGCGCCTGGCTGGCCGATAGCCTGGGCCAGTACGTACTCACCCACGCGCAAGGCCCGTGCAACAGCGCCCCGGCGTTCGACAGCCTGCTGGCAGGCCAGGTATGGCCGCAAGGCAAAGACAGCTTCATCTTCAGCGACATCCGCCGCGCGCGCTGCGTGGCCGGCGAGGGCGAGCTGCCGCGCCAGCTACAGCCCGGCTACGATGCCCCGGTAGCCGACGCCCGCTGCGGCGGGGGCTTCCTCACGCTGGACTACAGCGACGGCAGCCCGCCACAGCTCTACCTAGGCGAGGCGGTAACGCTCAAGCAGCTGAACATGCAGCGCCTGCGCGACGAACGCGCGATCACCGCCGCCACCGGCAAGCTGCAGGGCAGCGTGCAGCAGCTAGCCTGCCCGCAATGCGGTGCCAGCCTGGATTACCGCGCCGGTACTGCCACCCATCTGAACTGCCCGTCTTGCGGCAGCGAAGTAGACATCCAGGGCGAACGCGCTACCGTACTGGGCCAGCACCAGGCACAGCAGGCCAGCACACTGCGCTTTACGCTGGCCAACGGCAGCCAGGCCACCATCGACGGCAAGGTGTGGACCATCATCGGCCTGCTGGGCTGGGAAGAAATCGAAGACCGCAACAGCAGCTGGAACGAATACCTGCTGTACGAACCGCAGCTGGGCCTGCGCTGGCTCACCGAAACCGGCAACGGCTGGTGGCTGGGCACGCTGATGGACATCTGGGTAGACCAGGCCGGCCCGCAGCAAGCCAGCTGGGGCAAAAACCGCTTTGCCGCGCGCTACCCCGCCTACGACGCGCACATTGCCTACGCCGCCGGCGCCTTCCCGTGGCGCGCCCGCGTGGGCGAGCGCGTCAGCATCCGCGAATACATCAGCAGCGACGGCAACACCGTGCTGGCCTGCGAACAAAGCCCGCACGAGCTTACCTGGAGCAGCAGCCGCAGCGTGAGCCCGGCCGAGCTGGCGCGCTGGTTTGGCCAAGCCGCCCCCGTGGCCACCGCGTTCAAACCACAGGCCGCCGCCAGCAGCAAAGCGGCGCTACGCCCCGTGGGCATAGCCGCCAGCCTGCTGCTGTGGCTGGTCAACGCACCGCTGCTACTAGCCGGCGATACCGGCGGCACCCTGGCCATCTGCTTCATCGCCACGGTCATCCTGTGGCTGCCACTGGACACCTGATATGAGCCGCCTCACCTATATCCTCTACTGCCTGGCCATCGTCGCGGTCAGCACCGCCATCAACTACGCCAGCAACAGCGACGACGGCGGCAGCTACCGCAGCAGCGGCGGCTACTACGGCGGCAGTGGCAGTGGCGGCTTCTCGGGCGGCCACAAATGAGCCACCTGGGCGAACACCTGCTGGCCGAGCTATACCAGTGCCCGGCCACCGCACTGGCCGACACCGGCACGGTGGAGCAGGCACTGTACGCCGCCGCCCACGCCGCCGGGGCGCACGTACTGGCCGGCCACTTTCATCACTTTGGCGCCGGCTTGGGCGTAACCGGTGTACTGCTGCTGGCCGAATCGCACATCAGCATCCACACCTGGCCCGAGCACGGCTACGCGGCGGTCGATCTGTTTCTATGCGGCAGCACCGCCCACACCGCCGCCCTAGCGGTGCTGCAGCAGGCGCTGCAAGTTGGCCGCATCGAACAGCGCTGCGTGGCGCGCGGCCAACTGCCTGTGGCTATACCTCTCTGAAAATCATTTTTGCCACGGAAACACATGAAGAAGGCGGAAGAAATGATCCGCTGGTGGGTCAGTGCGAGCACACACCGAGTGGCGATACCGGTTTCTGCTTTTTTCGTGCCTTTCGTGTGCTTTCGTGGCTAATAAATGGCTTTTTGCCACAGAAACACACAGAAGACACAGAAGGAAAAAACAGCCGTGGCTGCTTGATGGGCGAGACCAAAACGATACAAATTGCTGCATTTTCCGTGCATTTCGTGTGCTTTCGTGGCTAAAAAAGTCTTTTTGCCACGAAAACCACAAAAAACACGAAAGGGGGAAATGGCCGTTGTTGCCTGATGAGCGCTACAGCGCTGCGTGACGCGCGGCTAAGTAGACGTGGCGGTTGACGTCATTCTCTTGGCATGAAACGATAAGACCATGAAAGCAGCCAGCCTGTTCACCACAACCACCACCACCACGACCGCCATGCGGGGTCGGGGAGGTTGGCGGCTGCCGCACTGAACCCCATCCACCCCGCCCATCCGGGCCGGGGTGCATTGCTCCTGTCCGCGGGCTTTATCCGTCAGGAGCTACCATGTCTCACCCCATCCGTAGTGCATTGCTACTCATCGATATGCAGCATGGCCTGTACCATGCGCCCGACGCGCCCTGGCAGCGTGAAGCCTTGCTGGCCAATATCCAGCTGCTGGTAAGCCAGGCACGCGCCGCCGGCTCACCCGTACTGGCAGCCCGCCACACCGGGCCGGCGGGCTCGCCGATTGCAGCAGGCAGCGCCGCATGGCAGCTGCTGCCTGAGCTGGGGCTGGACCCGGCGCATAACTATATTTTCGACAAGACCCGGCCAAACTGCTTTGCCGGTACCGAGCTGCAAGCGTGGCTGCAGACGCGAGACATCGGCCAGCTGGTACTGGCCGGCATGAAAACCCAGTACTGTGTAGATACAACCTGCCGTGCGGCCAACGTACACGGGCTGCAATGCATCCTGGCGGCCGATGCCCATAGCTGCATGGATACGCCGCAGTTGGCCGCCAGCCAGATCATCGCCCACCACAACGCCACGCTGCACGGGGCGTTTGCGCAGGTGGTACCCAGCAGCCAGATCGTGTTTCAGGCCTAGCGTGTTAAAACAAACCACCTTGCGGCGCGGGCAGTGCCCAGTCGATGCCCTCACGGCCGTGCGCTTGCAGCCAGGCGTTGGCCTGCGAGAACGGGCGCGAGCCGAAGAAGCCGCGGCTGGCCGACAGTGGCGACGGGTGCACGGCCTTGAACACGCCGTGGCGGCTGGCGTCGATGCGCTCGGCTTTGCCCTGCGCCCAGTTGCCCCACAGCAAAAACACGCAGCCGGGGTTGTGCGCGTTCACCGCGTCGATCAGCGCATCGGTCACCGCCTGCCAGCCGAACTTGCCGTGGCTGCCGGCGCAGTCTGCTTCCACGGTAAGCGAGGTGTTCAGCAACAGCACACCCTGTTGTGCCCAGTGGCTAAGGTCGCCGTGGCTGGCCGGGGCGATGCCGAGGTCGCTGGCCAGCTCCTTGTACATATTGCGCAGGCTGGGCGGTATCTTCACCCCGGCTGGCACCGAGAAGCTCAGCCCCATCGCCTCGCCGGCACCGTGGTAGGGGTCTTGCCCCAGAATCACCACACGCACGGCGGCAGGGTCCATGTGCTGCAACGCGTGAAAAATCTGGTCTGCTGGCGGATAAATCACGGCACCACCGGCGGCGCGTTCGGCGAGCTTGGCGTCTATTTGCTGCAAGTTGGCCGCAGTAGCCGGCTGCTGCAGTACGGCTTGCCAGGCGGCAGGCAGGGTGGCCAGGGCGGGGGCGAGGTAGTGCATGGCAAGTTTCCAGTAGATGAGGGGCAAAAACAAAGCCGCCCGGCAGGGGCGGCTTGGCGGTGCGGCAGCAGGCGCTTAATAGTGCGCCATGCTCGGGTCAACGTCGTTGGCCCAGGCTTCCACGCCACCGCGCAGGCTCAGCACCTGCTCGAAACCGGCGTTCTGCAGGAACAGGCCCACCTGAAAGCTGCGCACACCATGGTGGCAGATGGTGACGATGGGCGCATCGTCCGGCAGCTCGTTGTGGCGCATCGGGATCAGGTGCATGGCAATCTGCTGCGAGCCCGGGATGCGGCACAAGGCCAGCTCCCAGTCTTCGCGCACGTCCAGCAGGTAGGGCTGCGGGCGGCTGCTGTCTGCCAGCCAGGTAGACAGCTCTACGGCGGTAATTTCGCGGATCATCAGAAGCTGAAGCGCGACGGCTCGATGGCGTCCAGCTGCTGCAGGCGCGGCAGGTTGGTGTCGAAGCTTACCGCTTCCTGGTAGGCGTTTTCGCCCACGCGGGTGATGACCTTGGCAATCATCACCGGGGCATCGCCCACGATCACGGCCAGGCGGCCACCTACGGCCAGCTGGGCTTTCAGCGCTTCCGGCACCACCGGGGTGGAGCCGCCTACGCAGATCACGTCGAACGGGGCCTGGCCTGGCACGCCTTCGATACCGTTACCCACGCTGAGGGTCACGTTGCGGATGCCGGCGGTTTTCAGGTTGGCCGCAGCACGCTCGCTTTGCTCGGCGTCCAGGTCCACGCTGTACACGTGCTGGCTCACAGCAGCCAGCAGGGCGGTGAGGTAGCCGCTACCGGTACCCACTTCCAGTACCTTGTCGCTGGCTTTTACTTGCAGGTCTTGCAGTAGACGGGCTTCGACTTTCGGCTCCAGCATGGCGGTGCCGTTTTCCAGTGGCAGCTGCATGTCCACAAACGCCAGCTGGCGCTTTTCTACCGGCACGAAGTCTTCGCGCTTCACGTGGAACAGCAGGTCGAGAATGGAGGTGTCGAGCACATCCCACGGACGGATTTGCTGCTCAACCATGTTGAAACGGGCTTGTTCGAAATTCATTCGGAAACTCCGGGGGATCCAAGACAAATAGACTAAGGGCGATTCTGAAAGCCGGGCTGTGGCAACCCTGCTTCCACAATCGTCCACTAGATGGCAACTTGCGATTATCCCACATTTACCTTACCTTCACAGCATCGCTAGGGGTCCTGCAGCGCTTGTGTACCATTCGCACCAATTTGCGAACAGCATAAGCACCGTGGGTGAGAGTTACCCTTCGAACCTGACCCGGATAATACCGGCGTAGGGAAGCGTAATCTGCCAGACACCGCCCGCCGCGCCTTGTTCCGCCCGGCATGCGGCCAAGCTGGCAGCCGGGCCAGCCCGGGCCGCTCCTTGCGCCGTTTCATCGCCTTGGAGAACCCGCACCGATGAACGCGCCTGCAACACTGAACACCCAGATGGTGGTGGATTCCGCCGCCATCCAGCCCCTGCCCAATTCCCGCAAGATCCACGTTAGCGGCAGCCGCCCCGATATCCGCGTGCCCATGCGCGAAATCAGCCAGGCCGATACGCCTACACAGTTTGGCGGCGAGACCAACCCGCCCATCTATGTATACGACACCAGCGGCCCCTACACCGACCCGCAAGCGCAGATCGACATCCGCTCCGGCCTGCCGGCGCTACGTGCCGCGTGGATCGCCGAGCGCGACGACACCCAGCTGCTGCCGGGCCTGTCCAGCGACTACGGCCGCGCCCGCGAAGCCGACCCCAAGCTGGCCGACCTGCGCTTTAACCTGACGCGCCAGCCACGCCGCGCCAAGCCCGGCCTGAACGTGACCCAGATGCACTACGCCCGCCGCGGCATCATCACGCCAGAAATGGAATACGTCGCCATCCGCGAAAACCTGAACCGCCAAGCCTATATCGACAGCCTGCAGGCCACCGGCAACACCCGCCTGCTGGAGCTGATGACCCGCCAGCACGCCGGCCACAGCTTTGGCGCCCAGCTGCCCGACACCATCACCCCCGAATTCGTGCGCCAGGAAATCGCCGCCGGCCGCGCCATCATCCCCAACAACATCAACCACCCCGAAAGCGAGCCGATGATCATCGGCCGCAACTTCCTGGTCAAAATAAACGGCAATATCGGCAATAGCGCCGTAACGTCGTCGATCAGCGAAGAAGTGGACAAAATGACCTGGGGCATCCGCTGGGGCGCCGACACCATCATGGACCTGTCCACCGGCAAGAACATCCACGAAACCCGCGAGTGGATCCTGCGCAACAGCCCGGTACCCATCGGCACCGTGCCCATCTACCAGGCGCTGGAAAAGGTCAACGGCAAGGCCGAAGACCTGACCTGGGAAATCTTCAAGGACACGCTGATCGAGCAGGCAGAGCAGGGCGTGGACTACTTCACCATCCACGCCGGCGTGCTGCTGCGCTACGTACCGATGACCGCCGGCCGCATGACCGGCATCGTGTCGCGTGGCGGCTCCATCATGGCCAAATGGTGTCTGGCGCATCATCAGGAAAACTTCCTGTACACCCACTTTGCCGAGATCTGCGAGATCATGAAGGCCTACGACGTGGCCTTCAGCCTGGGCGACGGCCTGCGCCCCGGCAGTGCCTGGGACGCCAACGACGCCGCCCAGCTGGGCGAGCTCAAAACCCTGGGCGAGCTCACGCAAATCGCCTGGCAGCACGACGTGCAGGTGATGATCGAAGGCCCCGGCCACGTACCCATGCAGCTCATCAAAGAGAATATGGATAAAGAGCTGGAGTGGTGCCACGAAGCGCCGTTCTACACCCTGGGGCCGCTCACCACCGACATCGCCCCCGGCTACGACCACATCACGTCGGCCATCGGCGCCGCGCAAATCGGCTGGTACGGCACCGCCATGCTGTGCTACGTCACCCAGAAAGAACACCTGGGCCTGCCCAACAAGCACGACGTGAAAGAAGGCATCATCACCTACAAGCTGGCCGCCCACGCCGCTGACCTGGCCAAAGGCCACCCCGGCGCGCAGATCCGCGACAACGCGCTGTCCAAGGCGCGCTTCGAGTTCCGCTGGGAAGACCAGTTCAACCTGGGCCTGGACCCGGACAAAGCGCGCGAATTCCACGACGAAACCCTGCCCAAAGACAGCGCCAAGGTGGCCCACTTCTGCAGCATGTGCGGCCCGCACTTCTGCAGCATGAAGATCACCCAGGACGTGCGCGAATTTGCCGCCAAGCAAGGCATCAGCGAGCAGGACGCGCTGCAGAAGGGCATGGAAGTGAAAGCCATCGAGTTCGTGAAAGGCGGCGCCAAGCTGTACGACAAGGCCTAAACGGCGATTGCTTCACGTGAAACAAAAAGGTTGGCCGCAGGTAATGCGGCCAACCTTTTTTTGCGATTTAAACAGTAGCAGCGTTTACGCCACAGCTTGGCTGGCCGCCTCTTGCTGCTGAACATCTTCTAGCAGCGCCTGGAACCAGTCCAGCCCGCGCAGATTATCCAGATCGCGGTCGGTGCTCAGGTGGGCAAAATCGGGCAGGAAACCGGCAGCGCGGGTTTCTTCCAGCAAGGTGCGGGCTTCGTCAGGGCGCTGCTGCACGGCGCGCAGGCAAGCAAAATTATATGGATTCGGTTCACCTAGTTTTCTCGCCATCAGCAGCACTTCCTCTCCCTTGGCAAGCTTAGTAAGCCGCTCCTCACCTTGTAAAGTGTGTGACCAACTCAATAAAGCACTACCCCAGTTGTAACAAGCAATTGCATTCGGCTGTAACAGATGAGCGCGTTGATAAGCCTCACAAACTTGCTGCCAGTCTTGGCCCGAATGCTGCTCGGCAAAAGCAAGGTTAAACCAGACGTTAGCTTCGTGGCTCTCAATCAGACTCAGCAACGACCACAACGATTTGGCCTCGACCCAATCGTTTTTGACATCCGCAGCCCATGCTTGCTTGATCAGTTCTACTACTTGCCCGGGCTTCTCATTTCGCATTTTTTCAAGAACATCTACTGATAATTCACCCTTCATCTGCTCTGCATTCGGAATCAAACTAGTCTTTTCACGAGCTGTTTGTAGCAAAGTTTCAATTTCATTCGCATATTGCTCCGCGTGCCGTTGTGCTGTTTCAGCCTTCTCCTTGGCAGAATTGGCTTCTGCCAATTTGCCGGAAATTTCGTCCAGTCGTTCTTTCCATTCCGCTTTCTGCTGGCGACCCATCCAAAACGGGATACCAAAACCAGCAAAAGCCATCAAGAGACCAAGCGCACTCAACCACCAATCCACCGACTTGCGGCCAACCTCCAGCGCGTCTTTGGCCACAGCGATGGCCTGCTTTTCGCCTTCTATGGTTTTGGCCACGCTGGCGGCGGCTGCGCTGGCCACCAGTGGCACTTGCGCCTGGGCGGCGCTGGCGCTGATCTGGCGGATGGCCTGCTGCTGCGCCGGGGTAAACGGCGCGCTGGCGGGCTGGGCGGCAACAGCAAGGTTGGCCGCACACAGCGCGGCGGCAAACAGGGTAGGGCGTACAAGGTGGATGGCGCGGGGCATGGCGGGTATCCGGCGGGCAATGCCGTATTCTATCAGCATCCCCCGTGCACAACGGCCTGCACATGGCGCTTGCATCGCGCCGGGCGGCGGGGTCAAATGGGCGGATTCCACCCAGATACACGCCATGACCCAGCCCCGCGCCATCTTGCCACTGTTCCTGCTGCTACCCGCCCTGGCCCTGGGCCAGGTAGCCAGCCCGCCTGACAGCGGCCAGGAAGACTGGCCGGCGCTACTGGAAAACACCGCCCGCCCGGCCATGCAGGGCCGGCTGGGCGAGTCGGAGCAGCAGCTGCGCGCGCTGCTGGCGCGCGCACCGGCCAGCCAGCCGGCGCTGCAGGCCGATATCCTGCACCGGCTGCAGTTTGTACTGCGCAGCCGCCAGGAAACTGCCGCCGCACTGGAGGCCGCCAGCCAGGCGCTGGCGCTGCGGATTCAAGCATTTGGCCCGCATCACCTGCTGGTGGCCGAATCGCAGCAAGCCTACGCCCGCCTGCTGGCGCCTACCCAGCCTGGCAGCGCGGAAAAACTGCTGCTAGCCGCACTGCAAACCAGCGACCAGCTGGCCGGTAGCGAAAGCCTGGCCGCCGCAGCGTCGCGCCACGCGCTGGGCTTGTTCTACCAGCAGCAAAAACAGTACGACAAAGCCGCCGAGCAGCTGGGGCGGGCGCTCGTCATACGCCAGAAAAGGCTGCCAGCCGACCACCCGGACACGCTCTACACCCAGGCCCGGCTGGGTGCTGCGCTACAGCAGCTGAAGCAGTACGAGCGTGCTATCGGTTTACTGCAAGACGCGCTGGAAGGCGAAACACGGCGTGGCAATGCCGACGGCCTGCACGCCGCCATCATCACGCGTGAGCTGGCCTACTGCTACCACTACCAGCAGGACTACGCCGCCGCCGAAACGCTGTACCTGCAAGCCCTTACGTTGCTGGCGCTCAATCTGGGCAGCCAGCACCACGCCTACGCCATCACCCAGCAGGCGCTGGGCTGGCTCTACATCAGCAGCCAGCGCGAAAGCGAGGGCCGGGCGCTGCTGGAAACCGCCCGCCAGCACTTACAGCAAGCAGAAAAAGACGCGGCGCCACGCAAGTAAGGGTTGCAAAAAACGCGCAAGAGGCTAGCTGCCAGACATTTTTCGTCAAACGGTCATGTCTTTGCGGCTTCAACACGATATGATTAACGTTTAAAGAATTCCGCAACGTGCACGGCCCTGCGGCAACTGCCGCCACAGGCCAGACTTGATACGCCAGCCCGGCATGGCGCCCAACTCACAAAGAAACGCATATGAAAAAACGCCTCGCAACGACTGTCATTGTTACCAGCCTGATGCTTGCCGCACCGGCCTTTGCCGGTATCAAGGAAGGCCGTACCGCCTTCAACAAAGGTGACTTTGCCGCGGCACTGCGCGAGTGGACACCGGCAGCCGAGCAGGGCAATGCCAGCCTGCAATACCAGCTGGGCGAGCTGTATCGCAAGGGCCTGGGCACACCGGTAAACCTGGAACAAGCGGCCAACTGGTATCGCAAGGCCGCCGAGCAGGGCTACGCCGACGCGCAGCTGAACCTGGGCCAGCTGTACGAAAAGGGTAATGGCGTTACCCAAGACCTGGCCGCTGCCGCCAGCTGGTACCGCAAGGCCGCGGAGCTGGGCAATACCGTTGCGCAAACCAACCTGGCCGCCCTGTACCAGAGCGGCCGCGTACAGCAGCTGGATGTTACCGGCGCTGCCTACTGGTACCGCAAAGCCGCCAAGAGCGGTAACGCCCAGGCACAAACCAGCCTGGCCGACATGGTACAAAACGGCGCCGGCATTCCGGCCAACGCCGCCCAGGCCGCCACGCTGTACCGCAAAGCGGCCGAGCAAGGCATCGCCCAGGCGCAGTACAACCTGGGTGTGCAGTACCAGCAAGGCCGTGGCGTAGAAAAAAGCCCGGTAGAAGCCGCCAAGTGGTTCCGCAAAGCCGCCGAGCAAGGCTATGTAGAAGCACAAGCCAGCCTGGCCACCATGTTCCATAACGGCGTGGGCGTACCGCAAGACTACACCGCCGCCGCCGACTGGTTTGCCAAGGCCGCCGAGCAGGGCGATGCCGATGCCCAGTTCAGCCTGGCACAGATGTACCAGCAAGGCCGTGGTGTAGAGCAGGATTACGTGAATGCGGCCAACTGGTTCCGCAAAGCCGCCGTTCAGGGCCACCCGAATGCCCAAGCCGTACTGGGTAACCTGTACCAAAGCGGGCTGGGCGTACCGAAAGACCCGGCACAAGCCGCCGTATGGCACCGCCGCGCAACCGAACAGCTGGCCGCCAGCTGGTTCGTGAAAGCCGCAGAACAGGGCGATGCCAACGCACAGTACAGCCTGGGCCAGATGCTGGAAAAAGGCCAGGGCACCGCGCAAGACCTGGCCGATGCCGCCATGTGGTACAACAAAGCGGCCAACCAGGGCCACGCCGGCGCGCAAACCAGCCTGGCGCAGCTGTACGAGAAGGGTAACGAGCTGCCGCAGGATTACGCCCAGGCAGCCAGCTGGTATGCCAAGGCAGCCGCACAGGGCGATGCCCAGGCACAAGCCAGCCTGGCCGCACTGCACATGAAAGGCAGCGGCGTAGCGTTCGACCCGAAACGCGCCTTTGCCCTGAACCAGCAAGCCGCCGCACAAGACAATGTATCGGCACAAGTCGCCCTGGCCGCGCAGTACTACAACGGCCAAGGCACCGAGCAGAACTACGAGCAAGCGGCCAACTGGTACCGCAAAGCCGCCCGTAGCGGCAATGCCGATGCGCAGTTCAGCCTGGGTGGCATGTATGAAAACGGCCAGGGCGTGAAGCAGAGCAACGACGAAGCCGTGGCCTGGTACCGCAAGGCCGCAGCACAGTACAACGTAGGCGGCCTGAACAACCTGGGCGTGATGTACTACTACGGCCAGGGCGTACCGAAAGACGCCACCGTATCCTATGCCCTGCATAACCTGGCCCGCGCCCAGGGCGACACTCTGGCAGCCAACAACCTGGCGCAGCTGGAACAAGACATGGGCCGCGCCCAGCTGGCGCGCGCACAGGACTTGTCCCGCCGCATGAACGTACCGGGCAAGCTGCTGGCTGAAATCGAACGCTATGTAGTGTATGTACGCCCGGTACTGGCTGGCCGCCCGGCCAAAGCCGGTAAAGTGGCCGCCAAGGTAGCCGACAAAACGGCCAGCGCTGCCAGTACCGATGCACCGGAAACGGCCAAGCCTGCCAAAACCGGCAAGCCCTCGGCCAAGGCCAGCAAAATGAAGGCCGCCGCCAGCCAGGCCATCACCGAGCTATCGGCACAGCTGAATGCTGCCGTGGCACCGGAAGCCGCACCGGTTAAAAAGTAAACCGGCACCGCTCACCCCACCGCAGCCCTGGCGCTGCGGTTTTTTTTTGCTTTTGTCGCCTGCAGCACCGCCAGGCCGGAACCCGGCCGGGCACAGCTGGTCTGTAGCGCCAGGGGGCCACAGGCGGCACCCGCACTTACCTACGGAAACATCATGTTCAAGAAACTGCTTGCCTCTATCGGCGTCGGTGGCGCCAAAGTCGATACCCAGCTGGACAACCCGCGCCTGCGCCCTGGCGACATGCTGACCGGCCGCGTAGTGGTACAAGGCGGCAATGCCGACCAGGACATCGAAAAGATCGAGCTGGTCTTGATGGTGGAAGCAGAGCAAGAATCTGGCGACCACGAAGTACGCGGCGCGCTGCCGCTGGGCAGCATTCTGGTCAGCCAGCGCTTTACGGTAAAAGCCGGCGAAACGCGCCAGTTCCCCTTCCAGCTGCAGCTGCCCGCCGAAACGCCCATCAACGCGCTGGCCCACTATGGCCGCCCGCTGGCCGTGTGGATTCACACCGACCTGGCCATTGCCTCGGCCGTGGACGCCAGCGACCGCGACCTGCTGGAAGTACACCCCACACCGCAGGTAGCCGCCCTGTTGGCCGCATTCGAGCAGCTGGGCTGGGGCCTGTACAGCACCGATGTCGAAGTGGGCACCGCGCGCATCGGTAATGTGGCCAGCACCCTGGGCTGCTATCAGGAAATGGAGCTCAAACCGCGTGGCGGCAACTTCCGCATCCAGGAAATCGAGCTCACCTTCCTGCCGTGGGGCAACGAGACCCATGTACTGATCGAGGTAGACTCGCGCTTTGGCGGCGACTTCTACCGCTCGCTGGCCATGGGCCCGGACTTTGCCAGCCGCAACTGGGCCGACGAGCTGCGCCGCCAGCTGCCGCTGTAAAATTTTTGCCATCGCCTGCACCCGCGCTCTCGCCAGCATTGATAAAAGAAGGCACGCATCAGCACAGGGATTTGACAGGCTAGCGTAAAAAAACCAGCTCATAGCGGGCAAGCGCGTACAATTACCCTATCTCGGCCGGAGCCCTGTGCTGCCGGCCGCCTTCTTTTGTCTGCGAGAACACCATGTCCACCCTGACCGAACTGCTTGTAGCCGCCGACGCGCACCGCGCCGCGCTGCTCACCCGCCTGGCCAGCGAAGAAACCGATACCTACCGCCTGTTTCACGGCAGCGCCGAAGGCCGCCCGGGCCTGACCATCGACCGCTACGGCGATGTGCTGCTGCTGCAAACCTTCCACACCCCGCTAAGCGAAGACGAGCACCAAGCCATCCTGGCGCACTACGCCCCGCTGGGCCTCACTGCGGTGTACAACGACCGCAGCGGCGCCAACTCGCGCATTGGCAACCGCCTGCCGGAAGACCAGCTGGAAGCCGCCCAGACCCCGCGCACCATCCGCGAGCTCGGCGTGAAATACCATTTCCAGGCACGCCACCAGGGCCAGGACCCGTGGCTGTTCCTTGACCTGCGCGCCGGCCGCCGCCGCGTGATGCAGCTGGCCGAAGGCAAAAGCGTGCTGAACCTGTTCGCCTACACCGGCGGTGTGGGTGTGGCCGCGGCCAAAGCCGGTGCCAGCTTTGTGATGAACGTGGACTTTGCCGAATCCAGCCTGCAGGTAGCGCGTGCCAACGCCAAGATCAACAGCCTGGCGACCCGCCCGCGCTGCGTAGAAAGCGACTGCTTTGCCGCGCTGCGCCAGCTGTCCGGCATTGGCCAGCCCAAGATGGTACGCGGCAAGAAAATGCCCCCGTTCCCGGTGCTGGAAGCCCGCCAGTTCGACCTGGTCTTCCTGGACCCGCCACGCTACGCCAAGAGCCCGTTCGGCGTGGTAGACCTGATCAACGACTACCCGGCGCTGTTCAAGCCGGCCCTGCTGGCCACGGCCGAAGGCGGCGTGCTGATCTGCTGCAACAACGTGTCGCAGGTAGACCGCGATGCCTGGCTGGCCCAGCTCAAGCGCAGCGCCGAGAAAGCCGGCCGCACCGTACGCGACGCCGAATGGATCACGCCGGAAGACGACTTCCCTACCTTTGACGGCAACCCGCCGCTGAAAATGGTACTGCTGCACGTTTAAGCTACATCGCCGCACAAAAGCCCGGCTGTCGCCACCCGCAAGGTTGGCCGCAGCCGGGCTTTTTGCTATGTTGCATGCAGTATCGATATAACAATATATACAAGCAGACCATGCAGGCCGCACGTTTACACAGCGAGCTCCCGCCGCATACTGCCAGCCTGTCCCCGCACAGCATTACCCTGGCCGCCCAGCCCTGGAGGGGCATATGCACACACCCGAACCCCCACCGCATGAGCTGGCCAGGCTGGCATTGCTGGCGCGCACCGCCTTGCTGGATACCCCGCCCGAAGTAGCGTTCGACCACGTGGTACAGCTGGCGGCAGAACTGTTTCGCGTGCCGGTTGCGCTGATATCGCTAGTAGACGGCGAGCGACAATGGTTCAAGGCCAAGGTGGGTGTAGACCTGTGCCAGACACCGCGTGACGTATCGTTCTGCACCCACGTGGTATCACAGGGCAACATGCTGGTCGTGGGCAATACCTTGAAAGACCAGCGCTTTGCCGACAACCCGCTGGTAACCGGGGCGCTAGCCATCCGTTTTTATGCCGGTGCGCCCTTGCGCCTGGATACGCACCATGTCATCGGCACGCTCTGCCTGCTGGACCACCGCCCACGGCGCTTCAGCCCCCGCCAGCAAGCCCGGCTGCAACAGCTGGCCGATATCCTGTGCGAGCTGATACGCCAGCGCATGCTGCTGCAGCAAGCCGAATGGCAAAGCAAGCTGCTGCTCACCATCAATCAGGCACAAAGCAGCTTTCTGCTAGACCGCGACCTGGGTACCGCCTGCAATACCATCCTGCACTCGCTGCTGGCCATGAGCCAGACCACGCTGGGCTTTATTGCCAGCTGCCAGGTAGACGACAGCGACAGCTGCTATCTGGATATCCCCAGCATTGCGCACCTGGACAGCACGGCACGGCAATGGCTCATGCCGCAGCTTAGCCACCATCACCGTAGCTACCGCCTGTACGGCTTCGACCACATCTACGGCCACGCCATTGCCGAGGGCGAGCCACTGGTCATCAACCAGCCCGCCCTGTACGACGACAGCGGCGGGCTGCAGGGCATCCAGTCGCTGCTGATCATCCCGTGTTTTTTCCACCTGTCAGTCATGGGCGTACTGGTTCTGGCCAACCGGGCAGGGGGCTTTGACCAGGAAATCGTCGACCACCTCACCACCCTGTCAGACGGCATCGGCAACCTGCTGCATGTACGCGGCCTGGAGCTGGCCCGCCAGGCCGCCGAGGCCGAGCTGGCGCGCCAGGCCACGCTCGACCCCCTGACCGGCCTGCTCAACCGCCGCGCCTTTCTGGAACGCTGCCAGCAAAGCCAGCAACGCTTTAACCGCTATCAGCAACGCTTCAGCCTGCTGATGCTGGACCTGGACCACTTCAAGGCGCTGAACGACCAGCTGGGCCACCCTGCAGGTGACTATGTGCTGAAAGAAGTCAGCCGCCAGCTACGGCGCACGCTGCGCGAAATCGACAGCCTGGCCCGCTGGGGCGGGGAAGAGTTCTGCATCCTGCTGCCGCAAGAGCTGGAACAAGACGCCATCCAGCTGGCCCAGCGTCTGTGCCACACCCTGGCCCTGTTGCCCCTGCAGTGGCATGGCGAGGCGCTGCACATCACCGCCAGCATTGGCGTGGCCACACTGAATATTGCCGGCGAAACCACAGAAAACCTGATCGCCCGCGCCGACGCTGCCATGTACCAGGCCAAGGCCGCCGGGCGCAACCGCGCCGGGCTGGCCACGCCATAATTGATAGTGATTCCTGTTTGCAAGCATGCTAGACTCCGCGCTTTACAGGACAGGCTGTTGCAGTGCTCGAGCATTACTACCACGAACTTCTGAATTTCATTGCGCGCAGTACCGGCTGCCGGGAAAAGGCACAAGACGTGGTGCAGGAAAGCTATGCCCGCGTACTGGCCAGCCATGGCCAGCAGCTACCCGCGCAGCCCCGCGCACTGCTCTACACCACCGCACGCCACCTGCTCATCGACCAGCACCGCCAGCAGCAACGCCACCCCGAGCAAGCACTGGACGATACCGAGCTGGCCGCCGCCCCAGGCTGCGAGCCGGAACGCACCGTGGCGGCCCAGCAATCGCTGGCCCGGCTGCTAGACATCGTAGCAGGGCTGCCACCCCGCTGCCGGCAAGCCTTCGTGCTGTACAAGTTTGATGGCCTGAGCACCGCCGACATTGCCGGGCAGATGGGCATCTCGGTCAATATGGTAGAAAAACACATCATTAACGGCATGCTGGCGTGCAAAAAGGGCATGGCCGGGCAGGATACGCCATGAACACTACGCCCCTCACGCCCACACAAGACAGCATCGACCACCAGGCCGCACAGTGGCAACTACGCCAGCAGCAAGGCTTGTCTGCGCGCGAGCACGCCACATGGCAGCAATGGCTGGCAAGCCACCCGGCCCATGCGCAAGCCTGGCAGCAGCTGGTTGCGGTAGACAGCCTGCTAGGGCAGGCCAGCCCGGCACAGCGTGATGCACTGCGCCAAAACCTGCCCCCCATGCTGCAAGTACAAGCGCCACAGCGTAGCCGCTGGCCACTGGCCGCGGCGGCCTGCCTGTGCTGTGCTATCGCCGGCAGCCTGGGCTGGCACCAGTGGCAGCAGCAACAGCCGGTCTATCAGGCCACCCTGGCCACCGCCGTAGGCGAGCAGCGCCAGGTAACCCTGCCCGATGGCAGCCGGCTTAGCCTGGATAGCGCCACCCGGGTACACGTCACCCTGTACCGCCAGCAGCGCGACACCCGCCTGCTGGCCGGGCAAGCGCTGTTCAGCGTGGCGCCGGACAAGCAGCGCCCCTTCCACGTGCTGGCCGGTAGCCGGCGCGTTACCGTGCTGGGCACCCGCCTCAGCGTGCGTCAAGTTGGCCGCAGCTACCAGGTAGCCGTCGCCGAGGGCAAAGTAAGGGTGCGCCAATACGCCAGCAGCAGCGATGCCGACCACGACCGCCAGCCGCT
The DNA here is from genome assembly GCF_007644035.1 of Vogesella mureinivorans. Classification (GTDB taxonomy): domain Bacteria; phylum Pseudomonadota; class Gammaproteobacteria; order Burkholderiales; family Chromobacteriaceae; genus Vogesella; species Vogesella mureinivorans. Next base: position 115,230 of record NZ_VMTV02000134.1, on the reverse strand, counting down.
ACAGCAAGCCACCCTGCAGGCAGGGCAGCAGCTGGCCAGCCATAGCACACGGCTAAGCCAGATCACGCCCGTCCCCCCGGCGGCCGTGGCCGCCTGGCGCAGCGGGCGGCTGTTATTCGACAACACCCCGCTAGCCGAGGTGATCGCCGAGTTCAACCGCTACGGCCACAGCCAGTTACAGCTGCACGACAGCGCCAGCGGCCAGCTGCGCCTGACCGGCACGTTTAACGCCTACCAGCCGGCACAGTTTGCCAGGGCACTGCCACGCGTACTGCCATTAGTGGTGGTGCAGCAGCAAGGGCAGTGGCTGATCACCCCCGCGCGCGCGGCTGGGCACAAACTGCCCTGAAAATACCTTTTTGAAAAAATATTTCACCCTGAACATCAGGGTTTGCCGCTTTGTATCGTTTTCACAATTGAGAATGATTTTTGATACAAACAAAGCACACCCACCATGCCACGCACACCCGCCCCCTCACTGCGCCCGATTTTGCTAGCGCTTAGCCTGGCTTTTGCCAGCCCGGCCTACAGTGCGCCCCCAGCCGCGCTACCCCAGGCTTTCAACATTGCTGCACAGCCACTAGGCAGTGCCCTGAACGAGCTGGCCCGCCAGGCCGGCATGGTGCTACTGGTAGACGCGGCGCTTACCCGCACACGCCAAAGCCCGGCGCTGCAAGGCCAGCTCACCGTACGGGATGCCCTGCAACGCCTGCTGGCGGGTAGCGGCCTGCGCGCAGAGATCCGCGACGGCACCATCACCCTCAAGCCGGCTGCCGCCGCCCAGGGCGATGTCGCGCTGTCTGCCCTGCAGGTGCGCGGCCAACGCCAGGCCGCCGGCTTGCTGGACGACGACGATATCGCCCTGGCCGACCGCCCCTATGTCAAAGCCGGCTCGCGCGCCGTCATCAGCCAGCAGCAAATAGAACGCTTCCGCGGCACCTCGGTGGCCGACATGTTCAAGGGCACACCCGGCGTGCAGGTAGGCGACGGCCGCAACAGCGGGGCCGTCGATGTGAACGTGCGCGGCATGCAGGGGCAGGGCAGGGTGCCGGTTGTGGTCGATGGTGCCGTGCAGTCGCTGCACGTCTACCGTGGCTACGCTGGCGCCGCCGACCGTAACTACCTGGACCCGGACCTGATCAGCAGCGCCACCATCGAAAAAGGCCCCAGCCTGGCGGCGCAAGGCGCGGGTGCCGTCGGCGGCCTGGTGCAGATGGACACGCTAAAGGCTGCCGACGTGCTGCTGCCCGGCGAGCGCCTGGGCGTGCGCCTGCGCGGCAGCCTGCAAAGCAATACCGCCACACCGCAGGCCCATATCAAGGCTACGCCACGGCAGCACGCCCCCGGGCTGGATACCCGCGCCGGCGCCGGTAGCCTGGCGCTGGCCACCCGGCAGGACCACTACGAGCTGCTCGCCGCCTACGCCCACCGCGACCAGGGCAACTACTTTGCCGGCAAGCACGGCTACGACAAGCTGCGCGTCTACAACAACTGGATGAACTTTGGCGGCACCAACCCGGTACAGGAAGTGGGTGTCACCACCGTGTACCGCCCCGGCGAGGAAATCAACAATACGGCCAACCGCAGCGACTCGCTGCTACTGAAAGGCACACTGCGCCCGGACGAGGACAGCACGCTAGAGCTGGCCTGGCGCCGCTACGACAGCCACTACGGCGAAATCATGCCATCGCAGATCTTGCGTAACGACAGCGGCTACATCGTGCAGTGGCCTGCCAGCCATGTGCTGCTGGACAGCTACAGCGCACGCTACAAGTGGGCGCCGGCAGAACAGCCGCTGATCCACCTGAAAGCCAATGTATGGCACACCGACATGCAAAGCGATGCCATGAACGGCGACGTGTTCCGCAACCCGCAGCAAGGCAAGCCACTGCCGGCCTGGAGTGAAACCAGTAACGAATGGCTGGACTCGCGCTACCGCGTGCAGACCGCAGCCACCCGCAGCGGTGCCGACATCAGCAACAGCAGCCTGCTGCGTAATGCTGCCGGCGTCTTCAAGCTGGACTACGGCGTGTCGCTGCAGCGCGAGCGCACCGGGCCGGGCAAGGGCGTGTTCACCAGCATGGAAGACATCAACCGCAATGACACGATCCGCAGCGGCCAGCGCGACGAACACAGCGCCTTCTTCAAGCTGGACTGGGCGGCCAACCCCTGGCTAAGCCTAGAGCTAGGCGGCCGCTACACCCGCTTTGCCAGCCAGGACCACAACGTACAGACGACAGCCCACGAAACCCGGCAGCGCTATCGCACGATCGACGTGTACCAGGGAGAAGGCGATACGGAAGAAGTAGTGGGTTACCTGAAATGGCTGCCCGATGCCAACGGCGAGTACAGTGCCGCCACCGACCCCCGCCAGCAGGCTGGCACCCAGCTCTACCCGTGGTCCGGTACGCCGGTCAGCTTCGACCCCGCCAAAGCCAGCCGCCTGGAAGTAGACGAAAACAACGAATACAGCGACGTGCTGGCCACCCGCTACGAATACGCCCCGGCATTCCGCCGCCAGGACAGCGGCTTTGCCCCCATGGCCGGCCTGAGCGTACAGCTGGGGGGCGGCCTTAGCGCCTACGCCCGCTACAGCGAAGGCCTGCGCATGCCCAGCCTGATGGAATCCACCCTGGGTTCATCAGCCCCCTACCTGAACCCGCTGGCACCCGAACGCAGCAAAAACCGTGAAATCGGCATCAGCCTGCTGCGCGATGGCTGGCTCGCACCCGACGACAAGCTGCGTGCCCGCCTGGCCTACTTCGACAACCGTACCAATGGCTACCTGACGCGCCGCCCGTTCAAAGGGCTGCCCGGCATGCAGAACTTCACCATCGCCAATATGGACAGCTACCGGATCAAAGGGCTGGAGCTGCAAACCAGCTACGACAACGGCGGCTTCTTTGGCGAGCTGTCGGCCACCTACCACCGCCAGGTGCAAATCTGCGACCAGCAAACCGCCGAATACTTCCGCATCAAGCAATACGACGTATACGACGAAAACAGCGGCACCTTCTACACCACCCGGCCCTACGCCACGCTGGGTAACTGCTCGCCCACCGGCTTTTCCACCGCCTACGTACGCAACCATATCCCGCCACGGCTCAGCGCCAACCTCACCCTGGGCGGGCGCTGGCTAAACGACACCCTCAGTGCCGGCACGCGCGTGGTGTACACCAGCGGCCCCACTGCAGAACAGGCCGCCACCGGCCGCGGCTGGGAAAGCTACAACGGCACCGCCAACCAGGTACTCACCCGGCCCTACACCATCGTGGACCTGTTTGCCAGCTACCAGCTAAGCCGCCACACCAGTGTGGAGCTGGCCATAGACAACGTTACCAACCGCTTCTACCTGGACCCGCTCACCCTCAGCCTGATGCCAGGGCCGGGCCGTACCTACCGGGCCGCCATCAGCGCACGCTTCTGAGCACCCCGAAACCAGCAGGCCGCCGCGTGCGGCCAACCCTGACCACCACCATAAAGACACTGCCAACATGCACACCAGCGAACACACCCTCAGCCGCACCCAACGCCTGAAAGCCAGCACCCACGCCACCCATGACGCGCTAGACCAGCGCATCATGACCTACCGCCCGTTTGCCAGCCACAGCCACTACCGCCAGTTTCTGCAAGCGCAATACCTGTTCCTGCGCGACGCCGACGCCCTGTACGACAACCCGGGCCTGGCCGCCTTGTTCAGCGACCTGGCCAGCCGCCGCCGCCACGCCCTGATTGCCGCCGACCTGGACGACCTGGGCTGCCCGCTGCCCGCCCAAACCGCCACCGCCCCCATCGACAGTCAGCTGGACGTGGCTACCGCCATGGGCTGGCTATACGTGGTAGAAGGCAGCAAGCTGGGCGCCGCCATCCTGCTGAAAATGGCACAAGCCCTGGGCCTTTCCCACGAAAAAGGCGCACGCCACCTGGGCGGCCACCCGGACGGCCGCGCCCGCCACTGGCGCGACTTCACCCAGACACTGGACACCCTCGTGCTGGATGCCGCCGCCGAGGCACGCGTTAACGCCGGCGCCAAAGCCGCCTTCACCCTGATGAACCAGCACCTGGACAGGGTATACGGATGAGCCAGCACCTGGCCGCCCCACGCCGCTGGGGCTACCATCTGGCCGGCTGCCTGATGCTGGGGCTGGGCCTTATCGGCGCCATCCTGCCGCTGATGCCCACCACCGTGTTCCTGCTGCTGGCACTCGCCTGCTTTGGCCGCAGCACCCCGGCATGGGCAGCGCGCCTGCTGGCGCACCCGCGCCTGGGGCCGCCGCTACAACAATGGCAACAACACCGCGTCGTACCGGTACGTGGCAAAGTGCTTGCCTGCGCCGGCATGGCGCTAGGCTTTATCGCCCTGACCGCCAGCCAGCCACCTGGCTGGCTACTGTTGGCCGCAGCCCTGCTGCAGCTGGCCGTAGCCAGCTGGCTGCTACGCCAGCCCGGCTACCCGGGCCAGGCACCACGGGGGCTACCACTGCGCGCAGGGCAGGGCGCTGCACTGTGTACGCTAGCCCTGCATGCCGCCGCCATCGGCCTGCTGCTACAACACGCCGCCCCCCCCCCGCAGCAGCTGGCCCTGGCGCAACCCGGCCTGATGACGCTCACCAGCTTGCCCACACCCGTCGCCAGCCACACCGCAGCCCGCGTCACCGCCGCCAGCCAGGCCAGCACGCCACCACGCAGCGCCAGCCACCCGGCCACACCGCTGCTACACACCCGCAGCCCCGCAGCCACACAGCTAGCGGTCGCGCCAGCCCATGCCACCGCCGCCGACACCACCCCGCCAGCCCCCGAGGTGCCCGTAGCCAAAGCGGCCCCCGCTGCCGCCGCCAGCATCGCCGCAGCCCCGCCCAGCCCCTCGCTGCCCGCCGGCCAAGCCAGCGGCGGTAACAGCCATAGCTGGGAAGCGCAGGTCATGGCACGGCTGGAACGCTATCGCCAGTACCCGGCAGGAGCACGCGCCCAAGGCAGCGAAGGCGTAGCCTACCTGCTGCTGAAGGTTGGCCGCGATGGCCGCGTACTAGCCGTACAGCTCAGCCAGAGCAGCGGCCACGCCAGCCTGGACGCCGCCGCGCTGGCCACTATCCAGCGCGCCTCGCCGCTACCGCGCATCCCGCCAGAGCGCCCGGACGAGCTTAGCCTCACCCTGCCGGTAGAATTCTTTCTGGATTAGGGCCCGCGGCTGGCCACCGCAATTGCGGTATCATCCGGTGATTAACCCTGCCGGAATACCATGATGAGCGATACCACCAGCCTGAAACCCTGCAACAAATGCGGCGCCCCGGCCGAAGTGGTCAAGGCCGGCTCGCGCCGCTTCTGGGTACAGTGCACCCGCTACGCCGGGCAAGGCACCTGCAGCGCCATTGGCCCGCAGGCCGATAACAAAAAAGACGCCATCGCCGGCTGGAACAAAACCCGCTAAAGCGGAAGAGTGATGCCATGGAGAAGTTTTCCAAACTGCTGACCAAGCTCAAGCATGTGTTGCAAGAAGACGGCGGCGCCGATAGCGCCCCCCACGGGCAGGATGCCCCCTTGCCGCCCATCGACACCCCCGACGCCATCACACCGCGGCCGCCACGGCGCACGCTGGGTGCGCTGGCCGACCAGCCACCGGCTGCGGCCAACCCTGGCATCACACCCGCCGTCGCCACACCACCCCCTCTGCCGGCTGGCACGCCCAAAGCGCCGCCAGCCGAAGTCATCGACAAGCTGCCCCGCGCGCTGCCGCGCTACCAGCGCAGCACCCCGCCTGGCCAGCCGGCCAGCAGCGCCAAACGCAAGCTGCCGGTCATCGGCCTGGACGACGTACAGCGCAACCTGCGCCACGACCTGACGCGGCGTGAAAAGCTAGCCGCACACGACGGCAAACCCTTGCCGCAGACACGCGAGCTGCCGCTGATCGACCCGCGCGAAGTGCGCGCCAACGTACAACAGCTGCACAGTGGCCGCCAGCCAACCCCAGCCGCACCCCTGCCGCCAGTCATCCTGCAGCCCACCCCGGTCATGAAAAAAGCCGCGGCGCCCGTACCGCCGCCGCCTTCGCCACTGGCACAGCAAGAAAGGCAACGTGCCGCCGCCGCGCTGTTTGGCCCGCAATCCAGCTTTAGCCCGGCCAAGGCCGACGCCCCGGTGCCGCGCCCGCCAGCCGACATCCAGGCCGACTGGCGCGGTGCCAGCCACGCCGCCGAAGCGCGCGCCGCAGGGGCACCGCCGTCATTTCTCCCCACCGCCGAGCCACTGGCCCCGGCCGCGTACGACAGCCAAGCAAACCAGCACGAGGCCGACAGCTGGCCAGGCATCCCGGCAGCAGACGAACAGCACAATGGCTTCGAGCTGGACGACGACTTTGCCCTGCCCGACGAGGCCAGCACCGCACAGCCAGTCGCCGAGCCAGCGCCAGCAATCGCCCACACACCCGACACCACCGCACGCTGGCAACAGCTGCGCCAGCCGGTAGCCGCGCCCGCCGCCCCGCCGGTATGGCAGGGCGTGCGCCTGCGGCAGACCGTTACCACACCAGGCAGCACCGAGCCGCCTGCCGTGCCCGCGCCAGCACCTGCCGCGCCGCCAGCCGCCGACAATACCCCGGCACCGCAGGCCGGCTACCACAGCACCCAGCGTGGCGACATCGTGTGGCACCTGCTGGACGACGAAACCGACAGCGAAGCCGACGTGGCGCCCGCTGCGGCCAACCCTGGCCTGGTGTGGCAGCTGCTGGAAGATGCACCGGCAGCCGCAGAAGCCTACCCGGCAGCAGACAGCGGCGTACCCGCCGCGCACATCAGCCAGGCGCTGCACACCCTGGCCAGCGCCACGCAGCCCAAGCCGCACCCCATCCCCGTGGTGTACGGCGACGCCTGCCTGCCATCGCTGGACCTGCTGCGCCCGCCCGAAGTACACAAGGCGGTACAGAGTGAGGACTACCTGATAGAACGCGGCATTCTCATCGAAGAAAAATGCGCCGAATTCAAGGTAAAAGTGGCCGTGGTAGACGCCTACGCCGGCCCGGTGATTACCCGCTATGAAGTCGAGCCCGCAGTAGGGGTGCGCGGCAGCCAGGTGGTGAACCTGGCCAAAGACCTGTCGCGCGCGCTGGGCCTGGCGTCCATCCGCGTGGTGGAAACCATCCCCGGCAAGACCTGCATGGGGCTGGAGCTGCCCAACCCGCAGCGCCAGATGATCCGCCTGTCGGAAATCTTCAGCGCCGAGGTATTCCAGCAAAACGCCTCCAAGCTCACGCTGGCGCTGGGGCAAGACATCAGCGGCGCCCCCGTGGTGATGGATCTGGCCAAAGCGCCGCACCTGCTGGTAGCCGGTACCACCGGCTCGGGCAAGTCGGTAGGCGTGAACGCCATGATCTTGTCCATGCTGTACAAGGCCACGCCGGACGAAGTGCGCTTCATCATGATCGACCCCAAGATGCTGGAGCTGTCGGTGTACAACGACATTCCGCACCTACTGGCGCCAGTGGTCACCGACATGAAGCTGGCGGCCAACGCGCTGAACTGGTGCGTGGGCGAAATGGAAAAACGCTACCGCCTGATGAGCCACCTGGGCGTGCGCAACCTGGCCGGCTACAACGACAAGGTGCGCGCCGCCGAGGCACGCGGCCAACGTCTGGTCAACCCGTTCAGCCTGACGCCGGACACACCGGAGCCGCTGGCCACGCTGCCCTTCATCGTGGTGGTGGTAGACGAGTTTGCCGACCTGATGATGGTGGCCGGCAAGAAGATCGAAGAGCTGATTGCCCGCCTGGCGCAAAAAGCCCGCGCCGCCGGCATCCATCTGATTCTGGCCACGCAGCGCCCGTCGGTGGACGTGATTACCGGCCTGATCAAGGCCAACATCCCCACGCGCATTGCGTTCCAGGTATCCAGCAAGATCGACAGCCGTACCATTCTGGACCAGATGGGCGCCGAAAGCCTGCTGGGGCAGGGCGACATGCTGTTCCTGCCGCCGGGCACCGGCTACCCGCAGCGCGTACACGGGGCGTTTGTCACCGATGAAGAGGTACACGCCATCGTGGAAGACCTGAAGCAGTGGGGCGAGCCGGACTACGTGGAAGGCCTGCTTACCGGCGAATCTGCCGCCGACGACGACCAGGCCGAGGCCAAAGGCCGCGCCGCAGCGGGTAGTGAAACCGACCCGCTGTACGACGAAGCAGTCGGCATTGTGCTGAAAACGCGCAAGGCGTCCATTTCGTCGGTACAGCGCCAGCTACGCATCGGCTACAACCGCGCAGCACGGCTGATCGAAGACATGGAGGCGGCCGGTATCGTGTCGGCCATGGAAAGCAACGGCAACCGCACGGTGCTGGTACCCGATCGGGACTATTGATATTTCGATAATATAATCCTGCAAAAAAAGCGCTAGCTACCAAGCTAGCGCTTTTTATTGGTAGCTAGCATGCCCACCGCGCTGAATAGTTGGCAAAACATGCTTATACTGGCGCCCTCTACGCATTGTCCGACAAAATGAAATCGATTGTTTGCGCACTGGCGATGCTGGCTGCCAGCATCACCTTGAGCCACGCGCACACCCTACAACTGGCCAATGGCGAATGGCCGCCCTACCAATCGGCCCACCTGCCACGTTTTGGCTTTGCCTCGGCCGTGGTCAGCGAGGCGGCCGCCCTGGGTGGCCTGCAGGTGCGCTACGGGTTTTACCCGTGGAAGCGCGCCGAAGAAATGGTGCGCAGCGGCCACGTAGACGGCTCGCTGGTCTGGAGCCAGACCCCACTGCGCGATAGCTTTGCGCTGTTCAGCGAGCCCATTGTCCAGGACCGCGAAGTCGTCATTCACCACGCCGGCAAACCACTGGCAGACTGGCCGCTACGCCAGCAGTGGCAAGGCGTGCACCTGGCCCTGCCGCTGGGGTCACGCACCTTTCACGAGCTGGTGCGGCTAGAACGCGAGGGGCGGGTGGAATACCACCGCGTAGAAACCCCGGAAAACGGCCTGCGCATGATTCTGGCCGGGCGCATCACCGCCATGACGCTAGCCAGCAGCGTGTACCATAGCCTGCGCCACAACAAGCTCACCGCCCAGGAGCGCAGCCAGCTCGCCACGCTGCCCACCCCCATCGAAACCGTACCCTTTCGCCTGATGCTGTCGCGGGCGCACCCGCAAGCCGCGGCGCAGTTGGCCGCATTCAACCGTGGCCTGCTACAGCTGCGGCAAAGTGGCCGCTACGCCCAGCTGGAACAACAGCTGCTGCCCCACGCGGGCAAAACACCGTAACAGCGGCAGCAAAACGCCCCCGCCAAGGGCAGGGGCGTTGGCAAGCAGTGGCTTGGCGCCGTGCATAAAACCTTGCCGCGCAGCTGCGCCAAGGCAGGCCCACGCAGGCGGCAACCGCAGTACGGCAAGGCGGCGCAAGGCCGAGGGGCTGGTTAGCGGCGCTTACTTGCCCTGCAGCGCATCAGCGGCCTGTTTCACCGTGTCCACCTGCTGCTTGGCCTCGTCGATCTGCTGCCCCAGCTCCGGGTTCAGAATGGCCGCCGCCGCGCCCACGCGCTGCGCCACACCCAGCGCGGCGCTGGCTTGTTCTTTCAGCTTGCCGGCACTACCCACCGCTGCGCTGGCCTGTTGTTTCAGCTCGCCCAGCGGCGCGCTGCTGTCCTGCACCACCTGATGCGCGGTACCGATGGCCGCCGATGCCTGTTGCTGCAGCTTGCTGGCCTGCTCGGCACTACACGCCACCAAGCCGGCACTGGCTGCCAGCACAATCCAAACCTTGCGCATTGCTGTCTCCTGTTCGTCAAAGGCTGCACCTGCAGCACCTTATAGAGTATGGCGCAGTGGCCACAGTTCCAGCCAGCATGCGTGTATGCTGACATTTCACCCACCGGAGCCTTGCCCATGGATACCAGCCTTCATACCCTGTGCACCCTGTTTGCCCAGCTGGGCCTGCCAGACAGCCCGGCCGACATCAGCGCCTTCATTGCCAGCCACCCGCTGCCGGCCGGCACCGCCATCGAAGACGCGCCGTTCTGGAGCGCCTCGCAAGCTGCTTTCCTGAAACAGGCACTGGAAGACGACGCCGACTGGGCCGAGCTGGCAGACACCCTGGCCGCCCGCCTGCAGCAAGCCTGAGTGCATTTGCGCAAGTGACTGATTCCGCTATACTTCCGCCCCTTGCCACACCACCCACCGCAGGAAGTACCAGATGAGTCTGTTGCCGCACCAGGTCGAGCTGCTCTCGCCCGCCAAAAACATCGATATCGGCCGCGAAGCCATCCTGCACGGCGCCGATGCCGTGTACATTGGCGGCCCCAGCTTTGGCGCGCGGCACAACGCCTGTAACAGCGTGGCCGACATTGCCCAGCTGGTGCAGTTTGCCCACCGCTACCACGCGCGCATCTTCACCACGCTCAACACCATTTTGCACGACGCCGAGCTGGACGCCGCACGCACGCTGATCTGGCAGCTGTACGACGCCGGCGTGGACGCGCTGATCGTGCAGGATATGGGCATCCTGCAGATGGACCTGCCCCCCATCCAGCTGCACGCCTCCACCCAGTGCGATATCCGCGATGCCGATAAAGCCCGCTTCCTGTCCGACGCCGGCTTTAGCCAGATCGTGCTGGCGCGCGAGCTCACCATCCCGCAGATCGCCAAGATCTCGCAGGTGGTAGGCGAAGGCGCCGACCCGGCCGCCATCGAATACTTCATCCACGGCGCGCTGTGCGTGGCGTTTTCCGGCCAGTGCTACATCAGCCACGCCGACAACGGCCGCAGCGCCAACCGTGGCGACTGCTCGCAAGCCTGCCGCCTGCCGTACACGCTAACCGACGAAAATGGCGGCGTGGTGGCGTTCGACAAACACCTGCTGTCGATGAAAGACAACAACCAGAGCGCCAACCTGGAAGCGCTGCTGGACGCCGGCGTACGCTCGCTCAAGATAGAAGGCCGCTACAAAGACGTGAGCTACGTGAAAAACATCACCGCCCACTACCGCCTGCTGCTGGACGAAATCTTCGAGCGCCGCCCCGAGCTGGCCCCGGCCGCCAGCGGCAGCAGCGAAATCTTCTTCACGCCCGACCCGGACAAAACCTTCCACCGTGGCGCCACCGACTACTTTGCCACCGGCCGCAAGATCGACATCGGCGCGTTCGACTCGCCCAAATTCGTAGGCGTGCAGCTGGGCACCGTGCACAAAGTGGGCGACGGCTGGGTGGAGATTGCCACCCCCGAGCAGATGAGCAACGGCGACGGCATCAACTTCATGAAAAAGCGCGACGTGGTGGGCATGCAGCTCAACACCGTCAAGCAAGTGGGCCACGTACCCGGCGGCCAGCTGCTGTGGCGCTGCGTCCCCAACGACCCCGCGCTGCTGGCTGGCCTGAAGCCCGGCACCGACATCAGCCGCAACCGCGACCACGCCTGGGAGCTGGCGCTGCTGAAAAAATCCGCCGAGCGCCGCATCGGCGTGTGGGCCACGCTGGCCGACACCGCAGACGGCCTGACGCTGACCCTCACCGACACCGACGGCTGTAGCGCCACCGCTGCGGCCAACGTAGCGCTGGAGCCGGCCAAAGACCCCGCCCGCGCCGAAAGCAGCCTGCGCGACGCCGTAGCCAAGCTGGGCAACACCCTGTTCCACGCCCACGACGTGGCGCTGCAGCTGGCGCAGCCGTGGTTTGTGCCCGCCTCGGTCATCAACGGCCTGCGCCGCGACGCGGTAGAACAGCTGGAAGCCGCCAGGTTGGCCGCATGGGCCCGCCCGCCGCGCAAAGCCGAGCTGCAGCCGGCACCACGCTTCCCCGAACAAAACCTGAGCTACCTGGCCAACGTATACAACGCGCTGGCGTGGGACTTCTACAAAAAGCACGGCGTGGAAGTGATCGAGCCGGCCTACGAAGCGCATCAGGAAGAAGGCGAAGTCAGCCTGATGATCACCAAGCACTGCCTGCGCTTCTCCTACAACCTGTGCCCCAAGCAGGCCAAGGGCGTGAAGGGCGTGATGGGCCAGGTACGCGCCGACCCGATGGTGCTGAAATCCGGCGATGAAACCTACACGCTGAAATTCGAGTGCCGCCCGTGCGAAATGCACGTGATGGGCAAAATGAAAAAGCACATCCTGAAAACCCCGCCGCCAAGCGACATCCCCGCCACCGCGCCGATCACCTTCTTCAAGCAGCGGCCAGCGTCGTAAGCGGGCCTGCGGCCCAATGCCAGTCAGTTAGCCGAATGTGTTTGGCCATACAGCAGCAGGGCGTGAGTGAAGCGCCCCATCCCGTTGGCGCGAGCCGGTCAAAATAGTGCGCCCCAGGTTTTAAGACGCCGATTTGTTTGAGCCCCGAGCCGTTAGCGAGGGGCGAGTTCGGCGGCGCCTGGGGCGTGCCATTTTGACCGGGGTTTCGAGCAGCCCCGGGTTGCGGGGGAATGAAAAGGGGGCGGCAATCCGCCCCCTTTCCCGTTTGCCGGGCGGAACCGGCATGTAAATATCGTCCGCATAGCGGACACACTATGCACGCTTCAGCGCAACAAACCCCTAGCCCAAAAAATGCCAGTCTGCATTAACTGACAGGCATGAAGCCCGCGGCCAACCTTGGCCGCAGGGCAGGGCGCAGACGCATCACAAACGTACAAGGGCAAGCCCGATGGCTTGCCCTTTTGTCATGACTTAACGATATGATGCGGGGGTAGTTTGGATAAAAACCAGCGACCGAGCCCACCATGCTTGCATGGCTGCATCGCCATCAGGAATAAAACCGCCATGCCCGACACCTTTTTCGATCGCGCCAACGACCACTGGCAACAGTACACGCTGCCATGGCTGGCACAGCTGGACGCCGGCCACCATGCCGGGTGTTGGCACACCGCCGCCGCCAGCCTGCAACAGGCCATCACACTGGCCGACTGGCAAGCCGCCCTGCAAGCGCTGCCACCGCGACAACTACGGCAACTCTTGGCTTGTCAGCACTACCGGCAACCGCCCGCTGCCGCACCGTGCTGGGTTTACCAATGCATCAGCGGCAACGATGAGCACGCCCACCGGCAGGAAACCCTGACCCTGCAACAGCAAGCCGACGGCAGCTGGCAAGTGGCCGGCTACTTTGTCCACTCCGCAGACGAGCAGCAGGGCTGAACCCGGCGCCGCCCACGATCAGGCGTTACACGGGATGCGGCCAACCTTGGCCGCGCACCAAGCTGCTACCATGCCGCATCATTTCCCCATCACACCCCTACCGCATGACACCTATCGATCGCCTGATTGCGCTGGCCGACGGCCAGGTTTTTGTCCGCCGCTGGCCGGTAGCCGGCAGCACGCTGGCGCCGATTGTGCTGCTGCACGATTCGCTGGGCTGCGTGGCGCTGTGGCGGGATTTCCCCGCGCAGCTGGCGGCGGCCAGCGGGCGCGACGTCATCGCTTACGACCGGCTGGGCTATGGCCAGTCCAGCCCGCGCCTGGCGCCGGCGCAGCCGGACTTTATCGAGCAGGAGGCAAACACCCGGCTGCCGGCACTGTTGGCCGCGCTGGGGCTGGCGCGCTACGTGCTGTTTGGCCACAGCGTGGGCGGCGGCATGGCGCTGACGCACGCAGCGCACGCCACGGGCTGTGTAGCGGTGGTATCGGAATCGGCGCAGGCCTTTGTGGAGGCGCGTACGCGCGAGGGCATCGTGGCGGCCAAGGCGGGGTTTGCCGAGCCGGCGCAGTTTGCGCGGCTCACACGCTGGCATGGCGAACGGGCGCGCTGGGTGCTGGATGCGTGGACGGAAACCTGGCGGCTGCCGGTGTTTGACCACTGGTCGCTATCGCCATGGCTGGCGCGGGTGCGCTGCCCGGTGCTGGCGATCCACGGCGACCTGGACGAGTTCGGCTCGCACGCTTTCCCGCGCCGCATTGCCGCCGAGGTGGCGGGGCCTGCCCAGTTGCTGTTGCTGGACAGCTGCGGCCACGTGCCGCACCGCGAGCAGCCGCAGGTAGTGCTGGATAGCGTGTGCGGCTTCTTGCTGCAGCACGGGGTAGCGTAAGCGGCCCGCCAGTTTGCGGCGGCACCCCACGCCCGGCCTTGATCGTGTTTCCCGATCAGATTGGCAGGCGATGCGGCCAACCTTGGCGGCAGAGCAGGGCGCAGGCGCATCACAAACGTACAAGGGCAAGCCAGATGGCTTGCCCTTGTGCTTTGGTGCATCGGTGTGATTTTGGCTTGCCGCTGGGTGCTGTGCGCAGCCCGGCAGCGCGACGAAAACTCTTCTGGCTAAGCTGTGTCAGAAGCACAAGAGAAGATGAACCATCTTGAGGGCGGGCGATCACCGGCTGTCGAAAGAGGGGGTGAGCCTGGGCTGGTTCTCGTCTCGCAGGCGAAAACGTCAGGAAATGGGTGTATCAGGTGCGGCCCGGGGATACGTTTATCCACGCACGCGATGACGCTTTCCATGACGAGCCGCCAGCCCCGATCCATAGCCATGCCGCCAGTCATTGCAGCAGGTCGTTGTTCGGGGTGTTTCGCACTGGCATGGGCGAGTGGGCGCTCACTATTCACTCAGGCTTTACGCTCGGCCAAGTTTGCCATCACCCAGCTTTCCAACCCTAAGGAGCCATAATAATGAAAGTTAAAGCTTACGCACTGACCGCAATGGTTGCGCTAACTTCCAATATTGCCATTGCCAATCAGCCAGTCGTTGTCAACCAGGCAATAACAGAAAAAGAAGCGCTTGCCGCACAGCAGGCTTGGTGTAGTGCGCTGATTAATATTAATGCCACATACGAAAAAGAAGGCATAACGGCAGCAAAAGCTTTAGCCGAGCAAGTCATAGATTCTGCATACGCCTACCAGATGGGGGCCGTGCTCTTCAAGCCAACGCTCACCGTCAACCCTCAAACATTCCGCCCGACCCGTGCCGGGGCCTTGTCCTACTTCGTCGGTAACGACCCATCCTTCCCCCAGGACACCGGATTTGCCCTGAAAGGCTGGAAAAAATGCGAACCCGTCAATGCTGCCATTTTCCTTGATGGCAATAGTGCCATCACCATGGGTAAAGTTCACTTTACCGACAAGGCTGGCAAAATAACCACCGTTGATAAAACATGGGGTTATGTTAAAGATGATGCGGGGAACCTGCGTATTAATCTTCACCACTCGTCGCTAGAATACCAAAGCAAATAAATGTGCTAAATGCCCTGTCAATGGCGATACCAGGGCATACACATTCAATCAAGCCGATGCCGCTTCGCGGCACGGCTTGATTTTCTAGCCACAATCGGCTGATTAATGATTATCTGCGCCATTCAGTCGTGCTGGGCTGCATAAAATGAAACCCGCCATGTAGCGCAGTTTCACATAAACCTTGTGCGGTATGACACCAGGCGTAGCCCGGTCAATGTCGGGCTGCGCTACGTGCAATTCACCCTATTTTGCTAGCCGCTACCAGCCCGCGCCATCGGCAAAATGCTCGCCCAGAAAATCCACAAAGCAGCGCACCTTGGCCGACAGCCCCAGCCGCTGCGGGTACAGCGCCCAGATATCGGCCGGCGCGCCGTGCCAGCCCGGCAGTACACGCTGCAGGCGGCCGCTGTGCAGGTAGGGGGTGACGTCCCATAGCGAGCGCAGCAGCACGCCGTGGCCGTCCAGCGCCCAGTTCACCACCGTTTCGCCATCGTTGCTGGACAGCACGCCAGCCACTTTGACCGTTTGTACCTGGCTGCCGCTGTGCAGTACCCAGTTGCCCCAGGTGTCGTCGTTTTCGCGCACCACCAGGCACTGGTGGGCACGCAGGTCGGCGGGGTGCTGCGGGGCAGGGTGCTGCGCCAGGTACAAGGGCGAGGCACACAGGATGCGGCGGTTGGCCGCAATGCGCCGGGCGCAGATGCGGGCATCCGGCGGCGGGCCAAAGCGGATGCTTACGTCAAAGCTGCCCTCGCTCAGCGCCGGCATGCGGTCGCTCAAGTGCAGCTGTACTGCCACTTGCGGATAGCGGCGCACAAAGGCCGACACCAGCGGCGCAATGTGGCGGCGGCCAAAACCCAGGGTGGCGTTCACGCGCAGCAGGCCCTGCGGCGCGCCGCTGCTGGCCATCAGCTCGCCTTCCAGCTCGCCCAGCTCCGCCAGCAGGGGTTGGCCGCGCGCCAGGTAGCGCTCGCCTTCCGGTGTGAGCGCCAGGCTGCGCGTGGTGCGGTTGAGCAGGCGCACGCCGAGGCGGCGCTCCAGGGCGGCCAGACGGCGGCTAGCGGCTGGCGGGGTAATCCCCAGCTGCTGGGCGGTGGCGGTGAGGCTGCCGCACTGCATCAGGCGGCAGAAAAATGCCAGGTCGGCGATGGGGTCCATTTGTGCACTCAGCTTAATAATGGCTTGTTTATGGCGAAATTATAGCCAGCCATGGCCGGTATACACTGCACGCCTTGTCTTGAATGAATGGGGCACGTCATGCAGCTGGATCTGGTTTCTACCCTGGGTGCCGTTACGCTGGGCGCCGCATTGGGGGGCTTGGGCGGCCTGCTGGGTATCGGTGGCGGCATTCTGGCCATACCGCTGCTGGGCGGGCTGTTTGGCATGAGCCAGACGCTGGCGCAGGGTACGGCGCTGGTGATGATGGTGCCCAATGTGCTGCTGGGCTTCTGGCGCTACCGCCAGCGCAGCCCGTTTCCGCTGCTGCTGGCGGTGCGCATTGGCGCGTTGTCCATTGTGGCCACCTGGTTGGCCGCACGGCTGGCGCTGGGGCTGGACAAGGCGCTGCTGCGCCAGGTGTTTGCCGCCTTCATGCTGGCGCTGGGTGGGTATTTCTGGCGGGCGGCGGGGCAGGCGGTAGCGGCCAACAGCACGCCGTGGCCTGCGCGCTATCTGCCGGGGGTGGGGCTGGTCGGCGGGGCGTGTGGCGGTTTTTTTGGGGTGGGCTCGGGCATTGTGGCCGCCCCCATCCTGGTACGCGGCTTTGGCAAAAACCAGGCCGAGGCACAGGGCCTGGCGCTGGCACTGGTGGTACCGGCAGCGCTGGTGGCGCTGGGTAGCTATGGCCAGGCCGGGCAGGTGGACTGGCCGCTGGGCCTGGCGCTGGCGCTAGGCGGCGTGATGACGGTATCGCCCGGCGTAGCACTGGCCTACCGCCTGCCAGCGGCGCTACTGCGGCGGCTGTTTGCACTGATGCTGTGGCTCACGGCGGGGCTGACGCTGTGGCTGGCCTGACCCCAAAATCATCAAAATGAATGATGTCAGGGCGTAGGCAGTTGCATAGCATGAGCACACCACCACTTTTGTACTGCCTGTCATGCATACCACGCTGTTGTTTGCCGGGGCCCGGCCATGAGCCTGCTCTCGCTACTGTTACTGTTCCTGATGCCTGGCCTGCTGTTGCTACTGGTCGTGGCCTATACGGTACGCAACCTGTGCCAGGGGTATGCACAGCCGCTGCCAGACCGCACGGCGTATGCCTGGCGCTACCCCGGCACCATACGCGGCGGCGTGGTGCACTGCTACCACTGCCATTGCTCCCGCTTGGCCAAACGTAGCCATGGCTGCGGCCAACAGCTGCACTATTGCAGCCTGTGTGGTACCGACTTGTTTGTCAGCTAGCCAACACGATTTATACAAAACGGGTACATTTTGGTGTAAAAAATTACAAATGGGAGCTTGCTAAGCTATGCTGCGATAAAAACTGCACACATCGCTATGGCTCGCCTACAGCTAGAACAACTTTCCCCCCTGATTGCCGAACTCTATGCCAGCATCGCCACCCCGGCAGCGCTGCCCTTGGCACTGCACCAGCTGGAAAGGCTGCTGGATGTTGATCTGATTCACCTGATGATCAATAGCAACGATCAGCGCCATACGCTACTTAATGTC
Source organism: Vogesella mureinivorans (assembly GCF_007644035.1). Taxonomy (GTDB): domain Bacteria; phylum Pseudomonadota; class Gammaproteobacteria; order Burkholderiales; family Chromobacteriaceae; genus Vogesella; species Vogesella mureinivorans. Next base: position 97,439 of record NZ_VMTV02000134.1, on the reverse strand, counting down.
TATACCAACGGCGCCTTCCTGCCAGCCGCTGAAAGCTACGAGCAACACTACTCCGGCATCGACCCGCGCAAGGCCTTGTTACGCCAAAAACCGGTAGGCGAGGCGTACTGCTGCGCCGAATATTTTGATGATGCCTTTGTCTCACGCAGCGCGCTCTATCAAGAGTGGCTGATTCCGTATGGCGGGCGTTACGTGGGTGGTGGCTGCGTGATGCGTAACCAGCAACAGAATGCCCACCTGGCGTTTCACCACTTTCTGGGCCGCAAGCCGTTTGACCAGGACAAGATGGCCGTGATCAAACTGCTGTTGCCGCACGTGGTGCAAATGCTGCAGCTACGCGAACAGACACAGGCGCTGCGCGAACGCGCGGCTATTGGCCTGCACGCCCTGGAGCACCTGCAATACGGCGTGGCAGGGCTGGGGGAAGAGGGCGAGCTGCGCTATGCCAACCGCCAGGCCGAGGCCCTGCTGCCGCAGCTGGCAGACGACGTACGGCCCGGCGGCCTGCTGCGCGACGGCCGCTTGTACCGGCTGCTACAACAATGCCGGCTACTGGGCCATGCCGTGAGCTACCGCCAGCCACAGGCTAATGGCGCGCTGCACTGCCTGCTGCTGCCAGTCAGCCGCCACGTCATGTGGCTACCCGAAACCGACTGGGGCAGCTACCACACCCGTTATCTGCTTATCCTCAACAATACCCGCCAGCACCGGGTGGCCCCGGCCAGCCAGCTGCGCGAGCTGTTTGGCCTCAGCCCCGCCGAAGCCCGGCTGGCGCATGCGCTGGGCAGCGGCCAGACGGTAGAACACTACGCTGCGGCCAACTGCGTGTCGGTGAATACCGTGCGTACCCAGCTACGCCAGGTACTGCAGAAAACAGGGGAAAGCCGCCAGCCCGACCTGATCCGCATGCTGATGCTGATCCCCCCGCTGTAAGCGCGTGGGCACGCTCCGGCTTGCCACCCATAGACAACACGGCAAGCCGCTGTAGCCGGCCCTAGCGCAGCGGCAGCCTGCTGCCGTGGTCTTTCAGCGTTTTCATGATGATGTAAGAACACATATCGCGCATGCCGGGCAGCTTGTTAAGACGGTTCACCATAAAGTCGGAAAACGCCGCCAGGTTGGCCGCACGAATGTGCAATACATAGTTGCAGCTGCCGGTGACCACGTGGGCGGCGCTCACTTCGTCAAAAGCCATCACCTCGGCCTGAAAGGTTTCATGCCAGCCCGGCTGACTGTGGTCCAGCGTAACGTGCACGATGGCATTGAGCTCGAAACCCAGCCGGGCTGCGTCCAGCCGGGCGTGGTAGCCGGCAATCAGGCCGGCATCTTCCAGCGCGCGCACGCGGCGCAGGCAAGCCGATGGCGACAGCGCCACGCGTTCAGCCAGGTCCTGGTTGCTGAGACGGCCGTTGTCCTGTAGCGCAGCCAGAATGCGCCAATCCAGAGTATCCAGTTGCATGGTGAATTTTCTGCGGTAAATAGTAGCTTTTACACACTATCCTGCGAAAACCTGGCCCGCAAGTACTGGTGTTTGCTATTTTCTGTACCGCCCGGCGGCCTAGCATAAACAGGTCTTCCACCCACGCCGGCCCTGCCGGCAAGCGAGTCCCCACATGATTACCCGAGCACACTGCCAGGCAGCCGATGCCCTGGATACGCTGGCAGGTTTTCGCCAGCAGTTCGCCCTGCCACCAGGCGTGATCTACCTGGATGGCAATTCTCTGGGCGCCCGCCCGCACAGTGCGCTGCAGCGCAGCCAGCAGGTGGTGGCGCAGGAGTGGGGCGACGGCCTGATACGCAGCTGGAACGATGCCGGCTGGTTCGACCTGCCTGCACGCCTGGGCGACAAGCTGGGGCGGCTGATCGGCGCTGCGCCGGGCGAAACGGTGGTAACCGATAGCACCTCGCTCAACCTGTTCAAGGCCCTGGCGGCGGCGCTGCGCATCCAGCAGCAAGACCGGCCGGTGCGGCGGGTCATCGTATCGGAACGCGATAATTTCCCCACCGATCTGTACATGATCGAGGGCCTGATGGACTTGCTGCAGCAGGGCTACAGCCTGCGCCTGGTAGACGAGCAGCTGCCGCTGGAAACCGCACTGGATAGCGATGTAGCCGTGCTGCTGCTCTCGCACGTGAACTACCGCACCGGCGCCATGTACGACATGGCCGCCGTCAACGCCCGGGCCCGTGCCAACGGCACGCTAACGCTATGGGACCTGGCGCACGCAGCGGGTGCGGTACCGGTAGACCTGAACGCCAGCGGTGCCGACTTCGCCGTAGGCTGCACCTACAAATATCTGAACGGCGGCCCCGGTTCACCAGCCTTCATCTGGGTGGCGCCTGCGCACCAGGGCCGCTTCTGGCAGCCGCTATCGGGCTGGTGGGGCCACCAGCAGCCGTTTGCCATGCAGCCGGCCTACCAGGCCGCCAGCGGCATACGCCGCTTTCTGTGCGGTACGCAACCAATCAGCGCACTGGCCATGGTGGAATGCGGGCTGGACATCGCCCTGCAGGCGGACATGCACGCTATCCGTACCAAATCGCTGGCGCTGGGCGACCTGTTCATCACGCTGGTGGCGCAGCAGTGCGGCCAGCACCCGCTCACGCTGATTACCCCGCGCGAGCACGCCGCACGCGGCAGCCACGTCAGCTTCTGCCACCCGCACGGCTACGCGGTAATGCAGGCGCTGATTGCACGCGGCGTGATAGGCGACTACCGCGAGCCGGCGGTGCTGCGCTTTGGCCTGACACCGCTATACCTGAGCCATACCGATATCTGGGATGCGGTGGCCATTCTGCAGGACATCCTGGACAGCGAAAGCTGGCGCCAGCCGCAGTACCAGCAGCGTGCCGCGGTGACCTGAGCCTGCGCGTGCGGCCAACCCTGGCACCCGGCACAAGGTTGGCCGCAATAATCTACAAGCGCACCGCGGTGATTTGCGCTATCAGTAAGGCATGACTGCTGCTGCCTCCACTATCCGCTACTGGCAAACCCCGCTGCTACCCGGGGTGGAGCTGTGCCGCGCGCGCCATCTGGATTTCAGCTACGGCCGCCACGTGCATCTGGACTACCACATCGGCCTGGTGCAGTACGGCGGCCAGCGCTTTATCCACAAGGGCAATAGCCACGCGCTGGTGGCCGGCACGCTGTCCACCGTGAACCCGGACGAGGTGCACGACGGCCTGAGCCTGCTGCCGGAAGGCTACGAGGTGCGGGTGTTTTCGCTACCACCAGCCCAGCTGGCCGCGCTGCTGCCGCAAGCCGAAAACCGCTTTTTTGCCGCGCCGCTACTGGCCCGGCCCGACCTGTACGCCGGCTTTGCCCGCCTGCACGCCTGGCTGGAGCAGCCCGCCACCGACCCGCTGCAAGCAGAAGAAGAAGCACTGCGCCTGCTGGCCACGCTGTTCAGCCTGCCGGGCCAGCCGCACAGCTTGTCTACACCACAGCTGCAACAGCTGCGCGACTACCTGATGGCGCAGCTGGACGCCCGTCATACGCTGGAAGACCTCGCCACCCAGCTGGGGCTAAGCCGCTTTGCCTTCTTGCGCCAGTTCAAACAGCGCACCGGCATTACCCCGTATGCCTGGCTCAAACGCCTGCGGCTGGAGCAAGGCAAAAAGCTGCTGGCCTGCGGCCTGCCGGTAAGCGAGGTGGCGCTGGCGGTGGGCTTTTTTGACCAGAGCCATTTTCACCATGGCTTTCGCCTGGCCTACGGCCTGACCCCGGCGCAGTTTCGCCAGCAGATGGCGGGCAGCCTGGCGCGCTAGCGGCCCTAATGCGGCCCCGGCAGCGGGGCATGCGGGGGCACGGGCACCACGACCCAGCCCGGCGCCGGTGGCGGGGCGCTGGCCGGGGCCACAGGTAGCACATACCAGCCCTGCTGTGCGGGCGCGGGCGATGCATACCACGGCGGGGCATGGCCACTGCGCCAGGCCGCCGACGAGGCGGTTTCTGCGGTATGGCCCTTGGCCACCATGCACTGCTGGTACGCCAGGTTGTAGTGGTATTGCTGGCGCGCCTCGTCATCCTGGCTGGCCTGCCCGGACACCACGCCCGCCACCACGCTATTGGCCACCGCAGGCGCAGCCACTGCCTGGCCGCCTTGCCTGGCGGCGTGGCGCCGGCAGCGTGGCTCATCCAGCAAGAATTGTTCGAAGCTTTGGCGCTTGCCCGGCATCACGCTCACCGTGGGTACCCGTGCGGGCGGCGGTACCGTGGCAGCGCAGGCGGCCAGCAGCGCTACCGGCCAGAGCATGGGTAAAACGGCGTTCATTGTGTGTCTCCTGCGGCATCGCCAGCCCCACAGTGTGCGGCGCCTGTGTATCGGCGGTTTGTCTGCCTGGCATACAGCCGGAAACATGCGGCAACACAAGCCCGCTGCCTGCGTGCAATGGTTTACAAGCCAAGGCCACCACGGTGCTTGCACACTGGGCGCCCTGACTGAACCGTGGAACACACCATGCCTGCCGAACTGTTTTTTACCCTGGGTGCGCTGCACCTGGTGATGCTGGCCAGCCCCGGCCCCGACTTTGCGCTGATGCTGCGCACCTGCCACGACCGCGTACTGGCGCTGGGCGCGGCGCTGGGCATTGCGCTGGCGATCTTGCTGCACAGCTTGCTGAGCCTCACCGGTATCAGCCTGCTGGTAGCCAGCGCGCCATGGCTGTTCAATGCCATCAAGCTGGCGGGGGCGCTGTACCTGGGCTGGCTGGCCTGGGGCGCGCTGCAGGCGGTACGGGCGGGCGCGGGTAGCAGCCAGCACAGCAGCCGCCGTGGCCAGGGCAGCCTGGGGCAGGGGCTACGCATGGGGCTGGCGACCAACCTGCTGAACCCGAAAGCCCTGGTGTATTTCATGGGTTTGCTGGCGGCCATGGTGTCGCCACAGGTCGGCATGGGCAGCCGGGCGCTACTGGCGGCCGAGCTATGCCTGCTGTCGCTGCTGTGGTTTGGCGTGCTGGCGCTGTGCCTGTCCACGCCGCGCGCGCAGGCCCTGCTGGCGCGCAGCCAGCGGGCAGTCAATGCGGTGACGGCACTGCTGTTTGGCTTGGTAAGCATCGCCATCCTGCTGGAGCTGGCCGGCGGGCTAGCGAGCATGGCAGGCTAAGCGGCCACAATTGCGGCCAACCTTTGCCAGCAATGCCTGCCATGGCAAGCCACCGCTATCGAACCGGCACGCAAGCTTGCCGCCAGACCATGCAGGCCAAATAATGGGTGCCCACCATCACGCGGCCATGCCGCACGGGCCCCACCATGTATAGCGATGACGACCTGAACGCCGCCGTAAACGCCGGCATCTTCAGCCAGGATGCCGTGCGCGACTTCCGCAGCCTGGTAGCACAGCGCCAGCACACCATGCTGGCGGATGAAGAACACTTCCGCCTGCTGTCCGGCTTTAACGATATTTTTGTGGTGATCGCCTGCATCCTGCTGCTGGGCTCGGTCGCCTGGCTGGGCAGCCTGCTGGCACCCGCCGCCGGTGCCGTGGCGGTCGCCGCCGTGGCGTGGGGGCTGGCCGAGTACTTTGTCCGCCGCCGCCGCATGGCGCTGCCGGCCATTGCCCTGCTGGGGGCCTTTGTGGCGGCCTGCCCGGTGGCCATCCTCGCGCTGCTGGGGCAGGAAAACCGGCCGGACGAGCTGATGGTGCTGGCCGGTGGCAGCAGTGCCGCACTGGCGGCCTGGCTGCACTGGCGGCGTTTTCGCGTGCCGCTTACCGTGGCAGCCGGTACTGGCGCACTGCTGGTGATGGTGATTGGCCTGCTGATCAGCGCCATGCCTGGCCTGCGGCTGTATGCCGCGCCCATGATACTGGCCGGCGGGGTGGCCACCTTTGCGCTGGCCATGTACTGGGACAAACAAGACCCGGCCCGCCTGCAGCGCCAGTCGGACGTAGCCTTCTGGCTGCACCTGCTGGCCGCACCGCTGATGGTGCATTCTTTCTTTGACATGCTGGGCATTTTGCAAGGCACTGCCGGGCTGCCGGCACTGGTGGTGGTGCTGGGGCTGTACGGGCTGTTTGCCCTGGTGTCGCTAGCCATCGACCGCCGCGCGCTGATGGTGTCGGCGCTGGCCTACGTGCTGTACGCCTTTAGCCACCTGCTGCAAACCGCGGGCCTGGCGGCCGATGGCTTTGCTGTAGCCGGCCTGCTGATCGGTGGCGGCCTGCTCACCTTGTCCGCCTTCTGGCAACACTGCCGCCGCGCCTTGCTGCCCCGCCTGCCCGCCGGGCTGGCACGCGGCCTGCCACCGTTGAAATAGGCACGGTCATGCGCAAACTCTGGCAACGCCTGTGGCGCGACCCGGCCACCCGCTGGCCGCTGCAAATGCTGTTGGTGCTGCTACTGCTGATGCTGGTGGTGTGGCTGTTCGAGCTGGACGCCCCGGTGGGCTACCAGCAGCCGCTCCCCACCGCGGGCAGCGTGGCCACCTAGGCCCGCGCGGCAGAGGACAAAGCCGGCGCAACTGGGGTAGGGTACAGGCTTGCCCATGACAGGAGCTTGCCATGCCAGGTCCCGCCCGCGCCGGCGCGCTGATCTACGCCCGCCATCTGCCACAGTTGGCCGCTTTCTACCAGCAGCTACTGGGCATGCAGCTGCTGCACGGCGATGCCGAGCACCAGGTGCTGGCCAACGCCGACTTCCAGCTCATCGTGCACGCCATGCCGCCACATATTGCGGCCAACGTGCACATCGACACCCCACCACAACCGCGTAGCGAACAAGCCATCAAGCTGTTCTTCACCGTGCCCAGCCTGGCCGACGCCGCACAGTTGGCCGCAGCACAGGGCGGGGCGCTGTACCGCGAACACTACCAGGGCCCCGGCTTTACCGTGTGCAACGGCCACGACCCGGAGGGCAATATCTTTCACCTGCGCGAAAACCACGCCGCGCAAGCCAGCCAGGAGCCCACATGCAACTAGACAACATCCCCTTCGGCACTACCGACTGGGCCACCATCCCGCGTACCGAACACCCCGGCGACAGCGGCACCGCCTGGTGGCGCACGGCACAGTTCGGCACCATCCGCGTGCGCATGGTGGAATACAGCCCCGGCTACCTGGCCGACCACTGGTGCCATAAAGGTCACATCCTGCTGTGCCTGAGCGGCGAGCTGCACACCGAGCTGGCCGACGGCCGCCGCTTTGTGCTGACACCCGGCACCAGCTATCAGGTAGCCGACCACGCCGAGCCGCACCGCTCGTCCACGCCGCTGGGCGCCACGCTGTTTATTGTCGATTAAGCCGCCAACCCGCACCGCCCGCTGCGGCCAACCTTGTACAGATAAAGCCATGTCATCCACCCACGACCTCATCACCCGCCACTGGGCGCTGGCCAATGCCCGCGACTGGGCGGTGTTTGCCAGCACGCTGCACCCCGGCATCGAATACCGCGTGCCGCAAACGCGCGAGCTGATACGCGGTATCGACGCCTTCGTGGCCTTCTACGCCACTTACCCGGGCAGCTGGACGGTGGCCATCACGCGGCTGGTCGCCGACGGCGACAGCGCAGTGACCACCACCGCGTTCCACGTGGAACAGCACACGCAGACCGGCATCGCCTTCTTCACGCTGAAAGACGGCCTGATCTGGCGCATAGAAGACTGGTGGCCGGAAGACTACAGCCCGCCAACGCGGCTGGTGGCGGTGGAACGCTACTGAAGCGCCGCATGAAAAAACCGCCCGGAAAGGGCGGTTTTGCCTGACAGACACGCAGCCGGTTCAGGCCACGTTGCGCACCCGTACGATGATATCCACCCGCTCCAGCGCGGTGCCGGGCGGCAGCTCGGGCAGGGGCCCGGCCAGCTGCAGCGACTGGTGTACGTCGGTGAGCTCGCCGGTATCGGCGTTGTAGCAGTGCGGGTGCGGTGCGGTGTTGGAGTCGTACACGCGCTTGCCGTTTTCCACCACCAGCTCCTGCACCAGGCCTTTCTGGCTGAACAGCTTCAGCGTGTTGTACACCGTGGCACGCGAGATATCCGGCGTGAGGCTGCCCACACGCTGCAGCAGCTCGTCGGCGCTCAGGTGGCAGTGCTCGGCAAACAGCTCGCAGGCAATCAGCAGGCGCTGGCTGGTAAGCGGTATACCGGCGTCGGCCAACTTGCGGGCAATATCGTGGTGCAGGGTCATGGTGTTTCAGGCCGGGTTTGCAGCCGGCCTGCCACTGGGGAAAGGGTTAGTTGAACGGCTTCGGCGCCGGGGTCTTGTCGCTGGACGGCGGCAGGATAGGCAGCTTGAAGTCAGGCTGCTTGCCGGTCAGCGTATGCAGGAAGGACACCACATCGTCCAGCTCCTGCTTGCTGAACTCGCGGCCCAGCTGCAGCTTGCCCATGGTATCCACGGCCTGATGCAGGGTGGCTGCCTCGCCATCGTGGAAGTACGGATAGGTCAGCGCCACGTTACGCAGCGTAGGGACCTTGAAGTTGAAACGGTCGGCGTCTTTGCCGGTCACCGCTACCCGGCCTTCGGCGGTATTGGTGGTGATGTAGGGTTTGACCAGGCCCATTTTCTGGAACGAGTTGCCGCCCACCGCCGGGCCGTTGTGGCAGGCCACGCAGCCGGCGGTCTTGAAGGTCTGGTAGCCGCGCAGCTCTTGCGCGCTCAGCGCCTTCTTGTTGCCCTTCAACCATTGGTCAAAACGCGAATCGGGCGTGACCAGCGTATCTTCAAAGGCCGCAATGGACTGTGTCACGCGGTCGATATTGACCTTGCCATCGCCAAATACCTGCTTGAACTCGGTAACGTATTGCGGAATCGAGGCCAGTACGTCTACCGCCAGCTCGTGGGTAAACGCCATCTCGCCGGGGTTGGCAATCGGGCCACCGGCCTGTTCTTTCAGGTCTTTGGCGCGGCCGTCCCAGAACTGCGCCAGGTTCAGGCTGGAATTCAGCACGGTAGGCGAGTTGATCGGGCCTTTTTGCCAGTTATGGCCAATGGACGTTTTCAGGTTGTCGGTGCCACCCATGGACAGGTTGTGGCAGGAGTTACAGGAAATAAAGCCCGAGCGCGACAAACGCACATCAAAGTACAGTTTCTTGCCCAGCTCGGCCATGGCAGGGTTTTTTACCTTTGCCGCCTTGATAGGCTGGATAGGCTCATTGGCCGGCGCGGCAGCCTGCACCATGGCAATACCCCCACCCAGGACGAAACAGGCACTGATAGCCAGTACGATTTTTTTCATGATGACGCTCCTTCATACATAGACAGAAAGGGCGGAAGGGTGGGGCTTCCGGTTTAGACTGTGTCTAAAAACTGAAACCAGTCTAAAGCGGTGAAAAAAAGCCAGTTTGATCGGGGTCAATTATCGAAGTGGTAGCAGTACAAAGCAGGAGTCACATGAAAAAACGCCACACACTGGCCGTGCCGCGGCCATTTCGCTACCTGTGGGCCACCCCCGCCAGCGCCATCGGCCTGCTGCTGGCGCTGCCGCTATGGCTGGCCGGTGGCCGCGCACAGCGGGTAAACGGCGTGCTGGAGGTGGCCGCCCCGGCGTGGCGCCCGCTCGCCCGGCTGCCGTTTTGCGCCATCACCCTGGGCCACGTGGTGGTGGGCATCAGCCCGGCGGTGCTGGCGCACTGGCGGCAACACGAGCATATCCACGTGCGCCAGTACGAGCGCTGGGGCGGCCTGCTGCTGCTGGCCTACCCGGTAGCCAGCCTGTGGCTGTGGCTGCGCGGGCGGCGCCCGTATGTGGATAACCCGTTCGAGCGCGAAGCGCGCGGCGAAACACGGCAGCGCGCACGCCGTGGGTGAAAGCGCGGCCAACTGCGCCTAAAATGCCGCCTTCACTTAGCGGGAGGCCGCCATGAGCGACAGCGTAACAATCGAAGACATCATCGTGGGCGAGGGCAAGGCCGCCGAGCGCGGCGCGCTGATTACCGCGCACTACACCGGCTGGCTGGAAGACGGCACCGAGTTCGACAGCTCGCAGCGCAAGGGGCAGCCGTTCGAGTGCATTCTCAGCAACAAACGCGTGATCCAGGGCTGGATCATCGGCCTGGCCGGCATGCGCGTGGGCGGCAAGCGCAAGCTGTGGGTACCGGCGGCGCTGGCCTACGGCGAGCGCCAGGTGGGCGACATGATTCCGCCCAACAGCAACCTGCTGTTCGAGATCGAGCTGCTCAGCGTGCTGACGCGCGACGACTAAGCCGCCGCCGCAACCAGCAGCAAAGCGCCGGACAGGTACGACAATGCGGTACAGGTCGTTGATTTTATTGGCCAGGCTCACTTGAAACCTGCCCGCCCGGCATCATCTGCATGGCATCCCCCACCGGAGACTGCCATGTCTGCCTACCAGCTCGCCCAGCTCAATATCGCCACCTTGCTGGCACCGCTCGACTCACCGCCGCTGCACGACTTTGCGGCCAACCTTGAGCGCATCAACGCGCTGGGCGAGGCCTCGCCCGGTTTTGTGTGGCGGCTAAAAGACGAGGGCGGCGACGCTACTGCCTTCCGCCCCTTTGGCGACGATGTCATCGTGAATATGTCGGTGTGGGACAGCATCGATGCGCTGGCCGACTTTGCCTACCGCAGCGAACACGTGGATTTCTTCCGCCGCCGCCGCGAATGGTTTGCCCGCATGGACACCCCCGCCCAGGTGCTGTGGTGGGTGCCACACGGCCACCGCCCCACGCTGGAAGAGGCCGCCGCCCGGCTGGCGCAGCTGGCACAACACGGCCCCGGCCCGGCCGCGTTTACCTTTGCCCGCCGCTTTGATGCGCCCATCGGCTAAGGTTGGCCGCACGCCGCCCCACATGCCATGATGCCGTATCGATAGTGCAGGAATGCCTTCATGCAGATACGCCCGTTTACCGACACCGATACCCACGCCGTCATCGCCCTGTGGCAGGCCTGCGGCCTGACGCGTCCGTGGAACGACCCGCTGCGCGACATCCAGCGCAAGCTCACCGTACAGCGCGAGCTGTTTCTGGTGGGCAAGGCAGGCGGCCAGCTGGTGGCCTGCGCCATGGCCGGCTACGACGGCCACCGTGGCTGGGTAAACTACCTGGCCGTGCAGCCCGGCGCGCAGGGGCTGGGCTATGGCCGCGCCATGATGGCGCATATCGAGGCCGCACTGCTGGCGCGCGGCTGCCCCAAGCTGAACCTGCAGGTACGCAGCAGCAACACCGCCGTGCTGGCCTTCTATCAGCAGCTGGGTTACGCGCAGGACGAAGCGGTAAGCCTGGGCAAGCGGCTGATCCCGGACGGGCCCCAGCCCTAGACGCTGGGCGTAAAAAAGCCGGCATCGCGTGCCGGCGTGTCGTATCGGGCAGGTCACTCACACCCGGTAAGCGCTGACCTCCTGCTGCATGCCGGCGGCGACTTGCTCCAGGCTGGTGGCCATGTTGGCCGCATGGCCTGCCGCACCGCTATTGGCTTCGGCCCCCTGCGCCACGGTTTCCACTTGCTGGGCAATGCTGTTGGTTGCCATGCTTTGCTCGCGAATCGCCTCGGAAATTTCCTGCACCACACGGGCACTGGCGTGTGCACCGGCCAGCAGCTGCGCAATGTTCTGCTGTGCCGAGCCGACACCCTGCTGACCGCGCCCTACCTGGTCTACCGCTTGTTCCATGCGGTTCACCACATTCGCGGTGACCTGCTGGATAGCGGTAATGATCTTGCCGATTTCCTGTGTCGATGCAGCGGTGCGTTCGGCCAGCTTGCGTACCTCGTCTGCCACCACGGCAAAGCCACGGCCACTTTCGCCGGCGCGCGCCGCCTCGATCGCCGCATTCAGCGCCAGCAGGTTAGTCTGCTCGGCCACATCCCGAATCACATTGACGACCGATTCGATACTCTTGCTGCGCTCGGCCAGCTGGCCGATCTCGTGCGCGGTGTCCGATACCGTACTGGCAATGCCCTGGATATCCGCCACCACCTGCACGATGGCCTGTTGCCCCAGGTTGGCTTGCCCGGCGCCTTCGGCCGACAAATTGTGCGCCTCGCGTGCGCGGTCGGCCACATGGCTCAGGCTGACCGTCATCTGCTCTACCGCCGCCGCCATATGGGCAGACGCATTGCTTTGCTGCGCCGAGCTGTCTGCCACACTGCCAGAGGCCTGCTGCAGCTGCTGCGTTGTAGACGATACCTCGGCAATGCCGCGCTTCATGTCTTGCAGGCTGTGCTGCAGCTTATCCAGCAGCGCGTTGAATGCGCTTGCGGTAGCGCCAATTTCGTCCTGCTGCGTTACCGCTACGCGGCGGGTAAAGTCCAGATCGCTGCTGATACCGGCCATGGCTTGCTGCATCTGGCGCAAGCCGTGCGAGATGGCCCGGCACAGCAGTGTGCCGCCCACCGCCATTGCCAGCAGCACCACGGCCAACGCAATCAGTAGCTCTGTCAGCGCACGATGAGCGGCCTGGCTATTGTCCTGCTGCAGGCGTTCAGCCAGTGTCCTGTTGTACAGCACGTGCTCGTCCATGGCCGCCACCAGCGCGTTGCCACGCCCTTGCAGCGCGCGCTGTACCGCCCCCGCCTGGTCACCATTACGCGACAGCGCCAGCGTATCTACCAGCCCGGCACGATACTCGCGCAAGCGCTGCTTTGACTGCTCTAGCAAACGCTTTTCTTCGGCATCGACCACCATGGGCTCGTAGGCCTGCAGCGACTTTTCAACCTCGTCCAGCCGTTTGCTGATGACCTGCTCCGCGGCCAGCTTGCCAGCAGCATCGGGCTGGGCCAGGTGTTTCCATACCTCATTGCGGGCCGACCAGGTCTGGTTCTGCGTTTTGGCCAGCAGCTCCACACTGGGCAAGATATTGCTGGTAAACGCATCAAAGCGTTCGTCAGCCTGGTTTAGCTTAAACACCCCAGCCAAACCGACGAGCACTACCACCACGGCACTACAGACAAACGCGACGATCAGTTTTGAAACAATTTTCATTGAACAACCTTTGGGGATATCGACAGGACGGAATGAAGCTGTGTAGTCACGCGCTTGGCTGGCGTGCTGTTTTTATTGCAATGCAGCACAAAGTCATGGCTCTTTTTTGTGCTTAAAGCCAAAAGAATATATCACAATGAAAAGTGTTCATTTCCCGTGTCAAACCGGGTTTACCCGGCCACCTTGCCACCCGCCACCCCAGCCCGTAGAATGCGCAGCTTTCGCTAGCAGGCGGATTGTTTTTTGAATTCAATGCTTTAAGGGTGATGTGTGTCTGATATCGAGCGCCTGGATACCTGGGTGAAATACAAAAACGGGCTGTGCAGCGACTGCATGGCGTCCTGTTGCAGCATGCCGGTAGAAGTAAAGCTGCCAGACCTGGTGCGCATGGGCATTGTGGACGAGTTCGAGCTGCAAGAACCGGTGAAGAACATCGCCAAACGTCTGGAAAAACAGCGCATCATCCAGCATTTCAACTTCAAGTACGAAGTATTCACCCTCAGCCGCCGCGCCAACGGCGACTGCATGTACCTGGACCAGAAAACGCGGCTGTGCACCATCTACGAACTGCGCCCCAACACCTGCCGTAACCACCCCAAGGTCGGCCCGCGCCCGGGCTACTGCGCCTATTCCAAAAACCCCAATCACGGCCGCCGGAGCACCTGATGAGCGACAAACCCGCCCCCAAAGACCCGCTGCAAGGCGTGACGCTGGAAGCCCTGCTGAACGAGCTGGTGGCACACCATGGTTGGCCGCAGCTGGGCCAGCTGGTAAAGATCCGCTGCTTCAACAGCGACCCCAGCATCAAGTCCAGCCTCACCTTCCTGCGCCGCACGCCGTGGGCGCGGGCCGAAGTCGAGGCGCTGTACATCCAGCTGAAAACTCCCAAACCCGCGCGCCCGCCACGCACCCACACCAGCCAGGGTAACGCCCCGCGCGTGCTGTTTGGCCGCAAGCCGGACGCCAGCTAAACCCTGCCCGGGCGGGCATATTGCCAGCCGGTAGCATGACAGCTACACAGCCGATACATTACTATTGATAACCATTATCAATAGATAAGCGTATTGTGATGACTGCCGCCTTGCTCCCGCCTGCCGCCACGCCACAACACTGGTTTGGCATAGACCTGCGCTGGGCCTACGCCGAGCTGCTATCGGCGCTGCGTCGCCAGTGCGGCTGCCCGCAACGTGCCCAGGATGCCCTGCACGACGCACTGTTGCGCTACGCCCTGCTACAGCACCGCAACCAGGTAGCCCAGCCGCAAGCCTACCTGCGCCGCGTAGCACACAGCACCCTGGCCGACCTGCAACGCCGCGATCAGCACTATGTCTTCGAGGCCGCGCCGGACGAACAGCGGCTGCCCGCCGCCCCCGACACCGCCGACCTGGCCGCGCTACGCCAGCGCCTGGCGCTGCTGCAGCACGTGATCAACACCCTGCCGCCACGCTGCCGCGAGGTGTTCTGGCGCGTGCGGGTAGAGGGCAGCAGCCAGCCCGAGGTCGCCGCCGCGCTGGGCATCAGCCTCAATATGGTAGAACGCCACCTGATACGCGCCATGCTGGACCTGCGCGCGCTGCAAGAGCAGGGCGCATGAGCGGGCTACGCGAAGAAGCGGCGCGCTGGTTCCTGCGCCTGCAAGCCCGGCCCGACGACGACAGCCTGCGCACCCGCTTTGAGGCCTGGCTGCTGGCCGACCCGCGCCACGCCCACGAATACCGCCAGTTCGATAGCCTATGGCACGGCCTGGCGCAGCCCGATACGCTGCAACAGCTGGCCCGCGCCGCCGAAACCCGCAGCCTGCAACGCCGCCAGCTACTCAAAGGCAGCGCCGCCAGCGTGCTGCTGGGCGTGGCCGGCTGGCGCTTGTGGGCCTGGCGCGACGCGCAGCCGCAATGGCAAACCACGCTAGCCAGCCGCCGCGCACCACTACGGCAAACCCTGCCCGACGGCAGCGTGCTCACCCTGAACGCCGCCAGCCGCGCCAGCGTGCGCTACCTGGCCGCCATGCGCCACGTGCAGCTGGACGCCGGCCGCGCGCTGTTTGACGTGCAGCGCGATAGCGAGCGGCCGTTTGTGGTCAGCACCCCGCTGGGCCAGGTCACCGTGCTGGGCACCCGTTTTGCCGTACAGCTGGACGGCCAGCAGCTGCATGTGGCGGTGGCCAGCGGCAGGGTAAAGGTTGGCCGCCACGCCGGCGACAGCCTGGCCGTACTGCAAGCGGGCGACTACCTGACGCTGGGGCCAGACGGTGCCGAGCGTACAGCGGCGCCGGCGGTAGACCCCTTCCTGTGGGCGCAAGGCACGCTGGCCTTCCACAACGCCACCCTGCAGCAAGTAGCCGCCACGCTGACACCGTACCGCCACCAAGCCATCCGGGTAGAAGCCAGCCCGCAGCTGCGCCTCACCGCCGTGGTACAGCTGCGCGACCTGTCTGCCTTCCTGCAGCGCCTGCCGCAGGTGCTGCCGGTCAGCCTGGTAGACACCCCCACCGCCACCGTGCTGCGCCAGCGCCGTTAAAAAAGTTGCGGCCAACACATCAGGGAAAACCGCCGGCCAAACGTCAGACACAGGACAGCCACCTGTAGCCGCCGCCATCAGGTGCCCCACCCTGAACGGAGCACTCGCATGACACCTCGCCACACCCTGCTGGCGGCCACGCTGGCCGCCGCCTTCGCCAGCGCGCAGGCAGCCGACCTGCAGCTGGATCAAGCCCGCCAGCCGCTGGCCAGCAGCCTGCAGCAACTGGCCCGCCAGGCCGGCATTACCCTGATCGTGGACAGCAGCCTGCTGGCCGGCAAACAAGCCCCGGCGCTGAAAGGCCAGATGAGCTGGCAAGCCGCCCTGCAGCAGCTGCTGGCGGGTAGCGGCCTGCAGCTGCGCGTGGATGGCCATACCGTTACCGTGCTGCCCGCCCCCCGCGCAGCACACGCCACCACCACGCTGCCCACGGTGCAGGTCACCGCCGACACAGCGGCCAACCCCGGCCTGCCGGCCAGCTACCACAGCCGCGCCGCCCGCAGCGGCAGCAAGACCCGCACCCCGCTGGCCGAGGTGCCACAGGCCGTCAGCGTGGTGAATGCGCTACAGCTGCAAGACCAGCGCGCCGCCACCGTGGCCGAGGCAGTGAGCTACACCCCCAGCGTGGCGGTGTACCCCACCGCGCTCACCGACGACGACGTGATCCTGCGTGGTTTTGGTGTGTCCAAAGACGGCCTGTACCGCGACGGCCTGCGCCTGTACCACAACGCCTTCATCAGCCGCAGCGAGCCCTACGGCCTGGAGCGGGTAGAAGTGGTACGCGGCCCGGCCTCGGTGCTGTACGGCCGCGCCACCCCCGGCGGCATGGTGAACATGGTAAGCAAGCAACCCCGCGCCGGCATGCAGAACGAAATCGTGGTGGAAAGCGGCAGCCACGGCCACCGGCAGCTGGCCGCCGACATCGGTGGCCAGCTGGACGACGCCGGTACGCTGCGCTACCGCCTTACCGCGCTGGGCCGCGACAGCGACACCCAGTGGCAATACCTGCCCGACAACCGCCGCTACCTGGCGGCGGCACTGAGCTGGCAGCCCAGCGACGCCACCAGCCTGCTGCTGCAGGCGCAGTACCAGCACGACGAAAACGGCTGGGCCGTACCCAGCCAGCTAGTCAGCCCCGGCGCCCTGGGCCAGCCGGCCGCCAGCACCAACCTGCAAGGCCCGGACACGCTGCACGACAAAAAGGGCAGCATGCTGGGCTACCAGTTCAGCCACACCTTCAGCCCGGCGCTGACGCTGCGCCAGAACGTGCGCTACCTGGACGGCGACAACACCCGGCGCGAGGTACGCCCGCTGGCGCTGGCCGCCGATGGCCGCACGCTTAGCCGCCGCGCCTGGTACCGCCTGAACCAGGAAACCTCGCTGGCCGCCGACACCCAGCTGGAAAGCCGGCTGCAGCACGGCGATATCCAGCACACGCTGCTGGCCGGCGTGGACTGGCGCCGCAGTACCTTCCGCCACCCCACCTACCGTGGTGCGGCCAACGCGGTAGACATCTTCAACCCGGTGTTCACCGTCCCCGCCTGGCAAAACCTGCCGCTGCTGTGGGACGACAAAGACACCTCGCGCCAGCTGGGCGTCTACCTGCAAGACCAGATCAAGCTGGGCGAGCGCTGGGCGGTAACCGCCGGCCTGCGCCACGACAAAGTGCGTGACAGCAACGAACAGCTGGCCGCCAAGCTCACCACCACCGACCGCAGCAGCGCCACCACCGGCCGCCTGGGCGTGGTGTACCTGGCCGCCAACGGCCTGGCACCGTACCTGAGCTACAGCACCTCGTTCCAGGCCATCAGCGGCAACGACGCCTACGGCCAGCGCATGAAACCGGAGCAGGGCGAGCAGTGGGAAGCCGGCGTGCGCTACCAGCCGGAAGACAGCGACACCACGCTGGCTGCCAGCGTGTACCAGCTGCTGCGCGACAACGTCACGACCACCGCGCCGGCCCCGCTGAGCGGCAATGTGCAAACCGGCCAGGTACGCGCCCGCGGCGTGGAGCTGGAAGCCAGCCTGCGCCTGGCACGGCAGTGGGACCTGCTGGCTGCGTTAAGCCATACCGATACCGCCATTACCCGCAGCAACAAGGCCAATGAAGTGGGCCGCCGCGTGGAGATGGTGCCCGACTGGCAAGCGGCACTGTGGGCCAAGTACCGCTTTGCCGGCGCGCTGCAAGGCATCAGCAGCGCCGTTGGCGTACGCCACGCGGCCGCGTCGCAAGGCGGCGGAGCCAGCCACAACGGCGCCTACACGCTGACCGACGCCATGCTGGCGTGGGAAAACCGCAGCTGGCGTGCCGCGCTGAACGTGAGCAACGTATTCGACCAGCACTACCTGACGCTGTGCGACGGCACCTTCTGCGCGCCGGGCTTTGGCCGCGCCGTCAAAGCCTCGCTGGCCTACCACTGGTAAGCGCTGCGGCCAACCTGCGCCACCCGGCCAGGTTGGCCGCACACCTTGCCACGGTAGCAAAACAGATTGCGCGTTTCGCAAACGCCCCACGCCAGCGGCAGTGAAATACTGCCACTTTGTTGCAAATCATTCTCAGGAACAAGCCATGATTTCCATCCTGCCCCGCGCTGCCCGCCTCGGGCTTTCCCTGCTGGCCGTACTGGCCAGCCAGCACGCCGCCGCCGTGGTGGTCACCGATATCGCCGGCCGCAGCGTCAACGTGCCGGACAAGGTAGAACGCGTGCTGCTGGGCGAAGGGCGGCTGTTTTATGCGCTATCGCTGCTGGAAGGCAAACAGCCGCTGGCGCGCATAGCCGGCTGGCAGGGCGACTTCCGCCTGCTGGACCCGCAAGGCTACGCCGAGTACCGCCAGCACTTCCCCGGGATCGACAAGATCCCGCTGATCGGCAAGACCAGCGAGGCCAGCATCAGCCCGGAAAAGGTACTGACCCTGCGCCCGGACCTGGCCATTTTCAGCACCTCCGGCCATGGCCCCAGCCTGGACAACCCCATCGTCAAACAGCTGACCCAGGCCGGCGTGGCAGTGATTTTTGTGGATTTCCGCGACAAACCGCTGGAACACACGGTGCCCAGCCTGCGCCTGATGGGCAAGGCATTGGGCCGCAGCCCACAGGCGGAAAGCTTTATCCGCTTTTATGAAGACAAACGCAAAACCATCCAGACCCGGCTGGCGGCGGTACCCGCCGCACAGCGCCCACTGGTGTTTGCCGACGTGCGCGCCGGCACCATCGAGGAGCTCACCACCGCCGGCAAAGGCAGCTTTGGCGAGCTGATTACGCTAGCCGGCGGCCGCAATCTGGGCAGCGCGTTGCTGGATGCGCCGCTGGGCCAGGTCAACCCCGAACACGTACTGGTGCAAAAGCCCACGCACTACTTTGCCACCGGTGCCGTGGGCCCCAGCGACAAGACCGGCGTGAAATTCGGCGCCGCCGTCAGCCGCGCCGACGCGCTAGCGTCGCTGGCCGCCATGGGCCAGCGCGAGCAGCTCAAAGGCCTGCCGGCAGCGCGTAGCGGCAACACCTTTGCCGGCTGGCACATGTTCTACATCATGCCGCAGCACATTATTCTGGCCGAGGCGATGGCCAAGTGGCTGCACCCGGCGCAGTTCAAGGACGTAGACCCGGCGCGCAGCTGGCAAGACATGCACCAGCGCTTTGCCGCCTTCACCCCGGCCGGCACCTACTGGGTAGGCAGCCGATGAGGGCAGGGCAGGCAAGCCTGGCCGGGCACGCGCCGGCCTACCAGGCGTTGCAGTGGCAGCGCCTGCTGTGGCTGGCGCTCTGGGCCGGCGTGATCGTGCTGTCGCTGCTGGCCGACTTTACACTGGGGCCAGCCGGCCTGAGCCTGGGCGAGCTGTGGCAGGCGCTGCAGCTAGAGGGCGACGCCACCAACCACATTATCGTGTGGGACATCCGCCTGCCGTACGCGCTGATGGCGGTACTGGTGGGCATGGCGCTGGGCCTGGCCGGCGCCGAAACGCAGACCGTGCTGCACAACCCGCTGGCCAGCCCGTTCACGCTGGGGCTGGACCAGGCCGCCGCGCTGGGTGCCTCGCTGGCCATCGTGCTGCAGGCCAGCCTGCCCGGCGTCAGCGGGCCGTGGATGGCGTCGGCCAACGCCTTTGTGTTTGCCATGGGCAGCGCGCTACTGCTGGACGCGGTGGCGCGCCGCGCCCGACTGTCCGGCAACGGCGTGGTGCTGCTGGGCATTGCCATGGTATTCAGCTTTAACGCGCTGGTATCGCTGCTGCAGTTCGTGGCCAGCCCGGAGGCGCTGCAGAGTATGGTGTTCTGGACCATGGGCAGCCTGTCGCGCGCCAACTGGCCGGTGCTGGGCCTGGTGGCGGGGGCGCTGCTGCTGGTGCTGCCGCTATCGCTGCGCAGTGCCTGGCGCCTGACCGCGCTGCGGCTGGGCGAAGACCGCGCGCAAAGCTTCGGCATCGACGTGCGCCGCCTGCGCCTGGCCAGCCTGCTGCGCGTGAGCCTGCTCACCGGCCTGGCGGTGGCCTTTGCCGGCACTATCGGCTTCATCGGCCTGATTGCGCCGCACATCGCCCGCCGCCTCTTCGGCGAAGATCACCGCTTTTACCTGCCAGCTTCCATGCTGATCGGCGGTGCGGTGCTGTCGTGGGCGTCGCTGGCGTCCAAGAACCTGCTGCCTGGCGTCATCATTCCGGTAGGTGTGGTCACCGCGCTGGTGGGTATTCCCTTTTTCGTATCGGTGGTGTTCCGCCACGGAGAACGCGCATGAACGGCGGCCTGTTACTGCAAGGCGTGGCCGCCAGCTATGGCCGCCGCCAGATTCTGGCCGACATCAGCTGCCCGCCGCTGCCACGTGGCGAAGTCACCGCTGTGCTGGGCCCCAACGGCTGCGGCAAGTCCACGCTGCTGAAAACACTGGCCGGCCTGTTGCCACTGCACGGCAGTGTGACGCTGGATGGCCAGGCGCTGGGTGCGCTACCACTGGAGGCGCGTGCGCGCCATGTGGTGTACCTGCCGCAAAGCCTGCCACCGGCGCTGCACCTGCGGGTGGTAGAGTCGGTGATGGTAGCGGCCAACGCCACCGGCCTGGGGCTGGCCAGCCGCCACGCGGCTGCCGACATCGACACCCTGCTGGCGCGGCTGGGCATGGCCGAACTGGGCATGCGCTACCTGGACGAGCTGTCTGGCGGCCAGAAGCAGCTGGTGGGCCTGGCGCAGGCGCTGATCCGCCAGCCGGACGTGCTGCTGCTGGATGAACCCTTGTCGGCGCTGGACCTCAACCACCAGTGCCACGTGATGCAGCTGGTGGCCGAGGAAACCCGCCGCCGCCGCATGGTGACGCTAGTGGTACTGCACGACCTCAATATTGCGCTGCATCACTGCCACCGTGCGCTATTACTGAAAGACGGCGCCGTGCTGGCCTGCGGCCAACCTGCCGGCGTGATTACCCCGGCCACGCTGGCCAGCGTCTACGGCGTGCAAAGCCGCGTTGAAGCGTGTTCGCGTGGCCGCCTGAACGTACTGATCGACGGCGTCATCGCCTGAACCACCCCGCCAAGAACCCACCAGGAACCCACCAGGAACCCACCATGAGCCGCCCCACCGACCGCCAGTACCACTTCGATACCCGCGTGGTACGCATCACCCAGCTAACACCGCGCATGCGCCGCATCACGGTAAGCTGCCCGGACCTGGCCGTGTTTCACGTGGAAAACGGCCCCAACATCAAACTGTATTTTCCTCAGCCGGACGGTGGCCGCACCTCGCGCGCCTATACCGTGCGCCACTTCCGCCGCGATGCGCTGGAGCTGGACATCGACTTCCTGCTGCACGAGCCGGACGGTGCCGCCTCGCACTGGGCGCGCCACGCCCAGCCCGGCGATACGCTGTCGGTAATGGGCCCGCGCGCACCGCTGGACCTGGCCGGCGAGAAACAGCTACTGCTGCTGGCCGACCTGTGCGCACTGCCTGCGGCCAGCGCGCTGCTGGAAAGCCTGCCCGCCGACACCCACGGCCACGCGCTGCTGGCGGTACCCGCCGACGACGAGATCATCGCGCTGCAACACCCGGCCGGTATTACCGTGCAATGGGTAGTGAACCCCGCTGTAGACGCGCTGCTACCGGCGCTGGCGGCGCTGCCCGCCAGCCAGTGGCAAGATGCCTACCTGTGGGCCGCGGCCGAGTCCGGCGTGGTAAAAGCCCTCCGCGAACACTTCATCGCCGCCGGCCGCAGCAGCCGTGCCCGCACGCGGCTGGTGGGCTACTGGAAACAAGGGCTGGCCGAGCACGAATACCACGACCTGCGCCACGTCGAGATGGACGAGGCTTGAAATCGGCCGCTGCCATCACCATGATGGGGTAGTGCGCCGGCCGCTACGGCCGGTAGCGCGCCCCCTTCGTTGAGGATACAAAATGAAACTGTACTACTCCCCTGGTGCCTGCTCGCTGTCCCCGCACATTGCCCTGGCCGAGAGCGGCCTGCCGTACCAGTTCGAAAAAGTGAACCTGCACGCCGAGCCACGCCTCACCGAAAGCGGCGCCGACTTCCGCGCCATCAACAGCAAAGGCTACGTGCCGGCACTGCAGCTGGATAACGGCGAGATCCTCACCGAAGGCCCGGCGCTGGTGCAGTACATTGCCGACCAGGCCCCCGAAAAAAACCTGGCCCCGGCCAACGGCACGCTGGCGCGCTACCGCCTGCAAGAAGCGCTGAACTTCATTTCCACCGAAGTGCACAAAGGCTTCTCCCCGCTGTTTCACAGCCAGGACGAGGCGGTAAAAGACGCCGCCTGGCAGCGCCTGACCACGCGCTTTGAGGCGCTCAACACCACGCTGGGCCAGCAAGACTACCTGCTGGGCAGCCACTACACCGTGGCCGACGGCTACCTGTTTGTGTGTTTGTCGTGGGCCAAATACGTTGGCCGCAACCTGGACAGCTGGCCGGCACTGCAGGCCTTCAGCGCCCGCATCTTTGCGCGCCCGGCCGTGCAACAGGCCATGAAGGAAGAAGGCCTGCTGTAAGCGGCTTTGTCTGCCTGCCCCACGCCCTGCCTGTGCAGGGCGTTTTGCCTTGTACCCGCCCGATAAAGGACACCACATGACCCACCTTGTGAACGTAGACGGCCTGATCGCCGCCCAGCGCGAGTTTGCCGCCGCCCGCCACTGGCAGCCGTTTCACACCCCGCGCAACCTGATGCTGGCGCTGACCGGCGAAGTCGGCGAGCTGGCCGAGATCTTTCAGTGGAAAACCGATGCCGAGGCCGCCAATCTTGCGGCCAACCCGGCCGAGTACACTCACCTGCAGGAAGAGCTGGCCGACGTGCTGATGTACCTGGTACGACTGGCCGATGTGACCGGCGTAGACCTGAACGCCGCCGTGGCCGACAAGCTGCAAAAGAACGCCCGCAAGTACCCGGCAGACAGTAGCCGCACGCTGGGCTAAACCAGCAAGTAGCCAAGCTGGCAGCATGGCACCCCGACCGCGATCACAACGGGGGTGCATTCTGCACATAACGGGTGCGGCTGCGTTTCAGCAGCGGGCCATGCCGGCACACCACCCGGAGCACGCCCTGGCATGGGATAACCGTGACGCTTCGCCCAGTATCGGGTGGATAAATAACAGTGTTGCATAAATGACAAAAGGCTGATCTATTGATAAGCCTTTTTTATAGAAGTGTAGCTTTGCTTATTAGCATAAAATTGCTAATTGTCATTTAATTTAAAACACAAGTCATGACGATTTCAAGCAACTGTTAACCTATTTCTTTTTGTAGACAGCCACTTGAGCGGACATGACGCTATCTGACCACTGGCTTACCCCGCCAACCGGCCACGCCAACCCGGACGCCGCACGACTGCAGCAAATCCTGGATTTACTGCCTCACCCCGTCATGCTGTTCCGGCCAGACCATAGCGTGGAATACGCCAATGCCGAAGCACGCCGGCAGTATGGCGAGCCAAAACACGGCCCGTGCCACCAGTATATCCACGGTAGCAGCCACCCCTGCAACGACGACAAACCCTGCCCGCGCCAGCAGGTTATCGAATGGCGCAAACCGGTCACCACCGAACAAACCTGTACCGACAGCTTTGGCCAGCAACGCTTTTTTGAAATTACCCTAGCGCCGCTATTCAATGCGCAAGGCGAGCTGGATGGCCTGCTGGAAACGCACCACGATGTCACCACCCGCCGCCAGGAAGCCCAGCGCCTGCAGCTGCTGCAAGGCCACCTGACCGAGCTGGCCCACCGCGACTCGCTTACCGGCCTGGCCAACCGTCGTTACCTTGAGCTGAAGCTGGACAACCTGGCCAAAGACACCGCATCCCGATTGTGTGCCTTGCTGTTTCTGGACCTGGATCGTTTCAAAGCGATTAACGACGTACACGGCCATGTCATTGGCGACCGCGTGCTGTCTACCATGGCCGCGCGCCTGCGCGGTGTCGTACGCACCAGCGACCTGCTGATCCGCGTGGGCGGTGACGAATTTGCCGTGCTGCTGGAAAGCACCAATGAAAGCGGTGCCCGCGCCGTCGCCAGCAAAATCATCGCCACGCTGTCCAGCCCGGTAGACGGGCTGAGCCTGCCCAATAGCGTCAGCGCTTCGGTAGGCATTACCCTGTTTACCAGCGGCAGCGTGATGCCACGCGATATCCTGACCCAGGCCGATAGCGCCATGTACCGCGCCAAACGCCGTGGCGGTAACGACCGCGAGCTGGTCAGGCTTTAACCCGCCCACAAGACAATGCGGCCAACCTTGTTAGCAAGGTTGGCCGCATTGTCTTGGCAAACGCCACCGCGCTACTACAAGAAGCGCAGCGGGTTCACCTTCCATTTTGCCGGGTCTTCATGGCTGACAATCTTGTCGCCCCCGCCAAAGCCCAGTGGTTTGGCCAGGTTCACCAGCTCGGGGTTCAGGTAAACGCCGCTCTTGGTACTGAAAAACGTTTTTACCGTAGGCTGCAGCAAGTTACCTTCGTTCTGCTCTACCACCACACCCAGCTTGCCAGACTCCAGCAACACCAACGTCCCCACCGGGTAGATCCCCACACAGCGCATGAAAGCCTGCACCAGCTTGGGGTCGAAATGGTATTTGCTCCACTCGTACAGCTTGCGCAGGCCATCGGTGGCCGACATGCCCTTATGGTAGCAACGGTCGGCCGTAATGGCGTCGTACACGTCCACGATAGCGGCCATTTTGGCCATGGTGGTGATTTGCTCGCCCGGCAGCTTGTGCGGATAGCCGCTGCCATCCACCCGTTCGTGGTGATGCAAGGTGATGTCCAGCGGAATCTCGCCAATACCGTGCGTCTTCAGCAAAATGGCGTGGCCGTCGCCGGGGTGGCGGCGGATGACATCAAACTCCTCGTCGGTCAGCCGGCCGGGCTTGTTCAGGATCTCGTCCGGCACCAGCGCCTTGCCGGTATCGTGCAACAGGCCGCCCAGGCCCGCCTGGCGAATGGCTTCGCGGTCCATCCCTACCGAGCGGCAAAAGGCAATCATCAGCGTACCGACACTAACCGAGTGCAAAAAGGTGTAGTCATCCTTGTTTTTGATACGCAGCAGGGTAGTGAGCGCGCCGCCGTTACGCAGTACCGACTCGGTAATGGACTCGATCATCGGGTCCACCTGCTCCAGCTCCACCGCCTTACCCAGACGCACATCCTGCATCACCGTTTTAACCAGTGTCTGCGCCTGTGTCTTGATGCGTGCTGCGCGGCCCATTTCGTCAGCAAACGAAACCTGGATGATGGGCGAAGGCTCCTTGCTGGCAATCTCGATCATTTCCTGCTGCAGGGTTTCCTTCACCTCCTGCTCGGTACGGGCGTACCGAACGTCCAGCCCCTTCTGGGTGTCGATATACACCTCATGGATGCCGGCCTCGATAATCTTGGCTATCTCGCTATCCTGTTTCAGCAAGAAACTCTTGCGAAAAAACGGGTGAGCAGCCCAGTCGCAGTTCAGGTCATGCACGAACATGCCAACTTTCAGATCTGAGGCATCTATACACTTAATCATTTAATTACTGGCAGCTATATAAAGAGTGAGGCGGTGCACCAAACGGAACGCCAAGGCTACAGGCATTAAAAGCAAACGGATACCTGTATTGCAGCAGTTCATTATCGAAGCCTTCAGTACAGAATGCCAAGCCCCATTTATGCCGCAGACCAAACTGCTGGGCACGCATACCGGTTAAGCCTGTTGTATTTCATGTGCATTGCCCGGCTAGCCTCGCGCAGTGTTGATCATTTTCTATTCAACAGTAGCGGTCGAGCGTAATGTGTTTCTAAAAGAATACGTAGAAATACCTATGGTGGGCTTCTATTCTTCAAGCCAAGCACGGCCCTGACTCAGTACAAGGAATGCAATATGGGAAAAACAGCCAAGTGGGGACATCTGGGCAACCGCATTATCCTGGTCGCCGGGGTGGCGATAGCGGTAGGTTTCAGCAGCATGATCGGCCTGATTGCCAAGCAAAGCTACGACTCGGCCAAGAACCAGGGCTACCAGCTGGCGTCCGAACAAGCCGGGCGCTTTGCCGATGCCGTAACGGGTGACCTGAGCCGCGGCTTTGCCACGCCCAAACACCTGGCGGATGCGGTAGCCGGCATGCAACGTGCCGGTGTGGTAGACCGCAAAGTCATCGATAACACCATTCTTAGCGTGCTGGATGCCGAGCCGCAAATCATCGGCATGTGGATGCTGTACGAGCCCAATGCGCTGGACGGCAAAGACGATGCCTTCCGTCTGGACTGGCCACGGCACGACCCGTCCGGGCGCTACAGCCCCTATATGACGCGGGGCGGTGATGGTAAAGCGGCACAAGACGTGATGATGTCCAAAGACCGGGTAGAAAAATTCCCGGAATGGAAAGACAAACTCACCGAATACGTACCCGACTACGACAAGCCAGGCTGGGGTGACTTCTACTACGTGCCGAAAACCCGTGGTCGCGACACCATTACCGAGCCGTTCTTTTACGAAGTACAGGGCAAACAGGTACTGGAAAGCTCGCTGGCCGTGGCCATCAAGGACGCCAGCGGCAAATTTCTGGGCGTAGCCGCAGCCGACCTGGCACTGGATACCCTGCAGAAAAAGTATGGCAGCGTAAAGCTGTACGACACCGGCTTTGTGCGCATGGTGTCCGAAGGTGGCCTGTACGTGGTGAACCCCGATGCCGCGCTGGTAGGTAAACCGCTGGCCAAGGAAGACCCGCTGGCGGCCAACGTCGACAAGATCAAGAAAGGCGAAAGCTTCGTTTATGAAGACAGCGGTTTCACCCACTTCTTTTACCCGATCAAGGTAGGCGAAACCGGCCAGTACTGGGCGGCGGGCGTATCCATCCCCACCGCAGCCATTACCGAGTCAGCGGTGAGCCAGCGCAATATGGCCATCGTGATCGGCATTGTGGCGCTGGTCATCATCCTGCTGGTACTGGCCGCCGTGGTGCGCGCACTGACCCGCCCGCTGAACACCCTGGCCAACACCATGGAGCAGCTGGCTAGCGGCAAAGGCGACCTGACCGTACGCATCCATGTCAGCAACCGTGACGAAATCGGCCACACCGCCGACGCCTTCAACCGCTTTATCGACAGCCTGCGCGAGATGTTCATCGACGTGCGTGAGCAGAGCCTGGCCGTGAGCCGCAGCGCCGGGCAGCTGGCCGACAGCGCCATCAAGGTAGAACAGGCCTCGGCGCAGCAGTCCGACGCCGCCAGCGCCACCGCCGCCGGTGTGGAAGAGGTCACCGTCAGCGTGCAGCACATTGCCAACTCCGCCAGCGACGCCGAAGGCATCGTGCGTGAAACCGGCCAGCTTACCGAGAAGAGCGTGGCCACCGTGGGTCAGGTCACCGACGAAATCCAGCGCATGACCAGCAGCATGCAGGCGCTGGCCGACCGCATGGGCGCGCTGGGCGAGCGCTCGCAAGAGGTCAACACCATCGTCAACGTGATCAAGGACATTGCCGACCAGACCAACCTGCTGGCGCTGAACGCCGCCATCGAAGCCGCCCGGGCCGGCGAGCAGGGCAGGGGCTTTGCCGTAGTAGCCGACGAGGTACGCAACCTGGCCGGGCGCACCGCCGAAGCCACCGTGCAGATCAGCCGCATCGTCAACGCCATTGGCAGCGAAACCAACGACGCGGTGGCCGACGTGAAGCACAGCCGCGACCTGGTAGCGGTGAGCGTGGACATTGCCCATGCGGCCAACCAGGCCATGCAAACGGTGCAGGAAAAGAGCCACACGCTGGTGATGTCGATTGGCGACATTGCCTCGTCCACCCGTGAGCAGTCCAGCGCCACCACCGAGATCGCGCAGAACGTGGAGCGCATCAGCAATATGGCGCACACCAACAGCGATATCGCGCGCGAGGTACGCAGCGAGGTAGAACAGCTGCGCGAGCTGTCTGGCAACCTGGAACGGCTGGTGAGCAATTTCCGGCTGTAAGGGCAGACTCGGGATCGAAAGCCACAGGACAGCACTGAATGGGCGCATACAACCTGATCAGCCGCTGAAAGGCCAGTCGATCTCTCGGTCCCGTTGGCGCGAGCCGGGCAAAATGGTGCGCCCCAGGTTTTAAGACGCCGATTTGTTTGAGCCCCGGGCCGTTAGCGAGGGGCGAGTTCGGCGGCGCCTGGGGCGTGCCATTTTGGCCGGGGTTTCGAGCAGCCCCGGGTTGCGGGGGAATGAAAAGGGGGCGGCAATCCGCCCCCTTTCCCGTCTGCCGGGCGGAACCGGCATCTTCAAACATCATCCGCGTAGCGGATTCGGTAGATGAATGTGTTTTTCAAAACGACAGCGCATTACCCGCTATGGTTGGCCGCAATGGCAAGCGGTACCCGCCACCGTAGCAGTCCACGGCCAAGGGCTACTGCTATTACTGCTCGGCGCACCAGCGCAATTGCTTGGGCCCACGCTGGCGCCCATGGCTGGCATCGGGTTTCGTCTTGCTGGCATGGCGCCTGATAGCAGGCTAGCCCCTACCCAGGCCACACCATATTTCGTATAATCCCGCAGTTTTGTTCGCGAGCCGCACCATGATTCCTTCCCGCCCACGCACTGCCGCTTTTGTCGCCCTGGCGCAAGGCGTTGCCGTTGCCGGCCGTGATCGACATGCTGCCGGGCCCGACCGTTTTTGTAAAAAAAGCTCCTGATTGCTCAGGGGCTTTTTTTTCAGCCTTGTTTTTGTCATCTGCCGGAGCGACCCGCCATGCCCAACCCGCTTTATCGCAAGCACATTATCTCTATCCCGGACTTCAGCCGGGCTGAAATGGAGCTGGTGGTAGAAACCGCCGCGCGCCTGAAAGCCAAGCCGCGCGCCGACCTGCTGCAGGGCCGCCTGATCGCCACCTGCTTTTTCGAGCCGTCTACCCGCACCCGCCTGTCGTTCGAAACCGCCGTGCAGCGCCTGGGCGGTACCGTAATCGGCTTCTCCGACGCGGCCAGCACCTCCACCAAAAAGGGTGAAACCCTGGCCGACACCGTGCGCATTATCAGCAGCTACACCGATGCCATCGTGATGCGCCACCCGAAAGAGGGCGCCGCCCGCGTGGCCAGCGAATTCTCCGCCGTACCCATCATCAACGGCGGCGACGGGGCCAACCAGCACCCGTCGCAAACCCTGCTGGACCTGTTTACCCTGCGCGAAACCCAGGGCCGGCTGGATAACCTGACCGTGGCCTTTGTCGGCGACCTGAAATACGGCCGCACCGTGCACTCGCTGGCGCAGGCGCTGTCGCTGTTCGGCGCCAAGTTCTACTTTGTCGGCCCCGAGGCGCTGGCCATGCCGGACTACCTGTGCGAAGAGCTGGACGAGCGCGGCATCAGCTACACCATTGCCAGCACCATCGAAGAAGTGATCCCGCACATCGATATCCTGTACATGACCCGCGTACAGCGCGAGCGCTTCGACGAGGCGGAATACCAGAAAATACAAGGCCAGTTCGTGCTACGCGCCGACATGCTGCGCAACGCCCGCCCCAATATGAAGATCCTGCACCCGCTGCCGCGCGTGGATGAAATCGCCACCGACGTGGACGCCACCCCGCACGCCTACTATTTCGAGCAGGCGAAAAACGGCGTGTACGCCCGCCAGGCGCTGCTGTCGCTGGTACTGAACGAAACGGTGTGAAAGGAAAAACCATGAGCGAAAAAGTCTACGCCCGTAATGTCGAGGCGCTGAAAAACGGCACCGTGATCGACCATATCCCTGCCGGCCTGGGCCTGCGCATTCTGGACCTGTTCGAGCTAACCAGCTACGGCGAGCGCGTGACCGTGGGGCTGAACCTGTCCAGCGGCCACATGGGCAACAAAGACCTGATCAAGGTGGAAAACCTGGTACTCACCGAAGGCCAGGCCAATGAGCTGGCGCTGCTGGCGCCCAAGTGCACCGTCAGCGTGATCGAAAACTTCGAGGTGGTACGCAAGCAGAAGCTGGCGATACCGGCCGAAGTGACCGACCTGTTTGCCTGCCCCAACTCCAACTGCGTGTCGCATGTGGAGCCGGTACAGAGCCATTTCAGCGTGCGCGTGACCGAACATGACACCAAAATGAAGTGCAAGTATTGCGAAAAGGTGTTCAGCAAGGATATTGTTGTCGCCGTGCGCTAAGTCGTACAGAGGGAAATAGACAAGCAGCTACGCCACGATGCGATAGCGCTGACAATATGACGAACGCCACTGCCTGCCGGCAGTGGCGTTTTGTTTTGCGGCCAACCTGGTGCCATTCAGCTTTGCAGCATGGCGTGGCATAGCGCCGATGCCGGCCACGCGGCCACCCAGCCGGGCAGTGCCTCGGCGGGCATGGGCCGGGCAATGCCGTAGCCCTGGCCCAGCTGGCAGCCCAGGCTGCGCAGCGCGTGCGCGTGGGCGATGGTTTCCACGCCTTCGGCAATCACATCACGGCCAAAGGCGCGCGCCAGGCTGATGACCCCAGCCACGATGGCGCGGTCTTCGCTGTTTTCCAGCATATCGCGCACAAACGACTGGTCGATTTTCAGCAGTGATGCCGGCAAGCGTTTGCAGTAGGTCAGCGAGGAATAGCCGGTACCAAAGTCATCCAGCGCAAAGCTCACGCCCAAGGCCTGGCAGGCCTGCATCACGTCCGATACCTGGCCCATATCGTGCAGGGCCGCACTTTCCAGAATCTCCAGCTCCAGATGCTGCGGTGACAGCGCCGGGTAGCGCGCCAGGCTCTGCGCCAGCTGGCTGACAAAGTCGGGCTGCTGCAGCTGGCTGGCCGCCACATTCACGCTCACGGTCAGCTGCAGGCCGTCGCGCTGCCACACGGCCAGCTGGGCCAGCGCGGTGTCGATCACCCATTGCCCGACACGGCTAATGAGCGGGCTGTCTTCGATCTGGGGCAAAAAGGCCGCGGGCAACAGCAGGCCCAACACCGGGTGCTGCCAGCGCAGCAGCGCCTCGGCCCCCACCATGCGGCCATCCTGCATGTTTACCTTGGGCTGGTAGTACAGGCATAGCTCGCCCGCAGCCAGGGCATCGCCCACACGGGCTTGCTGCTCGCTGTGGTTACGCTGCTGGCGGGCCTGCTGGCTGTCGAATAGCTGATAGCGGTGCCGGCCGTCTTGCTTGGCCTGGTACATGGCCTGGTCGGCGTGGCGTAGCAGGGTATCGGCGTCGCAGTCGTCGTAGGGAAACAGCGTGGCGCCGATGCTGGCGGTGAGCTGCAGCTGCAGCTGCAGCTCGCCCAGCTGTAGCGGGCGGGCGATTTCGTGCAGCAGGCTTTGCAGTGCGTGCTCGCATTGCGCCGGGCTGGCCAGCTCGGTCAGCAGGATCACGAACTCGTCCCCGCCCAGCCGCGCCACGGTATCGCCGCCGCGTACCAGCTGGCGCAAACGCTCGGCCAGCGCCACCAGCACCTGGTCGCCCATCTGGTGGCCGTAGCGGTCGTTGACCGGCTTGAAACCATCCAGGTCCAGGTAGCACACGCCCAGCAGGCGCTGGCTGCGCCGCGTGTGCGCCAGTGCCTGCTGCATGCGGTCGGCCAGCAGTACGCGGTTGGGCAGCTCGGTTAGGGCGTCGTAATAGGCCATTTTTTGCAGGCGGGCTTCTTGCTGTTTCAGCAAGGAGATATCGGAAAACACGCCCAGGTAATGGCTTAGTTGGCCGCTGCTGTCGTAGACGGCGGAAATGGTCAGCAGCTCGGGGTAGCAGGTGCCATCGCGGCGGCGGTTCCAGATCTCGCCTTGCCACAAGCCCTGCTGGCGCAGGGTTTGCCACATGTCCTGGTAAAAGCCTGCCTCCTGCCGGCCGGATGACAGCATGCTGGGGTTATGGCCCAGCACTTCTTCACGCGGGTAGCCGGTAATGCGCGAAAACGCCGGGTTCACCTCCACGATCAGCCCTTGCGGCGTGGTGAGCATGATGCCTTCGCTAGAGTGGCTGAACACGCTGGCGGCCAACTGCAGGTGCGTCACGGCCTGCTTGCGCTCGATGGCCAGAGCCACCAGGTGGCGCATGCTGTGTAACAGGTGCTCGTCGTGGGGGGCCAGTGGCTCGTCGGCCAGGCCCTCGACATACAGCTCGGCCAGCACATGGCCATCCAGCGCGGGGACAGGCAGGCATACACAGCCGGCCGGTGGCGGGGCGGTATCGCCTGGCAGGCGGAAGGTGCAGCGGCGCTGCAGCAGGGTTTGCAGATAGCTGGCCACCCGCTGCAGGCCTTGCGCCAGCGGCGGGTCGCTGTTCATGCATTCCAGCAAAAAGGCACGGGCATCTTCCAGCCGCCGGCTGCGCACCTGCTCCTCTTGCATGGCGATGCGGTCCAGCGCGTAGCCGATATCGCTGGCCATTTCGCTGAATAGCTCTACCAGCTGCTGGTCAAACTCGAAATCGGCACCGTAGTACACCGCCAGCACCAGCTGCGCGTCGCCAGCGTGGCGAATAGGAAAGGCCGCGGTAGCACCCCAGCCAAAACGCTCGATACGCTGCACCCATTGCTCGGCCAGTGCCGACTGCCCGGCCAGCACCTGGCGCGCCAGCTCGCGAAAGCTGGGGATCACCACCGGCTGCTGCTCGATCACCGCGCGCGAGGCGGCACCGTGGCTTTCGGTTTTATCCGGCCGCGTCCAGACAGTGATTTCGTCCAGATAGTCGGCACCGCTGCCGTACACCGCCAGCGGCTGCAGGTATTGCCCGTCGGCATCGTGCCGGCCTATCCACGCCATGCGCTGGCCGCCGTGCTGCACGGCAATCTCGCAGATACGCTCGAACAGGCGCTGCGGGTCTTGCTCGCGCACAATGGTCTGGTTGGTAAACGATAGCGCCGCGTAGGCCTGGTTCAGGCGGTGTATCTGCTGGGTGGCGGCTTTCTGGGCGCGGATATTCTTGAAGGTGGTCACCACGCCGGTTTGCCGGCCGTCCTCGCACAGCGCCGTAACCGTGAGCCAGACCGGCAGGAAGCTGCCGTCCTTGCAGATCAGGTACTCGTCACACGAGCGCGGCTGGCCGTCTTGCATGGTTTGCGTTACCGGGCAGTCGGCCACGGGGTAGGGGCGGCCGTCCGGGTAATGGTGGTGTACCAGCTCGTGGGCGCTGCGGTGCGCCAGCTCGTGGCGGGTATAGCCCAGCATGGCCAGGGCTGCGTCGTTGACAAAGATGCAGCACCCGTCCATATCCGAGCCCCATACGCCTTCCCCCAGGCTTTGCAACAAGGTGGCCTGCTGGTTTTGCATGCGCCGGTGCTGGGCCTGCAGGGCCTGGGCATGGCGGTGGCGGCGCCCGGCCAGCCACAGCAGCCCCCCCGCCAGTACCGCCAGCGCGGCGCTAAGCAGCCATGGCCCCGGCAAGTGCGCGCCGGCCTCTGCTGCCAGGCCGGGGCGTGCCAGCAAGGGCAGGGTGGCAAGCAGGTGTCGTGGGCGCAGGGTCATGGTGTAAAGGTGTTCCGTGAGTCAATCCAGCCCGGAGTGTAACGCGTCCCCCGCTAGCGGCGGCGGCTGGCGTGGCAAGGTGATGACGATGCGCAAACCGCCAACGCTGCCAGACTCCAGCGTGATGTGCCCGGCATGGCCGCGCACGATTTCCCGCACGATGGCCAGGCCCAGGCCACAGCCATCGCCCCCGGCCTGCTGGCCACGGTAAAAGCGCTCGAACACCAGCGATTGTTCTTCTGGCGGGATACCCGGGCCGCTGTCGCTGATGACCAGCTCGACAGCACTGCCGCGCTGCCAGGCGGATACCGTGATTTCGCCACCGGCCGGGGTATAGCGCACGGCGTTGTCGATCAGGTTGGACAGCATTTCGCGCAGCAACAAAGGTTGGCCGCACAGCAGGGCGCTGTCGTCGCCCTCGTAGCCCAGGTCCAGCGCCTTATCCAGCGCCACCATGACAAAGTCCATGGTCACTTCGCGTGCCAGCTCGGCCACATCCAGCTCGCGCGTTTCGTGCTGCGCCGGGCCGGGCTCGGCACGCGACAGCGCCAGCAGCTGGTTGGCCAGGCGAATCACCTGGTCGGTAGAGTGCACCAGCGCGGCCAGGCCGGCTTGCTGCTCGGCGGGGTCGGGCTGGCGCTGTGTGTATTCGGCCTGGGTTTTCAGCAGGGTAAGCGGCGTGCGCAGCTGGTGGGCGGCGTCGGCAATAAAGCGCTGGCGGATGGACAGCTGGTTTTCCAGCTCGGACAGCGCCGTGTTCAGTGCCATCACCAGCGGCTGCAGCTCTTTTTGCACGCTGCCGACATCCAGCTGTAGCGAGGGGTCGCCGGCGCGAGCTTTCAGCGTGCTACGCAGGCGGCCCAGCGGGCGCAGGGCGCGGTTGATGCCAATGGCCACCAACAACGCCGCCACGGCGCCGATCAGCCATTGCTGCGCCAGCGATTCGGTAAACAGCCGCCGGGCCAGCGAGGCGCGCGACAGCGTGGTTTCACCTACCTGCACCAGCAGCAAGCGCTGGCTGCCGGCGTAGTACAGCGGCACCGCCAGCGCCACGCTGCGGATGGCTTCCTCGCGAAAGCTGGCATCGTAAAAGCGCAGCTCGCCGGCGCCGGGCAGGGTGGCGGGCAGCGGCAGGTCGGCGTCGCCGGTAATGGTGGAGCCGCCAGCAAAGCCGATGCGGTAAAACACGCGGTCCTGGAAATGCGGGTCGAACATTTCCAGCGCCGCCACCGGGATATCCACCACCAGCTCGCCGTCCTGCACCACGATGCGCTCGGCAATGCTGCGGGCCGAGGCTTGCAGGGTGCGGTCGAAGGCAGCGTTGGCCGCCTCGCGCGCGTTGTCCTGCGCCAGCCAGGCGGTGGCGGCCGCCAGCGGTATCAGCGGGATCACCACCCATTGCACCAGCTGGCGCCGCAGCGAGAGCGTCATTTGGCCACGTCCAGCATATAACCCAGCCCGCGCAGGGTCAGGATGGCCACGCCGCTACCGGCCAGCTTCTTGCGCAGGCGGTGCACGTAGATTTCCATGGCGTCCGGGCTCAGGTCCTGGTCCAGCCGCACGATCTGGTCGGCCAGCACCTCTTTGCTTACCGGCTTGCCCTGGCGGTATAGCAGCACCTCTAGTACAGCCATCTCGCGCGGGGTGAGCGCCAAAGGTTGGCCGCAGACGGTAAAACGCTTGTGCGCCGGCTCGAAGGCCAGCTCGCCACACTGCAGCACACCGCCTTCGCTGCCCTGGGCGCGGCGCAGCAGGGCGCGCACGCGCGCTTCCAGCTCGGCCAGCTCGAACGGCTTGCCCAGGTAGTCGTCGGCGCCCAGGTCCAGGCCGTGCACGCGGGCGTCGATGCCGGACTGCGCGGTGAGCACCAGTACCGGCACGCGGTTGCCACGGCGGCGCAGGCGCTTGAGCACCTCGAAGCCGTCCATGCGCGGCAGGCCGATGTCCAGAATCACCAGCGAATAAGGCTCGTAAGCCAGCAGCTGGTCGGCCTGCACGCCATCCGGCGCAATATCCACCGCATGGCCGGCAGCGCTCAGCGCCTTTTGCAGCCAGGTGGCAATGTCGTGGTTATCTTCTACTAGCAGCAGTCTCATCGTGCTCTCTGTCTATGGCTGTGGCCCTGCCCGCGGTACCGGGCCGGGCTTGGCCGCATTTATTGCTGTGTTGTCTTTTCATCGTATCACCCGATAGCAGCCTGCCAAGCACCTGTCAGGGGCAGATTGCGGCTTTCTTGCACCACGGCTGCCCGGCTGTCAGACAGTGAAAGGGAAATGAAAGCTAGCGCTGCCTAGACTTGGTGCAACTGTAAGGAGTTGTGAATGCGCCGTTTTCTGCTCACCTGGCTTTGCCTGGCCACCAGCCCGCTGTTGCTGGCGGGCAATGGCATGCAAAGCGGGCTGACCGAATCGGCACGGCGCGAGGGCACCCTGTTGGTGCACGCCACCATAGACCGTGAGCAAGTGGCCCCGCTGTTACAAGCCTTTCAGCAGCGTTACCCGTTTATCCGCGTGCAGTACCACGAGCTGAACAGCGCCGATATCTACCGCCGCGCGCTGGGCAATAACGCCGCCAGCGGCGACATCCTGTGGAGCTCGGCCATGGATCTGCAGATCAAGCTGGTGAACGACGGCTACGCCCTGCGCTACCGCTCGCCGCAAAAAGACGCGTTGCCCGACTGGGCCTCGTGGCGGGACGAAGTGTACGGCACCACTTTCGAGCCGGTGGTGTTTGCCTACCACAGCCAGCGGGTGGCCCATATGCCGCATACGCATGCCGATCTGCGCCGCATGCTGCGGGCGCAGCCCGGCCAGCTGCGGGTGGCCACTTACGACGTGGAAGCATCTGGCGCGGGCTACCTGTTTTTTAGCCAGGACTCGCGGCATAACGCCGAGTTCTGGGACCTGGCCGCCGCGCTGGGCCGCAGCGTGCGCTTTCAGGAAGGCAACAGCCTGACCCTGCTGCGCCGGCTGTCGCAAGGCGAGGCGGATATTGCCTATAACGTGCTGGGGCCGTACGCGGTGAGTTTTACCCGCCACCAGCCCCAGGTGCGCTGGGTATTGCCACAAGACTATGCGCTGGTGGTGACCCGGCTGATGCTGATACACAAGGCCGCCCGCCATACGGCAGCGGCCAAGCTATGGACGGATTTTGTCCTGTCGCGCGACGGCCAGCGTGTGCTGTCGCAGGGCAGCGGGCTGCCGCCCATACGGGAAGACCTGCCACGGCAGCTGGGCCATATCGACCTGAAACGCAATGCGGCCAACCTGCGGCCGATTCAGGTGGGTAGCGGGCTGCTGGTGTATCTGGATACGGCCAAAAAGAGCCTGTTCCTGAAACGCTGGCGCGAGCAGCTGCCGGCGGCAACGCGCCCTACACACTGAATAACGTTAAACATCGTCCCGCCCCGAGGACGTATTACTCGCTGTACCACAACACTGGAGAGACTCATGAAATTGAAAACCCTGCTGGTTTCCTGCCTGGTAGCCCTGGCACCGATGGCCGCACAGGCACAAGTTGAACAATTCAAGATCATGGCGCCGGCCAACCCGGGCGGCGGCTTTGACACCATCGCCCGTACTCTGGGCGAAGCGCTGCAAGCGTCGGGCCAGGTAAAAAGCGTGGTCGTAGAAAACAAGGCCGGTGCCGGTGGTGCCATCGGCATGGCGCAGTTCGTGAACAACGAAAAGGGCAACCCTAACGCCCTGCTGGTAGCCGGTGCCGTGACTGTGGGCGCGCTGGAAACCAACAAATCGCCAGTGAACTTCGGCATGGTGACGCCGATTTCCCGCCTGATGGGCGAGTTCAACGTGATCGTGGTGCCGACCGCCTCGCCGTACAAATCCATCAAGGACCTGATGGCTGCCTACAAAGCCAACCCGGGTGCCGTGAGCATCGGTGGCGGCTCGGCTGGTGGCATTGACCACATCATGGCCAGCCTGATGTCCGAAAAAGCCGGCGTGGACCCGGACAAGCTGAACTACATCCCGTTTGCCGGTGGTGGCGAGGGCAAGGCTGCCGTGCTGGGTAACCAGATTGCTGCCTACATCAGCGGCTACGGCGAGCTGGCCGACCTGATCAAGGCTGGCAAGGTGCGTGCGCTGGGCATTTCCGCCGCTACCCGTAACCCGGATATCCCGGTGCCGACTATCCGCGAGCAGGGTACCGACGTGGTGGTCTACAACTGGCGCGGTGTGTTTGCGCCCCCAGGCATCAATGCTGCGCAAAAAGCCCAGCTGATCAAGATGGTGGAAACCGCGGTAAAAGCCCCGGCCTGGAAAGCCAAAGCCGAGAAATTCGAGTGGCTGGACATGCTGCAAAGCGGCGACAGCTTCACAGCTTTCCTGAACGAAGACATCAAGCGTACCGCCGTGACTGTCAAGAAACTGAAGCTGGGTAACTAAGCCATGATCAAGCGCGTATCCGGCGAGCAATGGCTCGCCTTCGGGATCATCCTGCTGGGCCTGTTCATGGCCTGGCAGCTGCAGGACATCCCGAACGATGCCGGCTATGCCGGCATCGGGCCGCGCTTCTTTCCTTCGCTGGTGGTAACCGGTCTGATCGTTGCCGGTGGCGCGTTGCTGATGCAGCGTCGCCACAGTAACGGGCCGGATACCATTCTCAGCGACGGCGAGAACGACGCGGCAGAAGTAGAAGCCGAAGACGAATTTGCCCGTGGCGACGCCGACTGGCGCATGTTTGCCATCGCCAGTGGCAGCCTCATTGCCCATATGGCACTGATTGGCCTGGTGGGTTTCACCCTGGCTGGCACCCTGCTGTGCTTTGGTATTTGTCGTGCACTGGACACCCGCCGCCCCACACTGGACCTGGTGTTGTCTTTTGTTCTGGCCCTGGGCCTGTTTCACCTGTTCAAGACGCTGGGCCTTAACCTGCCGGCGCTGATCCCGGGGGGAGTACTGTAATGGAATCGTTGAATGCCCTGTTCAGTCTGGGCTTTGCTACCGCACTGACCCCGGCCAACCTGCTATGGGCGCTGCTGGGCTGTACGCTGGGTACGGCTATTGGCGTGCTGCCGGGCGTGGGCCCGGCCGTCACCGTGGCCCTGCTGCTGCCGGTAACGCAAAGCGTAGACCCAACCGGCGCGCTGATCATGCTGGCCGGCGTGTACTACGGCGCCATGTTTGGCGGCTCTACCACCTCCATCCTGCTGAATACCCCGGGCGAAGCCGGCTCCATCGTATCGGCACTGGAAGGCAACAAGATGGCCAAAGCCGGCCGGGCCGGCCCGGCGCTGTCTACCGCCGCCATCGGTTCGTTTGTGGCCGGCAGCATTGCCACCGTGCTGCTCACCCTGCTGGCCCCGGTGATTGCCGGCTTTGCCCTGCAGCTGGGCCCGGTAGAAACCTTTGCCCTGATGATGCTCACCTTCGCTGCCGTGTCGGCCGTACTGGGTAACTCGCCGCTGAAAGGCTTTATCGCCCTGCTGCTGGGCCTGTCCATGGGCCTGATCGGTATCGAGTCGCAGTCTGGCCAGAGCCGCTTTACCTTTGGCCTGATGCCGCTGATCGACGGTATCGACATCGTGGTGGTGGCCATGGGCCTGTTTGCCATCGGCGAAACGCTGTACACCGCCACCTACGAAAACAAGATCGCCGGCCGTATCGAGTCGCTCAAAGGCAGTTTCTGGATGAGCAAAGACGACTGGAAACGTTCGTGGAAACCGTGGCTGCGCGGTACCGCCATCGGCTTCCCGTTTGGCACCCTGCCGGCAGGCGGCACCGAAATGCCGACCTTCCTGTCGTACTCGGCCGAGCGCAAGCTGGCTAACCCGGAAACACAGAAACAGTTCGGCAAAGGCGCCATCGAAGGCGTAGCCGGCCCGGAAGCGGCCAACAACGCCGCCGTCACCGGCACCCTGGTACCGCTGCTGACGCTGGGTATCCCCACCTCGGCCACCGCAGCCATCATGCTGTCTGCCTTCCAGCAGTACAACATCGTGCCCGGCCCGCTGCTGTTTGATACCAACCCCGAGCTGGTGTGGGGCCTGATCGCCTCGCTGTACATCGGCAACGTGATGCTGCTGGTGCTGAATCTGCCGCTGGTAGGCCTGTGGGTACAGTTCCTGAAAGTACCGCGCCCGCTGCTGTACGGTGGCATTGTGGTACTGGCCACCATGGGCGCCTACGCACTGCGCCAGAGCTGGTTCGACCTGATGCTGCTGTACATCATTGGTGTACTGGGCTTCATGATGCGCCGCTTCGACTTCCCGGTAGTGCCGCTGGTCGTGGGCCTGATCGTGGGGCCGATGGCAGAAAAACACTTCCGCCGCGCCATGTCCATCCACCAGGGCGACCTGACCGTATTCCTGACCCACCCGATCTCGCTGGCCATCCTGATTGTGACCGCCGCCATCCTGATCGTGCCGCCGCTGATGAAGCGCCGCCAGAAAATGCTGCAAGCAGCCTGACCCGCCTGTTGATGGCCGCCGTCAGAAGCGGCCGCTCACCCCGTACTCCCGGTACAAGCGATGTTGTACTTCTCACACGCCAGTGGACTCGTCATCAGTCTAGCTGGCGTTTTTTTTTGGCACGCCGCCGGTGGCCCGCTGCCCTGGCTGCTGGGGCCGCTACTGGCCATGCTGGGCGGCCGCCTGCTGGGCCTGCCGCTGGCCAGCATCCGCCATAGCCGCGAGCTGGGCCAGGCCATCGTCGGCTTGGCGCTGGGCCTGACCTTCAGCCACACCGCGCTGCTACGCACGGTGACGCTGGCACCCTGGGTAGCCATAGCCGTAGCGTTTGCCTTCTTGCTGGCATGGCTGGCCATGCAGCTGCTACGGCGGCTATGCCCCGGGCTGGACCCGCTAACCGCCTGGCTGGTGTCGCTGCCTGGCGGGGCGTCGGAAATGACCGCTATCGGTAGCCGTCGCGGGGCAAAAAGCGAATGGATCGTGCTAGGCCAAAGCCTGCGCGTGCTGATTGTGGTGCTGCTGTACCCCGGCGCTTTTGCCCTGTTCGGGCACAGCGCTGCACCGTTTGCCACCACGCTTGCACCACTGGGCAGCAGCGCCTTGCCGTGGCTGCTGCCTGCGCTGGCACTGGGTGCACTGCTGCAATGGCGGCGCATACCCAACCCGTGGTTTATCGGCCCGCTCACCATCAGCCTGCTGCTGGCCAGCAGCAGTACGGTAAGCGGCAGCCTGCCGGGCGGCTGGGTAGAGCTGGCACAGCTGCTGATCGGCATTGCATTGGGCGTGCGTTTCGACCGGCAGCAGATGTTGGCCGCACCGCGCTTTCTTGTCGCCTTTCTGGCTAGCCTGGCGCTATTGCTGCTGCTGGCGGTAGCCGGCGCCTGCCTGCTGTCTATGGGGGCGGGTTTGCCGCCAGCACTGGCCATGCTGGCCATGGCTCCGGGTGGCATTACCGAAATGTGCCTGACCGCCCGCGCCATGGGGCTGGATGTACCCACCATCATCGCTTTCCAGCTATGCCGGCTGGTGATGGTACTGCTGCTGGCCGAGCCGCTGTCGCGCTACCTGGTGCCGCAGCCAGCAAAATGCTGAAGCTGGCATGGCATTTGCACTAAAACCCGGCATACCCCATTACGGACACCACCATGCGTACCCTGTTTGCCAAACCTGCCGCCCCTGTTACCAGCGACGCCGTTATCTTTAACTACCAGCAGCCCGCCCGCGCCCGCCTGGTGGCACTGGGCACCGGCAAAAAGCTGTGGCTGGTAGAAACCTTCGACCCGTTGCACAAGGTGTGGGTATGGCAACAGGAAACCAGCGATATGGAACAGGCCGTGGACGACGCACGGCGGCTCAGCCTGTTTCCTGGCGTACGCGTGGCCTGATTGGTATCAAGCTGGTTTGGTGTAAGTCAGCGCCATGGCGGCACGTTGGCCGCATCAGTATGATGCCTGCCACCTAGTGCACGCCACGCCTGGCGTTCAGCACTTATCAACAGGCTGTGGATAAATACCGGGGTGGCTATCGGGTATCAGCATGGCCGGCAGCTGGCTCAGGTAAAAGTCTATCGGCCCGGCACTGCCGATAATGGCGTAAGCGTAGCCACGCTGATGTAGCGCATGCAGGCTGGTCAGCAACAAAATACGACCAAACCCTTGACCTTGCTGGCTTTTCTTTACCCCTGTCGGCCCGAAAAATCCCCGCGCAGTCACGTCATAGCAGGCAAAACCCAGTAGCTCGCCACCCCGCTGCAATACCCAGGCGGTAGGCGGCATACTGCGAAATGCCGTATCGAATTCATCGGCCCAGCCATCAGAAAACTCACGGCTTATCCACATGCGCATAGCGCTACGCTCGTGTGGCAGAGGGTGGCGCAATACGACGCCGTCGGGTACGGCAGGGCAGGGTGGCAGCTGATAGAGCTTGACCAGAATATCGGCAGGCATGGCGGCTCGCTGTGGCTAGGGCAAACCTTATTAATACCACTTAGCCCCCATGAACGGTACCCTGCTGCCAGCGCAGCTGGGCGGCGAAGGCCTCAGCAAAGGCGTCAACGGGCAAGGGCCGGGCAAACAGGTAGCCCTGGCCGT
Organism: Vogesella mureinivorans; assembly: GCF_007644035.1. Taxonomy (GTDB): domain Bacteria; phylum Pseudomonadota; class Gammaproteobacteria; order Burkholderiales; family Chromobacteriaceae; genus Vogesella; species Vogesella mureinivorans. The sequence goes on along the minus strand of NZ_VMTV02000134.1, from coordinate 55,677 downwards.
ACTCTACCCCCATGCTGGCCAGCTGCTCGGCTTGCAGCTCGTTTTCTATGCCCTCGGCTACCAAGCTGGAGCCGATGGCGCGGGCAATACTGACGATTTCCGGTATCAGGCTGGAGCGCAGCGACAGGTCTTCCATTTCGAACACAAAAGAGCGGTCTATCTTCAGTACGTCCGGCGCCATGCGCTTGACGCGGCCCAGGTTGGAGTAGCCGGTACCAAAGTCGTCTACCGACACCTGGTAGCCGGCCTGGCGCAGGGCGGCGATCTCGTGCACCACGGTGTCGTCGTAGCTTTGCTCCACGATTTCCAGCCCCAGCTGCAGGTCGGGCCGGCGCAGCATGGCCTGTAGCGGGGAAATCAGCGCGTCCAGGCGGCGGAACTGGATATTATCGGGAAACAGGTTCACCGCCACCTTGAAACCACTGGTGGGTGGCAGCGCCTGTGCCAGCTCGCGCAGGCTTTGCTGCAGCACAAAGCTATCCAGCACCCAGCCCAGGCCCTGCTTTTCGATTTCCGGCAGCGCCAGCAGCGGGGAAATCAGCTCGTCACCATCGCGGATGCGCATCAGCACCTCGCACCCCACCCAGCGCCGCGTAGTCAGCGCCACAATCGGCTGGTAGTAGCACTGCACGCAGCCTTCTTCCAGCAGGTTGCGGATACGGGCACCAATATGCTTTTGCCTGGCCAGGATGGGGGTAATGAAACCGGTAACCAGCAAGCCGATCAGCGAGGCCGCCACGGCCACCAGCAGCAGGATCAAACCCTGGCGCTGCAGGATCTCCGGCAGGGTAAGGTAGGACTGCACCACCCACGGCGTGCCCGGAATGTAGTCGGTACGCACCAGGGCCTGGGCTGTCCAGTCAAAGCCTTTCAGTGGCCGTTTCAGCGCGGTCTGTTCGTCAAAGTAGCGCGACCAGTACGGGGTGAGCCTGCCGCTGACAAAGACACGCCCCGGCAGCGCATCGGCCAGCTGCAGCCCCAGTACGTCCACATCGCGCAACAAGGCCGACAGGCTGTCCTGGTTCACCACCACATTAAAGCGGCCCTGCTGCATGACCATGGCCCGGTAGCGCCACTGCCCCAGCAGGATAGGCGCGTTGAACCAGATGGACTGATCTACCCCGTTGCGGATTTCGCGCAGGGCAGGGCTAAGCGGTAACAGGGGGGACGCCAGCAGGCCTTCGCTGCTGGTGCACACCAGCCGGTTTTGCTGGTCGAAAATGCCGACATCGCGGATATGGCGGCTGGCAAAGATCTGGGTGCGCAGCCGCACCAGGGTAGCGTCGTCACATACCGGGATCACCAGGCGGTTGAGGCCGGCCAGCATGTCTTCCTGCTCGCGGGTAATACCGCTGATCTGGGTCGCCAGCCGCTGGTGGGTGGCGAACAGCTTGCGGCTTTCTACCACCACAAACAGCAGCATGGCCAGCAACAGGCACAGCAAGGCTGCCAGCACGCCGCTGGCGATACCGTAGCTGGTGGCAAACACACCGATATGCTTTCTGACACGGTTCATCGGCTGGCAACGCCTGTATTACGGAATGACTTACTAATTTCTCATTTTTTCATTAATTCTTTCTTTCAGCTTACAAACAGCACAACAGCATTGATGCCGGCTGATACGCCGCACCGCGTGGGCTAGGCATAAAAAAACGGGCCTTGCGGCCCGTTAAACACCCTCAAACAATGCCCGTTACGCCGCCGCACCCTTGTGGGCTGGCGGCGTGTCGAACGCTTTGCGCAGCTCGGCCAGTCTGGCTTGTGCGGCCTGGTGGCCGGCTTCCTTCACATGGCCAAAGCCGCGAATCCCCTCGTACACTTTCACCATCTCGCTAGCGGTGCCCAGGTTGGCCGCAGACAGCGCGCCCAGCAGCTGGCCCACCAGCGCCTCGAACTCGCCGATCATGGCGCGCTCCAGCCGGCGGTCGGCCTGCCAGCCAAACGGGTCCAGCGCGCTACCACGCAGGCCTTTGAAGCGGGCAATCACGCCCAGCGCCTTCAGCGCCCACGCACCCAGGTTCACCTTTTTCGGCTGCTGGCCGGTCATCCAGCTGGCGCCGAAATGGAAGGTGAGCTTGAGGTCACCGTCGAACTGCTCGTGCAGCGCGCGCTGGAACTCGCCATCGCTGTACAGGCGCGCTACCTCGTACTCGTCCTTGTAAGCCAGCACGTGGTAGTAGGCGCGGGCTACCGCCAGCGTCAGCGCGCTGCTGCCCGGTTTTACCCGCTCTTCGGCGGCTTTGACCTGCTCTACCAGCGCCTTGTAGCGTGCGGCCAACTTGTCGTCCTGGTAGGCCACCAGCTCTTTGCTGCGGTGGTGCAGCACGCCTTCTACCGTGTCACGCGGTACAAACTGCACCACGGCCGACGGGCTGACCAGGGTCTCGATGCGCGCCGGGTCGTGCGCGGCGTGGCGGCCCCAGACAAAGGCCTGCTGGTTGAACTTCACGGCGGCGCCGTTCAGCTCTACCGCTTTCATGATGGCGTCCAGCGATACCGGCACCAGGCCCTTTTGCCAGGCGTAGCCCAGCATGAACATGTTGGCCGCAATGGCGTCGCCCATCAGGGCGGTGGCAATGCGCGTGGCGTTGACCTCGGCAAAGCGGCTGCTGCCTACCGACTCGATAATGGCGTCCTTCATGGCCTTGGCCGGGAAGCGCACATCCGGGTTTTTCAGGAAGGCGCTGGTGGGCGATTCGTAGTTGTTCACCACCACGTGGCTGAAGCCTTCGCGCATCTTGGCCAGCGCTTCCTCGGCGGCGGTGACCACCAGGTCGCAGCCCAGCACCAGGTTGGCGTCACCGGCGGCAATGCGCACCGCGTGCAGTTTTTCCTGGCTATCGGCAATGCGCACGTGCGACCACACCGAGCCGCCTTTTTGCGCCAGGCCGGCCATGTCCAGCACGGTCACGCCCTTGTTATCCAGGTGCGCGGCCATGGCCAGCACCTGGCCGATGGTGACTACGCCGGTGCCGCCCACGCCAGTGACCATGATGCCGAACGGCTCGTGCAGGCCGGGCAGCTGCGGCTGCGGCAGGGCGCCCATGCTGTCCAGGCTGGCGGCGGCACCACCCGGTTTTTTCACGCTGGCGCCGGCCACCGAGACAAAGCTGGGGCAGAAGCCTTCCACGCAGGAAAAGTCCTTGTTGCAGCTGCTCTGGTCGATCTTGCGCTTGCGGCCCAGCGGGGTTTCCACCGGCAGTACCGACAGGCAGCCGGATTTTTTGCCGCAGTCGCCGCAGCCCTCGCACACGCGCTCGTTGATGAAGGCGCGGCGGTCCGGGTCGGGGAACTCCTTGCGTTTGCGGCGGCGGCGTTTTTCGGCGGCACAGGTCTGGTCGTGAATCAGGATGGTGACGCCAGGCAGCTCGCGCAGCTCTTTTTGCAGGCGGTCCAGCTCGCGGCGGTGGAACACCTCCACCCCCGGTGCCAGGCCTTCTTTCAGGCCGTGCGCGGTACGGTATTTGTCCGGGTCGTCGCTGGTGATCACGATGCGGCCAACCCCTTCGGCGTGCACCTGGCGGGTAATCATCGGCACGTCCAGGTAGCCGTCCACGTTCTGGCCACCGGTCATCGCTACCGCGTCGTTGTACAGAATCTTGTAGGTAAGGTTGACCTTGCCGGCCACCGCAGCGCGAATCGCCAGCAGGCCGGAGTGGAAGTAGGTACCGTCACCCAGGTTGGTGAAGATGTGCTTGGTGCTGGTAAACGGCGCCTGGCCCAGCCAGGTAATGCCTTCGCCGCCCATCTGGGTAAAGGTCTTGGTGCTGTCGCCCTCGATCCAGTGCGCCATGTAGTGGCAGCCGATACCGGCCACGGCGCGGCTGCCTTCCGGCACCTTGGTGCTGGTGTTGTGCGGGCAGCCACTGCAGTAGTGCGGAATGCGCGCGATGGCTTCGCGCGGTTTCACCAGCTGCGCTTCTTTGTCGTCGTAGAACTTCAGCCGGTCGTGAATCACCGGGCTGTCGTACAGGTTGGCCAGGCGCTTGGCGATGGCGCGGGCGATCATGGCCGGGGTCAGCTCGCCGGCGGCCGGCAGCAGCCAGTCGCCGTGCGGCAGCGCCCATTCGCCTTTTTCGGCAAACTTGCCCACCACGCGCGGGCGCACGTCGTCGCGCCAGTTGTACAGCTGCTCTTTGAGCTGGTATTCGATGATCTGGCGTTTTTCCTCGATCACCATGATCTCTTCCAGGCCTTGGGCAAACTCGCGCACGCCTTCCGGCTCCAGCGGCCACACCATGCCCACCTTGAAGATGCGCAGGCCGATGTCGGCGGCCAGCTGCTCGTCAATGCCCAGGTCGTCCAGCGCCTGCATCACGTCCAGGTAGCTCTTGCCACAGGTGATGATGCCCAGCCGCGCCTTGGGTGAATCCAGCGTCACGTGGTTCAGCTTGTTCACGCGGGCGTAAGCCAGCGCGGCGTACAGGCGGTGGTGCAGCACACGCTTTTCTTGCGCCAGCGGGGTGTCCGGCCAGCGGATGGACAGGCCATCGGGCGGCAGCGGGAAGTCTTCAGGGATCAGCGTTTGCACACGCTCGGGGCTGATATCCACCACGGCGGCGCTTTCGATGGTGTCGGAGATGGCCTTGATCGACACCCAGCAGCCGGAATAACGGCTCATGGCCCAGGCATGCAGGCCGTAGTCGATGACCTCTTGCACGCCGGACGGGCTGAGCACCGGTATCATGCTGGCGGCCAGGATGTGGTCGGACTGGTGCGGGAAGGTGGACGACTTGGCGGCGTGGTCGTCACCGCAGATCAGCAGCACGCCGCCAAACTTACTGGTGCCGGCTACGTTGCCGTGCTTGATCACATCACCGGAGCGGTCCACGCCCGGGCCCTTGCCGTACCACATGGAGTACACACCGTCGTACTTGGCGCCCTCGAACAGGGTGACCTGCTGCGTGCCCCACACGGCGGTGGCGGCCAGGTCTTCGTTCAGGCCGGGGTGGAATACCACATTGTTGGCGGCCAGGTGTTTGCTGGCCTTTTGCATCACCTGGTCCACATTACCCAGCGGCGAGCCGCGGTAGCCGGTAACGTAGCCGGCGGTATTCAGCCCGGCGGCGCGGTCGCGCGCTTGCTGCATCATGGGCAGGCGCACCAGCGCCTGGATGCCGTTCAGCAGTACCTGGCCGGTAGGTGCCGTGTATTTGTCTTCCAGTTCGACGTGGCGAATCGACATGGTGTCTCCTCCATCTGTGTGCTTGTCGCAGCGGGTCGGGTGAAGCCTTGTGGGCTATCCCGTCCTGGTGATGTGGCCCGGCGGCGGTAGGCAGCAGGGCGTTGTCTCTGTCTCTCTTTATAGTGTGTCGGCAGCTGTGCTACCGCTTTGTGCGAACACTAGTTGACGTAAACGTAAACGTCAAAAGCTTTGTCGTTTTTTTCTGCTTCGCGCGCGGGCGAGTGCAGCAAATGTGCCAGTGCAGCAAAACCGCCCTGCGCCAGACAAAACACTGCGTTCTGTTAGCGTGGTTGAGCGCGCCATCGCCGCACCGCTACAGTGCAGCCTTGAGCCATTGTCGCCACCGGCTACCCGCCGGCCTGCGGCCAACCTTAGAGACGTATCCATGTCATCTGCACCCAACGAAACCGGCAAAGGCGTGCTGTACGCCACCGGCGCGTTCTTTATCTGGGGTCTGTTCCCGCTGTACTGGAAACCGCTGCACGCGGTACCGGCGCTGCAAATTTTGTGTCACCGCATTGTGTGGTCGGCGCTGTTCGTGGCGATCTTGCTGCTGGTACAGCGCAACTGGCGCTGGCTGGGCGCAAGCCTGCGCGACGGCGCCCGCCTGCGGGTGTTTGCGCTGTCGTCGCTGCTGCTGTCGTTCAACTGGCTGATCTACATCTGGGCGGTCAACGAAAACCGTGTGGTGGAAGCCAGCCTGGGTTACTTCATCAACCCGCTGGTGAACGTGCTGCTGGGGCGCCTGTTTCTGGGCGAACGCCTGACGCGCACGCAGGGCATCGCCATTGGCCTGGCCACGCTGGGTGTGGCGTGGCTCACGCTGTCGGTGGGTACGCTGCCGTGGGTGGCGCTAAGCCTGGCGGCGACCTTTGGCGTGTACGGCCTGCTGCGCAAAAAAGCGCCGCTGCCGTCGCTGGAAGGGCTGGCACTGGAAACCTTCCTGATGCTGCCGCTGGCGCTGGCGGCGCTGCTGTGGTTTGCCGTGCGCGGCGACGGTGCCTTTGGCCAGCTGGGCCTGGCCACCGACGCGCTGCTAATGGGCGCCGGCGTGGTCACCGCCATCCCGCTGTTGCTGTTTGCCAGCGGTGCACGCCGGCTGAAGCTGGCCACGGTAGGGCTAATCCAGTATCTGGGCCCCACTATCCAGCTGCTGCTGGGCGTATGGCTGTACCACGAGCCATTTGGCAGCAGCCGCGCCATCGGCTTTGGCCTGATCTGGGCAGCGCTGGCGCTGTATTCCGGCCACGGCCTGCTGGGCTACCTGAAAGCACGGCGCGCCGCCGCAGCGTAAGCCAGGGTTGGCCGCCACACCACAAGGGCAAGCCGCATGGCTTGCCCTTGTTTTTTATGCCACAGCGGTGGCAAACAAACGGCACACACCCGCGATCTGGCCGTTTGGCCATTGACGCCGCCACGCCACATCACCACAATGCCGCTGTCCTCCGCCACGCGGATGGCATTCGCTCTTTACTTATACCGGCCCACACCGTGCTACTTGCACCGGGCCACGCTCTTTCAAGGAAACGCCATCATGGCATCGCTCTTTATCCTGTCGCGCCATCTCGCGCGCGACGTGCTCGCCGACGAGCTCCCCCCGCAACACCACCATAGCCTGTGGCACACCCTGTGCAGCCAGGCTTCCAGCTTGATGCAGCCAAGCCACCGCCCCGCGCTACCCGACTCGCACCAGCACGATGTTCAACGCTGGTTAATGGAGAAAGGCCCACACCGATGCTGACCCTGCCACTTGTGACACCACGCCTGCGCCTGCGCGACTTTTGCGCCGGCGATGCCAACGCCTACTACCAGCTGCGCAGCGGCGCGGCCTTCGGCCAGCACTACGCCACGCACGAGCTCACGCCCACGTTCGGCGCTGCGCTGCTACAGCAGTTCATCGCCCAGCAGCAGGCCACGCCACGGCGCGCCTGGCAGCTGGCCATTACCCTGGCCGATAGCGACACGCTCATCGGCTCGGTAGGCTTGCGCCAGACCAGCCTGGCCGGCGAGGCACAGTTCGGCATCGAGCTGGGGCAAGCCTATCGGGGCCAGGGCTACGCCCGTGAAGCCGGCGCAGCGCTGCTGCACGCCGGCTTCAACCCGCTGGGCCTGCACCGCGTAGAGGCCGACACCCATGCGGCCAACCTGCCGGCGCAGCGGCTGGCCACCCGCCTGGGCTTTGTGCCCAGCCGGCAGGCAGGCGAGCGCCGCATCCTGGCGCTGGCACTGGACCTGCCCGGCGTACTGAGCGAACGCATGCTGCTGGGCACACAAGCCCGGCTAAGCCGCCACCCCGGCTACTGGCAGCTGGCCACCCCCGCGCAGCCGGATTTTTTCTTTGGCAACCTGCTGCTGGCCGATCAGGCCCCGCTGGACCGCGCCGCGTGGGAAGCGCGCTTCGATAGCGCCTTTGCCGGCCACGCCGGCGTGCAGCACCGCACCCTGGTATGGGCGATGGACGAGGAAGACTGCGCCGCACGCTACGCCCACTGGCAGGCCGCCGGCTACGAATACCAGGAAGCCAGCGCACTCTTGCTCACCCGCGACACCCTGCAGCCCGCCCCCCTGCCAGCCGGCTACACCCTGCGCCCGCTGGCCAGCACCGACGACTGGCAGCAATGGGCCGAGCTGATGACCGCCAGCCGCGACCCGGCCTTCGACGAAGCCGGCTACCGCCGCTTTCTGGCCGGCAGCCAGCGCCGCTACCAGGCCCTGGAACACGCTGGCCACGGCCATACGTGGGGAGTCTTTGCCGGCGCACAACTACAAGCCTGCGCCGGGCTGTACACCTGGCAGACACTGGGGCGCTACCAGCAAGTGGCCACCGCCCCGCAGGCACGCCGCCTGGGTTTGGCCAGCGGCCTGGTCAGCGCGCTGGCCGACTGGGGGCTGGCGCGCGTACCACGCCTGGTCATCGTGGCCGATGCCCACTACCACGCCATCGATCTGTATCGTAAGCTGGGTTTCGTTAGCGCCAGCCGCGAAGCCTCGCTGTGCTGGTGGCCGCGCCACAAGGAGCCTGCATGACCATCCTGCCTTACGCCCCACACCAGCACGCCGCGCTGGCGCAGCTCTACCTGGACACACGCCGCAGCAGCTTTCCCTGGCTGGATGGCCAAGCCATGCAGCTGGCCGACTTTGCCCGCGACACCGCCGACGAAAGCCTGCTGGTCGCGCAAGACGCCCACGGCCAGGTACTGGGCTTTGCCAGCGTGTACGAAAAAGAAAATTTTCTGCACCACCTGTACGTGGCACCCGCCGCACAAGGGCAGGGCATAGGCCAGGCCCTGCTACAGGCCGCTGCGCTGCGTTTTACCGCGGCGCCATCGCTGAAATGCTTTGCGGCCAACCCGCGCGCGCTGGCGTTTTACCGCCAGCAAGGCTGGCAGCCAACCGGCGAGGGCGTGGATGCCGCCGGCCACCGCTGGCTACGCCTGCAGGGGCCGCAGCCCACTATCGTCTTCAGCACCGACTGCGCCCGGCTGGACCGCGAGCTGGTGTACCAGTACCTGAGCCGCGAGTCGTACTGGGCCGCCGGCCTGCCACGCGACATCTTCGAAGCCTCGCTGCAGGGCTCGCTGGTGATCGGCGGCTACCACCCCGACGGCCAGCAGCTGGCCTTTGCCCGCGTGATTACCGACTACGCCACCTTCGGCTACCTGGCCGACGTGTTCGTGGTAGACAGCGCACGCGGCCAGGGCACGGGCAAGGCGCTGATGCGCTACCTGCAGCTGCACCCGCGGCTGCAAAACCTGCGCCGCTTCATGCTGGCCACCGCCGACGCCCACGGCCTGTACGCGCAGTTCGGCTTTGGCGCGCTGGGCAAGCCGGAACGCATCATGGAAAAAGTGGAACCGGCCATTTACCAAAGGTTGGCCGCAGAGCGGGGGCAGGCATGACCCGCAAGGTATTCTGGGACGACCCCTATCTATGCACGCTGGACACCACGGTAGCCAGCGTGGCCGGCGATGAGGTCACCCTGGCCGCCACCATCCTGTACGCCGAAAGCGGCGGGCAGGAAAGCGACCACGGCTGTATTGCCGGCTGGCCGGTGCTGGCCGCGCGCAAGCAGGATCACGGCATTATTTACACCCTGCCGCCGCAACACGGCCTGCAGCCCGGCGCGGCAGTGACGCTGCAGCTTGACTGGCCACGGCGCTACCGGCTGATGCGGCTGCATTTTGCCGCCGAGCTGGTGCTGGAAACCCTTTACCAGACCCTGCCAGACGTAGAAAAAATCGGCGCCCACATCGCCGAGCACAAGGCGCGCATCGACTTTGCACTGCCGCAAGCCATCACCCCGCACCTGCCTGCCTTGCAGGCGCGCATCGACGCACTGATTGCGGCCAACCTGGCCATCACCAGCGCCTTTTCCGACGCAGCCAGCGGCCGCCGCTACTGGGCGCTACCCGGCATCGCCCACGTGCCCTGCGGCGGCACCCACCTGCGCCACAGCGGCGAAGTTGGCCGCATCGCGCTGAAGCGCAAGAACGTTGGCCGCGGCAAGGAGCGGGTGGAAATCACGCTGCTGGACGACACCCCAACATGACCACACCGCTTAAAGACAACACCATGACCACACCGCTGCAAGGCAGCTGCCTGTGCGGCGGCGTGCGTTACCAGATCCAGCAGCTGGACATGCCCATCGTGCATTGCCACTGCCACACCTGCCGCAAAGCGCACGCCGCGCCCTACACCAGCACCGCGGGCGTACTGCGCCAGCACTTTCGCTGGCTGGCCGGTGAACACCTGCTACGCAGTTTTGCATCGTCCCCCGGCAAGCTGCGCCACTTTTGCAGCGTGTGCGGCAGCCACATCGTGGCCGAACGCCCCGGCCAGCCGCACGTGATCCTGCGCGTGGCCACGCTGGACGATAGCCCCGACAGCCTGCCGGTGGCGCATATCTGGACCAGCCACCACCCCGCCTGGCTAGCGCACGACGGCGTGCCGCAATTTGCCGGCTGGCAGGATGCAGACAAACCGTAATGCCTGCTCAGGCCAGGCTTGCGGGGTCATTTGCCCGTTTTTTCATCACGCCACCCGCGCCGGGCGCCGGCTGCTGGCCAGCTGCACACACAGCACGCTCAGCAGTACGGTAGCCATACCGGCCAGCGTCCAGCCGTGCAGGCTTTGCCCCAGCGCCACCCAGCCCAGGATGACCGCCGCCACCGGGCTAAGCAGGCCCAGCGCCGACACCGCCACCGGCGGCAGCAAGCGCAGGCCGCGAAACCACAGGCCATAAGCCAGCAGCGCGCCCACCAATGATAAGTAGGCGTAGCCCGCTACGTTGGCCGTAGACAGCGTGGGCATGGGCGGGTCCAGCCACAGTGCTGCCGGTAGCAGCATCAGCCCGCCCAGTGTCAGCTGCCAGCCGGTTAGCGCCAGCAGCGGCAGGCTGCTGCCCCAGCGCCGCGCCAGATACATGCCCAGCGCCATCACGATGGCGCCGCCCGCTGCCGCCAGCACACCCAGCGTGTCCCACTGCGCATTACCCGCATTCAGCAGCACCGCCATGCCGGCCAGGCCCGTGCACGCCGCCAGCAACACCAGCGGCCGTGGCGTTTGCTGCTCCAGCAGCCACAACAAGCCCATCATCAGCAGTGGCTGAATCGCCCCCAGCACGGCGGCGATACCACCGGGCAAGCGGTAGGCCGCCATGAACAACAGTGCCTGGAAAGCACCGATATTCAGCAGCGATAGCAGCAGCAAGCGCGGCCATTCCTGCCGTTGCGGCAGGTGGCGCGTCCACAGCAGCAATAGCAAGCCAGCCGGCAGCACGCGCAATACGCCGGCGCTAAACGGCAGGCCGGGTGGCAACCATTGCGTGGTCACCAGGTAAGTGGAGCCCCAGATCAGCGGCACCACGGCGGTTAACAAGGTATCGCGCCACAGGCGGGAAGCGGTCGTCACAGTGATATCTCCAATTCAAGATATAATCAGCGTATCGATATTTTATCTTTAACTCAAGACATTTATCTTGAACACGAGCTATCTGGAGCCGGCATGGATACCCCGAACACCCCCGACGCCGTGGACGCCATCCGCGCACAGTGGCAGCGCGAACGCCCCGACCTGGACACCCGCCACATGGCCATCATCGGCCGCCTGGGCCGCTGTAGCATCCAGCTGCAAAAACGGCTGAACGACACCTTCGGCCAGTACGGCATCAGCAACTGGGAATTCGACGTGCTGGCCACGCTGCGCCGCAGCGGCGCGCCGTACTGCCTGGCGCCCACCGCGCTGTTTTCCAGCCTGATGCTGTCGTCCGGCACCATGACGCGCCAGCTGCAGCTGCTGGCCGAGCGCGGTCTGGTGTGCCGTCTGCCCAGCCCCGACGACGCGCGCAGCCTGCTGGTGCAGCTCACACCGCAGGGGCTGGATCTGGTGAACGAAGTAGTGGGTGCGCATGTGGATAACATGGCGCGTATCCTGGCACCGCTGGACGCCGCACAGCTGGACGCGCTGGACGCGTCGATGAGCGCGCTGCTGGCCACGCTGGAGCCCACCGCGAAAGCGGGGCGCTGATGCTGCTGTACGACCTGGCCGCCGTGGGCGCGGCCACTTGCTGGGCCGCTGGCGGGCTTATCGGTGCCACCCCGGCGCGGCACTTCGGCCCGTTTGCCTTCAGCCGGCTGCGGCTGAGCTTTCTGACCGTGCTGCTGGGCGCTGCCAGCCTGGCGCTGGGCGGCTGGGCCACGCTGCACAGCGCCGCGCTGCTGCCGCTGACGTTATCGGCGCTGTTCGGCATTTTTCTCGGCGATGCGCTGATGTTCGCCGCCATGAACCGCCTGGGCCCACGCCGCACCGGCCTGCTGTTTGCCACCCACTCGGTGTTTTCGGTGGCGCTGGGCGTGCTGCTGCTGGGCGAAGCACTCAGCCTGCAGGCGCTGGCCGGCAGCGTGCTGGTGTTTGGCGGCGTGCTGGTGGCGGTGGCCTTTGGCCGCCGCGATGGCAGCACCCACCACTGGGAACAAAGCCACGGTATGAAAGCCGGCGTGGCGCTGGGCCTGGCCGCCGCGCTGTGCCAGGCGTGCGGCACCTTCTTTGCCAAACCAGCCATGGCCAGCGGGCTGGACCCGCTCACCGCCAGCGCGCTGCGCATGGCGATAGGCTGTGCGGCCAACTGGCTGCTGTGGGCCAGCGGCAGCCGCCTGGCCCGCATGGCCAACCCGCCCACGCCGCGCATGCTGGGTCAGCTGGCGCTGAACGGCGTGGTGGCACTGGGCCTGGGCATGACGCTGATCATGGTGGCGCTGCAAGGCGGCAACGTAGCTACCGTGGGCATGCTGTCGGCGCTAAGCCCGGTGCTGATCCTGCCCATGCTGTGGGTGGTGACGCGCCAGGCACCACCGCTGCTGGGCTGGCTGGGCGCCGCCATCAGCGTAGCCGGCACCGCGCTGCTACTGGGGCGTTAGGCACTACACACAAAACAAAGCGGCCAACCTTGCGCAAGGTTGGCTGCTTGGCTGTCAGCACCGCATCGCTTTGGTTATCATGCAATTTTCATTAACTGCGTTTACTGCCATGCTGCGTCGCCTCGCCACCATCCTGCTTTGTGCCGGCCTGACTGTCCCGCTGGCCATCCAGGCATCCCCTGCCTTCCCGGCACTCACCCTACCGGGTAGTCAGCCAGAATCTGTTACCCCGTTTGGCCCGCGCACAATCGCTAACACGCCCTTGGTGTTCCGTAGCCTCCAGGAGGCACTGGCCTGGAACCGTCAGCAAGCAAAACAGCATAATGAAATGGCTGCGTTGATAGCCGAGGCGTATTCGCTTATCAAGGCCGGCAAGGCCGCCAACGCTGACGAAGTGATGGCGTACTGGCAACACGGCGCAGAACACGACGCCACGGCACAGTACTGGTACGGCCTGAGCCAGGTGATGGCTCACGACTACCCTAAGGCAGCCACGTATCTGCAGAAAGCCGCCAAGCAGCAACACCCCCAAGCCATGACCGCGCTGGGCAGGCTGTACCTGTATGGTATGGGCGTAGAGCAAGACCCGCAGCAAGCGGCCAAATGGCTGCAAGCTGCCGTCGCACAGGGGGACCGCGAAGCGGATTACTGGCTTTGCCAGCAACGTGATCCCGGTAATGGCATCAGGCAAGCCAACCCCGAGCTGATTGCGTGCTACGAGCAAAATGCCAGCCAGGGCGATACCCGGGCCATGCTGCGGCTGGCCAAGCTGTACCGTGAAGGCTGGCATGTGGCCATGGACTATGCCGCGGCAGAACGCTGGTATCAGCAAGCGGCAAAGCACGGCGACAGTACGGCGGCCGAAGCATTGAACGGGCTGTATTTCAATCGATACGGCTTCAGCCGTGATGACCTGCGCCAGGCCGGTGCACTGCTGAGTCAGGCAAAGGCGGGGGACATCATGGCACAGCTGAAAGTAGCCCTGATGCAGGATGTCGGCCTGGGGCTAGCCGCAGATCCCGAGCAGGCCGTGCACTGGTACCTGGCCGCGGCACAACAAGCTGGCGGCCAGGCGCTGCCTGCCCGTAACGGTCTTTCAGATCAAAGCATGGCGCTGGCACAAAACCGGCTGGGTGAAATACTGGAGTGGGGCAGGTATGGCCCACAGGATGTTACTGCAGCAGCCAACTGGTACCTGCAGGCCGCACGGCTGGGCAATGCCCAGGCCCAGCACAATCTCGGCCGCCTGCTACAGGCCGGCAAAGGTATCAGCATGAATTACGGCGAGGCCGAAAAATGGTACCGCCTGGCCGCCTCACAGGATCTGGCCGATGCAACAAACAGCCTGAAAACCTTGTACAGCAATACCTATGGCCTGAGCCGTGAAGACATCCGGGCGCTGGCCACACACCAGCGCGATGCAGCACAGGGCAAAGCCACTGCGCAGCGGATGCTTGGGCTGATTTACGAATCCGGTAAAGGCTTGCCAGCCGACATCGTCCAGGCCGCGCATTGGTACAACAAAGCAGCAGCACAAGGCGATGTCAGTGCCCAATACCAGCTGGGCCGCCTGTACGCCGAGGGTAAAGGCCTGCCTGTAGATTGGGCACAAGCCGCCCGTTACTACCAGCAAGCCGCCACTCAGGGCTATGCCCCCGCGCAGAACCGGCTAGGTAATCTGTACCGCTACGGCCAAGGGGTGGCGCAGGATGCTGCCGAAGCCGCACGCTGGTACCGCCTGGCCGCCGAACAAGGCCTGAAAGAGGCGCAGTTCAGCCTGGGCACGCTGTATCTGGACGGCAATGGCGTACCACAGAGCGACAAGGACGCCGATTTCTGGTTTACCAAGGCTGCCGCCAAACGTTATCAGCCTTGAACACACACCTTCGTCAGGCTTGGTTAAGCGGCTGAGCCGCTGTAAAAACCTGCACCCAAAACAATGCGGCCAACCTTGCCTAAGGTTGGCCGCATCTTTTATCAAAAACCGCTGCTTACTGGTTGGCGCGCACCCACTTGTGCCACTGCGCAAACAGCTCGGGGTTCAGCGCGGCGATGGCGGAGCGCTTCCAGATGGTGTCGGCCCAGTAGTCGTCGGTATTCAGGCTGGCGATGCGCCCGCCGGCTTCTTCCAGGATCACCGCGCCGGCGGCGTAGTCCCACAGACGCTGGCCACCGTGCAGATAAATATCGTAGCGGCCGGCCGCCAGGAAGCACCAGTCCAGCGTGCTGGAACCCATGCTGCGCTGGCTACCAAACGGCGCCACGCTGCCCATGCGCGCGGCCAGCTTGCCGGAACGCAGGTATTTGATTTCCACGGCGGCGATGGCGTCGCCCATGCTGTTGGCCACGGTTTTCAGCGGCAGGCGCTGGCCGTTCAGATAGGCTCCGCCGCCACGGCGGGCGTAGAACATTTCGTCGGACACCGGGTTGTAGATCACCCCCAGCTCGCTCACGCCGTTGATCATCAGCGCCACCGACACGGCAAAGTAGGGCAGGCCGTTAACAAAGTTGGTGGTGCCATCGATGGGGTCTACCACCCACAGGCCGGCCTGGTTGGCCGCCCACAGGGCGTCCTGCTCGGCCATGGTCATTTCTTCGCCCAGCACCGGGTAGGGCAGGATGGCAGGCAGGCGCTGCTGCAGTACCTGCTGGCAGGCCAGATCGGCTTCGGTAAACAGCGAGCCGTCCTCTTTACGCGTCTTGCCCACGCGCAAAAAGCGCGGCATGACCTCGTAACGGGCCACGTCGCGTACGACCTGTATTACCTGATCGACCACTTGCATCCATCTCTCCTCTCGCGCTGCGGGCAGGCCCGCTTACCACCGTGTAATGTTTATGTTGTTGCACGTGCAGCAAACCAAGCAAAATACCGTTATCAACACGAACGATCAACACACCATGCCAAGGTTTTTTATAGATATTGCCCTTGCTGCCGGGCAAACCCTGGCACTGCCGGATACGGTAGTGCGCCATATACAGGTGTTGCGCCTGCGCGCCGGTGACGGCATCACGCTGTTTAACGGCCGTGGCGGCGAGTACCAGGCAACGCTGACCGACATCGCCAAACGCGACGTTAGCTGCACGATTGATGCTTTTAACGATACCAGCCGAGAATCACCGGTATGGCTGGGGCTGGCGCAGGCCATTTCCAGCGGCGACCGCATGGAGTTCACCCTGCAAAAAGGCGTGGAAATGGGCGTCAGCGCCTTCCAGCCGCTGGCCACCGAGCGCAGCATCGTGAAGCTGGCTGGCGACCGCGCCGACAAACGGGTACAGCGCTGGCAGGAGATCGTGATCGCCGCGTGTGAGCAAAGCGGACGCAACACCGTGCCCGAGGTGCGCCCCATCCTGACGCTGAAACAGTGGCTGGCCAGCCTGCCAGCGGCCGATGCCCACTTGCTGCTGTCGCCGCTGGGTACGCAAAAGCTGGTGGATATCGCCCGCGCGCCGCAGCAGGCGTGGCTGATGGCCGGGCCGGAGGGCGGGCTGTCTGGCGCCGAAGAACAGCAGGCCATTAGCGCCGGCTGGACGCCGCTGAAACTGGGGCCGCGCATCCTGCGCACCGAGACGGCGGCACTGGCGGCGGTAGGCGCCATCCAGACGGTGTGGGGCGACTACAGCGTGTAGCCACACCCTGAAACGCAAAGCGGCCAGGCAGTGATGCCTGGCCGCTTTTTTGTTTGGTGCGTATTACAGCCGCCTGCCGCATACCGCGGTGCGGCGGCTGCCGCTGGGGCGGCGCGCCGGGTCGTCGTACACGCCCAGCTGTTGCAGGCCGGCTTTGCGCATCATGCCGGCAGACGGGCCGTTTTCTTCGTGGCGGTCGGCTACCACCCAGGCCTGGCCCTGGGCCGCCAGCTTCTGGCACACGCTGTTCAGCAAACGGGCGCCAATGCCCTGGCCGGCGTAGTCGCGGTGGACGACCGCTTCCACGATATAGCTGCACTGCAGCGGGGCAATATCGTCGGGGCGCAGGCTGGGGTAGGGGTCAGCCTGGCGGTACAGTACCGCCCCCACCAGCGTACTGCCGTCTTCGGCCAGTACGCCACCAGCCAGACCGGCAACCAGCTGCTGGATGGTACGCGCCACGCCTTCCGGCGGTAGCCAGTTCCACATATTGGGGCCATGGTCGAATAGCAGGCTTTGTACGCTATCGGCGTCGAATGCACTGGCATCACGCAGCAAAATCGCCATCACTGCTCTCCTTCGTTTTCTGGCGCAAAGCTGGCCGGCTCTGGGCGGCTGGCCAACTGGTCGCGGGTATTTTTCTGTACCGCCACGGCCGCAAACAGGCTCAGCAGGTAGGCCATGGCGTAAAAACCTTTTTCGCTCCCCAGCAGGGTGGCATTCCACAGGCCTACCGCCAGCAATAACAGGCTGATGCCGACCGACAGCCAGCACAGGCCGTAGTAAATGCCGCTGACGGCAATGCCTTCCAGCCGGTCGCGCACGCTTTTTTGCAAAGAAACAGCGGCAAACAGGCCGTATAGCAGCACGGTGAAGTAATAACCCTTTTCGTTCAGCGGCATGGTGGCATTCCACAGGCCGATGAGGTAGGTGAGCATACCGGCAAACAAGGCGACCCAGGACACGCCGACAAAGGCGGCAGAGGGCGGGGCGATGCGGGGCTTCATGGGGTATCTCCTGCGGTGGTAGCGGGGTGGTAGTGCTGTTCCAGGGTGGCGTGGCCATGCGCTACATGCAGCGTGGCCCAGGCGCCGTTCATCAGGGTCCATTGCGGTGGTACATGGCCGATGTCGGCATCCAGTACCAGCGGGCAAGACAAGCCGTCCAGCGCTTGCATGACGGCTTCTTCGTACTGCAGGTCGCCCGGCTGCGCTGCCTCGGGGCCACTGCTGCGCCCCAGTATCAGCCCGGCCAGGCCGTCGAAAGCCCCGGCCAGGCGCATGGCCGTCAGGGCGCGTGCCAGCTCGCACGGGGCCAGCTCGCAGTTTTCCAGGTACAGCAGCACGGGTTGGCCGCGCCAGGCTTGCAGGTCGAAGTATGGCGTGGCGGCCAAGCGCGACAGCGTATCCAGGCAACCGCCGATCAGCCTGCCAGCCACGCTGGCCTGTACAGCCCCTGCCACACGCACGCGGCTGTTTTTAGTTACACCGGGGTCGCCAAACGGCCAAAAGTGCGTAAAGGCCTGCTGGCGGGGCGGCAAACCGTGCTGCCAGCTGTGCCACAGCGGCTGCATTTCGCTTTGGCGGCCCGGGTGGCTGATATCAAACACGTTCGGGCTGTGCAGCGTGGCCCAGCCGGCGCGCAGGGTAAGCGGCACCGCCAGTGTGGATACATCGGAAAAGCCGCACAGCCATTTGGGCGGCAATGCGGCCAACCTTGGCCAGTCCAGCCCGGCCAGCAGCTGCATGGCCAGCTCGCCACCCCAGGGCGGCAAAATGGCCTTGATCGCCGGGTCGTACAGAAAACCGTTGAGCTCTGCCAGCCGGGTGGCGGCGCTGGCGCTGGCGTTTTTTTCTTGCCGGCGCAGTGTGTCGCCCTCTATCACCTGATAGCCGGCCGCACGCAGGGCGGCAATAGAGGCCTCCAGGCGGGCGTGCATCACCTCGGGGACACCGGAGGACACCGCGCACAGCGCCAGCGTGTCACCGGGCTGCAATGGGGCAGGAAAGCGCAAGTTCATGGCAGGGGCAGCGGGTTATGGCCCCCCATTACAGCAGCAATTCTCATTCATGACAAAAGCTTGCCGTGCAGTGCTTATCGAAATCTGACAGCTAACACAGCGGTGTTTGTCATGGCGTGCCTGTCAGGCTGGCTCATTGGCCGCTTGTGGATAAACCGTGTTGATTGGTTTTGCCTGCGTGGAAAGCATGTAAAAACAGCAGCTTAGCTGGCAAAAGCAGTTTACCCACAGGCTGCTCGGCATGATCATACAGTGAGCACCTGCTGCTTTTACACACACAGGCCGGTAAAAAGCGGCTGATTTGCCTGTTTATCCACAGCCAACAGCTCATCTAGCGGGTTTTCCCCAGGCGGTGCAGCTCGATCAGTTTGGCGTATTTGATATAGCTGTTAAAGCAGCCAATGCTGATGTGCACCAGCCCCGGCAAACCATCACGAAAGCCCTGGCGTACCAGGTAAAACTTGATAAATCGCGTGAGCGGGCTGAACACCAGCTTGGCCACACCACATTTTTTGCCACGCTGGTACAGCGCATCGGCTTGCAAACTGGTGTAGCGGTTCTGTTTTGTCAGGTAGAGCGCAATGTCTTCGCCGGATTCATGCATCAGGTCGCCAGCCAGGGTGCCGACTTCGCTATCTGTCTGCACATATTCGTGCACCACATCGTCCGACCAGCGGGCGTGTTGGCGGTGAAACAGGCGCAGGCTGTAATCCGGGTAGCCTTCACCAAATTTCAGAAAACGCCCCATGAACTTGTTGCTACGGGCAAAACGCCAGGCGTAGCCGCGCGGTTTTTCAAGCAAGCTCATGATTTCATGGCGTAATTGATCAGATAGCCATTCATCTGCATCCAGACATAACACCCAGTCGTGGCTGGCCTGTGCCACAGCAAACTGCTTCTGCGGGCCAAAGCCCAACCAGTCCTGGTGGATAACTTTTGCCTTATAGGCAGAAGCTATTGCCAATGTCCTGTCCGTACTCCCCGAATCCACCACCACGATCTCGTCGGCAAAAGCACAGCTTTGCAGACATTTTTCCAGCTGGTTTTCTGCATTTTTGGTGATAAGCACCACGCTTAGCGCTTCAGACATACTTTCTAGACTGTCCAATAATTAAAATGATAAGGGCTGATGAAGTTGCTATCCAGCTGTGGATAATCTTGTTTTCCTGTTTTTTTTCAACAGATTGCGCTACATGAACAGCTGTGCTTGCCTGACCTGTTTTGTGGTGCAAGCTTTGTGGATAAATTGGCGATTTTGTGGTTAAGCCGGCTTGTCCACACCGCCAGGCCTGCTTTTACCCGCTGCCTGTGTATCAAGTGTGCCATGGCTGTTGGTCTACAGCGAAACGTATTGCGGCAGTGGTCATGTTTTGACTTGCTGCAGACAGGTGTTTTTTGTTGAAACATTGGCAGGCAGTTTCGCACCTCACTCTTTCATTGTTTTCACATTACTTATTTGAAGATAATGATATACAAGGCAATTCGCTGTGGATAAGTATAAAAAACGCATACTTTTCAAGGTGCTGTCATGTGTGTGGCTACCCCATTAACCCAGGCTGCGCTGGCGGGAGACTTTGTGGATAACTTTGGGCTTTCTTATCCACAGCGCTTTATCCACATTTGGGTCGCCGCGATTTTACTTGGTTAACCACAGGGGCAGCCGTAAAATTCCGCGCATGAAAAATGTCCTCCTGCTGCGCACATCGTCGATGGGCGACCTTATCCACACCTGGCCGGCACTCACCGACCTGGCACGACACCAGCCCGATACCCGCATCACCTGGCTGGCGGAAGAAGCCTTTGTGGATATCCCCGGCCTGCACCCGCAGGTACAGGCCACGCTGCCCATTGCCTGGCGCCGCTGGCGCAAGCATTTGCTGGCGCGCGATACCTGGCAGCAGATGGCGGCACTGAAAGCATCATTACAAAGCACGCGTTGGGATCTGGTGCTGGACGCGCAAGGCCTGTTGAAAAGTGCGCTGCCGGGCTGGCTGGCCAACGGCCCGCTGGCCGGCTACGACGCTGCCAGCATCCGTGAACCGTTGGCCGCACGCTTTTACCAGCGCCACTACACCGTTGGCCGCCAGCTGTCGGCCATCGAGCGCAACCGCCGCCTGTTTGCCGCGGCTTTCGGTTATGAAGTCAGCGGCGCGCCGGTGTTTGGCATCCGCGCCGGTGCCCGCCCGGGCTGGCTGCCGCAAGGGCCTTACGCCGTGCTGCTGCATGCCACCAGCCGCGACAGCAAGCTGTGGCCCGAGCCGCACTGGCTGGCACTGGCGGCCGAGCTGGCGGCGCAAGGGCTGTACGCGGTATTGCCGTGGGGCAACGCCAGCGAACAGGCGCGAGCACAAAGGTTGGCCGCCGCCATGCCGGGCGCGCTGGTGGCGCCGCGCATGCCGCTGCGCGACGCAGCCGCGCTGCTGGGCCACGCCAGTGCCGTGGTGGGGGTGGATACCGGCCTGACCCATCTGGCCAATGCGCTGGATGTGCCCCTGGTGGCGATCTATACCGATACCGACCCGGCGCTCACCGGCGTGGTAGAAACCGCGCGTGCGGCCAACATTGGCCGGGCAGGGCAGGTACCGCCGGTGGACGCGGTGCTGGCGCTGCTGGCCCGCGTGCGGGGGGCTGCCTGATGCTGCTGCAGCTGTATTCCGCCCTGTGGCCGCTGCTCACGCCGCTGATCAAGCGTTACCTGAAAAAGCGCGCCCGCCAGGCGCCGGCTTATCTTGAACACTGGGACGAGCGCTTTGGCCGCAGCCTGCCGCAGCCACGCGGGCAGCAGATCTGGCTGCACGCGGTGTCGGTGGGCGAAACCCGCGCTGCACTGCCGCTGGTGAAAGCCCTGCGCGCACGTTACCCGCAGGCCAGCCTGCTGATTACCCAGATGACGCCGACCGGCCGGGCCACCGCGCAGGAGCTGTACCCCGACGCCCAGGTGCATTACCTGCCGTACGACAACCTGCGCTGGATGCGCCGTTTCGTCGCCGCCGCGCAGCCGGCCTGCCTGCTGCTGATGGAAACCGAAATCTGGCCAGCCATGATCCACGCCTGCCGCGACGCCAAGGTGCCGGTGCTGCTGGTGAATGCGCGGCTGTCGGAAAAATCCGCCCGCGGTTACCAACGCATACACCGCCTGGTGCGCCCGGCCCTGCAGCGCCTGAACGCCGTGGCCGCGCAAAGCCGCGACGACGCCGCCAGGTTGGCCGCATTAGGCACGCCGGCACCGCTGGTGTGCGGCAGCACCAAGTACGATTTCACACCGCCCGCCGACAAGCTGGCCCTGGGCGAAGCCTTCCGTGCCCGCATCGGCACGCGCCCGGTGTGGGTGTGCGCCAGCACGCGGGATGGCGAAGAAGCGCTGATTCTGGACGCCTGGCGCGCCGCCGGCCCGCAGCAGGCCCTGCTGGTGCTGGTGCCACGCCACCCCGAGCGCTTTGCCGAGGCGGCACAGTTGGCCGCAGCCCGGGGTTTTGCCGTACAGCGCCGTAGCGACCAGGCCGCGGTGGCCGCCGACACCCAGGTGTGGGTGGGCGACAGCATGGGCGAGCTGTTTGCCTACTACGCCGCCGCCGATGTGGCCTTTGTTGGCGGCTCGCTGCTGGATTTTGGCGCGCAGAACCTGATCGAGCCGGCGAGCGCAGGCATTCCTGTACTCCTGGGGCCCTCCACCTATAATTTTGCCGAGGCCAGCGCGCTGGCCCTACAGGCGGGCGCAGCGTGCCAGGTGCACGATGCCAGCCAGCTGGTGGCAGCGGCACTGCAGCTGCTGGCCGATGCTGATGCCCGCCAGCACATGCGCCAGGCCGGCCTGGCCTTTACCGCCGCCCACCGCGGCGCCAGTGAACGTATTGCCAGCCTGATCGCAGACACACTGGGCTAAGCCAGCGCGGTGCGCCGTCGCAGGCAGGCTTAGACGCCGTGCAGTGCGCGGCGATACCGCTTATGGGAGGTGGCATGCCGCATTACCCCTTAGCCGACCCCTTGCTGGACGGGGTCTATACCAGCCGCCTGCGCCTGGCCGCCCCGCAGCCGGGCGACGGCGCCGCATTGCAGGCCGCCATCGAGGCCAGCCTGCCGCTGCTGCGCTGTTTTCCGGACAGCCTGCCGTGGGCGCAGCCGCCGCAACACGCCGATGCCTGCGAAGCCTGGTGTCGCAAGGTGGCGCTGGTGTGGCCGCAAGCGCAGGACAAGATTGCCCTGCTTTGGCTGGGGGGCGAGATCGTGGGCTGTTGCGAGCTGCACCTGCGTAGCGCGCAATGCTGGGAGCTGGGCTTTTGGGGCCACCCGGACTGGCTGGGGCTGGGTTTGTATACCGAAGCCACCGACAGCATGTTATCGCTGGCGTTTGGCCCCTACGGTGCGCAGGAGGTGTACGCCTGTACCGCTGCGGCCAACCATGCCGCACGTCGCCTGTGCCAGCGCCTGGGGATGGTGCAGAGCTGGCCGGATGACGCCAGCTGTGTCTACCGGATACGCCTGAATTAAGCGCCTGCCCGCCGCCCCCCTTTTGCCTACCCGCAAGAAAAAACCCCGCCAGCAAGCTGACGGGGTTTTTTATGGTGCCTGGCCGTATCAGGCCGGGCGGTAGATCAGGCGTTTTTCAAACAGCACTTCCTGCTCGGCCAGCTGAAAGCTGCCACCCGGCGGTACCGCCCGTTCGTATACCAGGCGTTGGCCGTTGTTCATGATCCAGGCGTGAATGGGCTGGCCCATGAAGTTACCCAGGATTTCTTCCGACTTCTGCACCATGGCGCTGTCTGCCAGCTGGGTACCACGCGGCGCGGCGGGCTCGCTGGCCGGTGTTTCCACCTCTTGCTGGGCCAGGCGCCAGTCGCTTTGCTGGCGGAACGTCTGCACGTGTTTGCGCGCGCCCCACTGCAGCATCATGCGGTACAAAAATACCGGCAGGCCCACGGCGTGTACCTGCTTGTATTCGTCGATCACACACTTCACCACAAAGCTGTGCTGACAGTGCGGGCAGTGGCCGTCGGCCAGCACGAATACCTTGTCTTTCAGCAGCAGGGCCATGCCTTCCATTGCCGATGCTTTCACCAGCTGCTTGCAGTGCGGGCAATGCTTGGCAAAACGGCTTACCGTGGTGCCATTGGGGTAGGTAATGGGAAAGAAACGGTCCAGGCGGTCGGGTTGGATCATGCTGTTACTCGTGGTATCCGGCGGTGAGGCAAACGCTGATTATACCCCCGCTACGTGCAAATGCTGGCTTAGTGTATGGCTGTCACCCGGGGCGATCTGGCGGCTGTCCGCACCGGCATTGGCTGCCTCTACGCACACAAAGTGCTGCCAGCCGTCGTCCGGCATGTCGGCCAGCTCGGCAGCGCCTGTGGCCCACGGGGTCCACACCACGGTGCTGTCCGAGCCACTGGGCTTGATGCTGACCGTGCGCTGCCAGGCAGTATCGTGTAGCACGGTGGCGGCACCGCTGGCGACCACGGCGTCGGTCGGGCCCTCAAAGCGCCACGGGCTGGCGGGCAGGGTGCCGTGGCTGTCGGTCAGCTTGTCGTGGAGAGGGGCGTTTTCCAGGCCGGCCAGGCTGATTTGGCGGATATCGCCCACGGCAATATAGCTGTGCAGCGCCGCGCTCACCGTGGCCACGGTCTTGCCGTGGTTACGGGTGGTCAGCGCCATGTCCACGCTGTCGCCCAGTACCAGGCTCAGGCTGGACGACAGCTCGCCGTGGCGCGGGCCGTTCAGTTTCACGTGAAACCCCAGCTCGCTGCGGGCGATGGCGTTTACCGTCCACAGCGCGGTGCGTGCCACGCCGTGCTGCGGCTGGCTGGCGTCGCTGCCATGTTTACCAAACCACGGCCAGCACAGCGGCACGCCGCCGCGTATGGCCTTGCCCGGCTGCAGTAGCGCCGTGGGGGACAGGTAAAACAAAGGTTGGCCGCCGTGCGGGGTATAGCCCAGCAGCTGGCCACCATACAGGCTGAGGGTGGCGGTAAAGGCGGGGTGGGTAAATGCCAGGCCGGGTACGCCAGGGGCCAGCTCGATGGCGCGTACGCCAGCGGGTAACAGATCGGGGTGTACGGGGTGACTCATGGCAATTCCATCTGCAAAGGTGGGCGTGGGCCAGGGCAGGCACGAAGCACCGTGCCGCTGTGCATGCTTTGTCATGCAGCATTAAGCTAACCGCTGACAAGCGCTTTGACCAGTGCCGCGTTACAATCGCGGCATGAGCACGCCCAAACCCGCCGCCAAACCCCATTTCCTGCGCATCCGCGATTACATCCTCGACGGCATCAAACAGCGCACCTTTGCGCCTGGTGCCAAGATCCCGCCCGAGGTAGAGCTGGCGCGCCAGTTTGGCGTGTCGCGCATGACAGTGAACAAGGCCATCCGCGACCTGGCCGAGGCCGGTGTGCTGCTGCGTTACGCTGGCGACGGCACCTATGTGGCCGAGCGCAAGGCCGAGTCGCCGCTGCTGGACGTGAACAATATTGCCGAGGAAATCGCCCTGCGCGGCCACGCCTACCGTGCACAGGTGCTGTTTGCCCGCGCCGAGCCGGCCAGCGAAGAAGTGGCCCTGCGCCTGGGCATGGCCGCCGGTGCGGCGGTGTTCCATTCGCTGATCGTGCATCACGAAGACGACAGCCCTATCCAGATCGAAGACCGCTACGTGAACCCGCAGTGGGCGCCCGACTACCTGGCGCAGGCCTTCAATCAGGAAACCCCCAACGCCTACCTGATGCGCACCTGCCCGCTCACCGACGTGGAACACACGGTCGAGGCGGTGCTGCCCGGCACCGACGAGCAGCAGCTGCTGGCGCTCGCGCTGCCGGAGCCCTGCCTGCGCGTGCTGCGCCGTACCTGGTCCGGCAAGCACCTGGTGAGCTTTGCCCGCTTGCTGCACCCCGGCAGCAAGTACAAGCTGCGCTCGCAGACCAGGGTACGCAAGTAGGCTTGGCCGGCGCGCTGAGTGCTGCCAGGCCTAGTGTTGCCATGTTTAGTGCCGCAAGGTCACCTTGCCGCTATGGCCGCCCGACATCAGCCGCTCAAACGCTTGGGCGTGGTCATCCAGCGCGAAATCCTGGTCCAGCACCGGGTGCAGGCCATGCTGGCTGATGGCCGCATTCATGCACTCGAACTCCAGCCGGTTGCCCACATTGATGCGGCGCACCATGGCCCCGCTCATGAACAGCTGCATGAAATCCACCTGTGGCTGGCCGGGCGCCACAAAGCCCACCAGCGCGATTTCGCCCTCGTTGGCCACCGCCTGCAGTGATTGTGCCAGGGTGCCCGGGCCACCAATCTCCACAATACGGTTTACCCCCACGCCGCCTGTCAGCTCGCGTGCGGCCAAGCCCCAGTCTGGCGTGCTGCGGTAATTGATCACGTGCGTGGCCCCCAGCTGGTGCAGCAGTGCAGCCTTGGTGTCGCCCGAGGTGGTGGCAATCACGCTGGCACCCAGCATGCGGGCAAACTGCAGCGCAAACAGGGCGACCCCGCCGGTGCCCTGGGTCAGCACCACATCGCCGGGGCCCACCGGGTAACGGCCATGCAGCGCGTTCCAGGCCGTGAGCGCGGCGCAGGGCAGGGTAGCGCCTTCGCGGTAACTCAGGTGCGCGGGCAGGCGCACCAGGTCTTCCGCCCGGACTGTCTTGTACTGGCACATCCAGCCGTCCAGCTGGGTGCCGTATTGCCGGCGGGCACTGCTGGCCGGAAAGCTGCCGCCAAACCAGCCGGGGAAAAAGGTGCTGCACACGCGGTCGCCAGTAACAAAGCGGCTCACTTCACTGCCGGTTTCCAGCACCTCTGCCGCGGCGTCGGTCAGCTGGATCAAGCCATCCTGTCGTGGCAGCGGGTACCAGCCCTGTAGCAAGGCCACATCACGGAAGTTCAGCGCGCTGGCGTGCACCCTCAGCAGCACTTCGTCGTGGCGCGGCGGGCGCGGCACGTCATCTTCGCGGGTAAACCGGCCATCCTGGCCACTGCCCAGCAAACGGTATGCAGTCATCTTGTGCTCCTTGGCAAATTGAGCCCCCACCTTAAGCCGGGCAGGCAATACAATGAATGACTATCCGGCCTGATTTCATCACCATTCGTCCCGAAAGTACGCCCTATGAGCCCGCTAGACCACCTGCTGGACAGCATGAAGCTGCAAAGCGCGCTGTATGCGCATTTGCACGCGGGCGCCCCCTGGGGCATCCATTTTCATCACGATCACCACAGCCGTTTTGTGCTGCTGGCGCAAGGCAGTGCCTGGCTGTCCTCCCCGGCGCTGGGCGCGCCGGTGTGCCTGCAGGCCGGCGACAGCTTTCTGGTGCGCGAAGGGGTGCCTTTCGTGCTGCAGGATGCACCGGACACCCCCTGCCAGCGTTGCAGCGAGCTGTTTGGCGAAGGCTACAAGCACAATGTGGTACTGGGCGGCAGCGGCCCGCAGTCGCTGGTGCTGGCCGGGCGTTTCGTGTTCGAGCAGCCGTCGGTGGCGCATCTGCTCGCCGAGCTGCCCGGCCTGATGCTGCTGCCGCACGATGCAGAGCGCGCGCCACTGTTGGCCGCCACCTTGCAGCTGATGATGCTGGAAAGCCGCCAGCCGCGCCCCGGTGCCTGGCAGGTCATCAGCCGGCTGGCCGATGTGCTGTTCATCCAGGCGGTACGCCGCTACTGCGAAGGCAGCGATCACCGCCCCGGCTGGCTGGCCGCGCTGTCGGACGCCCGCCTGTCCCCCTTGTTGCACGCCATCCAGCAAGCCCCGGCCAAGCGCTGGCTATTGGCCGACATGGCTAGCCTGGCGGGCATGTCGCGCTCGCGTTTTGCCCTGTATTTTCGCGCCGTGGTCGGCGATAGCCCGGCCAGCTACCTGACGCGCTGGCGCATGCACCAGGCCGCCTGCCTGCTGCGCGACAGCCCGCTGCCGCTGGTACGCATTGCCGAGCAAACCGGCTACGACAGTGAAGTCGCCTTCAGCCGCGCCTTCAAGCGCACCACCGGCTACAGCCCCGGCCAGTATCGCCGGCAGCAGGGCAGCGCCATGATGGCGTAAATGTATATACATTTGTAGCGTACCCGCCAGCAGGCCATGTTCACGCATGACCTGCTGTTTTTTATGGGTTTTTTCCTGTTAAAGCCACGACGCATGCTGCGGTGCAAGGAAAAACACTGCTTGACGGCTGGCTACGCATGGTCTAAATGTATATACAATTAATCAGTCAAGCGGACCCAGCCATGCACCAGCCCCGCCACACCCTGTGGATCAACGCCCGACTCGCCACCTGCGATGCGGCCAACCCTGCGCCCTACGGTGCGCTGGAAGGCCACGCACTGTGGCTGCAGGATGGCCGCATCCACGCCGTGCTGCCGCAGGCCGAGGCACTGCAGGCGTTTGCTGGCGCAGGCGAGATAGTCGACGCGCAAGGCCGCTGGATCACGCCGGGCTTTATCGACTGCCATACCCACCTGGTGTACGGCGGCAACCGCGCGGCGGAATGGGAAAAACGCCTTACCGGCGTGCCCTACCAGCAAATCGCGGCCGAAGGCGGCGGCATCATTTCCACCGTGCGCGCCACCCGCAGCCTGGACGAGGACGAGCTGGCGCTGGCCAGCCTGCCGCGCCTGAAAGCGCTGATGAAAGAAGGCGTCACCACGGTAGAGATCAAGTCCGGCTACGGCCTGACGCTGGCCGACGAGCTGAAACAGCTGCGCGCCGCCCGCCGCCTGGCCGCTGCGCTGCCGGTAGAGGTCGCCACCACGCTGCTGTCGGCGCACGCGCTGCCGCCGGAATACGCCGGCCAGGCCGACGCCTACATCGATTACGTGTGCCACACCATCGTGCCGGCCGCCGCTGCCGAAGGCCTGGCCGAAGCGGTGGATGTGTTCTGCGAAGGGGTGGGCTTTTCGCCGGCGCAAACCCGCCGCGTATTCGACGCCGCCCGCGCCCACGGCCTGCAGCTGAAAGGCCATGTGGAGCAGCTGTCCAACCTGCACGGCGCCGCGCTGGTGGCCGAGTTTGGCGGCCTGTCGGCCGACCACATCGAATACCTGGACGACGCCGGCGTGGCCGCCATGGCGCAGGCCGGCACCGTGGCCGTGCTGCTGCCCGGTGCGTATTACTTTTTGCGCGAAACGCAAAAGCCGCCGGTGGACAAGCTGCGCGCTGCTGGCGTGGCTATGGCGGTATCCACCGACCTGAACCCCGGCACCAGCCCGTTTGCCTCCATCCGTCTGGCCATGAACCAGGCCTGCGTGCTGTTCGGCCTGACGCCGGAAGAAGCCGTGCTCGGCACCACCCGCCACGCCGCGCAGGCGCTGGGCCGAGCGGCCAGCCACGGCAAGTTGGCCGCAGGCTATGTGGCCGACCTGCTGCTGTGGGACATCGAGCACCCGGCGGAAATCGTGTACGGCCTGGGCACCAACCCGCTGAAGCAGCGTGTTTTCCGTGGGGTGGCGCAGCAGATTGATTAGATCGGGCTAGAAAAGGCAATAGCGCTTTTGCCACGAAACCCGCGAAAAAACACGAACGATAAAAGCATGTTTGGCCACGGAAACACACGGAAAACACTGAAACAAGCAAAGTAAAAATAAACAGCCTGTAAAGAAACACCGTTGCTTTAAAAGCACTTTGGGTTTGCCACTTTTATCTTATGAAATAGCGGTTTAAATAATTTTCGTGTTTTTTCGCGGGTTTCGTGGCCAGAACAGGTTTTACTGCCTTCATGGCAAAAAGGATTTTCAAATGACGATAGACATGAGCATGTGGACCGGCCGCATCGACGCCGCCGAAGGCGACGCCGCCCGCCGCTGGCACCAGGCCGTACAGCCGCTGGCCGCTGGCGCGGCCCCCGGTATTGCCATCCTCGGCTTTGCCTGCGACGAAGGCGTGCGCCGCAACCAGGGTCGTACCGGCGCGGTGGATGGCCCGCTGGCGCTGCGCCGTGCGCTGGCCAACCTGGCCTGGCACCCCACGCTGCCGCTGTACGACGCCGGCACCGTGCGCTGCGACGACGGCGACCTGGACGCCGCGCACGAAAGGTTGGCCGCAGCCGTTACCGCCATCGTGCACGCCGGCCACCTGCCGCTGGTACTGGGTGGCGGCCACGAAACCGCCTACGGCCACTGGCTGGGCCTGGCCCGCGCCCACCCTGGCAAGCGCATCGGCATCGTCAACTTCGACGCCCATTTCGACCTGCGCCAGGCCGACACCGCCACCAGCGGCACGCCGTTTGCGCAGATTGCCGCCGCCTGTGCCACACACGGCCAGCCGTTCCGCTACCTGTGCTTGGGCGTGGCGGAAACCGCCAACACCCGCGCGCTGTTCGATACCGCCGCCCGGCTGGGCGCCGAGTGGCGGCTGGATAGCGATATGGCGCCGTGGCAGCTGGCCGAAGCGCGCCAGCAGCTGGCCGAGTTTATCGATAGCGTAGACGCCGTGTACCTGACCATCGATCTGGACGTACTGCCCGCCGCACAAATGCCGGCCGTGTCCGCCCCGGCCGGTTACGGCGTGGATATCGCCGTGGTGGATGCACTGGTGACCAAGCTGGCGCGCAGCGGCAAGCTGATCGGCGCCGACCTGGTGGAATTCAACCCGGCTTTCGACCAGGACAACCACGGCGCCAAAGCCGCTGCCCGCCTGGCCTGGGGTATTACCCGCCAGCTGCGCCGCTGATTTTATTTTTAGCCACGAAAACAGTTAACAGCCATTAGCCACGAAAACCACGAAACAACACGAAACCTGATTAGAAAACCTTGTACGAATGCAAATCAGCGGCGGCTATTAAAAAAATTCCGTGCTTTTCGTGTGCTTTCGTGGCCAAAAAAGCTTTTACCCTGCTTTTGCGGCCAACTAAAGATTTTTAGAGGAGAGACTCCCATGAACGACCCGCGTTTTGATGCTACCCGTGTAATCCGCGCCCCGCACGGCAGCGACCTGCATTGCAAAAACTGGATTGCCGAAGCGGCCTACCGCATGGTGCAAAACAACCTGGACCCGGACGTCGCAGAAAACCCGCAAGGCCTGGTGGTGTACGGCGGCATTGGCCGCGCGGCACGTAACTGGGAATGCTTCGACCAGATCCTGGCTTCGCTCAAAGAGCTGAACGAAGACGAAACCCTGCTGGTGCAGTCCGGCAAGCCGGTAGGCGTGTTCAAGACCCACGCCAACGCTCCGCGCGTGCTGATTGCCAACAGCAACCTGGTACCGAAATGGGCCAACTGGGACCACTTCAACGAGCTGGACCGTAAAGGCCTGTTCATGTACGGCCAGATGACCGCCGGCAGCTGGATCTACATCGGCAGCCAGGGCATTGTGCAAGGCACCTTCGAGACCTTTGTCGAAGCCGGCCGCCAGCACTACAACAACGACCTGTCCGGCCGCTGGATCCTCACCGCCGGCCTGGGCGGCATGGGTGGCGCGCAGCCGCTGGCCGCCACGCTGGCCGGTGCCTGCTCGCTGAACATCGAATGCCAGCAAAGCAGCATCGACTTCCGCCTGCGTACCCGCTACGTGGACAAGCAAGCGCGCGACATCGACCACGCGCTGGAACTGATCAAAGAACACACCGCCCGCAAAGAAGCCGTGTCCATCGCGCTGCTGGGTAACGCTGCCGATGTGCTGCCAGAGCTGGTACGCCGCGCCCAGGCCGGCAGCATCAAGCCCGACCTGGTGACCGACCAGACCTCTGCCCACGACCTGATCAACGGCTACCTGCCGCAGGGCTGGACCGTAGAGCAGTGGAAAGACGCGCAAACCAAGCCGGAGCTGCACGCCAGCCTGACCGCCGAAGCCGCCAAGAGCTGCGCCGTGCACGTACAGGCCATGCTGGACTTCCAGGCCATGGGCATCCCTACCGTGGACTACGGCAACAATATCCGCCAGGTAGCGTTTGACCAGGGCGTGGCCAACGCCTTTGATTTCCCTGGCTTTGTGCCGGCTTACATCCGCCCGCTGTTCTGCGAAGGCAAAGGCCCGTTCCGCTGGGTAGCGCTGTCTGGCGACCCGGAAGACATCTACAAGACCGACGCCAAGATCAAGGAACTGTTCCCCGACAACAAGCACACCCACCGCTGGCTGGACATGGCGCGCGAGCGCATTGCCTTCCAGGGCCTGCCGGCACGTATTTGCTGGCTGGGCCTGGGCGAGCGCCACCTGGCCGGCCTGGCGTTTAACGAAATGGTGAAGAATGGTGAGCTGAAAGCGCCGATCGTGATTGGCCGCGACCACCTGGACACCGGCTCGGTCGCCAGCCCGAACCGCGAAACCGAAGCCATGAAAGACGGCACCGACGCCGTATCCGACTGGCCGCTGCTGAACGCGCTGCTGAACACCGCCGGCGGCGCCAGCTGGGTGTCGCTGCACCACGGCGGTGGCGTGGGCATGGGCTACTCGCAGCACTCCGGCATGGTGATCGTGGCTGACGGCACCGACGCCGCCGCCGAGCGCCTGGCCCGCGTGCTGGTGAACGACTGCGGCAGCGGCGTAATGCGCCACGCCGACGCCGGTTACGAGCAAGCCGTGGCCGCCGCCAAGCGCTTTGGCCTCAAGCTGCCGATGATCAAGTAAAGCCGTACCCTGCGGCCAACGTTGGCCGCAGGGGCCAGAATTTTTGCTACGAAAACCACGAAAGGGCACGACAACCTTTTTTAGCAACAGCCACTATCCAAGGCAAAGCAACACACGGACAGCCGCCATCGCGCGTAGATTGTTTTATGTTTTTTTTCGTGTTTTCCGTGGATTTCGTGGCCAAAAAAGGTCTTATCTGTGTTTTTTCGTGGTTTTCGTGGCCGACAGAAAAAGGTACCACCATGACCACCATCACCATTAACCCGGGCAAGCTCACCCTGGCCCAGCTGCGCCAGATCGCCCGCAACCCAGCCACCCAGCTGGCGCTAGACCCGGCCGCCCACGCAGGCATCGACGCCTCCGCCGCCACCGTGGCGCGCGTGCTGGCCGAAAACCGCACCGTATACGGCATCAACACCGGCTTTGGCCTGCTGGCCAACACCAAGATCGCTGCCGACGAGCTGGAGCTGCTGCAGCGCTCCATCGTGCTGTCGCACGCCGCCGGTATTGGCGAGCCGATGAAAGACAGCACCGTGCGCCTGGTCATGGCGCTGAAGATCAACTCGCTGTCGCGCGGTTTCTCCGGCATCCGCCGCGTAGTGCTGGACGCCATGATCACCCTGTTCAACAAGGGCATTTACCCGGTGATTCCGCAGAAGGGCTCCGTGGGCGCCTCCGGCGACCTGGCCCCGCTGTCGCACATGAGCGCCGTGCTGATTGGCGAAGGCGAAGCCTTTGTGGACGGCGTGCGCGTACAGGGCGATGTAGCCATGCGTAGCGCCGGCCTGGCCCCCATTATCCTGGCCCCGAAAGAAGGCCTGGCCCTGCTGAACGGCACCCAGGCGTCCACCGCCTTTGCGCTGGAAGGCCTGTTTGCTGCCGAAGACCTGTACGTGGCCGCCTCGGTGGCCGGTGCCATGTCGGTAGAAGCCGCCCAGGGCAGCCGCACCCCGTTTGACGACCGCATCCACCAGGTACGCGGCCACCAAGGCCAGATCGACGCCGCCGCGCAATACCGCGCGCTGCTGGGCGCCGGCTCGCAAATCGCCGACAGCCACGCCAACTGCGGCAAGGTGCAAGACCCGTACAGCCTGCGCTGCCAGCCACAAGTGATGGGCGCCTGCCTCACGCAAATCCGCCAGTCGTCCGACGTGCTGCTGGTGGAAGCCAACTCGGTATCCGACAACCCGCTGGTGTTTGCCGACGATAACGACATCCTGTCCGGCGGCAACTTCCACGCCGAGCCGGTAGCCTTTGCCGCCGACAACCTGGCGCTGGCCATTGCCGAAATCGGCTCGCTGTCCGAACGCCGCATGGCGCTGCTGATCGACAGCAACCTGTCCAAGCTGCCCCCGTTCCTGGTGAACAACGGCGGCGTGAACTCCGGCTTCATGATCGCCCAGGTCACCGGCGCCGCGCTGGCGTCCGAGAACAAGTCGCTGGCCCACCCGGCCTCGGTAGACAGCCTGCCCACCAGCGCCAACCAGGAAGACCACGTGTCCATGGCCACCTTCGCCGGCCGCCGCCTGCGCGACATGGCCGACAACACTGCCGGCATCCTGGCGGTAGAGCTGCTGGCCGCCTGCCAGGGCGTGGACTTCCGCGCCCCGAACAAAGCCGCCGATGCGCTGGAAGATGCCAAGGCTGTGCTGCGCCAGCAGGTCAGCTTCTACGACAAGGACCGCTACTTTGCGCCCGACATCGAAAAAGCCTGCGCCCTGATCCAGCGCGCCGAGTACAACCGCTTCGCTATCGCCGGCCTGCTGCCGTCGCTGTAAGCGGGTAGCGGAATGCGGCCAAGGTTGGCCGCATGCCGTTCACCACAACAAGGGCAAGCCTGCGGGCTTGCCCTTTTGTCATGGGTGATGTGTATGATGAATGGGCATGTCGTGTAGGTTGGCGCTGAGCGCAGCGAAGCCCAACGTTCACCGCGCATAAGCCGTAGCCGGGGTTGTTATCCAATACCGTAATACGCTGACTTTTTTCACCGCAGATGCTCTTGGCTTATCAGGGCTTCGCGTGGCAAGCGGGTAAGGGAACACGGCTAGCGTTGGCCGCCGCCCGATGTCACTCGGGTGCATAACAAAAGTATGGCTTGTAGGTTGAGCGTAGCGAAGCCCAACGTTCACCGCGCATAACACGGAGGCAGACATGCGTTATCGGCGTTCTGCATTAGCGGGTGGCACCTGGTTCTTTACCGTCAATCTGGCGGACCGCCGCGAAGATTATCTGACTCGCCATATTGATGTTTTGCGACAGGCCGTCAGGCAGACACGCAGTCGCCATCCGTTCGAGATAATAGCCATGGTGGTATTACCGGACCATCTGCACGCCATCTGGACGCTACCGCCTGGCGATGCCGATTACCCGCTACGCTGGGCGCTGATCAAGTCCGCATTTTCACGCAGCCTGCCCAAAACCGAATGTATCCGCGACAGCCGCCTTGCCAAGCGCGAGCGTGGTATCTGGCAGCGCCGCTATTGGGAACACCAGATCAGGCACGAGGCCGATTTACAGGCGCATGTGGATTACCTGCATTTCAACCCGGTAAAGCATGGTTATGTGCGGCAGGTAGCCGATTGGCCGTTTTCGAGTTTTCACCGTTACGTACGTCAGGGTTTATTGCCGGCAGATTGGGCGGGCGCAGCGGTGATGTTGGGTCTGGATGAGTAGGGGCAGGGAAGTGAGGCGCGGTAAACGTTGGGCTTCGCTGCGCTCAACCCAACCTACCGGGCTGGCTTTTTCAACTTATGTTTCTAAGTACTACGTTCTGCTAGCGCTTTTCAGTGAGTAAATAGTAGTAGGTACTTTTCTAATATAAATACAGCAAGGAAATAGAGTGAAACTTATTCAGTGGACATTCTTCATAGATATGCTTGGTTATCGTGAAATTAATGGTGGCATTAATTCCGAAGAAAAGGCTGAAGAGTTTGTTAAGTTTATGCTTGGCAATAAAGGGTTATTTGAGCAGACAGATTCTGATTATATTAGAGGCATATATAAAAGAGATAAAAATTTTGATTTTTACAAATTTTACGATATAAAATATGCATTTGTTTCTGATTCCTTAATCATAACTTACTACCCAAAAGAAGTAGATGAGAATATTGATCAAGTCATATATTATAACCACTCTGCAAATGCCCTTTTTATTGCTGTAATGCGTATGCAAGCTTTTATTTATCATTGTTTTAAAGAGAAGGGTATTTTTCTTCGAGGTGGTATATCAAATAAATATTGCTACATAAAGGATGGATTTGTAGTTGGTGAAGGATTGATAGAAGCCTATAAGGCAGAAAGTTCATTAGCAATCAATCCTAGAATTTTACTTGATCCAAGTGTTATGAAAAATCACAGAATAGCGCGTGGGATTAAGTTTATATCTGAAGGCATGTACGGAGGTAAAAGCGTAATTTGTAGGGATAATGATGGAAATCATTTTGTGGATTATATTGGATATTCAATCGCTTGTGTTGATTGTTCTATACCAATGATTAATTCATTTAAGAATTCTAATCCGACAAAGTACTGGCTGGCACGTGCATCTGTACAAGACTTTATAGATGATCATAGAAAAGTAGTTGATGAAAAAATTATAGAATTGGATAAAAATATCCAAAGCATTAAATTGGTTGATGGTAATGCACAGCAGTTGGAAAAAATAAAAGAAAAGTATGTATGGTTGAAGAAATATCATAATTTAAAAATAAAGGGTACGGACTTTTCTTATCTTTCAATAAAATAGCCATGGTGTATTTAATATTCACAATGGTAATAAATTGATTGTTTATTATCAAATAAGATTTCAGATGTGTCACTGGTCTATTCGAGTTACATGCATGTTTGATTTTTATATTGATATACAAGCGCGTGTCCGCTACGCGGACGATATTTGGATGCCGGTTCCGCCCGGCAAACGGGAAAGGGGGCGGGTCGCCGCCCCCTTTTCATTCCCCCGCGCCCCGGGGCTGCTCGAAACCCCGTGCAAAAGGACACGCCCCAGGCGCCGCCGAACTCGCCGCGTGCTAACGTCACGCGGCTCAAACAAATCGGCGTCTTAAAACCTGGGGCGCACCCTTTTGCCCGGCTCGCGCCAACGGGATAGGGCGCTTCACTCGCGTTCTACTGCTCAAAAATAGACCTTAGACCGGATAAGGCACAGCCGCATTCGGGGTGCTTTTCAATGCCGGAATAGGCAGCCAATTCTTTCACTGCCCAGTTCCCGGATGCACCACTGGCTTACCCCGGCCACGCTTTTTAACCACCACGCCCGGCCAATAGTTGGCCGCATTGTCCAATCATATTCAACAGAGGCCACATCATGGGTTGGGATATCAGCTATCACCCGCTGGGTGAAAACGAAGTAAGCGAGCTGTATTTCGCCGCCTTGGACAACCCGCAGGCGGCGCAACAGCTGGCGGCGCAGGCCGGGCTGGGTGAGGAGGATGCCGAGCACCTGGCCTTGCGGCTGGACGAGGCCAGAAGCCTGCCGCCGGATGCGCCGTTCAATAGCGGGCACGCGTTCTATGTGGCCATCATCAGCGGCTTTTTGCGGCCGCATCACTATATTCGTGGCGGCGCGTTTTCCTTTCTGGCCGACGACCCGGTGATGGCGCGCTATATCGGCGATTGGCGGGCACTGGTGCCGGCGGCGTATCGGCAGGGCGAGTTTGATAATGTGCTCACGCACAATTACTGCGCAGGCGTGTACCTGCCTTATGCGTCGCTACAGGCCTTGCGCCGCGATGCCGACAGCGACCCGCACGTGCGCGCCATGCTGGAACAGCGGTTTTCCGATGGCCGGCTTGCGGTGTTCTGGCAGGCGGTGGACGCGGCGCTGGCGCAGGGCATGGGCTTGATGGAGGCGTCCGAGGTGGTGGAGCCGAACCCGCTGCACCTCAACGCCAGCCGTAGCCGCTCGCGTTTACTCAATTGTCAGCCGGATGGTGCGCTGCTGTACGCCGAGGCGGCGCTGGCACAGCTGGGCGATGCGCTGGCGTCGGCCACGCCGGAGCCGGCGGCCCCGCGGCTATCGCCTCTGTCGCCGCGTGCCTTGCTGGTGCTGTTCATGCGGCCAACGTCGTTTTTTGCCAGCCATGGTTGGCTGCATCTGCGGCCGGAGGCGTTATTGGTAGCGTGGCTGTGTGGCATCAGCTACGCCATGGCGCGGGTGGGTAAGTACCTGGGCCAGGCCGAGGCGGGCAAGGCGTCGGCGCTGGTTAGCTGGCTGGCGGAATCGTGGGCGGTGTACTGGCTGCTGGTGCTGGCGGTGGGGGCGCTCAATGGCGTGATCCTGCGCTGGCTGGGTGGCTGGTGGTTCCGGCTTCGGTTGCGCTGGTGCGGCGCGGGCGAGGTGCCGGTAGCGGAGGTGCGCTTGGTATACGTGTACCAGGATCTGGTGCAGAGCTTGCCGCTGCTGCTGCTGGCGCTGTGTCAGACGGCGCTGTACGCCGGGCCTGCGGCTGCGCATCAGGCCGGTGCGGGCTGGGGCTCGCTGATGCTGCTGTTTACGGTGTGGTCATGCGTGGTGTCGTACCGCGCGGCGTGCAGCTTTGCGGTGGATGGCTTGCCGGTACGCTTCTGGTTTTTGTGGTTGCCAGCAGCATGCTACGTACTACTGTTGTCACTGGTGATGGCGGTGATTATGTGAGGTAGGCATGGCGTGCCAGGCGGAAATTAAGCAGCGGGATGCGTTTTAGCTCACGGTCAGCAAGTATCCATTCCTGAATGGCAAAGATCGGCCCGTAGCCCGGATAAGCCACAGCCGCATCCGGGGTTGCTATCCAATACCTGAATGCCCCGCCCATTTGTACACCGCCCCATCATCCCGGATGCACCGCTGGATTAACCGGGCAACACCTTTTAACCACCGCGCCCGGCGGGTAGTTGGCCGCATGCCGTAATGGCGTGCGGCCAACCTTGTTTTGGGCGGCGGTGTGGCTAGCGGCGGCGCAGCTCCGGTAGCAGGGCGGCGATGATGCCGGCCAGCGGCAGCCACGCGCACCACTGGTAGACGGCCTGGATGCCGGCGTGGTCGGCCAGCTGGCCCAGGGCGGCGGCGGCCAGGCCGGCTACGCCAAACGCCAGGCCAAAGAA
This sequence comes from Vogesella mureinivorans, assembly GCF_007644035.1. Classification (GTDB taxonomy): domain Bacteria; phylum Pseudomonadota; class Gammaproteobacteria; order Burkholderiales; family Chromobacteriaceae; genus Vogesella; species Vogesella mureinivorans. Next base: position 17,812 of record NZ_VMTV02000134.1, on the reverse strand, counting down.
CAGGCCGGAGATGGTGCCTACTTTCTGCGGCAGCAGCTCCTGCGCGTACACCAGAATGGCCGAGAACGCCGACGACAGAATCAGCCCGATGATCACCACCAGCGCCAGTGTGGCGCTCAGGCCCACGTGCGGCAGTGCCAGCGCAAATGGTGCGCTGCCAAAAATGGAAAACCAGATCACGCGGCGGCGACCGATGCGGTCGCCCAGCGGCCCGCCCAGCAGGGTGCCCACTGCCACGGCCAGCAGGAAGGCAAACAGGTACAGCTGCGCGCTGGCGGTGGGTACGGCAAAGCGTTCGATCAGATAAAAGGTGAAGTAGCTGTGCAGGCTGGCCATATAGGTGTACTTGGTGGCCACCAGCGCCATCAGTACGGCCAGCGTCTTGCGCGTGTCGGCTGGCGACAGCGGGTTGGCCGCCACGCTGGCCCGGCGCTGTGCGGCGTGCGCCAGCTGGGCGCGGTACCAGTTACCCACCTGCCACAGCAGCAGCATGGCCAGCAGGGTGAGCAGCGCCACCCACGCCAGGCTGCCCTGGCCGTAGGGCAGAATCAGCAGCATGGCCAGCAGCGGGCCGGTGGCGGTGCCGCCATTGCCGCCCACCTGGAACAGCGACTGCGCCAGGCCCTTGTGCCCGGCCGAGGCCAGCCGTACCACGCGCGACGATTCGGGGTGGAAGATGGACGAGCCGGTGCCCACCAGCGCGGCGGCGACCAGCAGCCAGCCGTACTGCGTGGCTTGCGATAGCAATAGCAGGCCGGCCAGCGTGGACAGCATGCCCAGCATCATGGCGTAGGGCTGCGGGCGGCGGTCGGTAAACATGCCTACCATGGGCTGCAGCAGCGAGGCGGTGCACTGGTACACCAGGGTCAGCAGGCCGATCTGGGCAAAGCTCAGCGCGTAGTTGCCCTTTAGCAGCGGGTACAGCGCCAGAATCAGCGACTGCATCATGTCGTTCAGAAAGTGCGCCGCACTCACGGCGCTAATCACGCGCCAGCGGGGTGTGGCGGTGTCAGGGTTGGCCGCAACGGCGGCGGGGCTGGCATTCATGGTGTGCTCCTTGTGGGGGAAGGTAGCCCATCCTAGAATGGCTGTTCATGCCTGTCCTGCTGCGTACGGGCATCAACTATCGAGAAAACGGCATGCACGCCCCGGTCGAAGACATCAACCCACCGCTGCTCACCAGCGCCACGCTGATGATAGGCAAAACCCAGGACTACCCGGCCGGCTACGCCACCGTGCGCCATACCCACAGCACGGCCCAGCTGCTGTACGGCGTTGCCGGTGTGATGCGCATCCTTACCCCGCGCGGGCAGTGGATCGTGCCGCCCAGCCGCGCTATCTATATTCCGCCTGGCCATTGGCACGAGGTACATATGCTGAGCCCGGCGCAGGTGCGCAGCGTGTACGTGCAGCCGCATGCGCTGGCCGGCATGCCGCAGCAGTGCTGCGTGCTGGCGGTGACGCCGCTGTGGCGCGAGCTGCTGCTGGCCGCTGTGCGCATGCCGCCACCGGTGTTACCCGATACCCGCGCCGCGCGTCTGCTGGCCCTGCTGCTGGAAGAATGCGAGGTGCTGGAAACGCTGCCGCTGGCGCTGCCCACGCCGAGCGACGACCTGCTGGCACCGCTGTGCCGCCAGCTGCAGGCGCAGCCGGACGACGAGCGCAGCAGCGAGCACTGGGCGGCCTGGCTGGGGGTGGACGTGCGCACGCTGCAGCGCCGTTTCCAGCGCGCCACCGGCATGAACTTTGGCGCCTGGCGGCGCCAGGCCAGGCTGATGCACGCGCTGGCACTGCTGGCCGGTGGTGCACGGGTGCTGGACGTGGCGCTGTCTGCCGGCTACGCCAGCCCCAGCGCCTTTACTGCCATGTTCCGCCGCCAGTTTGGCGTGGCGCCCAGTGCGTTTTTTGCCAACCCGGCACAGGGCAATAGCGAGGGCTAACGCCGCCACACAGCGGGCGGTGCGGCCAACTTATCCACAGGTCTGGCTATAGCCACGCAGGCGTGCCGCCATGCTGTGGATAAAATTGTTGACTGATTTAGTCGGAAATTTGTCGTGCTACCACAGTACCGTCTGGCCGCTAGCGGCGGCGTGCGGGTACCAGGGCACGGCTAGTTTTTCAGGTGGGCAAACTGGCCGATGGCTTGCACCACTTTTTCTGCGCCATCGCGTATCTGCTGCATGGTATCGCCTGCCCCCTGGGTGAGCTGTACGCTGCCACGGGCTTGCTCCAGCAGCTGGTCCATATTGCTTACTGCGGTACGGGTTTGCTGCTGGATATCGCCCACCATGCCGGCAATCTCGGCCGTGGACGACGAGGTGCGCTCGGCCAGCTTGCGTACTTCGTCGGCTACCACGGCAAAGCCACGGCCCATTTCGCCGGCGCGCGCGGCCTCGATGGCGGCGTTCAGTGCCAGCAGGTTGGTCTGGTCGGCAATGTCCTTGATGGTTTGCACGATGGAGGTAATGGCTTGCGAGCGCTCGCCCAGTGCCTGGATGTTATGGCCGGCTTGCTCGATGCTGGTGGCCATGGCGCGGATATCGGCCACGCTTTGCAGGATATTGCCCACGCCACTATCGGATAGCGCCTGCGTTTGCTGCGAGGTGGTCAGGGCAAACAGGGCGCTGTCGCGTTCTTTCTGGACCTGCAGCACCTTGGCGGTGATGTCGGTGGCGAACTTCACCACGCTGCTGACTTTGCCATCTTCATCAAACACCGGGTTGTAGCTGGCTTCCAGGTACAGGCGCTCGCCACGGCTGGTGAGGCGTTCTATCTGGCCGGAAAAGTACTGGCCACTGCGCAGCGTGCGCCAGAGCTGGTCGTATTCCGGGCTGGCAGTAAAGCTGCTGTCGCAGAAAATACGGTGGTGTTTGCCCTTGATCTCGTCCTGCCGGTAGCCCATGACCTGCAGGAAATTATCGTTGGCCTGGATGATCTGGCCGTCGGGGGTAAATTCGATTACCGCCATGGCGCGGTTCAGCGCGGCCAGTGTGGCGCGGTCGCGTGCGGCGGCGATGACGCGCGTGGTGATGTCGGTGGCAAACTTGATGAAACCAGAGACCTTGCCATGGCTGTCCAGGATGGGGTTGTAGGTAGCTTCCAGCCACAGCACTTGCCCCTGGGCACCAATGCGTTTGATGCGGCCGCTGAAGAATTCGCCACGCTGCAGTGTTTCCCAGAATTGCCGGTAGCCGGCGCTGGCCACGGTCGTGCTGTCGCAGAAGGTGCTGTGCGGCTTGCCGGTAATCTGCTCCAGGCTGCTATAGCCCAGGGTGCGCAGAAAGTTCTGGTTGGCGGTAATCACTTTGGCGTCCAGGTCGAACTGTACTACCGCATTGGAGCGGTCAATGGCGGCTTCGATGGCTTGATGCTTGGCAAGCGCGGCGCTCAGGCTTGAAATTTCCTGTTTCAGGTGTTTATTGAACATCTTTATCTCCCATGCCTGCTGCGCAGCGATGCGCGGCATCAAGTAACAGCAGAGTAGCCGAAATGGCTATTCTTTCAATAGGCGCATCTAACCAGTTTCTTTTGTTTCTATAAAATATAAATGACAAGCAGCCACGCGTTGGGCGTTGCTTAAGCCGCGTGCTGGCGGTAGCCTAGGGCGTCTTTACTATAGGGCACAGCTTATGGCGCTGACGCAGCTGTTTATCCACCCGCTGAAATCCTGCCGCGGCCAGGCGGTGCAACACGCCACGGTGACTTTGCAGGGCCTGGCCGACGACCGCGTGTGGCTGGTAGTGCGCCCAGATGGTAGCCAGATCACCGCGCGTACCCACCCGGCGTTGGTGCAGGTGGAGGCGGCCGGGGCGGGGGAGGGCGCGTGGCAGTTTTCTGCGCCGGGCCAGCCGCCGCTGCATACCGATACCGCGCGCTTTGCCCTGCCGCACCGCGCCCAGGTCTGGAAAAGCGATTTCACTGCACTGTGCGGCGATGTGGCTGCCGACGCCTGGTTCAGCCAGCTGCTGGCCGAGCCGGTGCAGCTGCTGTGGCTGGGGCAGACGACCCGCGTGTTCAAGGATGGCGTAACGCCGCTGTCTTTTGCCGACGGCGCGCCGTTTTTGCTGATTAGCCAGGCCTCGCTGGACGACCTGAACCAAAGGTTGGCCGCACCGGTGTCCATGCGCCAGTTCCGCCCCAACCTGGTGGTGGACGACGCCTTTGCCTTTGAAGAAGACGAGTGGCAGCGTATCCGCATTGGCGAGGTAGAGTTCGAGGTGGTGAGCCGTTGCACCCGCTGCATCTTTACCACCATCGACCCGGATACCGCCGTGCCCCACCCGCAAAAGCAGCCGCTGGCTACCCTGATAGGCTACCGCCGCCTGGACGAGGGCGTGTGCTTTGGCGTGAACCTGGTCGCGCGCAACAGCGGCGTACTGCAGCTGGGCGATGCGCTGACCGTACTGGAAAGTACCCTGGCCTTTGACTAGCCAAGCGCACACCATGAAGACCCGATGGTTCTGGTTGCCCGCCCTGCTGCTGGCCCTGCCGGCGCAGGCTGCCACCGTGATCAAAGTGGCCTTCCCCGAACACAGCCCACCCTGGGTCAATACCGGGGTGCGCCCCGGTATTGCGGTAGAGCTGCTGCGCGAAGCGCTGCAAGCCGAAGGCCTGGCGCTACACCCTGTGTACTACCCGGTGGCGCGGCGCATGGCGATGTTCCGCCGCAACGAGGTAGACGCCATCTACGATATATCGCCGCTGGCACAAAAACACGCCAACCTGCCCGGCACGCTGGGCCGCCCGCTGCACACCTTCGACAACCTGGCCATGGCGCTGCACAAGCGCAAGCTCAAGCTGGACAGTACTGCCGACCTGGTGGGGCTGAACATTCTGGCGTGGGATGGTGCACAGAACGACATGCCAGACAGTTTCGACAGGCTGGAGGCGGTATCGCAAGGCCACTACAACGAAACCGGCGACCAGCGCCAGCAGGTGAAAAGCCTGTACGCGGGCAGGGTAGACGTGATTCTGGCCGACCGCCTGGTGCTGGACTGGTACCGCAAGCACCTGCGCGGCGAGGCCGGGGTGGATGTGCGCCAGCCGGTAGACATTTTTGCCATCCTGCCACCGCGTGAGGCTACCGTGCTGTGGCGTGACCCGATCCTGCGCCAGCGCATGGACTACCGCCTGCGCGAAATGAAAAGCGACGGCCGCTACAACGCCATTTTCCGCCGCTACGACGCCGAACCGCAGCCATGAGCCTGCTGCATAGCCTGCTACCGCAGTACCAGTTTGCCGAGCGCCACCAGCGCCGCGTCGCCGCCACGCCCGCTGCGGTCATGCAGGCGCTGGCGCAGCTGCCGCAGTGGCAAGACCCGTGGGTAAGCCGTTTTATCGCGCTGCGCGAGCTACCCGGCAGGTTGGCCGCACGGCTGGGTTACGCCAATGCCCTGCCACACAAGCCGCCGTTTGGCCTGCACGAATTTACCCTGCTGGCGCAGGGCGAGCACGAGCTGGTATGGGGGCTGGCGGGCGAGTTCTGGCGTAGTGACTACGGCCTGCAGCCCATTGCCGATGCGGCCAGCTTTGCCACGCTGCCTTGCCCGCGCCTGGTGCTGGGTTTTACGGTAAGCGCCCAGCCGGATGGCCAGACGCTGCTATGCACCGAAACACGGGTAGCCTGCCCCACGCAGGCCAGTTACCGCCGTTTCTGGCCGTACTGGTACCTGATACGGCCGGTAAGCGGGCTGATACGCCAGCGTATCTTGCGGGTGGTAGCCAGGCTGGCGCTAGCGCAGCAGGCTAGCCACCTCGGCCGCGATAGCCAGGCTGGCGGTTAAGCCGGGCGACTCGATACCGTACAGGTTCACCAGCCCGGGTAGGCCATGCACGGCTGGGCCCTGAATGACAAAATCCCCGTCTGCCGCACCCTGCGGCACGATCTTGGGCCGCACACCGCTATAGGTGGGGGCCAGCGCCCCGTCGGCCAGCCCCGGCCACCAGCGGCGAATGCTGTGGTAAAAGCCCTGCGCGCGCTGCGGGTCTACCGTGTAATCCACGCCATCAATCCATTCTACGTCCGGGCCGAAGCGCGCCTGGCCGCCCAGGTCCAGCGTCAGGTGCGTCCCCAGGCCGCCTGGCTCGGGCAGCGGGTAGATCAGCTGCGAGAACGGGCTGCGCCCGCTCAGGGCAAAGTACACGCCACGGGCGTAGCGGGGTGTGGGGATGGTTTCACGTGGAACGCCATGCAGCTGCTGCGCCAGCGTAGGCGCCCATAGCCCGGCGGCGTTCACGACTTGGCGCGCCAGTACTTCGTAACCGTCAGCCAGCTGCAGCACCATGCCTTCGCGGCGGGCGTGCCCACCCAGAATAGGCGAAGCCAGCGCCAGCATGGCACCGGCGTGTTCGGCATCGGCTAGCAGTGCCTGCATCAGGGCGTGGCTGTCGATAATGCCGGTGGCGGGCGAGTGCAGGGCGGCGTGGGCGTGCAGCGCCGGTTCGCGTTCGCGTAGCGCGGCGTGGTCCAGCCAGCTCAGCGCGACACCGTTGGCGGCGGCGTGCTGCTGTAGTGCGGCCAACCTGCCGGCGTCGGCAGCGTCTACCGCTACCAGCAGCTTGCCGATGCGCTGGTGCGGTATGGCGCGCTCGGCGCAGTATCGGTACAGCATGTCGCGCCCGGCTACGCACAGCCGCGCCTTGTGGCTGCCGGGGGCGTAGTAGATGCCGGCGTGTATCACCTCGCTATTGCGGCTGCTGGTGTGCTGGCCGATGGCGGCTTCCTGTTCCACGATCATGACATCGCGGCCCGCCTGGGCCAGTGCGCGGGCGCAGGCCAGGCCGACGACGCCTGCACCGATGACGACGGTATCGATTTTGTCCATCTGTTTACTCTCCTTGCCGGCTTTGTACTGTGTGGCACAGGGTGGGTAAAGCCCTCTTGGCGGCACTGTGCGGGAAAGCGCACGGCACATCGGGCCCCGTGCGGGTTTCTACACACTAGCTGGCGGGATGTGCTCGTGCCTGATGGGCTAAGTGTTTGTTTATGATGATTTTTTGTCTTTCCTGGCCAAGCTGGCATGCGGCCTGCTCTGTCTGTGGCGCTTTTGCACAACACGACAGGGCTGGCAACGCAGCCCGACAAAGGAGAGAGAACACATGAAAAAGCCCATTGCAGCCATCAGCCTGGCCCTGGCCCTGAGCCCGTTTGCCCACGGTGCCGAGTTCATCAACGTGCTGACCGGTGGCACCAGCGGTGTGTACTACCCGGTAGGGGTGGCCATGTCGCAGCTATACGGCAAGGCCATGCCGGCTGCCAAGGTGTCGGTACAGGCCACCAAGGCCTCGGCAGAAAACCTGAACCTGTTGCAGGCCGGGCGTGGCGAAATTGCTTTTACGCTGGCTGACGCGGCGGCCGACGCCTGGAAGGGCGATGCCGAGGCCGGTTTTGCCCAGCCGCTGAAAAAGCTGCGTGCGGTGGCGTCCATTTACCCCAACTACATCCAGATCGTGGCCAGTAGCGAGTCGGGGGTAAAAACCCTGGCGGATCTGAAGGGCAAGCGTATTTCGGTAGGCGCGCCCAAGTCGGGCACCGAGCTGAACGCACGCGCTATCCTGAAGGCGGCCGGCCTGAGCTACAAGGATTTTGCCAAGGTGGAGTTCCTGCCGTTTGGCGAGTCGGTAGAGCTGATGAAAAACCGCCAGCTGGACGCCACGCTGCAGTCGTCTGGCCTAGGGGTGGCGTCCATCCGCGACCTGGCCAATGCGCTGAAAGTGACCTTTGTGGCGGTGCCGGCCGACGTGGTGGCCCGCATCGGCGACCCGGCCTACCAGCCAGCCAAAATCCCCGCCAAAACCTATGACGACCTGCCAGCCGACCTGCCGACCGTGGCCATCAACAACCTGCTGGTCACGCACGACAAGGTGCCGGACGCCACGGTCTACATGATGACCAAGCAGCTGTTTACCAACCTGCCAGTGCTGGCCAACGCGCACTCCGCCATCAAGGCATTCAACCCGGCCAACGCGCTGAAGGGCCTGCCGATGCCGCTGCACCCAGGCGCAGAAAAATACTACCGCGAAGCCGGTTTGCTGAAGTAAGCACCGCGCATACCCAGCCCGCCTGGCCAGGCGGCCCGGTGGTGTAGCCAGGCGTGGGCTGGCTGGGTGTTTTACCTTGGTTTCAGGTTTTGCCAGGTTGGCCGCAGGGCTGCCGGGGGCAGGTACAACGGGGGTTGGCCTGCCGGTACGGCCTGCGCGCCTTACCTGTGCTTTTGCAGGAGGGGTTTCATGAGTGATTCATTACAACAGGGCAGCCTGCCGCGCAGCATCATGCTGACCGCGCTGCTGTTTTCTGTTTTCCAGATCATCACGGCGGCGTTCAGCCCGCTGTCCAGCAGCGTAGTACGTGCCTTGCACGTCGGCTTTTTGCTGCTGCTGGTGTTTCAGCTGTACAACGCACGCGGCCAGCGCGGGGCAGGGGGCGGGCTGGCGGGTTATGCGCTGGCCGGTTTGTCGTTTGTGCTGGCGTTTTATCACTGGGTGTTCGAGGCAGACCTGATCCAGCGTGCCGGCGAGATGACCTCGCTGGACATGGGCGTGGGTATCGTTACCTTGCTGCTGGTGTTCGAAGGTGCCCGCCGGGTGATGGGCCTGGCGCTGCCGCTGATCTGCCTGACTTTTCTGGGCTACGCCGCCTTTGGTGAATACCTGCCCGGCGATCTGGCGCACCGCGGGTATGGTCTGGACCAGCTGATTGGCCAGTTGTCTTTCGGTACCGAAGGTATCTATGGCACGCCCACCTATGTGTCGTCCGGCTATATCTTCCTGTTCATCCTGTTTGGTGCGTTTCTGGAGCAGGCCGGCATGATTCGCCTGTTCAATGATTTTGCCTTGGGCACCGTGGGGCATACTCGTGGCGGCCCGGCCAAGGTGGCGGTGATTTCATCCGGCCTGATGGGCACCATCAATGGCTCTGGTGTGGCCAACGTGGTCACCACCGGCCAGTTCACCATTCCGCTGATGAAGAAGTTCGGCTACAAGGCGGATTTTGCCGGCGCGGTAGAAGCCACCAGCTCCATGGGGGGCCAGATCATGCCGCCGGTGATGGGGGCGGTGGCCTTCATCATGGCCGAAACCATCAACGTGCCGTACGTGGACATCTGCAAGGCGGCTTTGCTGCCGGCGGTGCTGTACTTCTTTACCACCTTCTGGATGGTGCACCTGGAGGCGGGCCGTGCCGGGTTGGTAGGCTTGCCCAAGGCCGACTGCCCCGACCCGTGGAAGGCGGTGCGCGAGCAGTGGTACCTGCTGCTGCCGCTGCTGGGCCTGGTGTACCTGCTGTTTGCCGGTTTCACGCCGTTGTTCTCCGGCATGATGGGCCTGGTGCTGACGGTGATCCTGATCTTTGGCTCGGCGCTGGCGCTGCGTATTCGCGGCACCGCCTTGCGCGTCATCTTCTGGCTGGGCCTGGGCTTGCTGACTGCGGGCTTTGTCAAAGGTGGCATCATCGTGCCCATGGCGGTGATTGCCGTGCTGGCCGTGGCATTGTGGCTGCGCCAGGATGGCCGCCCGGTACTGCGTACCGCCTACACCGCCCTGGTGGATGGCGCCATGCATGCCCTGCCGGTAGGGGTAGCCTGCGCGCTGGTGGGGGTGATTATCGGCAGCATCACGTTGACCGGTATTGCCACGACCTTTGCCGGTTATGTGGTGGCACTGGGCAGCCATAGCCTGTTTCTGTCGCTGGTGCTCACCATGATTACCTGCCTGGTGCTGGGCATGGGCATTCCCACCATCCCCAACTACATCATCACCAGTGCCATTGCGGCACCGGCGCTGCTGGACCTGGGGGTGCCGCTGATTGTGTCGCACATGTTCGTATTCTACTTTGGCATCATGGCGGACCTGACCCCGCCGGTAGCGCTGGCCGCCTTTGCCGCCGCACCGATCGCGCGCGAGTCGGGGCTGAAGATCGGCATCCGCGCGGTGCAGATCGCCATTGCCGGTTTCATTGTGCCGTACATGGCGGTATATGCGCCGGCACTGATGCTGCAGTTCAGTGGCGAGGCCGACTGGTTGGCCGCAGGCTACGCTTTTGGCAAGGCGCTGCTGGCGGTATCGCTGTGGGGCGTGGTGGCCATCGGCTTCTGGCTGCGCCACCTGCTGTTGGCCGAGCGTGTGCTGGCCTTTGTGGCCGCTTGCTTGCTGGTGGCGGCCCTGCCGCTTACCGACGAGCTGGGCTTTGCCGCCAGCGCCGTGTTTGTGTTGTGGCATCTGTACCGCCACCGTAGCCAGCCTGTGCTGCAGCAAGCCTGATGGCACTCTGCCTGGCCACGGCCGCCACCAGCATCAAGCTGCTGGTGGCGGCTTTTACCCTGGTGTGGACACACTCTATCGAAAAGATAGACTGGCAAGAGCAATGGCAGGTACAGCCGGATGGTCTGCTACTGGTTGCGGCCACCGTGCGTGGTAGCGGAGCCGGTATGGAGGTGCCCGACGGGGCGGTATGGCAAAACGGTGCCTGGACCTACTCCCCGCAACTTCGTGTGCCGGTGCTGCGCCTGACGCGCAGCCCCTACGTGCCGGACTACCGCTTGTGCCTGCCTGGCCAGCCTTGCCAGCCCTTGTGGCACTGGCTACCCGCCGACGATACTGTCACCACCGTAGCACCTTGCAAGGATTGACGCCGTGACGACCCAGCCAGCCCCACCGCCGCAGCGGGCGCCCGCGCGCCTGCTGTTTGGCCTGCTGCTTATCGGCCTGATTGCAGCGCTGAGCGGCTGGGCCAGCTGGCGCACGGCACAAGGCGAGCTGCGCGAGGTACTGTCGCACCGCCTGGCACTGTATGCCACGGCGCTGGACGCCGAGCTGGACCGCTTTGAAGCCTTGCCCTATGTGGTATCGCGTGACCCGAATGTGGGCAATTTGCTGGGCGATGCGGCCAACCCCGCGCTGCAAGCGCGCATCAACCGCTATCTGGCCGATGTGAACGGCGAAGCCGGCACCGCCCAGCTCTTTGTCCTGGACCGCCATGGCACCACCCTGGCCAGCAGCAACTGGCAAAGCGGCGACAGCCTGATTGGCAATAACTACGCTTTTCGCCCTTATTTCCGTGCCGCGCTGCGCGGCGAAACCGGCCGCTTCTTTGGCGTGGGCGCCACCACGCGCCAGCCCGGCATGTTCATTGCCCGCCCCGTGTGGCGGCAAGGCGAGGTGCAAGGCGTGGTGGTGACCAAGATCGACCTGGCTCCGCTGGAGTCTGCCTGGGCACGCAGCGGCGAGCGGGTACTGGTAGCTGATCTGCAGGGCGTGGTGACCCTGGCTGCCAGCAGCGCCTGGAAGTTTGCCACCCTGGCCCCCTTGCCACAGGATGTACGCACCCGGCTGGCCAATACCCGCCAGTATTACACCTCACCCTTGCAGACCTTGCCGTTCATCTGGCACGGCAGCGATAGCCTCAGCCTGGGGCGGCAAGACTACCTGATTGTTAGCCGCCAGGTTGGCCGCGTGGGCTGGCGCATGATGCTGCTGGGCGACACGCGCCCCGCACGCGACCAAGCCTGGCAGGCCGGCGCAATCAGCGGCCTGGCCGTGCTGGCGCTAGCGCTGGCCGCTTTGTATGCCCGCCTGCGCTTGCGCCGCGTGCGCGAGCGGCTGGCCGCGCAGCTTACATTGGAGCGTACCGTTGCCGAGCGCACTACCGAGCTGGCTGCGGCCAACCTGCGACTGCAAGATGAAGTAGCAGAACGGCTGCAGGCCGAACAGGCGCTGCGCGACACCCAGGCCGAGCTCATCCGTACCGGCAAGCTGGCCGCACTGGGCCGCATGGCCACCGGCATTGCTCACGAACTGAACCAGCCATTGGCAGCATTGCGCAGTTTTGCCGACAACACGCGGCTGTTTCTGGCGCGCGGCCGCCTGGACGACGCCGACAGCAACCTGGGGCGCATCCTGCGGGAAACCGACAAGCTGGCCGCCATGACGGCCGAGCTCAAGCTGTTTGCCACCCGCCGCCCGGTGCGCGGCGAGTGCGCCCTGCCAGCGCTGCAGCAGGTCATGGAGCAGGCCATGGCAGACCGTGGAGTGCAATGCCACTGGCAGTACCCGCCCGGCGCCAGCCTGCCGCTCGACCCCTTGGCCGCAGAACAGCTGCTGGGTAACCTGTTGCGTAACGCCGCCGACGCCTTGGCCGACCAGCCACAGCGCGATATCCGCATCACCCTGCAGTACGCGCCTGGCCAGACCATTCTGCAAGTCAGCGACAACGGCCCCGGCTTGCCGGCAGACAACCCGCAACGGGTGCTGGAGCCGTTCTACTCCACCAAAGCGTACGGTCACGGCCTGGGTCTGGGGCTGGCCATTGTGGCCGGCATCGTACGGGATGCCGGTGGCCATATCGTTACCGCCAACCTGCCACACGGTGGTGCCAGCTTTACCCTGCACCTGCTGCAGACGGATACTGCTACCCCATGACACCTTATATCTTGCTGGTAGAAGACGACGCCTCCGTGCGCGAGGCCTGTACCCAAACGCTGGAGCTGGCCGACTTTAGCGTGCACGCCTGCGACAGTGCCGAAGCAGCACTCGCGCAATTTGCAGCCTGCCCGGATTGCATCGTACTCAGCGATGTACGCCTGCCAGCCATGAGCGGTTTGCAGCTGTTTGCCCGCTTGCGCCAGCAAGACCCCGAGCTGCCGGTTTTGCTGGTGACCGGGCATGGCGATGTCGGCATGGCGGTACAAGCCATGCGGGATGGCGCCTGGGATTTTCTGGAAAAACCCTGGCAGCGCGACCGCCTGATCGACGCCGTGAGTCGTGCCTTGGCCCAGCGGCGCTTGCAGCTGGAAAACCGCCGCTTGCGCGCCAGTCTGTCTGGCAACGGGGTCGACAGCCTGCTGCTGGGCGACGCCCCCGCTATGCGACAGTTCAAAGCCAGGCTGGCTACGGTAGCGGGTACCGACGCAGACGTGCTGGTGTTGGGGGAAACAGGCAGCGGCAAAGAGCTGGTAGCCCGCGCCCTGCACCAGGCGGGGCCGGGTGCCCGTGGCGAGTTTGTGGCCATCAATTGCGCCGCGTTGCCGGAAACGGTATTTGAAAGTGAAATGTTTGGTGCCGAGCCCGGCGCCTATACCGGTGCCAGCAAGCGCCGTATCGGCAAAATAGAATACGCCCATGGTGGCACCCTGTTTCTGGACGAAATCGAAGGCATGCCCTTACCGCTGCAGGCCAAACTGCTGCGCGTCCTGGAAACCCGCAGCGTAGAGCGCCTGGGCAGCAACCGTGCCCATCCGGTGCAGTGCCGGGTGGTGGCCGCCACCAAGCTGGATCTGAAAGCTGAAAGCGCCGCCGGGCGTTTTCGCGCCGATCTGTACTACCGGCTGAACGTGGTCACCCTGCGCCTGCCGCCACTGCGCGAACGTGCCGAAGATATCCCCCAGCTATTCCACCATTTTGCCCAGCGGGCGGCCGCGCGCTTTGCCCGCCCGGTGCCCCCGCTTTCTGCGGCCAGCCTGGCCGCCCTGATGGCCGCCCCCTGGCCTGGCAATGTGCGCGAGTTGGCCCATGCGGCCGAGCGCTGGGTATTAGGGCTGGATGATGAGGTGCAGGGCAGCAGTAGCAGCCTGCCTCAGCAGGTAGAGCAGTTTGAGGCCCGCGCGATTGTTGCAGCTTTACAAAGCCTGGCCGGTGATGTGTCCGCCACCGCCCAGGCACTGGGTATTGCCCGCAAAACCTTGTACGACAAGCTGGTGCGTTACGGCATTCAGCCAGCACATTACCGCCAGCCTTGAAGCCACCTTGGCTGTACGCACAGATTTCATCATTGCTGCCCAAGAATACGCATACTATCTAAAGTAATAAGGCGTAAATCTATAAGAGTCTACATAAGGGGAAGTTATGAAAATTGCGCATAAACTCGGCTTGCTGGTACTGATTACCGTGTTGGGTATGCTGGTGCTGGGCAGCGGGGCCATCTGGCAGCTCAAGCGCTTTCAGGCACTGCTGGACGACTCGGAAACCACGATTTCCAGCATCCAGCTGCTGGCCGATGCGCGGGCCAATTTTCTGGATTACAACGGGCTGGTGTTGCTGCACATCATTAATACCGACGCCTCCCGCATGCAGGGTATCGAAACCGAGATGAAAGAGCAGCGCAGCCTGACCGAGGCGTCGCTCAAATCGTACGAAGCCTTGGTGGCCGACGCGGAAGACCAGCGCCTGCTGGACGACGAGCGCCAGAAGCTGCAACGGGTGTGGAGCTTCTACGGCAATATCCTCGACCTGTCGCGCCAGCAGCGTACCGAAGAAGCCCGCCAGCTGTACGAGCGTAATCTGCCTGCCATTAACGACGCGGTAGCGGCGCTGGACAAACACGCCAAGTACAACAACACCTATGTAGAAACAAACCGTGTGAGCTCCGCTGCCATTCAGGCCCAATCGCTGGGTATTACCATCGGCCTGACCGCGCTGGGGGCACTGCTGGTTGGCCTGATCGGTTTTACTGTTTACCGCCAGGTAGACCGTGGCCTGGGTGGCGCACGACAGCTGATGCAGGACATTGCCGGTAACCTGGACTTTACCCGCCGCGCCCAGGTGCAGGGTAAAGACGAAATCGCCCAGATGCTGATGGCGTTTAACCAGCTGATCGATAGCCTGCGTGGCAGCCTGAGCCAGATCATGGACGGCGCCCGCCAGATTAACGAAGCGTCCGAAGCGGTGGCGGGTGCTGCGCACAAGGTAGCGCATGGCTCGGACGTGCAGTCGGAATCGGCTGCGGCCATGGCAGCGGCGCTGGAAGAAATCACGGTCAGCATCAACCATGTTGGCGATCGCGCGCAGGAAGCAGACCAGCTGGTGCGTAGTGCCGGTGCCAGCGCTGGCGGTGGCCGCAAGGTGATCGACAGCACGGTGGGCAGTATTCATGCCATCTCGTCTGCCGTGGGTGAGGCGTCGGGCAATATGGCGCAGCTGGACGAACGCAGCCGCGAGATTGCCAGCGTGGTATCGGTGATCCGCGATGTGGCCGACCAGACCAACCTGCTGGCGCTGAACGCCGCCATCGAAGCCGCGCGTGCCGGTGAAATGGGCCGTGGCTTTGCCGTGGTGGCCGACGAGGTCCGCAAGCTGGCCGAGCGTACCGCGCTGTCTACCCAGGAAATCGAAGCCAGTGTGGGGGCGATCCAGACTGTTTCCGGCAGTGCCGTTGCCCGTATGCAGGCCGCTGTGGAGCGGGTGGATGGCGGCGTGGCCGAGGCAGGGCGTGCCTGTGAAGTCATGGGCGATATCGTGAGCAGCGCCACGCAGAGCTGCGAACTGGTCGGGGAAATTACCCTGGCCATCCGCGAGCAGGGTGCGGCGACGAATGGCATTGCCCATCAGGTAGAGGCGGTAGCCAGCCTGGCCACCGATAACGCCATTGCCGCGGGCGAGGCGTCCAGCCAGGCGCAGCGCCTGCGCGAGCTGGCGTCCAGCATGCAGCACACCGTATCGGCCTACAAGCTGTAGCACTATCTACCCCGCGTGCGGCCAACCCCCGGGTTGGCCGCAGTCGTTTTGACGGCGGCATGCTGCTGCGTCACACTCGCCCGCTTCACGCATGACAGGCGTCACCATGTTGCCCTATATCGCCCTCACCGCAGCCATGCTGCTGTGGTCCAGCTCCTTTATTGCGCTCAAGACCGTGTTTGCCGTCTTCGACCCGCTATTCGTGCTGTTCTGTCGCATGATCATCGCCAGCGTCTGCATGCTGCCGTTTCTATTGCGCCGTGGCCAACGCTGGCGCTACCAGGCCGGCGACTGGCGCTGGCTACTGCTGATGGGGCTGTGCGAGCCGTGCCTGTATTTTTTGTTCGAGGCCCAGGCACTGCTGCATACCAGCGCATCGCAAGCCGGCATGATTACCGCCACCCTGCCGCTGCTGGTGGCTGTGGGGGCGCACTTTCTGCTGAAAGACCGGCAGCCGCGCATGGTCTGGCTAGGGCTGGCGCTATCGCTGGCCGGGGTGCTGGTCCTGACTGGCGGTAGCGAGGTACAAGCCAGCGCCCCCAACCCGGTACTGGGCAACCTGCTGGAATTCCTCGCCATGCTCTGCGCTACCGGTTATGTCCTGATCGCCAAGAAGCTCTCCACGCGCTATTCCGCCCTGGTCATCACCGCCACCCAGACGCTGATGGGCAGCGTGTGGTTCGGCGCCGCACTGCTCACGCCATGGGGGAGTTGGCCGCAGCACTACCCGCTGGACGCCATGCTATGGGTGCTCTATCTGGGCGCCTGCATCACGCTGGGCGCGTATGGCATGTATACCTGGGCGGTAGGCAAGGTCCCCGTCGCCCTGGCCGGGGCGTTCATCAACCTCATCCCGCTGTTTACCCTGGTCCTGGCCTGGTTGTACCTGGACGAAACACTCAACGCCACCCAGGCACTCGCCTGCGTCATGGTGCTGGGTGGCGTATTGCTTAGCCAGTGGCGGCCGCGCACCGTAAAAGGCTGATATTGAACAATTGAGTTTTCCCGGCCAGAGCCGATACTGTTAAAAGCTCACATTAATTTGCAAGGTGTCCATATGGAATACAAGGGGATGGTTACAGCGCTGCTTGGCGCGTTATTTACACTCGGCACCACCGCAGCCATGGCCAGCGACGCGCATGCCCCCGCAGCGGCGCCCAAAGCACCGGCCAGCCACGCCGCCCCCGCCGAGGCACCCAAGCCAGCCGACGCCGGCCATGGCACCCCGGCGGCCAGTAAAGCGCCAGAGACGCTGTCGCCGTCCATCCACCCGCTGCGCCGCCCGGCTATTCACACCGCTACGGCAGTGCACAAGCCAGCCGCTAGTCATTCCCGCCCGGCAAGCAGCCATAAACCCGCTGCCAGCCATGGCAAAGCCAAAGCCCACACGAGTGCAGCGGCAGGGCATGGCGATGCGCATGACGATGGCCACGGCCACGACAGCGAAACCGGCAAAGTACAAAACCTGGTGAAAGCCATGCTCGCGGCCAACACCAACTACATGAAGCGCAACAACAGCAGCTACTTCGACAAATTTGCCAGCAAGCAAACCCCGCGCGCCACCGTGGTCACCTGTGCCGACTCCCGCGTGCAAAGCAACGCCTTCCACCCCGACGCCGTCAACGACCTGTTCATGGTGCGCAATATCGGTAACCAGCTGGCCACCTCCGAAGGCTCCATCGAATACGGCGTACGCCACCTGAACACTCCGCTGCTCATGTTCATCGGCCACGCCGTCTGCGGCGCCGTGGCAGCCGCCAGTGGCGACTTCAGCAAACTGGAACGCCCCATCCAGAAAGAGCTGCTCACCATCAACATCCCTAAAGGCATCAACGTCAACGAAGGCGTACTGATGAACGTGAACAACCAGGTGGAATCCGCCATGCTGAAATTCGGCGGGGAGGTCGAATCCGGCAAGCTGGCCGTCATCGGTGCCTTCTACGATTTCCGCAACGACTACAAGCAAGGCAAGGGCAAGCTCATCATCACCAATATCAACGGTGAAACCGACCCCGCCAAACTGGCAGCCCTCACCAAAGCCGGCAACTTCTTTAATGCCGCCACCGGCATGAGCGCCGCACCGGCGGGCGGCCACTAGCCAGAGCCGTCATTATTAGCGTTTAGCCAGGCAGTAGGCGGTGTACCGCTATGCCGGCCAGACACCGTGCCCGCCATCCGCAAGCCGCCGTGAAAACGGCGGCTTTTTTGTTTTCATGCAAATCAAACACTTATCGATACATGGCAAGATATTTACAGTTTTTTGCTAACAAAGTGTTGACGCCCTTCGCCCGGGTGGGTATAGTTCGCCTCCTCAGCTGACGACGCAAACGAAACAAGCCAGTCAGCACCGCTCTTTAACAGACCAAAT
>NZ_VMTV02000235.1 GCF_007644035.1 Vogesella mureinivorans | reverse complement strand
TGACATGCCGGTACTCGCCATGGCCCCAGACAACCAGCTCGACTTGTTCAGCACGCTGCAGCCGGCCGCAGAGGAAAAACCCCTGCGCCGTGTGACGCGCACGCAGACGGATAAGCGCGTGCACTGGTTCCGTGTGTTGAACGATCTGACCCGGGCAGGCCACTGCCGTAGCACGGTATCGGCCAGCACCGGTATCAGCCGCGATAAGCTGGACCGCTATTACAGCCACGGCACTGAACCGCGATACTGCGACGGCGAGGCGCTTATAACCTTCTGGTGCCTGGCCACCGGCAAGCCACGCAGCAGCCTTCCAAAAATCTCCCGATATGACTACAGGTTTTGAGCATGGCATTGACGCCGAAGCAGTCCCGATTCGTTGACGAGTACCTGGTGGACCTGAACGCCGCCGGTGCCTATCGTCGTGCGGGCTATGCCGCCAAGGGCAATGCCGCCGAAGTCAACGCAGCGCGCTTGCTCAGGAATGCTCAGGTGCAACAGGCCGTCCAAGGTCGCATGAAGCAGCGCGAGCAGCGCACGCAGGTAGACGCCGACTACGTCATCAAGCGCCTGCAGGAGATCGACCAGATGGACGTGTTCGACATCCTCAACGACGACATGAGCCTGAAACCGATCAGCCAGTGGCCGCGCACGTGGCGCCTGTCCATCAGCGGCATCGACCTATCCGAGCTGGTAATGGGCGGCGAGTCCGAGCAAGACCGCACCGTGCGCCTGCTGAAGAAGATCAAGTGGCCGGACAAGGTGAAGAACCTAGAGCTGCTGGGCAGGCACTTTGGCATCTTCAACGACAAGCTGGACGTGTCTGGCCAGGTGAGCGTGGTAGACCGCATCCTGATGGCGCGCAAGCGTGCGGCCAACCCCTAAACCGCGAAACTGCCCAGGCACCCTGCCGCACCATCCGCCCCATCACATCGATGGGGCTTTTTCATGTCTGCTGCGGAAAAACTGGACCCGGAAGCACTGCTGGCCGAGGACATGGGCCGCTTCTTCTACGACCCGCTGGGCTGGGTCATGTACGCATTCGAGTGGGGCGTGGGCGAGCTGGACGGCTTCACCGGCCCTGACGATTGGCAGCGCGAGTTCCTGACCGACTGGGGCGAGGCCATCAAGCGCAACAACTTTGACGGCGTGAAGCCCGTCGCTGCGTACCAGGCTGCCACCAGTAGCGGCCACGGTATCGGCAAGAGCGCGCTGTCGTCGTGGATCATCCTGTTCATCATGAGTACCAGGCCGTACTGCAAGGGCGTGGTGACAGCCAACACGTCCGAGCAGCTGCGTACCAAGACCTGGGGTGAGCTGGGCAAGTGGCGCAAGCGCTGCATTACCGGCCACTGGTTCGTGTACAACAACGGCAAGGGCAACATGAACCTGTACCACGCGGCACACCCTGAGAGCTGGCGCGTGGATGGCCAGACCTGTCGCGAGGAAAACAGCGAGAGCTTCGCCGGCCTGCATGCGGCCAACTCCAGCCCGTTCTACCTGTTCGATGAAGCGTCGGCCGTGCCCGATAAGATCTGGGAAGTGGCCGAAGGCGGCCTGACCGACGGCGAGCCGTTCTGGTTTGTGTTCGGCAACCCCACGCGAAACACAGGCCGTTTCCGCGAGTGCTTCCGCAAGTTCAAGCAGCGCTGGCGCTGCCGCCAGATCGACAGCCGCCAGGCCAAGATGACGAACAAGGCCAAGATCGAGGAATGGCGCAGCGATTACGGCGAAGACAGCGACTTCTTCAAGGTGCGCGTGCGCGGCATGTTCCCTGATGCCTCTGACGCCCAGTTCATCCCCACCAGCCTGACCGACGAGGCACGCCGCCGCGTCATCACCGAGCGCGACGTGGCGCACGCGGCCACCATCATCGGCGTGGATCCGGCCTACTCCGGCGGTGATGATGCCGTGATCTACATGCGCCGTGGCCTGTTCGCCAAGAAGCTGTGGAGCGGCAACAAAACAGACGACGACGTGGTGATGGCCAAACGTATCGCCGACTTCGAAGACAAGCACCAGGCCGACGCCGTTTTCATCGACTTCGGTTACGGCACCGGCATCAAGTCGGTAGGGGCTACGTGGGGGCGCAACTGGCAGCTAATCCCGTTCAGCAGCGCATCGCTGGACCCGCAGATGCTCAACAAGCGCGGCGAAATGTACAACTCGGTGAAGAAGTGGCTGCAGGAAGGCGGCGCACTGGACGAGCAGGAAACCGCCGAAGACCTGTATTCAGTTGAGTACCGCGTGAAGCTGGACGGCAAGATTGTGCTGGAGCCCAAAGACGAGGTGAAAGCCCGCCTTGGCCGTTCGCCTGGCTGCGGTGACGCCCTGGCCCTGACCTTTGCCGCCCCGGTGATGAAGCGCAACCGCATGCCGCAAGGTAGCAACGCCATACCGCAAGGCCGCACCGTCACCGACTACGACCCATTCCGCTAAACCGCGAAAATCCGCAGGCCGCACGGGCAACATCACCCCATCATCAACATCTGAGGTGGGTCGCCATGTGCGGTGTAATCAAAAAAGCGATTGGCCTGTCTGCCCCAAACATCACCATCCCCACGGCTGCCAGCACGGCAGCTGCGCCTGTTCCATCCAGCGATGACGCCAGCGTGGTGAATGCTGCATCTGACGCCAAGCGCCGCCGTGCTGCCTCTGCTGCTGCTAGCTCTGCCGTGCTGACCAGCGGCCAGGGCGCCACCGGCAGTGCTGCCACCGCAGGCAAAACCCTGCTGGGTGCCTAATGGCTGACTCCATCCGCCAGCGCTGCGACAAGCGCCTTGCCCAGCTCAAGACCGAGCGCAACAGCTTCGAAACCAGCTGGCGCGAGCTTGGCGAGTTCTTCATGCCCATGGCCCCGCGCTTCCTGACTACCGAGCGCAACAAGGGCGACCGTCGCAACACCAAGATCATCAACAACACGCCGGTACTGGCAGCAGACACGCTGGGTTCCGGCATGCACGGCGGCATGACCAGCCCCGCCCGCCCCTGGTTCAGCCTGACCACGTCGGATATCGAGCTGGCCGAGCGCGCCGAGGTGAAAGCTTGGCTGCATCGCGTGACCGAGGACATGCGCACGATCTTTGTGCGGTCCAACCTGTACCAGTCCCTGCCGGTGATCTACAGCCTGATTGGCACCTTTGGCACGGCTGCCATGGGCGTGTTCGAAGACGACGACACGGTAATCCGCACCTACCCGTACCCGATTGGCAGCTACTGGCTAGCTAATGGCGCACGCCAAAGCGTGGATACCTGCTACCGCGAGTTCTCCATGACCGTGGGCCAGATGGTGGAGAAGTTCGGCCTGACAGCCTGCAGCACTGCCGTGCAGAGCGCTTACCAGACCGGCGCTACCGAAAACTGGCACGCCGTCGTGCACGCCATCGAGCCAAATACCCAGCGCGACCCAGCGCTGAAAGATGGCCGCAACAAGCGATACCTGTCCGCGTACTACGAGCAAGGCGGTGAGGCCGACAAGCTGCTGTCCGTGGGTGGCTTCGATGAATTCCCCGTGATGGCCCCGCGCTGGTTCGTCAACGGCGAGGACGTTTACGCCACCAAGTGCCCGGGCATGACCGCCATTGGCGACAACAAAGCCTTGCAGCACGAGGAGCGCAGCAAGGCCCAGGCCATCGACTTGCTGGTAAAGCCGCCTATGACGGCACCGTCCACCATGCAAAACCAGCGCGTCAGCCTGCTGCCGGGCGATGTGACCTACATCGACGTGGTGCAGGGCCAGCAAGGCTTTGTGCCGGCCTACCAGATTCAGCCGCGTCTCAACGAGCTGATGCTGGACATTCAGGCCAACGAGGAGCGCATCCGCCGCGCCTTCTTCTACGACCTGTTCTTGATGCTCTCCAACATGGGCAACGCCAAGGACGTGACCGCCACGGCCGTGCTGGAGCTGAAAGAAGAAAAGATGACCGTGCTGGGGCCAGTGCTGCAGCGCCTGGACGAAGACCTGCTAGACCCGCTCATTACCCGCACCTTCGCCATCATGCAGCGCCGTGGCCTGATTCCGCCGCCACCGCCCGAGCTGGATGGCGCTGCGCTCAAGGTCGAGTACGTCAGCGTGATGGCCCAGGCCATGAAGATGGCCGGCATCAGCAACATCGAGCGCTTCGTGGGCTTCGTGGGCAGCCTGGCCGCCTCTAAGCCGGACGTGCTGGACAAGGTCGATTTCGACCAGGCCGTAGACGACTACGCCACCCGCCTGAGCATCGCCCCCGGCATCACCCTGGCTGACGAGCAGGTGGCCACTATCCGCCAGCAGCGCGCCGAGCAGCAGCAGGCTGCCCAGCAGCTGCAAATGGCACAGATGGCCGCCGACGGCGCCAAGACCCTGAGCGAAACCCAAATGACCGAACCCAGCGCCCTGGCCGCGCTGATGGGGATGTGACATGGACGAACAGTTAAAGACCGACGAAGAGCTGCTGGCCGAGCGCCAGGAGCAAGAACGGCAGAAGCGCCAGCGAGCCGACGACGATCTGGCCGCGCTGATGATGACCGAGTACGGCCGCCGCCTGATGTGGCGCTTGCTGGGTGACTGCCGGATTTTCGAGCAGAGCTTTACCGGCGATCTGGCCGGTACCAGTTTCAACGAGGGCAAGCGTTCTGTCGGCAATAAGTGGTTCGCCGACGTGCACCGCGTCTGCCCTGACCTGTACCTGAAGATGGCCAAAGAGGCCAAGGAGAGCAACCAATGATCAAGCAACAACTGATCGCCCGCGGCTACTGGCAGGAAGCCGGTGACACCGGTTCTGCCGGTGGTGGTGGCGCGCCCGCCTCGTCTGCACCGACTGGCACCACTCTGCTGTCTGGCGATGGCGCGAGTGCCGATTCCCAGTCATCCAGCACTGACGGCAGCGCCGCAGGCGATGGCACCCAAGCCACGCAGCAGCCAGACGGCAGCGCTTCGCAGGAAGGCCAGCAGCAGGCCGAGAACAAGGACGGCCAGCAGGACAAGCCATCCGTGCCGGAAGCCTACGACTTCAAGGCGCCGGAAGGCAGCGAGCTGGACACCCAGCTAGTCGAGAGCTTCACCCCGCTGGCCAAAGAACTGGGCCTGAGCAACGAGCAGGCGCAGAAGGTCGTGGACCTGGTGCCGCAGCTGCAGCAGCGCATTGCCGAGCAACAGGCAGAGGCCTGGGGCAAGCAGGTGCAGGACTGGGCCGAGGCAGTGAAAACAGACAAGGAAATCGGCGGCGACAACTTCCAGGGCTCGCTGGTCGCCGTTCAGAAAGTGATGCAGCAGTTCGGCACGCCCGAGCTGAAGCAGATGCTGGAGCAAACCGGCATGGGGAATAACCCCGAGCTGGTGAAGCTCATTGTGAAAGTCGGCAAGGCCATGAGCGAGGACCAGTTCATTGCCGGCGGTAAATCAACCAGTGGGGGCGGGGCTGTAGGCCTTTACTCCAAATCCAAAATGAACCCGTAACGGAGATAAACCCAGATGGCTACTCTGACTACCATCAACCCGACGCTGGCCGACGTAACCGCACGTATGACCGCAGACGGCAGCATTGATCCCAATATCGTGGAGATGCTGAACGAAACCAACGAAGTGCTGACCGAGATGACCATGATCGAGGCCAACGGTTTCTCTGAGCACAAGACCACCATTCGAAGCGGCCTGCCAGATGCTACATGGCGCCTGCTGAACTATGGCGTGCAGCCGTCCAAGTCCAAGACTGTTCCGGTAAAGGACAGCATGGGCATGCTGGAAACCTACGCCGAAGTCGATAAAGCACTGGCCGACCTGAACGGCAACAGTGCCGCCTGGCGCCTGTCGGAAGATCGAGCCTTCGTGGAAGGCATGAACCAGTCCATGGCGCAGACCCTGTTCTATGGCGACAGCTCGGCCAACCCTGAGCGCTTCATGGGCCTGGCACCTCGCTACAACAGCTTTTCCGCCGAAAACGCCATGAACATCGTGGACGGTGGCGGCACAGGTAGCGACAACGCATCCATCTGGCTGGTGGTATGGGGTCCGAATACCTGCCACGGTCTGTACCCGAAAGGCTCCAAAGCTGGCCTGCAGGTTAGCGACAAGGGCCAGGTAACCATCGAGAGCGCTGGCGGTGTGGCCGGCTCGCGCATGGAAGCCTACCGCACCCACTACAAGTGGGATCTGGGTCTGACCCTGCGCGACTGGCGCTATGTGGTTCGTATCGCCAACATCGATGTATCCGACCTGACCAAGAACGCTAGCGCCGGTGCTGACCTCATCGACCTGATGACCCAGGCTATCGAGCTGGTGCCGAACTTGGGCATGGGCCGCCCGGTGTTCTACATGCCGCGCAAGATTCGCAGCTTCCTGCGCCGCCAGATCACCAACAAGGTAGCCGCCTCCACCCTGACCATGGAAAGCATCGCAGGCAAGTCCGTGGTGGCCTTCGATGGCGTGCCATGCCGTCGTACCGACGCGCTGCTGCTCACCGAAGCCCGCGTGGTTTAACCCTGACGGGGCGGACTCCCGCCCCTAATAACTTCTTCTGCAAGGATGCAAACCATGATCATTGATAAAGCACTGCAGGTGTCGAGCGCCCAGGCTGTCACTGCCTCGACGGCCTCTACCGACGTGATCGACTTTGGCCAGCCCACCCCTAACACCGGTATGGATGACCGTTCCAGTATGGTGATCACCGTGTCGGAATCGGCTGCTGCCGCTGGCGCCGCCACCGTCACCTTCTCTATTCAGGACTCCGCCGACAACAGCACCTTTGCCGACGTGGCCGTGACCGCTGCTATCGGCAAGGCCAACCTGGCCGCAGGCCGCCAGATCGTCATTCCGATGCCGGTCAACCTGCGCCGCTACTGCCGCGTGTATTACACCGTAGCCACGGGCCCGCTGACTGCTGGCAAGTTCTCTGCCCAGGTGGTTGAAGGCATCCAACAAAACACCCCGATGCCAGATAGCCCGCGCATCGCCTGATAAGGAGAAAACCGCATGAAAGCAACCGCGACCGCTGTTGGCTACTTTGGCGTGCTGCGCCAGCCTGGCGAAGGGTTCGAAGTACCGGACGATACAAAGCCGGCCAGCTGGTTTGAGCTCGAAGGCAAGAAGGCCGCCACCAAGCGCACCGGCAAGAACCAGCCCGCCGAGGGTAATGGTGATGCTGCCGAGGCAGCGGATACCGGCACCGCCGAGTAAGTCACCAACATCCAACAAAGGGGCCGCGCGCCCCTTTTTTTCATGGAGCCGACCATGGCGACTTCCATCGTAAGTATTTGCAATCTGGCGCTGTTCAATGTAGCCAGCACGGCCAGCATCGCCAGCCTGGACGAGCGCAGCAAAGAGGCTCAGGTGTGCGCCCAGGTGTACGACATCACCCGTGACGCTGCGCTAGCGCAGATGGCACCAGCTTGGGCCACCCGCCGCGCTGCCTTGGCTGATACCGGCGAGGCACCCGCAGGCTGGCAGTACGGCTACGCCTACCCAAGCGACTGCCTGAAAGTTACCGAAGTCTTGCCAGCGGGCATGCGTGCCGTGCTGCCTGGCACCCAGCGTATCGCGTTCGACCTGACCATGAATGCCGCCGGCACCGGCCGCCTGCTGGCGTGCGATCTGCCGCAGGCCGAAGCCTGCTACATCCAGCGCATTGAAGACCCCACCCTATACCCGCCGCTGTTCGTACAAACCCTGGCTTGGGGGTTGGCCGCAGCCATCTGCGTGCCGCTCAAGGTAGACGGCAACACCGCCCGCGCCGCCCAAGAGCGCTACATGGCCATGTTGTCAGCGGCCAGCGCCAGCGCAGCAGGCGAGCGCTACGCACCAGCCGACCCGTACCGCACCGCCGTGGGCATCAACGAAGCGAGGTTCGCATGAAAACCAACCAGCCATCTTTTGCCGGCGGCGAGCTGGCACCCAGCCTGTGGGGGCGCGTTGATCTGGCGCGCTATCAGACCTCGCTCAAGCGCTGCCGCAACTTCATCAGCAGGCAGTACGGCGGCGCTGATAACCGCCCGGGCACGCGCTTCGTAGCGGCTACCAAGGACGCCAGCAAGGCTTCGCGACTAATTCCGTTTGCGTTCAGCACGGTGCAGACCTACGCACTGGAGTTCGGTGATTACTACATGCGCGTGCATAAAGACGGCGCCCAGGTGGTCTACCCGACCGGCCACGCCAGCGCCGGCCAGCCGGTGGAGATCGCCACGCCCTACCCTGCGTCTGCAGTGGCCAGCCTGAAATACACGCAAAGCGCTGACGTGCTTACCGTGTGCCACCAGGGCTACGCACCCCGCCAGTTCAGCCGCTACGATCACCACGACTGGCGCATCAGCGAATACGCGCCCGAGGAAGGGCCATTCAAGGATGTGGCGTTCGACAAGGCGGTAACCGTCACCGCCTCGGCCGCCACGGGTAGCATCACGATCACCTCGACTACCGATATCTTTGCGGCAGGCAACGTGGGCAACCTGTTCTATCTGGAGCAGGCTTCATCTGACACGCCAGCCTGGCAGGGCGGCAGGCAGATGAGCGACCCAGGCGCCAGTCCTGACGGCAAGCTGTGCCGGTCAAATGGAAAGGTTTATGTCGCAGACGGGAATGCGGCCGTAGCTGCGCAGGCATACTGGACTGGCTCCACCGCCCCATCTCATGACGAAGGTACAGAGCAGGATGGCACTGGCACGTATTACGATTCGGCCAACTATCCTGGCCCAATGGGCGTGAAGTGGAAGTACCTTCATAGTGGCTATGGCATCGTGCGCATCACCGGCGTGACCGATGCCAGGACGGCCACGGCTACCGTTATCCGCCGCCTGCCGGATGCCGTGGTATCGGCTGGCACCTACAAGTACGCGCATGCGGCGTGGTCCAGCATTGAGGGCTACCCCGGTACTGTGGGCTACTACCAGCAGCGCATGGTGTTTGGCGCCACCAAGCAGCAGCCGCAAACGCTGTGGATGACCAAGGTGGGCGACTTCAAGAGCTTCGGCAAGAGCACGCCGCTGGTTGACGATGACGCTATCACCCGCAGCCTAGTGTCCCGACAGGTCAACGAAATCCGCCACATCCTGCCGCTGGATAGCCTGCTGGTGCTGACCTCTGGCGGCGAGTGGCTGCTATCCGGCCCTGACGACGTGCTGACCCCGTCCACCATGAGCACAAAACAGCAGGGCTACGGCGGCTGCAGCCATCTGCCCCCAATCGTTAGCGGCATCAGCGCGGTGTACCTGCAGGACGATAACGCCACCATCCAGGACCTGGCCTACTCCCTGCAGGCGGATGGCTTCGACGGTGAAGAACTCAGCACGCTAGCCAACCACCTTTTCGCTGGGCGCGAGATCGTAGACCTGGCCTATGCCCGCCGCCCAAACACAGTACTGTGGATGGTGCGCGACGATGGCGCGCTGGTGGGCCTGACCTACATGAAGACCCAACAGGTAGTGGGCTGGCACTGGCACGACACCGACGGCGCTTTTGAAAGCGTGTGCGCTATCCGCGAAGGCAATGAAGATGCGGTGTACGCCATCGTGCGGCGCACGGTCAATGGTGCCACGGCACGGTACGTGGAGCGCTTCGCCAGCCGCCGTTTTGACACCATCGAAGATGCGTTCTTTGTGGACTGCGGCCTGACCTACGATGGCCGGAATACCAGCACTACGAGCATGACCGTCTCCGGTGGCAGCGCGTGGGATTACCGCTATGAGACGTTCACCGTAACGGCCAGCGCCAGCTACTTCAACGGCGGCATGGTAGGGGCTGTATTGCAGCTGCCGTACGGCGATGACGGCGCCGTGCTGCGCCTGGCCATCGAATCCGTGACCAGTGGCACCGTATGCGTCTGCCGTGCCAGCCGAGATGTGCCGGAGGCGTTGCGCGGTGTTGCCACTACCGACTGGCGGCTGGCGCGCACCACCTTCACCGGCCTATCTCATCTGGAGGGCAAGACAGTCAGCATCCTGGCTGACGGCAGCGTACACCCGCAGCTGGTGGTGTCGGGCGGTGTGATCACCCTGCAAACCGCCGCGGCTGTGGTCCATGCTGGGCTGCCCTATGCGTCTGATCTGCAAACTCTGGACCTGTCATCCGTGCAGGATGGCCTGCGCGCCCGGGTGAAGAATGTGCCGTCCGTTACGGTGCTGGCAAACAGCTCGCGCGGCCTGCTGGC
>NZ_VMTV02000679.1 GCF_007644035.1 Vogesella mureinivorans | reverse complement strand
AGGCCGGCAAAGGCGGCATCCGCAAGATACGCGGGCGCGAGGTCTGCTATGTGGCGCAGTCCGCCGCAGCCGCGTTCAATCCGGCGCACAAGCTGATGGACCAGGTGGTCGAGGCGACCGTGGAACATGGGACGGCGACGCGGGCGGAGGCCGAGAAGCGCGCCCGTGCGCTGTTCCGGAAGCTCAGCCTGCCCGACCCGGACAATATCGGCAATCGCTATCCGCACCAGGTTTCCGGCGGCCAGCTCCAGCGCGTGATGACCG
>NZ_VMTV02000737.1 GCF_007644035.1 Vogesella mureinivorans | reverse complement strand
GTCTGCACAGCCGGATCGAACTCGCAGGTGGCGGGGTGCATGCGGTGTTCGGCCCCTCCGGCTGCGGCAAGAGCCTGCTGCTGCGCTGGCTGGCAGGCCTGGTGCAGCCGCGCGGGGCGAAGCTTCGCTATGCAGACGAGATCTGGCAGGACGGCGGCCGCGGGCTGCCGCCGCACCGCCGCGGCCTGGGCTATGTCGCCCAGCAGCCGGCGCTGTTCGCGCATCTTTCGGTGCGCCAGAACCTGGAGTACGGCTATCGCCGCA
>NZ_VMTV02000547.1 GCF_007644035.1 Vogesella mureinivorans | reverse complement strand
ATAATGCAATTTGCATGGGAAGTTGCCCAGCACAGCATAAGCACCCCCCCAATAACTCTTTGACTTCATAACCAGAGTCTTGAGGCAATAGTTGCTGGTCAACACCAATTTGCCCAAACTCATTCATTAAAATCGCCCAAGTTTCTCCCTCAGGTTTTTGTTGCGATAAAAGGACTAACATTAAACTTTAAAGTTATCTCTTCTATATCCATTTGCCTATAAAATTGCTCAATTGAATATGAGTACATGGCTTATGATTAGTAT
>NZ_VMTV02000668.1 GCF_007644035.1 Vogesella mureinivorans | reverse complement strand
GCTCCTCAGCCCTAGACTGATTTGAGTAGTGTGAAGTAAGTATAACAGTGTCATCAAACTGTCATATTTGCATTTTTAGTCACCAATTTGATGTTCTTTTTAAGCTGAAGCTGCAAAGATTATTTAAAAATGTCATCTAATTTTCATCACATCGCCCATTTTTTGTCACATTTTTTTGCAAAAATTCGTCTACATCTTGTTTTTGCAATGATACTGTCATAATTAATCTTTGTAATAAGCCTGTCATAAATAAAAGACAGTACA
>NZ_VMTV02000627.1 GCF_007644035.1 Vogesella mureinivorans | reverse complement strand
CCACATCGCGCAGGAACTCGACATAGTTGAGCTTCAGCAGCCAATCGGCGTTGTCCACCATGACGGCGTCGGTCGGGCCTTCGCCATAGCGGAGGATGCGCGAGTAGACCTTCTTGATGCTCTCGATATTGGTCTTGATCTTGTCGACGCTGAGCAGGCTCCGCTGATCGTCGCGGAAGCTCGGGTCGCCAACCATGGACGTGCCGCCGCCCATCAGGCTGATGGGGCGGTGGCCGGTTTCCTGCAGCCAGTAGAGCATCGTCAC
>NZ_VMTV02000312.1 GCF_007644035.1 Vogesella mureinivorans | reverse complement strand
CCCGGTTCATGCCGTCGTTCCAGTCGCCGCTGCCGATCAGCGGCAGGCCGCGTGCGCCGAGCAGGCCCATGCCGCGCTTCAGCGCGCGTACGCAGTGTTCGTACAGCGGCTGTCGCAGCGCCGAGACCAGTGGCAGGTCGTAGTAGGACTCCTCGTCGGCGGTCAGTGCACGGCCCTCAAGGTAGCCAACCGGTTCGTCGAGCACACTGAAGTCGGCGGTCACCGTGAGGTAGCGGCTGGTTGCCAGCGGCAGCCAAAGGTAGTC
>NZ_VMTV02000705.1 GCF_007644035.1 Vogesella mureinivorans | reverse complement strand
ACCGGGCCACCGCCGAACTCCGCCGCGGCTTCCTCGACGCGCGAGCGCAGCTTTTCGCCCTGGTAGGTAAAGGCCAGTTCGGCGCCCTGCTTGTACATGGCTTCGGCGATGCCCCAGGCGATCGAACGCTGGCTGGCGATGCCGACGATCAGCGCGCGTTTGCCCTGCATGAATCCCATAGTTCCTCCTGCTGTGCGAGTGCGGCTGCGGGCCGTCCCTCAGGAGCTGGCGACGCTGCCGGTGGATGCGATAGCCGCAGCGCGGA
>NZ_VMTV02000990.1 GCF_007644035.1 Vogesella mureinivorans | reverse complement strand
AGTTGCTCATTTTTCTTATGCCTTAAATATGGCAGATGCAAATGAACTTAAAGCTTTAATCGAAAAAGTTAAACCTCATCTGATTGTTCCAGAAATTGAAGCGATTGCCACGCAAGTCTTGGTGGAAATTGAACAACAAAATATTGCCACTGACCATATTTCTCTATTGTTTTTTCACTTTTGTCATAGTGCTATCCCTAAACTAGCTTTATCCTGTAAATAAACGAAATTCAGAGTTTTTGTATGTCAAAACTTGCTGCGCTCA
>NZ_VMTV02000945.1 GCF_007644035.1 Vogesella mureinivorans | reverse complement strand
GTGGCACGCTCGATGTTGAGACCGAAGAACACCTGCAAGACCTCGACCACGAAATCCATCGGCGTGTAGTCGTCGTTCAGCAGGACGACCTGGTACAGCGGAGGACGCACCACCTCGGGCCGCGCTTCCTCCACCGCGAGGCCGCGCTGCTGGCCCGCATCGGGTGCGCCGTCGGGGTCACCCGCCAGACGCGGAGACAGAAAGCGTGAGGCGTGCAGGGGCGGGTGGCGGAGGTCGGGCATTTCGATCATGGCGTGCTATGTGG
>NZ_VMTV02000016.1 GCF_007644035.1 Vogesella mureinivorans | reverse complement strand
GAGTCTGTCTCGACGAGCTCGCCCAATGAAAGGGGGCGAGCTTGTGACTTGGGACGGTTCCAAGCTGACGGGAACTTGGGCACTTAAATTTTCACTCATAAACGCGATTGCTTTAGACACCATATTATTTTCATAAGTGCTCGGATTGTCTAAAGTGGTTTTTTCTTTGTCTTGTGAATGAAGTGGTTTCTGCTGAATCAGCAAATAATCCAAGGTTTTTTGTGCACGGATTTCACCACAATGGACTCGAATTAAATCAGCCGCT
>NZ_VMTV02000686.1 GCF_007644035.1 Vogesella mureinivorans | reverse complement strand
TTACGCTTCCGCTATTAACAAAACCATTGGACAATGAAGCGCTTGAAAGTTGCTTATATCTTGGGTTATACCAACTCTTATGTACGCGTATTCCTGCACATGCAGCGATTTCAGAAACAGTCAATGCAGCTAAACAACTAGGATTTGAGCCAATGAGCGGCTTGGTCAATGCTATCCTTCGTCGTGTTTCACGTGAAACATCAGAATTTGAAACTGCGCTGAGTCAAACGCATGGCTTACCGAGTTGGCTGTTCAAACGACTAAA
>NZ_VMTV02000037.1 GCF_007644035.1 Vogesella mureinivorans | reverse complement strand
GATCTGAGGTTCGGCCCGGAGGGGCTTGCAGATGCCGACGGCCCGATCGACATGGTCTACAACCGGTTGACCGATTTCGCGCTTGAGGAAGCTTCGCATGCGGACCTTCGTCAGGCTTATCTCGCAGGGGACGTCGCACTCACCCCGCATCCGCGTGCGCACGCGCTGTTCGCCGACAAGCGCAACCTGGCGGTGCTTGGAGACGCGGCTTTGCTCGGCGGGTTTGGGGTCGATGCGGGTTTGACAGCCCTGCTGGCCGAGGTGA
>NZ_VMTV02000255.1 GCF_007644035.1 Vogesella mureinivorans | reverse complement strand
CGAAATGGAGCGTGATCGAAGCCGGCCTGCGCTGCCTGCAGGGCAAGGGCGTGGTCAACTCGATTTCGATGAAGGAAGGCGAGGACGCCTTCCTGCAGCAGGCGCGCCTGGTGCAGCGCTACGGCGCGGCCGCGGTGATCATGGCCTTCGACGAGCAGGGCCAGGCCGACACCTGCGCGCGCAAGGTCGAGATCTGTACCCGCGCCTACCATCTGCTGCGCGACAAGCTCGACTTCCCGCCGGAAGACATCATCTTCGATCCGAA
>NZ_VMTV02001153.1 GCF_007644035.1 Vogesella mureinivorans | reverse complement strand
CATCACGTTGCGCGAGCGCCGACAGTGGGTCGGCGGGGTCATGCGTTTCTAGCCGGAGGTCACCCATGAACGAAATTTCCAATTTGATGAGGACCCAGGTCGTGATGCGCCCGCTGGCGATCAGCGCGATCCTGATCTCCAGTCTCGCCCTCGCAGAACCGGCCTTTGCGCAGAACTCGGGCGCCTTCGCGCCGCTCGAGACCGCCGTGCAGATGATCGTTGATTTCATCACAGGACCATTCGGACGCCTGCTGGCGATCATCGCG
>NZ_VMTV02000942.1 GCF_007644035.1 Vogesella mureinivorans | reverse complement strand
ACAGGAGGATGGCCGTGCGGCTGCCGCCATAGATGGCCCCGCAATAGAGGCACATCAGGCACAGGATCGCCTGGTCGGGCGCCATCTTGTAGGTGAGGGTCACGAGCAAGGCGACCCCCATGGTCGCGGTCAGACCGGGCAGGGCGCCGATGATGATGCCCAAAAGTGTCGCCCAGGCAATGTTGAACAGGGAGACCGGGGTCAGGAAATGGGCGAGACCGCCGCCCAGCATGACCAATCCATCGAACATTGCGCGCTCCCTATGG
>NZ_VMTV02000371.1 GCF_007644035.1 Vogesella mureinivorans | reverse complement strand
TCAGGCCGCGCGACGCAGGGCCTCGATGCGCTCCGGCAGCGGCGGATGGCTCATGAACAGGCGCTGCAGGCCGGCCGCCATGTGGCCGCTGATGCCGAACGCGGCGACTTCGCGCGGCAGGGTGTTTTCGCCGTGCTGGGCCTGCAGGCGCTCGAGCGCGGCGATCATCTTCTGCTTGCCTGCCAGCTTGGCGCCGCCCTCGTCGGCGCGGAACTCGCGATGGCGCGAGAAGGCCATGGCGATCATCGAGGCGAGGATGCCGAGCA
>NZ_VMTV02000422.1 GCF_007644035.1 Vogesella mureinivorans | reverse complement strand
GCCCAGTTGTTTGACAATGCCATAGCGGATCGGCTCGTGATCGACTTCTGGTGTGAAGGTGCCGAACAGCTTGTCCCAAATGATGAAAACGCCCGCATAATTGCGATCGAGATAGCGTGGGTTGGTGGCGTGGTGCACGCGGTGGTGGCTCGGCGTGTTCATCACCGCCTCGAACCACGCGGGCATCCGGCGGATCGCCTCGGTGTGGATCCAGAACTGGTAGATGAGATTGAACCCGCCGCAGATCGCGATCATCGCCGGGTGAA
>NZ_VMTV02000226.1 GCF_007644035.1 Vogesella mureinivorans | reverse complement strand
AGCGCAGCGAAGTAGTTGTCCGCCACCGGCACCACGCTGCCCAGGTACTGGCGGATCAACTCCGGATGCTCGTGCACAGCCTCGGAAAAGCTGCAGAAGATCACGCCGGCCTGAGCCAGCTCCTTCTTGAAGGTGGTGCCCACCGACACCGAATCGAACACGGCGTCGACCGCCACGCCGGCCAGACGCGCGCGTTCGTGCAGCGGCACGCCCAGCTTCTCGTAGGTTTCAAGCAGCTTGGGGTCGACCTCGTCGAGCGAGGCGTA
>NZ_VMTV02000824.1 GCF_007644035.1 Vogesella mureinivorans | reverse complement strand
GATTACGCCGTCGAAACGCCAAATTTCAACCAGCTCGATGAGATAGGCGATATGGCGCAGGCCATTCGCATTTTCCGCGAGAACGGGCTGGCAAGGCAGCGGCTTGAAAAAGAACGCGACGCAGACTGGGCCATCCGCGAGCTGCTCGCACGAATGACCCAGC
Source organism: Vogesella mureinivorans (assembly GCF_007644035.1). Taxonomy (GTDB): domain Bacteria; phylum Pseudomonadota; class Gammaproteobacteria; order Burkholderiales; family Chromobacteriaceae; genus Vogesella; species Vogesella mureinivorans. Next base: position 103 of record NZ_VMTV02000824.1, on the reverse strand, counting down.
GCTTGCAGGGGTGCGAGAACGTCAGCGACGTGATTGAGGTGGCAGAGCTGTTTGCTCCCAACATTGCGCCGGGTATCGCCGGACGTCTGTATATCATGGATCG
>NZ_VMTV02000366.1 GCF_007644035.1 Vogesella mureinivorans | reverse complement strand
CGCCCGTGCTCGGTCGCGTAGAAAGCAACCTCTACCGTCTGTCTGGCATCGATGCGAGCAGGGAGCAGAGCTGGCGGGCCTATGTCACTGCCATGCTCGTATTCTCGCTGGCCGGCTTCGTCGTCCTTTACGCACTCCTGCGCCTTCAGGCCTATCTGCCACTGAACCCTCAGGGCTTTGCCGGCATGGCACCGGATCTCGCCTTCAACACGGCGGTCTCCTTCGTCACCAATACCAACTGGCAGAACTACGGAGGCGAGACCACG
>NZ_VMTV02000554.1 GCF_007644035.1 Vogesella mureinivorans | reverse complement strand
AAATCTGGTTTGATGAAAATCGTATGTTGTTGATGCATACCAGTATCATGGGATTTTTAAGAAAAGATTTGTTTCAGATGCTAGGGCTTGAAAGAACCAAACGTTTCTTTATTCGTTGTGGTTATCAAGCTGGCATGCGTGACTCAGAAGTGACCTCTAAACTTCGCCCCAATTTAAATGAAGCTGAAGCATTTATGGCGGGACCACAAATGCACGGTATTCGTGGCATGGTGCAGGTAGAAGTCAATGAGTTGCACCTCAGTCAT
>NZ_VMTV02000852.1 GCF_007644035.1 Vogesella mureinivorans | reverse complement strand
CGCAGAACTTAAGCCTGTACCATTCAGTAAACCCACCTCGAAAGAGGTAATGGCACTACGCCAGCAGCAAGCAACTGTTACTCAAAACCAGATTCGCAAAGATGTCACTCGCTATCGCTACGGTCAAGATGCTCATTTGGATAGCTCTTTGAGTAGCTTGGGGTTGAGTCCGACAGACGAGGAAAGACCAGTGCTGAAGGGATTAGAGGAAAAGGAGGTTGATGGCGCTTATGCTGTGGTGCTGGAATTTGAGTCGCCGCTAATTC
>NZ_VMTV02000745.1 GCF_007644035.1 Vogesella mureinivorans | reverse complement strand
AGAAATCGCGCGTATCGCGCCGGTGCTGGACGCGCTCAAGGCAGATGGCATTCCCGTCTCGCTCGACAGTTATCAACCCGCGACGCAAGCCTATGCCTTGTCGCGTGGTGTGGCCTATCTCAATGATATTCGCGGTTTTCCAGACGCTGCGTTCTATCCGCAATTGGCGAAATCATCTGCCAAACTCGTCGTTATGCATTCGGTGCAAGACGGGCAGGCAGATCGGCGCGAGGCACCCGCTGGCGACATCATGGATCACATTGCGG
>NZ_VMTV02000891.1 GCF_007644035.1 Vogesella mureinivorans | reverse complement strand
AAGAACGTCGGGCTCTTTCAGCAATACGGCACCGCCACGGTGCCTGTTGACGGTAGGGGCCGGGCAGCCAAAGTTCAGGTCTACCCCCACGGCACCCATTTCTGCCGCACGCACGGCATTCTGCGCTAGCCACTCCGGCTCGGAGCCCAGCAGCTGCACCCGCACCGGCACGCCGCAGCGCGTGGCCGAAGCGGTTTGCAGCTCGGGGGCCAGGCGTTCGAAGGTACGCACCGGCAGCAGCGAGTTGGTCACGCGCACAAACTCGG
>NZ_VMTV02000880.1 GCF_007644035.1 Vogesella mureinivorans | reverse complement strand
ATAACGAGGTTTTTCAATAACAATATCTTGAGCTTTAGGTTTTAACTCATCGATTAATGCAAAATCCCAGCCACCTTTTGCCAATAATTTGCCTGCCAACTCTGGTTTTTTACGCATGGTTTTTAATGCATTGGATTTATGAAAATTCGGTGAACCTAAACCACCTGCCTCTTGATATTGATCATCCCAACCATTTTGAAAATAGATCACTTGGATACCCGCAGTATGTGCAGCATTAACCGCTTTTTTTATATTTGCAACGACAG
>NZ_VMTV02000474.1 GCF_007644035.1 Vogesella mureinivorans | reverse complement strand
CCTCGGCCTCCTGCTCGGGCATGGGGCGGCGCACGGGGCGGGTGGGGTGGGCGGTGAACTCTCGCTCGGTGTGGGGGCGGCGGAACAGGGCCACGAGCTCGTCGAACTCGACGCCGGCCGCTTTGAGTTCGCTGACCACGGCCAGCAGACCGCCCGGCTGCGGCGCGGCCGTGGCCTGCTTCTGGTAATCGCGGCGACGGCGGATGCGGTGGATGCGCTCGGCCAGGTTGCCCACGCCGAAATAGGTCGCGAACGAGCGCACCAGTCCTTCGGCCTCGTCGAGCGGCAGGCCATCGACCGCAGCGGCCAGCGCATCGAGCCCCTCGCCCTGCTCGCGGCGCTGGATCGCAACGCGACGCAGCGCCTCGACGCGCTCGAAGAAGGCCTCGCCCTCCTGGTCGGCAATCACTTCGCCCACCAGTGCACCCAGTCGCTTCACATCCTC
>NZ_VMTV02001116.1 GCF_007644035.1 Vogesella mureinivorans | reverse complement strand
GAGCTGCAGCTCAAGGGCGCCGGACCCACGCCGTACTCGCGGCGGGCCGATGGCCGCGCGGTGCTGCGCTCCTCGCTGCGCGAGTTCATCTGCAGCGAGGCCATGCAGGCGTTGGGCGTGCCGACAACGCGCGCACTGTCGTTGGTCGCCACTGGCGAGGCGGTGGTGCGCGACATTCTGTACGCGGGCGATCCCAAGCCCGAGCCAGGGGCCATCGTCTGCCGCGTGTCGCCGAGCTTTCTGCGCTTCGGTCATTTCGAGCTGCC
>NZ_VMTV02000688.1 GCF_007644035.1 Vogesella mureinivorans | reverse complement strand
TCGACGCCGAATACTCACAGCGCGTGTACCGCGACCTCGCCCAGTTGGCGAAGGACGCGCCGCCCGAATCGGCGCAGCACTGGTTTGAGCTGCGCTACCGCGCCCGTGCCGGCGACGGTGCCGATGTACTTGCACTGGCAATGCCCGCTCGCTTCAGGCAGCAACTGGCTGACGGGCGTTCTATCGCCGAGATCCACGCCGATATCCGCCTGGCTCTGCTGGCAGTGCGTGGAACACACGACGCGACCGCCTTCACACGGCTGCTGC
>NZ_VMTV02001056.1 GCF_007644035.1 Vogesella mureinivorans | reverse complement strand
TGATGATTTGATTTTGTACCGCAGTGGCGTGATTTCTCAAGCGTCATATTTGAGTTTGCTGAAAGGACAAATTGATCGTTATTTGCAAAATCCGGGACGTTTAATGGAGTGGATCAAGTCAATTTTTGGGATTTAATAAAACCAACCAATTCACTTAGATTTATTGTAATTATGTAACCTGTAATACAAAAAAAACCTAAATAATTAAATAGGATGGCATATTTTTGTGGCGCTTTTTGATTGAATTGAATCAACATAAGGGTGAGT
>NZ_VMTV02000110.1 GCF_007644035.1 Vogesella mureinivorans | reverse complement strand
TGACGGTCTCGGTCCCCCGCCCGGTCTCGGTGTCCAGGCGCACGCGCTCCACGGCCTCGACCTCGGTGTCGACCACCGGGCGCTCGGCGTGCAGCACGACCTCGTGCTCCTCCTCCGACAGCGCCGGGCCGTCGTAGGCGTCGCCGCGATTGGCGTCGGTGATCGGCTCGCGCTCGACCCGCACCTCCTCGCGGCTCACCGGCACCTGCACCGACTGGTGCTCGGTCACGATGTGCTTGCGCAGCCGGGCCCGGCCGATCTCCTGGG
>NZ_VMTV02000621.1 GCF_007644035.1 Vogesella mureinivorans | reverse complement strand
ACCCTCACACAAACCCTCTGTGGTTCCGTGCAACTTATAACCCTGTCTTTAACAGTGATGGGCAGCTTTATAAAATTGTGAAATTCGCTACAGATGTTACGGCTGATGTCCTGCGAAACCAGAGAGAGCAAGAGGCTGCTGTGCATGCATGGGATATGGCCGTGCAGACCCGAGAAAGTGCGCAGAACGGTGCCAATGTTATTGAAAATAGCATCCTTATGATTGACAGAATTGCGCAGGGGATGGGGGCTGTCTCCACCGATATCTCACGGCTCAACAATCAGTCTGAAAGTATTGACGATATGGTGGAAACCATCCGGAAGTTTGCCATGCAGACAAGACTTATTGCACTGAATGCCGCGATTGAAGCAGCAAGGGCTGGCGCATCCGGAAGAAGTTTTGCGGTTGTTGCCGCAGAAGTGCGTAATCTTGCGGCGAGCGTCAG
>NZ_VMTV02000354.1 GCF_007644035.1 Vogesella mureinivorans | reverse complement strand
AACCTTCAGTTCCTTCAAATAATGGAGATGCAACAGTAGAGATATCTGTTGATGCACTGGCGCTGCTGTAGATAATATTTGCAATTATTAAAAAAATAGCGAAGTTGATATGTATTGTGTTTTTCATAATAAGTATTGGTTTGGTAAAGGGCTTAATTTTAACGGCTAACAATTAATGAGGCTCCGGGTTCGCCCAACGTTTGACATGAGGGGCGGCCAAGGGCGCCAGCCCTTGGACGTCCCCCTCGATGGAAGGGTTAGGCATCA
>NZ_VMTV02000779.1 GCF_007644035.1 Vogesella mureinivorans | reverse complement strand
GCCCTTGTTCAGTCCAGCGTGGACGCGGCGGCGCAGCTCCACGCTTTGCAACCAGTCCAGGATGAACAGCGTGCGTTCGATGCGCCCCAGCTCGCGCAGGGCGATGGCTAAGCCGTTCTGGCGCGGATAGCTGCCGAGTTTCCGAAGCATCAGCGAGGCTGTCACCGTGCCCTGCTTGATCGAGGTCGCCAGCCGCAGAATTTCATCCCAGTGGGCACGAATAGCCTTGATGTTCAGCCTGTCGCTGCTAATCATCGGTTTGAGCGC
>NZ_VMTV02000934.1 GCF_007644035.1 Vogesella mureinivorans | reverse complement strand
CGGCGTGCCGAGCGCGGACGGCGGCGCCAGCACCAGCTCGCCGGCGAGATCCTTTCCTTTGGCCTGCTCGCTCACGGCCTCGGTGTGCGGCAGTGCAATGCCGGCCTCGCGGTAGATCTCCACCGCCGGCGCCATCGCGCCGTGCAGCAGGATGCGCCGACCGCGCGCGCCGGCCAGCGCGCCGATCTCGGCCAGCAGGCGCTGCGCCTTGCCGAGCGCGTAGCAGCCCAGCACGGCGGTCTCGCCGCGCTGCGCGCAGTCGTCCCACCAGGCCAGCACTTCAGTAGCCACTTCGCTGGCCGGCCGCCAGCGATAGACGGGCAGGGCGAAGGTGGCCTCGGTGATGAGGGTGTCGCAGGGCACCACTTCGAAGCCGGTGCAGGTCGGGTCGGGGTCGCGCTTGTAGTCGCCCGAGATCACCCAGACCTCGCCGCCGTGCTCGATC
>NZ_VMTV02000765.1 GCF_007644035.1 Vogesella mureinivorans | reverse complement strand
ATTTATGTTGGAGACGACGAGCCGATCACCGACCACGCGCACCACCTCACCCTTCTGACCCTTGTTCTTGCCGGTGATCACCAGAACCTGGTCACCCTTGCGAATACGGCTCATGGCTTCTTCCTTTACAGCACTTCTGGAGCCAGCGAGACGATCTTCATGAACTTCTCGCCGCGCAGTTCGCGCGTGACCGGCCCGAAGATGCGCGTGCCGATCGGCTCGTGCTTGTTGTTCAGCAGGACAGCGGCGTTGCCATCGAAGCGAATC
>NZ_VMTV02000562.1 GCF_007644035.1 Vogesella mureinivorans | reverse complement strand
AAAAACACCATCGATAATGCCTTGTAAGCGACCTTGTAAAATCGTCATTGGCGTTCTAAGTTCATGCGCAATTGCAGCATTCCAAACCTGAGCATTTTTAACTGAAATCTCAAGTTTTTGTGCCATATGATTAAAGTTATGCATCAATTCAGAAATTTCAGCAGAATGTATCTGGCGGTCATCTGCTCGTGCTGAAAGATCGCCTTGGCTTATTTTCTCAGCGGCTTCTGCTAAATAATTAATCGGCTTAATAAACCGTTGCGCAAG
>NZ_VMTV02000624.1 GCF_007644035.1 Vogesella mureinivorans | reverse complement strand
GCCCAGTTGCAGGGTAAGCTGGCGCGTGTGCTGGGTGAAGGCGCTGGCAAAGCTGGCCAGGAGGGTGGCGATATCCATAAGCTTGCTAACGGGCCTCAGCCCTGTACCTTGTAAACGTTGGAGGACAGCTGCAGCGTGGCATCAAAAGTAACGGGCGGGCGGTGCGGATGGACCTTGAGCACCGCATCCACACGAAAGCGCAGATGGCGCTCGCTCTCGCGGGGCGCATCCAGGCTTATACGTACGCGAGACAGGCGTGGTTCGTGCGTTTCTATAGCGCGCCGTAGCTGCTCTCGCAGTAGCTCGCGATCATCCGGGTTGAGCAGGCTGATACCGGACAGATCGGGAATGCCATAACGCAACATGCTGGCACTGGCTTGCGGGTAATCTTCAAATGTTTCTACCTGCGCCATCAGCCGGGTATTGAGTAGCGATTCCAGATCCCGCGCCAAGGCGCGGCGAAAGTAGGACAACTCGAACAGCACACGCTCGTTGAGCTGCGTCTGCTCGGGTTCGTCATCCAGCAATCGGTCCAGTACTGAGGGCAGTACGGTGGTTTGTCGGCCTGCCAGGCTCATGCTCATATCCCGAACAGCTTGTCGAGCTGCTGCCCAAGCAGCCATTGATAACCACCCCAGATCACAACAGCGACCACGGCAAGCAGGGCAAAGTACAGCCATAGCGGCAGCTCATGGCGCACAAATGCCTGAAAACGCTGCGGTAGCTGCCAATTAGGCGCAAACGGCGCCTTCCCCCCTCTTACTTGCTGAATCTCCTGGCCGAGCTTTTGGGTAAGGTAGCCAAGCTTTTCCTCCCCCTCCAGCAGATAGCGCCCCTGAAAACCCAGTAGCAGACAGGTATAAAACACTTCCAATGCCTCGATGTTGGCCGCAGGGTCCAGCCGCAGCTGCTCAAGCCGGCTAAAGAACCCCTCGCCTGCCAGATGCTCGCCAAAGAGGCGCAGTTGCAACGGCATACTTTCCCACTCTTGGCGAAGGCCAATTTCAGAAGACAAGACAATCTCGTCCAGCAAAGCGCAAAACGCATAACGGGCCTGCCCTACCGCATCCATACTCTTACCGAAGTTGCGAGCGTTGCGATCAAGCTGAGACAAAAACTGGTCGATTCGTCGATTGAATTCTGCCGTGCCGCCCGGTGCATTACCGTCTTTCAGCAGAAACAGCAGATAGATACCATCCTCCATTAGCTCACGCAGGCTGGGGCCGGCAGGAGACAGGGCGATGGTGTTATCAGGTGCAGGGGCTACGGTTTCGGTCATGATCTACTCAGCGAAAAACGGCAAAGAGCTCCATTGACACATCGGAGAGTGTTTGGGGCACATAGATACAAATGCTGCGGGACTGCAGCATGCGGCTGAAAATGTCGCCCTGAGGCTGCAATGCAAAATAATGATTACCTACACGCACAGGGATGGCGGAGGGTGTCTGCAGAACATGCTGCAGGGCGACACCACGCATGGCGGAGTTCAGAATCCTCTCTACATCATCCGGCGCACCGATTTTCAATTTGAGTGGCACATTTTCAATGATGTGGCTGGCAGGTAGCTCGCTACTGACCGAAAGGTAGAAGTCCACACCCTCCACAAGGCGATCACTTTCCAGACGGCCAACATGGATGGATGCCCGTGGGGAGTGCAGCGGAATGGATTGGTAACGCGATGAAATAACCGTCTCAAGCAGGCTGCGCAGCTGTTGGTCCAGCTCGTTGAATACCGCAAACAAGGCTTCGTGCCGATAAACGGGCACATCGGATAGCGCATACTGGCTGGAGAAGGTCTGCATTTCACCGCAAAATTCGGCCACCGCTTGGTATAACGTTTCCGGGTGAAGCGGCTCGCAGAGTGACAAGTGCCGCAAGCGGATAAAATTCCGGTTAATGGTATGCAATAACCAGAATGTGCTGATGTCCGATGTGCCGTATTCCATCACATTCTGGGCACGCTCCCTCAATGCAGCAGATAGCGCCTGATTACGCACCAGCAAGATATCTAGCCAGCGCCGCAACATACGGTGCAACCAGTCGGAAGCCTGTATGGCCAGTAAGGGCGGGATATAATTAGCAGCGACACACCACTGCCCTGTGGCATCCTTTTCAAGACGGCATACAGGGATGGCATCGTAACCATCCCGGTTTTCCTCCTCGAACATCAAACGCACATCCGGCTTTAACACAGCCAGATCAGCAGGCAAGGCCTGGGTGTAAAGATCTGCCACTTCTGCCTGGCTACTCTGGAATCGTGATGGGCGTACCGCGCCCTCCTGAGCCGCAACATTACCGCCATAAGCCTGCATTTCAGCCAAGCAAGCATAAAGCGTCGTTGCAGCCCCCAGCTGGGGCAGGCTGCTCATATCACGAGACAAAGGCAGTGGTACCACCTCTGGCGCCCGGCACAAAGCACCATCACGGAAAACCAGGTGCAAGCGGTCTACCCGCAACATACCGGCTTTCAACGCCTGCTCATCAACGCTCAGACCCTGTACACCCCAAGCATGCCTTAGGCTTAGCTGAAAGCGCGCACTCGCCTCTTGTTCCAGCATCAGCACCTGCTGCTGGAAGTGCTGCGGGCGCAGGAACATCCCCTCCCCCCACAGCACTCTATTTGCAAATTGCATAAAACCTCAGACCACTAAGAACCAGCCAGACCAGGCCAGATTGATACGAACATCACGTCACCGGCTACAACTTGGCGACCCCCCCCTGAGCTGATCAGGTAAAGCTTTGACTGGCGGCTGAACGGGTACCAGATAACAGTCTTCCACTTTAAAAAGCACTTTCTTTCCCTTCACTCGCTCAACGGGGAAAAGCAAGCGCCAATAAGCCTTATCGGGTTGGCGAAAAAACCCGACCAAGGCAACAAAGCGGGCTTCTTCATCCACCTTGAAACCATCAAGACTTACAACACCGCCTGGCAGCATCAAAAGATCTTTCATGCTGATCAAATCAGCACCCAGCAAGGCCTGCTCACCCTTCCCTGCCGTCAAGGACTCATAAGTTAGCCTGCTGAATAACTGATCTGATTTGAGTTGATACACACGCACCGCAACAGACAATGACTTGCCCGTGTAGTCTCGATTGATCACGGCTGCAGCTTCACCCTGCATGGAAATGTCTGCATTACTGGCACAGCCAGATAGACACTGCATAACGGCCAACACGCACCCAGCCAGACACCAAGACGGGCGCACCTCCCGCTTAAACCATCTCATTTAAGTAAGCCACCCAATCATCAACAACTACATATCAAACAAAATTCAAAATACATTTTTTATTGCAAATTTCAAAGATAACGTTAGCATATACCAATCCGTTGCAGCACAGCAACATCTGTCAGGCCCTATGACCAACTCAGGATGATGACACTGTGTATCTATTCATTCCACTAGTACTTTCAAGCTTACTGCTCCTAGTGACAACATGGATAGGCTGGCGCTACTTCTCCAAAAAAAATAATAATATTCAAGAATTTACCATAGAAACCAGCGCCAACCAGGGTGCGACCACCAGCAGCCAAAGCGAGAGCCTCGACAGGAAGAGATCACCAAGCAGAAGCCGCTTGTCATCCCCAAGAAATATTGACAAAATCATAAAGAGGCTAACCACCCTTACCGCATGGCCGATTGCATCCATATTATTAATATCTACAACCTCATTTTTGGTTCTTTCATTTAACGAAAAGCATCAAATTGAAAATTTAACCCCAAAAGAATACGCGTATGGTGCAAAAATCAAACTCACTCTGGAAGAGGAGCCACTCGTACCACCCCCACCACTTCCCCCTGAGGCGTTTGTAGATGTGATCCTGGAGCGGCCAAGTTTGAACGCAGCCAATCGTGACTGGGGCCTACTCGATGCTGTGTTTGTACAAAAGGTCTTGCACATCATGGAAAAGCTGAAAGCTCGTGGTTACCCGATGACCCTTTTGGAAGGCTACCGAAGCCCAGAGCGCCAAGACGCCTTAGCAGGCCAGGCTACTTTGGTAACCAAAGCAAGAGGGGGGCAAAGCAAACATCAATATGGTTTGGCGGTTGATCTGGCACCAATCAAGAACGGCAAAGTCGTCATTTCCGAAAAGGACTCATGGGCGCTGGAGGCTTACCAAGCATTGGGTGAAGAAGCACGCGCTGCCGGCCTCACATGGGGTGGTGTGTGGCGATTCCGAGATTACGGGCACATAGAAAAGAGTGGCCCACTGCATAAACAACAAGGTCGATGACCAATCATAGAAAAGGTGTAATCAGGTGTTTATCAAAGGTTGGCTCCGTCACGCCAAAGTTGCGTCCGCAATAGGTTTTCTGATCCTTATCGCCCTGATATGGTTTTTGGGGACGTGGATGGGGCTTACCTCTGTCGAGTCACGACTGGGCTGGATTCTCTGCATCATGCTGCTATGGGTTGGCACGTTGCTTGTAGGGCAGCTTCTTGCAAGACGTGCCAGCGGTCTCATTGAGAAAATGCTTCGACAGCAAGCAGATGATGCAGTCATTCACTCTGGGTCAGACAAACGTGCAGAAGTAACACTACTCCGGCAGCGCTTGCTCAGCGCCATTGATACCCTGAAAAAATCCAAACTGGGCAATGCCAGCGGTAGTGCCGCCCTCTACGAGCTGCCTTGGTACATGATCATCGGCCACCCCGCTGCAGGCAAAAGCACAGCCATCCTGCAGTCAGGCCTGACTTTTCCTTTTAGCGAAAAAAGTGGGATACAAGGTATTGGTGGCACTCGTAACTGCGATTGGTTTTTCTCAACGGAGGGGGTGTTACTGGATACCGCCGGGCGTTACGCTACGCAACAAGAAGACCGAACCGAGTGGCTAGGCTTTCTCAAATTGCTAAAAAAATACCGGGCAAAAGCACCGGTCAATGGCATTTTGGTTGCAATCAGCCTGCCCGAACTGGCTCAACATAACAGCGAAGGTTTTGCCACATACGCAAGACAGGTCAAAGAGCGTATCCATGAAATCTGTCAGACCTTTGCTTTGCAAGTTCCGATCTATCTGGTCTTTACCAAGCTAGATCTTCTGGGTGGATTTACGCAGTTTTATCAAGACTGGACTGAAGAAGAGCGTAGCCAAGTCTGGGGCTGCACTTTCACTGCCAATCAGGGCGACAGCTTTGATGCGGCCAATGCCACTGCGCAACAATTCGAATTGCTATACCGCGGCTTGGTGCAAGCCGGTGAGGAAAAGCTACAGCAGCATAGAGGCAGCCGAGTGCACCCGGCACACTTCGCTTTTCCAATCGAATTTCATGGATTGAAAGAAGCCGTCGTCAAATTTGTCGACTTGCTCACGGAAAACGACCCATATCACGCTCGCCCGCTCATAAGGGGCTTCTACTTTACCAGTGCTTTGCAAGAAGGCATGCCGCGTATTGTGGCCGCTAATCGCGTACAAAATCAGTTTGGCTTGGTCCATAGCGAAGCCACAGCAGGCAAACTGGGCGCACCCGCATCGTATAGCTATTTTCTACGCGACCTCTTCCGTAAAGTGCTTTTCCAGGATCAGCACCTGATTGGGCGTCAAACGGATACCGGCAGTAACCGCTGGCGGGCTGCCATGATGGCAACCGGCATTTTGTCTGTTGCCACACTGGCAGGCCTCTGGAGCTGGTCTTATATCGGCAACCAGAAAATGCTGAATGAAATTCAGCACGACCGGGCCCGAGCCATCAAGCTGGCGTCCTCACCGCAACTATACGACAAGCTTTTATCGCTGCAAGTATTGCAGAATCATCTGGAAACGCTTCAAACCTATCGCAAGGATGGCCCACCATGGGAAATCGGCATGGGCCTTTATCAAGGCGAGGAACTGGAGCAGAAGCTGCGCAAAGAATACTTTGCCGGTCTAAAGCAAACGATGCTGCTGCCCATACAGCGCAATCTTGAAACAACGCTTGTTGCGCTGAAAGAGCCAACAACAGTCGCCCCCCCTCCCCCCAAGACAGAGCCAATTCCAAAGAGCAAGCCCAAGCAGCCATCACGCCCAAGGATAAAGAGCAAGCCCAATGGCGGCCACAAACTGCCCAATATTGAAATTGGTGCAGCAGCCCTGGGTATGTCTGCACAGCCGGTCCAGCTAACACGCGCCGAGATGCAGCAAGCATGGCAAGCAAAATGGTGGCGCCATCAGGATCACGGATTTTCTCTGCGTAACGTGGCACTCACCATCCCAACAGCAGCCCGCATGTCTACGGGCAGCACTGAAGCCGAGACCACATCCAATGCAACGCAAGAGCCCACTACTCAGCAGCGCACACCTCAACTTGATGCCAGTTACAACGCACTCAAAACCTATTTGATGCTGTACGACCCCAAACGGATGGAGCAGGCACATCTTGCCGATCAGCTCCCCCGGTACTGGCGCCCATACCTTGAGGAGAATCGCGGTCAGTATGCACAGGCAGAAGTCATGGCTATCGCCGAAAAGCTGATTGCGTTCTATGTAAATCAGCTGCAAGCACCTGATCGCCCTTTGATCACGCCCAATATGCATATAGTGAACAGCTCGCGGGAAATACTTCGTGGTTCCTTCAAACGAATGTCAGCCCAGGAGCGCGTGTTTAACGAAATCCGTGCCCGGGCAAACACGAAGTTTGCACCGATGACTGTTGCTCGCATTTTGGAAAACAAAGATCTGGACATCATGGCTGGCAGCCAGATGGTTGAAGGGGCATTCACAAGAGAGGCGTGGGAGCAATACATCAAGTCTGCAATTGAAGAAGCCTGCAAGGGGGAGATCCGCAGCGATGACTGGGTTTTGGCCGCCAGCAGTCAGGATGATCTGGGTCAGGATGGCAACAGTGAGAAAAGTCGCCAAGCACTGATCGCACTTTATAAACAGCAATATACCCTGATCTGGTCACGCTTCTTGCAGGGTATCACCCTGCGGGATATGCAGTCTCCAGCACAATCAGCCTCAGCCATGACGAGGCTGGCAGACCGACAGAATTCGCCCATTAAGCTGATTCTGGTTCGAACCGCCTATGAAACCAGCTGGGACAACCCCTCCGAGCTTAATCGCTCTCTCGCCAATGCCAAACAGAATGTCCTGGAGCGCACAACCGAGCTGCTGACTGGGGGAGAAAAACCAGAACAAAACGCTGAAAAACTCGGTGAGGTAGGCAAGCATTTCTCCGGCATCGCTTTACTGGTTAAAGGTGAGAATGCGCCGATTAACAGCTATCTGGATCAACTTGCCAAACTCAAAGGCAAAATGGCTAGCATAGCCAGCACCGACGACCCCGGCAGCTTGGCACGCACCACGCTGCAGGCAACGTACAACGGTGGCGGCTCTGAGTTGGCAGAGACCATCACCTATGTAGATAACGCACTTCTGGCTCAGGTCACGCCACAAACCGCTGAAATGGTACGCCCCATGCTGGTAAGGCCACTCAGTCAGTCATACAGCGCATTACTTGGCCCGGTCAGTACTGACATCAACCAGGCATGGGCAAATGAGGTATTGCCACAGTGGCGCTCACTCTCAGCCAAATATCCTTTTAGTGACTCGGCCAGCACCGCCACCATTGCGGAAATCAACCGCTTCATCAAACCCAATGACGGCACGCTCGACCGGTTTATCAATAAATACCTAGCCGGACTTGTACAAAAAAAAGGGGATGAACTCGTTCCTCGCTCCTGGGGCGACTTAGGTATCCGATTTAACCCTGCTTTTCTCAGCGCAGTCAGCAAGCTTTCCAGCCTGGCCAGCAGCCAGATGCAAGATGGAGAAAGCATCCGATTCGAGCTTCAGCCTCAACCCACCCCGGGCCTATCGGAGATAGTTGTTGACATAGACGGGCAGGAAATGCGCTATCGGAATGGGCCACAACTTTGGCAGCCCTTCACCTGGAATGGTAATGGGCAAGGCAGTGGCGCGCGTATTCAGGCTGTGAATTACAACGGTGTCGCCAGCGTAGTGGCTAACCATAATGGTGGAATGGGCTTTCTACGCCTGCTATCCGCTGCCAAAACTGTGCAAGACACATCAGACACCGCACAGCTGAGCTGGCAGGTTCGCAAAGGTGATGACTCTCAACTTATCAAAGTCAATTTACGGATCGTCAGCGGCGTAAACCCCATGCAATTGAACCGCCTTAACAAAATGACGCTGCCCGACCGCGTAACACAGTAGACCGAGAACAGCGTCATGACTTTTACCTTCAAGCGACAACAAGAAACCTTGGCCACATACAGCATTTTTGGCAAGTTGCCCTGCCGTGCGGACTTTATCCGCATCAATGCTTCGCATCCTGCTGCCAGTGCACTAGACGAGCTACTCGCCAACAGCATGGCCCTGCTTGATAGCCAAAACAGTCTGGATCGTTACCGCAGCATGCCAACTTCGTTTTTCATGCTGCAAACACAAGATCAGCAATGGCTCTCTTTGGGGGCACTGCAGCCCAGTACAGATCAAAGTGGCAGGCACTATCCACTGGTGGCGGCTATGCATCTACCAATGCTACAAGACATGCCCACCACTGCGGTCATGCTTTTGTCTTGCGAACTGTTTTTTAGCGGGCTTCAGGAGCAACTTAACAGTGCACTGGATAACGCAGTAGAAATGCTTGCCTGCAGGCAATACCTAGAAGCACAGGTAGCATTTGGCGCCACCTCCAAAGAAGACATCATGCTAGCTGCGCAACTGCTTGAGCATTACATGCGCAACACACGTAGCAGCGCACTCACCCGACTCAGTGCCCCACATTTGCCAAGCGGGCTTGAATCCATGCTTATGGCATTCATTTTTCATAGCCGCCTCATTCACAGATTCAAAGATAGCCTTGCAGCACAAACCTACCTGCTCCCGCTACCCAACCAAGATGGGGAGGACATGCTGGTAGCCGCCACCTGGCTATCCCTCTACGCCGCAGCAACAGAACATTATGGTGCCAGCTGCATGCAATGCCTGCTGATCAGAAGGCCGGAAGGCCGCTTCCTGGCCCTGCAACTCTCGCCCCCGGATGCGCACATCATCGCCCACTGCTGGGGAGAGCCTCTGGCATCACGTTTTGTTGTCAATACAGGCGAAGACACCGCTCCATGGCGACAGCATCAGTCATTTGCAGAAGCATCCTACATTCTGGGCAAACGCATGAACGACCCAGATTTCACCATCGCCCAGCTGCGTGACCTGATCGCCGGTTTGGCAAAAGGCATGAACTAGCTGTCCTCATCCAACGCCATCTTTTCAGGAGAAAACACGATGAGCAAAGAAAGCACGCAGAAAAAGCTGTCCCGAGTTCGCCCGCCTCGCGTCCAGATTACCTATGACGTAGAAATTGGCGACACCCTGGAAACGAAAGAACTTCCTTTTGTCATGGGCGTTGTGGGCGATTACAGCGGGCATAGCAAAGATCCCCTGCCCAAGCTGAAAGAACGCAAGTTTGTTCAGATCGATAGCGACAACTTCGATGATGCACTCAAGGGAATGGCACCCCGGCTGGCGCTAAAAGTCGACAACAAGCTTAAAAATGACGACTCGCAGCTTTCTGTCGAGATCAACTTTAGCGAGCTAGCTGACTTCGAGCCACAAAACGTAGTTCAGCAAATAAGCCCGCTCAAGCAGCTGCTGGATGCCCGCACACGCCTTGCAGACCTACGTAACAAGCTGGCCGGAAACGACAAACTGGAAGAGCTCCTGGACGACGTACTACGCGACACCGAAAAGCTTCGCCAGATAAGCCAGGACACCACCCCATCTACGGAGGAGTAAGCATGAACCTCACACCGCAACTGGAAAACCAGCCAACAGCAGAGCTGTCCGATGCTGGCAGTCTGCTAGACAGCATCATCGAACAAAGCCACATAGCCACCAATGCGGCAGAGAAAGTTCGCACCCGCGACCTGATTGGCGAACTCGTAGAACAAGTCCTGCAAGGCAGCGTCACCGTCTCCCGAGACCTGTGTGCCAGCATTGACGCACGCATTGCCGAACTGGATGCCCTCATTTCCGGCCAGCTTAATGCCATCATGCACCATCCGGAATTTCAACAGCTGGAAGCGTCATGGCGTGGTTTGAAGTACCTGGTTGACCATACAGAAACCGGCACCATGCTAAAGATCAAGGTGCTGAACACCAACAAGAAAGATCTGGTCAAGGATTTCAAATCGGCCTCCGGTTTCGACCAAAGCGCCCTCTTCAAAAAAATCTACGAAGAAGAGTACGGTACATTTGGTGGCGCACCTTACGCAGCCCTAGTAGGTGACTTCAAATTCACACGGCACCCCGAAGACTTTTACCTGCTAGAAGAACTATCCCACGTTGCCGCGGCGGCGCATGCCCCCCTCATCTCTGCTGCAGATCCGGCGCTATTCGGGCTGGAAAACTTCACCCACATTGGCAGGCCCCGCGACCTGGCCAAAATCTTCGATACCGTCGAGTACACCAAGTGGAAATCGTTCCGCGAGTCCGAAGACTCACGCTATGTCGGCCTGGTACTGCCGCATGTACTTGGCCGCCTGCCCTATGGCCGCAATACCGTACCCGTCGAATCGTTCAACTTCGAAGAAGATGTTAATGGCAGCCATCATGACAAATATCTGTGGACCAATGCTGCCTACTCATACGCCGCCCGCCTTACTGCTGCCTTTGCCAACTATGGCTGGCTGGCTGCCATCCGCGGTGTAGAAGGAGGTGGTCTGGTCGAAGGCCTTCCGGCGCATACCTTTGCGACAGAAGATGGTGAAGTAGCACTCAAGTGCCCCACCGAAGTGGCCATCACAGACCGCACCGAGAAGCTGCTATCCGACCTGGGTTTCATCTCGCTGGTTCATTGCAAGAATACCGACTACGCCGCCTTCTTCAGTGGCCAGGCCGTACAAAAGCCCAAGGTATACAACACCGATGCGGCCAACGCCAATGCCCGCCTGTCTACCCAGCTGCCCTACATCTTCGCCGTATCCCGCATTGCGCATTACATGAAATCCATCATGCGCGACAAGATCGGCAGCTTTGGCTCCAGAGAAGACGTTCAGCGCGACCTCAACACCTGGCTATCCAGTTACGTACTACTGGATGACTCGGCCAGCCAGGAAGCCAAGTCCAAATACCCGCTTCGTGAAGCACGGGTTGATGTCGTGGAAGTCCCTGGCAAGCCTGGCGTCTATCGCGCAGCCGCCTTTCTGCGCCCTCACTTCCAGCTAGACGAACTCACCATTTCTCTGCGACTAGTGGCCGAGCTCCCACAGGCCGCAGGTTAACCCCAGCAGAAGTTTGCTGTTTGTATAACGTTACTCTACGAGGTCAATCATGGCTTTTGACGCATTTCTGAAGATCGATGGCATCCCGGGTGAAAGTGGCGATGCCGCCCACAAAGACTGGATCGAGATCCAATCCTTTTCCCACAAACTGGAACAGCCAGCACAAGTAACGGCCAGCTCTGCAGGTGGTGCTACAGCCGAACGTGTGAACCATGGCATGTACGAAATCACCCACTTCCTGGACAAGGCCAGCCCCAAGATCTACGAAGCGTGCTGCACGGGTAAGCACATCAAGGAAATCACCATCGAGCTCTGCCGCTCCGGTGGTGACAAACTGAAATACATGGAAATCAAGATGGAACAAGTCCTGATCTCCAAAGTAGAACCAGAAGGCACCGCCAACGACACCGGCTTCCCTGGCGAAAAAGTCAGCTTCAGCTACGGCAAGATCAAGTGGACCTACACCCAGCAGAAACGTGCCGATGGCGCCGGTGGCGGCAACGTCAGCGCAGGCTGGGACCTTACCGCCAACAAGGTGATTGCCTAACCACCAGGGCCCGCCCTGGCGGGCCCACTTTGACAAGGACCCCCATGAAATACTCTACGCTAGCGCTCGTACTCTGCACCGGCCTGCTCACCGCCTGCGCCGCCAACAAAACCAAAATGGACGCAACACAGCAAGCTGCAGAAGCCGCTAAGGCCACTGCCAGCCAACAAACACAACAAACAAGAGATATCACCGGCAAAGTAACCGAAACACTGGGGCAAGCCACCGCACGTATCGTCGAAGCCACCGGCAATACCGACGTCGTGAGCGACCCCACCCTGATTCCTTTCTCTAAAATGGATGCAAAACTCACCCCGCTTACCGAACAGCAAGTACGCGCGCTGGTTCCCGGCCTGGTTATTGCCAAGCAAGTTATCGTCGTGGGCTACTGCAACCGCAAAGAAGTGGGTAATGCCATTGCCGCAGCCAAAGCCCGGGCAGAAGCCGTCAAAAAAGTGCTGATTGAAAACGGCATCTCGGCCAAACGCATCATCACGCAATACGACACCACCAAGCCCCTGCACGCTGTGCGCGTTCGCTTCAACGGCTAAATCCGTCAGTTCAGGCACAAGAAAATGAGCATTCAAGCGTTGCTATCCAGCTTTGCCAGCGCCTTCACCCAGCACACGCGCCAGCTTACCCTGCAACTGGGCGATAACCTGCAGCAGCAAC
>NZ_VMTV02000584.1 GCF_007644035.1 Vogesella mureinivorans | reverse complement strand
CGCTGTCGCCCTCCCTCACGGTATCCAAACTCTGCGGCACCCGGCTGTTGAGCGCGTCGGCCAGAAGCTCGCCGGCGTGCCGCCGATCCGTGCCCCATTCCGAGGTGCCGGCAGCAGTGTACCCAAGCTGTCGCGCCTCGACCGTCCAGGAGGCGAGCTCCGGCATGTGGCGGATTCGGATGTCGGCGCCCATTATCTCCTTGACGAAGGCGACAATGTCGGCGGCGGGAATCCACGGCGCGCCCAGACGCGCCGTGATATCGGACGG
>NZ_VMTV02000400.1 GCF_007644035.1 Vogesella mureinivorans | reverse complement strand
GCCCTGCGCACGCGCTCGACATAACGCTCGTAGAGATCGTTATCGAAGAAGAACTGGGTGATCGCGCGCGTGGCCCCGTTATCGACCTTGCGCTTGAGCATGTCGATGTCGGTGGCGAAATCGGCGCTTTCTGGGTGCTTTTCCGGATATGCCGAGACCGAGACCTCGAAATCGCCGATCCTGCGAATGGCGCCGACCAGCTCCGCACCGTTCGAATAGCCCTGAGGATGCGGCCTGTAGGCCTCGCCCACGCCCGCCGCCGACATCG
>NZ_VMTV02000905.1 GCF_007644035.1 Vogesella mureinivorans | reverse complement strand
CTTGCTGGGGTGCTTGTTGCGAAAGCGATATTGGTGGTTGAGGTTTAAAATGATCCTGTAACAACGCCTTTCTCATACCAAACATATACAACAAAATAATCACAGAGAATGGCAATCTACAGAGTACTACGGCGCTTTGCATGGAATGGAAGCTCCCTGCCAACAACAGACCAACACTGACCAATGTAATCACCACTGACCAGAAAATTCGTAACCAGATCGGTGAGTCGCTTTCACTACTTCCACCTTTGGTAGATAAATTTGCAAT
>NZ_VMTV02000533.1 GCF_007644035.1 Vogesella mureinivorans | reverse complement strand
GGCCGGCTAAAGTAGTAGCCTTGAATTTCATTACACCCTTGAGATTTGATGTATTCAAACTGATCTTGCGTCTCCACACCTTCAGCAGTGATCTTTAATGCCAGACTCTTTGCTAAGGATATTATTGCGTTTGTAACGGCTGCGTTATGGGGATCGGCAACAACATCTCGGACAAAAGATCGATCAATTTTTAAAGTGTCAATGGGAAAATGTCTCAAGTAATTTAAAGATGAGTAACCTGTCCCAAAATCATCCAGTGCAAGGGTAA
>NZ_VMTV02000799.1 GCF_007644035.1 Vogesella mureinivorans | reverse complement strand
CGGCGTCGCGCTGGCATTCGGCTTAACTGTATTAACCATGGCATTCGCCGTGGGGCATATTTCCGGCGGTCATTTCAACCCGGCCGTCACATTAGGATTATGGGCGGGCGGACGTTTCCCGGCGAAAGATATTATTGGCTATATTATTGCCCAGGTTATTGGCGGTATTATTGCCGCGGCGGTGCTGTACGTAATTGCCAGCGGTAAAGCCGGATTTGACGCCGCGGCCAGCGGATTTGCGTCGAACGGCTTCGGCGAACACTCTCCA
>NZ_VMTV02000593.1 GCF_007644035.1 Vogesella mureinivorans | reverse complement strand
ATAGGGTGGGGTTCGAGCCGCCTTGGCCTGCACTGTCGCCCTGCTGATTAGTGGCGCGACACCCCGCCCACAGCTCCGCGCCGAGAAGTGGCCGCGCTCGCCGCCATGCAGGTCGTGCCACAAGCGTATAGGGGGGTCCCATGGCCCACCATGGCCACCACCCTCGCTCCGGTCTCGCGCCACCTCAACCCGGCTTCACCACCATCAACCAGAAGATCGCCAGGACGCTGATGAAGGCCGGCCAGCCCAGCCAGAACCACGCCCGCAT
>NZ_VMTV02000202.1 GCF_007644035.1 Vogesella mureinivorans | reverse complement strand
AGTCATAGTGTAGAAGTTTCTCTATCACGGGGGAATGATGGCGAAATATTAGCGCTTGAACCCGCCTTGCAAATCATCGCTCTAATTGGCATAGATGCCGCAAAACTTCAGTTAGTTTTTGCTTCGCATCTACTTAATCAGCCTAACCCTTGTCTTGCTAAGTTTTCTTTGAAAGGAAGCGAAGTCATCAAACAAATAGGCTGGGATAAAAAACATCGGTTAACCGTTTCTGAAAAGCTAGCTCAACTTGCCAGCATTTCCTTCCATT
>NZ_VMTV02000576.1 GCF_007644035.1 Vogesella mureinivorans | reverse complement strand
AGTGAGTTTAGATGCTCATATCTTCACTTAATGACAGTGGATTTGGCAGAATTTTTGCTAACTGACGGCATAGCGTCGTTAATTCCTTAGAATCATTTGGCATCAACGTGATATGTCCAATTTTACGACCTTCACGCTCAGTCTTGTTATAAAGATGCACATGAGCACCTTCTAATGCCAAAACCTCTTCCAATGGTGGATATTGACCAATGATATTGACCATCACCGTTGGACGTACAACTTCTGTTGAACCTAAAGGTAACCCAGC
>NZ_VMTV02000962.1 GCF_007644035.1 Vogesella mureinivorans | reverse complement strand
AACGGGTGTGCTTCCGGCAGCGCCAGGATCAGATAGGTTTTCAGCGCCCAGTACGGTGAACCGGGGGAGTTGTAATCCTCGCACATCGCCAGGTTCGGATACGCAAACCCCAGGGTAAGAATACCGTCGCGATCGACAATCGACTGCTGCTGCCACCAGCGCAGATGCCGCAGCACAATGCCCTTCACGATGCCCGGGGTGAAGACGTCCAGTTGAGAAAAGGCCACCGCGCTCCAGAAGGCAACCATGGCAAAGCGGTAGGTCAGGC
>NZ_VMTV02000176.1 GCF_007644035.1 Vogesella mureinivorans | reverse complement strand
CACCATTTCCGACGACACGCCCTCGGGCAGCTGCATCGAGGCCAACACCCACGCCCTGGCGCGCTATGCCGCGCTGTGCCAGGAGCAGGGCATCGTGCCGATGGTCGAGCCCGAGGTGCTGATGGATGGCGCCCACGACATCGAGACCTGCTACGAGGTCACCGAGGCGACCCTGCGTTCGCTGTTCGGCGCGCTCTACGAGCAGAACGTGCTGATCGAGGGCACCATCCTCAAGGCCAGCATGGTCGTCTCCGGCAAGGACTGTCCG
>NZ_VMTV02001105.1 GCF_007644035.1 Vogesella mureinivorans | reverse complement strand
CCGGTTAGCACGACATGGCACGCCACCGCCAGCCCGAGCAGCGCGGTCAGCACCAGCATCAGCGCGGAAAGCTGATCGAGCACCAGCACGATCCCGAACGGCGCAGGCCAGTTGCCGAGATCGTAGACCTGCGGCGGGTTGCCATAGGTGCGGCCCATCAGCACCGCGGCGATCACCAGCAAGCCCGCGGTCGATCCGACCGAAATGGCAGCACCGATCGAACGGCGGCGCAGCCGGAACAGCAGGGTCGCGGTGCCCGCCAGCACGG
>NZ_VMTV02000382.1 GCF_007644035.1 Vogesella mureinivorans | reverse complement strand
CCCAAACCTCTAAAATGATGAAACGCTTGGGTGAGTCTTCACAACAAATTGGGAAAATTGTTACCTCTATTTCTCAAATTGCTGCACAAACAAACCTACTGGCTTTGAATGCAACGATTGAAGCGGCACGTGCCGGCGAACAGGGGCAAGGTTTCGCGGTTGTTGCGGAAGAAGTGCGAAAATTAGCGGAACGTTCTGGCAGTGCGACTGAGGAAATTTCCGAGATTGTCGAGCAAATTCGCAGCGAAATTGGACGGGTGATGCAGGC
>NZ_VMTV02000336.1 GCF_007644035.1 Vogesella mureinivorans | reverse complement strand
CGCAGCTGGGCAAGGTGCTGGGCGTGCTTGAAGGCATCCAGAAGGATTTCAACGCCTCGGCTGCCGGCGGCAAGAAGGTGTCGCTGGCCGATCTGATCGTGATCGCCGGCAATGCCGCGGTCGAGGATGCGGCCGGCAAGGCGGGCGTCAAGGTCAGCGTCCCCTTCCACCCGGGCCGCACCGATGCCAGTCAGGAGCAGACCGACGTCGACAGCTTCGCGGTGCTGGAACCCAAGGCGGATGGCTTCCGCAACTACGTGGCCAAGGG
>NZ_VMTV02000094.1 GCF_007644035.1 Vogesella mureinivorans | reverse complement strand
ATCTAATTCATGTCCCGAATAATATAGCCCCAATCTATCACGTTTTCCTTCATATATTTCGGTATAACCCACATCTTGTCCGTCTACACCGACAATTAACAAACGATGGTGGTCGTCAGCCAATTGTTTTTCAAAATATACTTTGAGTTCGACTTCAGACTTATTCAATTGCCACTGCGGAATTACATGCGGTTCATGCATCCACTTATGTAACAGTGCCATATCATCAGGATATTTCACTTGGCGCAGATAAAATTGTGTACCATTC
>NZ_VMTV02001025.1 GCF_007644035.1 Vogesella mureinivorans | reverse complement strand
CGTCAGCTCCAGGCCGTAGGAGCGGTAGAGTTCAATCAGGGCCGCCATGGCCTGGCCACGGTCGCGGCTCTCGCCGTGGATGTGCTCGTACAGATTGAGCGACAGCGACCGCGTTCGGTCGAACAGGTGAACGAAGCCCTCCTGAAGGTCATAGAGGTCCTCGCTCTCCAGCTTCCGAGCGAGCTTCTCCAATGCACCCACGATCGGCGCGGGGACCATGGCTTCGGAGCGGATCGCGGCCATGATCGCCGGTGCGGCGGCCTGGACG
>NZ_VMTV02000097.1 GCF_007644035.1 Vogesella mureinivorans | reverse complement strand
ATCTTATTTAACTGACTGTATTACGCCTGCTGAAGTCGTATAACAAGGATAACCTTCTAAAAGTAAAGTTTTCTCACGTTGCGCTTTACCAATTTCATTCGACTTTAATAAGTTCAAAGCCTTCACCACGATCATCACTTTCCGCTTTATTTTTTGGATGACTAAGCTTTCCGAGATTCAGTTGACTCGTGCCATGACTACTGTGTAACTGGCTGCTGATTTGCCCTGTAGTATCATCAAACCTCAGTTGGTTGTAGCCACTGCCTTT
>NZ_VMTV02000389.1 GCF_007644035.1 Vogesella mureinivorans | reverse complement strand
CAATGATTTTAAAATATCAAAACCAATTTTAACTTCTTCTTCAGGCTCTGCTGCCAATGAAATACGCATGGTGTCACCAATGCTGACTTTTTGTTGAGAGACACGATTATCTTTATTCACTATGAATACATAAGAGAAACCATCACGTAACAAGACTGCGGTTTGTGGTACAGTTAAAGCGGGTTTTTGACCTAAATCAAATTCGCCCTTAACAAACATGCCCATACGAACTGCATCAGTGGTTGGAATATCGACATAAACCAAACCATAGCGTGTTTGTGGGTCGATCACTGGTGCAATCATTCTTACTGTCCCTTGAACAGCAGATCGAGAAGGATCAGGCGAAGTAATTTGGGCGATTGGAACAGGCAAGACCGCGTCGCCACAAGATGCTCAAGCGATGCATGCAAAAATTCGTGAAGGTTTAACTCAAATTACAGTTGAAGC
>NZ_VMTV02000535.1 GCF_007644035.1 Vogesella mureinivorans | reverse complement strand
AATTTGCTGCGGCTGTTTAGCAACAAGACGTCCCCAAATTGCATAACGTTTTGTACAAAAGTCATGATGCGATAAAACACATCATCATTGTCATAAGCTGAGGCAAACCAGCTAAAATTCATCCATGCCCACCACAGTGCAAAAAACACCATGAAATAAAGCAATAAACCATGTGATAAATGGTTTTCAATAATACTATGATGTAATTGCTGCCCTGCTGTTGCGATTGCCACCACAAAAATCAAATCAAACAACAATTCTAAAGATG
>NZ_VMTV02001090.1 GCF_007644035.1 Vogesella mureinivorans | reverse complement strand
ATTGGAGGATTGCCGCCAATGCTGATCACCGTGGCCAACCAAAAAGGAGGCTGTGGGAAAACGACCATTGCTATTCACCTGGCTCATGCGATCGCCCTTGCAAAGAAGCGTGTTTTGTTGGTGGATGCTGACCCCCAAGCAAGTGCCGGGGGGTGGGCGGCTGTTAGAGGGGAAGAAACCCCTTTTGTGGTGGTGGGGATGGCAAGGGAAACTCTTCACCGAGACTTGCCAGCAATGATGGAAGGTTTTGACCATGGGGTGATCGATA
>NZ_VMTV02000716.1 GCF_007644035.1 Vogesella mureinivorans | reverse complement strand
CTCGGCATTCTTGTTGCCGAGCATGAACTCGATCAGCCGGTACTGGTGCGACTGGAAGCCCGAGGACGGGCCCAGCGAATCGCGGAAGCCGAGGTACTCGGATGGGGTCAGCGTCTCCAGCACCGACCACTGCTCGAACAGCTGGCGCTGCACCTGTTTGACCCGCGCCAGGATCTTCTGCACCGGGCCCAGCTCGTCGCGCTGCAGATGGGCGATGGCGAGACGCAGCTCGTGGATGATCAGCTTCATCCACAGCTCGGACACCTGG
>NZ_VMTV02000452.1 GCF_007644035.1 Vogesella mureinivorans | reverse complement strand
GTCCACATGCCGCGAGTCCAGCGCCCGCTCCACCGCTTCGCGATCCGCGCCCGTCGGTTGCACCTCATCGAAGGCCAGCAGCGCGCGGAGCTCGGCTGCGGACTGCGGCCGGTCGGCCGGCTGCAGCGCCAGTGCTGCGTCGATTCCCTGCAGGAAGCGAGTGCTGAAGCCGGCGCGCGGCGTCTCCGCCAGCAGCGGCCGGGAGTCCTTCATCACGCGCGAGATCGACGCCTGCGGAGGCGTGCCTGTCACCGCGAAGTGCAGTACTGCGCCAAAGGCGTAGACATCCGTCCACGGACCCTGCGGCAGCGAGAACTCGCCGGAGTACTGTTCGAGCGGCGCGTAGCCGGGTTTGACCACTACCGTCACGCACTGTTCGCGATCGCCAAGAATTTCGCGAGCCGACCCGAGATCGAGCAGGACCGCGCGGTCGTCGCGCTGGACCAGG
>NZ_VMTV02000888.1 GCF_007644035.1 Vogesella mureinivorans | reverse complement strand
CTCGGTCGGCCCGCACGTCGACCAGTACGACGTGTTCCTGATGCAGGGCCTGGGCGAGCGGCGCTGGCAGATCGACGTCGATCCGGCTGCGCCCAGGACCTTCCGTGAGGGCGCACAGCTGCGCCTGTTGCAGCAGTTCACGCCCAGCCATGACTGGGTGCTCGGCCCCGGCGATGTGCTCTACCTGCCGCCCGGCGTGCCCCACCACGGCGTCGCCGAAACGCCCTGTTTGACCCTGTCTCGGGGCACGCGCGCGCGGCGGGACAAAG
>NZ_VMTV02000268.1 GCF_007644035.1 Vogesella mureinivorans | reverse complement strand
TGGCGGACACGCCGATGCGATCGAACGCCTGCAGGGCCTGCGCCCGGCCGATGCGGCGATGCTGCGCCTCCTGATCGAGCGCCGCAGCGCGCCAGCCTTGCCCAAGGCGCGAGCGCACGGCTTCATCGCCCTGCTGGCGCGCATGGGTGCGGCGCTGGAGAGCTTCTGGATCGACACCCGCGAGCTGCTGGGCTTCGTCGGACTGACCCTGGCGACCCTCGCCAAGGTGGTGAGCGGACGCCGCCGCCTGCGCCTGACCTCGACGGTCTTCCACATGGAGCAGACCGGCCTCGATGCCGTGCCGATCGTCGCCCTGCTGACCTTCCTGGTGGGCGCAGTGGTGGCGTTTCTCGGCGCCGCCGTGCGGGGCGACTTCGGTGCATCGATCTTCCCCGTGGGGCTGGTGGCCTATTCCTTCATGCGCGAGTTTGGCGTGCTGCTCACCGCC
>NZ_VMTV02001020.1 GCF_007644035.1 Vogesella mureinivorans | reverse complement strand
AACCGCTCTGACCGCTGAACAGCAATCGCAGCTGGAGGCGCTGCTTGCCCGCCGTAAAACCGGCGAGCCGGTGGCGCATCTGGTTGGCGAACGCGAGTTCTGGTCACTTCCGCTGTACGTTTCAGCGGCCACGCTGATCCCGCGCCCGGACACCGAGTGTCTGGTGGAGCAGGCGCTGGCGCGGTTACCGGCGCAGCCGTGTCAGATCCTCGATCTCGGTACTGGCACCGGCGCGATTGCGCTGGCGCTTGCCAGCGAGCGACCGGACT
>NZ_VMTV02000792.1 GCF_007644035.1 Vogesella mureinivorans | reverse complement strand
ACTACCACGCGGCGAACTTCAAGACGCCGACCCTGGTGGTGCACGGGCAGAATGATCTGCGGGTGCCGGTGAACCACGGCGTCGAGCTGTATCAGACGCTATTGATGAAGGGCGTGCCGACGCGGTATGTGTACTACCCGACCGAGAACCACTGGATCTTGAAGCCGCAGAACTCGGTGTTCTGGTATCAGCAGGTGAAGCGGTGGTTTGAGGAGCAGGGGGGGTTGGGGAAGTAGGGGTGGATCGGCCCCGCCGGCTGGGTTTGGCTG
>NZ_VMTV02000722.1 GCF_007644035.1 Vogesella mureinivorans | reverse complement strand
ACCAACTGGCGAAACAGGGTTCGCCACTCGACCTCGGAAAAGCCCTTGCCGACGCCGAATACCGCCAGGTGCTGATGACCGGCGGCGCGAATCTTCTCGTTGTCTCGGCCGAGCAGAATATCCACCAGATGGCCGACGCCATAACGCTGGCCGCTGCGATAGACAGCCGACAACGCCTGGCGCGCCGGCTCGGTGGCATCCCAGGTCTCGACGCCATCGATGCAGTTGTCGCAGTGCCCGCAAGGGTTGGGCAATTCTTCATCGAAGTA
>NZ_VMTV02001003.1 GCF_007644035.1 Vogesella mureinivorans | reverse complement strand
CATCGACCATCGCCTCGGCACGCTGGACTTCGCCGACGCCCCGGTCGCGACGGCCTTCGAACTGCCCATGGCGATTTCATAGCTGACCACCTGCGCTGCCGAACGCATCGCGCCGAGGAAGGCATACTTCGAGTTCGAGGCCCAGCCGGCGATGATCACGCCGTACACGCCCATCGAAGTCATCGCCAGCAGCATCAGCAGGCCGGCGTTGATGTCGGCCAGCACCATGCCGTCCTCGAAGGGCACGACCGCCCAAGCGGCGAAGGCCG
>NZ_VMTV02001038.1 GCF_007644035.1 Vogesella mureinivorans | reverse complement strand
ATGATCTCCGGCACGATCACCGACCGCAGCGGGCGCACGCTGTCGGGCCAGACCGCGGAAGCCTTCTGGTACTCGCTGTCGCACTCGCGCCCGCATGCGATCGGGCTGAACTGCGCGCTGGGCGCCAAGGACCTGCGCGCACACGTGGACATCCTTGCGCAGATCGCGCCGACCCATGTCAGCGCCCATCCGAATGCCGGCCTGCCGAATGCCTTCGGCGGCTACGATGAAACACCGGAGGAAATGGCCGGCACCCTGCGCGAGTTCGC
>NZ_VMTV02000080.1 GCF_007644035.1 Vogesella mureinivorans | reverse complement strand
ACCCGCTGCGATGATGGCAGCGACACAGGCCCCTGCGTCCTCGCTGGAATCAAAACCGAAAAGGACAGGCCGTGCACCTTCAGGCGTGGGAATTAAGCGCAGTATCGCTTCGGTCACGATGCCAAGCTGGCCTTCCGATCCAATTACCAAACCGAGCAGATTGAGCCCGGGAACGTCCATGGCGTCGCCGCCCAGTTCAATGATCGTGCCGTCGATCAGAACGAGTTTAACGCCCAGGACATTGTTGGAGGTGACGCCATATTTAAGGC
>NZ_VMTV02000358.1 GCF_007644035.1 Vogesella mureinivorans | reverse complement strand
ATCGAGCGGGCGCGTGTACCAGGCGCTGCCCTCGAAGAAGTACCACTTCTCCTTGAGCATCGCCCAGTTGGACGGCACGGGCGCCGTCTCGCCCATATAGGGATCATAGTCCCAGGGCTCCGTACGTTCGATCGGGGCGGCGGGCTGCATGGCATACCATTTCTGGCGCAGCCCGGTGTCGAGCAGGTCGACACAGAAGTTCCAGTCACCATCAAGAGACACCGTCTCCCTGCCACCGGTGAAGACCATGGTGGCGTGGTTCAGGTTCT
>NZ_VMTV02001013.1 GCF_007644035.1 Vogesella mureinivorans | reverse complement strand
TCCAACTTCTCCCCTGAACACCTTTTCCCCCTCAACCCCAAACCCCCTCCACCTATCAACACCTTCCTGATTTACCACCCCATCCTAGTCGGCGTCGGCAACATCTACGCCGCCGAGAGTCTGTTCCGCGCCGGCATCGATCCGCGCCGCGCGGCGGGAAAGGTGAGCCTGGCGCGCTACCAGGCGCTGGCCGAAGCGGTGCGCGAGATCCTCGCCTACGCGATCGTCCGCGGCGGCACAACACTTCGTGACTTCCTCGCGCCTGACGGC
>NZ_VMTV02001091.1 GCF_007644035.1 Vogesella mureinivorans | reverse complement strand
GGCTCGCCGCGTAGTCCTCGAAGCGGCGCACCTTGATGGCGCCTGGCGCGTGGAAGCGGTGGCCGTAGGTGACGTCGCCGGAGCGCACCCCGCCCACCTCGAAGCGCACCACCTCCGGGTCCTCGGTCTCGGGGCCGAAGGTGCACACGATGGAATGGAGCGGGCGCACCCAGGTGAGCGCGCCCGGAGCGGCCGAGGCGGCGCCCCAGCGCATGGATTTCGGCCAGGGGAAGGCGCGCACGATGGCGGGGACGATCTCGGCCAGCACCT
>NZ_VMTV02000666.1 GCF_007644035.1 Vogesella mureinivorans | reverse complement strand
CGCGCTCCATCGCGACCAGCTCAACCACCGCCGCATGCAGCTGGTTCTCGTCGCGCATGGGCGCGGTGCAGCCCTCCAGATACGAGACGTGGCTGCCCTCTTCCGCGATGATCAGGGTTCGCTCGAACTGCCCGGTCTCGGCCGCATTGATGCGGAAGTAGGTGCTGAGCTCCATCGGACAGCGCACGCCCTTGGGGATGTACACGAAGCTGCCGTCGGAGAACACCGCCGAGTTCAGCGCAGCGAAGTAGTTGTCCGCCACCGGCACCA
>NZ_VMTV02000258.1 GCF_007644035.1 Vogesella mureinivorans | reverse complement strand
AGGCGCACAAGGGCCGCATCCATGGCGACGCCCCCGGCGGCACCCAGCTCAACTTCGGCGCCTATGGCCTGAAGGCGATGGAGCCGGAGCGGATCACCGCGCGCCAGATCGAGGCGGCCCGCCGCGCGATCACGCGTCACATCAAGCGCCAGGGGCGTTTGTGGATCCGCATCTTCCCGGACGTGCCGGTCTCGTCCAAGCCCGCCGAAGTCCGCATGGGCTCGGGTAAGGGCGCGCCGGAGTTCTGGGTGGCCCGCGTCAAGCCCGGCC
>NZ_VMTV02000598.1 GCF_007644035.1 Vogesella mureinivorans | reverse complement strand
AATGATTTTCTTTTGATTGGGGAGATTATTCCTAAGTGCAAATATTTAAAGCACTCATAATTTCTCACTTCTTTAAATAAATCTTGATACTCTGCACAATATTCATCTATGAGCGCAACTGTTGGGTGGGCGTCTCTTGCTAAATGTTTCAGAATTTGTAATTCTACATCCATTGCCCTACTTACCTTCCAGAGTTTTTTCTTTTAATCCTTTTATTCAGAATACTCGGAAAGTGACAGAAGAGGGATAATTGGCAGGAGCCGATTGCAC
>NZ_VMTV02000391.1 GCF_007644035.1 Vogesella mureinivorans | reverse complement strand
ACCGAGGTGCGCGTGCTCTCGCGCGCGGACGGCCTGTACTTCGGCATCCACGCCGAGCAGCCGCCGGAGTTCGCGCGCACCCGCCATCCGACCCGCCGCGATGCGCAGGCGCGCGCCGATCGCATCAATCTGATGATCGATTTCGAAGGCGAGGGCAGCACCGCCTACGAGTTCACCGTCAGCATCAGCGGCGGCATCCAGGACGCCATCATCACCGGCCAGAACGGCTACAAGTACGACTGGGACGGCGTCTGGGAGCAGGCCGTCGCC
>NZ_VMTV02000731.1 GCF_007644035.1 Vogesella mureinivorans | reverse complement strand
ACGCCGTGGAACACCTACACCCGCGACGGCCTGCCGCCGACGCCGATCGCGATGCCGGGTCGCGCCGCCATCGAGGCCGCGGTCGATCCGGCGCCCGGCGACACGCTGTACTTCGTGGCCAGCGGCGACGGCGGCCACGTGTTCTCGCGCACCCTGCAGGAGCACAACCGCGCGGTCGCGCGCTGGCGCCAGATCGAGCGCAGCCGGAGGGCAGGGCAGTGAGCCACTGGATCAGCCATGCGCGTTTCGTCAGCTTCGAAGGCGGCGAGG
>NZ_VMTV02000796.1 GCF_007644035.1 Vogesella mureinivorans | reverse complement strand
CTCAGTCATGAAATTATTGTCGAAGTTTCTAAAAGTCCCAATGTAGCAATTACAGAAATTACGGGTAATTTTGAACATGTTAAACAAATGGTTCAACAACAACGCTTATTACATACAGAAAATGTCGAGAATTTAAGAGCAGCACTTAAAGAAGATCAACCATGTATTGTCTGTGGAAGTACTACCCATCCCTATAAAATGGATGATTCCATTGTTTCCAAAGCCTTGTTCGAACTACAACAACAACAAGAACAGCAAGCTCTGCTTCAAGAGCAAGATACTTTTAACATTTGGCAGCTTAGTCAGCAGAATTTAACCCAATTCAATGCAGAGCAAGAACAACTAAAAACCTCGCAAAAAAGATTGGTTGAACGAATCGCAGTCACTCAACAGACTTGTGCTGAACAAATTGCGTCTGCAAAAATTAAGCTTGATCTCACTCAAACACAA
>NZ_VMTV02000445.1 GCF_007644035.1 Vogesella mureinivorans | reverse complement strand
CCGAGGATGAAGTAATAGCCGTCCTCATCGCGGATCGCCCAGTCCAGCGAGCTGTACAGCAATTCCTTGAAGTGGCTGAAGTAGCTGGACAGGAAGCGCGCATCGTCACCCCAGACGGTGCTCAGGCATCCCGGCGGCAACGGCGGCACGATCGCCAGCACGCCCTTCTCGCCCGCACCGCAGGGCTCGCCACTGACCTCGTTGATGAGCTTCAAGTTGAAACCCAGGTTGGGCAGGCCGGGCGAACCGAACTTGGTGGGCTTGAGCTCC
>NZ_VMTV02000573.1 GCF_007644035.1 Vogesella mureinivorans | reverse complement strand
GGCGAGCCTGGGCGCATTCCTGGTCGGCAAGCAGATGCCCTATGCCCTTCTTGACACCATGACCACGTGAACCCACAAAGTGCGCATGCTCCAATCCCGGAATATCAAACCTCTCGACCTGCACGAGTTCCCTTGCGCCGACTATACGAAAGTACTCACTGTGTTCCTTGTGCAGGATAGGAAACAGGTCATCGTCAACGGCTTTATCAACAGCTTCTTGGAATGCAGCATTCGCGTGCTCTGTAAGTGTTGAGCCAGATGCAGGTTCAT
>NZ_VMTV02000941.1 GCF_007644035.1 Vogesella mureinivorans | reverse complement strand
CTGGACCCGGAAGCAGGCAGTTTGAAGCTTGGGATCTTCCCGACGCTGGGGCCCTACCTGCTGCCGCATGTCGTCCCCCGGCTGCGCGAGCGCTTTCCGCGCATGGAGCTGCTGCTCACCGAGGAAAAGACCGAGATCCTGCTGCAGCTGCTGCAGGAAGGTCGCATTGATGCGGCCGTGCTGGCCCTGCCCCTGCACGAGGACCAGCTGCACGCCGAACTGCTGTTCGAGGAGCCCTTCGTGCTCGCCGTGCCAGCCGATCCCGCGCTT
>NZ_VMTV02000719.1 GCF_007644035.1 Vogesella mureinivorans | reverse complement strand
AGCGCTACCTGTTGGACGAACTGCTGCCCACCGTGGCCGCGAGTTTTCCGGTGGACAGGCAGCGCTGCGGCGTGTTCGGCCATTCGATGGGCGGGCATGGCGCGCTGACGCTGGCGCTGAAGAATCCGTCCGTGTTCCGCAGCTGTTCGGCTTTCGCGCCCATCGTCGCACCCAGCCAGGTGCCCTGGGGGCAGAAGGCGCTTCCGCGCTATCTCGGCGAGGACCGCCTCGCGTGGCGCGCATATGACGCCACCGCCCTGGTCGAGGACG
>NZ_VMTV02000152.1 GCF_007644035.1 Vogesella mureinivorans | reverse complement strand
CAGCAACACCGACGCAGACGGCAACACCGCCAAAGATCAAGCCGGCCAACAGCCGCTGCTCATCCTCAGCGCCCCGGCAGGGTTGGCCGCATCAACAGATAACAGCCTGACGCTGGCCGCAGGCAGCAATATCGACAGCGTCGCCCAGCGCGACACCAACCAGACCAGCGGCCGGCGCTGGCTGCACAACGTAGGCCAGCACATCAGCCTGTTTGTGACGGGGGTAAAAGACAAAGTCAGCCTGAAGCTGATTGCGGCGAAGGGAAAGGTGCAGATTCAGGCGCAAAGCGACGCGATGGAACTGACGGCGGATAAGGATGTGCATATCAGTAGCCTCAGTGCCAGCCAGCTGTTCAACGGCAAACAAGAAGTGCTGCTGACCTGTGGCGGTGCCTATATCCGCATCAAAGACGGCAAGATCGAGCTGCACGCGCCGGGCAAAGTGAGCTTCAAGGGCGGCAAGCACGACTGGAGCGGCGGGGCCAGCATGAATGTGCCAATCCCGTCATTGAAACCACCGCAGCCATGCAGTTTCCAGGCAGGCGAGGCCGCGCATAGTGGCGCAGCCAGCACACCGTACCCGTTCGAGTAGCGCACTGTATGGATCTTAATCACCACATGCTGCCAGCAGCGCTATTAGCTACCGAATCCCCTGGCTGGTATTTGCTGCTGGACAGGCATCAAGTCAACCCGTTGGCGGAAGCAGACCATGTCCTGGCCGTGCCAGAAGCGGCGGTAACGGTATTGCACGACCCATTCTTTGCCCACGAACCAGACAAGGCCCCGCTACTGCTTGATTTGTCGGCCGTGCCGGGCATCAGCAGCGAACACAAAAGACAGTGGGCGCAGCTGGGCGCTGATGGTCTCTGTCAATCACTGATGAGCGGTGGTAACACGCTGGTATCGGGCTGGCTGTACGCCACGCAGCCGCTAGCGCAGATTGCCCGGCATTTACGCCAGCTATTTGCCCACCCGCATCCCGATGGCCAAACCCACCATCTGCGCTACTACGACCCCCGCATTACCCGTTTGCTGGATGACACCCTGCCCACCGCGCAGCGCCAGCAACTGCTTGGCCCCATCGACAGCTGGTGGTACCCCGTTTTTCCTGGTGAATACCGCAGCATGCAGCAACAGCACGGTGCCCATGGCACAGCCTCGCTGGCTTTGGCACCCGAGCACTGGCAGCGCCTGGACCATGCCGCCGCCCATCACCAGCTGGTGCGCTGCATGGCTGGCCTGCATGAGCTCTACCCCGACACCTTCAGTGGCGTAGTGGTGCCCGACTTTGCGCTGGTGCATAGTCTCATGAGCCGGGCCGCCCAGCAAAGCTGGGTCAATAGCCAGGATGACCAAGTGGGCTGCGCGCTGTTATGGCTGGTGCTCGGGCCCGATTGCCAGGCATGCAACCCCGACGTCGCCGCAGCACTGCAGCAGTATCAGCACGATCGCTCCCCGGCACTTACCGAATGGCTACTGTTTGCCGGCGCAGCCTTCTGGGCCAAACCCGCGGCCTACTACACCGCCAGCAGCACAAAAGGAACCATGGCGTGAGCGAACCGACACAATGTAAAAACAAGTTTTGCGGCAAGACCGGTTTACTACTGCTGCCGCTGCGTTACGCCGTGGCCGCCAGCGACACCGGGCATCAAGGCAGCCCGGTGCCGGAAGGCAGCCTGGGCAAGGACGTTACCGACAAAGCGCTGGTAACCGCAGCCTACACCGTGCGCATGCTGCGCCATGGCTACCTGTACGTGATGGCCAAGCGGGCAGGCAAGCTCAAATGGGACAGCGCCTGGGCCGTCAATAGCCAGGGCTATATCGCCCGCATCCCCTTGGGCGAGCTGGTGGCCCCGCCTGCATTCAGCTGCAACCCCGACACCCATGGCGTGAACGCCTCCATGATCAGCATCGAAAAAGCGCAAGACGTTTCCGAGCTGAAAATCCTGTTCCTGCCAGACCCGCTAACCAAAGCCGCGCTGCTCAAGATAGAAAGCGACAGCAAGCTGCACAGCCTGCTGCAAAGCTTTCAGGCCAAGGCCGTGGCCCAGCCGCACGGCATCATGCCGGACAAACTGGCCAGCAGCGTAGCCGAATTCCGCTCGGTAGAAGGCGAGGGCAGGGCGCTGGCGCCACGCTTTAACGACCATCTGCACCCCTTCTTCGGACAAAGCGTGCAGCTGGTAAAAAACCAGCCCTACGCCTATACCGCCCGCCTGAAAAACCTGCAAACCGAGCTGGCTGCCAAAAAAGGCCTGGCCATCGTACTGCACGACCCGCTGGGTATCGTGCAGGAGCTCAACAACTGGCGTAATGCCGCCATCAAGCAGCTGGATAGCCTGATGCAAAGGCCCACGCCGTTTTACGGCCAGTACCGCAACGAACAGCTGATGGCCATCATCACCGCGGTAGAGCACGCCGAGCAGCAAGTCAAACAAGGGGCCATCCAGCAGCGCGAGCCCAAGCTGGGCGTATCACTGGAAGACCTGGCAACCCAGGCCAAAAAGCAGCCCTATGCCATACCCGACCTGCGCGGCACCCCGCCCGAAGCCATCTACAAAAACCGCGCCGAATACGAACGCAAACGCGCAGAGTGGTACCGGCAAAATGCCGGCCGCATTGGCGATGCCGCCTGGGCAAAGTACGCCAAACGCCTGCTGCCCGCAGCCGTATACCAGGGGGTAAAACAAGGCTTTCAGCTTGTGGCCATGCGCTGCGATGCCCTGAACGAGCTACGCGCCCGCGATCAGCTGGCATGGCTGGGCGCCCCCTTGCTGCACCACACCCTGGCGTTTTACGACGATAACCACCTGCCCAGCGGCGTGGCCTATGCCGCCCAAACCGGCATGTGCACGCACGGGGTCAACAGCTGCCAGCTGGGGCAAACCTGGCTCAACCTGCAGATGGATAGCCAAAGCCTTACCCCGGCCAGCCTGCTGCTCAATGCCATGCTGCTTAACCAGAAACAAGCCAAAGAAGCATTCATCGCCGCCGGCGGCCTGTCGGGCGGCATGGCCGACGCCGCCGGCAAATGGCAAGAAAGCCTCAAAGGCGTTAGCGACATGTGGGCCAAAACCAACGACCTGGCCAATGCGCTGATACAGGCCGGCCAGAACAACGCCCTCATCAGCGTATCGCACCTGGGCGGCCTGAGCCTGCTACTGGTGCAGGGCGGGCATACCCTGCTGGCCAACCTGCCCGGCGGGCGCTTTCTGGATAAACGCATCGCCCGCGCCACCACCCTGCACGCCCTGCTCAAGCTATCGCTGGGCCGCATCCTCAGCCGGGACCTGCAGGCAGCCTACCCCTCGCCACAGGCATACAACAGCAAAGCCCACGCCGTCAGCAAAGCCGCCCGCAACCAGATAAACCAGCTATTGATCGACGGCAGCAAAGGGGCCGATTTCAACGGCCTGCGCTTTGGCTGCGTGGTGGCGGTACTGGAAATGGCCAACGTGCTGCTTAAAAGCAATTCGCTGGCCGGCAGCCCAGGGCAAAAAGCCGCCTGGGAGCTGACTGCCGCCAGCCTGGGCATGGGCGCGGTACTGCTGGAGCTAAGCGGTGGCGTGTGCGAACGCATGGCCAAAAGCCAGAACGCCGCCTTGATCAGCAGCAGCCACGTCGCCACTGCCGCGCTCAAGCTGGGCGCCGGTGCGCTGGGTGCGGTGGGCGGCATCATTGGTGGCATTGTGGATTTTGATAGTGCGGCGGATGAAAAGGCAAAGGCAAAGGGAGACAGCACTATCTTATTCCAGATTTATAGATTGAGGGGGGCGGTTTCAATTTCTGGAGCTTTGATTGGTGTAGGTATTGCAATAGGCGCTGCAGGGCCTTTTCTTAAATGGTTACTCGCACGAACCAAGACAAGCCTCTGGTCTTGGTCCCTGGAAGCATTGTTATCCGCGAGTAGATACCTGGCAGCAGAGCGTATGGCGCTATTGCTATTGCGAGGGGCCCGCTTATTCACGGTTGTGGGGGTGGGTTTGACGGTAGCGATCTGGTTGCTTAGCGACAATGCATTGGAAAGCTGGTGTGACAAGTCTTGTCTACGTAGGGATCGGAGCGGTAAGGGCTTTGATAAGGCAGAAGAAGAAATGGTTGCGCTGGATGCTGCCGTGCTCGAGGTAAATTAGACATGTACTACATGGAATGGTTGCAGGCCATGGGTAGTCGCAGGCACAAAACCGGCTCGTGGATGGACAGTGTGCAAAGAGATGTTGCCAGCAAGATGGCAGTGCGGGAGGCCAAACTGAAAGGCAAGCAGCTTGAAGTCTGGCAGGGGCGCGAAACGGACTTGAAAGAGGTGCGGGCCGAAACGCTGGACGATAATAATGCGATTTATTGCAAGACTAATACCTATCTTGACGTCTGCACATACAACGATGATAAGCGCGGGCTGTTATCAGTGGTGATGGGGGCTTTGCTTTATGGGCTGGTTCCTTGGTGGTACTGGGACACCGTAGAGTGGTACACGATTATTACTACAGGTAAAGCACCTAGTGGATCATCATTGAGTACAGAGTATATTCTAATAGTACTGATAGGTATCGGAATATTGATTCCGCTTACTTATGTTTTCTTTCGTTATTTACTCAAATTCTGGCGCCTCGAAGCCTTCACCATGCGCCGGCTGGTGGTGCGTTTCAATCGTGAGACCCGCAAAGTGTATTTTCTGCGGCCAACCTTTCTGGGCGGGGTCAAGGCATATAACTGGGAAGACATCGATGCCGCCCTGCCCAAAGACATGCCCAATCACGAAGGCATGGGTGGGATGTTGATGATTGGCACCCGGGTTGCCGATAACCAGAACCCGCATAGCCCGTTTGCCACCGATGTTGCCTTTGTCGGCAACGCCTGCCGCGACTACCAGCACCTGCTGTCGTTCTGGGAATACATCCGCCGTTTCATGGAAGACGACGCCGACACAGTGCCTGCGCCCAAGCGGCTGCGTAGCAAATGGCCCAACCCGCTACGCAGCATGCTGACGGTGTCGCGTCTTAGCCTGCCCGGCGGCTTCGACCTGGGGCGCATGTTTCTGTGGCTGCGGCTGGTGCTGGCGCCGGTGTTCTTTATCTGGGGTCTGGGCCATTACGCCTCACTGCTGCTGAGCTACGAGCCGCGCTTTCCCAAGGCTATCCGTGTGGCCAGCCACGAATCGGAAGCCCGTTCGCTGCTGGCGCTGCTGGGCTACAACCTGTTGCCACCGCTGTATACCGCCGCAGGGCTGTGGCTGTGGTTTGCCTGGCAGCACGACCTGGACTGGCGCCTGCCGTGGCTATGGCTGGGTGGGCGCTAATGCCATACCGCATGCAAGCGATGGACGCCACCGCCTGCCGCCGTCCCGAACCGCACGGCCAACTGTATGGGGCGGGCTGAGATGTACTACATGGAATGGTTGCAGGCCATGGGTAGCCGCAGGCATACACTCGGCTCGTGGATGGACAGTGTGCAACGAGACGTTGCCAGCAAGATGGTAGTGCGGGAAGCCAAACTGAAAGGCAAACAGCTTGCAGTCTGGCAAGGGCGCGAGACGGATCTGAAAGAGATACGGGCCGAAACGCTGGATGATAATAATGCGATTTATTGCAAGACCAGTACTTATCTTGATATCTGTACGTACAACGATGATAAGCGTGGCCTATTGACTATGGTGTTTGGTGCCATGTTGTATGGTTTGATTCCATTTTCAATTACTACTGCAACCATTAGCTGCAATATATTTATTGATCCAACGGCTGGTGGTTTTGAAGTTGAATCAATTCTAACTGGTTTGGTTAGTTGGTCTGCAATAGTGGCGATTGCTTATGCATTTTATCGTTATTTGATTGAAATTTGGCATCTGGAAGCCTTCACCATGCGCCGGCTGGTGGTGCGTTTCAATCGTGAAACCCGCAAGGTGTATTTTTTGCGGCCAACCTTTCTGGGTGGGGTCAAGGCATATAACTGGGAAAACATCGATGCAGCCCTGCCCAAAGATATGCCCAATCACGAAGGCATGGGTGGGATGTTGATGATTGGCACCCGGGTTGCCGATAACCAGAACCCGCATAGCCCGTTTGCCACCGATGTTGCCTACGTCGGCAACGCCTGCCGCGACTACCAGCACCTGCTGTCGTTCTGGGAATACATCCGCCGTTTCATGGAAGACGGCGCCGACACAGTGCCTGCGCCCAAGCGGCTGCGCAGCAAATGGCCCAACCCGCTGCGCAGCATGCTGACGGTGTCGCGCCTTAGCCTGCCCGGCGGCTTCGACCTGGGGCGCATGTTTTTGTGGCTGCGGCTGGTGCTGGCGCCGGTGTTCTTTATCTGGGGCCTGGGCCATTACGCGTCGCTGCTGCTGAGCTACGAGCCGCGCTTTCCCAAGGCTATCCGCGTAGCCAGCCACGAATCGGAAGCCCGTTCGCTGTTGGCACTGCTGGGCTACAACTTGCTGCCGCCGCTATATACCGCCGCAGGGCTGTGGCTGTGGTTTGCCTGGCAGCACGACCTGGACTGGCGCCTGCCGTGGCTATGGCTGGGTGGGCGGTGATGCGATACCGATTGAATGACTGTATGCCTTGCCCGATGCCGGTGATGCCGGCCATGGCAATGCTGTAACCCGATAGGGCCTGATGATGCTTGAATCCCTGCTTCCCTATTACGAACGCGAGCTTGGCCATTTGCGCGAGCTGTCGGGCGAGTTTGCCCGCCGCTACCCCAAGATTGCCGGCCGCTTGCAGCTGGAGGGCGACCAGTGCGCCGACCCGCACACCGAACGGCTGATAGAGGGCTTTGCCTTTCTGGCGGCGCGTATCCACAAGAAACTGGATGACGATTACCCCGAAATTGCCGGCAGCTTGCTGGATGTGCTGTACCCGCATTATCTGCAGCCGATGCCGGCGGCCACCATTGTGCAGTTCGAGTGCGACCCGCTGCGGCCAGAGATCGGCAAGCGCTACCGTATAGAGCGCGGCCAGCAGGTGCAGTCGCCTGCGGTGCAGGGGGTGGTGTGCAAGTTTCGCACGGTTTACCCGGTGGACCTGTACCCCTTGCAGCTACAGGAGGCCAAGCTGGAGCTGTGCAGTGCTTCGCCGTGGCTGCGGGCGCTGGCACCGGATGCGGCTGCCGTGTTGACTTTGCGCCTGCAGGGGCAGGGTGGGGTGGGGCTGGGGGCGATGGCGCTGGAGAGCCTGCGTTTCTTTCTGGATGGCGAGCCGGCGCTGATGCACCTGCTGTACGAGCTGCTGCTGTCGGATGTGCTGCGGGTAGAGGTAAGCGACGGGCGCGACGACCCGGCATGCAGCCATACCCTGCCGGCCAGTGCGGTACAGCCGGTGGGGTTTGCGATGGACGAGGGCATGCTGCCCTACGATGAGCGGTCTTTCACGGGCTACCGCTTATTGTCGGAGTACTTTAGCTACCCCGACAAGTTCCTGTTTGTGGCGCTGGGCCAGCTGGGGCCGCTGGTGGCGGGCTGGCAGGGCGATACTTTGCAGCTGCGCTTCATTTTGCGTGATTACCCGGACAGCGAACGGCATCACCGGCTGCAAACCCAGCTGCAGGCCAGCCATGTAAAGCTGGGCTGCACCCCGGTGATTAACCTGTTTGCACAGGCGGCGGAGCCTATCCGCGTGACGCACCAGCAAGCTAGCTACCCGGTGGTGGCGGATGGCCGCCGCCCCATGGCGTATGAGGTGGTGCATATCCGCAAGGTGGTGCGGGTGGAAAAACAGGGTGGGGTAGAAGCCAGCGCGGAGGTGCCGCCTTTCTACGCCATGCATCATGGCGGGGGGCAGGCGCAGGCACGGTTTTACTGGCATGCCAGCCGGGAGCCGGCGATTGCGCAGGGGGACAAGGGTACCGATATGGCCCTGCACTTGGTGGACTTGCAGTTTGATGCGATCCGCCCGGCTGCCGAGGTACTTAGCCTGGACTTGCTGTGCAGTAACCGCGATTTGCCGGAGCAGATTCCGTTTGGCGGTAGCCAGGCTACCCAGCGTACCGACTTTGTGTTGCCCGGGCATTCTGTGGTGAAGCGGGTGCGTTTGCTGCGCAAGCCTTCGGCAAGCCAGCGTGTGTTGCTGGGCCGGGCTTTGCAGTGGCGGCTGATTTCGCATTTGTCGCTGAACTATCTGTCGCTGGTGGAGGCCGGGCGTGATGCGCTGCAGGAAATGCTGTCCTTGTACAACCTGAGCGATGCTGCGGCCAACGTGCGGCAGATTCAGGGCATTGCCGCTATTGGTAGCGAGCCGGCGGTGTGCCGTGTAAATGGCCGGCATTTCTCGGGCTTTGTGCGGGGGACGGACATCAGGCTGAAGCTGGATGCCGATTATTACGTGGGGGGTAGTGTGTATTTGTTTGCGTCGGTGCTGGAGCGCTTCTTTGCGCTGTATGCGGCCCCCAATAGCTTTACCCGCTTGCGGGTAAATACGGTACAGCGAGAAGAAGAGGAGATGGCATGGCCAGCCAGAGCGGGCGAAGCCCTCGTGATCTGAGGCAGGCGCTGGTGCAGGATGCCAGCCAGTTCGGGTTTTTCCAGGCGGTGCGTGTGCTGGGCTTGAGCAGCCGGCGCCGCCGTGGCCCTTTGCCGGCGAATTTGCGTTTTCGCACCGTGGCGTCGTTGTCGTTTCCGGCTAGCGAGCTGCGGCGTTATCAGCCGGACGAGGCGGCGCTGGATGAGCTGACAGTGAGTTTCATGGGGCTGACCGGCCCCAGCGGGGCGCTGCCGGTGTCGTATACCGAGCTGCTGCTGGAGCGCAAGCAGCACTACCGTGATGACACTTTGCATGCCTTTTTCGACATGTTCAGCCATCGCGCTATGGCCATGTTTTATGGCGCCTGGCGCAAGTACCGCTTCTGGTTGGCCGCAGAGGAGGGCGAGCAGGATGACTTTAGCCGCCATCTGTTGCACCTGGGGGGGGTGGGCTTGGGTAAGTCGCGGCAGCTGGCCACGGGCGAGGGTGCTGTGCACGAGCACCTGTTTCTGTATTTTGCCGGCCTGCTTAGCCAGAAGCCCTTGTCTGCCCAGGCTTTGCAAACGGTGGTGGCGGGCTTGTTCGGCATTCCTGCTGCGCTGGTGCAGTTTGATGGCCAGTGGCTGCCACTGCCGCCTGCGCAGCAAAGCCGGCTGGGGCTGGGCGAGTGCGAGCTGGGGGTGTCGCTATTTTGCGGTGAGCGGGTGTGGGACAGGCAAACCAAGATGACTTTGCGGCTGGGGCCGATGGCGCTGCAGCCGTTTACGGCATTGCAGCCTGGTGGCGAGGGGGCGAAGGCGCTGCAGGCCTTGCTGCATTTTGCGGTAGGGCACCAGCTGGCTGTCGATGTGGTGCTGGTGTTGTCCCGCCAGGCGGTGCCGCCACCGCAGCTGGGGGGCGCCCAGCCCTTGCGTCTGGGGGGCAATAGCTGGCTAGGCAAGCAGCCGGTGGACCCGGACTGCATGCGCTATGCCCTGCTGCATTGACGGGGCGTGAATCCACACCGGGCTACGGGCCCGCAATAGCATTGAAAACAGATATTTTCGGAGAAAATCATTATGTCAGTCCCCCTGAAGGCCTTGATCGAACGCCTTACCCCGCCCGCCCGCCAGAGCCTGGAGCAGGCGGCCAGCCGTGCGCTGGGCCGTACGCATTTTGACATTGAAGTGGAGCATGTTTTGCTGGCCATGCTGGCGCAGCCGGGCAATGCCGCTTTGTCGGCACTGGCCGCTGGCGGGGTCTCGTTGGCCGCATTGCAGCAGGCGCTGGAGCAGGCGCTGGATAGTTTCCGTAGCGGTAATTCACGTAACCCGGTGTTGTCGCCCATGTTGCCCAAATGGCTAGAGGCGGCTTGGCTTAGCGCCAGTGCTGCCTATGGCCAGCAGGATGTTTCCACGCTGGACCTGCTGCTGGCACTGTGCCAGGACGCAGACCTGCGTGCGTCGGTGCAGCCAGCGGTGCCGTCTTTGTTCCGGCTGGACCTGGCGGCCATGCAGCAAGCCTATACGCGCTTGCGCCAGCATGGGGAGGAGCCTGCGGTGTTAACGGAGCAGGCTGCCGCTGCCGGCAAGGTGGAGCCAGACGCTGACAATGTGGCTGCCCAGCCCGCAGCCAGGCGTGCTGCCGCATTGGACAAATACACGATAGACCTTACTGCCCAGGCGCGTGCCGGCAAGATCGACCCTGTGCTGGGGCGTGATGCCGAGATACGCCAGATGATCGATATCCTGATGCGGCGGCGGCAGAATAACCCCATTCTGACGGGTGAACCGGGGGTGGGTAAAACGGCGGTGGTAGAGGGGCTGGCACGCAAGATTGTGTCGGGGGATGTGCCGGCGGTACTGGCCGATGTCACCTTGCGTACGCTGGATCTGGGCTTGCTGCAGGCCGGCGCCAGTGTGAAAGGCGAGTTTGAAAACCGCTTGCGGCAAGTAATTGATGACGTCAAGGCGTGCCCCACGCCGGTCATTCTGTTTATTGACGAGGCGCATACCCTGATTGGTGCCGGTGGGGCTGCCGGGCAGAATGATGCGGCCAACCTGCTCAAACCTGCTTTGGCCAGGGGGGAGCTGCGCACGATTGCGGCGACCACCTGGGCAGAGTACAAAAAGTACTTTGAGAAAGATGCGGCACTGGCACGGCGTTTTCAGGTGGTGAAGGTGGAGGAGCCCGCACCCGAGATGGCGGTACAGATGGTGCGTGGCTTGGTGGAGGCCTTGGCCCGGCATCATGGCGTGGAGATATTGAATGAAGCCGTGGCATCGGCGGTGCATTTGTCTGGCCGCTATATCACCGGACGGCAGCTGCCGGATAAGGCCATCAGCGTGCTGGATACCGCGTGCGCCCGGGTGGCTTTGTCGCGGGCAGGCAAGCCCGGCCCGCTGGAAGATGTGTTGGTGCTGATGGCGAATCTGGAGCGCGAGATGGCTGCCCTGCAAAAAGAAGAGGGGCATGCGCCGCGCCTGGCCGAGCTGCAGCAGCAGCGAGAGGGCCTGGAGCAAGACCTGGCGCGCTTGCAGGACGCGTGGCAAATCCAGCAGCAGCTGGTGGCGGAAATCGATGCGCTCAAGCAGGCACCGGACAAAGCCAGAGAAGGCAAGGGGAAGAAACCCGGGCCTTTGCATGCCAAGCGTCTGGCGCTTCGCGCCCTGCACAAACAACAGCCACTGGCATTCGAATGTGTGGATGAGGGGGTCATTGCGGATGTGATTGCCGCCTGGACCGGCATCCCCTTGGGCCATATGGTGAGTAATGAATTGCAGCAGGTGCAGCAGCTGGCGGGTTTGCTGGCCAAGCGCGTTATCGGCCAGGATCATGCCCTGGCGCAGATTGCCGAGCATGTCCAGATTGCCAAAGCCGGGCTGGAAGACCCGGGCAAGCCCAAGGGGGTGTTTTTGCTGGTGGGGCCGTCGGGTGTGGGCAAGACCGAAACGGCGCTGGCGCTGGCGGAGTCGCTGTACGGCGGCGAGCGTAACCTGATTACCATCAATATGTCGGAGTATCAGGAGTCTCACAGTGTGTCGGGGCTGAAGGGCTCGCCACCCGGTTATGTGGGTTATGGCGAAGGTGGCGTGCTTACCGAAGCGGTGCGCCGCAAGCCTTATTCGGTGGTGCTGCTGGACGAAGTGGAAAAAGCACACCCCGATGTGCTGGAGCTGTTCTTCCAGGTGTTT
Source organism: Vogesella mureinivorans (assembly GCF_007644035.1). Lineage (GTDB taxonomy): Bacteria > Pseudomonadota > Gammaproteobacteria > Burkholderiales > Chromobacteriaceae > Vogesella > Vogesella mureinivorans. Next base: position 6,102 of record NZ_VMTV02000152.1, on the reverse strand, counting down.
GACAAGGGCGTACTGGAAGACAGTGAAGGGCGCGAGGTGGACTTCCGTAACACCATCATTCTGTTGACGTCCAATGCCGGTAGCGACCTGGTGATGCGGGCTTGCGAACGGGGTGTTACGGTGGACGGCGAGGCCCGCTTCCCCACGGCTGACGATCTGGTGGAGGTGTTGCGGCCAACCCTGCAGCAGGTGTTCAAGCCTGCTTTTCTGGGCCGCCTGGCCATCGTGCCGTATTTCCCGATTGCAGACGATGTGCTGTTGCTGATTGTGCAGCTCAAGCTGGAGCGTATCCGGCAGCGCATTGCGGCCAACCATGGCGCGCAAGTGCAGTTCCCCGACGAGCTGGCGGCTATGCTGGCAGCGCGTTGCATGGATGTGGAAAGCGGTGCCCGCAACGCCGATGCCATCCTTACCCGCACCTTGCTGTCGCAGATGTCCAGCGACTTGCTGGCCCGCATGGCCAGTGGCAAGCCGGTCAAGAAAATTGCCGTCTCGCTCAAGGGCGAAGCGGTCAAGGTTCGCGTGAGCTAAGGAGGCATCGATGTTCAGCATGCTGTCCGTTTTGTTGGGCAGTACCGTCGCCAGCTGGGGGCTGCTGTGGTTTGTGGTGCCAGTAGACTGGCTGCAAACCAGCCCGACAGCTGTGTTGATCGTACATGTGTTGCCGCCGCTCTTGCTCTCGCTGGGCTACTACCTGTGGCAGCGCGGCAAGGCCGCCAGGGAAGCATTGGCAGCCAGGGCGCAAGAGGAGGGTGAAGAGGCGGAGCGCCAGCAGCTGCGGGAGGCCGCCCGTCTGCAGCATCAGGCGGCACTAGCCGCCCGCCAGGCCGCAGCAGATTGCCGCTGGCTGTGGGTTCACACCCATGCCGGGGAAGCCTTGCCGGACTGGTTTCGGGAAATGCCAGAAGGGGTGTACTGGCAAACCTCGTCCAGTGGCGATGAACCGTTGTCATCCGACTGGTTTGACTACCTCGATACGCCGGTGACCGAGGCCTTGGCGACGCTTTATCGTGACCTGCCAGGCGCAGCTTGCCTTCCTTTGCTGTTGCAGGTTGTGCCGCAGGTGTCGGGCATCGAGTACGTGCAACGGGTGAAAGCATGGCAGCAGCAAGCCTGGCAGCAGGCCTGGCCGGCGCGGAGCCTGCCGCCGGTTGACTGCCGTTTTCTGTCGGGTAGCGGCGGGCTGGCCGACAGCATGGTGTCCTGCCTGCAGCAGGACCCGAATCTGCCTGGTGTCGTGGTGCTGGCGGCGGATGCACCGCTGCTATCGGCTGCGGAGGACGAGGGTGACACGGTTCAGCAGAAACGTGCGCAGGGCGAGCCCGGTGCTGCACTGGTGCTGGCCGTGATCTTGCGCACCGACCTGCCGGTGCCGGCAGGGATGGCGTGGCAACAGGGGGCAGAGGCCGACCCTTATCAGCCCTATTGGGAACGACCGGCTGTGGTTGTGGGCGAAGCTGCCTGGGGGGCGGTTCCCGAGTTCGACCAGCCGGCATTCCTGCAGCAAACCCTGCAAGTCCGGCTGGCGCAGTCCAGCCAGGTACCGCTACCCCGCAAGGGAATGTTGCAGCTGACCCGGGCCCTGCACCCCGCGCTCGACGATGCCTTGGTGAATGCCGGTTTGCTGGATTACGCTTTTTCCCCGGACGAGGCCTCGCCCGAGCAAAACCGGCTGCACGAAGTTGCCTGGCTGGTGCATAACAGCGGCGATCTGGATATGGGGGGGATGCGCCTGGCGGCCATTGCCAGCAATCTGTCCCGGCAAGGTATCGATATTCAGCCTATCGACCAGGCCAGCAATACCGTGCGCGAGTGGGGTGATACCGGCGTAGCTGGCAGCATGTTGTTGCTGGCTACGGCGGTAGCACAGGTGCACCGCCTGCAGGCGCCGGTAGTGCAGGCTTGTTTCGAGGCAGATCAGGTATCTGTCGCCCTTGCTTACCCGGCTACCAGTAAGGAGTCTGCATGAAACGCGCTATTCGTTTGGGAGACCCCACCAGTCATGGTGGGTCGGTTTTGAGTGCTGCCAGTAAAACCAGCCTGTTTGGCAAGCAGGTGGCTTGCAAGGGTGATTCGGTTAGCTGCCCGATGCGCGGGCATGTGAACTGCACCATTGTCGAGGGGGATGATAGCTGGCTGGTAGGGGGCAAGCCGGTGGCGCTGGAAGGCCACAAGGTAAGCTGTGGTGCAACACTGATTTCAACTCTGCCCGATCTGGGCAAAGGCTAAGGCAATGCCAGAAAAGCTGATCAAGGCATGAATGAAGCGATGAACGATTTGATGGCCCCGATACCGGGTGGCAACCCTGCCGGTGAAAACATGAACTATTCGCCGGTTTTTGACCAGATACGCGAAGCACGGCGCCAGGATGACCCCAGCCTGGCTATGGGCGAATGGGAGGTGGTGCTGAAGGTGTCAGACTGGCCTCGCGTGGCCAGGTTGTGCGAGGAAACCTTGCGACACCAGACCAAAGACCTGCAATTGCTGGTGTGGTACGCCGAAGCCTTGGTTCGTCTACGCGGCTTTGATGGGGCCGGCTCGGGCCTGTTGGCCATTGCGGCCTGGCTGCGTGATTTTTGGGAGACCGGGTTTCCCGAGTATGAGCCTCATGATCTTGATGAGCGCATAGGTAAGCTGGAGTGGCTTAATCAGCATCTGTCCCTTGCCCTTAAGCAAGTGCCGCTGGTGTCACCTGCTCATGGTGATTTCCATTGGCTGGATTGGTACCAGTCTCGTGAAGTTGACAATCTCGGGTTGCGTAACCCCGAGGCAAGGCAGGCGGAACTGGCCTCCGGCAAGCTTTCCGGTGAACAGTTCGACAAGGTGGCGCAGGAGAGTGGCGGCCAGTGGTTCCTGGGCCTGGCGGCGGAACTGGACCGCCTGCATCAAGCTTATGGCCAGCTGGATGCGCTTATGCTCCAGCGTTTCGGGGAGCAGGCGCCGGCTTTGGTAGAGCTTCGCGAGGTTATCCTGGCATGCCAGGATCTGGTGACGCGTTACCTGCAGCGTACGCAAGGTCCTGTGCCGGTTGTGGATGCTGCATCCGCTCCTGCTGGTCGTGATGCCAGTGCTATCGTTTCACAGGGGCATAATCGCCCGACGGTGACTACCATGCCCCACCCGACAGTCGTATTGACTGATGGCCAGATCCAGAACCGACAGCAGGCTGTTTTGATGCTGCGTGAGGTTGCTCTTTACTTTCGGCATAACGAACCCCACAGCCCTGTGGCCCTGCTGGCCGAGCGTGCTGCGCGCTGGGCTGACATGAGCCTGGAGCAGTGGCTGCAGCATGTCGTCAAAGACGACTCGACGTTGCAGCAGCTGCGAGAGTTGCTCGACGTCCGGGAGGGGTAACGCCCGGCTTGGCTAGCGTTGCCTGCGGGCGGCTTGGCGTGCACATAGCGCAGCACCAAGCCGCCTTTTCCTATGCTTGTTGCTGGCAGGGGGTCACACCCCGTGGTGCCTTGACAGCTGGCGCTGGCCGGGTGAACAGACCCCGCTGGCGTCGCTGCCAGCGCTACGGCATGATGGTGTTTTGGCTTGGCTGGAGCGTGTATGAACATTGCCGTATTTGATACCAAACACTACGACCGCATGGCGCTGGACCTGGCCAATGCCCGCTTTGGCCATACGCTGGGCTATCTCGAGCCACGGCTCAATAGCGCGACGGTAGAGCTGGCCGCCGGTTACGACGCGGTATGCCCCTTTGTGAATGACAAGCTGGATGCTGTCGTGGTGGCCAGGTTGGCCGCACTGGGGGTAAGGCTGGTGGTGCTGCGCTGTGCCGGTTTCAACGGTGTGGACCTGGCCGCCTGCCGCCAGCACGGTATCCGTGTGGCGCGGGTGCCGGCCTATTCGCCGCACGCGGTGGCCGAGCACGCTTTTGCGCTGCTGCTGGCGGTGAACCGCCGCATCCACAAGGCCTATGTGCGCGTGCGCGAAATGGATTTCTCGCTGGATGGCCTGGTGGGGTTTGACTTGTACGGCAAGACCTTTGGCGTGATCGGCACCGGTCGTATCGGCGAGGCGGCCATCGGCATTGCCCGCGGTTTTGGCATGCGCGTGCTGGCCTGCGACCCGCAGCAGGATGCGGCGCTGGCGGCGCGGCTGGGCTTTGCGTACGCCCCGCTGGCCCAGGTGCTGGCGCAGAGCGATGTGCTGAGCCTGCACGTGCCGCTGCTGCCGGCCACGCGCCATATCATCGACGCGGCGGCCATTGCTGCCATGAAGCCCGGCGCCATCCTGATCAATACCAGCCGCGGTGCGCTGGTGGATACGCCGGCGATCATCGACGCGCTGAAAAGCGGCCAACTGGCGGGCGTGGGGCTGGACGTGTACGAAATGGAGGAGGGCGTGTTCTTCGAGGACTTGTCCGATACCGGCCTGCAGGACGACCAGCTGGCACGGCTGCTGACCTTCCCCAACGTGCTGGTGACCTCACACCAGGGTTTTCTGACGCGCGAGGCGCTGGCCAATATCGCCGACACCACGCTGGGCAATGCCAGCGCTTTTGCGGCGGGCGAGCCGCTGCTGAACGAGGTGCTGCCGCCGTAGCGGGTAGCCTGTCAGATGAAAAAAGGTTGGCCGCGGCCAACCTTTTTGTTTGCTGCCAGCGGGTTTATTGCGCCAGCGGGTCGCGGCGGAATACCCAGTGCGTGGCGTCGGAGGCGTTGGCGTCAAAAGCATAGCCTTCGCTGTTGAACCCTTTCAATGCCTCGGCATCGGTGACGGCGTGTTCTACCGCCCAGCGCGCCATCAGGCCGCGCGCACGTTTGGCGTAAAAGCTGATGATCTTGTACTGGCCGTTTTTCAGGTCCTGAAACACCGGGGTAATCACGGTGGCCTGCAGTTTCTTGGGCTTCACCGATTTGAAGTATTCGTCGGACGCCAGGTTGACCAGCTGTGGCTGCGCTTGCTGCGCCAGCTCGGCGTTCAGCGCCTCGGTGATGATGTCGCCCCAGAACTGGTACAGGTTGCTGCCGCGCGGGTTGGTCAGGCGGGTGCCCATTTCCAGGCGGTAGGCCTGCATCAGGTCCAGCGGGCGCAGCAGGCCGTACAGGCCGGACAAAATGCGCAGGTGCTGCTGTAGCCAGCCTAGCTGCGGCTCGCTCAGGCTTTTGGCATCCAGCCCTTCGTACACGTCGCCCATGAAAGCCAGCACTGCCTGTTTGGCGTTTTCTGGTGTAAATTCACCGCCCCAGTCGTGAAAGCGCCCGGTGTTGAGCGTGGCCAGCGTGTCGCTGATGCTCATCAGCTGGCCAATGTCGGCCGGGCTGAGCTGGCGCAGGGTGGCGATCAGCTCGGCACTGTGTGCCAGAAAGCCCGGCTGCGTGTAGCGGGCGGTGTGGGCAGGGGTGTCGTAGTCCAGCGTTTTGGCTGGCGAAATAACCATCAACATGTCACGTCCTTTGGCGGTGGGCGGCGGCCATTCTAATGCATGGCGGCGCAGCCGGTGAATGGCAATCAGGCAGGAAAGGCAAGCATGCGGGTTTTGGTACAGCGCGTAACCCAGGCATCCGTTACGGTAGAGGGCAGCATCACGGGGCAGATCGGCACCGGCTTGCTGCTGCTGGTGGGCGTGGAAGAGGCCGATACGGCCGCCGACATCGACTGGCTGGTGCGCAAGGTAAGCCAGCTGCGCATTTTCAACGACGAGCAGGGCGTGATGAACCGCTCGGTGCTGGACGCGGGCGGCCAGGTGCTGGCGGTAAGCCAGTTTACGCTGTTTGCCAGCTGCAAAAAGGGCAACCGCCCCGGCTACAGCCGCGCGGCACGTGGCGAGATCTCGCAGCCCATGTTCGACCGTTTCGTGGCCACCATGGCCGCGGCGCTGGGCAAGCCGGTACCTACCGGCGTGTTTGGCGCCGACATGCAGGTGGCACTGGTAAACGACGGCCCGGTCACCATCTGGCTGGACAGCAAGGCGCCGGAATAAACAGGGCAGGGTTGGCCGCAGGGTGCGGCCAACCTATATGCGGGAGGTGCAAACGCAAAAAAGCCGTTGACTGTGTCAACGGCTTTTTTAACTGGTGCCCAAGAGAAGACTCGAACTTCCACACCCTTGCGGGCGCTAGGACCTGAACCTAGTGCGTCTACCAATTC
>NZ_VMTV02000617.1 GCF_007644035.1 Vogesella mureinivorans | reverse complement strand
AGATACCATCTTGCATATGCAAAATACGATCTGCTGATTTTGCCAATTGCTCATCATGGGTCACGATTAACATTGCCATATTGAATTCCTCACGTAGATCACGCAGTAACTCAAAAATAGATTTTGCTGTTTTTCGATCAAGATTACCTGTTGTCTCGTCCAAGCAAAAGTCCCAGTCGATACCAGGGGCACGCAAACATGGACCGAAGACGGCACCGCTTACAACCTTCGCCTTCAATTCGAACCCGTCGCCATCGCAGTCCCCACGAC
>NZ_VMTV02000501.1 GCF_007644035.1 Vogesella mureinivorans | reverse complement strand
GCAGCAGCGTCGATTTGCCGCAGCCCGACGGCCCCAGCACGGCGATCGACTCGCCCGCCAACAGCGTGAAATCAAGCGGCCACAGCGCCCGGCGCGCGCCGTAGCGATGACCGAATCCGCGGACATCGAGAAGACTCATCGCGCCGCCTCGCGCCAGCGTTCGAACTCACGCTTGATTGGCTCCAGCACGGCGTACTCCAGCAGCAGCAGGGCAAGCAGCACGCACAGCACCCAGGCCAGCGCTGCTTCGGTGTCGAGTTGGGAGCGAGCGTTCGCCAGTGCTGCGCCGATGCCGTCGCTGCTGGCCAGGAGCTCGGCCATCACCGCCACCTTCCAGCTGGTACCCAGCGCGGTGATCGCCGCCGGAAACAGCCAGGACAGCAGATGCGGCAGACCGACTTCGCGCACCCGCAGGTGCCAGGGCAGTCCGAAAGCACGGGCCATGTCGGAC
>NZ_VMTV02000444.1 GCF_007644035.1 Vogesella mureinivorans | reverse complement strand
TTATATTATGTCGACCATGAGTATTTGTTCGATTGAAGATGTCGCTGCCGCAACTACACAACCTTTTTGGTTTCAGCTGTACATGATGAAAGATCGACATTTTATGCAACAGCTTATTCAACGTGCAAAAAATGCTAAATGTTCTGCATTGGTGTTAACGGCTGATTTACAAATCATGGGACAACGTCATAAAGACATTAAAAATGGCTTATCAGCACCTCCAAAATTAACCTTGGGCAATCTTATCAATATGTGCACCAAACCCGTTTGG
>NZ_VMTV02000214.1 GCF_007644035.1 Vogesella mureinivorans | reverse complement strand
CTACAGATTCAGGAAGCCAGCCCTTGGATTGAAGAGGTGCTGCGCGTCGAAAAGCCGTTTAAGCGGGCGAGCCGCGAGTATCGCGGTGGTGAAGCAAGTGACATAGTAGTTAACACTCCTAACGGCGCAATCCACTTTGGCGAACATCAGCCTTTGGTAACTGTGGCTGGGCCTTGTTCGGTGGAAAATGAAGAAATGATTGTTGAGACTGCACGCCGCGTTAAAGCTGCTGGCGCTCAGTTCTTGAGGGGCGGTGCTTATAAGCCTCGGT
>NZ_VMTV02000592.1 GCF_007644035.1 Vogesella mureinivorans | reverse complement strand
GCGATGGAACTTGCACCCACGTTCGACTGGGCCACGATTTACTCCACCGACCCGCCGGCCGCTTCAATCGCCGCCTTGGCACCGGCGGTCGCGGTCAGGCCGCGAACGGTGACCTTGCGATCGAGCTCGCCCTTCTTGACGATCTTGGCGGTGCGCGCGCGGGTCGACACGAGGGCGGCGGCCTGCAGGGCAGGGAAATCGATCACGTCACCCTCGACAAGAGCGAGCTGGTACAGGAAGACCTGAGCAACATCGTCCTTGAGCTTGGAGC
>NZ_VMTV02000184.1 GCF_007644035.1 Vogesella mureinivorans | reverse complement strand
GAATTTAATCAAATGCTCAGTTCAAGCTATGCAGGTGAAACAGGTGAGTCACAACAAGTCGCAGCTGGCTTGGAAGATCATCCCGACTTATTAAGCCTTGCCGATCAAGTCCCTGAAATGGAAGATTTGATGGATCAGGAGGATGATGCACCTATTGTCCGACTCATCAATGCCTTATTGTCAGAAGCCATTCGTGTGGGCGCATCTGATATTCATATTGAAGCATTTGAAAAGAAATTATCTGTGCGATTACGTGTTGATGGTCAGTTGCGTGAGATTGTACAACCACGTCGAGAGCTTGCACCGTTGTTGGTATCACGTATCAAGGTGATGGCAAAACTGGACATTGCTGAGAAGCGTATTCCGCAAGATGGTCGTATTTCTTTACGTCTTGCTGGCTGTTTTCGCTTAATCAAGCTGCAAATTGCCTTAGTATTGATACAGTATCTGG
>NZ_VMTV02000809.1 GCF_007644035.1 Vogesella mureinivorans | reverse complement strand
ATAGCAATTTTATATACAATCACTGTCCAGCCATTCCAGCATTGATGCTCGCTACTTTTTACTAAGCCATGGCCCATACTCACCGCCCAGAGTCCGAGATTGCCCTCCGCGTCAAAGCAATTGAGTCACTGCTCGTTGAAAAAGGCATCGTTGATCCGACGACTCTGGATACCATCATCGAGGCCTATGAACACCAAATTGGCCCCCACAACGGAGCCCGGATTGTGGCGAAAGCCTGGGTTGACGCCGACTATAAGCAGCGGTTGCTGGC
>NZ_VMTV02000777.1 GCF_007644035.1 Vogesella mureinivorans | reverse complement strand
GGACCTACTACTGGGTCAGCCAGCTCGGCATGCTGCCGGCCACCGTGGTCTACGTGTACGCGGGCACCCAGCTCGCCAGCATCGAATCACCCGGCGACATCGCCTCGCCGGGCCTGCTTCTGGCCTTTGCCGCGATCGGCCTGCTGCCGCTGCTTCTGAAGGGCGTACTCGGCTGGCTGAAGGCGCGGCGGGTCTATGCCGGCTTCCAGCGGCCGAAGCACTTCGACTACAACCTGGTCGCGATCGGCGCAGGCTCGGCGGGGCTGGTCAC
>NZ_VMTV02000845.1 GCF_007644035.1 Vogesella mureinivorans | reverse complement strand
CCGGACTTCAGCGAGTCGTGCGCGTCGCAGGCCTGTTCGGGTTCAGCGCCGAACACGCGAATGCCGGGCTTGAGCGACTGCGCGGCGATCGCCGTGCCCGACAGCAGGCCACCGCCGCTCACCGGCGCCAGCACGGTGTCGAGGCCGGGCACGCTGTGCAGCAGCTCCAGCGTGGCGGTGCCCTGCCCCGCGATCACCCGCGCATCGTTGTAGGGGTGCACGACCTCCGCACCCGTCTGCGCCAGCACCTCGGCCATGGCGGCGTCGCGCG
>NZ_VMTV02000525.1 GCF_007644035.1 Vogesella mureinivorans | reverse complement strand
ATTTATCGTACCAAAATTTATCCCAACGGTAGATGGCGGTATTGGTGAGGCATATAAGTTGCTTTTTGTTCATCCGTACCAAATTGCATGATGGTGTTCATACAGCCCATGCTTAAACCTGGGTACATCGTGAATGACCAGTTTGCAGTTCCCATCATTTCTGATTTAATCAGATTTAAAGACATTGGTAAGCCCTGACCACCAAACTCTTCTGGGTACGACAAACCTTGCCAGCCACCTTGAACGAATTGATCGTAAGCTTCTTTAAATC
>NZ_VMTV02000608.1 GCF_007644035.1 Vogesella mureinivorans | reverse complement strand
TACATCATGCAGGAAATTCATCAGGAATTGTGGATGGTGCGGCTGTGGTGTTATTGGCATCTGAAAAAGCAGTAAAAGAACAAGGTTTAAAACCTCGTGCCAAAGTGTTGACGACGTTTTTGACGAGGATCATTGCTCGCACGTTGAACAGGTTGCTGTACTTCAGCTTTTTCAATACTGAGCTCTGGTTCAGCCTGTGCATGCTGATTTTCTTCAACAGGCTTCGCCACAGGTTGAGTTTCAACAGGGCGAGGTGCTTTTGCGACAGTTT
>NZ_VMTV02000574.1 GCF_007644035.1 Vogesella mureinivorans | reverse complement strand
GCTTGATCAGCACCAAGAATATACTCTACACCGACCGCTTGTTTCTGATTAAAAAGAATTTTATTGGTGGTTGCATGGGTGACAATGGTTAAGTTTGGTCGACCTTTCGCCAAATCCAAATAACCACGCGCTGTACTTGAACGACGACCTTTTGGTGTTACAGTGCGGTCCATTGGACCAAAGCCTTCTTGTTGATAACCGTTCAAATCGTCAGTACGTGGGTAACCTGCTTGTACGCCTGCTTCAACCATGGCATGGAACAGTACATTGT
>NZ_VMTV02001134.1 GCF_007644035.1 Vogesella mureinivorans | reverse complement strand
CCCGCTGGAAACAGCAACTTTTAGGCAGTGAACTCAAGCACCGCAATCGACCTCGCGGATTGAGCTTGAGCGAAATCATGACGGTTTTGATTGCCTTTCATCAGTCGTGCTACCGCAATTTCAAAACTTACTACCAAGAGAAAGTCCAGACCGAATGGGCAGATGCGTTTCCCGGACTCGTCAGCTACCAACGCTTCATCGAATGGGTTCCAGAAACGTTAGTACCCATGTGTGCCTACTTACGCTCGTGTTTCGGGTCGTGTAGCGGCATTAGTTTCATGGACTCCACTGCATTGAGCGTTTGCCACAACCGTCGGATTGAGCGCAACAAGGTGTTCGAGAACATTGCCGAGCGGGGCAGAACCTCGGTCGATTGGTTCTTTGGCTTCAAGTTGCATCTGGTCGTCAATGACCGAGGCGAATTGCTCAACATCATCCTCACCCCCGGCAAC
>NZ_VMTV02000599.1 GCF_007644035.1 Vogesella mureinivorans | reverse complement strand
GCAGGCGCGACACGTCGACCGGGTTGACGACGTTGATGCCGCCCTGGATGAAGGTGCTCTCGCCCCAGCTCACCACCTGGCGGCCGAAGCGGAAGTTGCCGCTGATGTCGTTGGCGATGATGAAGTCGCGGTAGACGAAGGCGTCCAGCAGGCGCGCGCGCCGACCGATGCGGTCCTTGGCGGCATCGCTGATGTCGTCGCGGTCCATGGTTTCGAAATCGTAGAAACCGGTGGCGCGCACGAAGGCACCCCAGTTGGTCCAGTTCATGCTC
>NZ_VMTV02000683.1 GCF_007644035.1 Vogesella mureinivorans | reverse complement strand
GTCCGGCACCGCCACTTCGCCGACATTCGGCTCAATGGTGCAGAAGGGATAGTTCGCGGCCTGCGCGCTCGCGGTCTGCGTCAGCGCGTTGAACAGCGTGGACTTGCCGACATTGGGCAGTCCGACAATGCCGCATTTGAAACCCATGGCCCGTTACTCTCCGTCGCTGCCTTGCTGTTTCGTTTCCTTTTTTTCGGGCTCAGGGTTGAGCGCGAGGTGAACCTTGTGGGCGAATGTCGCGTCCTTGCCTTCGGCAAGAAGGGGCGCTGCAT
>NZ_VMTV02000170.1 GCF_007644035.1 Vogesella mureinivorans | reverse complement strand
TATTATCCGAATTAGTTCGACAACAGCAAGGCACCATCATTGACATGTTCAATATGTTCTCTGGTGGTGCTTTAAGCCGAGCGTCTATATTTGCATTAGGTATTATGCCTTATATTTCGGCGTCAATTATTGTTCAATTATTAACAGCGATTCATCCTCCTTTAGCAGAGCTGAAGAAAGAAGGTGAGGCAGGACGTCGTAAGATTAGTAAATATACTCGTTATGGTACATTGTTATTAGCATTTATTCAGTCTATTGGTATTTCAATTGCC
>NZ_VMTV02000466.1 GCF_007644035.1 Vogesella mureinivorans | reverse complement strand
AAAACAGCCACAGTAATGGCAGAGGTATGAACTCTTCCCTGAGATTCTGTTTCAGGGACACGCTGTACACGGTGAACTCCAGATTCAAACTTCATGATTCCGTAAACGCCTTCTCCTTCCACCTTCATGATCAATTCTTTGTACCCTTTTGCAGCTTCATTGGAATCTGTCACTTCATGTCTCCATCCTTTAGCCTTAAAGTACATGGTGTACATTCTGTAGACATCTTCTACGAAAATCGCTGCTTCATCACCTCCGGTACCGGCACGTAA
>NZ_VMTV02000956.1 GCF_007644035.1 Vogesella mureinivorans | reverse complement strand
CGTCACCGTGTTTAAGGTGCCGGGAGAGACGAACACCGACGATTTATCTCCCGCAACCCATGCCACAACCCGCCCGGATATTCCCTTGCACGCCTTGGCAATGCTGGAATCTCGGCAACCGGGAAGTTTGGAAACGATTGTCGAGTTGAAGAAAAAAGGGCATCCCGTGGCGTATGTAGGGGATGTCGTCGGAACGGGTTCTTCCCGGAAATCTGCGATTAACTCTGTTTTGTGGCACATTGGGCACGATATACCCTTCGTACCCAATAAAC
>NZ_VMTV02001102.1 GCF_007644035.1 Vogesella mureinivorans | reverse complement strand
ATATCATCCATCAACTAAAGACTCGCTCGGTGTTCGTGATGCTTCACAAAACATCATTCCTTCATCAACAGGTGCGGCGAAAGCGGTAGGTAAAGTATTACCTGCATTAAACGGTAAATTAACCGGTATGGCTTTCCGTGTTCCGACAGCAAACGTTTCTGTAGTTGATTTAACAGTGAACTTAGAAAAACCTGCTACATACGAAGAAATCTGTGCGGAAGTTAAACGCGCTTCACAAGAAGAAATGAAAGGTGTGTTAGGTTATACGGAAG
>NZ_VMTV02000177.1 GCF_007644035.1 Vogesella mureinivorans | reverse complement strand
CTCGCGGTCAGCGAGCGCGAGGCGGATCTCGCCGAGGGCGAAGCCGACGCGCTGGCCGCACTCGGTATCGAATTGCAGCGCACCGGCCCGCAGTCGCTCAGCATCCGCAGCGTGCCGGTGCTGCTGGCCGGCGCCGATGCCAAGCAGCTGGTGCTGGACGTGCTGTCGGATCTGGCCGAGCACGGCCGGACCCGGCGCATCGAGGAGGCCGGCAATGCGCTGCTGTCGACGCTGGCCTGCCATACCTGGGTGCGCGACAACCGTCAGATCAC
>NZ_VMTV02000994.1 GCF_007644035.1 Vogesella mureinivorans | reverse complement strand
GAAGTAGAACTTCTCGAGGAAGCCCGGATCGTCGGGGATGTGCATCTTGCGGTACTTGCCGGCGATGCTGCCGTCGGCTTCGAACACGACTGCGGTGTTGTGGTACAGGCCAGCGGCGCGGCGCTCGAACAGCGAGGACACGATCACCATGCCATGCCGTTTGGCGAGCGCGCCCAGACGCTCCGTGCTGGGGCCGGGGATGGGCTCGGCGCGGTCGAACTCGTCCACGCTCTCGTGCTGGCAGAAGTAGGCGCCGTTGTGCAGCTCCTGCA
>NZ_VMTV02001121.1 GCF_007644035.1 Vogesella mureinivorans | reverse complement strand
GAGGACCTGCCGCTCGATCCACCCGGCGAATATGCCAATTCCTGCGTCGGACGCGAACGCATGTTCGAGCATTTCTCGCGCGTCCACGGCGCGCGGGTCTCGCTGATCCGTCTCTCCTACGCGATCGACATGCGCTACGGGGTCTTGCATGACGTCGCGCGCGCCGTACTCGCCGGCGAACCGGTGCAGGTGAGCAGCGGCCATTGCAACGTAATCTGGCAGGGCGACGCCAATGACATCGCGCTCCAGTCGCTCGCCCAAGCAGGAACGCC
>NZ_VMTV02001094.1 GCF_007644035.1 Vogesella mureinivorans | reverse complement strand
ACCCGCGACAGGCCAAGAGACGGTAGGCGCGTGGAAACCGTAGTCCATCAGACGCTTAGCGATGTCATCTACTTCGATTCCAGCGGATTTTTTGAGCGATCGCAAGTCTAAAATACACTCATGCGCCACTAAACCCGCTTTCCCCTTGTATAAAACTGGGTAGTAACTTTCTAAACGACGGGCGATGTAGTTAGCATTGAGAATTGCCACCTTGGTTGCATCCGTCAAACCCGCGCCACCCATCATGGCGATGTACATCCAAGAAATCGTTA
>NZ_VMTV02001082.1 GCF_007644035.1 Vogesella mureinivorans | reverse complement strand
CGCGCACCGCCGGATCGTCGTGGGTGTCCTCGTCCAGCAGGATGTCGAAGGCGGCCGTCTGCAGGGCGTCGCCCGCCAGCACGGCCGTCGCTTCGTCATAGGCGCGGTGCACGGTAGGCCGTCCACGCCGCACGTCGTCGTCGTCCATGCAGGGCAGGTCGTCGTGGACCAGCGAATAGGCGTGCACGCATTCCAGCGCGCACGCCGCGCGCAGCACGGGCCGCTCCTCCAGATCGAACAGCCGCGCCGCCTCGAGGGCGAAGAAGGGCCGC
>NZ_VMTV02000782.1 GCF_007644035.1 Vogesella mureinivorans | reverse complement strand
GAGCACCTCAAGGCGCTTTGCCAGCTTGCGCGCGCCCCATGCCGGATGCGCCTGTCGCAACGCGATCACCTGCGATTCCAACGCCTGCGAACTGCGTGAGGGCGAGTGACGAGGGCGACGACTGTAATCCTCCAACGGCTCGCCGCGACGCGCCCGCTCAAGCCACTTGTAGCCCGTACCCGGGCTGATCCCGAACCGCCGGCACAGCGCACGCACGTTGGCGCCCTCCTGCGAAGCCAGTGACACGAACTCCTTTCGCAACTCCACCGCAGAAACCTCCTGCCACGGCATCCGAACGCTCCTCGCATCCCAAACGCCCCAGCTTGCGGTGTTCACCATGTCTCCGAACGACTGTCCACTATGTCTCCGGTCCATACATCGTGGGAGAGGGGCAGGGGCGAGGGGGCAAGGCTCGCGCAGGGTTTCGTCTGTGTCCCCAACCCCGCTTCCGC
>NZ_VMTV02000591.1 GCF_007644035.1 Vogesella mureinivorans | reverse complement strand
GCTGCTACCTGCGCCAGGTGGGGTTGATTCAGCTGATGGCGCAGATGGGTAGCTTTGTGCCCGCCAAGGGGGCGCGGCTGGGGGTGTGCGATCGCATTTTCACCCGCGTCGGTGCCGTTGACGACCTCGCTAGCGGCCAATCCACCTTCATGGTTGAGATGAATGAGACTGCGAATATTTTGAACCACGCCACGCCCAGATCCCTGGTGCTGCTGGATGAAATTGGCCGGGGCACCGCCACCTTCGACGGCCTCTCCATCGCCTGGGCCGTAG
>NZ_VMTV02000856.1 GCF_007644035.1 Vogesella mureinivorans | reverse complement strand
AGGTGGGTACGGAAGGCAAACTGGGCGGTCAGGCGCGAGTCGAGGGCGTGTCGGGCCTGTGGCGCGACCTCACCGACAACGTGAACCAGCTCGCCGCCAACCTCACCAACCAGGTGCGCTCGATCGCCGACGTGGCGACGGCCGTGACCAAGGGCGACTTGACCCGCTCCATCGCCGTCGAGGCGTCGGGCGAAATGGCGGCGCTCAAGGACACGATCAACGAGATGATCCGCAACCTGAAAGAGCAGACGCTGAAGAACGCCGAGCAGGATT
>NZ_VMTV02001145.1 GCF_007644035.1 Vogesella mureinivorans | reverse complement strand
CTACCGGCCCGAGCTTGCCTTCGCCGGGGTGGCGGCCACGCGCGTGGCCAGCGACTGGCATGCGCGTCTGCTTCGCGAGAGCCTGCCTGCGGAGCTCGCGTTCCGCGGCGTGCTGCCCGAGTGCGCGGCGGGCCGGCTGCCGGAGCGGCATCTCGGCCTGCTGCCGGCCGCCGAGATCGCCGATCTCGATGCACGTATCGATGCGCTGGCCGATGCGCTCTGCGCGCAGGGCCTACCTGCGCTGCCGGCGCCGGTGGGTTTCGAGCCCGCTGCAGTGGAGCCCCCGCCGCCCGTGCTGCACGGCCGGCGTATCGCGATCGCGGCCGATGCCGCCTTCTGCTTCGCCTATGCCGCCAATCGCGACCTGCTGCGCGCAGCTGGCGCCGAGCTGATCGAGTTCTCGCCGCTGGCCGGCGACGCCCTGCCTCACTGCGACGCGGTCTGGCTGCCCGG
>NZ_VMTV02000195.1 GCF_007644035.1 Vogesella mureinivorans | reverse complement strand
CGACTGGGGCGGCCTGATCGGGCTGGGCTGGGCGCTGCGGCATCCGCAGCGGGTGGTGCGGCTGGTGCTGCTGAACACCGCCGGCTTCACCATGCCGGCCGACAAGCGCCTGCCGGGCCTGCTCAAGCTGGGCCGCGACTCATCGCTGGGTGCGCTGCTGATCCGCGGCCTCAATGCGTTCTCGGCCGGCGCGACCCGGCTCGCGGTGAAGAAGCCGATGCCGGCCGCCGAACGCCGCGCCTTCACCGCGCCCTACGACAGCTGGGCGAGCCG
>NZ_VMTV02000999.1 GCF_007644035.1 Vogesella mureinivorans | reverse complement strand
GCAGCTCGTCGCCGGCATCGTGGCCGAAGCTGTCGTTGATCTGCTTGAAGCGGTCGAAGTCGACGAAGAGCAGGGCCGCACCCGCGAGGCCGCCGGCACGGATCTCGCGCAGCACATGGGCCAGGCGCTGCAGCAGCAGGCTGCGGTTGGGCAGGCCGGTGAGCTCATCGGTCAGCGCCGCGCGCTGCAGCTGCTGCTCGAACTGGCGGCGTTCGGAGAGATCCTGGATCACCGACCAGATCTGCTCGGAGCCATCCGGCTGGGTGATGCGGATACCCGACAGCAGGACCGGCAGGCGGCGTCCGCTGGCGTGGATGAATTCCTTCTCGTAGGGCCCGTAGGCGCCGGTCTGCATCAGGCTGCGCAGCTGCGCCGCCTCGTCCTCGGCGTAGTCGCGCGGGGTGATGTCCCAGTAGCTCGCGTCCAGCAGCTGGCCGCGGCTGTAGCCGATCA
>NZ_VMTV02001098.1 GCF_007644035.1 Vogesella mureinivorans | reverse complement strand
ATATGTTGATTACACCATAAATCAATTGAAAAACTTGGACAATAAATTCAACTTCACGAATCCCACCTGCACCCAACTTGATGTCATCGGCAATATTGCGACGTGCCACTTCGCGCTCAATCATGGCTTTCATTTCACGCATGGCTTCAAATGCGGTGTAATCAACATATTTACGAAATACAAATGGGCGCGTCATATCCAATAGACTATCACCCTCATGTCCCCCCGTAATAATACGTGCCTTAATCCATGCATAGCGTTCCCATTCGCGTC
>NZ_VMTV02000578.1 GCF_007644035.1 Vogesella mureinivorans | reverse complement strand
CAGCACCCGGTGGAAGGTCGAGCCCTCCGCCAGTTCGTGCAGGGGCGAGACCGCCTTCTTGTGACGCAGCAGCGACTTGGGCGTCATGATGATCAGCGGCTTGCGGAACGGCCGGTGCATCTGGCGTCGCAGGATGTGGAAATAGTTGGCCGGGGTGGTGCAGTTGGCCACCTGGATGTTGTCCTCGGCGCAGGCCTGCAGGAACCGCTCCAGACGGGCGGAGGAGTGCTCGGGCCCCTGCCCTTCGTAGCCGTGGGGCAGCAGCATGGTCAG
>NZ_VMTV02000144.1 GCF_007644035.1 Vogesella mureinivorans | reverse complement strand
ATGACATGCTCGCCGAGCGGCATGGCGGGAAGTGTCGTCTCGGGTTCATTGTCGGGCAGGCGGACCTCCGGACGGTCGAACAACGGCAGGCGCTCGGCGGCACTCCTGCCGTCAAGCGCGCGTACCGCCCACAGCGCCGCGCGCCGATCGAGGCCGATGGAGCGGAACGCGTCGGCCTCCGCCAGCTTTCTGATCGCGTCGACATGGAGGCACGATCGCAGCCACACGTCGCGCACGGATTCGTAGCCGCCGCCGCGCTGTTGCACGAATGTC
>NZ_VMTV02000147.1 GCF_007644035.1 Vogesella mureinivorans | reverse complement strand
GGCCAATTAGCTCAGTTGGTAGAGCAACGGATTGAAAATCCGTGTGTCCTTGGTTCGATTCCGAGATTGGCCACCAAAAAACTTGCCGGTAACACACCAGTCAGCAGACTGGCCAATTAGCTCAGTTGGTAGAGCAACGGATTGAAAATCCGTGTGTCCTTGGTTCGATTCCGAGATTGGCCACCAAATTAAAACCCCCCAGCTAGCAATAGCTGGGGGGTTTTTGCGTTTTGTCTTCCATCGGTTTCATTCTACGGTCCAGGATTCTTGCCGCAGGATGTGTTCGCTGGTGAATCGCCCCCACTTTTCTAGATACCTCGAGGGCCTCACACTAGGCCCCAGAAGGAGGTGCCATGAGCAAGCCACGTTTTCCCGAAGAGTTCATGATTGAAGCCGTCAAGCAGGTAACCGACTGTGGTTATCCTGTTGCCGAAGTCGACAGTCGCCAGCGGTTTGTCTGCGCACAGCCTGTAGCAATAGCTGGGGCGCTACGACCCCAAGCGAGCCATTCCTGGTGCGCGCGAAGTGTAATGACCCAGCCCTTTCTGCACAGGTCAGGCTGCTAATTGATACGCCATCGCCGGCGTCTTCATCCCCAAAGCTTGGTGTGGGCGCCGGTGGTTGTAGAACCCGATCCAGTCGGCAATCACCCGGCTGGCGTGCGCCAGGCTTTCAAAGCGGTGCCGATGCGCGCACTGCTCTTTCAAGGTGCGGATCACCCTCTCCACCATCCCGTTTTGCTCCGGCGTGTACGGCGTGATGAACTCCTGCTGCAAACCGTAGCTTTTCACCAGCGCGGTGTAGCTGCGACTGGTAAACACCAAGCCGTTGTCGCTGCGCAGCAGGAAGCGTTGCGGCACCCGGCCCAGGCAGCCAAAGCGGTTGATCAGCGCGTGTTCCAGCGCCGATTCGGCCGTTTTGGACTTGCCACTGCGTGACAGGTGCCAACCCAGCAATTCCCGGGTGCAGCAGTCAATCACCAAGGCCAAATGGCACCAGCCATCCTTGCCGGCCCAGATGCGGCACAGGTCTGTCGCCCAGCGTTGGTTGGGCTCGGCCGCCACCGATGGCAGGGCTTGCACGCGCGGGCGGAAGCCGACCGGACGCTTCTTCACCTGCCAGCCTTTGAGCTGGAAGATGCGCTGCACGGTGTTCTTGTTCATGCCCAGCAGGCCTGCCACGGTGCGGTAGCCGAATGAAGGATTCTCTTCAATCATCTCTTTGATGGGCTCGACCAGCTGCGGCTGCAGCTTGGGCGCGGCCTTTTGCGGGCGGTAGTACAGCGTGCGACGCGGCACGTCGAACCACCGACACAGCTTGCTGATGGGCACCTGGATGCCGTCGTCTGCCAGTCCCTGCCGGACGAGGTGGACTACTTGTCGTCCTCGCCCAGCAGAGACTGCAGCTTTTTCTAGCGCGCAGCTCCAGCATGGCTTCGCCGTAGGCTTCCTGCAGTTCTTTGAGCTGCTTTTCGTACTGCTCGCGGATGTCCATCGGCTTGGCACGCAGGGCGTTTTCCATGCCGCGCTTGGCCTCATCGACCCAGGTTTCGATCTCGGAGGGGGCCAGGTCGAAGGCGCGGGATGCCTCGGCCACCGTGCTCTTGCCCTGAATGATCTCCATCACCAGCGCGGCTTTGCGCTTGGCGGTGCAGCGTTTGATATCGTCTTCCATGGTCATACTCATCACATGCTCCTGTGTGAATTATGACCTGTGCAGGTTTCTAGTGGGTCATTACAGGTCGCCACAGCAGATTCAAGGCAGACTGCCTGAACGCTATCCTGATGACCCCAACTATCACGTGTCCCACGAAACCATCTACGCTGCCATTTACGCCACCCCGCGCGGTGAACTGCGCAAAGAACTGATCCGTTGCCTGCGCCAGGGCGCATGATGGTCGCCGCAAACGCAGCCAGGGCGAAGATAGACGCGGCCGCCTGCCCAACATGGTCAGCATTCACGAGCGCCCGCCAGAAGTAGAAGATCGTCTGATCCCCGGGCACTGGGAAGCCGATCTGATCAAGGGGGCCGGCAATCGTTCTGCCGTGGCGACGCTGGTAGAACGCAGCAGTCGACTGGTTTTGCTGGCCAAGATGCCGGATGCCAGTGCTGCCTCTGCACTTGAGGCGCTGACGGCTATGCTCAATCGCATTCCCGCCCCAGCATTACGCCAAACACTGATCTATGACCAAGGCCGGGAGATGAGCCGACACAAGGAGCTGACAGAGCGCACCGGCGTTCGAGTCTACTTTGCCGACCCGCACAGTCCTTGGCAGCGTGGTAGCAATGAGAACGCCAACGGTCTGATCCGGGAGTATTTGCCGAAGGGAACAGACTTGTCGGTGCATAGCCAGGAGGAGCTGGATGCTATCGCGCACCGGCTTAATACGCGGCCCCGAGCGGTGCTGAAGTTCAAGATGCCGATCGAAGTATTTGCTGAGCATTTGGATGCCGTGATTGAATCACGGCAAGCCGTTAAACATTAACTCTGTTGCACTTGGTTGTTGAGACCGCCCTGTCTAACGCCATTCCGTGATCTCTAACCATCTGTAGTGGTCAAGGTAGAACAGGCGGCCATGTTCTTGTATGTTCGCGATCGGTGCTGTGGGAGACTTGAGGACGCAACATCAGTTCTAGGGCCGCATGGCTCATGTCTTGTGCAGGCTTTCAGCACTGAACGCACTTAAGACCACAAATTTATGTATAGGTGCAGTGTGGCATTGGTGAGCATATCTTGACCCACGAGTCAGAGTGTTCATTGTATAATGATGGACATGACATAAATGACATTGGACTTTGCACGTCTGTGAGAAGTCGGGCATACCTTCACTTAGAATTGAAAATTAGGAGTTCAAATGAATATTGAAGACATTAATATTGGTATGTCAGCATCTTACTCGCAGACCATAACAGATGCTGATGTAAAAAGTTTTGCTGGAATATCTGGAGATAACAATCCCGTTCATATGAGTGATGAGTACGCTGAGAGTTCTCGCTTCAAGAAAAGAATTGCACATGGATTGTTGTCTGCAAGCTTCTTCTCTGCAATTTTTGGGACTAAGCTGCCTGGAGAAGGCTGCGTTTATGTAGGGCAAAATCTAAAATTTCACAAGCCTGTTTACCTTGGTGATACAGTAACAGCGAAAGTGACAGTTACATCAGTTGATGTCGAAAAAAACAGAGTTTTTTTCTTAACGGAATGTTTTGTAGCTGAGTCAGCGGTCATTAGCGGTGAGGCTGAAATTTATATTCCGAAAGCCAAGAAGGATAAAAGTAAATGAAAATTATCGGTAATGGATTTTTGGATATTTCAAATTTAGCTTCAGTAAGTGAGTCAGCTGAGGTTATCTTTAAAAGCCCCGGGTCTTTGCGAATTGGCGACTATGCAAATATTGGAGATGCAGTAAAGATTGTTATTGAGGCTGGCGATGTCAGTATTGGCGATTGGTCGACTGTGCACGCTAATTCTCTTCTTCTTTGCAAGAATGGATTGTCAATTGGGATGCATTGCTGGTTTGGTCAGAATACCATTCTAGATGGTACTGGCGGCCTGTTCATAAAAAATGGTGTAAGAGTCGGCATGTATTCCCAGATATGGACTCATGTCGCGGCGGGTGAGCAAATTGAAGGTTGTCGTCTGATTGGGGAAAAGAGCACACACATTGAGAATGATGTGTGGTTGGTTGGATCTTGCACCGTTGGCTCTGGTGTGACAATTGGTGAGCGTGCCATTTGTATGAATGGTTCAAACGTGACTAAATCTATACCAGCACATTCAACGGCCATGGGAATACCAGCAGTTGTTCGCGAAGGCCTTAGCTTCTATCGTGAAGTTTCAATCGATGACAAATACGCCATGATGATCAAGTGGGGGCGGGAGTTCGCAGATCAATATGGTTTTTCTTTTAAGTTAGGTAATGATGTATTTTCAATTTCATCTGGAACTGATAGTGTAAATGTAGTTAAAGATATAAATAATATGGTAGACGTATCGTTCTCGACTATGCTATGTATCAATAGGAAAAATTATGTAGGTAACCTTAATGAAGTTGCAGTCTCACTTATTCGTTGGCTTGCAGGTAATAAAGCACGTTTTTATCCAGTAGAATAGTAGGTTTATCATGTTGCCAATTGTAAAAGTAGCGATGCCCCCTAAAGATTTGCTTATGCCGGCATTGGAAAATGTGCTATACAGCGGAATGCTTGCAGAGGGTGAAACTGTATACAAGTTCGAAGAGGCATTTGCACGCCACTACGGTTTGCAACACGTACTGGCCATGAGTAGTGGGACTGCTGCGCTGCACGCCGCCTTGACACTGGCGGGAGTCGGGCCTGGTGACGAGGTAATCAGCACGCCAATGACTGCTGAACCTACCAATACTTCGGTTCTGTACTGCGGTGCAAATGTAATCTGGGCTGATGTGGATCCAACCTCCGGAAATATGGATCCAGATAGTGTTAAGTCATTGGTAACGCCCAAAACTAAGGCTATTTTGTGTGTACATTATGCAGGTTACCCGGCTAGGCTCAGTGAATTGAGGGCCATTGCCGATCAACATGGTATAGCGCTGATTGAAGACTGTGCGCACGCGTTAGCTGCAGAATACAAAGGGCAGCCAATTGGCTCTATTGGTGACTTCAGTATTTTCTCTTTTCAGGCGATTAAGCACATGACCACCGTTGATGGTGGCGTTCTGGTCCTGAAAGATCCCGCCAATATAACCAAAGCTAAGAAATTTCGCTGGTTTGGTATGTTGAAGGGTGTACCAAGAACAGAGATAGATATTACCAGTATCGGTTACAAATATAACATGAGTAATGTTACCGCTGCGATAGGTCTTGTGCAGTTGGATAGGATCGATGAAGTGGTAAATCGCTATATTGACAATGGTCGCTATTATGATGTTGCATTGTCAAGTGTACCTGGTGTCGATTTTGCACGGGTCGAGAACGACGTGAAGTCGAGCTACTGGCTATATACCATGCTTTGTGATGACAGCAACGCGATAGAAAAAGCACTGATTGCAAATGGAGTGTCTGCTTCAAAGCTTCATCGCCCTAATAGTTATCACAGTATTTTTGCAAACTCACAAAGAGAGTTACCTGGATTGGGTGATTTTTATAAAAAACTCCTGCATATTCCATGCGGTTGGTGGGTAAGTGATGCTGAGCGTTGTCACATTGTGGAAATCATTAGTAAGGGCTGATTCGGATGAAAAATATTCCCTTGTTCAAAGTTGTTAGTCAGCCGAATTTTCCTAGAATCATAAGTAACATTATTACTTCCGGTTCAATATCTGCCGGTTCATTCGTCACAGAGTTTGCTGAAAAGTTTGGTGAACTTGTTGACCAAAAACATGTTGTTACTGTAAATGATATGTCCAATGCTATACAGATAGCATTGAAAATTATTGGTGTACAGCCTGGTGATGAAATTATTGCCAGTCCTTTTGCCTGTATGTCTACTAATGCACCAATTTTTACATCAGGTGCAAAACCAGTATGGGTTGATATAAATCCTGAAACAGGCGTATTAGACCCAGATGCATTTGAAGCAGCAATCACTACCAAAACTAAAGCGGTGATCGTATACCATTTTGCTGGATATCCGGCTGAAATTGAGAAAATCAAGGATATTTGTGATAGGTATGAAATTAAACTGATAGAAGATTGTGATAACGCGCTCATGGCAACCGTTGGCTCAAGGCAAGTGGGTGTATTTGGAGATTTTGCAATATTTTCGTTTTACCCGAATCGCCAGATTAATGCGATGGAGGGGGGGGCTTTATGTTGTAAAAATCCCGATGACGCCGCTAGGGCAATAAAATTACGTAGATATGGTATTGATCTGCCAAATTTTCGGGATTCAAGAGGTGAAATTAATGCTCAATGTGATGTGCCTGAGATAGGTTTTGCCGCAACGCTTAATAATTTATGTTCGGCAGTCGGCCTTGCACAGCTGAGTACCGTTTATGATCGAGTTGAATTGTCGAGAAGAAATGATGCACTTTATAGAAGTTTACTAGCTTCCAATAAGAGTATTGAGTTAATTAAAGTAAATAAAAACGTTACTCCTTCCCCATGGGTTTTCCCCATTTTAGTTGAGAATCGTGATACTATTCTGCTTGAAATGAAAGCTCGAGGAATTGGTGTCTCCTCAGTTCATTTTGATACAAGTCAGTATAGTGGTTTTAATGTAGAAAGAATAGATTTGCCTGGGGTTGATAAATTTTATAATAAAGTTATTGCTTTGCCTTGTGGCTGGTGGATGAGTTGTGAGGATGTGAATTGCGTGGTAGATAATCTCGTTGAAACAATTTCTAACTCAGTATGATTTTAGATAAAATTAAAAAGCACTATAGTAGCAGTGTTAATCTGGCGTTACTATTTTCAGGGAAACTGTCAGGGATAGCAATTAACCTGATTTTCATTCCGTTCTATAGCAGGTCGTTAGGAGAGTACGGGTTCGGTATAGCAGCAACAATATTGTCACTGCAAGCAATGCTTATCATGTTAGATCTAGGTTTTTCAACATATTTGGGCCGACAAGCAGCTGTGTCTCAAAGTGAAAAAAATCCTATTCTGAATGATTTAATGGCTGCGGAAAGTTTTTTGCTTGGCTTCTATTTGTTAGCCGCATTTTTAGCATTCCTAGCTTTTGCTCTTGGTGCTATAAACAAGCATAGTCTTGTAATATTTTTTTCTATAATACTTTTTTTACTGCTGGTTTTGCAAAATATATATTACGTTGTTATTTGTGCAAGAAAAAAATACGTACATGGCAGTGTTATTTTGTCAGTAGGAAACTTATTTCGTGCTGCAGTTTCTTTTTGTGTATTAAAATGGCTAAGCCCAGAAATAGATTACTTTATAATGGCGCAAGTCCTGACTGCGTTCTTTCATATGGTGATTTCAAGATATTACGCTTTTAAATTTATTGGTGAAAAAAAAGCATTTCCAGTTTTAAATTTATCGATTAAAAATGGGGCTGTGTTAATCAAGAAAACGTATAGCCTGGCAATTTTTTCCTTGGCAGGTGCTTTAGTCACGCAGCTAGATAAGCCAGTAATAACCTATTTTATTAATGCAAAAGCAGTCGCCGCATATTTTTTGGCAATGACCATTTGCATGGTGCCAATTGGAATACTTGCTGGACCGGTTGCACAGTATTTTCAGCCAAAGATTATTTCTCTAGTAGGGCGTGATTCAAGTGAAGAGCTTTACAGAGTGTCCAGTGCGTTTCTATATGTCTTAATTGTAATAGTTTTTTTCCCATGCGCCGTGTTATGGGTATTTAGGGATGGTCTGATAAAATTATGGCTTGGTGACGTTTCCTACCATGAAAACATATCTCTTTATGTCAAGGTCATGCTTCCAAGCCTTGCTGTTGGGGCACTTGGCTTCTTTCCATATTCACTATTATTGGCAGCAAAAGATTTCCGATTTCAAGCAAATCTTTCCGTTTTTTTGACTACGATAACAATACCATGTGTCATTTTTTCAGCATTTAAAAGGGATGTACTTCTGATTTGTGTTGTTTATAGCTTTTATCATGTATCGTCGACGATGCTATCCTGGTGGAGAGCTTGTCTTGTCGAGCATATTTCTCATGTGGCACAGAAGAAAATCTTATTTATCATTTTTCCAATTTTAATTGTTCTTCTCAATATCATTCTGAATATAATATGACTTCTCATTTGCTAACCTTCATCGTTCCAACCAGAAATAGACAGCACTGTTTAAAATCATTGCTTGATATTTTCCATCGCTTTTTTATTATGGGCGAGAACTACTTTAAAGTAGTTATTTTGGATAATAGTGATAATGTTTTTGACATGACAAATTTGGGTACGATGCCATTCATGTTGGAGTACTACCATTCAAATGAAAATTTGAGTGTTGTTGAGAATTTCAATAAAGGAGTCCAGTATGTTGATGGCGAATTTGCATGTTTTATAGGTGATGATGATCTCATATCTTTCAGGGTATTCGAGTTTGTTAGGTTAATGAAACAGCAGAAAATTGAAGCCGCAATAGTTTCTGAAAATACAAAGGCTATATATTTTTGGCCAGGTGTGAGTGATCGTAGGTGGGGAAGTGTCGGATCTAAACTATTTCTTAACAAATATAGTGGGAAAGTTTTAATTTCTGATGTGAAAGATGCAATAGAATTAGTCAGTATAAGGTGCTGTGATGGGCCTCAGTCTCTACCCCGTGCATACTCTGGTATAATCTCAAAAAATGCTATTGATAGGGTTGTCAAAAAGCACGGCAATTTATTTGGTGGATGTAGTCCAGATATATATAGTTCCAGACTACTTGCAAGTGTAATTTCTACTGTCGCATATGTTGATTTACCATTGATTGCAGCTGGAGCATCACCAGCAAGTACATCTGCCGCTAGAGCAAGTCGTTCTGATATCGGCGGTTTAACTGATAATGACCATTTAAGTCGTTTCCAGCATCTGGAGTGGGATGAGCGGATTCCCAAGTTCTACTCACCATTTACGGTATGGGCACAGTCATACTTGCAAGCCGAAAAACAGTTGGGAATAGATATTTCAAACAGGGCACTAGCATTTGTTTATGCGAAATGCATTTTGTTTGCTCGAGGAAACTTCAGCCACATAAAAGCTGCATTGAAAAGATCTGATAATAAATTGATTATTATTTATTATCTCGGTATCTACGTTATTAGTTTGCCATTCTTTTTCTTGATAAGCAAAATGAATCTTTTGCTTCATAGAAAACCTGGGGGGTGTGCATTTGAGTATACAATGATAGAAAACAGTTCGGATGCTTCTCAAGCGTTGGATGAAGCTATCGCATCAATACCTTTTTTGTGTAAATAAATCATGGATAGTTTAAATAGTAAGAAAATGAGTAAAAACAAGTCTCTTTGGGGATGGCTGTTTTATACTATTCTTTTATTTACTTTTTTGCAAAATTATTACGATTTGCAAGCTATTATGGATGGTGGAAAGCTTGATCTTCTAAACTATGAAGGTCCAACTTTTATTAAGCTGCTGAAGGATTTGATTTATATCACGATTTTTATCGTATCATTACATTACGCATGGAAAGCTAATGTCGCTATATTTTCCCCATTATCGTTCTTGATCGTTTTGCTAATTATTAGTTGTTTCGTAAGTTCCTTACTTTCAAATGGTGTATTGCTATCAATTATTGGCTTAAGATGGTGTTTCCCATTTTTAATATTTTTGTTGGCAAGGCCATTTGTTGAAAGCATTGACGCTGAATCTGTTGCTAAAATTTTATTTTTGGGTGTTTCATTTTGTTTTGCTGCACAGATTTACCAAATTTTCAATATGCCACCTATTTATGGCGAAATATTAGGCAGCATACCGGCTAGAACGCCAGGTATTTTTCTGGCACCCAATTCAGCCGCTTTTTTTGCATGCAGTAGCTGTGCACTAGTTATGAGTCTTTCCAAGAGAAATAAAAATATTGTCATGTTAACTATTATCTTAACATGCCTAATTTCTATATTGGCTCAGTCAGGTACGGGAATTATATGCTCTATATTATTATTAATTTATCACTGGATGGGTAGGTTTTCAATAAGTTTCTTTGTTTTTGCGGGTTTTATTTTTCTTGTCATGCTTCTAAATTTAGATAGTTTGACGATGCGCGAAGATTACGTCTCAGCTTCTGGAGGTAATCGCCTTGACGTATTTTTGAAAATGTTGACACTGGCCTTTACTTCATTTGATGGATTTGGTTTGTATACTAATGCTGCGATGCTTAATCAATCGACTGCAAAGCTGGATTTTGTGCTTGATTCTTTATGGGCGTCATGGCTAGGTAATTTCGGCATTTATGCGCTTCCAATTTTATTTTTGACAATTATGTTTTACTATCAAGCTGTATGCAGTAAGACATGGCATGGTCGTCAGCCGGTCTTACTCGTCTTTCTTCTGTTTTCCATGACAAGCATTGTGTTTGAAGCATTTCCAATGAATATTTATATTGTTTTTGGATTGTGGTTTGCAGGCGGTGCAGATAAAACCCAGGCAAATGCTCGATGTTAATGTCTCATGCTTCGTGTTGATGGTTTTACGCAGCATTTGAATGTAAAGATTGCGTTATATTCTTATTTTAATTTGGTCGGTTAATGTCACTTTAAATACGTTGGCAGAATTTTTATGAGCGCTACAGGGAAGCTGATAATTCAGGCGATGAATGTGAGTCAAGGTGGTGGTTACAATTTGCTTTTACCATTGTTGACGAATGTTCGCGCTGCAGAAGCTTTATTCTTTCTTGACTCAAGGATAAAAGAAAGAGTTCAGTCTTTGAATTGCCCAGCAAATATCGTGTGGGTAGAGCCAACTATTTTTGCTAGATTGAGGGCAAGTTGGCAAGTAGCACGATTAGCAAGACCTGGTGATGTTGCACTTTTTTTTGGTAATTTGCCCTCAATTTTCAGAATGCCTTGCAAGTCATATGTTTATTTACAGAATAAATTGTTGATAGACAATAAATCGCTTAGAGATTTTAGTTTAAGAACAAGACTTAGATTGTCTCTTGAACGTATTATCTTGTCTTGTTTTAAAAAAAACGCCGATGTTTTTTTAGTTCAAACCGCAAGTATGGAAAGAGTATTACGTCAAAAATTTCCTGCTGATTGTCTAGATATTGCTATTTTCCCCTATGCCGAAGAGTCGGTTGTGCTTTTGGGTGACGGCGTTGTTAAGAAAAAAAAGGCTTATGATTTTATTTATCCTGCATCTGGTGATGATCATAAAAATCATAAAAATCTATTGCTGGCGTGGAAAATTCTGGAAAGTCAAGGGGTGTTCCCGCGCCTGCTCTTAACGCTATCACCTGTTGTTTTTGATAATTTAATAAAAAATACTCAAGCTACAACCCTGAGCGAGGGTGGTGTTATTAAAAATATAGGATTTGTATCTAAAAATATGCTGGAGCAGTATTATCAGCAGTCTTCAGCGTTAATCTTTCCTTCGAGTGTTGAGTCTTTTGGATTACCTCTAGTTGAGGCTAAACAGCATCATCTTGGAGTGGTTGCTGCTGAGCTAGATTATGTTCGCGACCTTATAGTACCTGATGAAACATTCGACCCACAGTCACCATTGTCTATTGCTAGGGCTGTGAGGCGTTATTTGGGTATGGCTCCGGATTGTACTGAAATTTATAGTGTTGATGATTTTTTTGATAATCTTCAGCATTCCTTCTTGGGTTGAATATAATTTTCCATTGTTCATTGATGTATGAGTCGAGGCGATGGATTGTGAAATATTTCGTTAGGCTTTTGCCTAGCTTTTGAATTGTCTGATGGTTCTGTTGGTGGGTGATATTATGAGCTCAAATTATAAAGTTCTGGTGTTGGGTGCTTCGGGTATGTTAGGAAATGCGGTTTTCCGTTTTTTTTCTGATAGTACAGGCTTTGATACGTATGGCACCATCCGATCCAGGAAGTCGCTCTCTTTTTTTGCGGCTGACCTACAAAATCAATTGATTTCTGATGTGGATGTGGAAAATGCTGATAATTTAATAGCAATCATGCACAGGGTGAAGCCCGATCTTGTGATTAATTGTGTTGGCTTAGTGAAGCAACTTGCGCAAGCAAACGATGTACTTTCTTCTATACCAATTAATGCGATGCTTCCCCAT
Organism: Vogesella mureinivorans; assembly: GCF_007644035.1. Taxonomy (GTDB): domain Bacteria; phylum Pseudomonadota; class Gammaproteobacteria; order Burkholderiales; family Chromobacteriaceae; genus Vogesella; species Vogesella mureinivorans. The sequence goes on along the minus strand of NZ_VMTV02000147.1, from coordinate 7,212 downwards.
CGCTTGGCAGGAATTTGCGCTTTAATTGGTGCTAGGCTGGTTCATATGAGCACCGATTGCGTTTTCTCGGGAGCGAAGGGGAATTATCAAGAGTCTGATTTTCCTGATTGCTATGACTTATATGGTCGCAGTAAACTAATTGGCGAAGTTGATTATGAGAATGCTGTGACCTTGCGAACGTCGATTATCGGCCATGAAATTTTTGGCTCGCGCAGTCTGGTAGATTGGTTCTTGTCCCAAAATGGTCAGGTGAAAGGGTTTACAAAAACTATTTTTTCAGGATTGCCAACCGTAGAAGTGGCAAGAATCATCCGTGACTTTGTAGTACCTAATGTCGAGCTAAGAGGGCTTTATCATCTGTCATCAAATCCAATTAGTAAGTATGATTTGCTGAGTTTGATTGCCGACTGTTATGGTAAGAACATTTCAATTTTACCGGATCCGAGTCTTGTTCTAGACCGTTCGTTAAATTCAGAGCGCTTCCGCTCCGCAACTGGTTTTCGGCCTGAAAGTTGGGCTGAACTTGTTTTGCGCATGTATAATTTTCATTAATTGATAGGGCTAAATAATGTTTGCTGGCAAAATTCTTTTGATCACAGGTGGGACTGGTTCTTTTGGAAATGCAGTGCTCCGGCGTTTTCTTAATACAGAAGTCTCTGAAATCCGAATTCTTAGTCGCGATGAAAAAAAACAAGATGACATGCGGAAAAAATTCAACAATCCTAAGTTGAAATTTTACATAGGTGATGTTCGCGATTATCACTCGGTGCTCAACGCTGTACGTGGTGCTGATTTCATTTATCATGCAGCAGCGTTAAAGCAAGTACCATCGTGTGAATTCCATCCGATGGAAGCAGTCAAAACAAATGTGATCGGAACTGAGAATGTGTTAGAGGCCGCTATAAACTGTGGTGTCAAACGTGTAGTTTGTCTAAGTACCGATAAGGCTGTTTATCCGATCAATGCGATGGGTATTTCCAAAGCAATGATGGAAAAGGTCATTGTGGCTAAGTCTAGGAGCAGCAGCGAGACTGTTATTACCGCTACCCGTTACGGTAATGTGATGGCATCCCGTGGCTCTGTGATTCCCCTCTTTACCAACCAGATTCGTTCTGGTCAGCCCATCACTATTACAGACCCGAGCATGACTCGTTTTATGATGACACTGGATGATGCAGTAGACCTTGTGCTCTATGCATTCGAGCACGGTCAGCCGGGTGAGATTTTTGTGCAAAAAGCACCGGCAGCAACTATTGAAACGTTGGCAAAAGCCCTGACCGGTTTGCTAAAGGTTCCGGATCATCCGATCAATGTCATTGGTACTCGCCATGGCGAGAAGCTGTTTGAAGTACTTCTGAGCCGTGAGGAGATGGTAGCTGCGCAAGATTTGGGCGGCTACTACCGTGTACCACCTGATTTACGTGATTTGAATTACGGTAAGTATGTAGAGCAGGGCGAGGTTAAAATCTCAGAGGCTGTCGAGTATAATTCTCATAATACTACCCGTCTTGATGTCTTAGGCATGCAGGATTTACTGATTAAGTTACGTTTTATGCAGGCAACCGTCAATGGTGAGCATGTTGAGCCGGAAGAATGATCACAGGACCATTTGTTATGAAAAAGCTAAAAATAATGACTGTAGTCGGAACTCGTCCTGAGATTATCCGTCTGTCGAGAGTCATGGCAAAGCTCGATCAGCATTGTGAACATACAATTGTACATACAGGTCAGAACTATGATTACGAGCTTAATCAAATTTTCTTTGATGACCTAGGGATCCGTAAACCGGACCTTTTTTTGAATGCAGCAGGAGCTTCTGCGGCTGAAACTATTGGCAATGTAATTGCAGAGATTGATAAAGTGTTGGTTGATGTTGAACCCGAGGCGTTTCTGGTGCTGGGCGATACCAATAGCTGCCTGTCTGTTATTTCTGCAAAACGCCGCAAAATTCCGATTTTCCATATGGAGGCGGGTAATCGCTGTTTTGACATGCGGGTGCCCGAAGAGACTAATCGCAAGATTGTCGATCACACTTCCGATGTGAACCTGACTTATAGCGATATTGCTCGTGAATGCTTGCTACGTGAAGGCTTACACCCGGATCTGGTTATCAAAACCGGTAGTCCTATGGTAGAAGTGCTGCATTACTACCAAGCAGCAATTTCAGCATCTACTGTGCTGGATAGACTGGGTCTTGTGGAAGGCAAGTATTTCGTTGTCAGTACGCATCGAGAAGAAAATGTGGATTCGCCTGCAAGTTTCGCGAAACTTGTAAATTTGCTGAATACTGTTGCCGAGACGTATCAATTGCCGGTGATTGTTTCTACTCATCCGCGTACGCAGAAACGTGTCGAAGCAATGGGGGTTAAGTTTCACGATAAAGTACGCCTACTGAAACCACTGGGCTTTACCGATTATGTAAGCCTGCAATGCGCTGCACGGGCTGTATTGTCAGATAGTGGGACGATCAGTGAGGAGTCATCCATTCTGAATTTCCCTGCGTTGAATCTTCGCGAAAGCCAAGAGCGACATGAGGCATTTGAGGAAGGCTCCGTGATGATGGTTGGGCTTGATGAGTCCCGGGTGATGCAAGGGCTCGCTATCCTCGAAAGTCAACCAAGAGGCGAGCTGCGCCTGTTACGGCAGGTTGCAGATTATTCGATGCCCAATGTTTCGGATAAGGTGGTACGCATCATTCATAGCTACACTGACTACGTTAATCGCGTTGTCTGGAAAAAGTACTGAGGTTTGCTATGCGTTTGGCTTTAGTGGCGGATACCTTTCCACCCTTGCGTTCCTCTGGGGCGGTTCAGTTGCGAGACCTCTCCCGCGAATTTGTACGTCAGGGGCATAACCTTACGGTTTTCTTGCCTGATGCTAATCTGGATCGAAGTTGCGTTGAAGAATGGATCGATGGTGTTCATATCTGCAGACTACGGGCCCCGAAGACCAAGGATATCGGTTATGTTCGTCGCACGCTGGCGGAATTGGCCATGCCTTTTGCAATGGCGAGTAATCTGGTGAATAGTACGGTTGCCGACGTAAAATGGGAGGGTGTTTTGTGGTATTCTCCTTCCATATTCCATGGCCCTTTTGTTAAAGCCTTGATGGATAGAAGTCAGTGCCGATCGTACCTGATACTGCGAGACATCTTCCCTGAATGGGCGGCCGATATGGGCCTGATGAGTCGCGGGTTGCCGTTTCGATTTTTTAAGAGGGTGGCGAACTACCAGTATTCGGTAGCTTCCGTGATCGGTGTTCAGTCTCCAGGTAATCTTGCGTACTTTAGCGGTGTGAAGGGGCGGAGGGAAAAGAAGCTTGAAGTCCTGCAAAACTGGCTAGACCGGCCTGCTAGTGCAGGTTGCCAGATACGGGTGGAAGACACAGTTCTGGCCGGACGTCAGGTATTGGTCTACGCCGGTAACATGGGAGTAGCTCAGGGAATGGATATCTTGCTTGCTTTGGCTGAGCGGCTCAAGCATCGCAGTGATGTTGGTTTCCTTTTTGTTGGGCGCGGTAGTGACGCAGCAAGGCTAGAGCGTATGGCCTGCGACTCTGGTCTGGATAATGTAGTTTTCATGCCGGAAATTGATCCAGACGAAATACCTAGCCTCTATGCTCAGTGTGCTGTAGGTTTGGTGGCGTTGTCTCCTTTACATAAATCGCACAATATTCCCGGCAAATTCCTGACCTATATGCAGAGCGGCCTGCCCGTGCTTGCGAATATTAATCGAGGTAATGATCTGGCCGAGATAATCCGCCGGGAAAATGTCGGTACGGTCTGTGAAAGCAACGATGTGGATGAGTTGTACCGTCTGTCCTGTGATTTGTTGGCTAGCTTGTCTGCGGATACGGATATATCGCAACGTTGTCGAAGTTTGTTTGCTCGTGAGTTCGCAGTGGAAAAAACTGTAAAGCAGATTGTGGTGGCATTTGGCTGAGCGCTGCTTGTGAATGAAAAATCGCCCCTCGGGGCGATTTTTTTATGCCAGTTTTTTGATATACGCCGCCACCCCACCTAGTAGCATTTCGATGGAGATGGCGGTCAGTACCAGGCCCATCAGGCGTTCTAGTGCGGTGATGGCTTGTTCGCCCAGGGAGCGGTGGATTTTGCCGGAGAAGAGGAAGACCAGCAGCGTCACCAGCATGGTGAGGGTGAGGGCGCCGATCCACTCCAGCATGCGTTCTGGTTCGCGAGTGGACATCAGCAGTACGGTGGCCATGGCAGAGGGGCCGGCGATCAGCGGTACGGCGATGGGCACGATGAAGGGTTCGCCGTGCATTTTGTCGCCGCCAAACATGCTGCCTTCGCCGGGGAAGATCATCTTGATGGCGATCAGGAACAGGATGACGCCACCCGCTACGCGCAGGCTTTCGTCGGTCAGGTGCATCAGCTCCAGGAAGCCTTTGCCAAAGAACATGAAGGTGAGCAGTACGGCGAAGGCGATGAAGCATTCGCGGAATACCACGCGGCGGCGGCGTTCCGGCTTCACCTGCTTGAGCGCAGAGATGAAGAGGGGGATGTTGCCTAGAGGATCGGTAATCAGGATCAGCAGGATGGTGGCAGACAGGAATGAGGTATCCATAGCTTTTACAGTATGCGGTATTCGATAAAAAACAAAGCCCGAGCTGCGCTGTCTGGCCATGGGCACCGCCTTAGGCGATGGCTTATGGCCGGCAAAGGTTGGCCGCAGGCAGTAAGAAAGGCCTTGCGCAGAGCGTAAGGCCTTTTTGGTGTGTGCGTGCCATGTACTGGCTGGGCGTGATTATGTCACGCCCTGTTTTTTAATGGCAGCGGGCGTGTCCGTTTACTGACCGCTTGTGTCGTCTTTTTCCTTGCGATTAGAACCTTCTACCAGTGTGAAGGCGTAAACACGGCATTCCAATGCGCCGTTGTACAGCATGGGGCGGCTGTCGGCGGCCAGGCGCATCAGGCTGGGCAGGCGGGTATCGGCGGTCATCAGGTGGGCTGTCCAGCCGGCAAACTGGCGCTTGAGCCAGGTGGCCAGCAGCGGGTATAGCTCGGCCAGGCTGTCTTGCTCGTCCAGGCGGATACCGTACGGCGGGTTGCACACGATCAGGCCTTGTTTGGCTGGTGCGGCCAACTCGGTGGCATCGCCCACGCTCAGGGTAACGAGCTCGGCCAGGCCGGTGCGTTCCAGGTTGCAGCGGGTGATGTCTACCATGTGGGCAGCGCGGTCATTGCCGTACAGCGGCAGGGTAGCCAGCTTGCGGCTGGCCAGCTCGGCGTCGTTCTTGATGCTGTGCCACAGCAGGTCGTTGTGGTTTTTCAGCTGTTCGAAGGCAAAGCCACGGTCGCGGCCGGGGGCGCGGTTCAGGGCGATGTCGGCGGCTTCTACCAGGAAGGTACCGCTACCGCACATCGGGTCCAGCAGGGGCTGGGTGCCGTTGTAGCCGGCCAGCAGCAGGATGCCGGCGGCCAGGTTTTCGCGTAGCGGGGCTTCGCCGGTTTCGTCGCGCCAGCCGCGTTTGAACAAGGCTTCGCCGCTGGTATCCAGGTAGATCTGCACGTCAAAGCCGGACAGGAATACGCGGATGCGCATGTCCGGGGTGCGGGTGTCTACGCTGGGGCGCTCGCCGCCCAGGTCGCGGAAGCGGTCGCAGATGGCGTCTTTTACGATCAGCGATACGTAGTCAATGCTCTTCAGGCGGGCGTGGCCGTCGGTTTTTACCTTGATGGTGCAGCTTACGTCGAACAGCTCTGGCCAGTTGATCTCTTTGGCCAGGGTGTAGATGTCGCGCTCTTCGCGGAAGGTGCCCATGGCCAGTTGCATCAGCAGGCGGCTGGCGGTGCGCGAGTGCAGGTTCACGCGCATCATCACTTCTTGCGTGCCGGTAAAGGCCACACCGCCGTCGGTCAGCTGCAGCTCAGTACCGCCTTGCAGGGCGATTTCTTCGCCCAGCAGTTTTTCCAGGCCGCGCGGGCAGCTGGCAAACAGGGCGAATTCGCCGTCTTTCAGCGTGCGTGGCTGGGCTTTGACAAAGGGCGTGCGGCCAACCTTGTCGCTGCCACCTTGTTTGCCAAAGCCTTGGTTTGGTTCGCGGGCTTCGCCTTTGCCGAACAGGGTGCGTGCCGGGGCGGCATCGCGCTGGAAACCGCCTTCGCGTGGCTTGTCGCCGAAGCGTGGCTTGTCGAAGTTGCGCTCTTCGCGCTGGAAGCCGCCTTCGCGCGGCTTGTCGCCGAAGCGTGGCTTGTCGAAGCTGCGTTCTTCGCGCTGGAAGCCGCCTTCGCGTGGTTTGTCGCCGAAGCGTGGTTTGTCGCCGAAGCGTGGTTTGTCGCCGAAGCGTGGCTTGTCGCCGAAGCGTGGCTTGTCGAAGCTGCGTTCTTCGCGCTGGAAGCCGCCTTCACGACGCTCGCCACCGAAGCGCGGTTTGTCGAAGCTGCGTTCTTCGCGCTGGAAACCACCTTCACGGCGTGGCTCGTCGCTACGCGGCGTTGCCGGGGTATCGATGTCGCTAACGCGTTTCAGGAAGCTGGTGCGCACCGGGCCGCCTGCCGGTTTGTTTTCTAGCGGGGCAGGCTCGTTGTCGCGTGGTTCGGGTGCCACGTAGTCGGGGTGGGCTTTGCCACCACGGCCAGCTACGCGGTCACGGGTATAGGTTTTTTGCGGGCGCTCTGCGGGTGCGGCTTCCGGGGCCGGGGCGTAATCTTCCGGCTTTACCGAAAACAGTGTGCGCGGCTTGTCCAGCCCGTGTTCGCCACGCGGCTGGTGATCGTTGGGTTGTTCGCGGCGGAAGTCGCCTTCGCGCTTAAAGCCGCTATCGCGGTTGCCTTCAAAACGTGGTTTGTCGAAGCTGCGTTCGCCGCGTGGCTGGAATTCGCCGTCGCGCTTGAACCCGCCTTCGCGATTCTCGCGGTTGCCTTCGAAGCGTGGTTTGTCGCCACCGAAACGCGGTTTGTCGAAGCTGCGTTCGCCGCGTGGCTGGAACTCGCCGTCGCGCTTGAAGCCGCCTTCGCGGTTATCGCGATTGCCTTCGAAGCGGGGCTTATCGCCGCCGAAACGCGGTTTATCGAAGCTGCGCTGTTCGCCGCGTGGCTGGGATTCGCCCTCGCGCTTGAAGCCGCCTTCGCGGTTATCGCGATTGCCTTCAAAGCGGGGCTTGTCGCCGCCGAAACGTGGTTTGTCGAAGCTGCGCTGTTCGCCGCGTGGCTGGAACTCGCCGTCGCGCTTGAAGCCGCCTTCGCGGTTA
>NZ_VMTV02000802.1 GCF_007644035.1 Vogesella mureinivorans | reverse complement strand
CGCGTTAATCGCACTCCACTCTAGTTGATTTAAATCTGACAAATTATTTTTATCTTCAAAGTAGTAAGAGCCAGCATTGGATAAAGTAAATGCCCAGCGGCGTTGATTTTTCTGCGCCCACTTAACGCAAGAGTGAAGATCGGCTTGGAGATGAACTATTGGACCTTGTCCTCCTTTGTAAGCTAGCTCATCACTATCTGCACGATGGATTACGTACAACATGATTGATCGTGGGCAAAAGTAGAAGGGCACACATTGACCTACATATAAATCAGGATAGCTACTAAGTGTTAACTCGGTGAGGCGACGCTGTTTAATGCTATTCATACCAATCGTCGTTCCAGCAGCGCCTTGAGCAATGATACGCGCATCGCAAAGCAGCCCATTTGAAGCGAGGATCGACGCAAGTCGGTCTACATGCACTATGTGATAAATTTTAGGCTGCATAGGTATA
>NZ_VMTV02001125.1 GCF_007644035.1 Vogesella mureinivorans | reverse complement strand
GCCTTCGCGGGCCGGGCGGCCGACGTCTGGGGCCGCCGCACCATGATGATCGTGGCGGCGGTGCTGTTCATCGTCAGCGCTTGGGGCTCGGGCATCGCGGGCTCCTCGACGGAGTTCGTGATCTACCGCATCCTCGGCGGTCTGGCCGTGGGCGCCGCCAGCGTCATGGCGCCCGCCTACATCTCCGAGATCGCCCCGGCCCACATGCGCGGCCGCCTGACGACGATCCAGCAGATCGCCATCATCTCGGGCCTGTTCTTCTCGTTTCTCGCC
>NZ_VMTV02000685.1 GCF_007644035.1 Vogesella mureinivorans | reverse complement strand
TAAGGAATGCCTGTTGGCGAGCTTGGACGTAAGCCAGCCCATTGCTTCACAATTGGAAAATTGGCCAATTCAGGCACCATTTCAATACACGCTTTATAAATGCTTTGTTGTACAGAGATACTAGGGCGATGATCAAAGCCAATATGATTCATACTCGAACCGCATACGATATGTCCATCTGTACGTGGAATCAGATACATGACATTGTTCATGCACATGGTTGGAAGCCAGTTTTCAGGAGTTTTAAACAACATCATCTGACCTTGAACAGGA
>NZ_VMTV02000293.1 GCF_007644035.1 Vogesella mureinivorans | reverse complement strand
ACCGACAGGCCATAACGCGCGATCGCGTTGCGATCGAGCTTCACGTCGAGCGTCGGAGAACCGCCCACTTGATCGGCCTTGACGCTGCCCGCTCCCGGTATGCCCTGGAGCACGCGCACCATCTCGTTCGCCGCGAGCGACATCTTGTCGAGGTCGTCCCCGTAAAGCTTGATGGCGACATCGCCGCGAACGCCCGCGATCAGCTCATTAAAGCGCAGCTCGATCGGCTGGCTGACCTCGTAAAGCTGTCCGAGCTGGCCGCCAGCGGCTTTCT
>NZ_VMTV02000266.1 GCF_007644035.1 Vogesella mureinivorans | reverse complement strand
GCGCGGGCTCGATGCGCCTGCGGCCGATGCGCTGGCGGCGCTGGAGGATGCAGCCCTGCATGCGCTCTGCCGAGCGCTGCATGTGGGGACGGTGGTGGTGACGCTGGGTGGCCACGGCGCCTTCGTCTCGCATGCGACCGCGTCCCTGCGCGGTGACGCGCAGCCGCACTACCGCAGCGCGCCCGAACGCGTGCAGCCCATCGACACCACCGGCGCCGGCGATGCCTTCAGCGGCGCGCTGGCGGCCGCACTGGCGAATGCGCCGGATGCGCCC
>NZ_VMTV02000014.1 GCF_007644035.1 Vogesella mureinivorans | reverse complement strand
ATGGCCCGCGATCTCGCCGTGGCCATCCTGGGCGCTGTTCTGGCCTTTCTGGGCGTCACCGCCTTCGCCGACTTTCTGTGGCAGCGCCATCGCTTCGCCCGGCGCATGCGCATGACCCGCGAGGAGTTGAAGGACGACTACAAGCAGGCCGAGGGCGACCCGCATGTGAAGGCCAAGCTGAAGCAGATCCGCGCCCAGAAGGGCCGCCAGCGCATGATGCAGAACGTGCCGAACGCCACCGTCATCGTCACCAACCCGACCCACTACTCCGTGG
>NZ_VMTV02000865.1 GCF_007644035.1 Vogesella mureinivorans | reverse complement strand
GCGTTCGGTCGTGCAAACCCTGTATTACTTGAGCCAATCATGAAAGTTGAAGTGGAAACTCCGCCGGATTACGTGGGTGAGGTAATCGGTGACTTAAGCCGTCGTCGTGCGATGGTGAACGGTCAAGAAGCGAATGAGTTCGTTGTTAAGATCAATGCGGAAGTGCCGTTATCAGAAATGTTCGGTTATGCAACAGACTTACGTTCACAAACTCAAGGTCGTGCATCTTACTCAATGGAACCATTAAAATACGCTGAAGCACCGACAAGCGTTG
>NZ_VMTV02001122.1 GCF_007644035.1 Vogesella mureinivorans | reverse complement strand
AGCACTCCGCGCTGCGCGTCGAAGCCGTCGAGCCCAGCCCGCACCCCACCGGCCGCGGCCTGCCCGGCTTTTCGCTGCAGCTGCGCGGGCCTGCCGAGCTGAACCTCGGCCAGGGGGTGTATGCGATCACCCATCCGCGCCACGGCTGCCTGCAGCTGTTCATCACGCCGATCCGCCGCCCCGGCCTGTTCGAAGCCCTGCAGCGCGACTACCGCATCACCCTCGCTGGCCCGACCACGCTGGCGGCGCTGCTCAACAGCCTGCAGATGGGCTT
>NZ_VMTV02000914.1 GCF_007644035.1 Vogesella mureinivorans | reverse complement strand
ACGAGGTCTTCGTGCCGATCCTGCAGAAGGTGTTTCCCGAGATCGTCGACTTCCACCTGCCGCCGGAAGCCTGCTCCTATCGGATCGCGGTGGTCAGTATCCGCAAGCAGTATCCGGGGCATGCCCGGCGGGTGATGATGGGGATCTGGTCGTATCTCCGGCAGTTCACCTACACCAAGTTCGTCATCATCACTGATGACGACATCGATGTGCGCAGCTGGTCCGAGGTGATCTGGGCGATCAGCACCCGCGTCGATCCGGCCCGCGACAGTCT
>NZ_VMTV02001052.1 GCF_007644035.1 Vogesella mureinivorans | reverse complement strand
ACGGCGACACCGGACCCAATACCGGCCGCCTGGGCGCCTATGCCCCTGCCCCTGTCATGACCGATGCGCTGATCGAGCGCAGCCACCGCGAGATCGTCGTACCCGCAATCAAGGGCATGGCGGCGCGCGGCACGCCGTTTTCGGGCGTGCTGTTTGCGGGTTTGATGATCACGGCGGACGGCCCCAAGCTCATCGAGTTCAACACGCGGTTCGGCGATCCCGAATGCCAGGTGCTGATGATGCTGCTCGAGAGCGATGTACTTGACCTGCTCGA
>NZ_VMTV02000568.1 GCF_007644035.1 Vogesella mureinivorans | reverse complement strand
GTGTCTACGGGAAAGGCTCCAGCCCTACACAAGCCCTGCCAGCGATGGCGGGGCTTTTTCATTCTGGCAGTAGGTAATCGGACCACGCCTGCATCAGCACCCGCCGCTTCTCCAGCAGCGCGCCGCGGCGATAGGCAGCCTCGACCTTGTCCTTGATCGCATGAGCCAGCGCCATTTCGGCGACCTCGCTCGGCGTGTCGGTCTGCTCTGACACCCAATCGCGGAACGTCGACCCGAAGCCATGCACGGTGTAGGGCACGCCCAGCCCTTCCGCC
>NZ_VMTV02000197.1 GCF_007644035.1 Vogesella mureinivorans | reverse complement strand
GCCAGAAGGTGGGCGCGAAAGGGTCATAGGCGGTGTCGTAGCCGGCGCGGCAGAAGGCGGTGTCGGCCTGCCAGGGCAGGCCCATCCAGCGATTGATGTCGCCGGGCAACTGCGCGTGCAGCGGGCCATTGGCCGACAGGGTGGTGGCTTGATCGAGCGTGGCGCCGTAGTTCGGCGGCTGAACACCCGGCGGCCGGCGGCGGATGCGGAAGGGCCGCGCGTACATCGTCAGATGCCGCATGGGCCAGGTCATCTCGCAGCCCGGGTGGAAGGCA
>NZ_VMTV02000193.1 GCF_007644035.1 Vogesella mureinivorans | reverse complement strand
ATGCACATCCATGTGCGGCTCGCACCTCACTACCCGACCGAGGTCATCGCAGGCGTAACGAGCCTGTCGGGGTGTTGGTCGCAGGCAGGGTTGCCGTTGATGCAGGGGGACGATGTGTTCACCGTACTGCCCGGCACGCTGCCACAAGCGGAACTGGCCCAGCGGCTCGCGACCAGCGATGCTGCAGTCATCATGAAAGTCGGACGCAACCTGCCCAAGATCCGTCAGGCGCTGGCCGATGCCGGCAAGCTCGACGGGGCGGTCTATGTCGAGCG
>NZ_VMTV02000450.1 GCF_007644035.1 Vogesella mureinivorans | reverse complement strand
ACAGCAGCAAATCAAAACTACGGCACAGGTCGCCGCAAAAGCTCTTCAGCTCGTGTATTTATCAAACCGGGCAATGGTAACATTACCATTAACCAACGTTCTTTAGACGTTTACTTCGGTCGTGAAACTTCACGCATGGTAGTTCGTCAGCCGTTAGAATTAGTTGAGTTATTAGATAAATTAGATTTATACATCACTGTTAAAGGTGGTGGTATTTCTGGTCAAGCAGGTGCGATCCGTCACGGTATCACACGTGCATTAATGGAATACGACGA
>NZ_VMTV02000139.1 GCF_007644035.1 Vogesella mureinivorans | reverse complement strand
CGGCCTGGACGGGCTGGCCGTGGTGCCGGTGATGATGGCCGCCGCCGTGTTCGGCATCATCAGCTATCTGGTCGGCAACTTCCTGTTCTCGGAATATCTTCAGGTCCACCATGTGCCGGGCGCGGGCGAGCTGGCCATCTTCTGCGCCGCCATCATCGGCGGGGGCATGGGCTTTCTCTGGTACAACGCGCCGCCAGCCAAGATCTTCATGGGCGACACCGGGTCTCTGGCGCTCGGCGGGGCCCTGGGCGCCATGGCCGTGGCCACCAAGCACG
>NZ_VMTV02000417.1 GCF_007644035.1 Vogesella mureinivorans | reverse complement strand
TGGCGCGCTGGGCCGCGGACATCCTTGGCAGGGGCAAGGCATGAAGATTCTGGTCACCGGCGGCGGCGGCTTTCTCGGACAGGCGATCTGCACGCGCCTGGTCAATCGCGGGCTCACCGTCGTCAGCTTCAACCGCGGCCTTTATCCAGGCCTGGCGGCGCTCGGCATCAAGCAGGTGCAGGCCGATCTCGCCAACTTCGACGCGCTCGCCGAGGCCACGGTCGGCGTCGATGCGGTTTTCCACGTCGGCGCCAAGGCCGGTGCCTGGGGCAGCT
>NZ_VMTV02001005.1 GCF_007644035.1 Vogesella mureinivorans | reverse complement strand
ATCCTCGTGACACGCCGCCCTAGCGAGGGCCAGAAAGGAATGCACGCGTGAGCCAGGCTGCCGCCCATCGAATCGTCTTCGCCAACGAGAAGGGCGGAACCGGCAAGTCCACCACCGCCGTTCACGTTGCTGTCGCGCTGGCTTACCGCGGCGCCAAGGTCGCGGCGATCGATCTCGATCCACGCCAGCGCACCCTCTATCGCTATTTCGAGAACAGGCAGGAAACCGCCGCGCGGCGAAGCATTGCGCTGCCGACCGCGAGGTTCGAGGTCTTC
>NZ_VMTV02000352.1 GCF_007644035.1 Vogesella mureinivorans | reverse complement strand
GCGCGGATGAGCCATCATGTCGCGATCCGGTTCAACACGAAATCGAATACGTCGAAGTTGCGCGGGCGACGTGCGGGATCGTCCCGCTCGATACGGCGATTGAACAGCAGCGGCACCTCCTGCTCCGACACGCCGCCATGCGAACGCAGCGGCACCGTGAGGCCCGACAGATCGTGGTCGCGTTCACGCGTACCGAGCGTCATGTCGCGGCGGCCGATCACGACGAGATCGCCGATCCGGTCGGCCGGCAGTTCGAAACGAGCGGCGGCTTCCGC
>NZ_VMTV02000543.1 GCF_007644035.1 Vogesella mureinivorans | reverse complement strand
TCTATGTATAACGATATCATGGCGAACCAAGATCAAGATGTTGCTGAGTTTTCGAACTTAAATGCATTGGTGGTCGATAGTGCAACTGAAAATGGTCAATATGTGGTAAGTGTTCGTTTTACTGGTACAGTCAGTGAAGATTTAAATAGTCTGCCTGCACCATTCTCTGAAGTATGGCACTTTGTAAAACCTGCGGGTTCTAACCAAGATTGGTTAGTGGCAGGTATCCAACAAGAAAGCTAATCAAATCGGTAATGTTTAGTTCATCAAAACCA
>NZ_VMTV02000926.1 GCF_007644035.1 Vogesella mureinivorans | reverse complement strand
CGTGAAAAGCGTGAATTGATCGATGTGCGTATCCGTGGAGATCAGGCTGAACGGATAAATGTTGAAGCATTATCAAGTTTGGCTGTACCGACCAGCAATGGCACTACAGTACCATTGGCACAAATCGCGAAACTACAGTATAAGTTTGAAGACGGTCTAATCTGGCACCGCAATCGTTTACCAACCATTACAGTACGTGCAGATATTCGGAGCAAGTTACAACCCGCAACTGTTGTAAATCAAATGGCAGAGAAAATGGATCAGCTTCGCGCAAC
>NZ_VMTV02000179.1 GCF_007644035.1 Vogesella mureinivorans | reverse complement strand
TCTCAAATTCGTTTCTTACAATATCGTGGCTTTGAAATAGACGCGATTATGAAAGCGATTTCTAGAAAAGAAAATGAGGATGGATAATAAATATCTAAAATGAGTTAAAGATAAAGTACCTAGCGATTGTGTAATAGACAAAAAATTTATATTTTGAATAATTATTAGATTTAGAAAATCTGGTGGCAACCCTACTAGCAAAATTTCGGCACATCATAGTTCTGATACCGTTGCTACCTTCCGGTCCTGGCGGGGTTTTCAGAGTACAATTGCGA
>NZ_VMTV02000648.1 GCF_007644035.1 Vogesella mureinivorans | reverse complement strand
GGGCCAGAACGGTCAGCCGGGCCTCGACTTCCTGCAGCGCGAAGGGCTTGACCAGGTAGTCATCGGCACCGACGTCGAAGCCGGCCAGCTTCTGCTCCAGCGCGTCGCGCGCGGTCAGCATCAGCACCGGGGTCTGCCGGCGTGCGTCCTGGCGCAGCTTGCGGCAGACCTCCAGGCCATCCATGCCGGGCAGGTTCAAATCGAGAACGATGGCGTCGAATTCGTTGACCACGGCGAGGTGCAGGCCGGTGACGCCGTCGGCGGCGAAGTCGACGATATGCCCGCGGTCTTCCAGGTAATCGCCGAGGTTGGCGGCAATGTCGGTGTTGTCTTCGATGACCAGGATGCGCATGGGGTCTGCTGTTGTAAGCGGCGCAGGTGCGCGCGGGGCCAAGGGTAACGGTTAACGCGACCCGGGTGGACAGCGCGGCGCGCGCTTCGTTCACCTGCGGCCCTGC
>NZ_VMTV02000243.1 GCF_007644035.1 Vogesella mureinivorans | reverse complement strand
ACTGCCCCATACCATCACGAATGACTTTACCACCACCAAATTTAACCTCTTCACCATAGGTGGTTAGGTCCTTTTCAACTTCAATAAATAGCTCAGTGTCTGCTAATCGAACACGATCTCCTACTGTAGGACCAAACATTTCAGCATATTGCACAATTGTTTCAGCCAATGACGTTTCAGATTTACGTTTTAACTGCACTTCCGTCACTTTGGAATCAATTTCATCACCCCACTTCGTACCCAGTTTTTCATCAGCGGAGACTTGGTTATTGGCAG
>NZ_VMTV02000173.1 GCF_007644035.1 Vogesella mureinivorans | reverse complement strand
CATCGCGCGTGGTCAGCTCGCCCTCGGGCTTGTTGTACAGCAGAACCTGCACCGGCTCGCTCTGGTTGGCGGCAACGAAGGCGCGGCCGTCGATCTCGACGCGGTCGCCGGAGGCGACGCTGCTGCCGGTCGCGGCGACTTCGCCGTTGACCTTGACTTCGCCGCGGGCGATGCGCTCTTCCAGCGCTCGACGCGAGCCGAGCCCGGCGGTGGCCAGCACCTTGTGCAGGCGCTCTTCAACGCGGATGGCGGCAGCGCCTTCGCGCTTCAGGGACA
>NZ_VMTV02000156.1 GCF_007644035.1 Vogesella mureinivorans | reverse complement strand
ACCGTCTTCAATCGATTTGATTGGGTATTCGTTGCATAAACCTTCTAAGTAGTGAGTAAATTCTTGAGAAGTGAAAGATTTACCTTCACCTTTCATTTCGTATAAACCGTTTTCTTTGTTATAGAACTCAGAAGATGCGCAGTCCATCGCTAAAGTTACGTCTTTACCTAAAACATAACCCGCTTTTTCAACCGCTTCTTTGATACATGCTAACGCATCTGCGTTTGATGCTAAGTTAGGTGCTTTAGAGCGTGCAACATCTTCCATTACCGCCGC
>NZ_VMTV02000423.1 GCF_007644035.1 Vogesella mureinivorans | reverse complement strand
ATGTCCCCGGATCAGGCTTGCCGGAGAGCGCGATGCAGCGCCTGCACAGGGGGCGAGCCGGGTCCGGAAAGAGCAAGCGCTTGAGGCCGGGCCCCAGCCGGGGGATAGAGACGCATGACCCAACCTGCCGACATGACCTACGCCCGCTATCTGACCCTGGATCAGGTGCTGGGCGCGCAGAATCCGCTGACCGACCAGCACGACGAGATGCTGTTCGTCATCATCCACCAGGCCAAGGAGCTGTGGCTCAAGCAGATCCTGCACGAGATCGGCTAC
>NZ_VMTV02000899.1 GCF_007644035.1 Vogesella mureinivorans | reverse complement strand
AACCATGCCGAAGATCGGGTGCTGATCTATGACGCGGCGTTCCAGCCGATCGTCGACCGGATGAAAGACCGCTGGAAAACGGTCGAGCACTATATCTGCTATGACAGCGGTGCTCATGCGCCGGCATTCGAGGATTGGATCGGCGCGCAGGACGGCGATTTCGCATGGGTGCCGGGCGACGAGCGCGATCCGTGCATGATCTGTTACACCTCCGGCACCACCGGCAATCCGAAGGGTGTGCAATACGAACATCGCTCGACGATGATGCACGCGCTGGCTGGCCTGCAGCCCGCCGCCTTCAATTTCAGCGCATCATCGGTGATGCTGCCGGTCGTGCCGATGTTTCACGCGGCAAGCTGGGGCCTGCCCTATGCGGGCGCCATGGCGGGGATCAAATTCGTGTTCTCGGCGGTCAACGATCCTGCCGTGCTGCATGGTCTGATGCTGCGCGAAGGCGTG
>NZ_VMTV02000261.1 GCF_007644035.1 Vogesella mureinivorans | reverse complement strand
ACCTTCCGTTGCTAGTAGAGTCAATCAAATCAAACTCTAGATGAAACGTGAACAAAATTCTGATAATGCTGCTTATATGACAAGGAGAGATTATGGTTCTTTGGGTTAGCACACAAATGTCTATCGGAGATATCCGTGATTTAACTAACTCTCATCGTCTTGAGTTGCGACCTGACTTTCAGCGGCAGGAAGTATGGGCTGTAGCAGCAAAGATAATGCTCATCGATTCAATTCTCAAAAACATTCCAATGCCTAAGTTCTATCTGCTTAGGGATA
>NZ_VMTV02000538.1 GCF_007644035.1 Vogesella mureinivorans | reverse complement strand
CGCGATACTGAACGAGCGCGTCGTGATATTGAGTCAGCAGGTGGAGAGATTAGCCGGGCAAGTGGATCGCTTGAGTCGGTTATTTATCGCGAACAACAGCTAAGGGATGAACAGGAGCGTGCCCGGTACAGACATGAGGTACAGGAACGCGCGGCACGGGTTCGGAGTGGGCCATCAAACGTGGTACAGATATGCTTTTATCTGGACGTCGTGCATTGGTGATCGGTTATGGTGATGTGGGTAAAGGTTCTGCTCAATCTCTTCGTCAAGAAGGCA
>NZ_VMTV02000502.1 GCF_007644035.1 Vogesella mureinivorans | reverse complement strand
GGCATCTTCCGCCTGCACGTGCTGTCCCTGCCCGACCACCGACCGGTGGACCTGCCGGCGCTGCCCGTCGGCGTGATCGGCGGCATGGGCTTCTCGCCCGACGGCCAGCGCATCGCGCTGACCCTGAACAGCGCGATCACGCCCAGCGATGTCTACGTGGTCGACCTGGCCGCGCGCAGCCTGACCCGCTGGACCGAAGGCGAAGTCGGCGGCCTCGACGCTTCACGCTTCGTCGCGCCCACCCTGATCCGCTACGACAGCTTCGATGGCCTGTCGGTGCCGGCCTTCTACTACCGCCCGGCAGGCGTGCCGGCCGATCGCAGGCTGCCGGTGGTGATCAACATCCACGGTGGCCCGGAAGCGCAGGCGCTGCCGGTGTTCAGCCCGGCCATCCAGTTCATGCTCGACGAGCTGCAGGTGGCGGTGCTGGTGCCGAACGTGCGCGGCTCGGCCGGCTAC
>NZ_VMTV02000667.1 GCF_007644035.1 Vogesella mureinivorans | reverse complement strand
GCTGATCCTCGACGAGCCGGGCTCGGGTCTGGACCCACACGCCACGGCCGAGCTCAACGCCCTGCTGCAGGCGCTGAAGGCGGATGGAGTGGCGGTGCTGATGGTCACCCACGACCTGCTCTCGGCCGCCGACACCGCGGACCGCATCGGCTTTCTCGCCGAGGGCCGCATCATCGAGGAGTGGCGCGCGCAGGGCGAGGCTCGCTTCGACCTCAATGCGCTGCACCGTCGCTTTGCGGGGGCAGCGGCGTGAGTGCGGCGAGTGCTACGGCCAGC
>NZ_VMTV02000752.1 GCF_007644035.1 Vogesella mureinivorans | reverse complement strand
TTGGTGATGTCTATTTTTCAAAAGACAATGGACTACTAGAAACACGACATGTTTTTTTGAATGGCAATGACCTTGAAACCAGACTGGGGGCTTTGCGTGATTTTGAGTATTTTTGTGTAGGTGAGACAGGTTTTGGTACAGGGCTCAATATTCTCGCCTTATGGCAACTTTGGCAACAGGTTCGTCCCGATAATCATAGTCACTTACACGTCATCAGCGTCGAAAAGTTCCCACTGTCTAAGCAAGATTTAATCCGTGCTTTAGCAGTCTGGTCTG
>NZ_VMTV02000304.1 GCF_007644035.1 Vogesella mureinivorans | reverse complement strand
ACCCCGCAATAAACTGCAAGTATTTGCTTAAGGTGTTGATTTGCAACGGCACTGAAAAGCAAAAAAGTTGGCCGCTTGCGGCCAACTTTTGATGATGGTGCGAAAAAGCCCGGCTGACGCCGGGCTGTGTTCTTACATATTGGGGTAGTTCGGACCGCCACCGCCTTCTGGCGTAGCCCAGTTGATGTTCTGGGTGGGGTCTTTGATGTCACAGGTTTTGCAGTGCACGCAGTTTTGCGCATTGATCTGCAGCTGCGGCTTGCCTTCTTCGCGGCCAACGATCTCGTACACGCCTGCCGGGCAGTAACGCTGCTCGGGGGCGTCGTACTGTGCCAGGTTGATGCGGATGGGCACAGACGCGTCTTTGAGCTTGAGGTGCGGCGGCTGGTCTTCGCTGTGGTTGGTGTTGGAGATGAATACCGACGACAGGCGATCGAAGGTGAGTACACCATCCGGCTTCGGATAGCTGATGGGGCTGCACTCGTCTTTGCGCTTGAGGCATTCGTGGTCGTGGTGCTGATGACGCAGCGTCCACGGTGCCTTGCCGCGGAACAGATAGGTATCGATGGCCGAGTAGATCATGGCTGGCCACAGGCCCCAGCGGAAGGACGGGCGGATGTTACGCACGCCGTGCAGCTCGTCGTGCAGCCAGCTTTGCTTGAAGGCCTGGGTATACGCCACGGCTTCGGCGCCTTGCGCTTCCGGGTTGGCGGCCAATAGCTCAAACACGGCTTCTGCGGCCAACATGCCGGACTTCATGGCGGTATGAGTACCCTTGATTTTGGGTACGTTGAGGAAGCCTGCGGTATCGCCCACCAGCACGCCACCAGCGAAGGTAAGCTTGGGGATGCTCTGCAGGCCGCCTTCGGAAATGGCGCGCGCACCGTAGGACAGGCGACGGCCACCTTCGAACACACCTTTAATGGCCGGGTGGGTCTTGAAGCGCTGGAATTCTTCGTAAGGCGACATATAGGGGTTCTGGTAATCCAGGCCCACGACAAAACCGACGACGACCTGGTTGTTTTCCAGGTGATAGAGGAAAGAGCCGCCGTAGGTGCTTTGATCCATTGGCCAGCCGGCGGTATGGGTGATCTTGCCCTCTTCGTGCAGCTCGGGCTTCACCTCCCACAGTTCTTTAATACCGATGCCGTAGGTTTGCGGGTCGGCTTCGGCGCGCAGATTGAAGCGTTCGAACAGGCCCTTGGTGAGCGAACCACGACAGCCTTCGGCAAAAACGGTTTGCTTGGCCCACAGCTCGATGCCTGGCTCGCCTTCTTCTTCGCCGGTTTTGCCGGTGCCGACATTACCGGTGGCCACGCCTTTTACCGAACCATCGGCGTGGTACAGCACTTCAGCCGCAGCAAAGCCCGGGTAGATTTCCACGCCCAGCTCTTCGGCCTGCTGACCCAGCCAGCGACAGAAGTTGCCCAGGCTGATGATGTAGTTGCCGTGGTTGTTCATCTGCGGCGGGGTAGGCAGCTGGATGGACTCGGTTTCGGTCAGGTAGAGAAAGCGGTCGGACTTGGCCGGGGTATTGAGCGGGGCGCCCTTTTCTTTCCAGTCGGGGATCAGCTCGTTCAGCGTGCGGGGCTCCAGCACCGCGCCGGACAAGATGTGCGCGCCGATTTCGGAGCCTTTTTCCAGCAGACAGACACTGATTTCCTGGCCTTTTTCTGCCGCCAGCTGTTTGAGACGAATGGCAGCGCTGAGGCCGGATGGGCCACCGCCGACAACCACTACGTCGTATTCCATGTATTCGCGTTCCACCGCTTCTCCTTTGCGCAGGGGGAGGTTTGATTACCCAATGATGCAATGATTGATGCTGCGCGTCAAAATCAAACAAGCGTTTAAACGGTAGCGCTGGCTTTCAGTTGTGCAATCGCTTCAGCGCTGTAACCCAGCGATGTCAATACAGCATCGGTATGCTCGCCCAGTTTTGGCGGCGCAGCCTTGTATTGCGGGGGGGTGCCGCTCATTTTGATGGGGCAGGCTACCTGGGGCACCGCTTGCCCGGCCGCGTCGGGCAGGTGCATCGCCATTTGCCGGTGTTGTATTTGCGGGTCGGCAAAGGCTTCGTCTACCGTATTGATGGGGCCGCACGGCACGCCGGCGGCGTCCAGCAGCTTCAGCCATTCATCCCGACCACGCGCCAGAAAGGCCTCGGCCAGCTGCGGCACCAGCAGTTCGCGGTAACGCACGCGCTGTGGATTGGTGGCAAAGCGCGGGTCTGCGGCCAACGCAGGCTGGCCGATAAGCTCGCACACGGTGCGGAACTGCTTGTCGTTGCCGCAGGCCAGAATGAAGTGGCTGTCGCCAGAGGTGCGGAACACCTGGTAAGGCACGATGTTCGGGTGCGCGTTCCCCAGCCTCGGCGGTACTTCGCCGCCTACCAGCCAGTTCATGTTGACGTTGGCCAGCATGGCGAGCGAGCAATCGAAGAGCGCCATATCGATATATTGCCCTTCACCGGTACGGTAGCGTGCCAGCAGCGCGGCTTGGATAGCGTTGGCCGCATACAGGCCGGTAAAGAGGTCGGTCACGGCCACGCCTACCTTGTGCGGCTCGCCGTCGGCGGGGCCGGTGATGCTCATCAGGCCGGACATGCCCTGCACGATGTAGTCGTAGCCGGGCAGCTGGGCGTAGGGGCCGGTCTGGCCAAAGCCGGTGATGGCGCAGTACACCAGCCGCGGGTTAATGGCGCGCAGGCTGTCGTAATCCAGCCCGTATTTCTTGAGGCCGCCTACCTTGTAGTTTTCCAGCAGCACGTCGGCTTGTGCGGCCAACTGCCGCACGATTTCCTGCCCGGCAGGCTGGGTAATATCAACGGTGAGTGACTGTTTGCCGCGGTTGGCCGCCAGGTAATAGGCCGCCGTGCCGTCCGGCAGGCTGGGCGGCGCCCACTGGCGGGTGTCGTCGCCACTACCGGGGCGCTCCACCTTGATGACCTCTGCGCCCAGATCGGCCAGCAGCTGGCCAGCCCAGGGCCCGGCCAGTACGCGGGTAAGGTCCAGCACTTTGATACCTGACAATGCACCTGACATGTTTGTCTCCTGTAACGTAGGGCTGCCTGCAAAAAAAACAGGCCCGGATTGCAGCCGGGCCTCAAGGACAGACAGGAACCAACATCCCGCCGGGGTGAAGCCCGCCGGCGGAACATCACATCAGGCGAATGCCTGAATACCGGTCTGGGCGCGGCCCAGAATCAGGGCATGCACATCGTGCGTGCCTTCATAAGTGTTGACGGCTTCGAGGTTCATCACGTGGCGGATGATGTGGTACTCGTCGCTGATACCGTTACCGCCGTGCATGTCGCGGGCGATACGGGCAATGTCCAGCGCCTTGCCGCAGTTGTTGCGTTTGATCAGGCTGATCATTTCCGGCGCGGCACGGCCTTCGTCCATCAGGCGGCCCACGCGCAGGGCGGCTTGCAGCGCCAGGCTGATTTCGGTTTGCATATTGGCCAGTTTCAGCTGTACCAGCTGGGTGGCGGCCAAGGGACGGTTGAACTGTTTGCGATCCAGTGTGTACTGACGGGCACCGTGCCAGCAGAACTCGGCCGCGCCCATCGCGCCCCAGGCAATGCCGTAGCGGGCTTTGTTGAGGCAGCCGAACGGGCCTTTCAGGCCTTTTACGTGCGGCAGCAGCGCGTCTTCGCCTACTGCTACGTTGTCCATCACGATTTCACCGGTGATGGAGGCGCGCAGCGAGAACTTGCCTTCGATCTTGGGCGCGGACAGGCCTTTCATGCCTTTTTCCAGCACGAAACCGCGGATCTCGCCTTCGTCGTCTTTGGCCCACACCACAAATACGTCGGCGATCGGGCTGTTGGTAATCCACATCTTGCTGCCGTGCAGTACATAGCCGCCGTCTACCTTGCGGGCACGGGTTTTCATGCCGGCAGGGTCGGAGCCGGCGTCTGGCTCGGTCAGGCCAAAGCAGCCTACCCACTCGCCGCTGGCCAGCTTGGGCAGGTATTTGTCTTTTTGTGCATCGGTGCCGTAGGCCCAGATCGGGTGCATCACCAGGCTGCTCTGTACCGACATGGCGGAGCGGTAGCCGGAATCCACGCGCTCTACTTCGCGGGCAATCAGGCCGTAGGCCACGTGCGACAGACCGGCGCAGCCGTGGCTGTCGATGGTGCAGCCCAGCAGACCCAGCTCGCCCATCTCGCTCATGATGTCGCGGTCGAAGCGCTCTTCGCGGTTGGCGGTGAGCACACGCGGCATCAGGCGGTCCTGACAGTAGGCGTAGGCGGTTTCGCGCACCATGCGCTCTTCGTCGGTGAGCTGATCGTTCAGCAGCAGGGCATCGTCCCAGATGAACGGTGCGCGATTCGAGGTTGCGGCCATGCAGTTCTCCTTTGCACTTTGTTCCGCATTGCGGAATATAGTTCTGTATTGCAAAATAGACTAGCAAGGCGGCCGGGGCATGTAAAGTTTTTTGTGGGAGCAAGGCGCGCACTGCACTATTCTTGCCACTCTTCAGCCAGGAGCATTTCCACCATGTCGTTCACCCCGCAGGAAGACGAAAGCAAAGACCGCCTGTTTGTCGAGGCGCTGGCACGCGGCCTGCGCGTGCTGTCGGCGTTTCGCCCCGGCGAATCGGCGCTGTCAAACCAGGTACTGGCGCAGCGCACCGGCTTGCCCAAGTCCACCGTATCGCGCCTGACCTACACGCTGACCAAGCTGGGCTACCTGTCGCAAGACGCCGACAGCGGCTACTACCGCCTGGGCCTGGCCGTGCTGGCACTGGGCTCGGCGGTGCTGGGCAGCTACGACATCCGCCGCGTGGCCGCCCCGCTGATGCGCGACTTTGCACTCAAGCACACCATTTCGGTGAGCCTGGGCATGCGCGACGGCAGCGATATCGTGTACCTGGAAACCTGCCGCAGCCAGGCGCGGGTATCGGTGCAGCTCAGCGTCGGCTCGCGCGTGCCGCTGGCCAGCACTGCCATTGGCCGTGCCTGCTATAGCAGCCTTGGCGCGGCGGAGCGCGAGCTGGCCGACATGGAGATGGCCACCCGCTACGGTAAAGACTGGCCACTGGTGCAAGCCAAGCTGGAGCAAGCGCGCCAGCAGGTATTGCAGCGCGGCTATAGCGAATCGTTTGGCGAGTTTGAACGCGATGTGATGGCCGTAGGTGTGGCCCTGCCCTCGCCCGCCCCCGGCCAGGGCAGCCTGTGCCTGAACGCTAGCGGCCCGGCCTTTGCCTTTGACGCCGATACCATGCGCAACCAGGTGGCCCCTGCGCTGCTGCAGCTGGCGCGGCAGATTGTGCCTGGCGCATAAAACACAAAAGGTTGGCCGCAGGGCATGCGGCCAACCTTTATCGTGCTGAACCCGCCAGACTCAGGCGCGGATGTAGTTCACCAATTGTTCGATCACCAGTTGTTGCTCTTCGATGGTGGCGCGCACCAGGTCGCCAATGGACAGCATGCCAATCACGCGGCCGGCTTCCATCACCGGCAAGTGGCGAAAGTGTTTATCCGTCATCAGCGCCATGCATTCCGCCACGCTTTGCTGCGGCCCGACGTACACCACCTTGCTGGTCATGATGTCGCGCACTTTGGTACCGGCCGAGGTACGGCCTTGCAACACAATGCGCCGTGCGTAGTCACGCTCGGAAAAAATACCCAGCACATCCCCCATATCCATGACCAGTACGGCACCGATATCCTGCTCGGCCATGATTTGCAGCGCCTGAAACACGGTGGCGTCCGGGCTGACGCTAATCAGTTCGCCGGATTTTCTTTCCAATAACTGCCTGACTGTCTGCATGGCACCTCCACGCGGGTACGGGTTGAGTAAAGCGGCGCCCCATGACGCCACCACCTTGTACTATAGCCCGCCTGCGCTATCTGCCAAATGTAAAAAAGCTGCCCGCAGGCAGCTTTTTTCATGCGGCAACAAAGGCTTAGACAGCCTTGATCATGGTACCCACACCTGCGTCGGTCAGGATCTCCAACAGCAGGGCGTGCGGCACGCGGCCATCAATAATGTGTACCGAGTTCACGCCGCTCTTGGCCGCATCCAGCGCCGAGCTGATCTTGGGCAGCATGCCGCCACTGATGGTGCCATCGGCAAACAACTCGTCCACGCGGGCGGCGGTCAGGCCGGTGAGCAGCTGGCCTTGCTTGTCCAGCACACCCGGGGTGTTGGTCATCAGCACCAGCTTTTCGGCCTTCAGAGTTTCGGCCAGCTTGCCGGCTACCACGTCAGCATTGATGTTGTAGGCCTCGCCTTCGCTGCCCACGCCGATAGGTGCCACCACCGGGATAAAGTCCTGGCTATCCAGCAAGGACACCAGGCTCGGGTCGATGTGCTCGATATCGCCTACCTGGCCAATATCGATGTCTTCGTCGGATTCGGATTTCAGGAACAGCTTGCTGGCGCGAATGAAGTGGCCATCCTTACCGGTAATACCCACTGCCTTGCCGCCGTGCTTGTTGATCAGCGACACGATTTCCTTGTTTACCAGGCCGCCCAGCACCATCTCCACCACGTCCATGGTTTCGCTGTCGGTCACGCGCATGCCCTGAATAAACTGGCCTTCCTTGCCCACGCGGTTCAGCAGGTCGTTGATTTGCGGGCCGCCGCCATGCACCACCACCGGGTTCAGGCCCACCAGCTTCAGCAGCACCACATCCTTGGCAAAGTCTTCTTTCAGCTTGTCGTCGGTCATCGCATTGCCACCGTATTTGATCACGATGGTTTTGCCATTAAAGGAACGGATGTACGGCAGGGCCTCGGCCAGAATGGCTGCCTTGTCGATAGGGGCTACGCTCACGTCAGATTCTCCAGTAGCAAGATAGGGACACGGGTTGCTGCACAGCAATAACTGTCAGGTGTTGCATTCTAACCATGACAGTTAGTGAATATTGATTTATTAATTGAACTGGCAGAGTGCTTGCTCTACATTGCACACCTTATTAATGAACCAATTTTCAGAGAAGGCAAGCATGGACAAGGAATCCTGTTGTCCGGTAGCGCGTTGGCGCCGTCGTAAAGAAGTGCGCCCGGCCGAGATTCTGGACGCGGCACTGGCGCTATTCGTGGAAAAGGGCTTCAAGACCACCAAGATGGAAGACATCGCCAAAGCGGCCGGTGTCACCAAGGGCACGCCGTATCTGTATTTCGAAAACAAAGAAGACATCTTCAAGGCGGTGATCCGCGAAAACCTGGTCACCCGCCTGGCAGGCTTTGCCGAGCTGGTACAGCAGTTTGACGGCAGCAGCGCCGACCTGCTGCGCCTGATGATGCGCCGCTGGTGGCTGGAAGTGGGCGAATCGCCGCTGGGCGGCATCTGCAAACTGATGTTTGCCGAGGCCACCAACTTTCCCGAGCTGGCGCGCTTTTATCACGCCGAGGTGATCGAGCCCAGCCACCAGATGCTGCTGCAGGTGCTGCGCCGCGGTATCGCCCGCGGCGAGTTTCGCAGCATCAACCCGGACGCCGTGGTGGACACCCTGGTGGCGCCCATGATGCTCACCATGACCTGGCGCTGCTCGTTTGGCCGTGTGCTCACCGACAGCCAGCACCGCTCGCTGCCACCGCTGGAGTACCTGGAGCTCTCGCTGGACCTGATGCTGAATGGCCTGAAAACCTCCGACTGAATCTATAAATAAACCCATACGATAACGAGGCAAACACACATGACACCGCACTATCCCAAGCTGGCGCTGGCCGGCGCGCTACTGCTGGCACTGACCGCCTGCAAAGAAGAAGTGAAGCCGGTAGAAGAAACCCGCCCGGTGCGCTACACCGTAGCCGGTGTCAGCCAGCACGGCAATGTGCGCCTGTTCAGTGGCGAGGTACGTGCCCGCCAGGAAAGCCGGCTGGGCTTCCGCGTAGCGGGCAAGGTAGTAGAAAAGCGCGTCAACAGCGGGGATAGCGTGAAAAAAGGCCAGGTGCTGGCGGTACTGGATGCCAGCGACTACCAGCTGGATAGCCAGGCCAAGCAGGCACAGTTGGCCGCAGCACAGGCCAACCTGGCGCAACAAGCGGCCGACCTGAAACGCTACCGCGAGCTGCTGGCACAAAACTTCATCAGTGCGGCCCAGGTAGAGCGCCAGCACACCGCCGTACAAAGCGCGCAGGCCAGCGTGCAGCAGGCGCAGGCAGCGCTGTCTGCCAGCCGCAACCAGGCCGGCTACACCAGCCTGACGGCCGATAGCGACGGCAGCGTGAGCGAGATCAGCATCGAGCCGGGCCAGGTGGTGGCTGCCGGGCAGATCGTGGCGCGGCTCGCCGCGGCCGGCGAGCGCGAAGTATTGATACAGGTACCCGAAAACGCCCTGGCCGACATGCGCCAGGCCAGCAGCTTTAGCGTGAAACTGCTGGCTGGCCAGCAGGCTATCCCCGCCACCCTGCGCGAGCTGTCCGGCGATGCCGACCCGGCCACCCGCACCTACGCCGCCCGGCTGAAGCTGGCCAGCGAGCCCGCCGGGCTGCGCCTGGGCATGACCGCCACGGTAGAAGCCAGCCTGCCAGGCCAGCACAATGCCACCATCCGGCTGCCGCTCAGCGCCATTCTGGACGAACAGGGTAAGCAGTATGTGTGGGTGATCAACCCGAAAACCGGCAAGGTTGGCCGCAAAGCCGTGACCGTAGGCCGGCCGGATAGCCAGGGTATCGATATCACTGCCGGCCTGAATGGCGGTGAACAGGTCGTCACCGCCGGGGTACACCTGCTGCGCGACGGCCAACGCGTTACCCTGCTGGCTAAATAAGGGCACCGATCATGAAGCAACAACCATTGAACTTGTCCGAATGGGCCATACGCAACAGCTCGCTGGTACGCTACCTGATGGTGGTGCTGATGCTGGCCGGCATGTTTGCCTACACCCAGCTGGGGCAAAAAGAAGACCCCGAATTCACCTTCAAGGCCATGATGGTGCGTGTGCTGTGGCCAGGCGCCACCGCACAGGAAACCGAGCAGCAAGTTACCGCACGCATCGAAAAGAAGCTGCAGGAAATGGGCGAGCTGGAATACGTCAAAAGCTACACCAAACCCGGTGAGGCGCTGCTGATCCTGTCGATCCGCGAAGATGTGCCGCCCAAGGACGTGCAGCAGCTGTGGTACACCGCACGCAAGAAAATAGGCGATATCAAGCACACCCTGCCTGGTGATATCCGTGGGCCGTTCTTTAATGACGAGTTCGGCGATACCTTCGGCAACCTGTATGCGTTTACCGGTGACGGTTTCAGCTACGAAGACGTGCGCAAATACGTAGAACAGGCGCGCCAGGAAATCCTACGCGTGCCGGATGTGGGCAAGGTGGAAATCATTGGCGAACAAGAAGAGCGTATCTACGTCACGCTCAATACCGCCAAGCTGTCTGCCCTGCAGGTGGACAGCAATATCATCTGGAACGCCCTGGCCAACCAGAACAGCGTGACCCCGGCCGGCAATTACGACACCGCCAGCGACCGCATCTGGGTACGCGTCAGCGGCAGCTATAACTCGGTAGACGCCATTGCCGCCACCCCCATCAGCGCTGGTGGCAAGACCTTCCGCCTGGGCGACATTGCCAAGGTGAGCCGCGAGTTCGTCAACCCGCCCAGCTTCGGCATGCGCTTTGACGGCAAACCGGCCGTGGGCCTGGCCATCAGCATGAAAAAAGGCGGCGATGTGCTGAAGCTGGGTAACAACCTGCAGCTGCTGATGGACGAAGTCAAAACCAAGCTGCCGGTAGGGGTAGAAGTACACGCGGTATCAGACCAGCCGAAAGTCGTGAAAACCGCCGTCAACGAATTCATGCGTTCGCTGATCGAAGCCGTGATCATCGTGCTGGCCGTCAGCTTCTTTAGCCTGGGCATGCGTACCGGCATCGTGGTGGCGCTGTCCATCCCGCTGGTACTGGCCATGACCTTCCTGGCCATGTACTTCCTGGGCATGGACCTGCAGCGCATCTCGCTGGGCTCGCTGATCATCGCGCTGGGCCTGCTGGTGGACGATGCCATCATCGCGGTAGAAATGATGGCCATGAAGCTGGAGCAAGGCTGGAACAAATTCCAGGCGGCCACCTACGCCTACACCAGCACCGCCTTCCCCATGCTGACCGGCACGCTGATTACCGCCGCCACCTTCCTGCCGGTGGGTATCGCCAAATCCAACGCCGGCGAATACGTGTTCAGCCTGTTCTCGGTAGTGAGCATTGCCTTGATCCTGTCGTGGATCGTGGCGGTGGTGTTTACCCCTTATCTGGGCTACCGCCTGCTGCCGGAAACCATGGCCAACCACGGCCATGCCGACGTGTACCAAAAGCCGTTTTACGTGCGCTTCCGCCGCGCGGTGGAATGGTGCCTGGACCACCGCAAAACCGTGATTGCCCTGACCCTGGCTGCCTTCGTGCTGTCCATGGTGGCCTTCAAGCTGTTTGTGGCCCAGCAGTTCTTCCCCTCCTCCAACCGGCCCGAGCTGATGGTGGACATGTGGCTGCCGCAAAGCGCCAGCTACGAAGCCACCGAGCGCGAAGTGAAAAAACTGGAAAGCCAGCTGAAGGGGGATAACAACGTCGTCAGCGTCACCAGCTACGTTGGCGGTGGCAGCCCGCGCTTCTACCTGCCGCTGGATCAACAGCAGCAGCACCTGAACTATGCCCAGCTGATGGTGATGACACGCGACGAAAAAGTGCGCGAACAGGTGAAACACAAACTGGAGAAACTGTTCGACACCGACTTCCCGCTGGTACGCGGCCGTGTGACGCGGCTGGAAAACGGCCCGCCGGTAGGCTACGCCGTCCAGTTCCGCGTGATGGGTGCAGACCACAACAAGGTGCGCGACATCGCCAAACAGGTAGAAACACTGGTACGTAGCCACCCGGGTGCCCGCCAGGTAAACAACGACTGGGGCGAACAGGCCCGCTCGCTGCGCGTGGAAATCGACCAGGACAAAGCCCGCACACTGGGCATGTCCAGCCAGAGCCTGAGCCGCCAGCTGCAAATGATGCTGACCGGCAGCACCGTGACCGAATGGCGTGAAGGCGACAAGGCCATTGCGGTGAGCGCCCGCCTGGAAGGCAGCGAACGCCAGCAGATCGAACAGCTGGGCAGCCTGATGGTGCAAACCGCCAGCGGCCGCTATGTGCCGGTTTCCCAGCTGGCCAGCATTGCCTACGCGCCGGAAGAAAGCATCATCTGGCACCGCAACCGCCTGCCTACCGTGTCGGTACGCGCCGATGCCGCCGACGGGGTACAAGCTGCCGATATTTCCAACGCGCTGTGGCCGAAAATGCAGGCGCTGGAAAAAACCCTGCCGCTGGGCTACCACATCGAGCTGGGCGGGTCGCTGGAATCCAGCAAAAACTCGCAAACGGCCATCGCCAAGGTACAACCGCTGATGCTGGTAATTGTGTTTACCCTGCTGATGCTGCAGCTCAAGAGCTTCCAGCGCAGCCTGCTGGTGGTGCTGACCGCACCGCTGGGCATGATTGGCGTCACGCTGACGCTGATTCTGTTCAGCGCGCCGTTCGGTTTCGTGGCCATGCTGGGGGTGATCGCGCTGGCGGGGATGATCATGCGTAACTCGGTGATCCTGGTAGACCAGATCGAAACCGACATCAGCGAAGGCATAGACCGTTTCGAAGCCGTCGTGGGCTCTACCATTCGCCGCTTCCGCCCCATCACGCTCACCGCGCTGGCGGCCATCCTGGCCATGGTACCGCTGACACGCAGCACCTTCTGGGGCCCGATGGCCGTGGCCATCATGGGCGGTTTGCTGGTGGCAACCCTGCTCACGCTGTTTTTCCTGCCGGCGCTGTACTCGGCATGGTTCAAGGTGCGCCGGCCACAAACACATTAATCATTTTCCTGCTGAAAACCGCGCCATATTCCGTTATGGTGGTAGCTGCAGAACAGTTTACTTTTTTATGGAACAAGCGATGAACACACGCCATCCGCTGATCATTACCGCCCTGCTGGCCCTGGGTGCCGCCAGCAGTGCCCAGGCCTTCGACCTGAGTGCTGCCGTACAGGCCGCACGCAGCTACGACGCAGGCTACGCCGGTGCACGCGCCACCCTGCAAGCAGGCCAGGAAAAAGCCGTGCAGGGCCGCGCCCAGCTGCTGCCTAGCGTCGGCCTGTCTGCCAGCGTTACACGTACCGACGGCATGAAGCCGGACGCCGACCCGTACAACACCCGCAGCGTGGGCGTACAGCTCACCCAGCCACTGTTCGATATCGGTAGCTACAGCGCCTATAAGAAAGGCCTGATCGCCAGCGAGCTGTCCGGCGTGCAATTCGACGCCAGCAGCCAGCAACTGATTGCCGATGTCGCGCGTGCCTACTTTGACGTACTGCTGGCCGAAGACGTGCTGAACGTGACCCAGGCCACCAAAAAAGCCTACGACCGCCAGCTGGCGCAAGCCAAAAAGTCGTTTGAAGTCGGCACCGCCACCATCACCGACACCCACGAAGCCCAGGCCGGCTACGACGCCGCCCAGGCGCGTGAAATTGCCGCCATGAGCGACCTGGAAATCAAGCGCAACAGCCTGGCCAACCTCACCGGCCTGCCGGCCGACAGCATCAACCGCCTGCGCCAGCAGCAAGGCCTGGCCACCCAGGGCAGCGGCGAGCTGAATGCCTGGATCCAGCGCGCCGAAGCGGGCAGCCTGGCGCTGAAATCCGCCCTGCAACAACAGCTGCTGGCCGAGCGCAGCCTGGAAGAAGCGCGGGGCAAACATCTGCCCACCGTGAACCTCAGCGCCGGCCTGAGCGACAACTACAGCACCAGCGCCAGCAGCAAGGCCAGCGGCCAGCAACGCACCCGTGGCAATACCCTGGGCCTGAACCTGAGCCTGCCGCTGTACGCCGGTGGCGCGATCAACTCGCAAGTGACCGAGGCCGCGGCCAACCTGGACAAGGCGCGTGAAGATGTCGAGGCCGCCCGCCGCAAGGTACGCCTGGACGTGCGCCGCGCCTGGCTGGGCGTCAGCAACGGTGCCGCGCTGGTGAAAGCGCAGGAGCAGCTGCTGGTCTCGGCCAAAAGCAAGCTGGACTCCACCAGGCTGGGTAAAGACGTCGGCGTACGTACCAACCTGGACCTGCTCAACGCCGAGCGGGACTACCAGGACGCCGTGCGCGCACTGGCCGAGGCGCGCTACAACTACCTGTACGCCCGCCTGTCGCTGGCACAAGCTGCCGGCGAGCTGGACGACAAAGCCGTGGCCGAGGTGAACCGCTTCTTCTAAAGCGCCCTTCCCCCGCCCTCAGCGCCATGCGGCCAACCTGCCCCCAGGTTGGCCGCATTTTTATTGGCGTGCCGAATCACCACACTGCGGCAAAGCGCAGTGTTTAAATAATCAATCACCCGTGACTTTTTACTAAACACGGCGCTAGAATGCTTTCAAACAATGGCCAACGATGCGCTTTGCCCGTGTCGCGGCAAACCAGGCCAGCCCGGTTGTCTATCTAGGAGAGATTCATGAACCCGCAAGAACTGATGCAGCGTAAAGCCAATGCCACCCCACGCGGTGTGGGCGTAATGTGTTCCTTCTTTGCCGAGCGTGCCAAAAACGCCGAAATCTGGGACACCGAAGGCAAACGCTACATCGACTTTGCCGGTGGTATCGGCGTACTGAACACCGGCCACCTGCACGACAAGGTGCAAGCCGCCGTGGCCGAGCAGCTGAACAAATTCAGCCATACCTGCTACCAGGTCGTACCGTACGAGCTGTATATCGACGTAGCCGAGCAGCTGAACAAGCTGGCCCCGATTCCGGGCGATAACAAAACCGCCTTCTACACCACCGGTGCCGAAGCCGTAGAAAACGCCGTGAAAATCGCCCGCGCTGCCACCGGCCGCCCGGGCATCATCGCCTTTGGTGGTGGTTTCCACGGCCGTACCCTGATGGGCATGGCGCTCACCGGCAAGGTGGCCCCGTACAAAATCGGTTTCGGCCCCTTCCCGTCCGACGTGTACCACGCGCTGTTCCCGAACCCGCTGCACGGTGTATCGATCGAAGAATCGCTGCACAGCATCGAAAAACTGTTCAAGTACGATATCGAAGCCAGCCGCGTAGCCGCCATCATCTTTGAACCGGTACAAGGCGAAGGTGGCTTCTACCAGGCACCGGCCGAATGGGTACGCGGCCTGCGCGCCCTGTGCGATGCCCACGGCATCCTGATGATTGCCGACGAAGTACAGGCCGGCTTTGCCCGTACCGGCAAATTCTTTGCCATGGAACACTACGACGTGGCACCGGACCTGCTGACCATGGCCAAATCCATGGCCGGTGGCTTCCCGATCTCGGCGGTCGTTGGCCGCGCCAGCGTGATGGACGCCCCCGCACCGGGTGGCCTGGGTGGTACCTACGCCGGTAGCCCGCTGGCTCTGGCCGCCGCCAAGGCGGTGATCACCGCGATCCAGGAAGAAAAACTGCTGGAGCGCGCCAACAAGCTGGGCGCCCAGCTGAAAGAAACCCTGAACGGCCTGAAGGCAGACGTACCGCAAATCGCCGACGTACGCGGCCCGGGCGCCATGATTGCCGTGGAATTCAACAAGGCCGGCAGCCACGACGCCGACGCCGATTTCGCCAAGAAAGTGCAGACCAAGGCGCTGGAATCCGGCCTGATCCTGCTGCTCTGCGGCGTATACGGCAACGTGGTGCGTTTCCTGTTCCCGCTGACCATCGAAGACGACATCTTCGAAGAAGCGCTGCAAAAACTGGTTGCCGCCATCAAGGCCTGAGCCTGAACTAGCCTGATACTGCGGCCAACCTTGCCCCGGCAACGTTGGCCGCATCGCCAAAAGGACACACACATGCTGAACCTGAAAGACCCTACCCTGCTGCGCCAGCAGTGCTATATCAACGGCCAGTGGCTGGATGCCGACAGCGGCGAAACCATCGCCGTGACTAACCCGGCTACCGGCGAAGTGATCGCCCACGTACCGAAAATGGGCCGTGCCGAAGCCGAACGTGCGGTAGCGGGCGCTGCCGAAGCGTTCAAGACCTGGAAGAAAAAACCGGCCAAAGAGCGCGCCGGCATCCTGCGCAAATGGTTCGACCTGATGATGGCGAACCAGGACGACCTGGGCGTGATTCTCACCAGCGAGCAAGGCAAACCGCTGGCCGAAGCCAAGGGAGAAATCGCCTACGGCGCCAGCTACATCGAGTGGTATGCCGAAGAAGCCAAGCGCATCTACGGCGATACCATTCCGTCCACCGGTGCTGACAAGCGCATTCTGGTGACCAAAGAGCCGATCGGCGTTACCGCTGCCATCACGCCGTGGAACTTCCCCAATGCCATGATCACCCGCAAGGCCGCCCCGGCCCTGGCTGCCGGCTGCCCGATGGTGGTACGCCCTGCCAGCCAGACCCCGCTGTCGGCGCTGGCCATTGCCGTACTGGCCGAGCGTGCCGGCATTCCGGCTGGCGTGTTCTCGGTGCTGACCGGTGGTTCCACCGAAATCGGCGGCGTACTGACCGGTAGCGATACCGTGAAGAAATTCTCCTTCACCGGCTCTACCGAAGTTGGCCGCAAGCTGATCAGCCAGTGTGCCGAAACGGTGAAAAAAGTATCGATGGAGCTGGGCGGCAACGCACCGTTCATCGTGTTTGACGACGCCGACCTGGACGCCGCAGTGGAAGGCGCCATGATTTCCAAATACCGCAACGCCGGCCAGACCTGCGTGTGCGCCAACCGCCTGCTGGTGCAGGACGGCGTGTACGATGCCTTCGCCGACAAGTTTGCCGCTGCCGTGGCCAAGCTGAAGGTGGGTAACGGCCTGGAAGCCGGCGTGACCCAAGGCCCGATGATCGACCAGAACGCGGTGAGCAAGGTAGAAGAGCACATCGCCGACGCGCTGGCCAAAGGCGGCCAGCTGGTCACCGGCGGCAAGCGCCACGCGCTGGGCCACAGCTTCTTCGAGCCCACCGTCATTACCGGCGTGACCCCGGCAATGAAAGTGGCCAAAGAAGAAACCTTTGGCCCGCTGGCACCGATCTTCCGCTTCCATAGCGAAGAAGAAGCCATCCAGATGGCCAACGATACCGAATTCGGCCTGGCATCCTACTTCTACGCCCGCGACATCGGCCGCATCTTCCGCGTGTCCGAAGGCCTGGAGTACGGCATGGTGGCGGTGAACAGCGGCATCCTGTCCAACGAAGCCGCACCGTTTGGTGGCGTGAAGCAGTCCGGCCTGGGCCGCGAAGGCTCCAAGTACGGCATTGAAGACTACCTGGAAATCAAGTACGTGCTGCTGGGTGGTATCGACAAGTAAGCCTGCGCTGCTTGCAACAAAGCCGGCCCCTGGGCCGGCTTTTTCATGTGCGCGCAGTGTGCGCCATCCGCCGTGTACGAGGCAGCAGGCTGCTACTCCGACGCCGCTACCACACGGTTGCGCCCTTGCTCTTTGGCCTGATAGCAACGCATGTCGGCACGCTGCAGGATATCGTGCGGGCGCGAATCGTGCGGCTGGATTTGCGTCAGGCCGATACTGGCCGTGACACGGCAGACTTCGGGGTTGCTCTGCGGGCGCAGGCGGGCAATGTCGCCGCGCACCGCTTCCATGATGCCCTGCGCCGTATCACGGGTGCAGTTGTACAGCACCAGGGCAAACTCGTCGCCGCCCAGGCGGGCAATGATGTCGGTATTACGCAGGCGCTTTTGCAGGATGGCGGCGATATCCTGCAGGATCTGGTCGCCGGCCTGGTGGCCACCGCTGTCGTTGACTTGCTTGAAGTGGTCCAGGTCCATCATCACCACCACATTGCTTTGTGCCATCGCCTCGCCATTATCCAGCAAGCTGGTGAGCGCCCCCAGGAAACCACGGCGGTTCAGCAGGTTGGTGAGCGGGTCGTGGGTGGCTTCCCAGCGGTGCTTGCGTTCGCGGCGGCGGCGCTCGCTATCGTCGTGCAACACGCACACCTTGTAGCCGTGCATGCTGCCCCTGGCCTGCACCACAGACAGGGTCAGCACCACCGGCTGCAGGCGCATGTCGCGCGAGAGCAAATCCAGCTCTACCG
This sequence comes from Vogesella mureinivorans, assembly GCF_007644035.1. Taxonomy (GTDB): domain Bacteria; phylum Pseudomonadota; class Gammaproteobacteria; order Burkholderiales; family Chromobacteriaceae; genus Vogesella; species Vogesella mureinivorans. Next base: position 8,362 of record NZ_VMTV02000304.1, on the reverse strand, counting down.
GCACCGCCATACGGGCCTCGGCCAGTGTTGCCAGAGAGACTGCCTGGCCGGTGTCCGGGTAGGCCAGGGAAACAAACAGCGCCAGCGAGCGCCCCTGGGCTTCTTCGGCATTCAGGCCCAGCAGGCGCTGGGCGGGCGGGTTGATGTAGCACACCTCGTCCAGCTGGTTGGTCAGCACCACCGCGTCGGCAATGGAGGTCAGGATAGCCATGCCGCGCTCGCGTTCGGCGGTCATGGATAGCAGGGCTTCTTCCCTGTCGCTAACGTCGTGCACCACCCCCAGAAAACGCAGGATGCTGCCCTGCTGCAGCCGGGTAAAGCGCAGCTCTACCTTGATCTGCGCGCCACGGGCGCCGGTGAGGTGGCATAGCTGGTAAAAGCTCGGTGTATCGCCGTGGCGTAGCGCCTGCCATTCCGGCTCGATGGTGTGGCGCTGCGCCGGGTGCACCGCGTCCAGCCAGTGGCGGCCCAGCCAGTCTTCCTCCCGCTGGTTCAGCCCGCCCAGGCTCAGGGTGGCGTGGTTGCAATACACCAGCAAACCATCGGCATCGGTAACAAATACACCCAGCGGCGATGACTCGTTCAAAGCACGGAAAAATGCCTCGCGTGCGGCCAACTCCTGGCTGATGCGCTCGCGCTCGCCAAAGACGTCGGAGACGGTTTGCGCCAGCATTTCCAGCTCGTGGCTGCCCTGGATCTGCATGCCGTCGCCGGCGCCGAATGCCATGGCCTGTACCTTGCTACGCAGCGCCTGCAGCGGGCCCAGCAGGCGGTGCACACCCCACCAGCCCACCGGAAACGCCAGCAGGGTGGCCAGCAGCACGATAAGCACGTGGTTGCGCGCCATCACACTGATGGGCTCATAGGCTTCGCGCAGGGGGAATACCCCCCCCACCACCCAGTTCACGTTTTTCATGTTGCGGTACACCATCAACGCGGGCTCGCCGTTGGCCGCCAGATTTTCGGTGCTACCGTCCCAGCCTTGTAGTGCCTGGGCAAACACCGGGTCGCGGCTGATATCCGGGCCAGCTTGCATGATGCGGCTGCGATCGGGGTGGAAGATGGTAAGGCGGCTGGCGCGGGTATGGATATTGATGTAGCCGGTACCACCAATGGCAATGGAGCGCAGGTCGCCAAACAGCTCGGGGGCAAACAGCTCCAGGCTGCCACCCAGCACACCGGCGAACTGGCCGTGCTCATCCAGAATGGGCGAGGTAAAAATGATCAGGCTGCGCTTGATATCGCCCGCCACACGCACCGGCTCGGAAATCTGCGAGCGCAAGGTGTCGCGTGTCTGCACAAAATAGGCACGGTCCAGCACGCTGCTACCACGCTGGCCGGGTAGCTCGGGGTAGTCGGCCACCACATTGCCCTCGGCATCAAACAGCATGATGCTGCTGAAGCTGCCTTTCAGATAGCGGAAACCATGCAGTATCTCGGGCGCGTGCTGGCTGATATTGCTGCGACTGAGCTGCAGGCTGGCAGCGGCTTGCTCCAGCAATACATGGCGCGTGCGGACGCGGTCGTCGATGTCGTCGCTCAGGCGGGTAACCACGTCTTCCAGGTGCTGCAGCTGCATACTGCGCACGCGTGCCTTGCCCTCCAGATAGCTGAGCGAGCTGGTAAACAGCACCACCACTACCATGAGTAGCGAGCAAAACAGCGCCAATCGTGTGCGCAAGGATTTCAAGCCAAGCCAGCCAGGCAAACACAGCTCCTAAATGCAAATATCATTAATTGGGCAATTATTTTGCCTTGATGGCATTATTTCTATAAAAGAATATATGAAAACCCGCCATGCCGTACGCCGCCGCTACGCCTTATACCCTGCATACGCCTTATACCCTGCACCGGCGGCCAACTACACCAGCGGCGCAGGGCGCTTAGTGGTATTTGGCCTGCTGCTCGCGCAGGGCGATACCGGCCTGGCGCAAGCATTCGGACAAGTCCACCCAGGCCTGTACCCGGCTAGGGCCCAGGTCGGGTACCAGTAGCCATTGCACGCGGTTCAGCAGCGTACCGCTGTCCCGCTCTAGCAGCTGCACGTCGTAGGCTTGCTGCTCGGGCAGGAACTCGGCCACGGCTTCGATATTGTCCAGCTTGTCGGTTTTGCCTTGCACCAGCGCCATATGCAGGCCCAGACGCTTGCGGTTGAAGGCGTACACCCCGGCGCCCAGCGCATCCCACCACGGCAGGGGGGCAAACAGCTCGGCTTCGCCGTATTTCATTTCAGCGGCAATGGCCTGCTGTACCAGCGGCATGGCGGCATCCAGCGCCTTGCGGGCGTGCTGGCGTACGCGATCGATATCCAGCTTGCCGCTTTCCACGATAAACGGCAGCCAGCACAGCGATAGCTGCGGGTTGACCGTCTGGCTGGCCGCGTCGAAGGTGGCCCGTGCAGCGTCCACGTCTTGCTGCGCCATATCGCAACCAGCGTCCATGATGGCGGCCAGATGCACCAGTGACTGGCAGCTGCGCTCGATCAGCATGTCGGTATTGAAGATGGTCGGCGACAGCCACAACACGGTGTCTTCCGGCAGGCCCAGCGCGTCCACCAGCGCCGGCTCCACGCGTTCCAGCAGCGGGAAGTGCCACCAGAAGCCGCCCTGCGCACGCGAGAAAATCATCGGCAGCGCCCACAGCTCGTAAGACACCACGCTGCCGTCCGGGCGCATCACTTCGGGGAAGGCGATGCTGTCGCGCGCCAGCGCCAGCAGTTGCTCGCGCGCGGCGGTGTGCTCTTGCAGGGCCAGCTGGGCTTCGGTAAACACGGCCTGGTCGCCACCGGTCAGAGCCTGCTGTACCAGCATGGGCAGCTGCATGCGTTTCATCGGGTTGCTGTCGGCATCCATCGCGGTGCTCACCAGCTCTTTAATGCGCTGCTGGCGCTCTGCCGGCGGTAGCGGCTCGGTGGGCACCAGGCGGAAGTCGCGCTCTTTGGGCGCCACCTCGCGCTCGATATAGGCTTTTTGCAGGCGCTGGTATTCCTGCATGGCTTCGTCGCAGACTTTTTTCAGCTGGGCGGCGGTGGGCAGCTCGCCCCAGAAATTGAAATCGAACAGGCGAAAGCCCGAATTGGTCACGTAGTGCGTCAGGTTGTTGGCCGTATCAAACAGTACATCGCTTTGAAAGCCTTCCTGCTCACGGCTGTCAAATGGGGTCTGATCCATGCCCACCAGGCGGCAGACAAACGCCGGGGCCACGGTATGAATCACATACTCGTAGGGCTCCAGGCCTTTCTCTTCGACGGCATCGCCAAAGATAAAACGGCTGGGAATAAAAGGATCGCCCTTGATGCGGGCATTGCGCGGGTGGGATTTCATGCGGCTAACGTGGTTACTGCCTTGTAAAACCAGCGATTTTACCCCGACGTTGGCCGCACCGTGAAATTAATCATCCCAATGTCAGCTGATAGCGATAGAAACGCTCGTCGCGCTGCCAGCCCTGCCCGGCATACAAGGCTTGCGCCGTATGGTTATCCACTGCAGTCACCAGGTCCAGCCGCTGCACACCGTGCTGGCGCGCCAGCGCGGCAGCGGCCTGCAGCAGCGCTTGCCCCACGCCGCGCTGGCGTGCCGCCTCGGCTACATACAGGTCATTGAGCAGCCACACCGGGGCCGCCAGTACCGAGCTGAGCTGCGGCAGCAGCTGGGTAAAACCTTGCAGCTGGCCTTGCTGCTGGTACACCAGCACATGGCTGTCTGCATGGATCAGGCGCTGGCGCATGAAATCGTACGAGGTGTGCGCATCGCCGTGCTTGCCGTAAAAGCGGCGATAGGCGTCAAACAGTGCGGCCAACTGTGGCAGGTCCGCCAGCGTGGCGGCACGAATGCCCTCAGGCAGCGTGGCAGCGGCCTGCTGCTGGCGGCATTGGTCCAGGCTGTGGATCTGCTGCCCGCTGGCGTCAAAGTTGGCCGCATCCAGCCAGGCTTCCAGCACCGCCCGGTTGGCTGGCCATTCGCTGTCCAGCAGGCTGAACCAGGCGGTGTCGCGGCTCAGGCCCCAGTTCACCCGGGCCTGGCGGAAGGTGCCTTCGTAGGTAAAGCCCAGCCGCGCCGCCGCGCGCATCGACGGTGCGTTCAGGTTGTTGCACTTCCATTCATAGCGGCGATAGCCCCAGTCGAAAGCCTGTTTCATCAGCAGGTACATGGCCTCGGTGGCCGCCACCGTGCGCTGCAGGCGCGGCGAAAAGCGCAGCCAGCCGATTTCGATAACCCCGTTGGCCGCATCGATGCGCAGATAGCTGCAGCTGCCAATGGCATCGCCGCTGGCAATATCGACGATGGCAAAAAACAGCGGGTCGCTGCTGCTTTCCATCATGGCAAACCAGGCTTCCCAGTCGGCATCGCTTTGCGGGCGCGGCATCAGGTAGGCCCAGTCGCGGCCGTCGTGGTCCAGCGCCAGCGCAGCGCGCAGGCTGTTGCCATGCTGCGCCCGGCTAAAGGGCTCTACGCGGCAGCTGCGGCCGCTCAGGGTAAGGTGATACGGCGCGGTGGCACCGGCCCAGCCGGGTACCGCCGCCCCCAGTGGCTGGCCAAAGGCATCGTATTGCATGCTCAGCCCCCGCAGCCGCAGTCGTCCGACGATGTTACGCCGCAGCTGGCGCCACCTTGCACGGTGGGGTAGCCATCGCGCTTCCACCAGTCGATACCGCCTTGCAGCTCTTTCACGGTAAAGCCCAGCTCGGCCAGCTTCAGCGCGGTTTTGGTGGAGGCATTGCAGCCAATGCCGTCGCAGAAGGTCACCAGCAGCACGTCACGCGGCAGCTGTGCCGTGGTCTCGGCGCTGATGGTACGGTGCGGCAGGTTGATGGCACCCGGCAGGGTTTCCTGCGCGTACGCGGCAGCAGAGCGGCCATCCACCAGCTGCAAGGCCCCGCCCTGCTTGAGCTGCTCGGCTACGTCCCAGCTATCGATCTCGAATGCCAGCTTGGCACGATAGAACGCGAGTTGTGCTTGTTGTTGATCGGCAAATGACATGATGTGCTCCCTGATCTAGGACAAAACTGGTTCACAGCGTACGTCGGTACGCACGGAGTTCGCGATAAAACATTGCGCATGCGCCTGGTGGTGCAGCGCATGCAGCTCGGCCAGTGAGGGCGGCGGCCCGCAGAACTGCACGGCCGGGTGCAACGTGACCTGGCTCACCCACGCGCGGCCCTGCTCGCCCACCGCCATGGTACCCACGGCGGCATCCTGATAGCTATCCACCACCCAGCCTGCCGTGGCCGCCAGGGACAAGAACCACAGCATGTGGCAGCTGGCCAGGGCGGCTACAAACATTTCCTCCGGGTCGGCCGCCGTGGGGTCGGAATACGGTACTTTCACCACGTGGGGTGAAGACGACGCACGCAGCACCAGGCCGCCATCAAAATGTATTTCGTGCAGCCGGCTATAGGCGTTATCCACAAATGCTGCCGTACCACGCTGCCAATGCAGCGTTGCGCTATGTTGGCTCATTGGTGCCTCCGTCTTGGTGAGATTCCCAAGCTATGTTAAAACAATAGCGGCCCTAAAAAAGAACCAATAGCCCACAGCATGAAGGAGCCAATTTTGCCCACCTGGATTGTAGACTTTCTCATGGCACGGCTGGAGCGGCACAGTGATGAAGGCCTGGCCAAACAGCTGACCCGCCTGATTCGTGAAGCGATCGTGGCCGGGCGTTTTACGGAAGCGGCGCATGGCGAGCAGGGCACGGCACGGCTACCGGCCAGCAGAGAGCTGGCACGGCAGCTGCAACTTGGCCGCAACACGGTGATCCAGGCTTACGAGCAGCTGCAGGCCGAGGGGTATCTGGAAACCCGCCAGGGCGCGGGCAGCTTTGTGGTGCCGGCATTCCTGCGCCAACCGGTACCGACACCGGTCAGGGAACAGCCACTAGGCTTATCCCGGCGCGGGCAAACGCTGACGAGTACGGCGGTCATACCCGACGGGCTAAGTGGTGCCTTTGCCCCCGGCATGCCGGAAATACGCCAGTTCCCCCACCACGTCTGGCAAAACCTGTTATCCCGCCACCAGCGCAGTACGCCGTGGCCCAAGCTGGGTTATACCGTTGACGGTGGCCTGCCTGCACTGCGGGAGGCGCTGGCGGAATACCTGGTGCTATCGCGCGGCGTGCGCTGCACCCCGGAACAGATCCTGATCATCAGCGGTGCACAGATCGGCATGGAGCTGAGCGCACGGCTGCTGGCCAATCAGGGCGAGGTGGCCTGGGTAGAAGAACCCGGCTATGCCGGTGCCCATGCTTCCTTGCAGGCCGCAGGCATGGACCTGGTGGCCGCTACGGTGGACGACGAAGGCCTGAACCCGGACAGCGTGCAGGATACGCGCCCGCCACGGCTGATCTACACCACCCCGTCGCACCAGTACCCCTTGGGTGTGGTGATGAGCCTGCCGCGCCGGCTGGCCTTGCTGGCGCACGCCGCACGCTGCGGCGCCTGGATTCTGGAAGACGACTACGACAGCGAATTCCGCTACAGCTCGCAGCCACTACCGGCACTGCAAGGCCTGGCACAGGACGAGCGCGTGATCTACATCGGCACCATGAGCAAAGTGATGTACCCCGGCCTGCGCATTGCCTATATGGTGGTACCGGACGGGCTGATTGACGCATTCCGGCGCGCCCATGCCCGCCTGTACCGCGAGCCCCCTTATGTCACGCAGGCCGCACTGGCAGACTTCCTGCTGCAAGGCCACTTTGCCCGCCACGTGCGGCGTATGCGCGAGCTGTACCAGACACGCCAGCACACCCTGCGCAGTGCGCTGGCGAGCTCGCCCGCGCACTGGCTACCCCTATCCAGCGGCAAGGCCGGCCTGCACCTGATGGCACACCTGCCGATGCAGGCAAACGAGCAAGCCCTGAGCCATGCCGCGGCAGCCCAGGGCGTGGTACTGCGCCCGCTGGCACGCAACTACCTTGGCCAAGCCCCGCAAAAAGGGCTGGTGCTGGGCTATGCTGGCGTCAACGATCATGAAATCCAACACGGCGTGGCGACCCTGGCCCGCTTGCTGCAAGAGATGCCCCCCCCATGACTAAACCCGTCCTATTGATCAGTGCCTGCCTGCTAGGCCAGCCAGTACGCTACGACGGCGCCAGCAAAGGCATGCACGCCAGCTGGCAACAACAGTTGGCCGCACGCTACACCCTGCTGCCCTTCTGCCCGGAATGCGCCGGCGGCCTGCCCACGCCACGGCCTGCGGCAGAAATACGTGGCGGCCATGGCGCAAACGTACTGGCAGGCCAGGCAACGGTACGCACTGCCAGCGGCGACGACGTCAGCGCGGCCTTTGTCAGCGGCGCCCGGCTGGCCCTGGCGCTGGCACAACAGCACGGCTGTACGCTGGCCGTACTGAAAGCCAACAGCCCGTCCTGCGGCAACCGGCACATCTACAGCGGCCAGTTTGATGGCCAGCTGCAAGCAGGCGCGGGCGTCTGCGCCGCCTTGCTGCAACAACATGGCATAACGGTGTATAACGAAACCGAGCTGGCACAGCTACTGTAGCCACGGCCACCCACCACGAGGACTACCATGCTCACCCTGCACCACCTGAACAACTCGCGCTCGCAGCGCATCCTGTGGCTAATGGAAGAACTGGCCCTGCCCTACCACATCACCACCTACCAGCGTGACCCGGCCACCCTGCTGGCCCCCGCCTCGCTGAGGGCCATTCACCCACTGGGCAAATCGCCGGTGGTCAGCGATGGCGACATCGTGGTGGCCGAGTCCGGCGCCATCGTGGAATACCTGGTAGACACCTACGACAAGACACACAGCCTGAAACCTGCCGCCGGCAGCCAGGCGGCCCGCGACTACACCTACTGGCTGCACTATGCCGAAGGCTCGGCCATGCCGCCGCTGCTGATGAGCCTGGTATTCAGCCGCATCAGCAAGCCGCCGATGCCGGCACTGTTGCGCCCGCTGGCCCGCATGATCGAAAAAGGCGTGCGCAAAGGCTATATCGACCCGCAGCTGGACATGCACCTGCGCTATATCGATAACCACTTGGCTGGCAGTGGCTGGTTTGCCGGCGACAGCTTCAGCGCTGCCGATATCCAGATGAGCTTTGTGCTGGAGGCCGCCAACAGCCGTGTGCCCCTGTGCAAGACACTGCCGCATATCCAGGCATTTCTGCAGCGCATCCACGCCCGCCCGGCCTACCAGGAAGCCCTGCTGGCAGGCGGGCAGTACGACTACGCCTAAAACCTGCGCCTGCGGCCAACCCTGGCCGCGGGCTGCAGCTGAAAACGCAAAAAGCCCAGTCCGAGGACTGGGCTTTTCTGAATTTCTTGGTAGGCCGTGCGGGATTCGAACCTGCGACCAACGGATTAAAAGTCCGCTGCTCTACCAGCTGAGCTAACGACC
>NZ_VMTV02000118.1 GCF_007644035.1 Vogesella mureinivorans | reverse complement strand
CCACATCGCCGACGAGCTGGAGATCAGCCCCGGCAACCTGTATTACCACTTCCGCAACAAGGACGACATCATCGAGCAGCTGTTCGCGCGCTTCGAGGCGCGCATGGACAGCGCACTGGCAGCGCCCGACGACCGCCTGCCGACGCTTGAGGACATCTGGCTGCAGCTGCACGCGGTGTTCGAGTGCATCTGGGATTTCCGCTTCGTCTATCGCGACCTGGTCGACATCACCAGCCGCAACCGCAAGCTGCGCATGCACTTCGCGCGCATCTTCAAACGTGCAGGCGAGAATGCCATCCGCATCATGCAGGGACTGGTCCGCGCGGAGGTGATGCGCGCCAGCGCGGATGAGATCCAGGCCACTTCGACCAACATCCTGCTGATCTCGACCTTCTGGCTGAACTTCAGCGCGGTGCGTGGGGAACAGGACGAACGCGAGAGCATCAACCGCGGCATCCAC
>NZ_VMTV02001012.1 GCF_007644035.1 Vogesella mureinivorans | reverse complement strand
AGGCGCGGCTGCCTGACGAGGCCGGCGAGCGCTTGCAGCGGATGGGCATCCGCGAGCTTGGCGGCCTGCGCCAGCTGCCGCGCGACAGCCTGCGGCGGCGCTTCGGCCTGGCCCTGCTGGAGCATCTCGATCGTCTGTACGGACAGGCCGAGGACGCGCTGCCCTACTACGCGCCGCCCGATCACTTCGACATGCGCGTCGAGCTCGGCTTCGAGGTCGAGAACCACGGCGCCCTGCTGTTTCCGCTGCGCCGGCTGGTCAACGATCTGGCCACTTA
>NZ_VMTV02000415.1 GCF_007644035.1 Vogesella mureinivorans | reverse complement strand
CAGTTCGGCCGAAGCGCGGTCATTGCACACCAGGCCCATATCGCACCCCGCAGCCAGTGCCGCCTCGATACGCTTGCCGGCATCGCCGACCACATGGGCACCGGCCATGGACAGGTCGTCGCTGAAAATCACACCCTCGAAGCCCAACTCGCCGCGCAAGATGTCCTGCAGCCAGCGACGGGAGAAGCCAGCCGGGTGCTCGTCAACCTGAGAATAGATGACATGCGCCGGCATCACTGCATCGAGCTCGTGCACCAGACGCTTGAACGGCTGCATG
>NZ_VMTV02001084.1 GCF_007644035.1 Vogesella mureinivorans | reverse complement strand
CGTGTTCGACTGCGACCCCGGACGCAGCTTTGCGTTCGCCCGTCGGCACGGCGTCGAGGTCTTTCCTGATCTGGCCAGCCTGCTGGCCGACCCGGGCGTCGAGCTCGTTCTCAACCTGACCAACCCGCACGCGCACTACGCCGTCAGCCGCGCCTGTCTTGAGGCCGGCAAGCACGTCTATTCCGAGAAGCCGCTGGCGATGCGCGTGGAGGACGCGCGCGCGCTGGTGGCGCTGGCCGAAGCGCGCGGCCTGCTGCTCTCGGGTGCGCCCAGCCGC
>NZ_VMTV02000331.1 GCF_007644035.1 Vogesella mureinivorans | reverse complement strand
CTCAGTCTGTCGGCCTGCCGACGGGTGCGGCGCGCAGGCGCGCGCCTGGCGACAGCGGTTCCGGAGGGGGCGCCGACAGCACTTCGGCGACCTTGTGCAGGAACTCGGCGTGCGCCGAGGACTTGCGCCACACCAGGGCGATCTGACGGGTCGGGCTGGAGTCGGTGAAGCGCAGCAGCTTCAGGCTCTCCGAGCGCGGCACCGGCGGCTGCACGGCCAGCAGGGGCAGCAGCGTGACCCCCACGCCGGCGGCCACCATCTGTCGCAGGGTTTCGAGGCTGGTGGCGCGGAAGCCGTCCTTTTCGCTCGCCCCCGCCAGATGGCACACGTCCAGCGCCTGGTCACGCAGGCAGTGGCCTTCGTCCAGCAGCAGTACGCGCTGATCCGCGATGTCATGCAGCCCCAGCCTGCTGCGGCCGGCAAGCGCGTGATCGGCTGGCACGGCGAGCACGAAGGGCTC
>NZ_VMTV02000754.1 GCF_007644035.1 Vogesella mureinivorans | reverse complement strand
CGGCTCGATGAAGCCGCTCGACAGGCCCAGGGCGACGACGTTGCGGTTCCACACCTGGCGCCGGCGTCCGGTCACGAAGGGCACCACCATCGGCGCCCGCAGGGCAGCGCCCTGCGTGGCCTCCCGCAGGCGCGCGCTGGCCTCGTCGTCGGACATGTAGCGACTGCAGAACACCCAGCCGTTGCCGACGCGATGCTGCAGCGGGATTTGCCAGCGCCAGCCTGCACCGTGGGCGCTGGCCTGGGTGTAGGGCACGGCGGGGCCTACCGACTCGGTC
>NZ_VMTV02000890.1 GCF_007644035.1 Vogesella mureinivorans | reverse complement strand
ACGCTGGGCCTGGCCGCCGAGTTCGGACCGCAGGGCGTGGCGGTGAATGCGCTGTGGCCGAAGACGGTGATCCTCACCGATGCGCTGAACATGATTCCCGGCGTCGACCACGTGGGCTGCCGCAGGCCCGAGATCGTCGCCGACGCCGCCCACGCGGTGCTGAGCACGCCGGCCTCGCGGCTCAACGGCCAGTTCCTGATCGACGAGGACGTTCTGCGCATCCAAGGTGTCGAGGACTTCGAGGGCTACGCGGTGAAGCCGGGGCATCCGCTGATGG
>NZ_VMTV02000811.1 GCF_007644035.1 Vogesella mureinivorans | reverse complement strand
GGACGAGCTTGAAGACCAGATCCAGGTCGAGGCCGGGCAGTACATTCCCTACCCGATCGAGGAAGTGAGCCTCGACTTCGAGGTGCTGGGGCCGGTCAAGGACAACCCGGAGATGGTCCAGGTGCTTCTGGCCGCCTCGCGCACCGAGAACGTCGAGGTCCGCACGGCGGCCTTGGACCTGGGTGGGCTGAACACCAAGGTCGTCGACGTCGAAGCCTTCGTGATGGAGAACGCCTTCCGCCTGATCGCCGACCAGCTTTCGGTCACGCGCGATGGA
>NZ_VMTV02000410.1 GCF_007644035.1 Vogesella mureinivorans | reverse complement strand
GCAAACCTTTGTCCAGCACTGGCGATTCGCTCAAGCCCAAAATTGGGTCGATAAAAAGGCGATCGATCGCCTGATAAAAGTTGCCCGTCGCCAACAGTTTCGAGTTACCGGCAAAGCCAACCAGTTTCTCAATGATTTGAATGCTGAAATTGAACAAGGCTGGACTGGGCACGGGCAGACGAATCGATTGCTCGGACGCATCGCCATGCGCTCCTACATCTTTGCTCATGTCCTGTATGCCGCTGTACCGCTTGAAGGAGATGCCCTAGTTCAAGAC
>NZ_VMTV02000835.1 GCF_007644035.1 Vogesella mureinivorans | reverse complement strand
CCCCTACCAGGCCGCGATGTTTGCGATGGCCTGCCCATAGGTGTCGTGCAAGTGCACGGCCAGCGCCTGCATCGGAACCACCGCCGCGACCGCTTCGAGCATCGCGCGTGCCTTGCGGGGCGTGCCGACGCCGACGGTATCGCCCAGCGAGATCTCGTAGCAGCCCATTGCGTGCAGGCGCTGCGCGACGCGCACGACATCCGCCACCGGCACCTCGCCCTGGTAGGGGCAGCCGAGCACGGTCGAGACATAGCCGCGCACGGCGATGCCGTCCGCG
>NZ_VMTV02000188.1 GCF_007644035.1 Vogesella mureinivorans | reverse complement strand
CATCCCGGATGACGGCACCCTCGTCATCGCCTCGGTCAATGCCGGCCAAGCGCCGGCCGCCAAGGGCCGCATCGAGGAGATCACGTCCGACGTCGAGCCGGGCCGGATCTACGAGGGCAAGGTCGCCAAGCTGATGGACTTCGGTGCGTTCGTCACCATCGCCCCGGGCAAGGACGGTCTGGTGCATGTCTCGCAGATCTCCTCCGAGCGCGTCGAGAAGGTGTCCGACAAGCTGAAGGAAGGCGACATCGTCAAGGTCAAGGTGCTGGAAGTCGAC
>NZ_VMTV02000151.1 GCF_007644035.1 Vogesella mureinivorans | reverse complement strand
CTGCTGCGTCAGGCCAGCGTGTTCGCGCGTGCGCTGAACCAGATCGACCGCGACCGCATCCATCTGGGCCAGTCGGGCCTGTCCTCGTCCGATCTGGTCGGCTGGCTTCGCGACCAGAGCGCCGAGCGATTGGCCGAGTTCGCTGAGGAACTGTGGATCGCCCCGCCGCGGCCGGCCTTCATCCAGGACCAGATCGCACTCGATGTAGCCGAGTTCGAGCTGGTCGACCGCGAACGCGCGGCCCAGCTGGTCTCGGCCCTGCCCGACGGCGCCAAGGCCCCGCGCACCGATGCGCTGCCGATCGAGACCGAGGACACCAGCCGCCTGCAGCGCTGGCGCGACGAGCTGGGCGAGGTGCGGCGCGAGACCGCGCTGTCCAAGCTCGTGCCCAGCGAGGACTACGCTACCAGCGCCTACCGCCTGTCCCTGCTCGGCCTGCTGGGCGATCCGGAATCGGCCG
>NZ_VMTV02001139.1 GCF_007644035.1 Vogesella mureinivorans | reverse complement strand
GAGGAAACGCTCGATTAAAGCGCTTCAGGAGTTCCATTGTCGATGATTTTAAACCCGCTGCCATAGATGGGGGTCAAGACTCGCTTGCCAGATTAAAAGCATTTTGGGACATAGAGCCAAGTCCCTTTCACCAAAGAACCTTCTCTTCTGGTTAATCTCTCACAAATCCTAAAAAAATTACCTACGCGATACCCGCTTCCGGTAAAGTTTCCTAAGTTGGTGCCAATAGCCGTTACGGGTTTTGTTCTAAAACTCCTCAAGGTGAAGTAACTAAACA
>NZ_VMTV02000254.1 GCF_007644035.1 Vogesella mureinivorans | reverse complement strand
CGTGAAGCCCTCCAGCGCCTTGTCGAAGAAGGCGTCCTCCTCGTCGAGCACGTCGGCCATGAAGATGTTGGGCGACTTGCCGCCAAGTTCCATCGTCTGGGGGATGAGATGGTCGGCGGCCGCATGCATGATCTGCTTGCCGGTGACCGTCTCGCCCGTAAAGGAGACCTTGGCGATCCGTGGATTGGCGGCGATCGCCTGGCCAACGGTGCGTCCAGGTCCCGTCACGACGTTGAACACGCCAGGCGGCAGAATATCGGCGGTGAGCTCTGCGAAC
>NZ_VMTV02000368.1 GCF_007644035.1 Vogesella mureinivorans | reverse complement strand
CTTGCCTCTTTACTCGATGGTATGAACGACGGTGGTGATGGTGTCGCCCCGCAGCACCGGCTGGTGCCAGGTCCAGTCGGCGCCCGCCCACATGGCGTGGACGCCGGAAAGGCCGCCGCAGTAGCCGGAGACGATGCGGCTGGTGGTGAACAGGAACGAAGGCAGCGCGACGATCGAGCCGTATTTCGTCGTCGCGGCATATTCCGGGTCGCACCACAGCGGATTGTCGTCACCGATGCCATGGGCATAGTGGCGGATCGCATCGCGGGTGGCTTCG
>NZ_VMTV02000041.1 GCF_007644035.1 Vogesella mureinivorans | reverse complement strand
ATCGAAGCGCGTTTCGATCCGCACTTCCGGCGTGCCGCTCTGCGCGTACCAGCGCTCGAACTGCACGAGATCGCGACCGCTGGCTTCGCGCATGGCATCGAGGAAGGCATCGACGCTGGCGGCCTTGCCGTCCCAGCGCGCGAAGTAGAGATCGCAGCCGCGGCGGAAGATCGCCTCGCCCAGCAGGGTGTGCAGCATGCGCACCACCTCGGCGCCCTTCTCGTAGACGGTGGCGGTGTAGAAGTTGTTGATCTCGCGGTAGCTGTCGGGCCGCACC
>NZ_VMTV02000550.1 GCF_007644035.1 Vogesella mureinivorans | reverse complement strand
GCTGTCCGCGCCGCGCTACCTGCTGACTCCGGTGATGGTGTTCGCCGGCGTGATGTCCAACATGGCGAGTGAGATCGGCTACGTGCTGCTGGTGCCACTGGCGGGCCTGATCTTCCTCGCCGCGGGACGGCACCCGATCCTGGGCATGGCCGCTGCATTTGCCGGTGTCTCGCGCGCCCAACACGCCACGCTGCTGATCGCCACCATCGACCCGCTGCTCGCCGGCCCGTCGCCGGCAGCCGCCCGCATCGTCGATCCCGACTACACGGTCAATGCGGTGGCCAACTGGTACTTCATGATCGCCTCGACGCCGGTGATCACCCTGCTCGGCTGGTTCGTCACCGAGAAGATCGTGGCGCCGCGCTTTCCGGATGCGCCGAGTCGAGATCCGAATGCTGCCGGCGATGAAGCGCCCGAACAGGATCCGAACGCCCAGCGTCTGAAGCCCGAGGAGAAGCGCG
>NZ_VMTV02000587.1 GCF_007644035.1 Vogesella mureinivorans | reverse complement strand
AGAAGCAATTACTAAAAGAGAGGAACTGAAACAAGACTTTGATACTGCCTTGGGTCAACGGTTAGATAAGTACGGAATTATCGTGCTAGATACTAGTGTCGTTGACCTAACTTTCTCCCCTGAGTTTGCGAGGGCAGTTGAAGAGAAACAAATTGCCGAACAGCGGGCGCAACGAGCAGTTTATGTGGCGCAAGAAGCTGAACAAGAAGCCCAAGCAGACATCAATCGTGCTAAAGGTAGAGCTGAGGCTCAACGACTCCTAGCTGAAACCTTAAAGC
>NZ_VMTV02000619.1 GCF_007644035.1 Vogesella mureinivorans | reverse complement strand
ACCAGGCCACGACGCCGCGGAAACGCCGGTAGAAGGGCTTCTGGTAGGGATCGGGCGCGTGCGTCTCGCCGCTTTTGTGGAAATCAGGCAGCAGGCGGTCACCCAGATAGGGCACGAACACCACCGCGGCGATCCACGACACCACCAGGGCCAGGGTCACCACCTCGAAGATCGAGCGCGTGTACTCACCTGTGCTGGAGGCCGCGGTGGCGATCGGCAGGAAGCCGGCGGCGGTGATCAGGGTGCCGGTCAGCATCGGGAACGCGGTCGATGTCCAG
>NZ_VMTV02000520.1 GCF_007644035.1 Vogesella mureinivorans | reverse complement strand
CAAGATTTGTCCGGGTTGGATGTTGACGCAGTGCGCCGACAGTTGGGTGTTGTCCTGCAAGCTGGTCGGATTACGTCCGCTTCCATTTTCGACAACATCGCTAGCGGTGCTCGGATTACACTCGATGAAGCTTGGGAGGCAGCCCGAATGTCTGGGTTTGCTGACGATGTCGCAGCCATGCCAATGCAAATGCACACAGTCATCAGTGAAGGGGGTGGCAATCTTTCTGGAGGGCAACGGCAGAGGCTGCTCATTGCTAGGGCATTAGTATTGAAACC
>NZ_VMTV02001151.1 GCF_007644035.1 Vogesella mureinivorans | reverse complement strand
AATGTATGAATAGCCACGCTGTTCCAGCCACTGCCTAATTGTAGCCAGCTGTCTGCGCTCTTGGGCATTGCGAACAATCGGGTCAGCAAGCGCACCACATAGACGATCTGCAACAATTGTCGCTGCTCGGTGAACTTGTGTATCGGTCGGTTCCAGCCCGTTCTCCAGCCAGGGAAAGATGTCTTTGTCGGTCAGTCGTGCAATGATTTGACTGATTTTCTGAAGTTCAGCATCAACTAATGTACTGCTCATCCGGGGTGAAATTCGCTGTTTCTCTC
>NZ_VMTV02000034.1 GCF_007644035.1 Vogesella mureinivorans | reverse complement strand
CTCATACGCCTCGTATTCTATCACGCTCCCGGTGCGTTTCCGCCCGCGCCGCGCTCCGACGGTCGCCTTCAGCAGCCGCTCGATACCGGCGCGGTCGCTGGCCCGCAGCAGTCGGCTGCCCAGCTTGCGCAGCTCGGCCAGATGGCTGTCGCGGATGATCGCGCGCACTTCCAGCAGGGTATTGGGATGCAGGCTGAACTCGGTCAGGCCCAGCGCCAGCAGCAGGCGGGTATGGGTCGGGTCACCCGCCATCTCGCCGCAGACCGAGGTCGACAGGC
>NZ_VMTV02000249.1 GCF_007644035.1 Vogesella mureinivorans | reverse complement strand
GAACCGAAGTGGTCGAGCATCAGGAAGGGGTCGAGGTTGCGCAGCTCGGGGATGCCGATCACCCGGGTCAGGCGCACGCCGGCGCCGTCCGAGGTGGGCATGCCGCGCACGAGGCGGGTGACGCGACGGGGCTGGGTCATGGGGCTCTCCGGAACGGGGGGACAGCCGCCAAGATGGTCCGGGCAGCCACTCCGCTCAAGCCTCGCCGCTGCAACGCTGCGTTGTGGTGAAGGCGCGCTCAGCGCGCGCCCAGCGCCCGCGGCACCACGGCCATGGTC
>NZ_VMTV02001156.1 GCF_007644035.1 Vogesella mureinivorans | reverse complement strand
CCAGATCCAGCAGCTGCCCGAGATCCGGCTCCGGGCCAGCGAAAGCGCCCTCGCCGCGCAGCCGCGCACGCAGGGCCAGCAGCAGATAGAACACCACGCCGACGCCCGCCAGCGCCTTGCTGGGGAAGCCGCAGCCCGGCACGTTCGGGTTCACCATCGCATCGGCCGGAGGCAGGCTGTCGCCAGCCAGATGGTGGTCGGTGACCAGTACCGGGATGCCGCGCACGTGCGCCGCCTCGATGCCCGCATGGGCGGCCACGCCGTTGTCGACCGTGAGG
>NZ_VMTV02001014.1 GCF_007644035.1 Vogesella mureinivorans | reverse complement strand
ACGCGCCGCAGCTGGCTGGCCTGACCGTGGAGATCTGGCCGGGCACGCAATGGGCGGTGCCGACCTTCATCTGCATTTGTCTGTTCATCGGTGCGATGGGCAAGTCGGCGCAGGTGCCGCTGCACGTCTGGCTGCCGGACTCGATGGAAGGGCCGACCCCGATCTCGGCACTGATCCACGCCGCGACCATGGTCACCGCCGGCATCTTCATGGTGGCGCGCATGTCGCCGCTGTTCGAGATGAGCGAGACTGCGCTGGCCTTCGTGCTGTTCATCGGC
>NZ_VMTV02000061.1 GCF_007644035.1 Vogesella mureinivorans | reverse complement strand
CATAGGATGTGTTCGGTCATTATTACTAACCCCGTTTAAACAGGATGTTAAATGGATGTTCATTTTTATTTAAGAAGAAAATTATGTCAGAAAATTTTGCTCAACTACTTGAAGAATTCCTTGCGGCAGAAGCTCGTTTAGGTTCTGTGGTTAAAGGTACTGTAGTAGCTATTCAAAAAGGCTATGTAATCGTTGATACAGGTTTTAAATCTGAATCATCAATTCCTGCTGAAGAATTTACAAATGCTCAAGGCGAACTTGAAGTTCAAGTCGGCGAC
>NZ_VMTV02000614.1 GCF_007644035.1 Vogesella mureinivorans | reverse complement strand
TCGATCAGCAGCAACGTTTAGTGGGTATTGTGACCTATGATGATGCAATGGATATTGCGACTGAAGAGGCGACAGAAGACTTTTTAAAATCAAGTGCTGTCACTTCTTCTCCTAAAATGAGCATTAAAACAGCACCGATTCATTATCTTTATAAGAAACGTGTGTTTTGGTTGGTCATTTTGGTATTTGGCAGCTTATTGTCTGGCTTTGGTATCGCACATTTTGAAGATATCATTGCCAAGAATATTGTTTTGGTGTTCTTTTTGCCTTTGCTTGTC
>NZ_VMTV02000863.1 GCF_007644035.1 Vogesella mureinivorans | reverse complement strand
TGAAAAAGTGAAAAAAGAAAAGGTGGAAAAAATGGATATTCCACCTTTTTTTATAAAAAATATAATTAAACAAAGAGATAGAAAATCACCCGCTTTGGCACGTGTTTCACGATACTCTGGTAAATAGCGTCCTGCTTGACGCATCATCCAAACTGGTGTGGTATCTACAGGTTCACGCAATAAGGCACGTAGAAAACGATCATTTTTTAAGGTCGTCATTTACTTTCCCAATCAAATATTAATTTCGCACCATCATAACAAAAAGGTCCCACTGATAT
>NZ_VMTV02000377.1 GCF_007644035.1 Vogesella mureinivorans | reverse complement strand
AGCAGGGCTTTCACTTTATCGTTCGCATCGCGACGCACGTTACGTACGGAAACACGACCCTGCTCAGCTTCACCACGAACTACTTTGATCAGGTCTTTACGACGCTCTTCCGTCAGCGGAGGCAGTGGAACGCGAATATCCGCGCCGGCTGAGCTTGGGTTCAGACCCAGGTCAGATGCCATGATTGCTTTTTCAACGGCCGGGCTCATTGAGCGGTCGAACACGTTGATTTTCAGGGTACGGGTATCTTCTACCGTCACGCTCGCCAGCTGACGCAG
>NZ_VMTV02000862.1 GCF_007644035.1 Vogesella mureinivorans | reverse complement strand
GCATCGAGCCGGATCAGGCCGAGCTCGCGCAGCTTGCCGATGAAACCGCGGAACAGAGCACGGTCGAAGAATTCCGGCGCGGCCTGCGAGTACAGCAGCGACAGGCGCTGGGCGGTGAGCTGGCAGAAGTTCTCGAGCTCGCCGGTGGAGAGCGTGCCCGAACCGTTCTTCACCAGCACCGCGATCGCGATGTAGTAACGCTCGAAGGCCTGCTGCAGGCTGTGCGCGACGATCCGCAGCTGGAACACCTCGTCGGTCTGGCCCGGGCCGCGCTGCAG
>NZ_VMTV02000987.1 GCF_007644035.1 Vogesella mureinivorans | reverse complement strand
CGTGGAAGCTCAGGTTGTGTTTTGGCTGGTCGTTTATCTGAAAATCCACAGGTTTCTGTTTGTTTGCTTGAAGCAGGTGGTACTGGAGATGGCTGGAAAGTCGAGGTTCCCTGCGCAGCGGTCATTAGCATTCCTACAAAAATTAATAACTGGGCATTTGAAACTGTTCCCCAGAAAGGTTTGAACGGTCGCAAAGGCTACCAACCACGTGGTAAGTGTCTGGGTGGATCATCTGCAATCAATGCAATGGTCTATATCCGAGGACATCGACAAGATTAT
>NZ_VMTV02000493.1 GCF_007644035.1 Vogesella mureinivorans | reverse complement strand
CGACCGCTGGCCGCGCTCAGTCGCCATCGCCTGCGTTCGGCACCGGACGCGCGCTTCGATGCCGATCTGCCGCGCCAGCTCCGTCAGCAGTTCGTGGCCCTGCCCGGCGGCTACAACCCGCGCACCGCCGAGCTGGTAGCCGGCTGGCGCGCGCGCGGTCTCGACGAAGCCCAGCTGGTACGCGAGGCGCTGGAGCGCTTCAACCGCGAGTTCACCTACACACTGTTGCCACCGCCGTTGGGCCGCGACAGCGTCGACGATTTCCTGTTCGAGACACGC
>NZ_VMTV02000212.1 GCF_007644035.1 Vogesella mureinivorans | reverse complement strand
CAAAAGGAAGGACACGATACAGCTGAACAATCCCTGAGTAAAGGGGTACAAAGTGTGCCAACCGCGTTCTCGAGTTAGGACTTCGATGATCAGGCTACCAACCAGCAGAAATACGGAGCTATTCAGGAAGGCTTCTTGCAACACTTCGGGCCAGGAAAAGTCCCGATCTCCCTGGCTGGGTGTGAATAGATTGACCAGAATCAGCCCGACGATGATAGCCGGAGATTCCATAAGCGCTAGGGCTGCAACCATATAACCATCATAATCAATCCCCAACTCGGTCAAAAAAGCTCCTGCCGTGATGAAAGTTACGGCACTGATGGAGCCATAAGTCGCAGCGATCGCTGCTGCATCATAGGTATCTAGCCTCAGCTTCAGGATAAAAAAGGTATAGATCGGGACGGCACACGCCATCAACATGGCTGCCAGCATGGTGAATATCACCTCCTGGGTCAAGCCGCTT
>NZ_VMTV02000534.1 GCF_007644035.1 Vogesella mureinivorans | reverse complement strand
CCGCCGCATGCACGCTGGCGACGCCGGTGTAGCAGAACAGGTTGAGCACGCGCTTGCCGCGCGCCTGCTGGCGAATCAGCCGCCGCGCCGGGCGATGATCGAGGAACAGGCCGGTGTCGAGGTAGTCGAACAGGTTGACCTGCAGCTTGAGGCCATCCTCTTCCACCGGCAGCCAATGGCCGCGCAGATCCTGCTTCTGGTAGCGCGACGTGCGGGTCTGCGGCGCGCGGGTCTTGAGCGCGATGCGCGCGCGCGGCAGCTCGAACACGGCCATCGCCG
>NZ_VMTV02000702.1 GCF_007644035.1 Vogesella mureinivorans | reverse complement strand
CTTCTGCCCGTAAAGCCGCACGACGCGCAAGACGGGCGCCGTCACGATTGAGCTCGTAGACCATATTTTCCATGCCGTAATCGGCCTGAGCAATGGTGGTTGAAGAAAATGTATTGGTTTCCAGAATGTCGGCACCGGCCAAAGCATAGCGCAAATGGATGTCTTCAATGGCTTTCGGCTGGGTCAATGTCAAAAGATCGTTATTGCCTTGCAAAGCACAGCTACAGGCCACAAACCGCTCGCCACGGAAATGTTCTTCGTCAAAATGGAAAGACTGGA
>NZ_VMTV02000090.1 GCF_007644035.1 Vogesella mureinivorans | reverse complement strand
CCAACCCGCAGGACATCCTGCGCCTGCTGGGCGTCGAGCCCCTGGCGGCTTACCTGGTCAAGGAAATCCAGGATGTCTACCGCCTGCAGGGCGTGAAGATCAACGACAAGCACATCGAGACGATCATCCGGCAGATGCTGCGCAAAGTCGAAGTCACCGACACTGGCGACAGCAAGTTCCTGCGCGGTGAGCAGCTGGAGCGCGTGCGCGTCATCGAGGAGAACCAGAAGATCCATGCCCGCAACGGTATTCCCGCCAAGACCGATCCGGTGCTGCTGG
>NZ_VMTV02000009.1 GCF_007644035.1 Vogesella mureinivorans | reverse complement strand
CTGATCAAGCCGGCCGGCTTTGACCCCGGCAAACGCTACCCGGCGGTGGTACTGGTCTACGGCGGCCCGGCGGCGCAGACGGTCAAGCGCACCTGGCAGGTCGACTACAACCATTACCTGGCCCAGCAGGGCTATGTGGTGTTCTCGCTGGACAACCGCGGCACGCCGCGCCGCGGAGCGAAGTTCGGCGGCGCGCTGTACGGCAAACAGGGCACGGTGGAAGTTGATGACCAGCGCCGCGGCGTCGCCTTCCTGCGAGATCTGCCGTTCGTCGATGGC
>NZ_VMTV02000594.1 GCF_007644035.1 Vogesella mureinivorans | reverse complement strand
TCCGATCCGCAGATTTTGCTTTTTCAACTCACGCTGCCACTGCCACTTCGTCGAATACAGCGATGTCAGCTAAAATCTTACGGTCGATTTCAACAGAAGCTTTTTTCAAGCCGTTGATGAATTTGCTGTAAGATAAACCGTTTTGACGTGCTGCAGCGTTGATACGTGCAATCCATAATTGACGGAATTGACGTTTACGTTGACGACGGTCACGGTAAGCATATTGACCAGCTTTAATTACAGCTTGGAACGCAACGCGATAAACACGTGAACGCGCACCATAATAACCTTTAGCAGCCTTAAGAACTTTCTTATGGCGTGCTCTTGCAATAACACCACGTTTTACACGAGCCATTATTAAATCTCCTAATGTATATAATTAACTAAAATTCACTAAAGTACGTTTTAACTTGACTCAACGCTTATGCGTATGGTAAGCACGCTACTACTAATACTTGGTCTG
>NZ_VMTV02000357.1 GCF_007644035.1 Vogesella mureinivorans | reverse complement strand
GCCCCCGCTCAGCATTTCGAAGGCCATGACGCCAAGGCTGTAGAGGTCGGTACGCGCATCGGCGCGCTCGCCGCGGGCCTGCTCCGGCGCCATGTAGGCGGCGGTGCCGGCGATCTGGCCCGAGCGCGAGGAGCCCGCGCCCAGCGCTGGAGGCAGCACGCTGTCGGCAGGCGCCGGCGCGCCCTCGACGCGGATCGGCTGCAGCAGGCCGAAGTCCGCCAGCACCGCGCGCCCTTCGGCGTCGAACAGCACGTTGCCCGGCTTGACGTCTCGATGCAC
>NZ_VMTV02000275.1 GCF_007644035.1 Vogesella mureinivorans | reverse complement strand
CGCGTTCCGCCTTCAGTCCGTCGACGAGGAAGGACAGGTCGAGTTCACCCGTCGGGCCGGCGCGCAGCGCCTCGGCAAGGTGATCCTCGAAGACCGCGCCGGATTCGTAGAGCAGCCGGCCGATGAGCGTGCTCTTGCCGTCGTCCACGGCGCCGCAGGTCATGAAGCGCAGGCGCGGCAGGGTGAGCGGCGGCGGCAAGGCGCCGGCGGGCAGGGGCGTGGCCATCAGAAATAGCCCTCGCGCTTCTTGTCTTCCATGGAGGAGCCGACATGGTCGAA
>NZ_VMTV02000132.1 GCF_007644035.1 Vogesella mureinivorans | reverse complement strand
ACCTGATCGTCGGCATCGCCAACGACCAGTCGATTGCCTATGGCTGTGCCGTGGCCATGCAGGCGGCCGGCGCCGAGTTGGCGATCACCTATTTGAACGACAAGGCACAGCCGCATGTGCGACCGCTGGCGGAAGCGCTGCGGGCACCGCTGATCCTGCCCTGCGATGTGCGCGAGCCCGGCCAGCTTGAAGCCGTATTCGCGGCGATCGAGCGCGATTGGGGCCGGCTCGATTTCGTGCTGCACTCGATCGCCTACGCCCCGCGCGAAGACCTGCACG
>NZ_VMTV02000045.1 GCF_007644035.1 Vogesella mureinivorans | reverse complement strand
CCGATCACCTGGCCGATCGGCATGGGCAAGCGTTTGAAGGGCGTGGTGCATCTCGTGACCGGCGAAGTGCATGTGTTCGAGTCGGGCCGCAACTTCACCCGCCAGGACTCGACCATCTTCCCCAGCCTGGACGATCCTGGCCTGGCCAAGCTGGTCGGCGCCGAGCTGCTGGCCGAGACCCGCGAACAGCTGGAGCTGGTGCAGGGCGCGGCCCAGCCCTTCGACATCGACGACTACCTGGCCGGCAAGCAGACCCCGGTGTTCTTCGGCTCGGCGGTC
>NZ_VMTV02000033.1 GCF_007644035.1 Vogesella mureinivorans | reverse complement strand
GGCTATTGGTTGCTATGGTCGGGGATGGTACCAACGATGCGCCAGCATTGGCGCAAGCGGATATTGGTCTGGCAATGAATTCGGGAACACAGGCTGCCAAAGAAGCCGGAAATATGGTGGATTTGGATTCAGACCCAACCAAGCTTTTGTCTGTCGTTGAGATCGGTAAACAGCAACTGATTACCCGAGGTGCTTTGACCACATTTTCATTGGCGAATGATGTGTCCAAATACTTTGCTATTTTACCTGCATTATTTGTGGCAGCCATTCCTCAAATGA
>NZ_VMTV02000439.1 GCF_007644035.1 Vogesella mureinivorans | reverse complement strand
CATGGATGACGGCGAAGCCTCGGGCGGCCAGCAGGTCATGAAGTCCCTGCTGCTGCTGGTGGCCCTGATGCGCGACGAGCACCGCCCCGGCGGCTTCGTCTTCATCGACGAGCCCTTCGCTCACCTCGACATCTTCAACATCGACAAGGTCAGTGCCTTCCTCAAGGCCACCCGCGCGCAATACGTGCTGACCACGCCGGTGACCCACAACATCAACGTCTTCCAGCCCTCCGAGCTGACCCTGGTCACCAGCAAGCGCCGGCCCGGCAGCCCCTGGGC
>NZ_VMTV02000948.1 GCF_007644035.1 Vogesella mureinivorans | reverse complement strand
CCTCGAGGATCTGCGACTTCGAGAAGCGTCGCTCCATGGCCAGGGCATGCAGGGCCTCCTTGACCTTGCGCCAAAGCGCCTGCTCGCGGGTCAGGTACAGATTGCGGGCGAGCTGCTGGGTCAGCGTACTGGCGCCCTGCCGCACCTCGCCCTCGCGCAGATTGATCCAGGCCGCGCGCACGATGCCGCTGAAATCGACGCCGATGTGGTGCTTGAAGTCGCGGTCCTCGACCGCCTGCAGGCTCATCACCAACAGCGGAGGTACGTCCTCCAGGCGCA
>NZ_VMTV02000657.1 GCF_007644035.1 Vogesella mureinivorans | reverse complement strand
GATGAGATCATGGGCTATCTGTCCTCGGGCAAGGGCGTGGTCGTGCACCGCATGGAGTGCCCCAACCTGCCCGAGCTGCAGAAGAGCCCCGAGCGCTGGGTGCCGGTCGACTGGGACCGCGAGGTCGAAGGCGACTTCCGCGCTGGCCTGCGGGTCGAGGTGCTGAACAAGCCCGGCGTGCTCGCGCAGGTCGCGGCGGCGATTGCCGAAGCCGAATCGAATATCGACAACGTCGAGTACCAGGAGCGCGACCTGCGCATGGCGGTGATGCACTTCGGC
>NZ_VMTV02000738.1 GCF_007644035.1 Vogesella mureinivorans | reverse complement strand
AGCTGAACCTGCCGCCGGTCATCAAGACCCTGTCGATGACCAAGCGCGGCATCGTGATCCTGGTCGGCGCCACCGGTACCGGCAAGTCGACCACGCTGGCGGCCATGCTCGGCTACCGCAACCAGAACTCCTCGGGCCACATCATCACGATCGAGGATCCGATCGAATACGTGCACAAGCACGAGGGCTGCATCATCACCCAGCGTGAGGTCGGCATCGACACCGACAGCTGGGAGAACGCGCTGAAGAACACCCTGCGCCAGGCGCCCGACGTGATCA
>NZ_VMTV02001146.1 GCF_007644035.1 Vogesella mureinivorans | reverse complement strand
AAGCTAACCGATACTAATTGCTCGTGAGGCTTGATCCTATCATTTGAGTTGCTTTGTTGATGATGAAGCGCTGGTGATACAAAAATTCTACCGGCTGGAAAACAAATCCAGCCTGGCTTCTTCAAGTTTGTGACAGTTTATGTCTGGTGGCCATAGCGAGGTGGTCCCACGCCTTCCCATTCCGAACAGGACCGTGAAACGCCTTAGCGCCGATGATAGTGCAGATACCTGTGTGAAAGTAGGACACCGCCAGACGCCCGATACCGAAGCCCAGCTCACACGAGCTGGGCTTTGTGCTTTGGGGCGACGTCGGTCATCACGTCACTCCCTGCCGGCCTCTAGCCGGCCCCCGGATGCGCCTGCGGCTTATGCCGGGCTACGGTGATTGACTGACGCCCCCGCAGCCAACGTTGGCCGAATCGATACGTACACGCAAACAAAAGCCCGCTTGTGCGGGCTTTGTTGTTGTTGGTGCGCACCGAGCCGCTGGCCAGCGCTGTCTGCGGCCAACCTCGTTTCTTCCCGTGCCAGCCCCGTTGTATTGCTGGCGCTGTCTGCGGCCAAAGTTGGCCGCATCTGCCTTTTTCGTTGCTGTCGCGACTCTTCTCGCCTAGGCGCCGCTGGCGCTTTGCCGTGTGGGCATCCTGCCGCCAGTCACTCTTTCCGCTGTGCTTCTCGCCAAAAATCTCCGTTTGTCTAAGCTGCTATTTGCACTGTTGCATATTCATTGCACGCCGCCGGCTTTTTATTGCCATGATCTGCCTGAGTCTACTGTTATCCGATATTTTGTATACAATAGGCAGACAACCTTATCTGCTGGATTTTGGAAAGATACTCATGCAATTTGTAGAGTTTGCACGCAGCCAGACTGCGCTTCGGGATGCCATTACCGCTGCTTATCGCCAGGATGAGCGTGACTGCGTAGCCTTGATGATGGAGCAGGCCGCCATGCCTGATACGCAGGTCGCCAGCATCAAGGCGCTGGCTGCCAAGCTGGTGGCGCAGGTGCGCAAAGAGCGGACAAAGTCCAGCGGTGTGGATGCGCTGATGCACGAGTTCACCCTGTCCAGCCAGGAAGGTATTGCGCTGATGTGCCTGGCGGAGGCGCTGCTGCGCATTCCGGACCGCCTGACTGCCGACAAGCTGATTCGCGACAAGATTTCCGGTGGCGACTGGGCTTCGCACCTGGGCAATAGCGCGTCGCTGTTTGTGAATGCGGCTGCCTGGGGCCTGCTGGTGACTGGCAAACTGGTGTCGTCGCACAGCGAGCAGGGCTTGTCGTCTGCGCTGACACGCATTATCGCCAAAGGTGGCGAGCCGCTGATCCGCAAAGGTGTGGACCTGGCCATGCGCATGCTGGGTAAACAGTTTGTGACTGGCGAAACCATCGAAGAAGCGCTGGCCAATGGCCGCGAGCGCGAAGCACGTGGCTACCGTTTCAGCTACGACATGCTGGGCGAAGCGGCCATGACCGAAGAAGATGCGCAGCGCTATCTGCGTGACTACGAAGTGGCGATCCACGCCATTGGCAAAGAGTCCAATGGCCGCGGTATCTATAACGGCCCGGGTATCTCGGTAAAACTGTCTGCCATTCACCCGCGCTATGCCCGCATGAAGCACGAGCGCATGATGGCCGAGCTATTGCCGCGCCTGAAAAGCCTGTTCCTGCTGGCCAAGCAATACAATATCGGCCTGAATATCGATGCCGAAGAAGCCGACCGTTTGGAAATTTCGATGGATCTGGTGGAAGCGCTGGCCAACGACCCGGACCTGAGCGGTTTTGAAGGTATCGGTATCGTGGTGCAGGCTTACCAGAAGCGCTGCCCGTATGTGATCGACTTCCTGATTGACCTGGCTCGCCGCACTGGCCACCGCTTCATGGTGCGTCTGGTGAAGGGCGCCTACTGGGATGCCGAGATCAAACGCGCCCAGGTGGATGGCCTGGACGGCTACCCGGTTTATACCCGCAAGGTGTACACCGATGTGTCCTACCTGGCCTGCGCCAAGAAACTGTTGGCCGCACAAGACGCCATTTACCCACAATTTGCCAGCCATAACGCCTACACCCTGTCTGCCGTTTACCACCTGGCCGAAGGCAAGGATTACGAATTCCAGTGCCTGCATGGCATGGGCGAGACGCTGTACGACCAGGTCGTGGGCAAGGGCAAGCTGGACAAGCCGTGCCGCATCTACGCGCCGGTGGGTTCGCACGAAACCCTGTTGGCCTACCTGGTGCGCCGCCTGCTGGAAAACGGTGCCAACAGCTCTTTCGTGAACCGTATCGTGGACGAGAACGTATCCATTGAAGAGCTGGTAGAAGACCCGGTGGCCGAAGCAGCACGCTTCGGTGGCCTGCCACATAACAAGATCGCCTTGCCGGTAGCGCTGTACGGTGCCGGCCGCAAGAACTCTGCCGGCATGGACCTGGCCAACGAGCACGTACTGCAAAAGCTGCAGCAAGCGCTGCTAGCCAGCGAACAGCAAGCGTGGTTGGCCGCACCGCTGCTGGCCGACGGCAACGAGTCTGCCAACCCAGCCCAAGCCGTACACAACCCGGCCAACCATCAGGACGTGGTAGGCCAGGTGCAGGAAGCCACGCGTGAGGACGTAGAGCTGGCGCTGCAGGCTGCCGTACGCGCCGCCCCGGTATGGGCCGCCACCGCCCCGGCCAAACGTGCCGAAGCGCTGGACCGCATGGCAGACCTGATGGAAGCCAATATGCCGGCGCTGATGGGCCTGGCCGTGCGCGAAGCCGGCAAGACCCTGAACAACGCCATTGCCGAAGTGCGCGAAGCGGTGGATTTCTGCCGTTACTACGCCGCCCAGGTACGCGAGGAGTTCGACAACAGCCGCCACCCGGCACTGGGCCCGGTGGTGTGCATCAGCCCGTGGAACTTCCCGCTGGCCATCTTTATTGGCGAAGTGGTCGCCTCGCTGGCTGCCGGTAACGTGGTGCTGGCCAAGCCGGCCGAACAGACTGCGCTGATCGCCGCCTACGCCGTGCGCCTGCTGCACGAAGCTGGCGTGCCGCGCGACGTACTGCAGTTCCTGCCTGGCCGTGGCGAGGTAGTGGGTGCGGCGCTGACGACCGACGCGCGCATCAAGGGCGTGATCTTTACCGGCTCCACCGAAGTAGCGCAGATCATCAACCGTGCGCTGTCTACCCGTGGCGAAGAAGTACCGCTGGTAGCCGAAACCGGTGGCCAGAACGCCATGATCGTGGACAGCTCCGCGCTGCCGGAGCAAGTGGTGACCGACGTACTGAGCTCGGCTTTTGATAGCGCTGGCCAGCGCTGCTCGGCCCTGCGCGTGCTGTACCTGCAACATGACATCGCCGACAAGGTGGTGAACATGATCAAGGGCGCCATGGACGAGCTGCGCGTGGGCAACCCGGCGCGCTTCAACACCGACATCGGCCCGGTGATCGACGCCGAAGCGCAGCAAGGCCTGCTGCGGCATATCGACGGCCTGAAAGACAAAGCCCGTAGTGTTTACCAGGCCAAGCTCACTGCCGAGTGCGCCAACGGCACCTATGTGGCGCCGACGCTGTTCGAGATCGACCATATCGGTCTGTTGCAGCGCGAAGTGTTTGGCCCGGTACTGCACGTGATCCGTTTCCACGGCGGTGATATCGACAAGGTCATTGCCGAGATCAACAGCACCGGCTACGGCCTGACCCACGGCGTACACAGCCGTATCGACGAAACCATCGTACGCATTACCGGCAATATCAAGGCGGGTAACGTGTATGTAAACCGCAATATCGTGGGTGCCGTGGTGGGTGTACAGCCGTTTGGCGGCGAAGGCAAATCCGGTACCGGCCCCAAAGCCGGCGGCCCGTTCTACCTGTACCGCCTGACCCGTGGCCACTGGGATGCGCAGCTGGGCCAGAGCCACAGCCCGCAAGCCTTGGTAAAACTGGATGCCCTGCAGGCTGCGTTGCCGCAGCTTGGCCTGGACGACGGCGCACGCCAGCACCTGCAAGACCTGATTGCCCAGGCACGTAGCGAAAGCCCGCTGAACCACGCGCTGGTACTGCCAGGCCCGACAGGCGAAAACAATACCCTGCGCTTTGCGCCGCGTGGCGTGGTAGGCTGCGCTGCCGACAATATGGAAGCCCTGCTGATGCAACTGGTGGCAGCCTTTGCTGCCGGTAACGATGTACTGCTGGCCGACAGCGTACACGCGCAGAAAGTCGCCGGCGTGCTGCGTGGCGCCGTGACGGTGGTGGCGCAAATCGACAATGCCGACGTGGCTGCCGTACTGTACGCCGGCCCGGACGCCGAAGTGCTGCGCCAGACACTGGCACGCCGCGACGGTGCGCTGATTCCGCTGTTGCTGGTAGAGCGCGGCGGTTATAACCTGCACCGCCTGGTGGTAGAGCGCGCGCTTAGCGTCAATACCACAGCGGCAGGCGGTAATGCCAGCCTGATGAGCATTGGTGACTAATCAGGCTTGCTAAAGGTGTGGCGGCATTGGAATAATGCCGCCACCGTGTTTTACCGTCGGCCAGACGGTGTCAAAGATGGCAAGAGCAACCCCGAGATAAAGAAGAGAGACAAAATGCAACTGACCAAACTTACCAGCATCACTGTAGCTGTTGCCGCTGCCCTGGCTTTTGCCGGCTGCAGCAAAAAAGAAGAAGCCCCGGCGGCTGATGCCTCCAGCGCTGCCGCTGCCGCCCCGGCTGGTGCAGAAGTCATCAAGATCGGCTTTGCTGCCCCGCTGACCGGCCCGCAGGCACACTACGGTGAAGAGTACAAAAACGGCGTGACCCTGGCCATCGAAGATGCCAACGCCGAAAAACCGACCATCGACGGCAAGCCGGTTTCGTTTGAACTGGTCGCCGAAGATGACCAGGCTGACCCGAAAACCGCTACCCAGCTGGCACAGAAGTTTGTGGACAACAAAGTGAACGGTATCGTTGGCCACTTCAACTCCGGCACCTCCATCCCGGCTTCCAAGATCTACTCCGACGCCGGCCTGCCGCAAGTGGCCATGGCTACCGCCCCGACCTTCACCCAGCAAGGTTACAAAACCACCTTCCGCTCCATGACCTCCGACACCCAGCAAGGTTCGGTAATGGGCAAGTTCGTGGTAGAGAAACTGGGCGCCAAGAAAGTGGTGATCGTGGATGACCGCACTGCCTACGGCCAAGGCCTGGCAGACGAGTTCGAAAAAGCCGTGAAAGCCGCTGGCGGCAGCGTGGTGAAACGCGAATTCACCAACGACAAAGCCACCGACTTTGCCGCCATTCTGACCACCATCAAAGGCGCTGCGCCTGACGTGGTGTTCTACGGTGGTGCCGACGCCCAGTCCGCCCCGATGGCCAAGCAGATGAAGCGCCTGGGCCTGAAAGCCCCGCTGATCTCCGGCGAAATGACCAAAACCCCGACTTTCCTGAAACTGGCTGGCAAAGAAGCCGACGGCACCATCGCCTCGCTGGCTGGCCTGCCGCTGGAAAAAATGCCGAAGGGCCCGGACTACGCCACCCGCTACAAGGCACGTTTCAACATGGACGTGGCAACCTACTCCCCGTACGGCTATGACGCAGCACGCGTACTGATCGCCGCCATGAAAGAGGCGAACTCCGCCGAGCCGGCAAAATACCTGCCGGTACTGGCCAAGATCAACTACACCGGCGTGACCTCGTCCAACTGGTCCTACGATGACAAAGGCGACCTGAAAGACGGCGGCATCACCGTGTACAAGGTTGAAGGCGGTGAGTGGAAAGTGATGGAAACCATCGGTGGTGGCGCCCCTGCTGCCGCTGCAGCTTCCGCTGCCCAGTAAGCTTGGTCTGCGCACCCGAGAGGGTGCCGGCAAGAAAAAAGCCCTTCCGCATGCGGAGGGGCTTTTTGTTTGCCACGGCTTGGCGTGGTCTGCGGCCAACCTTATTCCTTGCCAGGGTTGGCCGCAGGGTGGCGTTTAGCGCGTGTACCAGCCCACCGGGCCGGGCTGCAGGTTGATGTTCACCTGTTTCACCTGCTGGTACTCCAGCAGGCCGTTCACGCCCAGGTCGCGGCCGTAGCCGCTCATCTTGTAGCCGCCCCACGGCGCTTCGTTGAAGGTGGGGTTGTAGCAGTTGATCCAGGTCACACCGGCACGCAGCGCCTTCATTACCCGCAGCGCCCGTGCGCCGTCGCTGGTGAATACGCCACCGGCCAGGCCGTACGGCGTGTCGTTGGCCAAGCGGATGGCCTCGGCTTCGTCGCTGAAGGTCTGGATGGCCACCACCGGGCCGAATACTTCCTCGCGGCAGATTTCCATATCGCTGTGGCAGTTATCGAAAATGGTGGGGCGCAGGAAGTAACCGTTGGCGCAGTCGCCGTCGCTATGGCGCTGGCCGCCGCATACCAAGGTGGCGCCCTCGGCTTTGGCGCGTTCGATAAAGCCCAGCACTTTTTCCAGCTGGCCGGCGGACACCAGCGGGCCCATGTCCGGGTCGCTCACGCCGGGGCCGATGGTCATGGCGTTGGCGCGTTCGGCCAGGCGGGCCACAAAGCGGTCTTTCAGCGAGGCCTCGATCAGGATGCGCGAGCCGGCCGAGCACACCTGGCCCTGGTTGAAGAACACGCCGATCATGGCCCATTCCACCGCGCCTTCCAGGTCGGCGTCGGCAAAAATGATATTGGGCGACTTGCCACCCAGCTCCAGCCCCACGCGTTTGAGGTTGCCCACCGCGGCGCGGGCAATCAGCTGGCCGGTGCGCGTGCTGCCGGTGAAGGTGATCATGTCTACGTCGTGGCTGTCGGCCAGCGCCTGGCCGGCGGCTGGGCCGGTGCCCAGTACCAGGTTGGCCGTACCGGCGGGCAGGCCCACCTCATGGAAGATCTCGAACAGCACCACCGACGACAGCGGGGTGAGCTCGCTGGGCTTGAACACCACACAGTTACCGGCCGCCAGCGCGGGGGCCAGCTTCCAGGTGGCCATCAGCAGCGGGTAGTTCCACGGCGTAATCAGGCCGCACACGCCTACCGGCTCGTGCAGGCTGTAGGCGTGCATGGGGCCGAAACCGTCTGGCACTTCGTACACGCCGCCTTGCGGTTTGCCGATCAGCCCGGCGTAGTAGCGGAAGCAGGCGGCGGCGTCTTCGATATCGCAGCGGGCTTCGCGCAGTGGCTTGCCGTTGTCCAGGCAGTCCAGCAGCGCCAGCTCTTCGGTGCGGGCGCGGATGGCGTCGGCAATGCGGTACAGCATGTCGGCGCGGCGCGGGCCGCTCATGTGGCGCCAGTCGCCTTGCTCATAGAAGGCGTGCTTGGCGGCGGCAATGGCTTGCAGCGTGTCCTCGGCGGTGCTGTCGGCGACCACGCCGATGACGTCGCCGTTGGCCGGGTTGAGGATGTCGCGGGTCTGGCCCAGTACGGCGGGCTGCCACTGGCCGTTGATGTAGTTGTGTCTGCTTTGCATGGTGCTCTCTGTGTGTGGCGCCTAGCTACGGGCGATGTAGATCTTGCGCAGCGTCTGGCGCACGGCCCAGGTGGTGGCGCTGCCGGCGGTCAGAAAACCGACGGTGCCGGGCTGCAGCTGCAGCGGTGCGCTGCCGTCGTCAAAGGTCACGGTGGCGTCGCCAGCGAGCACCACGAAGCATTCGTCTACTTCGATATCGGTGGTGACCGACGGCGACATCTCCCATACGCCGATGGCGACGTCGCCCAGCGTGGCCAGCTCGGCCACGCCCACGGAGGCGGGGCCTTGGACGATTTTGGCCGGGTCTACCGGCTGGTAGGCCAGCTCGGCGGTGGTGGCCAGCAGGGCGTAGTTGCCCAGTAGCGTTTGCGTTGTCATGACAGGTTTCCTTGCAATAAAAGCGTGGCTGCCGGCGCGGGCCAGGGTTGGCCGCAGGCGCCGGCACGCGGTCAGGAATCGAACCCCAGGCCTAGCGCATCCATGCCACGCAGAAAGGCGTTACGGCGGCCATGGTTGTGGTCGGCACGGTCCAGGCTCCAGCGCATGGCCTGCACCACGGTGTAGGTCAGCGGCTCGGGCGGGAAGGGCAGCGGCATCTCGCGCACCATGCGCAGGCGGGTGCGTTCGGTATCCAGGCCTTCTACCTTGTCCAGCAGCACGTTGGCCGCAAAGCGCGTGGCGCCCACGCCCAGGCCGGTAAAGCCGGCGGCCAGCGCCACCTTGCCGCCCAGTGCGTCGGTAAAAAAGGCACAAAAGCGCGACGAGGTGTCGATCACCCCGGCCCAGCGGTGGCTAAAGCGCAGGCCGGCCAGCTGCGGGAAGGTGGTGAAAAAGTGGCTGGCCAGGCGCGCAAAGCTTTCCGGGCGCTCTTCGTATTCCGCCTTGATCTTGCCGCCCAGGTGGTAGATGGCGTCGTAGCCGCCAAACAGGATGCGGTTGTCGCGCGTTAGCCGGTAGTAGTGAAACTGGTTGCCCACGTCGGCAATGCCCTGGCGGTGCTGCCAGCCGATGGCGGCCAACTGCGCAGTGCTGAGTGGCTCGGTCATCAGCACGTAGTCGTACACCGGGATGGTGTGCCAGCGGTAGCGTTTGAGCAGCGAAGGGAAGGCGTTGGTGGCCAGGATCACCCGCTCGGCCAGCACGTGGCCCTGCGCTGTGTCCACGCGCACCAGCGCGCCCTGGTGGGCAATACCGGTGGCGGCACTGTGTTCGAAAAAGCGTACGCCCAGCTGGCGTGCCACGCGGGCCAGGCCTGCCACCAGCTTGCCGGGGTGCAGCATGGCGGTGCCGTCGCGGTCCCAGTGGCCGGCTAGAAAGGTGGGCGAATTCACTTCGGCGCGGATAGCGGCCTCGTCCAGGCCGCCTTCGCCAGCAAAGCGCGCGGTCTGGTACGGTTCCACCGCCACTTCCAGCACGCCGGTGCGCTCAAAATCGCAGTCTATGCCGTAGCGCGCCAGCGTGGCTTCCAGCTGGTCCAGGTTTTCCAGCCCCAGTTCTTCCAGCCGGGCAAACTCTTCCGGCCAGCGCTTCAGGCCATTGTCCTCGCCGTGGGTCAGGCTGGCTTCGCAAAAACCACCATTGCGGCCCGACGCCGCCTGGCCGACGCGGCCGGCTTCCAGCAGTACCACGTCGCGCTCGGGCTGGCGCTCCTTGGCCATCAGCGCCGACCACAGCCCCAGGAAACCGCCACCGACAATCAGCAGCGCGCTGCGCACCTCCCCCTGCAAGGCAGGTGCGGCCGGGCCGCGGTCAACATCGTCCAGCCAGAACGGTGCGGCTTTGCTGGCGGCGAGGGCATGATGGATGGTGTCCGCACTGGGCGGTAGGCGTTCGTAGACGGTCTGTGCCATAGGGGTGGGTGTGCGTGGGGTAGATGGGTTGTTTATAGCGCGTAGCGGCCAGATGTAGCGATAGCATGACTTGCCAATCGCGCAAGTTAAATACAATATTTGCAAACTTCAGTTTATAAATGGCTCACCCAATGAACAAGCCGGTAGCGCTGGGGCAGGTTAGCGATTTTGACATCCGCCTGCTACGCATTTTCAAGACCGTGGTGGAGTGCGGCAGTTTCTCGGCTGCCGAAAGCGTGCTGGGCATCAGCCGCTCGGCCATCAGCCTGCACATGGGCGACCTGGAAAAGCGGCTGGGCGTGTGCCTGTGCCGCCGTGGCCGCGCCGGCTTTGCGCTGACCGACGAAGGGCGCGAAGTGCTGCGTGCGGCCAACATCCTGCTGTCGGCCATCGAGGACTTTCGCGACGAGGTAAACCAGCTGCACCACCAGCTGCGTGGCGACCTGAACATCGGCATCATCAATAACCTGGTGACGCAGTCGCACATGCACATCACGCAGGCGCTAAAGGCGCTGAGCGCACGCGGCCCCGGCGTATGCATCAATATTGCCATGATGGTGCCCAGCGACATCGAGCAAGGCGTGCTGGACGGCACGCTGCACGTGGGGGTGATACCGGAAACCCATCCCTTGCCCGGCCTGGCCTATTTGCGGCTGTACGAGGAGCAGTCGTCGCTGTACTGCAGCAGCGAGCACCCGTTTTTTGCTGCCGCCGCGCCAGACGACGCCGCCATCCGCCAGGCGCACGCCATCTTCCCCAACTACCGCATTACCGAGCAGGCACATCGCTGGCTGGGCCAGCTGCACTGCACCGCCAAAGCGTCCGACCGCGAGGGCATCGCCTTTTTGATACTGACCGGCCACTACATCGGCTTTCTGCCCGACCACTACGCTGCCAGCTGGGTAGCGCGTGGCCAGATGCGCGCCATCCGGCCAGACGAATACCGCTACAGCACGCCGCTAAGCGTGGTGGTGCGCAAGGGCCGGCGCAGCAATATGGTGCTGGACAGCTTTCTGGGCGAGCTGGGGGCAGAGGATACGGGGCGGGAGGGCGGCTGACGTGGGGCAAAAGAAGCTGCAAAACGCGGTATGATCATGACAATACAGCATTGTCATGGATGGGGTGGGTGTGCAAAAAGATCAAGCCAGAGTGATAGCACTGCGCAGAGTCAATGCCATGGCCGGTGTGCTGGCAGCCTTGTGCCTTCTCGTGTTTGACTACATGCTGCCGTTGTGGGTGAGTGCAGCCTTTTCTGTATGGCGATGGTGTCAGCTTGGTGGCATGTCTCTAGCGGGTACCAGTCAGGCTGGGAAGTATGCTTTGCTCTCTCTTGAGGTGTCTTCGCTGCACAGTTGGCTTGGCTGGGAGGTAGCCCGTCCTATGCCGCACCGCAGTCATATTGATCAGGCTATGGGTAAATGCCGCAGCTTTGCCGAGCTATTCGATTGCTATTTTGATCTGGGTAGCCTGGCATTCTTCGCGGTAGTGCTGAGTTTGCCTTACTTTACAGGCCATACGGTGCCATTGCCCCCAATCCTGGTTAACTGTCTGCATGTGCTGTATTGGGTCTTGCTGGCCCGCTTGGTTGCTATCATTGCATTCAAGCTTTGCATTCGCCTCGGCTGGTCTAAGTGAGACAGCGCATAGCGCCGAGGTCATGAAAAAACCCGCCATCTGGCGGGTTTTGCTTTGGCTGGCAGACAGCGCCGGCTTAGAACGGAATATCGTCGTCCATGTCGTCCATGCGGGCGGCAGGCTTGGGTTCCTGGCGGCGCGGGGCGGCTGGCGGGGCGGACGGGGCTTCCTGGCGGGCTGGCGGGGTGGCGCTGTAGCCGTCGTCCATTGGCGGCATGTCGTCGCGGCGGCCGCCTTGCAGGCTGATTTCGCTCACGCGTACGTCTGGCGACAGGCGCTTGATGCCTTCTTTGTCTTGCCATTCGCGCAGGGTCAGCTGGCCGTATACGGTCACTTGCTGGCCTTTGTTCAGGTAGTTTTTCAGCGATTCGCCACGCTTGCCCCATACCTGGCAGCTAAACCAGTTGGTGGTTTTGCGCTCGCCAAAACCGATGTCGCTGGCCACGCGGAAGCTCAGCACCGATTCGCCGCTGGGGGTGTAACGCAGCTCTGCGTCTGCGGCCAGGCGGCCGTCAAAAGTAATGCTGTTCATGGAATCCTCCGAAAAATCTGTTCAATGTGTGGGGCGGTAGCGTACCGCCCGAGCAGGGCTGTTTCAGCGTCTGTGCGTGTTCTCAGGCCTGGGCCGGGTTGGTGCTGGCAATCAGGGCGCGGGCGCTGGCTTCGTCCCAGCCTTGCTGGGCCACTTTCAGGAAGGCCACACGCTCATCCAGCATGATCACTACCTCGCTGACACCCTGTACCGCCAGCAGCTGGCGCGATAGCGTGGCGACATCGCCTTGCCAGGTGTCGCCAATGTGGAACATTTGCGTTTTCACTGCCTTGGGCGGTGTCATGGTAAACGACAGCCACAGCCAGCTAGCCATCAGCAGGCTGGTAAAACCGAACACGCCACCGGCACCGTGGTGGCTGTACAGCCAGCCACCCAGCACCGCGCCTAGAAACAGGCCGAGCGATTGGGCCGTATTATACACGCCGATGGCGGTGCCCTTGGCGTCGGCGGGGGCGATTTTCGAGATCAGCGAGGGCAGTGTCGCTTCCAGAATATTGAAGGCAATAAAATACAGCCCCAGCCACACCACGATCAGCCAGAAGCTGGATAGTGCCAGCGCCATGCCCAGCTGGGCGGCGGTCATGAGCGCGACAGCAGCCACGAACACTTGCTTGAGCTTGGCTTTTTTCTCGCCATAAATAATGGCCGGCACCATCAGGAAGAAGCCGGCTACTACCACCGGCAGGTACACCTGCCAGTGTTCGGACTTATCCAGCCCACCGGTGCTGGTCAGCGCGAAGGGGATGGTGACAAACATGGCCATTTGCGCGGCGTGCAGGGCAAAGATGCCGTAGTTCAGCCGCAGCAGCTCGGGGTGGCGCAGCACGGCGGGCAGGCGCGCGGTATTGGTGCCGGTGTCGGAGTGAAAGCGCGATACCACCGGGTCGGGGATGATCTTCCACACGCCTACCAGCGCCATCAGCGACAGCACGCCGGTCAGGGTGAAGATACCGTCCACGCCGATATGCTTGGCCAGCAGCGGGCCCAGTACCAGGCTTACCGCAAAAGTGGTACCGATGCTCATGCCGATCATGGCCATGGCGCGGGTGCGGTTTTCTTCACGGGTAAGGTCGGCCAGCAGGGCGGTAATGGCGGCCGAGATGGCACCGGCGCCCTGGATGACGCGGCCCAGCATCAGCCAGTAGATGTCGTCGGCCTGGGCGGCTATGAAGCTGCCGGCGGCAAACAGCAGCAGGCCGGCGTAGATCACCTTTTTGCGGCCAACCTTGTCGGACAGCATGCCCAGTGGCAGCTGCAGCAGCGCCTGTACCAGGCCGTAGCTGCCCAGCGCAATGCCCACCAGGGTGTGGTTGCTGGCACCGGGTAGCGTGGTGGCGTACAGGGCAAATACCGGCAGGATCAAAAACATGCCCAGCATGCGCAGGGCGTAAACACCGGCCAAACCCAGGCTGGCGCGTAGTTCTAATGCAGTCATGTGTATGCGAGTCAGAGGTGGCGAACGGGCAGCTGCCGTGGGGCAGGCCTGCCGCAGGCCAGTGTAGCGGGGTTTGTCTGCCGTGCTGTGACAGTGTGTAAACCCTGCTGACTGTGTGGCCTGCTCAGGCTGCTGGAGCCTGTTGCAATAAGTCCGGTATAGTAGCAGGTTCCCCGATTCACGGTGAGACAGGCATGGACTCCATCCGCATACGCGGTGCACGCACGCACAACCTCAAGAACGTAAACCTGGATCTGCCCCGCCACCAGCTGGTGGTGATTACCGGCTTGTCCGGCTCCGGCAAGAGCTCGCTGGCGTTTGACACGCTGTACGCCGAGGGCCAGCGCCGCTACGTGGAAAGCCTGTCGGCCTATGCGCGGCAGTTTCTGCAGCTGATGGAAAAGCCCGATGTTGACCTGATCGAAGGCCTGAGCCCGGCGATTTCCATCGAGCAAAAGGCCACCAGCCACAACCCGCGTTCCACCGTGGGCACCGTCACCGAAATTCACGATTACCTGCGCCTGCTGTACGCCCGCGTGGGCGACCCGCATTGCCCCGAACACGACGTGCCGCTGGCCAGCCAGACGGTAAGCCAGATGGTCGACCACGTGCTGGCGCTGCCTGCCGAGACGCGGGTGATGATCCTGGCGCCGGTGATTGTTGGCCGCAAGGGCGAAAACCTGGACCTGTTTGAAGACCTGCGCGCCCAGGGTTTTGTGCGCGTGCGGGTAGACGGCGAGGTATACGAGCTGGACGCCGTACCCAAGCTGGACAAAAACAAGAAGCACACGGTCGAGGTGGTGATCGACCGCCTGAAAGTGCGCGACGACATGAAGCAGCGCCTGGCGGAAAGCTTTGAAACCGCGCTGCGCCACGCCGAAGGCCGCGCCATTGCGGTAGAGATGGATAGCGGCCAGGAACACTGGTTCTCGGCCAAGTTTGCCTGCCCGGTGTGCAGCTACAGCCTGCCCGAGCTGGAGCCGCGGCTGTTCTCGTTCAACAACCCCATGGGTGCCTGCCCCAAGTGCGATGGCCTGGGCGAGATTACCTTCTTCGACCCCAAGCGCGTGGTGGCCCACCCCGAGCTGACGCTGGCTACCGGTGCCATCAAAGGCTGGGACAAGCGCAACCAGTTTTACTTCCAGATGCTGCAGGCCTTGGCCGCGCATTACGATTTTTCGCTGGAGCTGGCGTTTGAAGACCTGCCGCAGCGCGTGCAGCACGTGGTGTTGCATGGCTCGGGCAAGGACGAGATCGAATTTACCTACGTGTCCGAGCGCGGTACCAAGTTCCAGCGTGCGCACGCCTTCGAGGGCATCATCCCCAACCTGGAGCGCCGCTACCGCGAAACCGACTCCAGCGCCGTGCGCGAAGAGCTGGCCAAGTACCAGAACAACCAGTGCTGCCCGTCGTGCAAAGGCTCGCGCCTGCGCCTGGAAGCACGCCACGTGTTTATCGGCCGCAAGACCCTGCACGAAGTGAATCAGCTGGCGCTGAAAGAAGCCGCGGCGTTTTTTGGCGGCCTGCAGTTTTCCGGCCAGAAGCAGGCCGTGGCCGAAAAGATCGTGAAGGAAATCAGCGACCGCGTGTCGTTCCTGAACAACGTGGGCCTGGACTACCTGTGCCTGGCGCGCTCGGCCGACACCCTGTCCGGCGGCGAAGCACAGCGTATCCGCCTGGCCAGCCAGATCGGCAGCGGCCTCACCGGCGTGATGTACGTGCTGGACGAGCCGTCCATCGGCCTGCACCAGCGCGACAACGACCGCCTGCTGGCCACGCTGATGCGCCTGCGCGACCTGGGCAATAGCGTGATTGTGGTGGAGCACGACGAAGACGCCATCCGCGCCGCCGATTACCTGGTGGACATGGGCCCTGGCGCGGGCGAGCACGGCGGCGAGGTGCTGGTAGCCGGCACCCCGGCCGAAGTGGCCGCCTGCGAGCGCTCGGTCACCGGCGATTTTCTGTCCGGCCGCCGCCTGATACCGGTACCGGCCAGCCGCCGCGAGGTGAACCCCGAGCGCATGCTGCATATCGACGGCGCCAGCGGCAACAACCTGAAAGACGTCACGCTGGACCTGCCGCTGGGCATACTGGTGTGCATTACCGGCGTGTCCGGCTCCGGCAAATCCACGCTGATCAACGACACCCTGTACAAGATCGCCGCGCGCGACCTGAACGGCGCCAGCGAAGAGCCGTCGCCGTACCGTCGTATTCGCGGGCTGGACCACCTGGACAAAGTCATCAACGTGGACCAGAGCCCCATCGGCCGCACACCGCGTTCCAACCCGGCCACCTACACCGGCCTGTTTACGCCGATTCGCGAGCTGTTTGCCGGCGTGCCGCTATCGCGCGAGCGCGGCTACGGCCCGGGCCGCTTCAGCTTTAACGTGAAAGGCGGCCGCTGCGAAGCCTGCCAGGGCGATGGCGTGATCAAGGTGGAAATGCACTTTCTGCCCGACGTCTACGTGCCGTGCGACGTGTGCCACGGCAAGCGCTACAACCGCGAAACGCTGGAAGTACAGTACAAGGGCAAGAACATCACCGAAGTGCTGGAAATGACGGTAGAGCAGGCGCTGGAGTTCTTCAGCGCCGTGCCTAGCGTCGCGCGCAAGCTCAAAACACTAATGGATGTGGGCTTGGGCTATATCCGCCTGGGGCAAAGCGCCACCACGCTGTCCGGCGGCGAGGCGCAGCGCGTGAAGCTGGGGCTGGAGCTGTCCAAGCGCGACACCGGCAAAACGCTGTACATCCTGGACGAGCCCACCACCGGCCTGCACTTCCACGATATCGACCTGCTACTGCAAGTGCTGCACCGCCTGCGCGAGCACGGCAACACTGTGGTGGTGATCGAGCACAATCTGGACGTGGTCAAAACTGCCGACTGGCTGATAGACCTGGGCCCGGAAGGCGGGGCAGGTGGCGGCCAGATCATTGCCAGCGGCACGCCAGAGCAAGTGGCGGCCAACCCGGCAAGCCATACCGGCCACTATCTGGCACCATTGCTGCAGCCGCGCAGCTAAGCGTTGCTAAGCCAACCCCTGGCCCTGTGTTGCGCCGCCTTGCCGTACTATCTGTACTGTCTGCGTCGGCGCACCTTGGCTCAGGTGCCCTGCGGGGCCGGTTACTACCGGCGCTTCTCCTGGCGCGGCATCCGGCATTAAGCGGCTACAGCCGTGAAAACACTTTAAACCGGCGCTAAGCCACAGATAATTGGCAAAATGCGGTTAGAATCAGTTACCGGGCTGCAATGTGGCAGCCCGCTAAAGGGGAAAGCATGTTAACGCTAGGCAAGATCGATCATATCCATATCCGAGTCAGCGACGGCAGCAAGGCCGTAGAGTGGTACGACCGCGTGCTGGGCCTGGCGCCGGACGCACGCTTCAAGCACATGCAGGAAGGCCCGCACAGCGCCATGATGCTGGCCAACCCCAGCGGCACCGTGCGCCTGGCCATCAGCGAGGAGCCGGGCGCAGCCTGCCTGGCCGGTGCGGTGGCTTTTGTGGTGAGCGGGCAGGACTTTCTGGAGTGGATAGACCAGCTGGCTGGCGAGCGTGTGCTGAACCGCGACGGCCAGACCATCGCCCGCGACAGCGTGCACGACCACGGCTTTTTCTGCTCGATCTCGTTTGTGGACCCGTTTGGCAACCCGTTCGAGATTGTCAGCTACGACCACACCTGGCTGTCCGGCAAGCTCAAGCTAAAACGCGCACCGGCCTGATCCGGCCATCCGCCGCTTCACCATTGCACACCACCCGCCGCATGCCGGCGGGTTTTTCTTGCGTGCTACAGCGGCATAACGATAAGTTAGGGCCTGTTAACGCTATTTTTGATGCGGCGGCGCTTGTCAGGCGGTGGCAATGCGCGAAAAACCGGGCGCAGCAGGGCGATCCCTGCCAGCACGGTTTGACAAAGCAGTGCCCCGCATGGCGCGCGCCCCGAAGGGCAGGCCCGATAAGCTTCCCACTGCGGCGTTGTCGGACTTGCGCTGGGAACCACCCAGCGCATTGCCCTCCGCCTGGCATTGGAAAACTTCTCGGGCCTGCGCCGCAGCAAGAAATAGTGTTAACAGGCCCTAGCACTTCGCCCTTGCGGCCAACCTTGTTCTTTACCGGAGCCTGCCATGTCACTGGCCACCTTGCTGCTGTTCCTGCCCGCCTGCTTTGCCCTCAACCTGGCCCCCGGCCCCAATAACCTGCTGTCGATCAGCAATGCCACCCGCTACGGCTTTGCTACTGCCTGTCTGGCCGGTGTGGGCCGCTTGCTGGCGTTTGCGCTGATGATTGCGCTGGCATCTACCGGGCTGGCCGTGGTGCTGCAGGGCTCGGTGTGGCTGTTTGGCGCCATCAAGCTGGCCGGTGCCGGCTACCTGTTCTGGCTGGCATGGCAGCTGTGGCGCGCCGGCAGCCAGAGCGGCCCGGCGGATAGCCGCCCGCAGCAAGGCCTGCGCGAGCTGATGCGCCAAGAGCTGTGGGTGGCCGCCGGCAATCCCAAGGCCATCTTGATCTTTACT
Organism: Vogesella mureinivorans; assembly: GCF_007644035.1. GTDB lineage: Bacteria > Pseudomonadota > Gammaproteobacteria > Burkholderiales > Chromobacteriaceae > Vogesella > Vogesella mureinivorans. Next base: position 7,966 of record NZ_VMTV02001146.1, on the reverse strand, counting down.
GCGTTTTTGCCGCAGTTTGTCGATACCGCGCAGCCGGTGGCGCCGCAGTTTTTGCAGCTGGGCGTGGCGTTTTTGCTGCTGGAATGGGTGGCCATCGGCGTGTACGCTGCGCTGGGCGTGCAGCTAAAGCGCTGGTTTGCCACGCCACGCGGCCAACGTGTGTTCAACCGCAGCTGCTGCGTGCTGCTGGGCGGCGCTGGCCTGGGGCTGCTGCTGGCAAGGCGCTAGGGCGGGGCCGTTATGGGGCAAGGCTAGCTGTGCGACGGCGCTTTTACCGGATGCAGCGGTGCCTTGTCCGGGCTACGGGCTACGTTGGCCGCATGCCGCCACGGCTTGGCGGCCGGGCACAAAAAAGCCTCACCCACTTGCAAGGGGTGAGGCTTTTTGTTTGTGCGGCCGGTAGCCGCCGGCTCAGGCTGCCTGGCGCTGGCTGGACAACAGGCTGGCCAGGCGCGCCTGGTTGCCGGCGTTTTGCACGTTGGCGAAACCGGCGCTTTGTAGCTGCTTGCAGGCCATGGCCGAGCGCATGCCGCTGGCGCAGTACAGCAGTACGGCTGGCGGTTTTTGCTGTTTCAGCCAGTCCAGGCGGCTGGCCAGCTGGCCCAGCGGAATATTGATGGCGCCGTCCGCGTGGCCGCTGGCGTATTCGCCGTGCTCGCGTACATCGATGATCAGTGCCCCTTGCGGTATGGCCGCAGCCGGTTTGGCTGCCGTGCCGAACAGTTTTTTTAACCAGTGGATCATGGCCTGTCCTTGTGTGTCCGGTAGATATTGTTATCGGGTGGCAGCGGGTAGCTGCCACCTTTCTTATCGACAGCAATAAGTCATTTCTGAAGGCAGGCTGTCTGTTCGGGCAGGCCGAGTTTTTTCAGCAGCAGCGCCAGCGGGCAGAAGTTGCTGAGCGAATACTGCAGCAGGTTGGCCCCCACGAAGGCGGTAAGCCACAGCCAGTGCGGGCTGGCAAACAGGGGGCTGGCCTGGGCACCCAGCGCCAGCGAGAGCAGGATCATGCAGCCGGCAAAAAAGCGGATGGCGCGTTCTATGGTCATGGCGAGGTTGTCTCATGAGGTTGGCCGCGGAAGGCGATGTAATACAGCAGCGGGATCACCAGCAGCGTGAGCAGGGTGGACACGAAAATGCCGAAGATCAGCGAGATGGCCAGGCCGTTGAAGATGGGGTCGTCCAGAATGAACAGCGCGCCGATCATGGCGGCCAGGCCGGTTAGCGCAATGGGCTGGGCGCGGGTGGCGGCCGAGCGCACCACGGCGCTGGCCAGCTCGCTGCCTGCGGCTACTTCCAGCCGGATGAAGTCCACCAGCAGGATGGAGTTGCGCACGATGATGCCGGCCAGCGCGATCATGCCGATCATGCTGGTGGCGGTAAACGGCGCGCCCAGCAGGGCGTGGCCGGGCATGACGCCTACCAGCGTCAGCGGAATCGGCGCCATGATCACCAGCGGCATCAGGTAGGAGCCAAAGTGCGCCACCACCAGCAGGTAGATCAACACCAGGCCCACGGCGTAGGCCGCCCCCATATCGCGGAAGGTGTCGTAGGTGATCTGCCATTCGCCATCCCATTTGATGGCGTACTCGCGCTGCGGGTCGGCGGGCTGGTGGATGAAGTACTCGCCCAGCGGCTGCAGGTTGGCCGTGCGGATGCCGGCGAGTTGGCCGCGTAGGGCAAACATGCCGTATAGCGGGCTGTCTGCGCCGCCGGCCATGTCGCCGGTGACGTAGTCCACCGCCATGCCGTCTTTGCGCAGGCGCGGGCGTTCTGTGCTGGCGGGTACGGCGCGTACCAGCTCGGATAGCGGCATCACGCTGCCGTCGCCGGCGCGCACCGGCAGCGCCAGCAGGGCGTGGGTGTCGGCCTGTAGCGCTTGCGGCAGGCGCAGCTGTACCGGTACCGCGTATTTGCTGAGGTCGTGTAGCCAGGTGGCGTTATCGCCCGACAGCCCGGCAGCCAGCGTGGTGACGATGGCAGCCTGCGGCACGCCGCGCTGCATGGCTTTTTCGCGGTCGATCAGCAGCACGGTTTTCGGCCCGGTGGGCTGCACAGTGCTGTCGATGTCCACGATGTGGCTGCTGCGCTTGAACACGGCTTCCAGCTGCTGCGCCACGCTGGCGCGGCCAGCGGTGGACGGGCCGTACACCTCGGCCACGATGGGTGCCATCACCGGCGGGCCGGGCGGCACTTCTACCAGCTTGATGCGGGCGCCGTACTGGCGCGCAATCTGCTGCAGTGCCGGGCGGTAGCGCAGCGCCAGGCTGTGGCTGGATGCGGTGCGCTGGTGTTTGTCTTGCAGGTTCACCAGAATATCGCCGCTGTCAAAGCCGCCGCGCAGGTAGTACTGGCGCACCAGGCCGTTGAAGTTGATCGGCGCGGCGGTGCCGGCGTAGGCCTGGTAGTCCACCACCTCGGGCTGCTGGCCCAGCCACTGGCCCAGGCTTTGCAGTGCGGCGGCGGTGTCTTCCAGCGGGGTGCCGGCCGGCATGTCTACCACCAGCTGCAGCTCGGATTTGTTATCGAACGGCAGCATTTTCAGCACCACCAGCTGCGCCACTGGCAGTGCCAGCGACAGCACCACCATGCCGGCTACGCCCAGCATCAGCAAGCTGCGGGCGCGGCCGCCGCTGTGCGGGTGCAGGAAGGGGGCGAACAGGCGTGCGGCCAACGGTTGCAGGCGGGCAGACAGGCCATCGTGGTGGGTGTGCTGGCTAGCCAGCCAGCGCTGCGCCAGCCACGGTGTCAGCACAAAGGCGATGGCCAGCGAGATCAGCATGCCCATCGAGGCATTGATGGGGATGGGGCTCATGTACGGGCCCATCAGGCCGCTGACAAAAGCCATGGGCAGCAGGGCGGCAATCACGGTGAGTGTGGCCAGGATGGTGGGGCCGCCTACTTCGTCTACCGCGCGCGGAATCAGCTCGCCCAGGCTGGCGTCCGGCGTGAGCTGGCGGTGGCGGTGGATGTTTTCCACCACCACGATGGCGTCGTCTACCAGAATGCCGATGGAGAAAATCAGCGCAAACAGCGACACGCGGTTCAGCGTAAAGCCCCAGGCCCAGGATGCAAACAGCGTGGTGGTAAGCGTCAGGATAACGGCCACGCCCACGATGGCCGCTTCGCGGCGGCCCAGCGCCAGCATCACCAGCGCTACCACCGCGGCGGTGGCAAACGCCAGCTTCTGGATCAGTTTTTGCGCCTTGTCGTTGGCAGTGGCGCCGTAGTTGCGGGTCTGTGTGACCTCGACATCGGCCGGTATCACGCTGTTTTTCAGCTGGTCTACACGGGCGGCCAGTGCATTGGCGATATCTACCGCGTTCTGGCCAGGCTGTTTGGTGATGCTGATGGTCACCGCCGGGCGCGTGCCGTGGGCATCGCCGTACCACACGTACTGGCTGGCCTGCTGCGCGCCAGCGCTGACCTCGGCCACGTCACGCAGGTAGACGGGGCGGCCGTTACGCACCGCCACGATCAGGCTGGCGACCTGGTCGGCGTTTTGCAGGTAGGGGCCAGCTTCCAGCGTGATGGCGCGCTGGTTCACGGTTTGGCCCAGTGGCAGCGCCAGGTTGGCCGCAGACAGCGCCTGGCGCAGGTCGGCCACGGTGAGGCCGGTGGCTTGCAGCTTGTGTGGCTGCAGGCTCACGTTGATGGCCTGGCCGGGGTCGCCGCTGGTGGTCACCTCGCGGGTGCCGGGCACGCGTTTGAGCTCGCCTTCCAGCGCGCGGGCAACGCGGGCCAGGTCCAGGCTGCCCAGGTTTTGCTCGCGGGCGTGCAGGGTAAAGGTGACGATGGGCACATCATCAATGCCCTTGGGCTTGATCAGCGGCTGGCCTACGCCCAGGCCCTGCGGCAGCCAGTCGGCGTGGCTGTGGATGGTGTCGTACAGCCGTACCAGCGCGTCGATACGCGGCACGCCCACCTTGAACTGCACGGTCAGAATGGCCATGCCGGGGCGGCTTACCGCGTACAGGTGGTCTACGCCGTCGATCTGCCCCAGTACCTGCTCGGCGGGCTGTGCCACCAGGCTTTCCACGCTTTCTGCGCTGGCACCGGGGAAGGGAATCAGCACATTGGCCATGGTCACATTGATCTGCGGCTCTTCTTCGCGCGGTGTCACCAGCACGGCAAACAAGCCCAGCAGCAGCGCCAGCAGGGCAATCAGCGGGGTGATGCGGGCGTGCTGGAAATACGCGGCCAGCCGGCCGGCCACGCCCAGCTTGTGCGGGGTGCTCATTAGCGTGCTCCTGCCTGGCTGGCGCTCAGGGCGGCGGCTTGTTCGGCGTTGGCGGCAATACGCTCACCGGCGCGCAGGCCGGCCAGCACCGGAAAATAGCCGTTTTCGGCGCTGCCCAGCCGCACAAAACGCAGGCTGGCGCGGCCGCTGTGGTCTACCACGTACACGGTGTCGAATTCGCGCTGGCGGTTGACGGCGGCGGCCGGTACCCGCAGCTGGCTGTCGCTGCCGCGCAGGCTAAAGCCGGCTTGTACCAGCTCGCCCACCGCTACCGCGCTACCGGCTTGCAGGTTGATGCGCACGGTACGGGTCTGGCTGCCGGCGTCGGTAGACGGGAACCACTCGATGCGGCCAACCTTTAGCGCCTGGCCGCGCCAGTTGAGCGTGGGCGTGGCCTGCTGGTTGACGTTGCCGTACACGCTGGCGGGCAGCTGCACTTCTACCCGCAGCGCGCTGCCATCGTATAGCTCGACAATCGCCTGGCCCGGCATGGCCAGCGCGCCCAGGTCGCCGTTAACGCGGGCGATGGTGCCGGCAAACGGTGCACTGAGCTGGTACAGCCCGGCCTGCGCGACGCTGGCACGGGCGGTGGCCATCTGGGCGCGGGCCTGGGCTTCGGCGGTTTTCAGCTGCGCCTGGGCGGCATCCAGCGCCGAGGCGCTGATGAAGTTTTGCGCGGCCAGCTTTTGCGTGCGGGCAAACTCGCGCTGCGCTTGCGCCAGCTGGGCCTGGGCGGCGGCGATCTGCGCCTGGCTGGCGCTGGCGGTCTGCCGCGCTGCCTCGCCATCCACGCGGGCCAGTACGGTGCCCGCTTTAACGCTGTCGCCAGCGCGTGCCGACAGCTGGGTAATGCGGCCGGATACCGGTACCGATAGCTCGGCGCTGCGCTGTGCCTGCACCACGCCCTGGCTTTGGTACAGCGGGCTGTGCTGCTGGCTGCCCAGTAGCAGGGTAGGCAGAGGGGCCGCCAGGGCGGGGCTGGCACAAAGGGCAATCACGCAGGGGCGAAGCAGGTGCACGGTGGGCTCCCGGTAAAATTATCTTGTGTGAAACATAATATAAAAATTGATAATGTACAACTTCAAGACTATCATGCTTTTGTGATGGCGGGCTGAACGACCGCAGGCCCGATACAGGAGAGATCATGCTGAAACGCAATGCACACGAACTGGTGGCTGCCGCCAAGGCACACATCCATGAATGCACGCTAGAGGAAGCCAAAGCGCAGGTGGCCGCAGGCCAGGTACTGCTGCTGGACGTGCGCGAGCCGGACGAATACCACGCTGGCCACCTGGCCGGTGCCATCAACGTGCCGCGCGGCCTGCTGGAGTTTCGCCTGTCTGGCGATGCCACGCTGGGCGATACCGGCCGCCAGGTGCTGGTGTACTGCAAAACCAGCGGCCGTGCAGCCCTGGCGGCGCTGGTGATGCAAGACATGGGCTTTGCGCACGTGCAGTCGCTGGCTGGCGGTTTTGACGCCTGGGTGGCGGCCGGCCTGCCGGTAGACAAGCCGCAGGCGCTGGGCTTCGATTAAGCATGCCGCTAAAGCAAAAAGGTTGGCCGCGGCCAACCTTTTGTGATGTGCCGTGCGCTTAATAAAAGCCGAAAATGCCCATCAGGGTAAACACCAGCACAAAGCAGGTGACGCCGGTCAGCACCAGATTGGTCTGCTTTTCTTTGCTGAGCGAATCTTCCAGTGAGCGCTCCTGGGTTCTGATGGCGTACACCTGCCGCTGCAGCTCGGCCTTTTCGCTATCCAGCCGCGCAATATTGTCCAGCAGCGTGCTAATGGGCACCTCGGTGATTTTCTCGGTTTCCCAGCTGCTGATCAGGCGCGAAATCTTGTCTTTGAAATAGCGCCCGGAGCGCTGTTCGCTATCCAGAAACTCGATATCAAAGCCCTGCGCCGCCAGGCGCGCATTGCGCTTGATGCGGGCTTCTTCGCCTTCTGCCTCGGGGTTGGGCAGGGTGGTGGGCTGCACGCTGTATTCGGAATAATGTGCCTTTAGCCACAAAATGGCCTGGGCGTAGGCGTAGCTGGTCAGGCCCAGGCCGGTGAGCTCGGCGCTCAGGTTAAAGCCGGACTTGGGGCCAAACTGCACCATCTGGCGCGGGTGGTCTACCGACACCTGCAGGCAGTTGCGTGTATTCAGCCATTCGCTGACTTCGCCCTGGTACAGCTTCCATTGCCCGCCCTGTACCTGGGCATAGGCGGCAAACTGGATGCGGAAAAAATCGGACTGTTGGGTTTTGCCAAAGCTGCGCCGTACAAACACATAAATCGGGCTGCCGCCGTCCATCAAAGTCAGTAGCTGCTCGCCATGGGTGGTAGACAGGCCAGCCAGAAACACCTCGTTCTCAAGGGGCGGCAGTGGTGGCGGCTCTGGCGGGGCGGCGGCTGGGGTTTTGCTGGCTTTGGTATTCATGGTGGTGCGGGCATTAAGAGGTAGTAGCTTTCAGCCTACACGATTTTACAGCAAGTGATTGTAACTATAGACAGGGTAACTATCGGTTTGTCATCAGTGATGTGGCAAAGCCACACCCCCGCAGGCGGTGGTGTGGCTGGCGGGCTTAGGCCCAGGGTACGTCTATGCTGTTTTCGCTGCCGCTATCCGGCGTAGCGGCAGCAGGAGCCGGGGCGGGGGTGCTGCCGTTTTGCTGGCTGGCTTCCAGGCCACCCAGTGCGGCCACCAGGTCGTTGACCAGGTCGCCCAGCTCTTCTGCCATCAGCAAGAAGGTGGCCTCGAACAGGCTGGCCAGGTCGTCACCGGCCTGGCTGGCTTCTTCTTGCAACACATCCAGAAATTGCAGGCGCTTTAGCTGCAGCTGATCGGTGAGCACAAAGCGGATGCGCTCGCGCCAGATCAGGCCCAGGCGGGTGACTTGCTTGCCGGTGGCAATATGCTGGCGAATTTCGTCTGCGGTCAGGTCGATGCGGGTGCAGCGTACTACTGCACCGTTTTCGCTGCTGTCTTTCAGCTCGCATTCGGCATCCAGCTCAAAACCAAAGCCGGCTTCGCCAGCGGCCAGCCAGTCGGTCATCACCGCATGCGGCGACAGCGCGGTGCGTGGCAGGGCGGCGGGGAAGGGCGGCAGTGCCTCGCGCAGGGTGGACACCAGGTTTTCTGCCTTGCTGGCGGTGCCGCTGTCTACCATCAGCCAGCCGCGCTGGCTATCGATATACGCAGTGGTCCGGCCGGAGCGGGTAAAGGCGCGTGGCAGCAGGTCGTCGGTGATCTGCTCTTTCAGTGCCAGCTTTTCCTTGCGGCCAACCTTGCGCAGCTCGGCGGCTTCGATCTCGGCCAGCTTGCTGTCCAGGTGGTCGCGAATCACACCGGCCGGCAGCACTTTGTCTTCACGGCGCAGGGTCAGCATCTGGTAGCCGCGTGCTTGGTGCAGCGGGCTGTCCAGGTGGCTGGCCGGGGCAACCCAGCCCTCGCTAAACCAGTCCAGGCCGCTACAGCGCTGGAAAGGGCGGCGGGCTAGCTGGTCGGCCAGCTTGTCGCTATCGATAAGGAAATGCTCGTCCAGCCGAAAGAAAGACAGTTGCTTAAACCACATAATTGATAGATAATCTTTGTCCTCTGAGATCGGCAGATTGTAACGCAAAACAGCGCCACACTGTCAGTTTCAGGATAAATGAATGGTTCGCGGGGTGTAGCTTAGCCTGGTAGAGCGCTACGTTCGGGACGTAGAGGCCGGAGGTTCGAATCCTCTCACCCCGAC
>NZ_VMTV02000225.1 GCF_007644035.1 Vogesella mureinivorans | reverse complement strand
GCCGGCGGTGACAGCCAGGCGTAGCTGCTGGCACTGGCCACGGCGATCGCCACGCCACAGGCGCTGGAGGTGCCGACCGCGCGCACCGGCGGCACGCCGAGCCAGACCAGCAGGGGCACGGTCAGGCTGCCGCCGCCGATGCCGACCACCGCCGACAGGCCGCCAATACCGAGACCGGCCGCGGCCAGCGTCGGCGAGCGCGGCGCATCGCTGCGTTCGCGCTCGGCGCGCGGCGTACCGAAGGCAAGCTGGCTGCCCGCCAAGAGGCAGAACCCGGCCACGCACCAGCGCAGGGTGTCACTTTCCAGGCCGCTGGCGAGCAGGGCACCGCCCACGCCGCCCAGCATCAGGCCAGGCACCAGGGTCCAGACGCTGGGCCAGAGCACGCTGCCCCGGCGCGCATGCGAACGGGCGGAGGGGCGAGCGGTCGGGGTGGGGCCTGGCAACGGCGTCGGCAGCGCCAC
>NZ_VMTV02000983.1 GCF_007644035.1 Vogesella mureinivorans | reverse complement strand
AGATATGGATTGCACGTTGCATTGCCGATAAGACCGACTCATGCATCGCCTCAGATAAAGTAGGATGTGGAAAAATTACTTGCGCTAGACTTTCATCTGTAGCTTCTAAATATTTGGCGATAGCAAAGCCGTGGATATGTTCAGTGACTTCGTGCCCAACCATGTGTGCGCCCAACAACTCACCTGTTTCTTGATTAAAAATGGTTTTGACAAAGCCTGCAGTTTTACCCAACGCCAATGCCTTACCATTGGCTTGCAATGGAAACTTACCGACATGGA
>NZ_VMTV02000280.1 GCF_007644035.1 Vogesella mureinivorans | reverse complement strand
CGTTTGCAATAGCTGACTCTAATACTTTCTTAACTAAAGCGGCTGCTTTTTTGTTAGTGAAAGTTAAAATTTCTAATGCTTGCGCAACTTTTTTACTGCGAATTAGGTCAGCAACTAAGCGAGCTTTTTGTGCAGAGGTACGAGCGTAACGATGTTTAGCAATAGTTTCCATCTTTTACCTCTTATTTTTTAGCTTTCTTATCTGCGGCATGACCGCGGTATGTACGAGTCGGTGCAAATTCACCTAATTTATGACGGATGATTTCGTGGGATAGATAAA
>NZ_VMTV02000530.1 GCF_007644035.1 Vogesella mureinivorans | reverse complement strand
CACCCAGCTCAAGGACAGCGAAGCCCAGGCGAGTTTCCTCGCCCTGCATGACGCCATCACCGGCCTGCCCAATCGCAGCTACGCGCGCCAGCACTTCGCCGGCAATCACGGCGTGGGCTCGCCGGCAGCCCTGCTGCTGGTCGACCTCGACGAGTTCAAGGCCATCAACGACAGCCTCGGGCATGCCGCTGGCGACGAACTGCTGGCCGAAGTGGCGCGGCGCCTGCGCGCTGCCGTGCGTCGGCAGGACCTGGTCACACGCTTCGGGGCTGATGTCTTC
>NZ_VMTV02000497.1 GCF_007644035.1 Vogesella mureinivorans | reverse complement strand
ATGGCCACGCCCAGCGGGATCATGAAGGTCACCGAGGCGAGGTTGATCGCGACCTGGTGGGCCGCGGTCTGCAGGGTGCCGAGGCTGCCGATGATCAGCGCGGTGGCGACGAACAGGCTGCCCTCCATGAAGATCGAGAAGCCCATCGGCAGGCCGATCTTGAGCAGGTCCGCGATCGGCGCCCAGCGCGGCCATTCGAAGCGGGCGAACAGATCAAGGTCGGCATAGCCGCGTCCGTAGCGCAAGGTCAGCGCATAGGCGATGGCCTGCACCCACAGCGTCGCCGCGGTGGCGATGCCGAGGCCCATGGCGCCCAGCTCGGGCGCGCCGAAGCGGCCGAACATCAGCGCGTAGCCCAGCGGCAGCAGCAGCACCAGGCCGCCCAGGCCGATCACCATGGTCGGCTTGGTCAGCGAGACGCCTTCGCTCAGGTAGCGGAAGCAGAAGAACAAGGCCAGCGCCGG
>NZ_VMTV02001123.1 GCF_007644035.1 Vogesella mureinivorans | reverse complement strand
CTCATCACCCTCGGCGAAGCCCAGGGCCGCGACCGCCACGACTATGCCGTTCTGTTCCTCGATCTCGACGGCTTCAAGTGGGTCAACGACAGCCTGGGCCACGGTGCCGGCGATCGACTGCTGGTCGCGATCGGCGAGCGCCTGTCGCTGACCCTTGGCCGCGAAGCGCTGCTGGCGCGCTACGGTGGCGACGAGTTCAGCCTGCTGCCCAAGGGGCCCTGTTCACGAGCGCGCGCCGAGGCTCTGGCACGCCTGATCGCCGAGCTGTTCCAGCGCCCGT
>NZ_VMTV02000286.1 GCF_007644035.1 Vogesella mureinivorans | reverse complement strand
TCCGCCAGCGCGCATCGAGACGAGCGAAGGCTTCGAACACACTGCTCTGTTTGCGCGATCGCCTATCCAAGGTCCGCCCCCAGCCCCTGCATCAACTGCACAAACCCTGGAAAGCTGGTGGCGATCATGCCGGGATCATCCACCGCGACCGGTTCCTCGCTGTTCAACCCCAGCACCAGATGGCTCATGGCGATGCGGTGGTCATGGGCGGTGCGCACGGTGGCGCCGCCGGGAACGCGAGCGCCTCCCGTGACGATGAAGCCTTCCGGCTCTTCCTCCA
>NZ_VMTV02000727.1 GCF_007644035.1 Vogesella mureinivorans | reverse complement strand
ACCGTGCCCTGGGTGATCTACACCGAGCCGGAAATCGCCTGGGTCGGCAAGACCGAGAAGGAACTGAAGGACGCCGGCGTGCCCTACAAGGTCGGCACCTTCCCCTTCGCCGCCATCGGCCGCGCCGTGGCGATGAACGAGACCGCCGGCATGGTCAAGGTGATCGCCCACGCCGAAACCGACCGCATCCTCGGCATGCACCTCTGCGGCGCCAACGTCAGCGAGCTGGTGCACGAAGGCGTGGTCGCCATGGAGTTCAAGGGCAGCGCCGAGGACCTCC
>NZ_VMTV02000499.1 GCF_007644035.1 Vogesella mureinivorans | reverse complement strand
AAATGATGAAAACCTTGAAAATCGCAACTCGACAAAGCCCGCTTGCATTGTGGCAGGCAGAACATATTCGTGATCGTTTAGAACATGGCTTTACCTTACAAATTGGCGATCCGAATATCATCACAGAGATTACCCAGATTCCTGTAATTTCAGATTTTAGACGTCGCGATATGGCAGCAGGTGGGCAAGGTGCACCATTGGTTACTGCATTTCATCAGGCATTGTTCCAACATGCAACGATTCATCGTGTGATTCTCAACCTAGGTGGAATCGCCAATGT
>NZ_VMTV02000489.1 GCF_007644035.1 Vogesella mureinivorans | reverse complement strand
AGTCGCTTCCCTCGGCGAACGCGAGCTCGGCGGACTTGCGCTCGGCGGCGCTCAGGCTTGCGTGGCTCACCCAGGTGCGGACACCCGCTTCCAGCAGCGCGCTGCCCAGGCGCTCGGCCAGCGCGCGTGAGTCGCAGAACACCAATCGCTTTTCGCCCCGGTAGAGGCGCGAAAGAACAATGGCTGCGTTCTCGACGCTGCCGACGTGGTCGATGGTGACGTCCGCATCGGTCGAAACGCTGGAGCTGCCCACGATCCGGCCGGTCCCACCGGAGGACAA
>NZ_VMTV02000185.1 GCF_007644035.1 Vogesella mureinivorans | reverse complement strand
CTATGCCAGCGCGGCGTCCGAGAAGCAGGTCGACCAGCTGCGCGAGAACTGCGCGCGCCACGGCATCGAGCTGTTCGACATGGGCGATGCGCGTCGCGGCATCGTGCATGTGGTGGCGCCCGAACTGGGCCTGACCCGGCCGGGCATGACCATCGTCTGCGGCGACAGCCACACCAGCACGCACGGTGCCTTCGGAGCGATGGCATTTGGCATCGGCACCAGCGAGGTCGGCCATGTGCTGGCGACGCAATGTCTGCTGCAGCGCAGGCCGAAGACGATGG
>NZ_VMTV02000881.1 GCF_007644035.1 Vogesella mureinivorans | reverse complement strand
CACCGCTTCAAATGCCCGTCATGCAGCGCATGGCTGGTCGAACACCGCCTGTCGTCCCGCCTTGCCTGCCACCATTGCGGGTTCGAGACGCGGGTACCCGAGGCCTGCCCTGAATGCGGGGAGAGCGATTGCCTTGTCGCCTGCGGGCCGGGTGTGGAACGCATTGCTGACGAGGTGCGCGACCTGTTTCCCGAGGCGCGCGTGGCGCTTGCCACTTCGGATACCCTGAACACCCCCGAACGTGCAGCGGAGTTCATCGCGCAGGCCGAGGCCAAGGCGAT
>NZ_VMTV02000806.1 GCF_007644035.1 Vogesella mureinivorans | reverse complement strand
ATAAACACGGCGCCTGTTGCATTTGGTGCTATGGGAATTCCAATTATTGTTGCTGGTCAAGTTTCAGGTGTTGAAACACATGAAATCAGTCAGATGGTCGGACGCCAGTTGCCATTTATGGTGCCAATTGTACTGTTCTGGATTATGGCGATCATGGACGGATGGCGTTGTGTTAAAGAAACTTGGCCTGCGGTGATTGTTGGTGGTGGATGATACGGGTCGCTTGCTGGTGGCATCTTTGGCTGAGAGGATGGACATCCTGCACCCCAAGCTTGAGGAGT
>NZ_VMTV02000043.1 GCF_007644035.1 Vogesella mureinivorans | reverse complement strand
ATCATTCGCGGCGGCGAGAATATCTCCTGCATCGAGGGGGAGGATGCGATCTACGCGCATGACGACATCGCCGAATGCTCGGTGTTCGGCCTGCCTGACGAGCGGTTCGGCGAGGTTCCCGCTGCGGTGTACAACGTGAAGGAAGGGCGGCCGCCGCTCGGCAAGGCGGAACTTCGCGCCTTCCTGCTGGAGCGGATTGCGCCCTTCAAGGTGCCGCTTGAGGAACATATCTGGATCGCCGAGGAAAGCCTGCCACGGCTCGGCACCCAGAAGATCGACAA
>NZ_VMTV02000673.1 GCF_007644035.1 Vogesella mureinivorans | reverse complement strand
CTCGCGAACCGCCACCCAACAACCCCACCTCCGCATCCGGAAAAGCCGCCGTTAAGTGAGCATACCACTGGTGCATCAAATCCAGAGTCGGCACCACAATCAACGTACTGCGCGGTGTCGATTGTATCGCCATTTGCGCTAGATAAGTCTTTCCCGCCGCCGTTGGCAACACCACAACCCCTTGCCTACCGGCTTGCTTCCAAGCCAACAGAGCCTCCCTCTGATGCGGATAAGGTTCCATCTCCATACTCGCCACCAGGGAGAGAGACTCAAAACCCTTC
>NZ_VMTV02000861.1 GCF_007644035.1 Vogesella mureinivorans | reverse complement strand
ACGGTTGCCGATGCCTGGCGAGTTGAGGCCCAATATCTGATGGCCGTGCCGCTAGCCTTTGATGGGTTTGTTGAACACACCAAACGCGTCTCGCCCACCTGTCTGGTTCACCTCGAGCGCGTGCGCTATAGTGTGCCCGCCTCGTTCGCCAACAGACCCGTCAGTGTTAGGGTCTATCCAGACCGCATCGTTGTTGTCGCCGAAGGGCAAATTGTTTGCGAGCACACGCGGGTCATCGAGCGGCATCATGGGGCCGGGCAAACTGTTTATGACTGGCGTCA
>NZ_VMTV02000763.1 GCF_007644035.1 Vogesella mureinivorans | reverse complement strand
CGATGTTCGCGCCTTCGACTTCCTGCCGAACGCGGACCCGCCGCACCGCGCGCCGCCGGGTGCAGCGGCCGGCCATCGCGTCGCCATGCTGTGGCTGGCCCTGGCCGGCGAGAGTGGTTTCGGCATCGACCTGCGCGAGCTGCGCCGCGGCGGCGCCTCCTACATGGTCGATACGCTGGTCGAGCTGCGTGGCGAGCTGGGGCCCGAAGCGCCACTGGTGCTGCTGCTCGGCGAGGATGCCTGGCGTGGCTTCGATCGCTGGCAACGCTGGCAGGCGATTC
>NZ_VMTV02000096.1 GCF_007644035.1 Vogesella mureinivorans | reverse complement strand
CACCAGGAAGCGCTCGTACTCGACGTCCGAGCAATAGCCCATGACCTTCTCGACGCCGGCGCGGTTGTACCAGCTGCGGTCGAACAGCACGACCTCGCCGGCGGCCGGCAGCTCGGACACATAGCGCTGGAAATACCACTGCGTACGCTCACGGTCGCTGGGCTTCGGCAGGGCCACCACCCGGCAGGCGCGCGGGTTCAGGGTGTTGGCGATGGCGTTGATCACGCCGCCCTTGCCGGCGGCATCGCGGCCTTCCAGCAGCACGACCACGCGATTGCCGG
>NZ_VMTV02000590.1 GCF_007644035.1 Vogesella mureinivorans | reverse complement strand
ATTCCAGGTGAACTCAGCGTGGTTCGCGACGGCGAAGCGCTCGCGATCGCAGGATGGAACGCGCCGGTGGAGGTCATCGCCACGCCCGGCCACACGCGATCGCACCTCAGCTATGTCTGCGCCGGTCATCTGTTCTGTGGCGACACCTTGTTCAGTCTGGGCTGCGGTCGGCTGTTCGAGGGCAGTCCGGAGCAGATGCACGCTTCGCTGCAGCGCCTCGCGTCGCTACCAGGCGACACCCTGGTCTGCTGCACGCACGAATACAGCGCCAGCAATGCCCGCTTCGCACGCACTGTCGATCCACACAACCCGGCGCTTCGCGCGCGCGAGCAGGCAATCGCTGAGGCGCGCACTGCAGGGCAGCCCAGCCTGCCGATAAGCCTTGCCTCGGAGCTTGCGTGCAATCCCTTTCTTCGCGTCGATCGCCCCGAGATACGCGCTGCCGCCGAGGCCTGGTGCGGGCGC
>NZ_VMTV02000298.1 GCF_007644035.1 Vogesella mureinivorans | reverse complement strand
GACGCCAATGCTTGATCGCAAGCCAAGCCAGCTCTCAGGGGGTCAGCAGCAACGTGTTGCCTTGGGACGGGCCCTCATCTCGCACACCAAGGTGTGTTTGCTCGATGAACCACTTTCCAATCTCGATGCAAAGCTGCGTGCTGAGATGCGTAACGAAATCCGATCGTTGCAACGGCGGCTGGGCATCACGATGGTTTTTGTGACACATGACCAGACGGAGGCCATGAGCATGGCCGACCGCGTCATACTTATGAAGCAGGGCAAGGTAGAGCAGGCAGGCC
>NZ_VMTV02000183.1 GCF_007644035.1 Vogesella mureinivorans | reverse complement strand
GGCCGTGCACACCGCACCGGCAGCCAGCCTGGGATCGTAACCATTGCGCAGCATTGCCGGCAGCGCGATGAGGCCCATGGCCACCACCGTCGCGCCCACGATGCCGGTGGAGGCGGCCAGCAGCGCCCCGACCACCATGACCGAGACACCGAGCCCGCCGCGGATCTGACCGAAAAGCCGGCCCATCGTCTCCAGCAATTCCTCCGCGATGCGCGACTTCTCCAGAACGACGCCCATGAGAACGAAGAGCGGGATGGCGGTGAGCACCGGGTTGGTCATGA
>NZ_VMTV02000167.1 GCF_007644035.1 Vogesella mureinivorans | reverse complement strand
ATGGTTCCCGTCAAGATGTGACGAATTGGAGACGGAATCATGTTGGAATTTCTGGCACTCGCTCAAGAGTGCGCCCCGACGGTCGCGCCGCAGACTATGGCGGCCATCGTCAGCGTCGAGTCGAGCTATAACCCCTACGCCATCGGCGTTGTCGGCGGTCGGCTGGCTCGGCAACCCAAGAGCCGCGAAGAAGCCATTGCCACGGCGCAGCAGCTCGAAACGGACGGCTGGAACTTTTCGCTAGGCGTGGCGCAGGTCAACCGCCACAACCTGCCGAAGTA
>NZ_VMTV02001028.1 GCF_007644035.1 Vogesella mureinivorans | reverse complement strand
CTGGAAGGTGAACTGCGCGCCGAGGATGCGGCCGAGCCGGCGCGCTGGTGGGATGCCCACGCCTTCGATGCGATCCTGCTGGACGCGCCCTGCAGCGGCACCGGCGTGATCCGCCGCCAGCCGGACATCCTGCTGCATCGCCGCGCCGAGGACATTCCCGCACTGGTCGCGCAGCAGGCGCGCCTGCTGCGTGCGCTCTGGCCTTTGCTGGCCCGGGGCGGGCGCTTAGTCTATGCGACCTGCTCCGTGTTGAAAGACGAGAACGAGCGCCAGATCGATGC
>NZ_VMTV02000240.1 GCF_007644035.1 Vogesella mureinivorans | reverse complement strand
GTTCACCTGAGTTACCATGGCGTGAGTTGGTCTATGAAAATCAAACACTGGTTTTATATATGGGCTTGGTTGGATTGGAAAAAATTTGTGAAAATTTGATTGCACATGGTCAACGTCCAAATATGCCAGTGGCTTTAATTTCTAAAGGTACGACACCTGATCAAAAAGTCGTGGTGGGAACTTTGGCCGACATTGCATCAAAAGTTGAAGAAAATCATATACAAGCACCTACCTTAACCATTATTGGTGAGGTGGTGAGTTTGCGTGAACAGTTACAGTGG
>NZ_VMTV02000733.1 GCF_007644035.1 Vogesella mureinivorans | reverse complement strand
GGCACGATCGGAAAGGCATCGAGCAGGTGTGCCTCGGCCTCGCCGCGCAGACGGGCGCGGTGCTCGGGATCGCTGGCCGCGCCCGCCGCGCCCAGCAGGCGCTCGTAGTCGGCATCGGCATAGCCGCTCCAGTTCAGCGGGCTGCCGGCCATGAACAGGTCGAGGAAGCTGCCGGCATCGTCGTAGTCGGCAATCCAGCCGCCGCGGAAGACCTCGGTCACCCGGCGCTGCCGGCGATTGGCCACGAACACCTTCCACTCCTCGTTGCGCAGCTCGGTGAT
>NZ_VMTV02001066.1 GCF_007644035.1 Vogesella mureinivorans | reverse complement strand
AGCAGCTCGGCGTCGAGCAGTGCGCCGTGCAGGTTGCGGTGGCCGTTGTCGACGCCGAGGCGCTTGCACAACGCATCGAGGCTGTTGCGCTGGCCGGGATAGCGCTCGCGCGCCATCGCCAGGGTGTCGGTGACGATGGCGAGGTCGCGCACGCTGGGGCCGTTCGGCAGGCGCGCCAGTTCGGCATTGAGGAAGCCGACGTCGAAGGCCGCGTTGTGGGCGATCAGCTCGGCGCCGCGCAGGAACTCGATCAGCTCATCGGCGATGCCGGCGAAGCGCGG
>NZ_VMTV02000775.1 GCF_007644035.1 Vogesella mureinivorans | reverse complement strand
CTCGTGCACCTCGCCTTCGACGAAGTACGGCGCATAGCCATAGCCAGTCAGCAGCGACTCCAGCTCGGCCCGCGGGATCCGCGCCAGCACGGTCGGGCCGGCGATCTTGTAGCCGTTCAAGTGCAGGATCGGCAGCACCGCGCCGTCGTGTACCGGGTTCAGGAACTTGTTCGAATGCCAGCTTGTTGCCAGTGGCCCGGTTTCGGCCTCACCGTCACCGATCACGCAGGCCACGATCAGCTCGGGGTTGTCGAAGGCCGCGCCGAAGGCATGCGAAAGCG
>NZ_VMTV02000113.1 GCF_007644035.1 Vogesella mureinivorans | reverse complement strand
CGGCGCGCGCATCCGCTATCTGGCGGAGATCGCCGAGCAAGGCAGGGCGATCAACCACGGCATCGAAAAGCAGAGCGAAATCGCCAGCCGCGCGCAGAGCGTGTACGAGGCGCTGCGTGAGCTGGAAGATCCGGCGTTGCCGAAGCCGCTGGAGCTGTACGCGCCCGACGCTCTTCTCCCCTCTCCCCGAGGGGTGAGCGGGGCTTTCGAGCCGCACCGCGGCGAGCCCGCGAACGCCGCCGCGCATGCAGGCGCGGTGGCCGGGGTGCGGGTCGGGGGAG
>NZ_VMTV02000596.1 GCF_007644035.1 Vogesella mureinivorans | reverse complement strand
GGCAAGACATCGTCACCGATCCCGGCTGGTTCTTCCGCATATCGGCGGTCATCACGCTCGTCGGCGGTAGCGCGGTCGTTATGTGGCTCGGTGAACAGATCACCGCACGCGGGCTCGGCAACGGCATCTCGCTGATTATTTTTGCCGGTATCGTTGCAGGCTTGCCATCGGCAATTGCCGGCACTCTCGAGCTTGGCCGCACTGGCGCGCTTCCGGCCGCCATCATCATCGGGATCCTGCTTCTGGCCTTCGTGCTGATCGGCGTCATTGTCTTCTTCGAAC
>NZ_VMTV02001027.1 GCF_007644035.1 Vogesella mureinivorans | reverse complement strand
TGGTCACTGCGGTTGCTAACGGAAACTTGAAACTCAAGTTAATGCTCGATGCTAAAGGTGAAATCGAAACGTTAGCCAACACGATCAACGAAATGATTGATACGTTGGCAACGTTTGCAGAACAAGTTACCACCGTAGCGCGAGAAGTAGGAAGCGAAGGCAAACTGGGAGGACAAGCGAAAGTTCCGGGGGCATCGGGGACGTGGCGCGATTTGACTGACAACGTGAATGAACTCGCAGCGAATTTGACAACGCAAGTAAGAGCGATAGCTGAAGTCGAAA
>NZ_VMTV02001035.1 GCF_007644035.1 Vogesella mureinivorans | reverse complement strand
ATTATCAGCAGCGACGTGATGATCAGCGCGCCGACAAACTTCATCGCCACGCCGATGGTTAACGCCGTCACCAGCATCAATAGCAGCTTCACGCGCTGAAGCTTCACGCCGTCGACAAAGGCCAGATCCGGGCTGACGGTCATAGCCAGTAAATTTCGCCACTGCCACAGCAGGATCCCGAGCACCACTGCCACGCCAATGGCAATAGAAATCAGATCTTCGGGCGTGACGGCCAGCAGATCGCCGAACAGATAGGCCATCAGGTCTACGCGGATGTTTGAC
>NZ_VMTV02001152.1 GCF_007644035.1 Vogesella mureinivorans | reverse complement strand
GGCGCCGCCGGTGCCGGTGAGGCCGACCACCGGGGTCTTGCCGCCGGCCAGCTGCCAGCCCTTGCGCAGGGCGGCCAGCTCGGCCTCGGGAATGGCGCCTTCTTCGATCGCGGAGAGCATGCGGCCGACGGCGATTTCATCTTCCACCGCCACGTTGGCAGGCTTGACCGTGCCAAGCCGCGCCTTGTGGGTGCGGGCGACGAGGTCTTCGATCATCCCGACCAGGCCCATCGCCATGCCGTCGTTCGGGTGGTAGATGCGCTCGACGCCGTAGGCCTGCAC
>NZ_VMTV02000279.1 GCF_007644035.1 Vogesella mureinivorans | reverse complement strand
TGCGGCCGGTCTGGCTGAGGGCGCCCTGGCCGAAATCGCGGCCCACGCCGTTGTCCAGCACGAAGCTGGCCGAGGGGCGAATGCCATGGTTGCGCGCCCGCTGACCGATCTCGGTTCCGACCATCAGCTGCTCCACCTTGAAGCCGGTGGTGTCGGCGTTGGCGATGTTGTTGGCGACGATGTCCAGCTCGCGACGAAGCGTCATCTGGCGGGACAGGGCGACATAGGCGGCGTTTTCCACGGGCGACTCCTTGCCTCCAGTCCCGAGCAAGGGGCGGGCCA
>NZ_VMTV02000803.1 GCF_007644035.1 Vogesella mureinivorans | reverse complement strand
CACGGTCAATCGCATTCCCGTACTGAGCGTAGACGAGGAGCAGTCCTTGGCCCGCCAGTACCAGGCCGAGCAGGACCTCGAGTCCGCACGCAAACTTGTGCTTTCGCACCTGCGCTTCGTTGTCCACGTTGCCCGCGGCTACAACGGCTATGGCCTGCAGCTGGCCGATCTGATCCAGGAGGGCAATATCGGCCTGATGAAGGCGGTGAAGCGCTTCGATCCGGATCAGGGCGTGCGTCTGGTCAGCTTTGCCGTGCACTGGATCCGCGCCGAGATGCATGAGTTCATCCTGCGCAACTGGCGCATCGTCAAGGTCGCCACCACCAAGGCGCAGCGCAAGCTGTTCTTCAATCTGCGCAAGAGCAAGCGTCGTCTTGGCTGGATGAACAACGAGGAAGTCCAGACCATCGCCCGCGACCTCAACGTACCCGCCGCCGAGGTGCTGGAGATGGAAGCGCGGCTGCAG
>NZ_VMTV02001178.1 GCF_007644035.1 Vogesella mureinivorans | reverse complement strand
ATGGCGGCCGCCGACGTCCTCGCCAGTGCCGACGTAGAGCACGGATGTGTTCGAGGGGTCGATCGCCAAGGTGCCGATGGAGTACGAGGCCTGCGCGTCGAAAATCGGCGTCCACGTCGTTCCGGCGTTGACCGTCTTCCACACGCCGCCCGAGCCCACCGCGACGTACCAGGTGGCCGGGTCACCGGGCTCGAACTCGATATGGGCGATGCGCCCGGACATCAGCGCGGGGCCGACGCCGCGCAGTGCAATGCCCTTGAAGGTCGGAGCCGACATCGGCGC
>NZ_VMTV02000601.1 GCF_007644035.1 Vogesella mureinivorans | reverse complement strand
GTGCAAATTCAAAACCGTGCCGATGCTGCAAAGATGGCAGAAAGTTTTGAAGCTTGCGGGTTCAAAACTCTTGACTTAACCGATGACGAACTGACAAAACTGCACTTACGTCACATGGTTGGCGGACGTTCTCCCCTCGCTTGCGATGAATTGCTTTATCGCTTCGAGTTTCCCGAACGTCCCGGCGCATTAATGAAGTTCGTCGGTTCTATGAGTCCAAACTTGAATATTAGTATGTTCCACTACCTCAACAATGTCGCAGACTACGGGCTAATCGTTGTC
>NZ_VMTV02001083.1 GCF_007644035.1 Vogesella mureinivorans | reverse complement strand
CCCGAATCCCGGCTCAAAGCAATGCTCCGCCGCCACTTCCTCAAGCTCGGCTCCGCCACCCTCGCCGCCCTCGTCGCGTCGCGCGCGCGGGCGTTCCAGCCGATCGAGGGCGAGTACGACTTCTGGTTCACCCGGCTGATGTACGCCTCGGGCAACTGGGACGTGGACCAGCGCATGCCGTCCTTGATCTCGTAGAACAGCTGGCCGCCGAACTGCGCGTTGTAGCGCTGCTGGTCGATCGAGAAGCTGCCGGCGCCGACGATGTAGATGCCGTTCTCGACG
>NZ_VMTV02000394.1 GCF_007644035.1 Vogesella mureinivorans | reverse complement strand
ATTAAAGCTTGGTGTGGTTCCGACATTTGCTACACGTTGGTTGTTGCCCCGACTATATAAGTTCAATGCAGTCTATCCAGAAATCACCATTCACCTTGAAACCAGCACCAAACCCTTTTTATTCAGTGAACATATTTTTGATGCCGCCATTTATACGGGAACACCCGAACAAATCGAAAATTGGCCTGGTGCAAAAATTCATTTTTTAATGAATGAAGATGTGGTACCTGTCTGTTCAGCTGATTTAATTTTTAAGTATTTTCCCGAATTAAAAGCAACTTC
>NZ_VMTV02000526.1 GCF_007644035.1 Vogesella mureinivorans | reverse complement strand
CGGACACCGCAGCACGGGGAGGAGTTGCCGCCGGCGATTACGATAGGTGGTCCGCCTTGAGGTATGGCTTTAGACCGGAGGAGGACCGAAATGGCGAGGGTGAAGCACCGGCCTGAGGAGGCCTTGGCCAAACTGCGGCAGGTGGATGTCCTGGTCTCGCAGGGGCAGTCTGTGGCGGAGGCGATCCGGGCGATTGGGGTGACGGAGGTCACCTACTATCGCTGGCGGCGTGAGTTCGGCGGCCTGAAGTCGGATCAGGTGAAACGGCTGAAGGAGCTGGAG
>NZ_VMTV02000122.1 GCF_007644035.1 Vogesella mureinivorans | reverse complement strand
TGGTCTGTTAAAGAGCGGTGCTGACTGGCTTGTTTCGTTTGCGTCGTCAGCTGAGGAGGCGAACTATACCCACCCAGCCAAAACCCGTCAACACTTATCGCGAAGTTTTTTACTGCCCTATGGACAAGCTACTGATTGGGCAGCAAAAACTGCGGGATTTTTTTTGCAAGGGTGCATAGACTTAGGCGCTTTCCGATGGGACCCATGGCGAAATGACAATCACAACGCATGCTCAACACTGGCTTTTTGACCTGGATGACACGCTGCACCATGCTGGCGCGGCAGTTTTTCCGATGATTAACGAGTATATGACACGTTATATCTGTCACTACGTGGGGGTTGGCCGCACCGAGGCGGACCGGCTGCGCACTGACTACTGGGCACGCTACGGTGCAACGCTTGCCGGGCTGCAACGCCACCATGGCATAGCACCACAACATTTCCTGAAGCAGACCCACCCGATGGAGAGTTTGTTGCCCCTG
Organism: Vogesella mureinivorans; assembly: GCF_007644035.1. Classification (GTDB taxonomy): domain Bacteria; phylum Pseudomonadota; class Gammaproteobacteria; order Burkholderiales; family Chromobacteriaceae; genus Vogesella; species Vogesella mureinivorans. Next base: position 36,140 of record NZ_VMTV02000122.1, on the reverse strand, counting down.
ATTGAAACCGGCACGCAGCTACCGCTATGGCTGAAGCGCCTGCCGGGGCGCAAGTGGGTGTTTTCCAATGGCCCACAACACTATGTAGAGGCGATTGTGCGCCACCTGGGGATAGAAACACAGATTGAGGGCTGTTTTGGCATGGATAGCTTTGGTTTTACACCCAAACCACGGGTGGCGGCGTACACCAGCGTGCTGCGCCAGGCGGGTATTCACGCGGGAAATTGCATCATGGTGGAGGACTCTGCGGCCAACCTGAAAACAGCCAAACGCCTGGGGATGCGCACGGCATGGCTTAGCCACCAGTGCCGCAAGCCGTCCTGGGTGGACTGGCGCATTACCTCATTGTTTGATTTGCAGAGAATTTAGCTGCTGGTAACACGAGAGCAGCAAGCACGCCATGGCGGCCGCTGGCCACAGGTCTGATAGAAAATCCAGCAGGGCACTCATGTTAAGCAGATGGCCGTAGGGCCAGCGGAAGAGCGAGAGAAAGTCCGACTGCACTTCGCTTAACGGCCATAGCGTGGCGGCAAACTGGGCCAGGAGTAATGCCAGCATGGCCGTGATGGTTTGTACCAGCCGCGAGCGGCCAGCAAAAAACCACAGCAGCAGGAAGCCGGCGGTCAGGCCGGTAACCAGATGGGGGTTGATCCACTGAAACAGCGCGAAGGGCTTGAGCAACACGCCAGCGGCCAACATTTTGCAGAACCAGATGGCGGCGAGCAGCAACAAGATCGCCTTGAAGCGATCGGCTTTCTGCCTGAACAGGCTGGTCATGAACAGGCAAGCCGCCAGCATATTGGCCATGGCACCACCGGCTTCCACCAGAAACAGGAACAGCCGCGGGTTATCCAGCGGTGAAACATACGGCTGCGGCAAGCCCTGCGGGTAAGCCACCACGCCAAACAGCGGCATGGCCGGGTTGAGCTGGGTGATAAACCACAGGCCCAGCAGCAGCAGGCCATAATCTACCGCGCTATGGTCGGCAAAATGGCGACGGCGCCATTGCTTGAGGTGGTGCCACTGACGACGAAACAGCGGTGATACCGCCAGCGTGGCGCCGAGACATGCCCCGGCCACATTGCACAGCACATCCAGGTTGGACGCCACCCGCATGGGCAGGAATTCCTGCAAGAACTCCACACCGATACTGGTGAGGCTGGCTACCAGGATGGCAAGCAGAAACGAATGCCAGCGCGGCAGCAGCAATAGCGCCAGGCTGAAACCGTAGGGAATATAGATGACAACGTTGGCCGCATTATCAAAAAAGCGGACATAGAACGGCAGCGGGTAGGAGAGAAACTCGAACAGCGGCCGCCCCGAGTAGGCCCAGCCACTAAAGGGGTACAGGCTGAGAAAGAAAATCACCACGGCATTGACCATTGCGGCGTAAAGCGCAACGTGGCTATGGGTGGCGCGGCCTGGCTGCGCGGTCATTGAGCAAGCACTTCCGGATGGATGAACGAGGACAGCATACCCAGCACCCCACTGGCTGACAAGCTGGCCAATGGCTAGGCGCGGGTACTGGCGCGCAAACAAAAAGGGCACCGGAGTGCCCTTTTTTCACACGATACGGCCAGTATTAGAACTTGGTACCGATACCTACGCTGGTTACCAGCGGGTTGATGTCCAGGGTGCCCAGATCGGTAGAACCGGCTTTTACCTTGGTCTTGATCCAGATTTTTTTCATATCCAGGTTCAGGAATACATCTTTGGTCAGCGGCATATCGATACCCACTTGCAGTGCCGGGCCAAAGCTGTTTTTCTTCACACTCAGATCCAAGCCATCAATCTTGTTCTTGAAACCGTAAAAACGCGTGTAGTTCACACCAGCACCCACATAAGGACGGAACTCGCCTTGAGGGTTAAAGTGGTACTGGGCGGTCAGTGTTGGTGGCAGTACTTTCACAGTGCCCAGTTCGGTGCTACCGGCGGTAACGGAATGCTTGGAGGTACCCAGGATCAGTTCCACACCCACGTTGTTGGTCAGCATGTAAGTGAAATCAACTTCCGGGATGGTGTCATCTTTTACATCGACACCTTCCAGATCAGAAGAAACCGAAGTCTGCGGGTTAACATTAGTCACGCGGAAACGCGCCAGGATGTCGCCCTGGGCAGCAAATGCGTTGGTGGTCAGCAGGGTAGCCAGAGCAGCAATAGCAAGCTTTTTCATCATTATCTCCAAGCGGGTAGCTAGTAAAAGTGGTTCGCTTGCTTGCCCGCTTATTGACTTGATTCACTGCGGACAGTAGCTTGCGACGTCAGAACCTAGATTAACCTTGCGCCGCACCATCGTTTTTGCGCTAGATCATGAAAAAATCATGAAATATCACGACTTGAGGGACTTCATGTCCCAGCTCGAGGCACAGGGCGAGCTCAAACGCATTACCTGCCCTGTTTCCCCCCATCTTGAAATGACCGAAATCGGCGACCGCGTGCTCAAAGCCGGCGGCCCTGCCCTGCTGTTTACCCGGCCACAGGCGGGCGACAAGCACTACGACATGCCGGTGCTGGCCAACCTGTTCGGCACCCCCAAGCGTGTGGCCATGGGCATGGGGGCCAATGACGTGCTGGCGCTACGCGAAATCGGCCAGACGCTGGCCTACCTGAAAGAGCCGGAGCCACCAAAAGGCTTTCGCGACGCCTGGGACAAACTGCCGCTGCTGAAACAAGTGCTATCGATGGCACCCAAAGAAGTACGCAAGGCACCCTGCCAGGAAATTGTGTGGGAAGGCGATGAGGTTGACCTGTCACGTCTGCCCATCCAGCACTGCTGGCCTGGCGACGTGGCACCGCTGATTACCTGGGGTCTCACCGTTACCCGCGGCCCGCACAAGAAGCGGCAAAACCTGGGCATCTACCGCCAGCAGGTTATCGGCCGCAACCGCGTGATCATGCGCTGGCTGGCGCACCGTGGCGGCGCGCTGGACTACCGCGAATTCCGTGCGGCCAACCCCGACAAGCCCTACCCGGTTGCCGTGGTGCTAGGCTGCGACCCGGCCACTATCCTGGGCGCCGTAACCCCGGTGCCGGATACGCTGTCCGAATACCAGTTTGCCGGCCTGCTACGTGGCAGCCGCACCGAGCTGGTGAAGTGCATCGGCTCCGACCTGCAAGTACCTGCCAGTGCCGAAATCGTGCTGGAAGGCCACATCCACCCCAATGATATGGCGCTGGAAGGCCCGTACGGCGACCACACCGGCTATTACAACGAGCAGGATAGCTTCCCGGTATTCACCATCGACCGCATCACCATGCGCGAGAACCCGGTGTACCACAGCACCTACACCGGCAAACCGCCAGACGAACCGGCCATCCTGGGCGTGGCGCTAAACGAAGTGTTCGTGCCCATCCTGCAAAAGCAGTTTCCCGAAATCGTGGACTTCTACCTGCCGCCGGAAGGCTGCAGCTACCGCATGGCGGTGATCAGCATCAAGAAGCAGTACCCCGGCCACGCCAAGCGCGTGATGATGGGCTGCTGGAGCTTCCTGCGCCAGTTCATGTACACCAAGTTCATTGTGGTGGTAGACGACGACGTGAATACGCGTGACTGGAAAGAAGTGATCTGGGCCATTACCACCCGCATGGACCCGGTACGCGATACCACGCTGATCGAGAACACGCCTATCGACTACCTGGACTTTGCCAGCCCGGTCTCCGGCCTGGGCGGCAAAATGGGGCTGGACGCCACCAACAAGCTGCCAGGGGAAACCCACCGGGAATGGGGTACGACCATCAATATGAGTGCAGAAGTGTCAGCACGTATCGATAGTATTTGGCAGGAGCTGGGTTTGTAACTGCCATGCGTTAAGCAACAAGCCCCCGCACGGTACCGTGCGGGGGCTTGCTCATTTACAGGGCAGTACAATCAGAATGCCAGACCACTATCGGTAATCAACGTCAGGCTGGCATTAGCGGGTAACCAGATTTTGTCACCACTCACTACCCGGGTCTGCACCTTGATGCGATAAGGGGTAAGCGGCTCTGGCAAGGACAACAGCGGGCTGACATCCAGACGATAAGTCTTGCTATAGCGGAAAGGATAAACCGCTCTGAGCGCAAAATTCTGGCCACTAACCGTATCATTACGCGCCGGGAAGCCATAACCAGGCCGGTTCAGTAGCGGGTTGGCCGCCAGGAACACAGATTGCTGCCATTTTTTCAGCACATTGTAGAAGCCGGCCGTCTCGCCGCGAGCTTGCAAACCCGCTTCAATCGCCGCCACGCCACTCTTGTTGCTGGTAATCCACTCCTTGAGAATGCCGGGGCCATACTGATGCACCAGATACATGCCAAAGCTCAGCGCTTGTGGATAGTGAAGGGCAGCAGAACACGGATCGAAGCTGCTCTCACCCCACGCCGTCATCAGACAACCGCCATAGCCCAGAGACCGGGCAAACTCGCCACTGGCGTATAGATGCGGGTTGTAGTAGCCCATTTCACCAGGGTTGATGTCATTGTTGCCGGTACCCTGGTTGGCATACATTTGCTGCCCCAGTACATAGGCCAATGTCTGCGATGCCAACTCGTTTTGCCACGTGTCGTCCGCGGGTACCGGCAACGGGTTGGCCGCATGGCGCACTACCTTCTGGTAGAACTGCACCATGTGCTGGAATTCGTGCGCCAGTGTTGTGATAGCAATAGCGGGAGTAGGATTGGTTTCGTTCCACAGCAGCTTGTTGTTACTGTTCAGCGGGTCTGGATCCTCTGCATACCCATAGGTTGCAGAGTCCATGAAAAACACCAGCTGCTCATTACTCTTCAGTGAGGCAGTTTCCGGGTGCTGCAACAGGAAAGCACGGGTAAAGTTATTGATGCCCCAGAAATAGCCAATCACACCCAGAGGTTGGGCATCCGGCGTGATGTCGTGCAGCACGATATGGATATCGCGTGCGCCACCAGCGATCAGGCTGCTTTGTGCCACGGCAGGCACAGCCCCCCACGGCTCCCCAGCCAGCGCAACGACCGGGTTGTAAATCTGGCTGGCAAAGATATCTGCCATTCTCTGGGCCTGAGCACTGCTGATATTGCTACTTGCCGCCACCCACACATTCACGCTCTGCCCAGTGCCCAACGTTGCCTGGCCTTGCAGCGTAGAAGAAAACGCCGCATCTGCATCGGAAACCTGTGCATTCCAGCTGGCAACAGAAGTACCAACCGTCAGCGGGCCCGCCGGTACGCCACTCGCCTGGACGACGCTGCCACTCCCTGTACCGGAGCCAGCCTGCTGGCCGTTATTCAGCAAACTGGCCAGTTTGCGGTTAAAGGTTTCCACTTTTGAAGGTACGTTATTCTGCAAGCGGATACTTGAGGTGGTGTAGGTAGCTAGCGTACCTGCTGCAATATTGCTCGCCCCTTCGGCCAGGCTCATCATGGCGACAGCGGGGTTGCTCCCCACATTACGCAGGGTAACGTAGGCCTCCATACTGCGCGTGTTCTGCACCGTCAGTATGGTATTGCGGCTATTCACCGCCACGCTATTGGCTGACAAATTGCAATTACCCGCGATGCACGCGGCGACATCCACAATCTCACTACCGACCGTATTGCTGCTGCCACCACCGGCGCCACCGCCACCGCAGGCGGCCAGAATGAATGGAAGCAAACCCAGAAAATGTTTACGCACTTATCGTCCTCCCTTGCATATTATGCCAATGCTATCATCTTCTTTACATAAGCGGTTTAACGTTAAGTACCACCACGAAACTGCTATCATGTAGGCCGCTAAACCGAGTGAAAGTCCCAACCATGACCAACCCGAACTCCCCAAACCGCCTGAAACGCCTGTCGCCACGCCAACGCAAGAAACTGCGCGTAGGCGAGTTCCAGGAGCTGGGCTTTACCGTGGTCGCCGCGCTGGCTGGCCTGGACGATGCGGCCAACGATGCTTTCCTGAACGGCTGGCTGGAAGCGGTAGATGCACAAGGCGTGAGCTTTGGTGGCCACTTTAGCGATGGCCAGCTCGATGGCATCGTGTTTCCGGTAAACGGCGTGAAAGTCACCGCCGACGTACAAGCTGCACTGGCTGGCTGGCTGAAAGGCCGCAGCGAAGTGTCCAGCGTAGAAGTCAGCGATCTGCTGGATGTATGGCATAGCGCCTGGTAAGCCACGGGCTACCCGCAAAAAAGCCTGCCATGCGGCAGGCTTTTTTCTTGATACAGCACCATGAAAAAAGGTTGGCCGCACACCGTGATGGCATGCGGCCAACCTTTTTTGTACCAAGCCAGGGCAGTAACGGTGCGCTAGCTGCGCTCCAGCTCCCACAGGGCCGACTGTAGCGATTCCATGCGCGTATCGAGCGCACTGCGGGCATCGGCCAGCGCCTTGTTGTAGATGGCCGGGCCAATACGCTCGGCCACCAGCAAGACCAGCGCCTGGGCATCAAAGCCGCCCAGTTCTACCTCGTGCTCACCGGCCAGATACTGCTGTACCTGGCTGGCCAGTTCTGCCAGCTGCGGCTGGGTCAGATAGCGTTCATCGCTTTTCATGATGCATCCATCGTTGTCCAGCCGACAGTGTCAGGGTATCAGCCCTGTTTGGCAAACGCCGGCGTGGCCTCTGGCTCGCGGCGCGGCTGCGGGTCGATATCGTCGTCTTCGTCCAGCACCGGCTGGGCAGCGCCCAGCTCTTTTTCGCTCTTGGCGACCACGCAGGCTGCAATGGCGTTACCCAGCACGTTGGTGGCGGAGCGGCCCATGTCCAGGAAGTGATCCACACCCAGCAGCAGCAGCAGGCCGGCTTCCGGAATGTTGAACTGCGCCAGCGTGGCGGCAATCACCACCAGCGAAGCACGCGGCACACCGGCCATGCCTTTGGAGGTCACCATCAGGATCAGCAGCATGGTGATTTCCTGCGACAGGCTCAGGTCAATGCCGTAAGCCTGGGCAATGAAGATGGTGGCAAAGGTGCAGTACATCATGGAGCCGTCCAGGTTGAACGAGTAGCCCATCGGCAGCACAAAGCTGGCGATGCGGTCGCTACAACCAAAGCGTTTCAGGCGGTCCAGGGTTTTCGGGTAGGCAGCTTCCGAGCTGGCGGTAGAAAACGCCAGCAGTGCCGGCTCGCGAATGGCGCGCAGCAGCTCCAGCACACGGCGTTTCAGGAACAGCGAGCCCATGCCCAGCAGCGCCAGCCACAGCAAGCCAAGCGACAGATAGAACTGCGCCATGAAGCTGCCGTAGGTAGACAAAATGCCCAGGCCTTCCTTGGCCACCATGCCGGCAATCGCGGCAAATACGGCAAAGGGGGCAAAGTTCATCACGTAGCCGGTAACCTTCAGCATGATGTGCGCTACCGCATCGATAGCGTCAATCAGGCCTTTGGCCTTGTCGCCCACGGCAGACGCGGCGGTACCGAAGAACAGCGAGAACACCACAATGGCCAGAATCTCGTTCTTGGCCAGCGCGTCAAATACGCTCTTGGGGATCAGGTGGCTGATGAAGTCTTTCAGCGTCAGCGCGCCCTTCTCGATACCCGAGCTGGCGGTCACTTCCGGCAGCGGCAGGCTCAGGCCCACGCCTGGCTTGAGCAGGTTCACCATGATCAGGCCCAGCACCAGCGATACCAGCGAGGCGGTGACAAACCAGCCCATGGCTTTGGCACCGATGCGGCCAACAGTAGCCGAATCACCCATGCGGGCAATACCCACCACCAGGGTGGAGAACACCAGCGGCGCAATGATCATCTTGATCAGGCGCAGGAAGATGTCGGTCAGAATGGACAGCTGGTCGGCAAACGATTTGATCGCTTCTTCGCTGCCAGCCATTTCACGCCAGCCGTAGCCGGCAATGATACCCAGCACCATGGCGGCCAGGATCATCTTGGTCAATCGATTAAGTTTCACGGTATTTCCCTGTATTGCTTTGTGAAATTAATCCTTTGTAGTGTCCGCTTCGGTCGTTGCCGGGCGGTACATCAGCGCCGTAGCGCTTGTTTTTTCATGCTGCACTGGCAAGGCTGCCGCGCAGGGCTGGCATTAAAACAGAAAGTGGCCGCGCTGTAATCAGGCAAATCCCGCACCGCAGCACGCCGCTGCCTGGCGTACCAGCATGGCGGGTGCCCGCAGGCAAGCTTGTGTCGCCATGCAGCATGATGGCGCAATAAACAGACAAAAAGCCGCCACAGACTGCGCAAAGCTGGCTTGCCCAGATCGGGCGGCGCACGGGCAGACGCGGGCAAAAAAATGCCGCCCTACCTTGCGGTAGGGCGGCCAAGCTTCACATCACATTCAAGAGAGAGGGAATCGTTACAGCGTGAGCCAACGCGGGCTGGTCAGTGCTGCCGGCTGCAGCACGGTATCCAGCTGCTCGCGCGTCAGCAGGCCACGGCGCAGCACGATGTCGTACACGCTGCCGCCGGTCTGGTGCGCTTCGGTCGCCACCTCGGTAGCGGCGGCGTAGCCGATATAGGGGTTCAGCGCGGTCACCAGGCCTACCGAGCGGTGCACGGTGTCCAGCAGGTACTCGCGGTTGGCGGTAATGCCCACCACGCAGTTATCGCGCAGGGTGTCGCAAGCGGCGGCCAGGTGGCTCACGCTGCGGAACAGGCTGTAGGCAATCACCGGCTCGAAGGCATTGAGCTGCAGCTGGCCGGCTTCGGCCGCCATGGTCACGGTCATGTCGTTGCCAATGACTTCGTAAGCCACCTGGGTCACCACTTCCGGAATCACCGGGTTGACCTTGCCCGGCATGATGGACGAACCGGCCTGGCGCGCTGGCAGGTTGATCTCGCCCAGGCCGGCACGCGGGCCGGACGACAGCAGGCGCAAATCGTTGCAGCTCTTGGACAGCTTGACCGCCACGCGCTTGAGCACGCCGGACAGCTGCACGAAGGCGCCGCAATCCTGCGTGGCCTCGATCAGGTTAGGCGCGGTTTCCAGCGCCAGGCCGGTGAGCGCCGACAGCTTCTGGCACACCAGCGGGGTGTAGTCCGGGTGGGCGGTAATGCCGGTGCCGATGGCGGTGGCACCCAGGTTGATTTCCAGCATCAGGGCGCTGGCTTCGTACAGGCGCTGTTCGTCTTCGCCCAGCATCACGGCGTAAGTGCGGAACTCTTGCCCCAGCGTCATCGGTACCGCGTCCTGCAGCTGGGTACGGCCCATCTTCAGCACGTCGGCAAATTCGTCGGCCTTGTCGTCAAAGGCATTACGCAGGCGGGCCATGGCGGCCAGCAGGCGCTGTACGCCCCAGAAGGTGGCCAGGCGCAGCGCGGTGGGGTACACGTCGTTGGTGCTCTGCCCCATGTTCACGTGTTCGTTGGGGTGCAGGTGCTGGTACTCGCCCTTGCCGTGGCCCAACAGCTCCAAGGCACGGTTGGCGATCACCTCGTTGGCGTTCATATTGGTGGAGGTGCCCGCCCCGCCCTGGATCACGTCTACTACAAACTGGTCGTGCAGCTTGCCGGCGCGGATTTCCTCGCAGGCCAGCACGATGGCTTCCTTGTGGTGGTCTGCCAGAATGCCCAGCTGGTGGTTCGCCAGCGCGGCAGCCTGCTTGATCACCGCCAGCGCGCGGATCAGGTCGCCGTAGCTGGCGATGGTCTGGCCGGTGATGGGGAAGTTCTCGATGGCTCGCAGGGTGTGCACGCCCCAGTAGGCGTGGGCCGGGACCTCGCGGTCCCCCAGTAGATCGTGTTCCAGGCGGGTGGTCATAGGTGTTGTCTTTGTGCTTTTGTGTGGAGTGCCTGCACTGTAGCGGCAGCACCGTGGCGGCGGCCAATTCCGAATGGCGATAGGATCATGCAAGATTTGCATGATCTGGCAACAGGCAGCTTTTTGCGGCCAACGTGCAGGTTTTTGGCGGCAAATGGCACCCTGACCACGACGGACATGCTGGCAATCAGCAGCAAAAGCAGACAAAACATATAGGGAATAGCGGGCATCCACTACGCGGACAAGGTTTGGTATTGCCGGTTACCCCCGTGACCGCACGAGGCCAATTTGGCGCCAGTCCCCCTACACTGCCATGCGAAACCCGGCGATCACACCGCCGGGTAGCGTGCGGCCAACCCTTGCCACAGTGCATCCAGCTGCGGCAGCTCGCGACGCGCGTCGCGGTATACGCGGATTTCCATCTGCAGCGACCACGCCTCGCCACCGGCGGCGGCCAGCTGCCCGGCCGCCAGCTCGCGCTGTACCGCGCTTTGCGGCAAGAACGCCACGCCGTGGCCTTCCAGCACCATGGCTTTCAGGCCTTCGGCCATGTCGGTCTCGAAGCGCTGCTGCAGCAGGCAAGGCTGCGGCGCGCGCTGGATGATCAGCTCCACCATGCGGCGAAAGTAGGCATTGGGGCCGTAAGCCAGAAACGGCAGCGGCGCGCCCTCGCTGCCTGGCAGCTGCCATACCGGCTGGCCCTGCTCGGCGCGGCTGAATGGCTGCAGCGTTTCGCTGCCCAGGCGCAGACCGTGGTAGCGGCTATCCGGCAGCTCTACCGGGTGGCGCGGGTGGTGGTAGCACAGCAGCAGGTCGGCGTTGCCCTCGGTCAGCGCGATCACCGCGTCGTGCACGTTATGCGCCAGCAGGCGCCAGGCTACCTCGCCCAGCGTAGTCTGCTCGTCGGCCAGCCAGCGCGGCACAAAGCCGAACGACAGCGTATGCGGCACCGCCAGCGTGAGCGTGGCGGCGTCGGCTTGCTGCAGGCCGCGTAGCAGGCTGCGCGTGCTGGACAGCTCGCCCACCAGCAGGCGCGCTTTTTCCTGCAATAGCTCACCGGCCGGCGTGAGCCGCGTGGGCCAGGTGGTGCGGTCGATCAGGTCGGCACCCAGCCAGTTTTCCAGCGCCTTGATGCGGCGGGAAAACGCCGGCTGCGTGAGGTGGCGCAGCTCGGCCGAGCGGGTAAAGCTGCCGGTTTCGGCCAATACCAGAAAGTCTTCCAGCCAGCGGGTTTCCATGCCTGCTCCCGTATCGAAGGTTGGCCGCAGCCTACCGCACTGCCGCCTCGCCCGCTACCAGGCGCTGCTGCCAGCGCAGCCAGCGGCCGGTGCCGCGCCACACCCAGCGCAACACTTTCCAGCCCAGGATGCTGCCCACCAGCCCCAGCACGGTGAGCACCAGGCCCAACACCAGTACGCTGCCGGACGAGGCACCGGGCAAGCCGCTGAGCTCGACCGTGTCGGCGCCATCGCGAATCTGCAGCTGGGCCAGATTGCCGCTGGCGTCGCGCTCCAGACGGAAGTGTTCGTCGCCGTCGCGCGCCTCGATCACCAGCTTGCCGCTGGCCGGGTCGGGCTCGATGCGCACCGTTTCGCCATGATCACCTTCGATGCGTAGCCGCGGCGGCTGGCCGTCATGCGGGCTGGTGGCAATCAGCCAGGGCCCCACGCCGCTGTCATTCACCACGATATTGTCCAGCGACGGCCAGCCAAACACGCTGTGGCTAGCCCAGCTGCCGGTGATCACCAGGCCCGCAATCAGCAGGCCCACCGCGCCCAGCCACAGGCTGCCCAGCCAGGTCAGCAAAAACAGGTAGGGAAACGCCAACAACACATTGAGCACGCCCAGGCCGGCCAGCGCGCCCAGCGCCTGCTTCATGTTGGCCGGGCTTTTGTCCGCTTCCCAGTCGGCCAGCTTGCGCTCGGCGGTAAGCTCGCGCGCCAGCCGCTCCGGCTCGCCCAGCGCGGCGCATACGTCGGCTTCGCTGCGGCCGTCGGCGGCGGCATCGTCAAAATAGGCGCGGTAATCGGCCAGAATCTCGTCGCGCTCGGCGGGGGCCAGTTTGCCCAGGGCTGCGGCCAACCTTTGCAGGTATTGTTCACGGTTCATGCTGTCTCTCCTTGCGGCCGCGCACTCGCCAGCACGGCATTGATCTCGGCAACAAAGCTGCCCCATTCCTGGCGCATGGCGGCCAGCGCATCGCGCCCGCCCGGCGTCAGCCGGTAATACTTGCGTGCCGGCCCGCTGGCCGACTCCACCAGATAGGTACTGACCCAGTCGTCTGCCTGCAGCCGGCGCATCAGCGGGTAGATGGTGCCCTCGCTGATGTCCATGCTTTGCGCCAGCGTGCTGACAATCTCGTACACATAGCTGTCGTGCCGCGCCAGCACCGCCAGCACGCACATTTCCAGCGTGCCTTTGCGTAATTGCGTTTTCATCCACCCCCTCCTGCCGTCGTTGCGCCATGGTGATATGGCCGGTGCCAGATCTGCCTGGCGCGCCCTGCTGTGCCAGCCACTACCTTGCAATACAAGGAACCTGCCGGCACGCGTGCCGGAATGCATGGCTGCATACTAGCAAGCACTACTGTGCATTGCAAGGTAGCTTTCACTGCGTATTAGCCAGTCGGGTTGGCCGAGCGTGCAGGCAAAACGCTGCAAGCCTTCGCTGGCAAGGCGATGCACCTGCTGTTGCGGCACGCCAACATGCTGCAAATGCACATATCGATAACAACCAACAAACGTTTAATTATCGACACAAAAGCCAAGCATAGTATCCCCCAGCCCCTGCAAGGACCTACCCATGCGCTACCTGATTACCCTGCCCATCTGCCTGCTGCTGGCCTGGCTACTGTGGCCGGCAGCGCCAGACGCTGCGCCAGAGCCTGCGCCACAGGCCAGCCCTGCCGCTGCGGCAGCCACAGCGGCAGCTTTGCCCCTGCCCGCCATACCGGCCACCCCGGTAGCAGCAACACGCCCGGCCAAGGCTGTACCGGACGAGATGCAGCAATGGCTGGCCGCACGCTATGGCAGCAACCCGCCGCTACACCAGGCCATGCTGCAGTTGGCCGCAGGCTGGGCCGAGGCGATCCATCAGGCTCACGACCAGGCCAGCGCCCACCGGGCTGGCGTGCGCATAGCCCGCGCCATTGCCTGCGTGATGGCGCCGGCCACGCTGGAAAGCAGCGGCCAGGACCAGCAATGGGCCTACGACCAGATCATGACCGCGCGCGCCGAAATGCTCAGCCGCCCGGCCGACAGCGACGCCTATATCCGCTTTCAAGGCCTGGCCGCCGGCCAGTTCTTTGACGACCCCGGTGCCACGCCCTGCGCCACGGCACCTGCCACACCACCCTGAGCAACGTACTTCGGGAGATACCCATGCACCAACGCACTATCGCACTGGCCGCCGCCCTGCTGCTGGCCACCGCTGGCAGCGCCCACGCTGCCGCCTCGGCCGTGGTATACGTGAACGGCATCCAGAACACTTTCGACGATGCCATCGCCAGCCTGCAATTGCTGAAAGGCAGCCTGCAGGCGCGCAAGCTGGACAAGGGCTACGTATACGGCAACGCCTATAACGCCACCAATGGTTTCTTTGCCGACCTGCAACAGGTATTCCGCCAGAAAAACCAGGAAACGCAGAGCGCCCGCGACTTCTGGCGCTATGTGGATGGCGGCGCGGCGCAGCCGGGCTGGATGAGCCAGGCCATGGTAGACAGCTACGTGAAAAGCTTTGCCGGCGAGCAGCAGATGACCGAGCTGCCGCAACACGTCAACATGTACCGCCGCTATCTGGGCGAAGGCCGCAAAGTGGTGCTGGTGGCGCACTCGCAGGGCAACCTGTACGCCAATGTGGGCCAGAACCTGCTGGTGGGCGGCCCCGAAAAAGCACTGGGCAAGGTGGTCACCGTGGGCGTGGCCACGCCCGCACAGTACGTGCTGCCGCAATCCAGCTACGTTACCTCCAGCTGGGACCAGGTGATCAACGGCCTGCGCGTGGTAAAAACCGTGCTGCCGGCCAACGCCAGCATCGGTTTCCACCCCATCAGCGACATGCTGGGGCACTCGTTTGCCAAGATTTATCTGAACAAGGACTACGCCACCAGCGGCAGCATCCTGCAGCAAGTCAGCCAGAAAGCCGGCTGATGCCCGGGGGCAGGGTGGGCCGCAGGCCATGCGGCCAACCCTGCCTGCCACGCATGGCCAACCCTGTCAGCAAACAACAAGGCCCGCCGGCATGGCCGGCGGGCCTTGTACGTTCATGCAGCAAAGCTGTGTCGGTACGCGCTAGCGCCGCGCCTGCACCAGCCAGTCGGCGGTGGCCTCGGCGGCCTGGAACTCGTGCACCACGCCCTGCATCAGCGCAAAGGCCTGCGCCGCATCCAGCGCCTCGCACGCGCTAGCCAGCGCGGCCATATGCTGCGCCAGCTCGGCCGGCGGCAGGTGGTATTCCTGCGCGCGCATGATGCGCGGGTGGTCGGTGGGCAGCACGTTGTCGCCGATCAGCAGCTCCTCGTACAGCTTTTCGCCCGGGCGCAGGCCGGTGCAGCGGATCTCCACATCGCCCTGCGGGTTGCGCTCGTCGCGCACTTGCAGGCCGGACAGGTGAATCATGCGCCGCGCCAGGTCGATGATGCGCACCGGCTCGCCCATGTCCAGCACGAACACGTCACCGCCCTGCCCCATCGCGCCGGCCTGGATCACCAGCTGCGCGGCTTCGGGGATGGTCATGAAATAGCGGGTAATGTCGGCGTGCGTCAGCGTTACCGGGCCGCCGCTGGCGATCTGCTGCTTGAACAGCGGCACCACCGAGCCGGAGCTGCCCAGCACATTGCCAAAGCGCACCATCACAAAGCGGGTACGGCTGCCCGCCGCGTGGCGCGCCTGCAGCGCCAGCTCGGCCAGGCGCTTGGTGGCGCCCATCACATTCGTTGGCCGCACGGCTTTGTCGGTAGAGATCAGCACAAAGGTGGCCACGCCCGCGTCTTCGGCGGCGCGGGCGCAGGTGTCGGTGCCAAAGGCGTTGTTGACGATGCCGGCCACCGGGTTGTGTTCCACCATCGGCACGTGCTTGTAGGCGGCGGCGTGGTAGACGGTGTCTACCTGCATGCCCTGCAGCACGGCCAGCAGGCGCGGGTAGTCTGTAACGCTGCCCAGGAAAGGCACGCGCTGCACCGCCGGCGCCAGGCGGGCCAGCTCCTGGTCGATGGCGTACAGCGCGTACTCGCTGGCCTCGAACAGCACGATGCGCACGGGCTTCTGCCGCACAATCTGGCGGCACAGCTCCGAGCCAATCGACCCGCCCGCACCGGTAACCATCACCACCTTGCCGCTGATGTTGGCCGCCAGCAGCGCCGGCTGCGGCGGTACCGGGTCGCGGCCCAGCAGGTCGTCGATGCCGACCTCGCGCAGCTCGGTCACGCGTACCTCGCCGGACACCAGGTCGGCCATGCCCGGCAGGCGCTTGATGGGCACGTGCAGCGCTTCCAGTTTTTCCAGAATCTCGCGGTGGCGGCCACGGCTGGCCGACGGAATGGCCAGCAGGATCAGCTCGGCCTCGGTGTCTTGCAACAGCTGCGGCAGCTCGTGCGGACCGTGCACTGCCAGGCCACGGAAGGTACGGCGCCACAGCTGCGGGTTATCGTCCACAAACGCCATCGGGCGGTACTCGCGCCCTTCCAGCAGGCCGGCCATCAGCTGCAGGCCGGCGCGGCCGGCGCCGTAGATCAGCACCGGGCGCCGTGGCGCATCCAGCGCGTCGATACGCCGTACCAGGCCGCGCAGCAGAAAGCGGCTGCCACCGATATAGGCCATGGCGAACACCCAGAAGATGATGATGGAGGTGCGCGGAAAGGCGCTGACACCGGCCATCAGGATCACCGCCATCAACACCAGCACCGACAGCGACACGCCGACAAACACGGTGTAGACGATGCGGTCGTCCAGAAACTTCAGCACCGCGCGGTACAGCCCCAGCTTGATGAAGATGGGCAGCACCCACAGCGGCGGCACGGCAAATATCCACAGGTAGGGGTCCAGCTTCGGGTCCCAGTTGCCGCCCAGGCGCAGCAGCACCGCGCTCCACATGGCCAGCGGCAGCAGCAGCGCATCCATCAGCATCAGCAGCGCCATCTTGTGATGGCGCGAGAAGGAAAGCAGTTTTTCCAGCATGTAAACCTTTTATCTCAGCAAGCCGCCAGCTCAGGGCATGGCCGCGCCAACGGCCTGGCGCACAGGAATGCCCGCCGGGTCGAAGTTATCCAGACAAAACACGTTGATGCCGAAGTTATCCGGCGTCACACGCTTGCGGTGGAAGGGGTAAATGCCGCACACCTTGCAAAAGAAATGGCGGGCGGTATGGGTATGAAACTGGTACTCCGCCAGCTGCTCGGCCCCCGCCAGCAGGGTGAAGCGGCTCTCGTGCACCTTCACCATCAGCGCATTTTTCTTGCGGCACAGCGAGCAGTCGCACATAGTCAGCTCGGGAAAGTCCGTGGTGATTTCAAACTGCACGGCGCCGCAGTGGCAGCTGCCTCGGTAAGTCTGTTCCGGTCGGCTCATACCTGGTGTCCTGTCAGCGGGTCACAATCTTCAGCAAGGTCGCCACGATGATCTGCACGTCGCCCGCCACGCTGTGGCTTTGCGCGTAGCGCACGTAGTAGCCCAGCTTTTCCGGCAGTACCTGCTCGATGTACGCGCGCTCGGGGTCGGCAGCCTTACCCAGTATCTCGTTCTCGTCGATCATGCGGATCGACGCCCAGTCGGTAATGCCGGGGCGCACCGACAGCACGATGTCCTTCACGCCATCCGGGTAGTGCGCCACGTATTTGGGCACCTCGGGGCGCGGCCCCACCAGGCTCATGTCGCCGTACAGCACGTCCAGCAGCTGCGGCAGCTCGTCCAGTTTGGTCTTGCGCAGCAGCTGGCCGGCGCGGGTAACGCGCCGGTCTGCGCCCACCGTCAGCTGGCCGGCGGCCTCGGCACCGATCTTCATGGTGCGGAACTTGTGGATGCGGAACAGCTGGCCGCCGCGCCCTACCCGCACCTGGCGGAAGAATACCGGGCCGGGCGAGTCCAGCTTTACCCACAGCGCGATGGCCAACAGCAGCGGCCAGATCAGCCACAGCCCGGCCAGTACGGCCACCAGGTCGAACAGGCGCTTGGCCAGCGCCGAGCCGGGGCGTGCGGCCAAGGTTGGCCGCAAGGTATCTACGCCATGCTTATCCGAATCGCGCATCACTGCCCCAGCAGCTGGCGCACGGCGGCAATCACGCGGGTCTGATCGTCGTCGCTCATGCGGGTGTACAGCGGCAGCGTCACTTCGGCTTCAAACGCCGCATCCGCTACCGGGAACTGCTCACGGGTCAGGCCGTAGGTATCGCGCCATACCGGCTGGCGGTGCAGCGGAATAAAATGCACCGAGCAGCCTATGCCCAGCTCGGCCATCTTCACGATGAAATCATCGCGGCTGATACCGGCCTGCGGCTGCAGGCGTACCGGGTACAGGTGCCAGGCATGGTTGCTGCCGGCGTCGGCGGGGTGGGCGGGCAAGGTCAGTGGCAGGCCGGCCAGCTCTGCGTCGTAGCGCGCGGCCATCACCTCGCGCTTTTGCAGAAAGGCGTTGATCTTTTTGAGCTGGTGAATACCCATCGCCGCCGCGGTGTCCGGCATATTGTACTTGTAGCCCGGGGCCACCACTTCGTAGTACCAGGCCGGGGTCTTGGAGGTATAGCGGTCGAAAGCATCACGGCTGATGCCGTGCAGGCGCATGATCTTGCAGCGGGCAATGATGTCGGCCTGGCGCGACACCACCATGCCGCCCTCGCCGGTGGTCATGGTCTTGTTGGCGTAGAAGCTGAACACGGTTACATCAGAATCCAGCGCCCCCACCAGCGTGCCCTTGTAATAAGTGGGCATGGCGTGGGCGGCGTCTTCCACCACCTTCAGGCCGTGCTCGCGCGCAATGGCGATGATGGTGTCCATATCGCAGGCCAGGCCGGCAAAGTGCACCGGCATGATGGCGCGGGTCTTGTCGGTAATGGCCGCGCGGATGGCATCGGGGCAGATGTTGAAGGTAACCGGGTCCACATCCACGCACACCGGGTGCGCGCCGAGGTAGCGCACCACCTCGGCGGTAGCGGTAAAGGTGTAGCTGGGCACGATCACCTCGTCACCCTCTTTCACCCCCACCGCCTCCAGCGCCAGGTGCAGGCCGGCGGTAGCCGAATTCACCGCAATCGCTTCCACGCCGCCGCCGATATAGGCCGCAAAATCCGCCTCGAACTGGCGGGTTTTCGGGCCGGTGGTCACCCAGCCGGAACGCAGCGCGTCGACCACTTCATTGATCTCGTCCTCGCCGATATCCGGCAGGGCGAAGGGTAAAAACTTCTGTTCAGCCATGTTCTTTTCCGTATTCATGCGGCAGGTCAGCCCGACGCGCCATTATCCAGCACCGCCCCCCGTAGCGGGTGACGGTATGTAATCGATGCGGTGCGATGGCGCAATGGATAGCGCCTATCGTCCCTTGAATGCCTTAGCCAGCCAGTAGATTGGGCTGCACCCGCGAAGCCCAATGTTTACCGCTCAAATAGCAGCCCCCATGCAGGCGTAACGCCGTGAACGTTGGGCTTCATTTCATTCAACCCAACCTACCCATCACGCCACCCATCCCGTTGGCGCGAGCCGGACAAAACGGTATGCCCCAGGTTTTAAGACACCGATTTGTCTGAGCCCCGCGCCGTTAGCAAGGGGCGAGTTCGGCGGCGCCTGGGGCATGCCGTTTTGTCCGGGGTTTCGAGCAGCCCCGGGTCGCCTTTTCTTTGGGTTCTTTCTTTTGGCGACGCAAAAGAAAGAACCTCGCTGCCGCTCGATAGCGGCATGCAAACAGCACCGCGCAGCGGTTCATCAAACCAAGCACCAAATGTTGGCCGCATCTATCACTTCAAGCGGTCACAACGTTGACGAAGCAAATAGCAACAACCATGCAACCGTAACGCGGTGAACGTTGGGCTTCATTTCATTCAACCCAACCTACCCATCACGCCACCCATCCCGTTGGCGCAAGCCCTCGTTCCCCGGATGCGCCTGCGGCTTATCCGGGCTACCTGCATACCCGGCGACCACTCACTTCAACTTGTCCGACAACACCTTGCCCAGCCGCTGCGTCGGGAGCTCCACCCAGCGGTGAATCGCCTGCGCCATGCCCCACGTCACCCCCAGCGCGATGGCCACCATCGCCCACCACGGGGTGCCGTATTGTGCCAGCGTAAACAAAATGGCGTAACCGACCGTGGCGTGACACACGTACCAGGCGTAGCTCACGCCCGCCACGCGTGTGAGCAGCGGCACCGCCACCAGCCGCGGCCAGAAAGCCGCCGCCACAAACAGCGCCACGCCTATGCCATAGCTGGCGTACAGGCCGGGGTTGCCCCAGCCGGTAAGCCATACGTACAGCGCCAGCATGCCGATAAAGTGCAGCACGGTTTCCACGCGGCCGGCGTGGCCGGTCTGGTAGAAGTACACCCAGCTGCCGGCAAACATCAGCGGGAAGTAACACACAATGGTCTGAAAACCGTTTACCGGCGCAAAGCGGCACAGCCATACCAATAGCGGCAGCAGCAGCCAGATCGCCCATTTGATGCGGCGGCCGGTTAGTGTGAAAGCGATGCCCAGCATGGCGTAAAACCACAGCTCTACTTTCAGCGTCCACATCACCGGGTCGATATTGCGCCCGCCGATCCAGTCGATCAGCGCAATGCTCACATGGCCCAGTACGTCGCGCGCGGTCACGCTCCACACGCCGCCGGGCAGCTGTGCGGCCAACCATAATGCCGCCACTGTCACCGCCAGCCCGGCCCAGTAGGTGGGGTAGATGCGGAAGAAGCGCGACACGGCAAAGCGCAGCGCGCCCATGCGCGTGAGCGATAGCGGAATCAGCAAACCGGAAATCAGCAGAAACAGCCCCACCCCCACCGCGCCCAGGTTGAACGGCAGCACGAACGATGCGCCGTCGTAGCCAGGCAGCGGCGGCACGCTCATCACCTCGGCAATGCGGTCGCGGCGCTGCCAGAACGTTTGCGTGTAGTGGAACAGCACCACGGCCAGCATGGCCAGGCCGCGCAGGCCGTCGGCAAAATCAAAGCGGATGTGTGGCTGCTGGCTCATGTGGCCTCCGGTGGGCGCGGGCGGCTGCCCAGTATTTCGACAAAACGCAGCAGGTAGCCGTCCGGGTCTTGCCACAGGCCTTCCAGCTGGCCTTCTTCTTCGTCGTCGGCCACGGCGTACCAGCTTTCCTGCAGCGGGCGGAAGCAGGCGTAGCCGGCGGCCTGCAGCCGTGCGGCCAACGCGGTCACGTCATCCACCTCGATCTGCAGGTTGATGCCACGGCCAAACGGCGTTTGCAGCTCGCCGGTGTGCCAGCCCTGCGGGTGCCAGGCTTCCAGCATCAGCTGTGCCTGGCCCAGCTCCAGGTAAACAAAATCGGGCGCACTGCGGCGAAAGCGCACGCTAAAGCCGGCGGCCAGATAAAACGGCAGCGACCGCGCCATGTCGGTGACGGTCAGCTCCGGCACCATCGGGTTCCAGTAAGGCTCGCTCATCGTGTTATGCGCTTTCTACAGTTGGCCGCAGGCTTGCCGCGACAGGTTGGGCGGGGCTTACTTCACGCCCTGCAGGAAGCGGCGCGCCAGCACCGCGTAGTCGTGTTTGGCCAGCACAAACTTTTTACCGGCGGCGCCCATGCGGCCGCGTTCGTTCGGCGTGGTGGCCAGCAGGCGGCGCATGCCGTCGGCGATGGCGGCCGGGTCTTCCACCGCCACGCTCACCCCGCAGCCGGACTCGGCCACCATGTCGTTGCCCGCTTCTACCGAGTGCAATACCGGGCGCGCGGCCATCATGTAATCGAACAGCTTGTTGGGGTTGATGCCGAAACGGTAGATCGGCAGCTTGCGCCAGCCGATGTACAGCGCGTCGCACTCGGCCAGAAAGGCTGGCACGGCGCGCTTGGCAATGGCCGGCAAAAAGCTGACGTTATCCAGGCCCAGCGCCTGCGCCTGCTGCACCAGCGCGGCTTTGTCGGGGCCATCGCCCACCAGCACTATCTGCAGCTTGTCGGCCAGCGCCGGGTCTTGCTGGATCAGGCTGGCGGCCTGCAGCAGGTAGTCCAGCGCGTTGGCCAGGCCGTGGCCACCGGCGTAACCCAGGATAAAGCGCTTTTGCGCCTTCAGCTCGGCCAGGCGCATGCGGTGCTCACCCGGCAGCGGCTCGGGCTGGCCCTGCCACTCGGCCACGTCTACGCCATTGGGGATCACCACGTATTTTTCCGGCGCCATGCCGTGCGCCATCATGTAATCCTTGGCGCAGGGCAGCATGGACACCACGGTGTCGGCTTTCTTGTAGCCAAAGTCCTCGGCCCATTGCAGCAGGCGGATAAACGGGTGCTTGGGGCTCATGCCGCCTACTTCTACCGGCGTGAGCGGCCACAGGTCGTGCACCTCGTACACCAGCCGGGCGCCGGTTTTGCCGGCGATAAACGCCGCCGGGATGGTGTCTAGCGGGTAGGTGGACGAGGCAATCACCACGTCGGGTTTCCAGTCGCGCAGGTAGCGGCCGGACAAGCCCAGCACACGGCCCAGGAAGCGGAAGATATTGATGACGCGCTTGGCACCGTTGCCCTCGTAGCGCGGGGTCTTGCACCAAGTGTAGCGGATGCCGTCGATGTCCTGGTCGGCGTACTTGGCTGTTAATTCCGGGTTGTGCTGGCGCAGGTGCGAGTAGTCGGCCGCCACGATATGCACCTCGTTGCCAGCTTTCACCCATTCGCGGGCCAGGTAGTAGGGGCGGAATTCCATGCCGTGCAGCGGGCTGCCGGCGTAGTGGTTGATGTAAAGAATGCGCACGATAGTTGGTCTGTTATGGGGTGAACGGCTACATCAGGCCGGCGGCGATATTGATCATCAGCGCCAGCACGGTGGTGTTGAAGGCAAACGACAGCATGCAGTGCAAGGTACCGGTACGGCGCATGGCCGCACTACTGAGCGCCACGTCGGCGGTTTGCCCCGAGGTACCGATCACCACGGAAAAGTAAAAAAAGTCGCCATAGTCCGGCATCGCCGTGCCGGGGAAATCCAGCCCCGGCGCCTGGCCGCGGTTCAGCGCCAGAAAATAGCCGTGGGCGTAATGCAGCGCGAACATGGTCTGGGTAAACAGCCAGGACGACACAATAGTAAGCACGCACAGCGCAATGTGGCCGCTGCGTACCGCACCGTGCAGCTGGCGCGCCACCGACAGCTCGGCCACGATGGCCAGCAGGCAGACCAGCGCCGATGCCGCCACCAGCAATAGCAGCAGGCTGCGGCCCTCGGCCTGCACCAGCGCGTGCTGGTGGATTTTGTCCTCGTCGCTCTGGCGCATCATGTAGGCCGCCAGCAGCAGGTATAGCCCTGCACCGGCGTTCCAGCCCAGCAGGTTGGCCGTGAGCTGGCTTAGCGGGTAGCACGCCCCCGCCAGCCACGCCACCAGGCCGCCGCACAGCAGGGCTACGCCCAGGCGCGGGTGGGCCTGCAGCATGCGTAGCGGCCAGCCGATGGCAGCCATGCTACTGCGCCTGCCCTGCGGCAGCGCCCTGCTCCATGCGCAGCCAGTCAAAATAGGCCAGAACAATGCCCAGCGGCGCCCACAGCATGCCGTGGGTCAGCAGGCGTTCGGTACTGGGGATGGCACCACTGGCCACCCACTGCATGCCCACCACCAGGCAGGCCAGCATCATGCCGCGGCTGGACAGGCCGTAAGCCATCAAAAAGCGCATCTGGCCGCCCTGCGCCACACGCTGCCAGCCGGCGTAATCGTTGGCCGCCAGCCGCGCAAACCAGGCGCCATTGCGCCAGTGCCACAGCGTGTAGGCCAGCGCCAGCGCGGCGTGGCCACCCAGCGTGGCGGCGGTAAGCGGCGCGCCGTACCACAGCCATTGCACCAGACAAAACAGCAGCCACAGCGGCAGGGCGATATACAGCAGCGTCAGGGGCATGGAACGGTTCATGCGGCCAACCCCCGGTACAGGTCCACCAGCTTGGCGCCTTCGGCGGCCCAGCTGTACTTGGCCAGCACCGCCTGCTTGCCGGACAGGCCCATCAGGCGGGCGCGTTCGTCGTCGCCCAGCAGCTGGGCGATGGCGTCGGCAATGGCGTGCGGGTCTTGCGGGTCCACCAGCAGGCCGCAGTCGGCGTCCTCGATGATCTCGCGCCACAGCGGAAAGTCGCTGGCAATCACCGGCATGCCGGCGGCCATGTACTCGAACAGCTTGATGGGCAGCGATTCCACATAGCTGGGCGTGGGCAGCAGCGTCACCAGGCCGATCTTGCTGGCGGCCAGCACGTCGGCCACGCCGGCGCGGTCCAGCACGCCCAGGTCGTTTACGCGGTTCCAGCCGGCTTCGCGCTGCAGCGCGGCTTTCAGGTCCGGCTCGCTCCACAGGCCAGCCAGATTGAGGCGGGTATCGGTGTCCGGCAGCGCGGCGATAATCGGCTCGATGCCTCGGGTGCGGCTGATGCCGCCCAGGTAGCACACCTCGTTACGGCGGCTGGCCCATGGCGTATCGCGTACCAGCTCGGCCAGAATGGGGTAGTTGCACACGTCTACCACGCAGCGGGCACCAGCCTGCTCGAAGCGGCGGCGAATCACCGGCGTAGCGGCCACAATGGCGTCGAAGCGGCGCGCAGCGTAGTCTTCCAGCGTTTCCACCCCGCGCGACACCAGCGGGCGCGCCATATCGGGAATCCAGTGTTTGGCCAGCACCTGGCGCGGCACGTCTTCGTGCACATCGTACACCACCTTGATGCCGGCCTGCTGCAAGCGCAGCGCGGCGGGGATCAGCTCGGGGTCGTGAAAATGCGCCACATCGGGCATCAGCTGCAGCGCCTTCTCGTACACGCGCTTCACGGTGCCGGTCATGCGCGACAAGCGGCCGCCGCTTTTGGGCCCCACGTCGTGCAGGCGCACGCCACGGTTGATCTCGTCACCGTTGCCATCGGCCACGATCAGGTGCACCTCGTGGCCGGCTTCGGCCAGGGTGGCGCACTCTTTCACGAAGATGCGGATATCGTGGCGCGGGTGGGCGCTGGTGAGGTGGGCAATTTTCATCTGTTCAAACCTGTCTACGGGTGACGACTCGTTTTGTTACTGCGTTGGCCGGGAAAGCTTTTGGCCGGGAAAAAACACCTGCTTTTTTAGCCACGGAAAAAACGGACAGCACGGAAGCACACCGACACCACTGCGGCCAACCGTGGCTTGGTTAAAGCACCGTCCGTGCCTTCGGTGTATTCCGTGGCAAACATACCTTTGCCTTTTTCGTGCCCTTTTGTGGGTTTCGTGGCAAAAGGCTTTTACTACCTCTTAGCCACGAAACCCACGAAAAAACACGAACCTTTCTTAGCCACGGAAAAGCGGAAAGCACGGAAACACACAGACACCACTGCGGCCAACCTTGGTGTCTTTAAGGTTCTGTCCGCATCTTCCGTGTATTCCGTGGCAAAAAAACGCCTTTGCCTTTTTCGTGCCCTTTTGTGGGTTTCGTGGCCAACGCCTTTTATTGTTTCGTGGCAAAAAACCTCAGCACAATTCCCGGTAAATCTGCGCAAAGCGCTGCATGTTCTCGCGGTACAGCCCTTTGGTCTGTACCAGCTGGCGGTTCAGTGCCGTGGCGCTGGCCAGTGCGGCATTATCGCCTGCGCGCCGTAGCTGCGTCTTCAGCGCACAGCCCAGCCGGCCCAGGTCTTCCACGATGGCGCCGTTGACGCCGTCCAGCACCCATTCCAGGTTGGCCGGCAGGTTGGACAACACCGGCAGGCAGCCGTGGCCCATGGCTTCCAGCAGGCTGATGCTGGTGGCGTCGCTCATCGGTACGCTGACAAACACGCGCGCGTCACGGTAGTGCTGCGCCAGCACCTCGGGCGCCACGAAGCCGGTAAACACCACCCGCTGCAGCCCCAGTTGCTGCGCCAGTGCCTGCAAGCTGGCTGTTTCGTCACCGCTGGCGGCCACGGTAAGCTGCCAGCCGGCCAGGGCGGCGTCGGCTTCTACCTGCGCCCAGGCGCGAATGATGGCGTCGATACGGTATAGCGGCTTGTGCAGGCGGCACGACAGCACCGACAGCGGCTTGGCGGCGATGTCCGGCGGCGGCGGCAGCGCGTCCATGCCGAAGTTCAGCACGTCCATGCGCGCTATCGCGGCCAGCTGGCGGCACACGGCGGCCATGTGCAGCGAATCACTGGTAACGGCGCTGGCCGCCGCCAGGTTGGCCGCCACCATTTTTTTCATCAGCGCGTTCTGCTGTGGCAGCAGCAGAACGTCCGAGCCCCAGGTGGTGAGCACCCACGGCAGCTTGCGGCCGGCCAGTGCGCGGCGCGCGTGCCAGGCCACGCTATTGGCCTGGTGCACGTGCACGATGTCGGGTTTGATCTCGTCTATCAGCCGCGCCAGCCGGCCAGCGGTGCCCAGCGCCTTCAGGCTGAAATCCACCTGCAGCACGCGGCCCAGGTTGGCCGCATGGTAGCGTGGCGGCAGCGGGCCGTTGCTGGCCAGGTGCACTTCGCTGACATGCGGGGCGATACCGGCCAGATAGCGGTGGGTGTGCACCGAGGCAGAGCCGATCAGAAGAAGCTTCATATTGACTTTCTGGCCACGAAAACCACGAAAAAACACGAACAAGGCTGCATGCTTTTGGCCATGCCCTGTTTGTCTCGCGTGCGATTATGCCGCCGGGCCTTTTCATATGAGAGGGTATCGTTGGCGACCATATGTTTATTCCAGCTCCGCCTGCAGCGCGGCCAGCAGCCGTGCCAGTTTGCGCTCCAGCGCAGCGTCCACGCCGATGGCAATGTTCACCGGCAGGTTCAACACGGTGGCCGCCAGCGCCTCGCCGTGCGGTGCCTGCCCTGCGCGGTAGCCGTGGCGGAAGCTGCCGGACGGGTGAATCACATCGTCGAACCATACACCGATATTCAGCCCGCTGGCGGCAGTCAGCCTGCGCGCCAGCGCGGCCTTGTCGGCTACCGGGCGCGGCAGCGCAAACGGGTAGCGCACCCAGTGGGTCGCGTCGCTGGCCTGCCACTGCCGCAGCGCCGGCAGCGCGGCCAGCGCGGTGCGGTAGCGCGCCACCAGCGCCTGCTTGTGCGCCAGCACGGCGGGCAGGCTGGCCAGTTGGCGGCGTACCAGCACGCTAGCCAGCAACGGCATGGCGCGCGGCGGGTGCGGCTCGCCAAACAGCACTTCGTCGTCGCCCGAGCGGTACACCAGCCCCACGCGGCGGGCCAGCGCCATGCTGATGCGCCCGGCCAGCGGCCAGCGTGCGGCCAACAGGTGCGAGGCCAGGGTAGCCAGCAGCCGCCATTCGTCGGCGCAGCGCAGCTCGGGCAAACCGTTATCCGGCAGGCTGGCACCGGCCGGCAGAATCGCCATGCCGCCAATGCCGCCGGTCAGGTTCTTGCTGTATTCAAAACTGAAAAACGCGCCGTCGTGATAGGTGCCCAGCCACTGGCCGTCCAGCTGCGAGGCAAAGCCGTGGGCGGCGTCGTCGACAAAGCGTACCTGGCGGTGCTTCTCGCGCAGCCAGGTCGGCACCTCGCACGCCACGCCAAAGTTGTGCGGCACCACCACCACGCGGGTAGCCGGGCGGATGGCGGCGTCCAGCGCCAGCCAGTCCAGGTTCAGGCCGCCGGCAGCGATATCGACAAAGCGCACACGGGCGCCGCTGGGCGGCACCTGGTTGGGGACCACCACGCAGGTAAAGGCCGGCACAAGCACTTCGTCGCCGGCCTGTACATCGTGTAGCTGCAGCAAGGCGGCAAAAGCGGCGCGGCCGCTGTCGAACAGGCGGATGCGCTCTGCCGCCACACCAAACTGGCGGGCCAGCTCGGTACGCAAGGCAGCCCGGTGGCGGAGGCGGCCCAGCAGCATGGCCGGCAGTGCGCCAAACAGCTGCAGGAGGGTCAGCGAATTGCCGGTCAGCATAGCGGTTTGACCTTTCTGGCGGGCTGGCCGGCGTACACCCAGCCACTGTCCAGCACGCCCTTCACCACGCTGCCGGCGCCCACCACCACGTTGTCACCGATAACCGCGCCAGGCAGCACGATGCAGCCGGCGCCGATGAACACATTGTTGCCAATGCGGATATCGCCATCGACATGGCAGGCGGTAAACGGGGTGGCTGGCGCGTCGGCCGGAATGCCGTTGCTGTGGCAGAAAAACTGGCAGCGCGGGCCGATGGCCACGTGCTCGCCCACCTGCAGCTGGTTGGCACCGATCAGGCAGTAAAAATAAGGCGCCATATGGCTGTGCGCGCCCAGGCGCAGGCCACCACCACCGTGCGCCAGCACGTCGCCACCCCAGTACAGGCGGGCGTGGGCACCCAGCGTCAGGCTGGCCGCAGCGGCGTGCACCGACGGGTTCACCCGCGCACCCGGCGCCAGTTGCGCCCCGCGCAGGCGTAGCCAGCAGCGCCACAGCAGCAGTGTTATGCGATCAAGCATCGTGTTGTTCCCGTCGGCGCAACAGGCGGAAAACCCACGCCACATAGGCCGCAAAATAAACCGTCATCACCAGCGACATCACGCCAAAAGCGCGCATGGCATCGTGGCTGGCCATATACACCGCCGCAAACGCCGCCAGGTTCACCACCACGCCTGCCAGCACAAAGACAAACGACGCACGCTGTTGCCCCAGCACCATCGGCACCATGAAAGCCGGGCCGGCAATAAACGCCGCGGCAAAATACGGCGACAGCACGGCGGCGATGTCACCGGCACCGTGCCAGCCCGCGCCGAACACCCAGGCAAACAGCGGCCCGCCCCACAAACCCAGCACGCTAAACGGCACAACAGCCAGCGCCGCCAGCATCAGCAGCGCCCGCGCCAGCATGCCGCGCAGCGCACGGCCATGGCCCGCCGCCTCGGCCAGGTCGCGAAACACCACCTGCGACACGGCCTGCCCCACCAGCGCTGCCGGCAGCTTGAGCACGCGCAGCACCAGCGCGTACTGCCCCACCACCGCGCTGCCGGACAATGCGGCCAACATGGCCAGCATCAAGGAATCCTGAAACGCCACCACAAAAGCGTGCGGCGTGTTCACCAGCGGAAACTCGCGATAGCGCCGCGCCTGTACCAGCAGGCTGGCACGGCGATGGCCGCGCAGCCAGGCAAAGCGGCCAGCCACATCGGCCCTGGCCAGCGCCAGCAGCGCCAACAGCTGCCCGGCCAGCTGCGACACAATCAAGCCCGCCGCCGCCAGCCCACTGTAACCGGCGGCCACTTGCAGCAGCGATACCCCCAGCGACTGCACCACCCGCCCCTGGGCGTTGGCCGCATAGCGGCGCTGGCGGTTATTCCACGCCGTCCACGCCGCCACGCTGCCCGCCAGCCACACGCCCAGCGGCAGCCACGGCAGCCACGCGGCCAGCGCCGGCTGGCCCAGCGCGCTGGCGATGGCCTGGTGCCACGGCCAGAACAGCAACAGGCACAGCGCGCACAGCGCCGTGTTGATCAGCAGCGCCAGGCGCATCAGCCGTGCGGCGTCGGCATCGTCCGCGGGCAACACCACCGCCATGTCGTAACGGGCGGTGGCCACCACGGCCAGGTTGGACAGCCAGGCCACAAACACCGCCAGCACGCCGAAATCTGCCGGCGTATACAGCCGGGTAAGCAGCGGCGCAAACAGCAAGGGCAGCGCCTGCGCCAGCGCCGCCCCGCTTGCCAGGGTGGCCACATGGCGGGCAAAGCCGCCTGCGGCCAACCTTTGCCAGACCGTGGCCAATTAGCCCAGCGCCTTCTTCACCGCCGCCACGATGGCGTCTTGCGTCGCCTCGTCCAGGAAGGGGTGCATCGGCAGGCTCATCACGCGGCGGCCGGCGGCTTCGGCCACCGGGAAGCTGCCCTCGCCCTGGCCCAGGTGGGCAAAGGCCGGCTGCAGGTGCAGCGGAATCGGGTAATGCACGGCGGTGGGCACGCCCAGCGCCTGCAGCGCTTGCTGTACGGCTTCGCGGTTAGCCACCTCGATGGTGTACTGCGCGTAAACGTGGCTGTTGCCTGCCACGATCACCGGCACGCGCGCCACGTCTTGCAGCAGCGCGCTATAGCGGGCACCGATGCGGGCGCGGGCGGCCACTTCGTCCGGGAAGCTGGGCAGCTTGGCCAGCAGCACAGCGGCCTGGATGGTGTCGAGGCGACCATTGAGGCCGATCACCGGGTGGTGGTAGCGGCGGTCCTGGCCGTGAATGCGGATTTCGCGCATTTTCTTGGCCAGCTCGTCGTCGTTGGTGAACACGGCACCGCCGTCGCCGTAGCAGCCCAAAGGCTTGCTAGGGAAGAAACTGGTGGTGCCGATGGAGCACAGGTTGCCGGAGCGCTGGCCGTGCTGGCTGGCGCCAAAGCTCTGCGCGCCGTCTTCGATCACAGGCAGGCCGTGTTTGGCGGCAATGGCGTTGATGGCGGTGAAGTCGGCGCACTGGCCGTACAGGCTGACCGGCATGATGGCGCGGGTTTTCGGGGTGATCGCCGCTTCCAGCAGCGCCGGGTCCAGGTTGTAGGTGACCGGGTCGATATCGACAAACACCGGCGTGGCACCCAGCAGGGCGATCATCTCGCCGGTGGCGATGAAGGTGAACGGGGTGGTAATCACCTCGTCGCCGGCCTTCACGCCCAGCGCCATCAGCGCAATCAGCAGCGCCTTGGTGCCGTCGCACACGCCGATGGCGTGCTTGGCGCCGGTGTAGGCGGCCAACTGCGCCTCTACTTCTTTGACCTCGGGCCCCATGATGTACTGGCCGTGGTCCAGCACCGCGTGAATGCGGGCGTCGATGTCGGCTTTCAGGTGCTGGTACTGCGCTTTCAGGTCGATGAACTGGATGGACATGTGCTTTAAACCTTAATCAGCCACGAACCACACGAAAGGCACGAACAACGCGCTGTCAAAGGGCGGCACTTTTCATGGACCAGTGCCTCGTTAGCGGTGTTTTTTTGGTGTATTTCGTGGATTTCGTGGCCAAATCTTGATGATCAAACCGGCGTGCAGTGGTTACCGCCGATGTCGTAACGTTGGCCGCAGGCGGTGCAGGCGTGCTGGTCGATGCTGTCTGGCAGGCGCTCGCCGCACTGGCACATCCAGCCGATGCGCTTGGCCGGGGTGCCCACCATCAGTGCGTAGGGCTTCACGTCCTTGGTGACCACCGCGCCTGCGCCAATGAAGGCGTATTCGCCAATGGTGTGGCCGCATACCACAGTGGCGTTGGCGCCAATGGTGGCACCGCGCTTCACAATGGTGCGGCGGTATTCGTTTTTGCGGCTAACGTGGCTGCGCGGGTTGTTCACGTTGGTGAACACCATGGACGGGCCGCAGAACACGTCGTCTTCCAGTGTCACCGCGTCGTAGATGGACACGTTGTTCTGCACCTTCACGTTGTCGCCGATGATGACATCGTTGCCGACAAACACGTTCTGGCCAAAAGAGCAGCGGGCGCCGATACGCGCCTGACTGCAGATGTGTACCCAGTGCCACACGCGGGTGTCGGCGCCGATTTGCGCACCGTCATCGACGATGGCGGTAGGGTGAACGGTGTAGCTCATTGTTTTGCCTTTTTTTCTTTGGCCACGAAAACCACAAAAAACACGAAAATAACTGCAAAGCCATTGCGGGCACGCATGTCAGCGCGATCACAGCAGCTACCCGAACCAGACCAGCGCAGCCGGGGACTTAAAGCACCAGGCGCACGATATCCGCTTTGGGATAGCTAAAGTTCACCAGTAGCCCAACCCTGATGCCCGTTGCCTTCAGATAGTTCAACACTTGGGCTTTATGCGCCTGGGTCAGTTTTTCCTGCGCCTTGAGCGCTAGCAACACGCGGCCTGCCACGATGATGTCGGCCACGTAATCGCCAACTTCTTCGCCTTTGTACCGTACCTGCACCGGGCTTTGCACGAACGCACTCAGCCCCTGACGCTGCAGTTCCAGCAACAAAGCCCGCTCATACACTTTTTCCAGAAAACCATGACCCAACTCACGGTAGACCTCGAACACACAGCCCTGGATACGATAGCAAAGCTCTTTTTCCAGCATGTTCGTGGCCTTTCGTGGTTTTCGTGGCTAATACAAAATCAATACTCCAGCGGCAGGTTCACGCGCTGGCCGGCGCGGGCGGAGCGGTAGATGCCTACCAGCAGCTCCAGCGATTTCAGGCCTTCGCGGCCATCGGTTTCCGGCTCGGCTTCGCCGCGCATCACGCGGATCACGTTGTCGTAGTACAGCGGGTGGCCAAAGCCGTACACGCTGGTGGTGCTGTAGCTGGCGTTCTTGATCTCGTCGTCCATGGCGTGCGGTTCGGCGAAGTCCCAGTGCTGCACTTCGTTTACCGCCAGGCCGCCCACGCGCACGCTGCCCTTCTCGCCCAGGATGGTGATGCTGCCTTCCAGGTTTTTGGGGTAGGTCAGCATGGTCACGTTCATGCTGCCCATGGCGCCGTTGCGCCATTTCAGGCTGACCACGCCGCTGTCTTCCACTTCGATATCACGCGCCAGCGTGCCGGTGTAGGCTTGCAGGCTTTCCACCGGGCCGACGATCCATTCCAGCAGGTCTACGTAGTGGCTGGCCTGGTTCATGAAAGCGCCGCCGTCGTATTCCCACGTGCCACGCCAGTCGGCCTGGTCGTAATACTCTTGCGGGCGGGTCCAGAACACGTTGACGTTCACCATGTACAGGCGGCCAAAGCGCTTTTCCTGCACGGCGCGCTTCAGCAGCTGCAGCGTGGCATTGCGGCGGTTTTGCTTGACCACAAACAGGCGCTTGCCGGCCTGGTCGGCGGCTTTCACCATGGCGATGCCGTCTTGCCAGCGGGTGGCCATCGGTTTTTCGGTCATCACGTGGAAACCGGCGGCAAAGCTGTCGATGGCTTGCTGCGGGTGCAGGCCGGACGGGGTGGTCAGAATCACCACATCCGCCTGGCTGCTGGCCAGCAGGCTAGCCAGCGTGGCGTGGCCTACCGCGCCGGTACGGGCCACGGCGGCGGCCAGCGCGGCCGGGTCGGTATCGCACACGTCCACCAGCTCGCAGCGGTCGGCGTGTTGTTCGATGGCGCCAAAATGGTTGGCCGCAATACGGCCGCAGCCCACCAGGGCAAAGCGCAGCTTGCGGTCGGTAATCGTGTCGTAACTGATCATGCTTATCCCTTTTTCCACCCATGCTTTAGCCACGAAACCCACAAAAAAACACGAAAGATCGGCCTGCGCCAATCAGCTCAACCATTATTTAGCTAATGGTTTTCGTGTCTGTTTGTGGATTTCGTGGCCAATGAATAGCGTTTCAGTGGCACAAGAATCTTAAATCAACAGCCGGTTATTGCTGTGCAGGTTGTTTTCTTTCAGGCGGCGGACAAATTCGCCGAACTCCAGGCCGAAGCGGCCTTCCAGCTCGTCGGCGCGCTTTTCCAGCGCATCCCAGCTGGTGCTGCCCGGCGTGGATTTGAACGCCATCACCGCCACGTTGCCGTGGGTAAGCGCCGGCAGCTCCACCACGCGGCCTTCGAACACGCCCAGCAGGCGCTCGACAAACTGGTGATAGCGCTTGTCGCCGCTCCACCAGTTGGTGACGAACACGCCGTCTTCGGTGAGCGCGCGGTGGCAGTCTTCGAAAAACTCTTCGGTCGTGAGCTCGTCCACGATCTGCAGGCCGTCAAAGCCGTCCACCATGATCACGTCGGTGGATTCGCGGAATACCTTCACGTACTCGGCGCCATCGGCCTGCACGATCTGGAAGAAGTCGCCCTCTTCCGGCAGCTGGAAAAACGCCCGCGCCACGGCGATGACTTGCGGGTTGATGTCTACCGCCACGCTGACCGCGTTGGGCAGGTATTCGTCTATCCAGCGGGCAAACGAGCCGCCACCCAGGCCGATTTGCAGGATGTGCGACGGGTCGTCGCGCCACAGCAAAAAGCCCATCATGGCGCGGCTGTAGCTCAGTACCAGGTCAGGCGGGTCGTCCAGGTCCATCGAGCTCTGGATGGTTTCCGAGCCCAGGTGCAGCGAGCGGATATTGTCCGCCTCGGAGATTTCCACTTCCGGCATGGCGTCCACGCTATTGCGCACGCGGCGGCGGAAAGGGTGCAGTGCTTTACCCGCCACAGCTGTCTCCTGCCTGGCTATCGGCCTTGGGGCGCGAATCCAGAATGCTGATGGTGCGGCGTGGTTTGGCCGCTGTGGCCTCGCCATCGCCCTCACCGTCGTCAACCAGAGCGATCGGGTCGCGGAATTCTTCCTTGTCGAAGGCGGTATCGCCGCCTTCAAACGGGCTGTCACCCGTCTTCAGGCCGGCAAAATCGAACAGCTTGGTGTCGGCCAGGTGCGAGGGCACCACGTTTTGCAGGGCGCGGAACATGCTTTCCACGCGCCCCGGGAAGCGTTTGTCCCAGTCGTTCACCATCTCTTTCACCACCTGGCGCTGCAGGTTGGGCTGCGAGCCGCACAGGTTACACGGGATGATGGGGAAGCCGCGTAACGTGGCGTAGCGTTCCAGGTCTTTTTCGCGGCAGTAGGCCAGCGGGCGGATCACCATGTGGCGGCCGTCGTCGGATACCAGCTTGGGCGGCATGGACTTGAGCTTGCCGCCGTAGAACATGTTCAGGAACAGGGTGTGCAGCATGTCGTCGCGGTGGTGGCCCAGCGCGATCTTGGTGGCACCCAGCTCGTCGGCCACGCGGTACAGGATGCCGCGACGCAGGCGCGAGCACAGGCTACAGGTGGTTTTGCCTTCGGGAATCAGGCGCTTGACGATGCTGTAGGTGTCTTCTTCGATGATGCGGTATTCCACACCAATCGATTCCAGATACTGCGGCAGCACGTGCTCGGGGAAGCCTGGCTGTTTCTGGTCCAGGTTCACGGCCACGATGCTGAAGCTGATGGGCGCGGATTTTTGCAGGCCCAGCAGGATATCGAGCAGGCCGTAGCTATCCTTGCCGCCGGACAGGCAGACCATCACGCGGTCGCCTTCTTCGATCATGTTGAAGTCGTTGATGGCGGCGCCCACGTGGTGGCGCAGGCGCTTGGAAAGTTTATTGCCCTCGAACACGGCCTTTTTGGCCTTGTCGTCGGCAGTCTGTTGCGGTTCGGACATGAGGTACGGCTAAGAAATTGAAAAACCGGCTATTTTAGCCCCCGGCGGCCGGTTTGTACCATCGGGCGGCGCTTATTTTTCACCGCCCCGGCGGCGGGCTTACAGCACCACGCTGCGGCCGCCGTCTACGGCAAGAATCTGGCCGTTAACGTAGTCGGTATCAAACAGCAAAAACGCCACCGCGCGGGCAATGTCGTCCGGCACGCCGGTGCGCTGCAGCGGGATGGTGGCTTCGATGGCCTGGCGCTCGGCGCTATCGAACGAGACCTCGTCTTCCGGCCACAGGTTTACCCCCGGCGATACACCGTTGACGCGCACCTGCGGCGCCAGCTCCAGCGCCAGGCTGCGGATCAGCTGCGCGTGGCCGGCCTTGGCCAGGCTGTATACCAGGTGGCGCTTCATCGGCCGCTCGGCGTGGATATCGACAATACCGACAATGGCGCCGTGGTTGGCCGCCAGATACGGTGCGGCGGCCTGCGCCAGAAAGAGCGGGGCTTTGAGGTTGCTGCCCATCAGGTCGAACCAGTCTTGCTCGCTGATGCGGCCAACGTCGGTGGGGTAAAAGCTGGAGGCGTTGTTGACCAGGCCGTCCAGCCGGCCAAAGCAGCCCACGGCGTCGGCAACCAGCGCAGGCAGCGCGGCGCTATCCAGCAGGTCGGCCTGCGCCAGCGCCACCGTGTCCGGGCGCTGCGCGTTCAGCTCGGCTGCCAGCGCCTGCGCCTGCGTGCGCGAGCCGCGGTAATGCAACACCAGCCGCGCACCGCGGCTGTGCAGATGGCGGGCAATGCCGGCGCCCACGCGGCGCGCGGCACCGGTAATGAGCACCACTTTGTCATTGAGCGAGTTGGTCATGCATGGCCCCTTTTTGCGTTGTGTATGCGGCAAGGCGCTTGGCGTCTGCGCGCCGATTAGCGACAATCCGCCATTCTAGTGGCAGTTGCCGCAAGAAACGAGAACCCGCTGCTGCCGGCACACGGCAGCCAGCGTGCCTGTGCACGCTGCCACCCGCCAGCCTACGTACATACCATGACCCTGCCCCAGCCTTCCGCCGACGCCCTGGCCATCAGCCGCACCCTGGCCACCACCCTGGCCGCCGATATCGCCGACAACGGTGGCTGGATGCCGTTTTCGCGCTTCATGGAGCAGGCGCTGTACGCGCCGGGGCTGGGCTACTACACCGCGGGTAGCCGCAAGTTTGGCGAAGGTGGCGATTTTGTCACCGCGCCCGAGCTATCGCCGCTGTTTGCACGGACGCTGGCACGCCAGCTTGCCGCGCTGCTACCGCAAACCGCCGGCCACCTGCTGGAATTTGGCGCCGGTACCGGCCGCCTGGCAGCCGACCTGCTGGCCGAGCTGGAAGCACTGGGCCAGCTACCCGCCAGCTACACCATCGTTGACCTGTCGCCCGACCTGATAGACCGCCAGCGCGCCACGCTGGCCGAGCGCGTACCGCACCTGGCCAGCCGCGTACAGTGGGTGGCCACACTGCCCGCCAGCTTCGACGGCATCATGCTGGGCAACGAGGTGCTGGACGCCATGCCGTGCGAGCTGGTGAGCCGCGGCGTGGATGGCAGCTTGCAGCAGCGCGGCGTTACCGTGCTGGACGGTGCCTTCTGCTACGAAGACCGCCCATTTACCGATGCGGCACTGGCCACGTTGGCCGCCGAGCTGATACCCGCCACCCCCGGCTACACCAGCGAAATCAGCCTGGCCAACCGCGCCTTCATCCGCACACTGGGCCACACGCTGCAGCGCGGTGCCATCATCATGATCGACTACGGCCACAGCGCCAGCGAGTACTACCACCCCGAGCGCCATATGGGCACCCTGCTGGGCCACTACCGCCACCACACCATTCAGGACCTGTTCTACCTGCCCGGCCTGATGGACATTACCTGCCACGTGGATTTCAGCGCGGTGGCGCAAAGCGGTATCGATGCCGGGCTGGACCTGATCGGCTACTGCAGCCAGGCGCAATTCCTGATCAACTGCGGCATCACCGAGCTGCTATCGCACCTGGATGCGGCCAACGTGAAGCAATACCTCCCGCTGGCCAAGGCAGCGCAGCGCCTGCTGTCGCCGGTGGAAATGGGCGAAACCTTCAAGGTGATCGGCTTTGGCAAAGGGGTAGACATAAACTGGGCAGGCTTTGCCAGTGGCGACCGCTGCTACACACTGTAAAGCCGACGGCAGGATTTGCACGAAATCTATTGACAGCGCAAAAACGGCTCGGTTATAGTTCGCAGCCTTGATGCAGCGCATCGAGATGTGGCGAATTAGCTCAGTCGGTTAGAGCGACGGAATCATAATCCGCAGGTCCGGGGTTCGAGTCCCTGATTCGCCAC
>NZ_VMTV02001165.1 GCF_007644035.1 Vogesella mureinivorans | reverse complement strand
CCCGCACGCCTCTCGTGCGGCGAGTTACTCCCCGCGCACGAACAGACTGCCCTGCCGCGGCAGGCTCTCCGCCTCCACCAGATTCGCCAGCCCGACGCCTGCCAGCCGATAGCGCGTGCGTTTTGGCAAGTCGACGCGCGCACGCAGCGCCAGTGCAATCTGCAAGAGTTCCTGCCATGAGGCCGGCGGTGAGTCCGAGCTCAGGCTGCGGGTGAGGATGCGGAAGTCGGTGGTTTTCAGCTTCAGCACCACGGTCCGGCCGATCCGCTGCGAGCGCTGCGCCGCCGTCCAGACCTTGCGTGCCAAGGGTTCCAGCTCGGCGCCGATCGCGTCCAGATCCAGATCGACTGCGAAGGTGTCCTCGGCCGAGATCTGCAGGCTGGGCCGCTCGGGTTCGACCGGGTGCTCGTCGATGCCCAGCGAGAGCTCGTGCAGGCGCCGTCCCCAGCGGCCGAAGCGGGCGATCC
>NZ_VMTV02000681.1 GCF_007644035.1 Vogesella mureinivorans | reverse complement strand
ATAGTTGACCCGACAGCGACGGCCCCTAAATTCCAAGCTTGTTCGACAGAGGCGAACATTATCTGGTCGAATTGATTGGGGTAAGTCAGCAATTCATTATGATTTAATTTCAAAATGAAGGGGATTTTGTGGGCATATTTGCGAGAAACCATGCCCAAAACGCCAAGGGTGGTAGCAACAGCATTACAACCAGATTCGATCGCCAGTTTAATGATATTTTCGGGATCGAAATAGATCGGGTTTGGTGCAAAGGATGCCCCTGCGGAGTGTTCAATTCCTTGGT
>NZ_VMTV02001101.1 GCF_007644035.1 Vogesella mureinivorans | reverse complement strand
CAGCACGCAGGCGCAAGCGGGGCAGAAGTGGATCTCGAGAAACGGGTTCTCCCGTTCCCTGCGCGTGTAGACCGAGGTGACACCGGACAAGCGGATGCGTTCCCCCTCCCAGTCATACGCCCAGAGGGCTCCGTAGCGACGGCAGAGCGTGCAGTTGCACGCAGTGATCGAGCCCGGATCGCCGTCGAGCTGCCATTCCACGGCGCCGCAGTGTCAGCTGCCTTTCATGCGGGGATGTCCATTCTTCTGAGGTCCGCTCCGGTCAAGACAGTTCGGCTGCGTG
>NZ_VMTV02000769.1 GCF_007644035.1 Vogesella mureinivorans | reverse complement strand
TTCGTCCAGAACAGCCGTCATTTCTGTTTCAATGAATCCCGGAGCAATAGCGTTACATCTGATATTTCTTGATCCCAGCTCTAATGCAACAGATTTTGTAAATCCTATTACCCCTGCTTTGGATGCCGCATAGTTGGCCTGTCCTGCATTTCCTTTCACCCCGACTACTGAAGTCATATTGATGATGGATCCTGATCTTGCCTTCATCATCGGCTTGATCACTGCTTTTGTAAGGTTGAAAACAGAGTCAAGGTTTACTTTGATCACTTTATCCCAATCTTCT
>NZ_VMTV02000058.1 GCF_007644035.1 Vogesella mureinivorans | reverse complement strand
ATCGACGACATTTTCCACAAGGGCGTGCTGGCCGAGGACTTCTCGATCTACCTGCACCGGCCCACGGCCACCGACCCCAGCTTCGCCCCGGCCGGCTGCGACAGCTTCTACGCGCTGGTGCCGGTGCCCAATCTGAAGGCCGGCGTCGATTGGGCGGTGGAGGGCCCGCGCCTGCAGCAGCGCATCGTCGACGCGCTCGATGCGACGATTCTGCCCGGGCTGAAAACCTCGATCCGCGCCGAGTTCCACATGACGCCCGAGCACTTCGAGCACCGCTATCTCG
>NZ_VMTV02000311.1 GCF_007644035.1 Vogesella mureinivorans | reverse complement strand
CATGCGCATCGGGCATGTTCTCGACCGCTGGCACTACGGCGACCAGGTTGATGTTCAGGCCGAGCTTGGCGACTGCGAGAAAGCTGCCGATCACCGAGGCGCCGCCGCACATGTCGAACTTCATCTCCTCCATGCCGGGGCCGGGCTTCAGGCTGATGCCGCCGGTGTCGAAGGTGATCGCCTTGCCGACAAGCGCGTAGGGGCGCTGGTCATTGGCGCCGCCGGCGTACTTCAGCACGATCAGGCGCGGCAGATTGCCCGAGCCGGCGGCGACGCCGAGCAG
>NZ_VMTV02001138.1 GCF_007644035.1 Vogesella mureinivorans | reverse complement strand
CCAGCTGCCGCTGATCGGGCATCTGTTCTCCGGCCCGCCGCTCGGCCTGGGCACGCTGACCGCCGGTCTGGTGCTGGCGATCATGATCATCCCCTTCATCAGCTCGGTGATGCGCGAGGTCTTCCTGACCGTGCCGACCCGGCTGAAGGAGTCCGCCTACGCGCTGGGCTCGACCACCTGGGAAGTCGCCTGGCACATCGTCCTGCCCTACACGCGCTCGGCGGTGATCGGCGGCATCTTCCTGGGCCTCGGCCGCGCGCTCGGCGAGACCATGGCGGTGACC
>NZ_VMTV02001164.1 GCF_007644035.1 Vogesella mureinivorans | reverse complement strand
AGAACACCTTTTACGCGGTGAAGCGCCTGATCGGCCGCAAGTTCACCGACGCCGAAGTGAAGAAGGACATCGACCTGGTGCCCTACGGCATCGTCGCCCACGAGAACGGCGACGCCTGGGTGGCCACGGCCGACGGCCGCAGGATGGCGCCGCCGCAGATCAGTGCGGAAGTGCTGGCCAAGATGAAGAAGACCGCCGAGGACTACCTGGGCGAGAAGGTCACCGAGGCCGTGATCACGGTGCCGGCCTACTTCAACGACAGCCAGCGCCAGGCCACCAAGGA
>NZ_VMTV02000205.1 GCF_007644035.1 Vogesella mureinivorans | reverse complement strand
CAAGACCGCCAACTGATCGTCGAAGCGATCACCTCGGCGTTCGCGCCGGGCAAGACCGACAGCGGCCGCCTCGAGCGGCCGCTGTTGCATCCGCAGTCCGCCAGCGCGGTCGCCTTGAACGAGCCGCGCGCTGCTCTCGATCCTCCGACCCACCCTCGCGCATGCTGATCGCCCTCAACAAACCCTATGGCGTGCTCTGCCAGTTCACCGATGCAGAGGGGCGACCGACGCTCGCCGGCCTGATCGATCAGCCGGGCGTCTATCCCGCGGGCCGGCTCGACGC
>NZ_VMTV02000623.1 GCF_007644035.1 Vogesella mureinivorans | reverse complement strand
CCTCGCTGATCATCAGCGGCAACGGCGATGTGATCGAACCCGAAGGCGGCCTGATCGCGATCGGCTCCGGCGGCCCCTTCGCCCTCGCTGCCGCCCGCGCCCTGCTCGAATCCACCGACCTGCCGCCCGCCGAAGTCGCCACCCGCGCGCTGAAGATCGCGGGCGATATCTGCATTTACACCAACCACAACGTGGTCT
This sequence comes from Vogesella mureinivorans, assembly GCF_007644035.1. Taxonomy (GTDB): domain Bacteria; phylum Pseudomonadota; class Gammaproteobacteria; order Burkholderiales; family Chromobacteriaceae; genus Vogesella; species Vogesella mureinivorans. The sequence continues at coordinate 85 of NZ_VMTV02000623.1, read as the reverse complement.
TGGAAAAGCTGTAGTTCGCGGCTTCGGTGGGGATCCCGGGATTGGGGATTCGAGATCAGATTAGCCAACGCCCGCGGCAAATACC
>NZ_VMTV02000930.1 GCF_007644035.1 Vogesella mureinivorans | reverse complement strand
TATTGCAGTGCGTCAGCACACCTGAGCCCGGCGCGATCAGTTCGGCGCCAAGGCGCCCCATGTAGCGGTTGGCGGCCAGATCTTCGGCTTCGATCGCGGCGGCTTCGGCTTCGATGCGTGCGCGCCAGTCGCTGCCGCTGCCGACCAGGGCAGCGCGCATGCGGCGCAGGGCCCAGGCCAAATTGACCGCGGTCGGCCGCGAGGCGTTGAGCGTGGCCATCGCGGGTGCCAACGCCTCGGCGGCGCGGGCACCGTCGGCGGCCTGCACGTCGCGCGCAGCCAGTACAACGCCCCACGCAGCGGCGATGCCGATGGCAGGCGCACCGCGCACCACCAGGTCGTGGATGGCACGCGTCACCTCATCGCTGCTCTGGCACAGCACGCGCTCCTGATGCTGCGGCAGCAGGCGCTGATCCAGCAGGTCCAGCGCGGCACCGGCCCAGCGCACGGCGCGAACCCGGTCGTATG
>NZ_VMTV02000199.1 GCF_007644035.1 Vogesella mureinivorans | reverse complement strand
CGGCGTGATCCAGCTCGCGCGCTTCATCGCTGCCTCGAAACCGACGTCTCCCGTGAGCGAGCCATCCGGCAGGCGATTGATGCCGACATCGATCACCACCGCGCCGGGCTTGATCCACTCGCCCGGTACCAGGCCCGGCTTGCCCACCGCGACCACCACGAGATCCGCCGCCTCGACATGCTGGCGCAGGGTGTCGCGCGGGGTGAAGCGATGACAGCAGACGGTGGTGCAGCCGGCGATCAGCAGCTCCAGCGCCATCGGTCGGCCGACATGATTCGACACC
>NZ_VMTV02000087.1 GCF_007644035.1 Vogesella mureinivorans | reverse complement strand
CCGCCAGCAGCAGCAGCCAGACGCGAGCGCTCACGCAAGCTCCGCGAAGAAGGCCTGGATGCGCTTCAGGCCCTCGGCGAGCTGGGCATCGGGGCAGGTGTAGGAGATGCGCAGCGCGCGCGGCTCGCCGAAGGCCGAGCCCGGCACGCAGGCCACGCCCTTGGCTTCGAGCAGGGCCGCGCAGAAATCGACGTCATTGGCGATCAAGCGATCGCCGTGCCTGCGGCCGAAGGCACAGGCGATGTCGGGGAAGACGTAGAAGGCGCCCTCCGGCTTCGGGCAG
>NZ_VMTV02000169.1 GCF_007644035.1 Vogesella mureinivorans | reverse complement strand
CAGGCGCTACCCGCTGGCCCGCTTCGTCGGCGTTGGCGGCCCGCTGATGCGCGCCGAAGGCTTCGACAGCTGGTGGGACTGCAGCGAACTCGCAGTGATGGGCCTCGCCGAGGTGCTGCGCCACCTGCCGCGCCTGCTGAAGCTGCGCCGCCAGCTGCACGCGCGCCTGCTGAAGCTGAGCCCCGACGTGTTCATCGGCATCGACGCGCCGGACTTCAACCTCGGCCTGGAGCGCCGCCTGAAACGGGCCGGCCTGCGCACCGTGCACTACGTCAGCCCTTCG
>NZ_VMTV02000046.1 GCF_007644035.1 Vogesella mureinivorans | reverse complement strand
TAAAAATAGAAAAGAAAGAGCCAAAAGTTCAATGTCCTAGCTGTAGTAAGACAACAGATAAGCTGCACCAAAACCATTGGTATGTAGTCAGAGATTTACCTTTTGGAGACAAACAAGTATATCTTCAAGTAAACCGGCGTCAAATCAGGTGTGACGGCTGTGGCAGCAAGTTTAGTGAAGAATTAGAATTCGTAAAAAAGAAAAGAGTCTACACAGAAAGATTTAAAAACAAAATTATTGAAGAAGTTTTAGAGAGTGATATCAAGAATGTGGCTAGAAGAAATGGAGTTAGCGAACAACAAGTCGAGACAATGCTAAAAGAATTAGCTGCGGGATTCATTGAAGAGAAACCTCAAGAACTGAAGAAACTAGGAATTGATGAAATCGCCGTAGTCAAAGGTCAGAAAAACTATTATGTAGTGTTAGTAGACTTAGAGAAAAGAGCATTAGTAGGAATGGTGGAAAAAAG
>NZ_VMTV02000460.1 GCF_007644035.1 Vogesella mureinivorans | reverse complement strand
CCGCCCGTCGTGATCGCTCCGGCGTTCGCGGTCCGCAAGCGGGCGGCAACCGTTTTCGCGCGCGGCGACTATGTGGGCGCGCGCATCATGGCGCCGGCTGCCGCCGCCTCGCTGCGACATGCGGTCGCCGGGCGGATGAACATTCTCGTCGCCGGCGGCACCGGAACCGGCAAGACGACGCTCGCCAACGCGCTGCTCGCAGAGATCGCCGGCACCGATGACCGGGTCATCCTCATCGAGGATATACGCGAGTTGCAGTGCGCCGCGCGCAATGTCGTCGCCA
>NZ_VMTV02000837.1 GCF_007644035.1 Vogesella mureinivorans | reverse complement strand
CAGCCTGCGCGTCACATAGTCGATCGGTCCGCTCGAACGCCCGACGCTGTGCTCGCCGCCGGGCACGACCAGCAGGTCGAAGTCCTTGTCGGCCTTGATCAGTGCATCGGCGACCTGCATTGTCGAGGCGGGATCGACATTGCTGTCCTGCTCGCCCACGATCATGAACAGCTTGCCCTGAAGCCGCGCGGCATTGTCCACGCCCGAGGCATCGGCATAGCTCTTGTCGACCGGCCAACCTAGCCACTGCTCGTTCCAGCTGATCTTGTCCATGCGGTTGTCG
>NZ_VMTV02000559.1 GCF_007644035.1 Vogesella mureinivorans | reverse complement strand
AGCATGGCGAGCATCTGCGGCAGGATCACCGCCCAGCCAATGGTATCGACCAGCCGACGCGACTGACGCACCGCATGCAGCGGCGTACCTTTTGTCAGCCACCAGCCGGTAAGGATAGCCGCCACGCATGCCACGCACAGCGCCGCCAGCGTAAGCTGTTTCTGGTCGAGCAGATAAACGCCGCCAATCGACACGCCTTTCAGAAACAGCGTCCCGATGACCGTTACCACGGGGATCATCAGTGCCGGTAAAAACAGCCAGTTTTTCAGCCGGTTCGACGAGG
>NZ_VMTV02000963.1 GCF_007644035.1 Vogesella mureinivorans | reverse complement strand
AATCGTGCGATGGCGCTGGCACGCGCGGTTCGCGAAGGGCTGAACTGGGCTCAGAATGGCGGGCCTTGGAGGCATTTTTCATTGACCGGGCGCATGCGCCCGCAGCGGAGCTGATCCCATGTGTGGAATCGTTGGTGCCGTGGCCGAGCGCGATATCGGTGCGATCCTGATCGCCGGCCTGCATGCGCTGGAATACCGCGGCTATGACTCGGCCGGGCTGGCCGTGCTCGAACAGGGTCAGCTGCAGCGTCGTCGCGCCAAGGGCAAGGTGCGCGACCTCGAA
>NZ_VMTV02000409.1 GCF_007644035.1 Vogesella mureinivorans | reverse complement strand
CGGCGAAGGGCTGGATGAAGCCGATACCGAAGATCCGGCCGACATACACCGGGCCCTGGCGCACGTGCATCCAGCCAATCACTTTGCGCTCGAACAGGGTGAAGTAGGCGACGCCGAGGATCAGCGGCACCGTGATGCAGAGAATCTTGATCAGGGTCCAGACCACCAGCCCGATGTCACCGAAGCTGAGGAAGAACTCGCGGATGGGTTCGATGAACGACAGCATGGGGCCTTACACCTTTGCCACGGTGAGCGCGCCCGCAGGCGCCAGCGGCGCGGTCGC
>NZ_VMTV02000868.1 GCF_007644035.1 Vogesella mureinivorans | reverse complement strand
CTGCTCGATCAGCTCGATGTAGCGCGACAGCTGCACCGGCCGATGGTTGCCGATGTTGTAGACGCGATAGGGCGCGCTGGAGCTGGCCGGCGAGGGCAGCAGCGGATCGAAGGCCGGGTCCGGCCCGGGCACGCGGTCGAGCGTGCGGATCACCCCCTCGACGATGTCGTCGATGTAAGTGAAGTCGCGGGTGTGCTGGCCGAAGTTGAAGACGTCGATCGGCTCGCCGGCGAGGCTCCCGCGGGGGACCCGGACCAGGGCCAAGTCCGGCCAGCCCCCCGCGC
>NZ_VMTV02001004.1 GCF_007644035.1 Vogesella mureinivorans | reverse complement strand
CCGCGCCCACGCTGAAGCCTTCGAACTCGGTGTCGAGCATGAAGTTGACGACGCCGGCCACGGCGTCGGAGCCGTACACGGCCGAGGCGCCACCGGTCAGGATGTCGACGCGGTTGATCAGGGCGGCGGGGATGATGCTGATGTCGCGCAGTTCACCGGCGGCGCCCGGGGGCAGGCGGCGGCCGTTGACCAGGGTCAGGGTGCGCTGGGCGCCCAGGTTGCGCAGCGACACGGTCGCATAGCCGGTCGACGGGTTGTTCGACTGCGAGTCGAATGCGGGGGTC
>NZ_VMTV02000114.1 GCF_007644035.1 Vogesella mureinivorans | reverse complement strand
GGCCGCGGGGGTGATCGCGAAGAAGTGGCTAGCCGAGCGCTTCGGCGTGCGCGTGCGCGGCTACGTCTCGAAGCTGGGGCCGCACGCGCCGACAAGACTCGACTGGGATGCGGTCGAGGACAACCCCTTCTTCTGGCCCGACGCCGATTACGTACCGACGCTCGAGGCCTACATGGATGCCCTGCGCAAGGCCGGGGACTCGGTCGGCGCGCGGGTCACCGTGGTGGCCGAGGGCGTTCCGCCCGGCTGGGGGGCGCCGCTGTACGCCAAGCTCGATGCCGAAC
>NZ_VMTV02000192.1 GCF_007644035.1 Vogesella mureinivorans | reverse complement strand
GCAAGTATCGCCTGCCGCCTGCAGCCTGTGGTTTCGCAGACGCCCAGCAGGGCATTGAGCTTGCTGTTCTCGACCCGCTTGACGGCATCGGGCGCGTTGCCTTCAGCGATCATGCGCCGGCGCTGCACAACGTCGGCCATGCCATAGCTCATCCAGGCTTCCGAGGGCTGGCCATCACGTCCTGCGCGACCCGTTTCCTGATAATAGGCTTCTATCGAGGACGGCAGATCGAGGTGAGCGACATAGCGCACGTCGGGCTTGTCAATGCCCATCCCGAACGCCAC
>NZ_VMTV02000372.1 GCF_007644035.1 Vogesella mureinivorans | reverse complement strand
ATTGTATTAAAAGTCTTCACATGCCTCTTCAACAATATGTATAGCCATATCAGAAATTACATGACTCACATGAGTATCTGCTATTTGATAAATAACTTGTTTTGCCTGTCGGTTGCCCTTTACTAAACGTGCTGAACGTAAAAGTCTAAGGTTATGACTGACCAATGATTGTGAAAGATCAAGAGCTGTAGAAATCTCTCCAACAGAACTCGGTCCATGCAAACTCCATACATTATTCGGACGGATGCGACGCCTAATAACTTAAAAGTATCTGCAAGTTTATG
>NZ_VMTV02001172.1 GCF_007644035.1 Vogesella mureinivorans | reverse complement strand
CGCCAAACTTTTTGACCAAGGGGTCGGGGGAGCCGCAAAGCTGCGGGCTGCCATATCTCTAAACCTCACTAACTGAACAAAGTAACTAACGATATTGTTCTTTCTTGCTGTACAGGAGGCGATTGTCTACACTGACCGTGTCAATAATCGCCACCACCATCGCATCGAGAGGACGCTTTTCGCTGCCATCTACAATCCGGGCAGCACTCCCACGGCTGACCAAAGCCCACTCATCTATACCAGCGCCTACCTGATCGCCAGCTACCTCGTATTGGGGTAGGATC
>NZ_VMTV02000140.1 GCF_007644035.1 Vogesella mureinivorans | reverse complement strand
AATTTTACCAATTTGCGCGGTGGTTTCAAGGGGAAATTTTTTCGTCTAAAGCTTTCTTAGCCAAGCGGGTGGCATAAACGGTGAGGGCGATCGTTGCTAGCAAACCAATGCCGTAGAGAGCCCACTCCGGAGCAGTGCGCGATCGCCCTTGCGATCCGAGTGCAGCCAAACTCCCGGCCAAGGAACCGAGATAAACATACATGACAGTTCCCGGAATCATGCCGATCCAAGATGCCAAAAAATAGTCTTTTAAAGATACCTGCGTGACTCCAAAAGCATAGTTA
>NZ_VMTV02000405.1 GCF_007644035.1 Vogesella mureinivorans | reverse complement strand
TACCTCCAGCAGTATGAGCCGATTCGAGAACTGGAGAAACGTCCCCATGATTTACGCCTAAGTAAAAATAGCCTACTGAAATCTGGTTTGCGAGCTGACTTCTTAGAAGACTCTGAAGAAGTCAAACGCTCTGCTTGGTTTCAGCGCTACCTAGAAGGGGAAACTATCGAGTTTTACATCGAAGGGAGTGGTGGCTACGCGATCTCGAATATTGATCTAATTAGTCACGAAATTTACTTCACCAAGCAAGAAGTGATGGCTCATCTGGAGCCAACCATTTTTCT
>NZ_VMTV02000793.1 GCF_007644035.1 Vogesella mureinivorans | reverse complement strand
CTACGTCGAGGCTCTGCTGGCCTCGGGGCTCAAGTTCGACATGCTGTTCGGGCCGGCCTACAAGGGCATTCCGCTGGCGACCGCGGTGGCCACCGCGCTGTACGCGCGCGGCATCGACGTGCCGGTCGCCTTCAATCGCAAGGAGGCCAAGAGCCACGGCGAGGGCGGGCGCCTGATCGGCGCGCCGCTGGCCGGCCGCGTGCTGATCGTCGACGACGTCATCACCGCCGGCACCGCGATCCGCGAGTCGCTGGGCTTCATCCGCGAGGCCGGTGCCGAACCCT
>NZ_VMTV02000912.1 GCF_007644035.1 Vogesella mureinivorans | reverse complement strand
CCCTGCGCGACCAAATCTTCCAGGCTCTTGATCATCTGGTCGGGCTTGTTATCGGCGTTGAGCACGACAAGGTCGACACCCAGTTCGTCAGCCCCCTTTTGCATGAACTCGACATAGGCGTTCCAAAATTGTGCATCCAGGGTCGGCACGATTACGCCGATATCAGGATTTTCTGCCGATGCTGCGCTGGCATACACAAGGCCAAGAGCGCCAACCAGCGCCCCCTTCAGGTATTTTCGCATAAGATGAACCTCCCAATTCACCGGTGAGTTGAACCAAGGCCG
>NZ_VMTV02000974.1 GCF_007644035.1 Vogesella mureinivorans | reverse complement strand
AGCAAGCGCACTGGAATGTTAAAGGTATGGATTTTTACCAGTTGCACTTACTTTTTGATGAACTCGCCACTGAGTTAGAAGAATTCATCGATTTGTTTGCCGAAAGGGTGACAGCCTTGGGAGGGTTGGCAATGGGGACAGTTCGCACGGCGGCGAATGTGTCCATGCTGCCAGAGTATCCTTTTGATATTCTTGACGGCAAAGACCATATCACAGCTTTATCAGACCGCTTTGCACCATACGCCAAATCTCTGCGCCAAAACATTGATGCTTCAGCTGAGTTG
>NZ_VMTV02000083.1 GCF_007644035.1 Vogesella mureinivorans | reverse complement strand
AACCAGGATCAGCACTGGGATCACCGTCCAGATGATCTCGGCGGTGGTGTTGTGGCTCCAGCCCTCGGCCTTGGCGCCCTTGGACTTGCGGAACTTGATCATCGCCACGGTCATGGCGCCGAACACGATGATGCCGATCACCACGCAGATCCACAGCGTGATCATGTGCAGCCGGTAGACCTCGCCTGCGGTGTCGGTCACGCCGGTGGTCATGTTGAGCTGCCAGCGCTCGGGATTGGCGAAGGCCAGGGCCGAGAACAGCAGGGCGCAAACGCCCATGCCCA
>NZ_VMTV02000660.1 GCF_007644035.1 Vogesella mureinivorans | reverse complement strand
ATACGTTTGTATGCGATGTCCCCCGTGATATTAAATAAACGCAAAAGTTACTATGAAATTTTAGAACAAACCCAAAAAAGTGATTCCAATATCACAAATTGGCTTGTTTGGTTTTTAGACACCTTAAGTGATAGCCTTGAAACGACGTTAAAGCAAATTCATCGAACATTGTTTAAAAGTAGGTTTTGGCATAAGTATTCAAACTTAGATCTCCATGAAGGACAACGTAAAGTATTAAATCGTCTATTAGATGGTGGTGAAAATGGCTTTGAACATGGTATCAG
>NZ_VMTV02000206.1 GCF_007644035.1 Vogesella mureinivorans | reverse complement strand
AAAATGGCATCAAGGCCGACATCGTCACCGGCACCAGCGCCGGCGCCAGCGGGTATTACGCCCAGGTCAACACCAGCAGCCCGGAGCAGCTGCGCTGTTCGCTGCACGCCACCATCCGCGGCCATACCGCCTTCCCGTACTCGGGCGCGGGCACCAGCACCTGGACGATCCTGGAGCTGGCCGAGGAAGACCCCAACGACACCACCCGGATCATCGACGCCTACCGCAACCGCAAGTACGTCAAGGGCAGCGATCGCGCCGGCACAGGCAGCGGCATCACCTAC
>NZ_VMTV02000054.1 GCF_007644035.1 Vogesella mureinivorans | reverse complement strand
CAGTCAGCGGCTATCGCGACGGCGACTTCAGCTTCGGCGTGGCCTGGGACGCCGACGACGAGCTCGGCGATCTGGTGCGCACGCATAACCAACTCGGCAGCGTGCTGCGCGAGCAGCGCCAGTCCCTGGTGCAGCGCGAGCTGCTGCTGGACACCATGCTGCAGAACACGCCGGTGGCGATGCTGCTGGCCGATGCGCAGGGGCATCTGGTCTACGCCAACATCGCCGCGCGCCGGCTGCTGAACGGTGGACGCCGCATGCAGGGCCTGAGCCTGGAGGCCGCACTCGACGGCCAGCCCGCCAGCCTGCGCGAGGCCATCGACAGCGGCCGCGACGGCCTCGTCAGCCTTGGCGAGCGCGAGGATGACGACACCTGGCATCTGGCCCAGCGCGAGTTCCGCGTGAATGGCCGCGCGCATCGACTGCTGTTGCTGCGGCCGCTGGCCCAGGAGCTGCGCCGCGCCGAGGTGC
>NZ_VMTV02000204.1 GCF_007644035.1 Vogesella mureinivorans | reverse complement strand
AAACGGGCGAATTTGTCTGCGTGGTCGGAGCCTCAGGCTCCGGAAAATCTACGCTGCTGCGGCTGGTGGCAGGGCTAGATATGCCCACGGCGGGGGAAATGACGGTGGATGGCCAAGTGGTGACGGGGCCAGGATCCGATCGCGGCATGATCTTCCAGAGCTACACCCTGTACCCCTGGATGTCGGTGCAGAAAAATGTCGAATTTGGTCTCAAGCTTCAGGGCGTGGGGCCGCGGGAGCGGCGGGAGATGGCCTCCTACTATCTAGACGTGGTGGGGCTGACCA
>NZ_VMTV02000939.1 GCF_007644035.1 Vogesella mureinivorans | reverse complement strand
AACAGCTGCTGCGCGACCTGTCGCTGTGGGACAAGCGCGACGCCAAGATCATGAGCCTGTCCGGCGGGATGAAGCGCCGCGTGCTGATAGCCAAGGCGCTGGCGCACGAGCCGCAGATCCTGTTCCTGGACGAGCCGACCGCGGGCGTGGATGTCGAGCTGCGGCGCGACATGTGGCGGCTGGTTGGCGGCCTGCGCGAGCGCGGGGTGACCATCATCCTCACCACCCACTACATCGAGGAGGCCGAGCAGATGGCCGACCGCATCGGGGTGATCAACCGCGGCGAGCTGCTGCTGGTCGAGGACAAGCACACCCTGATGCACAAGCTCGGCCGCAAGCAGCTGACGCTGAGCTTGAGCGAGCGCATCGAGTCGATTCCGCAGGCGCTGTCCGACCTGCCGCTGGAGCTCGCCCGCAACGGCGAGGCCCTGGTCTACACCTTCGACTCGCAGGGCGAGCGCAGCGGCATCGC
>NZ_VMTV02001074.1 GCF_007644035.1 Vogesella mureinivorans | reverse complement strand
CCTGGGTATTTATTTTTGTGCTCTCTTTTTATTATTTTTATTTCCTCTATTATTAAATCCATCTCTTTATAAATATTTGAAATTTTCTGTGTTATCTCTTTCATTTCAGTACAGAGTGAAATTATTTTATGCATCACCTCTAGGTACTCTTTATCATTCGGACTCATCCCTTTATCAAATAATTTTTTCTGCATCCGACCAAGTTGTATTAATTCATCTAGATATCTAGAAGGCACGCGCTGTTTTATTTCATTATTTAAACTTACTGTCCTTATATACACTGAG
>NZ_VMTV02000795.1 GCF_007644035.1 Vogesella mureinivorans | reverse complement strand
GACTATCAGAAAGTGAAAGTTGCAGTTCGGTAAGTGTGGCGGAAGAATTTCGAACGCAAGTCTTGAGCTCCGTTACCAAATTACAAAAGCGTCCTACATTGGCATCGTCTAAAGGTGCATCAACTTCATCCAAAACACAGAATGGTGCAGGATTTAATCGGAAAATCGCAAACACCAATGCCAGTGCTGTTAAAGCTTTTTCGCCACCTGACAATAATGCCAAAGAACTGTTTTTCTTGCCTGGTGGACGCGCCATTAACTTTACGCCAGACTGCCAATCGTCTT
>NZ_VMTV02000067.1 GCF_007644035.1 Vogesella mureinivorans | reverse complement strand
GATAAAGCGTATTGGTGGCGGTGTTGGCTCATTTACTATCGACCGCGTGTCGGTGAAGGAAATCATTGGCCGCCCACTCACCCAGCCAACCACAGGCTTCAAGCCCAAGCTGCGCCGCGTGCCGAAGCGGCTGGGGCAGGAGCTGGTGACGAATGGCAACTTTGCCGCTAACTCTGACTGGGTTGGGTCTGGCGGCACTGTGGCAATTTCTGGCGGCGTGCTGACGCTAACTAGTACCGGCGTAGGTTTTGCTGCTAGGGCCATGGCTGCTATGCCGATGAACCTAAATGTCGGCGCCACCTATGTTCTGGCTGTGAATACGCCAAGTGGCGGCTCTTTCCGCCTTGGCTCAACGCAGGGGCTGGCACAGCTTTATTCAAGCCCTGTTCTGCCTGCTGGCTACACCGCCGTGAACTGGGTGGCCACCGCCGATCAGGCATACATTACCCTTACTGGCAGCTCCACATCCGGCGTGCAGAACACCTTTACGCAGGCCAGCGTCCGCGAAGTCCTCGAATGGGGCTGGGCTTGGGTGTTCGATGGGGTGGATGACATTCTATCCACGGCCTCGCTACCAGCTGGAACAGACGAAACCATCATGGTTTGCGCCACATCCCTTACCAATGCTGGGACTGCGCGTGCACCTATAGGCAAGCGCAACCTGAATAATGGCCTGTTCTTGCGTCGTGAATCTGGCGGTGCCCTGAACGGCAATGCCATGACCGGAAGTGGTTTTGGCCCGATGACACTAGAAACCCCACATGTGAATTTCTCGCCGTTCGTGGCGACCGTATCCGCCAAGTCTGGCGCGAGTAGGGGCCGGTTAAATGGTACGCAAAAGGCAACCACTGCTGGCGTGTACGCAGGCTGGGCTGGCCCGCTGGGTGTTGGCTCTGAAAAAGGGACGGATTCCGGCACACAGTGGAGCGGTTACGTATTCGCCGCCGCCTACATCCCAGGCACGCCAACTGACGCCGAGCTGCTTATCATCGAACGCGCCATGGCCCAACTTGCCGGAGTGACCATCTGATGAGCGACTACCGCGTAACCGTGACCGTGCCGGTCGATCACCGCGACACCGCCAGCGCCATAGGCAGGGCCATGGATATCGATGTGGGCGGGGCTGACAGCTTCATCGAAACCGACGGCGTGCTGGCAGCCAGGACGTGGGCGAGTGCAGAATTCGCCACAATGTTCGAATACCTGATTGCACGACCCGAGGCGCTGTATATGGCAGTGGCCACAGACTACGGGGCACGCTGGCCGGAGCTGGTACCGCCAGACCTGAAGGCCATCGAGACGTTTTGCCAGGCGGCCAGCATGACCATCGAGCCGCCGCTACAGTAGTACCGCGAAAACCCGCCACCGCCCCCGATACATTCACCGTGTCGGGGGTTTTTCATTGTGGGGTGACGTGATGCCGGTACCGATTTTGGCTGTGCTCTGGCTAGCTTGCGCGGCCTGCATTGTGGCCTTCGTTCGTGGGGCTGATGACGATGTTTCGTGAGTTCAAACCGTGCGGGGTATGCGGCCAACGTTACCCAGGTACGCACAGCAAACACTGGAACTGCCAGGGAAGGAATGAAGATGAAGCTGGAATTGATCGAGAACGCGGGCGCGGCATGGCGCTTTTGGAGTGTTCGCCTGTCGGCGGGCATTGTGGCAGTCGCTGCGGCAGAGCCGTATCTGCCGACGCTGAAGGCAGTGCTGCCCCCGGCGTGGTACGGCTATGCGGCAGGCGCTGTGATGGTGGCGAGGCTTTTTAAGCAGCGCTGATGGGTGTATCTTTTGGTGTGATGCTGTCGATGTAGTCCGCCCAGTCTTGCATCATGGCGCGGCGTTCCTCGATGTGCTTAGCGTGGTTGTAGCTGGCGCGCACCTTATTTCGGTCGGTGTGTGCCAGCTGCAGCTCCACTAGATGATCTGCAAAGCCGAGTTCGCGTAGCATGGTTGCCGCTGTGGATCTAAAGCTATGCCCCGAAATGATGCCGCTAAAGCCAATGGACTCGATAAGCCGATTGATAGACGTGTTGCTAATCCCAACCATGGGCCTTCTTGTATTCGGAAAGATGTGGTGACGGTGACCGCTACGCTGGCGAAGTTCGGTGAGCAGCTCAACTGCCTGACGAGACAACGGCACGATATGCTCTGTTCGCATCTTCATCTTTTCAGCTGGGATGCGCCACACAGCCTTATCAAGATCGACATCCTCCCAGGCAGCCGAGCAAATCTCTGCAGTACGTACAAACGTCAACATCATCAGCTTAGTGGCAGGCTTCACAAAGCCCAGCCCCTTGTACGCATCTAATGCCGCCAGAAATCGCGGCATATCTACTGGCTTCAATGGCTGGTGGTGCTGCACCGGTTTGCGCTTCACAAGTCCTGTTAGCGGTAAAGTTGGATCATTTTCACAGCAAAGCGTGGTGATACCATGCCGAAAAATTGCGCCCATCCACATCCTGGCAAGACCGGCTACGGTTAGCGCGCCACGGTCAGCAATTTTCTGGATAACGCGCATGCACGCTTGGGATGTGATTTTGTCTATTGGAAGACTGCCAATCTCGGGGAAGATATCGTCTTCCATCACCTGTCTGACGTGCTTCTGGTACCGAGATGACCAAGTATGGCCCATGCCCATCCAGCGTTCGGCCACTGCCTGAAAGGTGTTCTGATCAGTCGTTATCTGGTTAGCTACCATCACCCGCTTTTGAACATTCGGGTTTAGTCCCTGGGCTACCATCAGCCGAGCTTCGTCCACCATAGCCCTAGCTGCAGCAAGCGTCACGGCAGGGTACTCACCTATTGTGTACATGCTGGCTTTGCCTGCAAGCCTATACCGGTAGCGCCATATCTTCTGACCAGATGGCCTGATCTCAATGCACAGACCTTTTTGGTCTGCTATCCGGTAGACCTTGTCCTGCGGTTTTGACTGCCTGATTTTGGTGTCTGACAACATTGGATGTGAGTAAAGCAGTGAGTAAGTGTTACTCACAATCTTACTCACAATTGAGCGCGAAGGCATGCGAAAAGATGCAATACCATGCGATGCTGAAATGATTAGAGCCTTGCTTTACAAGGCTCTTGCGCGAAGGCATGCGAATGGATGCAAGGCTGCTAGTGTTAATCAATCATTAATAGCATGATATTTTAAACCCTTGTTTCTAAAGGACTTCGCCATGCTTTTGCCGTTTTGACACCCGCTTTGGAGCCCGATATTTTTACCGTCAGGGCTGTACCCCATCAAGCAGCAAGCATCGCGTCGTCCTGTATTTTTTCGCATCCGTACCATACCACAAACAGCATGCATTTAATGAGGTGCAATGCCGCCATTAACCGGGGGGCATGCCGCCTTTACGATAAGCGTTTGGTTACACCGGGGCCATCGGCCATGGCGCGCCTGCTGGCCGGCAACCAGCGTGCCCGGCAGTACAAAGCGCAAGGGCCTGTCGCTTGGCGACAGGCCCTTGCAGCCTACTATTCATTCAACCGTGACAGGCAGCCAGCTGGCTAGCCGTCTACCTCAGTATCAGAATGCCGGTACGACGGCGCCCTGGTACTTGGTCTCGATGAACTTCTTGGCTTCCGGGCTGGTCAGCGCGGCGGCCAGTTTCTTCATGGCAGGGCTGTTTACGTTGTCTTTGCGGGCCACCAGCAGGTTGGCGTACGGCGAGGTGGTTTCGGTAAACAGGCCGTCTTTTTTCGGGTTCAGCTTGGCTTCCAGCGCGTAGTTGGCGTTAATCAGCGCCAGGTCTACCTGATTCAGTACGCGCGGCAGGGTGGCGGCTTCCAGTTCTTTCAGCTTCAGGTCTTTCGGGTTGGCCGCAATGTCTTTCTTGGTGGGGTACAGGTTCTTGCGGTCTTTCAGCTTGATCACGCCACCCTGATCCAGCAGCAGCAGCGCGCGGCCGGCGTTGGTCGGGTCGTTCGGAATGGCCACGGTCGCGCCCTTGGGCAGGTCGGCTACTTTCTTGAACTTGGCAGAGTAGGCAGCAAACGGCTCGATGTGTACCGGCTTGCTGGCAACGACCAGGGTGGTGCCACGGTCTTTATTGAACTTGTCCAGGTAAGGGATGTGCTGGAAGAAGTTGGCGTCCAGCTGTTTTTCCTGCACCTGGGTATTCGGCAGTACATAGTCGTTGAATACTTTTACTTCCAGGTCCACGCCCTGTTTGGCCAGCGCAGGTTTCAGCGCTTCCAGGATTTCGGCATGGGGTACTGGCGACGCAGCCACGGTCAGTTTCACGTTTTGTGCGTGGGCGGCAAAGGCGATGGCGGCCAGGCCAACGGCGGCGGCCAGTTTGCTGATGCGGGTCATGGTTTTTCCTTTTTGAGAGAAAGTCTTTCCCCTGCCCGGCCGGTTTGGCGCGGGCATACGGGGCACAGCATGATTAACAGGGGGATGTCTTAGTCGAAGCGACAGCGGCGTACCAGGCTGTCACCGGCCGATTGCAGGCCTTGCACCAGCGCCAGCAGCAGTACCACGGTGACGATCATGATTTCGGTCTGAAAGCGCTGGTAGCCGTAGCGGATAGCCAGGTCGCCCAGGCCACCGCCGCCAATCACACCAGACATGGCGGTGTAACCCACCAGCGCCACGGCAGTCACGGTGGCGGCACCAATCAGGCCCGGCAGCGATTCTGGCAGCAGCACCTTGAACACGATGTGCGGCAGGCGCGCCCCCATGGACTGGCTGGCTTCAATCACGCCGCGGTCTACTTCGCGCAGCACGTTTTCTACCAGGCGGGCAAAAAACGGCACCGCGCCCACCACCAGCGGCACGATGGCACCGGCTACGCCGATAGAGGTCCCCACCAGCAGCAGGGTGAACGGCATCAGCACGATCAGCAGGATGACAAACGGCAGCGAACGCAGCACGTTTACCAAGAAAGACAGCACCGCGTACAGGCGCGGGCGGGCACGCAGCTGCCCAGGCGCAGAAACGAACAGCAGCACGCCCAGCGGCAGGCCGGCCAGTACGGTAAACAGCATGGACACGCCCAGCATGGTGAGGGTATCCAGCGTGGCTTCGCCGATTTCGACCCAGTCGATGTCCAGTAGCAGGTTCCAGTCAAAATCCAGCATTTACAGCACCTCGCAACGCACACCCTCGCGGGCAAAGATGGCCGGCAGTGCCGACACGTCTACATCCGACGCCACCACGCCGGCCAGCAGCTGGCCAAACGGGGTGTCCTTGATTTCCGACAGCGTGCCGGACAGCAGGTTAACGCGCAGGCCAGCCTCGCGGCCAACCTTGTCCAGCACCGGCTGTAGCGTAGGCTCGCCGACAAAGGTGAGCTTGATCACCGGCGTGGCCACGCGCTGGCGCCAGACACCCTGCAGCGCGCCCTGCCCCATGCCGGTTTCGGCCAGCAGGCTTTGCGTGACCGCATGCTGCGGCGCCAGGAACACGTCCAGCACCTTGCCTTGCTCCACCACGCGACCGTGGTCCAGCACCGCCACGCTGTCGCACAGCTGGCGGATAACGCGCATGTCGTGGGTAATCAGCACGATGGTCAGGCCTAGCTGGCGGTTGATATCGGCCAGCAGCGCCAGGATGGCGTCGGTGGTTTCCGGGTCCAGCGCGCTGGTGGCCTCGTCGCACAGCAACAGGTCGGGGTGGTTGGCCAGCGCACGGGCAATACCGACGCGCTGTTTCTGGCCGCCGGACAGCTGCGACGGGCGCTTGTGCTTGTGATCCTGCAGCCCTACCAGCGCCAGCAGCTCGTCCACGCGGGCATCCATCTGCGCCGCGCTCAGGCCACCGGCCAGCTCCAGCGGGAAGCGTACGTTGGCCGCAACAGTGCGCGAACGCAGTAGGTTAAAGTGCTGAAACACCATGCCGATGCGCTGGCGGCGCTGCTGCAGGGCGCGCTCGTCAAAGCGGGTGATGTCTTCGCCGTGCAGGCTGACGTGGCCGCTGTCCGGCCGCTCCAGCAGATTCAGGCAACGGATCAGCGTGCTCTTGCCGGCGCCGGAGCGGCCGATAATGCCGTAGATCTCGCCGCTGGCAATCTGCAGGCTAACGTTGTCCAGCGCCGCCACGCTCTTGCCGCCATGCTGGTAATGTTTGCTGATGTTTTGTACTTCGATCATGCCTTGCCCTAGCCCAGCTGCCGCAACGACGGCTGGTTTTGATAAATATGGGCGTAGTCTATAGCGATCGATTGGATACAAAAAATAATATAATGCGAAATCTTTATTTCAAAAAGTTATTAGCACAGCGGCAATAATACCCAGTAGCCATATTGCCGGCATATGGATAAACCCAAAAGTAAAAAGCCACCCGGCTAAGGGTGGCTTTTTGCCGCAGGCCACAACACGCGCCTACGCGGGCGGCAGCGGGTCGTCACGCAGGCGGGTATGGATATCCAGCACCTGCTCCAGGCTGGCCATAAAGGCATCCAGCACCACCGGGTCAAAATGCAGGCCACGCTGGCTCTGCATGAAATCCAGTGCCCGGCTCATTTCCCACGCCGGCTTGTAAGGTCGGGCTGATGTCAGCGCATCAAACACGTCGGCCACCGCCACGATGCGTGCGGCCAACGGTATGGTGTCGCCACACAGGCCTTGCGGGTAACCCGTGCCGTCAAACTTTTCATGGTGACCCAGGGCAATATCGTATGCCATGCACAGTAGCGGCAGCTCGCTGCCCTGCAAGAACTCGGCCCCCCGCGTGGGGTGGGTTTTCATGATGTCGAATTCTTCCGGGGTGAGCTTGCCCGGCTTGAGCAGGATATGGTCCGGGATCGCCACCTTGCCGATATCGTGCATGGGCGCTGCCAGAAAGATGCGCTCTTCGATTTCCGGCCCCAGCTGCAAGCCACTGGCAATAATGCGGGCGTAGTAGGCCATGCGCTCGATGTGACGCCCGGTCTCCGGGTCGCGCGATTCGGCAATGTGCGACAGGCGAATCACCAGGTCTTGCGCCGCCACCTCGCGCAGCTGGCGCTGGGCACGGCGCAGCTTCAGCAGGTTCTGGATGCGGGCACGCGTTTCCGGCGGGTCTACCGGCTTGGTCAGAAAATCGGTAGACCCGCCCTCCAACGCACTTTGGCGCACCCCTTTCATATCACTGGTGGTCACCATGATGATGGGGATGTCGTGAATATGTGGCATGGCGCGCAGGGCCTGGATTAACGCCAAGCCATCCATGCCAGGCATCATGTAGTCCGTCAGAATGAGATCAGGGGTGTTATTGCGGCACCATGCCAACGCAGCGAGTGCGTCTTGCATCGTGACAGGCTCGCAATTGTCTATGCGGCCAACCAGATGGCGCAGCACCATCAAGTTGGCTGGATTGTCATCGACAATCAACACCGTCATTCTCATGGCAAACCTTGCTATACGTTAAAATTTATCGAAACAATGCACAATTACAACAATATGATAATACCGTGCAATGTCAACCACACCACCATGCAGCTCGCTGCGCTTGCCTGTGCTAACAGTGGTTGACCCCCTCACTCGCGAGGTGCATTTTAGTAGCCAGCATTCATAATGAAGTGTCTATTCACAAGCAAGGAGCACAAGCATGCTGAAATCTGCACGTAGTTTATTGGCATTTTCTCTGATCGCGGTATTCTCTGCCAATGCATTCGCACTGGATAAAGCGGCAGGGCGCCCCATCCTTACCGTGTCTGGCCTGATTGCAGAAAAGAATGCCGGCAACGATGCCCAGTTTGATGCCGCCATGCTGGACAAGCTGCCGCAGCATAAAATGACGGTAGAAACGCCGTGGTACAAGGCGGCACAAACCTTTGAAGGCCCGCTATTCCGTGATGTGCTGAAAGCCACCGGTGCCAAGGGCAAGAAGCTTTATGTGGTGGCACTAAACGACTATGCCGCCGAAATCCCGCTAGCCGACCTGGAAAAATACGATGTGATCCTGGCCCGCAAAATCGACGGCAAAGTATTGAATGTACGAGACAAAGGCCCGTTATTCATCATGTATCCTTTTGACAAGAAACCTGAGCTGCGCACCAAAGACATCTACTCGCGCTGCGTATGGCAGGTAAACCGCATCCGTGTGGAATAAACCCGCGCCGCTGCCGGAGTAACGCAGGTGACCCTACGCCCCGCCAACCGCCGCGTCAGTAACCAGCTATGGCTGCTCGCCATTCTCATGGCCGCAGCCCTGCTGGTAGTAGGCATGCTTTACCACCGGCAGCAGTCCGAAATGCAGCACTTCGCCGAACAGGGCGAAGACAATGTCGTCTGGGTTTACTCGCAGCTGGGTATCGATTACTACCGCACCCTGGGCGCCGCCAAAGTGGCGGCTGCTACCGGCCAACTGCAAGACCTGGACGAGCTACAGCTACGCTACGACATTCTGGTATCGCGCATTACCCTGCTGGGCGAATACCGCTACAGC
Source organism: Vogesella mureinivorans (assembly GCF_007644035.1). Lineage (GTDB taxonomy): Bacteria > Pseudomonadota > Gammaproteobacteria > Burkholderiales > Chromobacteriaceae > Vogesella > Vogesella mureinivorans. Next base: position 32,233 of record NZ_VMTV02000067.1, on the reverse strand, counting down.
CTGCTGTTCAAGAATGGCAACTGGTACAACACCCAAATGGCCGCCCTTAGCCGGCTGGTGGCCCTTACCGACAAAAAGCTGGCTGCAGGTGATGGCTACTTTACCCAGCGCACGGCAGGCGAGCTGGTGCAAGACCTCCATGCCATCGTCGAAAACGTGCGCGAGCTCACCATCGGCGCCAATACCCGCCTTACCGAGCAGGCCAACGAGAGCAACCGCAGCCTGCAAAGCATCAATACCACCGTCGCCGCCACCGCCGCCATTCTCATGCTGGTCGCCAGCCTGATGGCGGCCATGGCCTACCGCAACTTGTCGCATAGCGAAAGGCGCCGCGAAGAGGCCGAACAGCTCAGCCGCGAGCTGGACCAGGCGCTGGCCCAGGCCGAGGCCGCCAACGAGGCCAAGAGCGCTTTCCTGGCCAATATGAGCCATGAAATCCGCACCCCGATGAACGGCGTCATCGGCATGACCGAGCTCACCCTGGACACCGAGCTTTCTGCAGAACAGCGCGAGTACCTGGAGCTGGTCAAATCGTCAGCCGATGCCCTGCTGATCATCATCAACGACATCCTGGACTTCTCCAAGATCGAAGCCGGCAAGATGACCACAGAGGCCGTACCCTTCTCGATACGCGACCTCATCACGCAAACCGTCTACCCCTTCGCCCTGCGCGCCAGCAGCCAGCAGCTGGAAGTAGTCTGTCGCATCTGCCCCGAGCTGCCTGACAGGGTCATATCCGACCCCTCCCGTCTGCGGCAGATACTGAACAACCTCATCGGCAATGCCATCAAATTCACCCATAGCGGCGAAGTGGTACTCACGGTCAGTGGAGACATCCAGCCCGATGGTTATGTGCTGCTGGGTTTTTCCGTGCGCGACACTGGCATCGGCATCCCCCCGGAAAAACAGCAACTTATCTTTGATGCCTTTGCCCAAGCAGACAACAGCACCACGCGGCGCTACGGCGGCACCGGCCTGGGCCTTTCCATCACCCAAAAGCTGGTACACCTGCTAGGTGGCCACATCTGCGTGCAAAGCACACCGGGTAGCGGTTCGGAGTTCCATTTCAGCGTACCGGTACAGCTGGCCGACGAACAACCCGCCCAGCCCCGCCCCACCGAGCTGGCCGACATGCCTGTGCTGGTGGTAGATGACAACCCCACCAACCGTAGCTGGCTGGAAGCCATGCTGAAAAACTGGTCCATGCGGCCAACCCTGGCGGCCGACGGTTTTGAAGCACTCGAGCTGCTAGCGCAGCAGCCCTACCCGCTTATCCTGCTGGATGGCCACATGCCGGGGCTATCCGGCTTTGACGTTGCCCAGCAGATACAGGAAGACCGCCGCAGCGCCACCGTCATCATGCTGACCTCGTCCGGTGAACGCGGCGATGCCAAACGCTGCCAGGCGCTAGGCATACGCGGCTACCTGACCAAGCCCGTGTCACAAGACGAACTGCTTACCACCATCCGCCTGTTACAAAACCCGGACAACACCACCACATCGGCACTGATCACACGGCACACCGTACGCGAGCTGGGGCGCAGCCTGAGCATCCTGCTGGCAGAAGACAACCCGGTAAACCAGAAGCTGGCTGTCACCATCCTCAACCGACGCGGCTACCACGTTACCGTGGTCAACAATGGTCAAGAGGCGCTGGATGCCGTGCAAGCCGCGCGCTTTGACCTGGTGCTGATGGACATGCAGATGCCGGTGATGGATGGCCTGGAAGCCTGTCAGCATATCCGTACCCTGCAGGCAGCCGGCCAGCTAGGCAAGCTGCCTATCATTGCCCTTACCGCCAACGCCATGAGCGGCGACCGCGAGCGCTATCTGCAGGCCGGCATGGATGGCTACATCAGCAAACCCATCGATGCCACCCGCATCCTGGAAGAAATCCATCGCGTACTCGGCGAACACCCGCCAGCAGCCACCACCCCAACGCAACCAGAACAAGACAACACGCCCGTCTTCCAGTACCAACAGGCACTGAAAAACTGTGATGGCGACGAAAGTTTCCTGCCGCTACTGATAGCAGCCTTTTTGGACGATCTACCCGTTCGCCTGGCCGACTTGCGCCAAGGGCTGCAACAAGGCGACCTGCCCGCCATCATCATGGCCGCCCACGCACTGAAAGGCAGCTGCCTATCCGTTGCCGCCCTGCAGTTGGCCGCACACTGCCGCCGCATGGAAACCGCCGCCAACGAAGGCAGGCTCGCCGACGCAGCCGCTTGCCTGCCCGAGCTGGAAACCAGCAGCGATGCACTCATCGCCGCCCTGCAGCCCTACCTCACTCAAGCCTGACACCACAAACAGCAGACAACGCACAGCGCCGCAGCGCTGGCTATGTGGGCATGGTTTGTGAAATTGAGAAATCAGCAGACACGGATAGCGCGGCAACAACAGGTTTTTCCCGCAGCCAAATGGGGCGCATACGGGGCAAATGACAACGCCAGAAAGTGCGCCACCACCCAATCTACGCCACAAAGCAAAACCCCCGCAAACCCTTGCCAGTGCTTGATTTCTCAATACCGGCTTGATGTTTGCGGGGGTTGAATTCTGGCGGAAGCGGTGTCGATTTTACTCAAGTGCGCCATCATCCATTTTGCTGTTTTGTTGCGCAAATTCAACAACTTGCGCAGGGGATGGAGTCCGCCATTTTCCGCCTGAAACCGCCGCCAGCCGTGCAGATTTGATATGTGATTTGATAGTAAGGCGCTCCTTTCAACCTGCAGGCATGGTGATAAAGATGGCCAGAAACAAACTCACGGATACCCGAATTCGCGCACGGATCAAACAGATTGAGCAACTCGCTTTTTCTACCCCAAAGAACGCCTTGCTCGGTGATGGCGAGGGCTTGTACCTCAGTATCAATAAGAATGGTGCAGCCAGTTGGCTGTTCCGCTACATGGATACTGGCAAGGCTAAATCGGTGGGGCTGGGGGCGTACCCGGCAACCACTTTGCAGTTAGCCCGCGAATTGGCGCAGCAGTTGCGGGAAGCTCGAGCTCGGGGTGAAGACCTGGCTGCGCATCGTAAGCCCAGCCAGCCTGTCGCCGCCGCGCCCGTATCGACCTCGAGAACGTTTCGCGACTGCGCCGAAGCCTATATCGTGTTGGCGCGGCCCGGCTGGCGCAATGCCAAGCATGCTCAGCAGTGGACAAACTCCCTTGCCCAGTATGCTTATCCGGTATTTGGGGACTTGCCCATTACCGACATCGACAGCGGTATGGTGGTTGTGGTGCTGGAGCCGATTTGGCAGGACAAGACCGAAACTGCGACCCGTTTACGGGGCCGCATCGAAACCATCATGGATTGGGCTACGGCTAACGGTTATCGCCAAGGTGACAATCCGGCTCGTTATAAAGGTTTGCTGGAGCATCGTTTGCCCAAACTGCGGGCTGATCGTAGAAGGCATTTCGCCTCGCTGCCCTACGACGAGCTACCCAGTTTTCTGACTCGCTTGCGTGAAGACGATGGTGTCAGCCGGCTTGCGCTGGAGTTTTTGATTTTGTGTGCGTCACGCACTGGTGAGGTAGTTGGCGCACGTTGGGATGAAATCGACTTCGATAAAAAAATGTGGACCATTCCCAAGCAGCGCATGAAGGCGGGTGTTGCCCACCGGGTGCCGCTGAGCGAACGGGCCGTGGAGATTTTGCATTGCGTGCGTGGTTTTAGCGGCCCGACGTTTGTGTTTGGCAATACTCGGAAGGACAAGCCACTGTCGAATATGGCGATGTCCATGCTGCTACGGCGGCTGGGCTATGCGGATATCACTGTGCACGGTTTCAGATCGACCTTCCGCTGCTGGGCGGGCGAGCAGACGACTTATCCGTTTGAGGTCTGCGAGCAAGCTTTGGCGCATCGGCTGCCGGATGCAGTAGCGGCAGCGTATCTGCGCTCTGACTTCTACGACAAGCGTGTCAGTTTGCTAGCGGACTGGCAGGCGTATTGTTTATCGACACACTGAGGACGCATTGACAAACTGCCCTGCGTGGGCAAAGAATACTCCCGACATCCACACGGATGTCTTTGAATCGACACTGCTTTATTGTCGAGGCGATCCTTCAGCACCGCTGAAGCATGGCTTGAATCCGCTGCAGTAGCGGGCAGGACCGAATGACGCCAACTAACCCTAACCGGGCTGGTTGGCGTTTGTCATTCCGGCCCCCGCAACCCCACTGCAAAGGAAACACCATGTCCCATACCGCCAAACCCGCCGTTTTGCGGCCAACCTTGCGCCGCGACGTCATCATGGCCCGTATTGCACAAAGCCCTGCCGGTACTTTGGTACTGGTGAGTGCCGACTACGCGGCGCTGTTCAAACCTGTACCGCAAGATGGTCGCCGCTATATCGTGCAAGACCCGGTACGCCCCGGCCTGCACTATGACGTGTCGGCGGATGGTAGCCACACGGTGCTGGACTCGCATCGCCATGCCGTGCCGGTGCGCATCCGCCACCACGATGGCACCCCGGTCAAGAAGCCGCCGCGTTACGCCAGCCGTCTGACGGTGAGCTGCGCACCACCGCTTGCACCAGCCATGCCACCGCCCTTGCGCCTGATTACCTTGGCCCGCGTCACCGAGATCATCGGATTCAAAAAGAGTTTTGTGTACGAACAGCCAGACTTTCCGGAGCCGATTCGCTTGGGCAGCAGCCGTCGTGCGGCTGTCCGCTGGGTGGAAGCTGAGGTGGTCGCGTGGGCGGCCAAGCTGATGGCACGTCGTAGTACCGCCGCGCAGCAGGCCACCACCGCACAGGAGGACGCATGATGGCATCCCCCAAAGACGAGTTTCATCGTGTCAGCCAGTTTCAACTCAGCACACTGGACGAGTTGGCCGCCTTGGCCCAGCATACCCCGCCGTACCTGATGCAGGGTTTGATCTACCCCGGCGAGATTACCGTGTTCCGGCACCAGCCGGGTACGGCGTGGCGCGAGTTCATGTATCTGCTGGCGCGTTCACTGGCCAGTGACGTCGAGCTGGGGCCGTTTCAGACCCAAGGCGCGGTCGATACATTGCTGCTGGTAAGTAACGGCCTGTTGCCTGCCGATGCGGCCTACGTGGCCGCCCTGCAAAGCTACGATGCGGATTGGACGGCTGCCGATACGCGCCAGCACTTACATCTCTATCACCGCGCCCAGCAACAAGACGAGTCGATACAGCTGGATAGCGCAGAAGGCCGCAACGCCTTGCTGGCCTCGCTGCAGCCCGGCACCAAGGCGGTGATCGTGGATGACATGCTGAGCTGGTTCAGTGACCGCAAGTCGCCACCTTATGACAAGGTGCGCGTCGAGCTGGTGCTGCAAGACCTGGACAAGCGCGGTATCGCCTTGGTGCTATTTGCGGCCAACGGCAAAGCGGGTGACCGCTTTTGTCAGCAACACCTGGCGCATCGCATGCACGAGGTCTGCCTGACGCCCGATACGTGTGCGCCGGCGGAGATTGGCGGCGGCTTGCGTCTGCAGCGAACCCATCGCGGCCTGCACGAGCCCTTGCCGCGTTGCATCCAGTGGTGGTGGCTGGTGAAAGAAGGCGAATTCCACACCGGCTGGCAGATTCCGGAGCCGGAAGACGAGCGCACCGCCAAACAGGTGGCGTTGGCCGAGCGCCAGTTGCTGATCCGCCAGTACGCCGCCGCGGGCTGGCGGCAGCGCGAAATCGCCAAGTGCCTGGGCATTCATCAATCCACGGTGGCGCGTACGTTGGCGCGTGGCGGGCAAAGCTGAGCACTGTTGATGCATGCGGCGGTGTCTGATGCATCGTCCGCATGCATGCATATTTGCATCAAACGGACCACGGCGAGGTTGGCCGCATTGGCATGCCAACCGCTATACCACATCAGATTTGTACGCAATTTGAACATGTCACTCACCAACCAGGCTCTCAAGCCCTCTCTGCCATGTTCACCTCTACCCCCAGCATCACCAGCACTACCAGCACTACCAGCACTACCAGCACCCAGCCAGCCAATATCCACATCGACCGTTTCCGCGTTACCGGACCCTGCACGCATAGCGTGCTGGGCGGTGGCCAGTGGGAGTACATCGACTTTGACAGCGGTGAGATCCGCCACGCCGGCAACGGGTTAAACGGCAAACTCGATCACCCCGACAGCCAGTTCTATGTCCGCTCGCGCAAGGTGTGCAATGGCGTGGCTAGCCAGCTGGAAATCCACGTGTGCCCACCCAAGCTGCTGCAGCGTCACAATGTATTCGGGCACGGCAATCTGCATGATTACGTCTGCCGCATCTTTGATCTGCTGACCCACCGCTACCACATCACCGTGGACCCGCGAGAGCGGCAGTACTGGCTGGACGGCTTGTACTGGCTTACCGAAGTCCACCTCACCGCCAACTTTGCCTGCCAGCGCGAGCTGCTGCAGCCCATCATCGACGCGGTGGACCAGCACCACGGCAAAGGCAAGCACCGCAATGGTGACAGCGAAATCAGCCTGGGCTTTACCCGCAAACGCCGCAGCACCCACCACGTGCTCACCCTCTACGACAAGTACCAAGAGCTGCAGCAACACTGGCGCAAGCCCGGCCCGCTGCAACAGCGCATTCTGGCCGACTTCCGCGATGCGCTGCGGGTGGAACTCAAGCTGTACTCGCAAGGGCTAGCGTACCTGCAGCTGCAAAGTGGCCGTGCGTGGTGGGACCTCGACCTCGCCGAGCTGTACTTTCGCGGCCTGCGCCACTACCGCCTTCGCCACGCCATCCAGCGCCTGCTCACTGACGACGAACTTGTCATGCTGACCCTGCCCGAACGCAACGTGTACGAAGCCTGGCTACACGGGCGTGACGTCAAATCCTTGTTCCGTAGCCGCAGCAGCGTGCACAAGTACGTTGGCAGCATCGAGCGTAAAACCGGTATCAACATCCTCAGCCACCGCCGCCCAGAACGCTTGCCCGCCGTCGATCTGGCCGAGTTGTTCAGCCCCTGTAACGTGCTGCCCGTGCCTGCTTGGTCGCACGGTACCGCGTGCTACGTACCGCCACTCGGCTAAGCCAGCCCGCCACGCCCCAGCGCAATTTGCTGATTGTCATTGGCGATACAAGGAGAAAATCATGACCGTCCGCTTATGCCGCTGGGGCAACTCAACCGGCCTGCGCTTGCCCGCAGCCTTGCTACAAGCAGCAGGGTTGGCCGCAGGCCACTACGTTTCCATCCGCTTGCTGGATAACGGGGACATTCGCGTGCGACCGCTAGGGCCTGTTTGCCCCGCAGAGGCTACTGAACCCGCGGCCACTACAACCGACACTGCAGAGTGGGGAGGCGACCAATGGTAAGCCTGACAAAAACAAACCCGGCACCGACCAAGGCCAGTACCGGGTTGTATTGCTGCTACCTGTGCTTGTGGTTACTGCTGCTTGTGGGGGAGAGGTGTTGGTAGGTTGGTTGTCGGCCAAAGCTGCCTATCGACAGGTAGGTGGAAAACGACTGGTTTACACAGAATTACGGACAGGCCCTTCACATAACTGCATGCATCTGAATCATCAGTTTGTTTGCTTGGGGCATGTCTGCAGCCCGGGACGCTCGGTTAGTTGGGAGGAGGTCACCTGGGGGGTGATTAATTCTGGTTGGGCATCATTGCTGGTCGTGATGCGAGGCTATTGCGGCGGTTCCGCGTCGTAGGAGCAGAAATGAAAGACTAGATCGACCAACTTGTACGAAGCATCAAGGATGACCTCGCACAGCCACCGCCACGCATACCAGAAGTGGCCGTATTCTCTCTGGCCATCGGTGCTGATGGCTCTTCCAAAGCTGCTATTAAGCGGCTCCATTCTTCTAAGCTGGGCGGGCGATGTGACATTGCCCCTTGACATGTGCAGCTATGCACAGCACCAGCTTAATACTCTCCCTGACTTCTGATTCAGTTGCGTGTAGTTGGTAGCCTGTTGTTTTTCGATGTAATAATTTACCGATTAATCCATTGGCATTTATCAATATTACATAAATTATTGATGCTGGCAAGTATGCATGCTCTTATCATGGCATGCCTTTGGGTTAGATGCTAATCAATACAGGGCCGAATCGTGAGGTGATGGTTTAGGGTTTGGCCAAGGTGGATCAGTTGCTGACACTTACGATGGTGGCTTACAACCTGATGCGGCTGCGGACGTCGGCCGCATTGCATCCGGCGTTGGAATGGTGGTGGTGATCGCTGTAAAAAAAGGCAGTAAATGAGCCTTGCATACGCCGAGTTCTGTAGTGATCTGGCGAGAATCGTGTGCATTGGGTGCTCGCGGGGTCGTGATCATGGCATCACAGAGGACGGTGTGTGCCCAGTTGGTGCGTATTTCAACAGCCAGCTAGTAGAAGTTTCAAGGGAGAAAATAGCATGTCATCATCACGTAAGTTCGCCTTCTGGCGAGCGGGTTTTACTCAAACTCAACGAACCTGCCTGAACTCGACTATGTCGTAGAGCGTAAATCGATAATTCAGTATTAAAGCCCTAAAAATGCTTTGCGTTTTTGGTCAAACTTTTCTGATCGCTATTTTAATTGCCAAGTAAAACTATGATGCTCTTACGAGATTTACCACTTTGGAATGAAATGACTGATTTCATGCGCCAACTTAGAAAAGATATTGTCATAGATTGCGGTCATGTCCCGGTGAGATATGGGGATGGACGTTTTCAATTTGGTGATGCCGAAGGAATGAGCGAATCAATTATTCGCAGCTTTCATGTTGGACTGGCGCTATACAAGTATCACAAATTAGAAGGTCGGCAAGCAAAAATCAGCATCTGTCTTTCAGATACTTCGCGCTTGCTTGGCGATACAGATGCACGCGCCAAACTAGTTGAAGCCATTAATGCAAAGCGATGGCAGGAGTGTCTGCCGGAGCTTTATAAATCTTATCTTGGCGATAATGAGCTTGATGATGTTCTTATCTCATTGCAAACGCGCAACAGCAATCGGTTTTCCACGCTCATCAAAAAATCTAAGGTAAATATTCTTCGAGAGGGGAATAACGAGACTCACTATCACAACACAGGCGCTGTCCTACTCTCGTCGCTGGATGAGGATCTTTTTTCTATTAGCACGTCCTATCTTTTGAATTACGAGCGGGAAAATATTTATTACCAAAATACCATATGGCAAAAGAGCACCTATGTTGATCGTGAAAAAGACATTATCGCCATGCCGCTAACACGCCTAAAGCGCAGTGGAATTATAAACTTATACGAGAAAAGCAGCGGAATTTTATGTCCTGCAACTTATGGGGGCTTGCTTTTAAATTTTCCGGAAAACTATGATCACATCTGTGTATATGCACGCAATGATGATCCTTACATTGGGGAAAAAATAATTCGTGGAGTGATTGCATGCAATGCATTAAAGGTTGACTTCAGTCGACAATGCTTGCAAATTGTTTATCCTCAGATGCTACGAACGCCAGAATTGTCGTTTATTAATTCGGATGAGCTAAAAACTCAAAAAAACTCATTTGATGATTTTCTGAAAAAAATGCAGGAAAAAGGGATTTTTGAGTTTATGAAGTTTTACAACAACCAAATTCAACTTGATAAGGGTGAAGCATGAGCGGTTATTTCGACAGTGCAGCTTCGATGCCAATATTTCCCCGAGCCCTACTAAATACCTTGACCAAAATAAATCATGGAAACCCTTCAAGCGCGCACCTTCCTGGTAGGCAGGCGAAAAAAATTATAAACAATACACGCTTGCAAATCGCTGATTACATTGGTGGAGACCCAGATCAAATATATTTCACATCAGGAGCGACTGAGGCTGCGAATATTTTGATTCAGGGGTACATTTCATATTTGATTAATAATTCGAGTTTTCGCAATGAGATAATCGTATCTTCAATTGAGCATCCGGCGGTATTTCAAACGGCATATGCGATGCAAAGCAAGGGCTTTGTAATTCGTGAAATTTCATGCAATGAATGGGGTGAGATCAATTGCAACGAGATTGAAAGGCTGGTCAATGAAAAAACGGCAATGGTATGCATAATGGCGGTTAACAATGAGACAGGAGCAATTCAGCCGGTGAATGAAATCGCTAGGCAGATTAAAAAGATTGATTCAGATGTCTTTGTTGTGTGTGATGCTGTACAGCAGTTTGCCAAACTGGACGTCAAGCCTGAATTGCAAGTTGTTGATGCATTATTTATGTCTGGGCATAAAATTGGTGCAGACAAAGGAATTGGATGCTTTTATTTGAGTAATCGTTTTCCAATTTTGCCGCTCATGTATGGTGGCGTGCAAGAGCAATCATATCGTCCAGGTACAGAAAACGTGTATGGAATCGCATTGTTAGGTGAGGCTTTAATGGAGAGTTTGCGTAACCACGATTCTACAATTGGAAAAGTTCGTCAACTAGCTAGGCATTTAATTAGCCGCTTAGATTTTTTGCAAGTTAATTACGTGCGTTTAGTTCCAGATGAAAAAAGCTCGCCTTATATTCTATCTTTGGCGTTTCCAGGCACATCATCTGCATCGATGATGCGTGACCTAACTACATCAGGTTTCTATATCTCGCAAGGCTCTGCTTGCAGCAGCCATAGCATGGCGCCATCGCGCATACTAAGTGCAATGCGTCTACCTAATGAAATTATTACATCTGCAATACGCATTTCATTTTCTTATGAAAATACGCTGGAGGAAGTCGATCTACTCGCTGATCACCTTGCTCTTTACTGCAAGGTTGAGATTGAAATATAAAATGCCAAAAAGGGTATTCATGAAAGTATTAGTGATTGAGCCTTGCTATTTTGGTTTGGGCTACCTTCGAGCGCTAAAGGAAATGTCAATTTCCTGTATTGTTGTCACAAGCGATGCAAATTTTCCTGATATACATGGCTATCGCGATTTGGTTGAACACGTGGTTGTCTGCGATGTGAGCAATCCAAATGAAATTCAATCTGCTGTAAAAGAGATTAATCAGCTGAATTTTATTTCGGCAGTCGTGCCTGGCAATCAATTTGTTACAGAGTCTGCAGCCAGGTTTGCAGTCAAGCATGATTTGCTCGGCCTGACTGTATCGTCTGCAAACCTTGGTGTGCACAAGGATAAGGCGCGCATTGCATACCAACGTAGCGCGGCCCCGTCTTTACAGTTTTGCTTGGTAAATTCTGTTCAACAAGCCTTATTAGAGTCAGAACGTATCGGCTATCCACTAATTGTAAAGCCGACAAGCTCTGCCTCGAGCAAAGGCGTTTCCTTGGTTTACGATGATAACGAGCTACGAGCCGCCTTTGCTGTGCTTTCAGAAATGAATTTTGGTGTATTTGGCTTTCAACATCGCAACGAAATATTATTAGAAGAATTTGCAGATGGAAATGAATTTAGTGTTGAACTTGCATTAGAGAAGAAACAACTTCGCTTTGCTGGTGTTACAGAGAAATGGGTCACTGCGCCACCATATTTTGTAGAGTTGGGCCATGTGCATCCTGCTCGTATTTCAAGTGCCCAGGCTGATGCACTCATCAGCGCAGCACATCAAGCTGCCGAGGCGCTTGAATTAGAGACCGGCGTATTCCACGTTGAACTCAAATTGGGGGAAAATGGTCCTAAAATCATAGAGTGTAATCCGAGACCCGGAGGCGATCATATTACGACTGATCTCGTTCCACTTGCTACAGGTGTTCAACTCTTTGAGATGCATCTCGATATACTTCTAAAGAAGCCAATTAAGCCAAATACAAAAAATATTCGAGGCGCTGCAGTTGGATTTGTTGTGGCCACTGAGGCTGGTGAGTTTCAAGAACTCATAGGCATGGAAGAGCTTTCGGCACTGCCTTTTTTAGTACGTTGTGTTGTAGAAAAGAAACCAGGCGCTGCAATTCGACCACCGAAAAGCTCTGAAGATCGCGTTGCCTACATTATCGTAACCGGTGATAATAATGAGCAGGCCGTCAAAAATCTAAAGACAGCAATGTCTATGGTAAAGATTCGTTCTATTACCTTGAAAGCGCCGAATGAATTCTAATTTGCTTCCATTGTTATTTTTTCATGGCTTAGATAAGTTAATTTTTTTTTCAATTACACCCAATGCACCATACTCTGCATTGAGGGACGGATGGCTTAGTGAATCAGATCTCGCTTTGTATTTTGTTATTCAAATATTTTGTTACAGGCTATTTCCCCTGATCGGTGGTTTTTTGGCTGATCGGTTTGATAAATATCGCGTTATATTACTTGGTTCAGTGTTGCAAGCAATAGGTTTTGCCTTGCTCTGCGTCACAACATCGTCAGTTCAATTATTAGTTGCAGGTGGAATTGTTGGCATTGGGGGCGGCATTCTCAATCCCGCTATCTATACAAGTATCAGTCAACTTGCAGGCACGAAAAGTGAACGTGCTTTTTCTATTCACTATCTGTTGATAAATTTGGGTGCAATGTTAGGGCCGCTGGTCATTTGGCCTCTCTTCGCTAGTCAATCTTTATACATATTGATTTTTTTGACCGTTGCTTTTGGCTGGATGGTCACGACTACATCGTCGGAATTTCATACTGTAAAACTAACAGGGTCTAGCGGCTTAATGGAGCCTTTACGCGACCATGTGTTTATTCAAATACTACTTATATTTTCTGGTATTTGGGCTTGCTATACAATGATTTTTTCTAGTGTGCCATTGATATCATCTCAACTGGGCAGTCAATTTGAGGGTAATGTCTGGTTAGGTCTAAACTCTTTTACTGTGCTTTGCGCGTTTATTTGGGGTGCTTTGCGAAGTAAAATTACACAAAGAAATATAAATGCTTGGAATAAAATCTTGATCGGTCTTGGCCTCACAATTGTTGGCATTTTATGCACTGGCGCTGCCACTCATATATCAATTATTGTGTTGGGTGTTGTCTTGCTTAGCATCGGTGAATTGATGGCCATTCCGTTACTGTATAGCTTTGTCTCCAATTATGCGCCTGCTCATGTTAAAAGTCGTTATTTTGGTTTTATATGGGTGGCTGGAGCCGTCGGCGAAGCAGGGGCGCAATGTCTATTATGGGCTGTCGCTAACCCTCGTATTGTGTGTTTTGTTTCGGCTGGATTTTTAATTATCTTAACGCTGAGTAATCGATCTTTACGACAGAAAATACAAGCCATGGTTTGATTAATCAAACTCACATTAACCCCGTCGCTGAGATGCATCTCCTAACAGGCGGTTGAAATACTGTCCTAGCAAGCCCAGATCAGCGAGGGTGCTGGCAAACACTCAGGATGGAAAGATGTGGGATGTGCGGAGCCGACAGCTATAACGAAGCCTTGTTCAGCACTGAATCTGTCCAGCATTTCTAGACACTCGGTGGTAGCTGGCGAAGAGGCCGGTTTTAGCCGGCTAACGGACAGATGATGGCTTAAGTCTGAATGGCGGCTTCGGCCGATGAGCGGGCACTCGCGATTGCCTTCACCAAAGTCACACCGTCATCGCGCTATGGCTAATCGCCTGGTAGCTTGAAGCTGCGGCAGCATTTGCCGCGCCGCCAAGCGGTTACCGCATCACCACAAGCCAAGACGTTCACGCGTCTTGGCTTTTTGTATTTCTGCAGCCGGTACCGCACGGCGGCCAACCTTTCAAGGAGCCAGCCATGCAAGCCAAGCATCCCCAAGCCTCACCACTTTTCTCTCTCGGCAGTGTCGTTGCCACCAGCGCCGTGTTCGATCACCTGATGGCCAATCAGCTCGACGCCAAGCCATTCTTACGGCGTCACCAGCGCGGCAACTGGGGCGATGTGCCGCCCGAAGATGCCGCCGAAAACGACTTTGCCGTGAAGAACGGCTTGCGCATCTTTTCCAGCTATCAGATGGCCGGAAAGCGCGTTTGGGTCATTACCGAAGCCGACCGCGGCGTCACCACTTTGCTGTTCCCTTGCGAGTACTAGCCAGCCAGCGGCCAGCGTGCCGCTTTATTGCGATGCGCTGACTAACGCAAACATAACATTCGAATTGATGACAAAGCCATGAAAAACGTGATTTTTACCACCGACCAGCAGGTGGATACAACAGATGAATCCTTTGCCCAGCCTGCCTATACGGCCGAAGAGTTGATGGCGGCAGCGCAGTCCCTTTCAACGAAACGGGAGTATGCCAACGATGTGCGGTACTTTTGCCGCGCCGGTGGCAGTATCCCGGCCACGCCAGAGCAACTGGTGCAGTACCTGGTAGCCGTGGCCGGTAAACTGGCTGTGGCTACGCTAGAGCGCAGGCTGGTGGCCATCCATAAGGCGCACATCGACCAAGGCTACCCATCGCCGGTAAAGCACGCTTTGGTGAAGCGCACTATGCAGGGCATTCGGCGTACCTTTGGCAAACGGCAGCGCCGCGTCAAAGCCTTGGTGCGCGATGACTTGCTGGAAGTTTTATTCGCGATGGGCGATCAACGACCAATACGGGCAGCCCGAGACCAAGCCTTAATACTGGTTGGCTGGGCGGCTGCGCTACGGCGCTCGGAGCTGGTGGCATTGCGGTGTGAGGATGTGACTGAGTACCCGGACGGGCTGGAGATACTGCTGAGGCGGTCCAAGACAGACCAAGAAGGCGTTGGCCGCACGTGCTTTATTCCATATGCGGGCGGTAACCGTTGCCCAGTGCTGGCCCTAAAGCACTACCGCGAAGTGACCGGGATTAAAGACGGCTGGCTGTTCCGGGCGGTAGACCGCCACGAGAACGTGTCCAGCACGCCGCTTAGTGCCCAGTCCGTGGCGCTGATACTAAAAGAGGCGGTGAAGAAGGCCGGTGGTGACCCCAGCCAAGTGAGTGGCCACAGCTTGCGGGCCGGCTACTGCACTCAGGCAGCCATCGCCGGCCTGCAGCCGTGGCAAATACGAGAGCAAACCGGGCATACCAGCGACCTGATGCTGGCCAGGTACATCAGGCCGGTGGCCAAGCGGAAGATACCGAGTTTGTTGTGATGGCAAGTTCCCAGACAAAGAATATAGGCTGCCAATGGTACTTTGGGCATTGCTGAGACTCTTTGTGCTCTTCGTCTGGCAAAAACTAATGCAGAATCCCATAAAGACCAATGGCATTAAGTGGTTGGTGCTTATGGCATCATTCTGTTAGACTTTAGGCAATTTTAGGCGACTTTTCCTGTTTAACAATCTAAGTGCCAATGCAATGAAAACTGAACCTTGGGTTACCGCAAGCGAAGTTGCCCAGCATCTGGGTGTCGTCAAAGAGACTGTCTATCGTTGGCGTGAGCGTAAAAGTCTCCCGGCACACAAAATCGGACGTCTGTGGAAGTTTCAGTTGTCCGAAGTAGATGAATGGGTGCGGGCTGGTGGTGCCATTGAGGATTTGGAAGGCAATGCTAAAGAAGAGCTGCAGGAGCGAAAGCATGACGCCTGAAATCAAAGCACGCCAAAAAATCGATCAGAAACTGGAACAGGCTGGCTGGGTCATTCAGGATATGAAACAGTTCAACCTCGGCGCAGCTGTGGGTGTCGCCGTGCGCGAATGCACTACAGACACCGGCCCAGCGGACTACGTGTTGTTCGTCAACCGCAACGCGGTGGGCGTCATTGAGGCCAAGAAAGATAGCACCGGCAAAAATCTGACGGTAACCGAGAGCCAGACCGAACGTTACGCTAACGCGACGTTCAAGTGGCGTAAGGACAATACGCCGCTGCGTTTTTTGTTCGAGGCGACTGGTCAGATTATCCGCTTCACTGATGGTAAAGATCCATACCCACGTTCTCGGGAGGTTTTCCATTTTTTCAAGCCGGAAACACTCGCAGCATGGCTGACTCAGCCTAAAACCTTGCGCGGCCGTTTAGCCGAGCAAATTCCTGCTCTACCGGAGCTGAATCTACGCGATTGCCAGATCAGCGCAGTTACTGGTCTAGAAAAATCACTGGCGCAGAACAGACCGCGCGCCTTGGTGCATATGGCAACAGGCGCGGGCAAAACCTTCACCGCTATTACATCTGTCTACCGGCTGCTGAAGTTTGGTGGAGCGAAACGCATTTTGTTTTTGGTTGATACCCGCAACCTTGGTAAACAAGCGCATCAGGAGTTCATGGCCTACACGCCGCCGGACGATGCTCGAAAGTTCACCGAGCTGTATAACGTCCAGAGATTGGCCTCGTCTACCATAGATCCACATTCGCAGGTGTGCATCAGCACAATCCAGCGCATGTACTCTATCCTCTCTGGTGAGCCGATTGACGAATCCGCTGAAGACGTCTCGCTCAACGAAGTGCAGCAAACGGCCAAGCAGCAAAAGCAGGTGCGCTACAACCCGGCCGTGCCGGTGGAAACGTTCGACTTCATCATCATCGATGAATGCCACCGCAGCATCTATAATTTGTGGAAGCAGGTGCTGGACTACTTCGATGCCAGCTTGATCGGCCTCACCGCCACGCCCGATAAACGCACCTTCGGCTTCTTCAACGAAAACATCGTGGCCGAGTACACCTACGAGCAATCGGTCGCTGATGGCGTCAACGTCGGGTACGACGTGTACGAGATCGTGACTGAAGTCACCCAAAAGGGCGCTGAACTGAAGGCCAAAGAATGGGTGGACCACCGCGACCGAGCCACTCGAAAGAAACGCTGGGGCGAAACCGAAGAAGACACCATCTACACCGGCAAGGAGCTGGATAAGTCGGTCGTGAACCCCAGCCAGATCCGACAAGTAATCCAGGCAATGAAAACGGCGCTGGAAACGCAAATCTTTCCGGCCCGAAAAGAAACACCCAAGACCCTGATCTTCGCCAAGACCGACAGCCACGCGGACGACATCATCAACATCGTCCGCGAGGTGTTCGGTCAAGGTAATGCCTTCTGCAAGAAGGTTACCTACCGTGCGGAAGAAGATGCAGATAGCGTCCTTTCCAGCTTCCGAAACGACTACAATCCGCGCATCGCCGTTACGGTTGATATGATCGCCACAGGCACCGACGTGAAGCCGCTGGAGGTGCTGCTTTTTATGCGAGATGTCCGCTCGAAAGGCTACTACGAGCAAATGAAAGGGCGTGGTGTGCGAAGTCTTGATGGCGAGAGCCTCAAGCGCGTGAGCAACAGCGCCGACGGTGCTAAAACCCGCTTTGTGTTGATCGATGCAGTAGGCGTGGAAAAAAGCCTCAAAACCGAAAGCCGCCCGCTGGAAAAGAAACCTACGGTGGCACTGAAAGACCTGCTACAGGGCGTGGCCATGGGTAGCCGCGATGACGACACCGTGCTCTCACTCGCCAACCGCCTGGTCCGTCTGGCCAAGCAGCTGGACGATAAGGCCAAGGCGCGCATCGAGAAGGCTAGCAGAGGTATTTCGGTGGCTGAGCTTGGCAAAGGCCTGATTGCTGCGCTGGACCCGGACGCAATTATCCAGGCCACACTGGTTGCTGCCAACGCCAAGGGTATCACCCGTACCGAGGATACATTGCTGCCAGAAGAAATCGAAGCTGTTCGTACCGAACGCGTGGCCGCAGCCTGTGAACCTTTTGACAAGCCCGAGCTGCGCGACGAAATCGAAAACGCCCGACGCGAGCGCGAACAGATCATCGATCACATCAATCTCGATCAGGTCACCTTCAGCGGCTTTAGCGAGCAAGCCGAAGCACAGGCCAAAGCACTGATCCAGACTTTTACCGACTACATCGCGCAGCACAAGGATGAAATCGCTGCGCTGGACTTTTTCTACCAACAGCCATACCAGCGCCGTCAACTGACCTTTGACATGCTTGAGGAGTTGCACGAGCACCTAAGCAAACCACCGCTGATGCTCACCACCGAACGGCTGTGGAGCGCCTATGCCCGCGTGCAGACTTCGGCGGTGAAAGGCGTAGACCGCAAACACCAGCTCACCGACATGGTGTCGCTGCTGCGTTTTGCGCTGGGGCTGGATGGCGAACTCAAACCCTTTGCTGACGAAGTCGACAAACGCTTCCAAGCTTGGATCTTTCGCCACAATGCCCAGCGCGGCACCGCCTTCACATCAGAGCAGACCGAATGGCTGCGCTTGATGAAAGATCACATCGCCAGCAGCTGCAGTATCAGCCGCGACGACTTTGATTACGCCGAACTGGCAGACAAAGGTGGGCTACAAAAAGCTTGGGGCCTGTTTGGCAAGGAACTGGATACATTGATGAATGAAATGAATATGGAGTTGGTGGCGTGAGTGAGTTGAATCAACGCCCCCTTGCAACCCTTGGGGAATTAGCGGATGAGCCTGTAGAACAGACTGGTCCAACTAGAGATTTCGTTTATGTTGATATCAGCAGCATTGACCGTGAAACCAAAAAGATCACCGAAGCCAAGGCCTTGACTCTATCGCAGGCTCCGAGTCGTGCAAAGCAAGTTCTTCGGACTGGTGACGTGCTGGTTTCAATGACTCGACCCAATCTAAATGCAGTAGCACTTGTTCCCGAGCAGCTTGATGGCGCAATCGGCTCCACAGGCTTTCATGTTCTCCGGTCTCGTTGGCTGCGCCCAGAGTTCTTGCTTCGTCTGGTCCAATCGCAACGTTTTGTCGACGAAATGTCGGCTCTGGTTCAAGGCGCGCTGTATCCCGCCGTGCGACCGAAAGACATTGCTGCGTTCACCTTTGGTTTCGAAACACCGGCGCAACAAACTCGAATTGTTGCCAAACTCGAAGAACTGCTGTCCGACCTGGATGCCGGCGTGGCTGAGCTCAAGGCCGCGCAAAAGAAGCTGGCGCAATACCGCCAATCGCTTCTGAAAGCCGCCGTGGAAGGTGCGCTCACCGCTGAGTGGCGAACCAAAAACACGCCTTCGGAAACTGGCGCGCAACTGCTGGAGCGCATCCTGCTCGAGCGTCGCGCCCGCTGGGAAGCCAAGCAACTGGCCAAGTTCAAGGAACAAGGCAAAACTCCGCCCAAGGATTGGCAGAAGAAATACCCCGAGCCGGTGAGGCCGGATACCGCGGACTTGCCGGAGCTGCCGGAGGGGTGGGTTTGGGCGACGATTGACCAACTCGCGGCGATAGGTACTGGCGTTACCCCGCTTAAATCCAAGTCTCAGTATTACATGGGGGGCGAAATACCATGGGTTACGAGCGGTGCTTTAAACAATGAAATGGTTGCCGAAGCAATTGAATACGTTACGCCCCTGGCGCTCAAAGAGTGTCGCCTAGAGCTCTACCCCGCAGGCACCTTGTTGGTGGCTATGTATGGAGAAGGAAAAACCCGTGGCAAGTGCTCAGAGTTGGCTATTCCAGCTACGATCAATCAAGCCATAGCGGCGTTGGTTCTTGAGGATACAGCAATCGTCTGTAAGCCATATATGAAGTCATTTCTGCTCAAGAGCTATGATGACATGCGAAACCAAGCATCTGGGGGTGTCCAGCCTAATCTGAATCTGCAGATTGTTCGCTCGATTGCTATCCCATTCCCGCCAATCGATGAACAGCAAGCGATAACGGACACTTTATCCGCCCAACTTGAGACAGCTAAAGATCAAGGGACAGCCATTGAACTATCCCTCAAGCAATCCACCGCCCAACGCCAAAACATCCTGCGCGCCGCCTTTGCTGGCCAACTTGTGCCGCAAGACCCGAACGACGAGTCCGCCTCGGCATTGCTGGAACGTATCCGCGGAGAACGGGCGGAACGCGCCAAGCAACCAAGATTCCTTAAAACTAAAAAGACAAAATCCATGAATTTATCTAATTCTGCATCACTCAGTGAGTGGATTAAGGCTTCCCAAAGTGACGAATTCTCTTTTGACGACCTAAGAAGTGGAATTTCGGGCGATTATGAGACGCTGAAGAATTTGTTGTTTGAATCTTTGGAAAATAAAAGCCCGGCTATTGAGCAATTTTTTGATGGCAACACTGGTCAGTTGCGGTTCAGGAAAGTGAAGCAATGAAACTACTGTCTCTCAAAATAGAAAAAGCTGACACCTGTGGCGGGCTCTTGGATGGCTTATTTATTTCATTTAGGGATGAGGGCGCAGATTGCGGGATTTTTGACCCAATATGTCTGGTTGGTCCTAATGGGACAGGAAAGTCACAACTTTTACAAGTAATTGCTGAGATATTTCAGACGGTGTTTCGAAAATATTTACTCGAAGAAGAGCATGGAACACCAAACGACGAGCTTTTGTTTGAAATAAAATATCTGATTAATTCCGGCGCTGAAAGTGATGTTGCCACACCTGTTCGAATCTATCGACGCAAGGAGGGTAAGCGGAAGCCGGTAATTGTAGTTGAGGCTTATTTGCAGGAGAAATGGAAACTCATTGAAGATCCATTGCATGTTGCTGATTTGTTACCAAGCAAGGTAATTGGCTACACATCTGGCGATAACGAAACATTGAGCCTTCCGTTCTTTTCAAGCAGGGCAGGTTACGCCGGACAAGTTAGAAACAGTGCGCAGGATGAGCGCAAGAGATCCAAACGAATAAGAGACCCACGACTCTTATTGATTGATTATGGGACAAACCTTGAGGTATTGGTTGCGAACCTGCTCTTGAGTTCTGAGGAAGTGGGACTGAAGTTGTTAGAAACGCCAAATCTCAAGAGCCTCAGATCTTTCCGTTGCATCGTTCAACTTAAACACTCGGCTGCGCCAACAGGAGGAGTCAAGCTCACTCAAGAGCTTGAGGACTACATCAACTACTTGAAATGCTGTGCAACTTGCTATGGCCACATAGAAAAGAGTGGCATTTGGATCTTTGATTTCTTTGTGAATAGCGCAACGCATGAAGCTTTCAAGCATTACTGGAAAGATGGTGCTCTCGAGCTTTATTCATGCTTCCATAAGCTAGCCATGTTGAATGATTTGATTATCCCCAAAGCGGCACGAGATAAATTCGAGAAAGGCGTAAAGAATCGTCGCTTTGCGTCTCGATTGCCTGAGCCTATTGATGAGCAAAAGGTGTTTCGATTCGAGCAGGTTGAGTTCGTATCAAACAAGAGTGGTAAGTCTGTTGACTACGTTTCCCTTTCGGATGGTGAGCACCAGCTTGCTCAGCTGTTGGGGTTTGCTTGCATGGCCTCTTTTCCTAATGTTCTCTTCTTGCTAGATGAGCCAGAGAGCCACTTTAATCCTGCATGGAGAGTGCGGTTTATTAAGATGCTACGTGACTTGCCAACAAATAACGGGGCAAGAGCAGTCCGTTCATTGGCGGCGAAGCAAGAGTGCTTATTAACAACACACTCGCCATTTGTGCCATCGGACATGAAACGCGAGAATGTGTTGATTTTTAGCAAGAGTACGAATGCTGTTACATTAGAAATTAGACAGCCAAGAATTCAGACATATGGCAGTACATTTGACGCGATCCTTGACGAATGTTTTGATATAAGCCCACCCATTTCCAGTCTCCCAAGAGATGAAATTGAAAATTTGATTCGTTCTGGTAGCCTTGAGGATATTAAGAGTGCAATGGGGAGGATTGGGGACTCTGTCGAAAAAATATTTCTTGCTGATCGCATGAGAGAACTAAATTCAAAGAGTGCGCACTAAATGCGAGGAAGCTATCCGGTAGCAGCTAGCAATGAAAACTGGCTGCATGAATCACTGGTTGAGATGATCAGAACTATTCACGATAAATTGGACCAGAAAAAGACAGTTCCAAGCTGGTCTAAATTAATTCCTTCTGCACTTGGCAAAGATAATTCTTCCAGATTGAAAAATTTTTCCGGGATAAAAGATCGACTCAAAATCTATGAGTCCGAAGTTAAACCCCTGAGCATTGCTCAGCGTGCTGAAATATACCAAGAGCTTATTAGGCAAAATGACCTGAACGGCCTGCTTGATGGTACAGTACCCCTTCCAATTTTGAAGACATCGTTTCCGACTGTTTATAAAGTTGTGCACGATCTTTTTGTCTTTGCATTTGATAGTCTTACTGATCTTGGAATTCGGGACCGACAGTATAGTCTGATATTCCGTTCGCTAAGTGTGAAAGTTTGCATATTTTGCGGGTTCGAAAGAGTTATGTCGCCGCAGGAGGCGCGACAAGATCAGGACCATTATTTGCCAAAGAGTATTTATCCATTCGCAGCAGCTAATATGAAAAACTTAGTGCCGATGTGTCGTTGCTGCAACAGAGATTACAAACATGATATAGATGTGCTTACTGATTGTAACGGAGATAGGCGGAAAGCATTTGATCCATATGATGCTCCACTAACGGATATTAGTCTGGTCAGAAGCATACCTTTTGCCGGGCTAGGACTGAGGCTGCCGGCGTGGTGGATTGATTTTCAGCCAGATACAGAGGAGACGGAAACTTGGGATCAAGTTTTTTGCATTAGGACTCGATACTCTCGAGACCTGCTTAATGAAGGATTCAATCGTTGGATTGAAAGCTTTATGAATCACTGTAAGGCAAAACGTTACTCAAAAGACTTGGACGATAATCAGATTCTTAATGCGCTGGAAAGTTATCACCGTTATACCATTATTGAAAATCCAGTTGGCTTGGATTTTTTGAAGCCAAAAGTTTTTGAAATGCTTATATATCATTTTGTGGATAATAATGAGCGCGTTAAAATGTTTGTCAAAGATATGGTGTGCGGGATCTCGGTAAACTCCTAAATCGCCGTCGGTTTTTTTGGCTAAAGAGCCAGATATTTATTGGGAATTGAATGAATACAAGCACCCTTGTCCAGAAAGTCTGGAGTTTCTGTCACACCCTTCGAGACGATGGTGTGGGTTATGGTGATTACCTTGAACAGCTCACCTATTTGCTGTTTCTGAAGCTGGCACATGAGTATGCGCAAGAGCCTTACAACCGCGAGACGCACATTCCTAAAGGATATGACTGGGCCAGTCTTACTTCCAAAGTCGGAGAACCGCTGGAAGCACAATACATCACCACCCTGCACAAGCTGGGTAACGAGTCCGGTATGCTGGGTGCGATCTTTTTCAAGGCGCAGAACAAGATTCAAGATCCGGCGAAGTTGTCACGTCTGGTTCAGCTTATTGATGCTGAAAGCTGGATCGGTATGGACGCAGATACGAAAGGCGATCTGTACGAAGGTCTGTTGCAGAAGAATGCTGAAGATACTAAAAGTGGCGCTGGGCAGTACTTTACACCACGGGCAGTTATTCAGGCCATTGTAGTCTGCATGCGTCCCCAACCGATGAAAACAATCGCGGATCCCGCGTGTGGCACCGGCGGTTTTTTCCTGATAGCTAACGAATGGCTTTCCGGTACTGGTGAGTGGATTAAAAGTAATGCCAATTGGCTTAATCGTGATCTGCAAAAACTCAATGCTAAACAGGCAAAGTTTCTACGTGAGGAAACTTTTTACGGTAACGAGATCGTGCCGAATACGCGCCGTATGTGCTTGATGAACCTGTTCTTGCACAACATTGGCGAACTGGATGGGGAACCGTCAGTTGAGCGTGCTGATGCCCTGATCTCCGAGCCCAAACGCAAAGTGGATTACGTGCTCGCCAATCCGCCCTTCGGCAAGAAAAGCAGCATGACCATCACCAATGAGGAAGGTGAGGAAGACAAAGAAGCCCTGACCTACGAGCGGCAGGACTTCTGGGAATCCACGTCCAACAAGCAGCTCAACTTCCTGCAACACATCGTCAGCATGCTCAAGGTGGACGGCAAAGCAGCTGTGGTGCTACCAGACAACGTGTTGTTTGAAGGAGGCGCAGGCGAAAAAATTCGCCGCAAGCTACTGCAGAACTGTGATGTGCACACCATTTTGCGCCTGCCCACCGGCATCTTCTATGCGCAGGGCGTGAAAGCCAACGTGGTATTCTTTGATGCTAAGCCCAAGGACGGCAAGGTCCACACCAAGGGCATCTGGTTCTACGATCTGCGCACCAACAAGCATTTCACGCTGAAGACGCGCACGCTCAAGCTCGACGATCTACAGGATTTCATCAGTTGCTACAACCCTGAAAATCGTCACGAGCGCGTGGCTACCGAACGGTTCAAGTTCTACAGCTACGATGAGCTGATGGCGCGTGACAAGGCCAGCCTCGACATTTTTTGGCTCAAGGACGACAGCCTAGATAACTTCGATGATTTGCCACCGCCGGATGTGCTGCAGCAGGAGATCATTGAGCATCTCGAAGCGGCATTAGCTTCGTTCCGGGATGTGGCGGCAGGCTTGGTTGTACGTAACTGACTAAATCACGCTAGTCTGTCGAGCTGGTTGAAAGATTGTGGCCGCTTTCGTTTGGGAGCGGCCACCGTTGATTTGGAGTTGGAAGGAATCGCTCCTTTGATGATTCTGACCTCTTGTGTCCTACTAGCGCAACTCCGCCAGCCTTTGCTTGTAAGCACCCTCCAAGCAGTCCGTATCTGTACAAATATCCCGCACTGACCTGCGCCAGTTCGCCTGTTGCTGTTTCAATCCACTCTCATCTGCACTCGCCGCCAGTTTTACCTTGTAGGCTGCGGCGGTATCTCTATCAGCTGCGGCCAACTTCGGGTCGGTGCAGATCATCTTCTCCACGGTGGTGCTGGCTTTGGCGCAGTCAAAGCTAGGACCGTTATCTACCGTACTGTCGGCATACCCTGGCGTGGCGGCAATGCTGGCTAGCTGTGCGGGTGGCGGGTCGAGTTCGGCGGTAGATGGCTGTGTTGTGGCTGGTGCTTCTGCCTGTTTGAAGCGAGGGTAGTTGGCTGTTTCGGTGACGACTTCCACGGTACTCAGGGCTGGGGTATCTACAAAATGCCAGCCGCTCTCTGCTTTGCCCATATGACCGTTACCGCGCATCTTGATGGCGACGGGCACTGCTATCTGGCTTTGGCCGGATTTGGCAGCTTCTTCGGCGGCACTGCGCATGATCTGCAGCCGGGACAGGGCTTCCAAGCTCTGGCATGGCACCAGCGTGTTGATCCGGTTCTCTAGTTGTTCTTTGGCTTGGCTTAGCCGTCTTACTTCCGGGTCGGTGTTGCGGTCGCCACCTATCTGCCCACTCGCTATTCGCACATCAGCTTCATACTGTGCCTTCTCCAATGCCAGCTGCGTGGGGTGCATCTGCGCATCCAGATGGCTCCATTCGGCAAACATCTTCCCGGCTGCTTCGGCGCCGCCTTTGATGCTGACGGTGTAGGTAAACGCTACTTCATACACCTTGCCGTCAGTTTCCGCACCATCCACCTTCTTCACATCCGACACTTGCAGAATCGGGCATTCGTAAGTGGCTGCCAGGTCTTGCTGGATGTCAGCATCCCCCGGCTTGTTGCTGCAGGCGGTGAGCAAGATCGCCGCACTGCAGACGGCGAGTGAAATCAGTCTATTGAAGTGATGCATGGCTTTCTCCTGTCCTAACACTTTGGGTTTGGTTTTAAGGCGAGTGTATCGGACTGAACTCAAAGTGTGTGGAACTTTGGGTTGGGTTAACAAAGACTCCGGGGATGCCAAACTTCCCCGATAACTGCAACTCTCCGTTTGTTTTTGCTGCAAATCTCAAGCGAATCAGGCTGGAAAAGAAGCTAACGCAAGAGAAGCTCGCAGAACTTGCGGAGCTGCATCCCAACTACATCAGCTCTGTAGAGCGTGCGCTACGCAATATATCGATCTGCAACATCGAAAGGCTGGCGCGTGCATTGGGCGTGACGATGAGTGAGTTGGTAGCAGAGCTGGAGCAGCCACCCCAACAGCATTGAGCGGGGTTTGGCACTTGCTGTTCGCTGCTATCGGGCGCGGAAGTGGGCTGGAGATAAGGCCTTATGGCTGTCTGGTTCGTAATCCACTGTGTGATATCGACATGCTTGCACCAGTGGCAAAAGTGTCGATACCAGCTCGGATAGCTCGACAGTCAACCCTCCGAGTTCTGCCACAGAAATACGGTCCGGTTCGCTCTCCGCCGCGTTGGCCACATAAACCAAGTAGCTGCCCACAGCACACAAGCCTTTCGCCAGATGCTGCAGTACCAGTTCTCCTTGCTCGGCGATCTCTACCAGTACATCCGGGTCAGCAGCTTCATAATCGACCTCGAAACTGCTCTTTAGTGGTAGCAAGGGCAGCAGTCGCATAACCCTGGTTAAGGCGTTGTGCCGTTCCGAATGGCTTGTACGGCTTGTTGGTGTCACTGGCATTGCTTAAAGCTGCCCAATCTGTCGCTGCCAAGTCCTGAGTGCCGCGATCACCTCAAGCAGCAATCCTTCCGGCAGTCCTTTGACCGATTCCGGCAGCTTCATCGCGAGTAAACGTCGCCTGAGCTGGTCATGTTGCTGAAAGCGTGCGATCAGGGCTTCGCGCAGGATGGTGTGATAGGTGATGCTGTTTGGCTGTGATTGCCAGGCTTTGCGTAAGGCCAATGGCCAGTGATTGGGATGGGCGGATGGCCAGATGCGGCCTGCCAAGACGAAGGGATAAGGGCTTTCTGGCAGTAACCAGCTAGCGGGAGAGTCGGCGTTTTCAACGCGCCAAGTGCGTACCGTAAGGGTATAGCCCTGTGGGCTGAAGCCAACACTGCCGTCCAGTGCCGGAAAGTAGCCCAGCTGCCACGTGCTGTTTTGACCTAAGCCCAAACGCAGCCGCAAGGCAATCATGGCGTCGTCTAGCACCATGTCCGCCAGCATCAATCTGGGCGCGGTATCGGTGCCCAGCAGGTCTTGCAGCGCGTGGCCGCTAATGCTGTAGCGTGGCAAAGAAAGGTCGAATCGCTTATCGCCTGCCTCTACTGGCAGCACGCTCAGCCTGTAGCCTGGCGAAGTCAGCACGCCACTAGCCGCGATACCTAGTGCGGTCCCGCTTGGCCGCATGCTGTAGCGCAGCGGCGACCAGCACGCCAACACCCCATCCTCAAAGTGCAGCAACACGGCACCGGCTAGCAGGCCGGGCGTCCCGTTATCGAGACGCCACGGTTCCACCAGCTCGATGCGGTGCAGCTGCTGGAAGTACAAGTCTTCAAGCAGCATGGTGCAACGTCCTTAGCCTTTGGCATCGCGATAGAGTTCGGTGACCCCGACATACCAAGCGGGCCGCAGCTTGGCGATGTCACCCACCCCGCTGCGCAGGTACAGCTTGGGGTCGGCGTGCGGGTAAGGGTCGATCACGTAGGGCTGTGCCGATTTGCCGTCCTGGCCCGTGTTGCGGTGGTAGAGCACGCACCGGCCTACCTCCCAGTCGGTGTGGTAGTCGGTCATCACGATGGCGATTTCCGGTAGCTCCGTGTAGCTGGTGCACGGCTTCCATGCGCCGCCTTTCAGGTTGTTGGCCGCCAACAGCTTGCCGAGCAAGGTTTCATCCAGCCACGGGTAAAACGGGCCGATCTTGGGCATACCAAGCGTTTCGGCCTGCTGGTACACGGTGTCTAAAGGTTTGCTGCTGAGGGTGGCGATCACGGCCAGCAGATCGTCGTGGCGGTCTTGCTGGGCGACGCGTTTGAACAAAGGCTGCAGAGAAGTGGGGGTCGTCATGGTGAAGCTCCTGATCCAGGTAGAAAAGGCGCAGCGGCACCTGCCCGCAATGTGGCAAGTAAGGCGAAATCAACACGGAGTGCCCAAGACGGGCGAGGAGGATGGCTGCGCGTTGTGCCGGGCCGTGGCCGGTAGTAGGGACGGTGGCGTTTTTACGTTATCACCGGCAAACAGCCTGGATCGAGGAGCGTAAAACTTTGGCAGCCTGCAGTGTCGGACGGTGCGCAATCCGTGTGCCGGGGCTGAAAAGCAAAAAAGCGATGCACGGTAGCATCGCTTTTTTGATAGTAGCTTTGATATTTGCGTTGTTTTTTGCTGGCTGATAAAATGAAAAACAGCCTTAAAAATCAAGCACATACCAAAAAATGTTTGGCGGAAGCGGTGAGATTCGAACTCACGGAAGGCTCACACCTTCGGCGGTTTTCAAGACCGCTGCCTTAAACCACTCGGCCACGCTTCCTACTTGGGCTTGTCGCCTTCAAGAGTTGCGCATATTACGCATATTTTCCCAGCTTGGCTAGAGCCTGCGCATGCAATCCCCCTCACCCAACTGCACCCTATCACCTTCAATCAAAGCAATCAGATGACCACGGGCAGTAAAATAGAACTCAGCAAATACCACTACTGCCACCCAACTTTAAGCCGTTCGCCATGTAAATGATTGACTTCAAACAATCAATGACAAACAATTTAACCTTGTTGCATAAGCACCTTCTATTCACACATGACAACTACGGCTCGATATCACCATGCTTGACAGCAAACTTCTGCAGACTCTGGCCTCCGTCATAGAAACCAATGGTTTTGAACGCGCGGCAGCACAGCTGGGCGTGACCCAATCGGCGGTATCGCAACGGATAAAGCAGCTGGAAGTGATGGTGGGGCAGCCTTTGCTGGTCCGCAGCCAGCCACTGGAGCCGACAGCCGCAGGAAAAACACTGCTGCAACACTACAAACAGATCAAGCTGCTGGAGCTGGACTTGATGCAGCATCTGAAACCAGAGGCAGGTATCAGTACGCTGAATATGCTAAGCATCGGCGCCGATGCCGACAGCCTGTCTAGCTGGCTCATGCCGGCGCTTTTGCCGCTGATAAAGCAGCATGCGCTGCAGCTGCGCATCCTGCCTGGCGAACACCTGGCCGACCCCGCCACCCGCCAAAACTCGACCCACTTGTGCGGCTGGCTCAGTCATGACGGCACAACCACACATGGCAGCCAGTGCCTGCACTTGGGCATGATTCGCTACCAGTGCGTCTGTACGCCCGCCTATCGTGAAAGCCATTTCGCTGATGGTGTGACCCCATCTTCGCTGCCCCATGCGCACGCTGTCGTTTTACATGGCCAGCAAGCGCGGCATGCGGACTACCTGCAAACGCTCGCTGCCTATCAGGGTAGCTTTCCCTTTTCCAGCATGCCCACGCCAGATACCATGTTCGACTTTATCCAGGCCGGGCTGGGTTATGGCTTGATACCACAAGATTTTCTGGACCATGTGGCTGCGAATGCCGAATTGGTGACACTCGGTGCGCCGCTACACCTCCCCCTCTACTGGCACCACTGGCGCGCCGAACCAGCCATTGCCCGGGCGCTGGGCGAAGCGCTACTGGCTGCACGTCAGGCTCGGCATGACGAACACAGCAAGCTGTCGGCTGGTTTCATCGCAATAAATGATTGACAGCCCTGCCCGTCGGCAGGATTATCCCTCGCCCTTTTGCGTGGAGAGCATTGATGGAACACACCATCCCATGGGATACCCTAGCCAAGGAAGCTCGTGCAGCGGCACGCCATGCCTATGTGCCCTATAGCCGCTTTACAGTAGGCGCTGCCATCCTGACGGCAGACGGCAAGATCGTGCGCGGCTGCAATGTAGAGAATGCCTCGTATGGCCTGACCAACTGCGCCGAGCGTACCGCCATTTTCACGGCCCGAGCTGAAGGCATGGAAGAAGTGCTGGCCGTGTGCATCTATACGCCCACCGCCACACCTACCCCGCCCTGCGGTGGCTGCCGCCAGGTATTGAACGAGTTCGGCCCCACCATGAAGGTGCACGCCATTTGCGATGGCAGCGACATCATCGATACCACACTGGACGCCCTGCTACCTGGCGCGTTTGGCCCGAAAAACCTGGGCTAGGTACACCGCGCACGTAAAAAAGCGGGCTGGCTCATTGCCAACCCGCTTTTTTAACCGCTAGCCGGCCTGGACACCGCGGTGGGCTGCCACAGCGGCCACCACCCCTCCCCCTGCGCCTGATAGCTGAGACTAATACCGAGCCCTGGCACGGCAAGCAATGTGCCGTCTGCATGATGCAGTAGCGGCCAAGCGTCGCGCAGTGCAGCAGGGACGGCATGCGTCTGGAACAGCTTTTTCAACGCCACGCGGCCAACCTTCTGTGGCAGGGTTTCGCCCCCTTTGCGCGCCGCGAGCCACATGGCCGGCCCTGTGCACCCTTCCAACAAGCCACCTTGCTTACGCACCCACGCCAGCTTGCCCAGTGGTGTCACCAAGGGCTCGCCCGGCTGACAAGCCAAGGGCAAGACAAGCGGGCCATCGTACCAGGCCACCGCCATCAGCTGCTGCCGGTAGCGTAGTATTTGCCCCTGTGGCAGCTGCAGTCTGGCTGCCTCCCCCGCCAGCACAGCCTGCTGAAAAGCCAGCATGGCAGCCGGTGCCGGCGAGGACCAGCCCAGCAGGCCTAGCCAATGCAACAGCAACAAGCGCTGCCTTGCCGCCGACAAGGCCTGCCAGCCTGGCAGCTGCAGGACATTACCCGACAGGCACTGCGCGGCATCCAGTGCTGCCATTTCATCCAGCACACTGGCTGCATCTGCCATCTGGGCCGCGCTGCGGGCCAGCCTGGCATCCAGCCCGCTTACGCGCTGACGCAACGCGGGCAAGGTGTGCAGGCGCAGATAATTGCGCAGATAGTTGGCCGCATCCGCATTGCTGTCGTCTTCTACCCACTGCAGGCTATGCTGCCGGGCATAGGCGGCCAACTGGGCACGACTAAATGTCAACAGCGGGCGCCACAGCCACTTGCCCTGCCACTGGCGCAGCACTGGCATGGCAGCCAGTGCTCTTACCCCGCCACCACGCAGCAGCTGAAGCAGCGCCGTTTCACTTTGATCGTCGGCATGATGCGCCAGCACAAGCACCTGCTGCGGCGAGCGAGCGAAAGCTGCATAGCGCGCATCGCGTGCTACCGCCTCCAGGCTCTCGCCCCCCTGCCGTTGCAATCGCACACGCTCGGTACGCAGCGGCACACCCCTCAGGGCACATTGCTGCTGGCAATGCACCAGCCACGCATCGGCCTGCAGGCTAATACCATGATGTACGTGGGTGGCGGATAGTTGCAGACCACCCTGCTCGTCGCGCCAGCGGCAAAGCAAGTCCAGCAACACCATGGAGTCCAGCCCGCCGGACAGGGCCACGTCCAAATGAGAATGGCCGGACAAAGTGTCCGGCCAATTCTGGATCAAGGCATTCAGCAGATTAGGCTGCATTTTCCTTGAAGCGCCCGTAGCTCATCAGGCGATCGAAGCGAGTTTTCAGCAGCTCGTCCACGCCGCGGCCATTGGCCTCTTTCAGCTGGTCTTGCAGTACGCGCTTCAGCGCCGTCATCATGGCGGCGTGATCGCGGTGCGCGCCACCCAGCGGCTCGTTGACTACGCGGTCGATCAGACCCAGCGTTTTCAGGCGCGGCGCCGTAATACCCAGCGCCTCGGCTGCATCCGCTGCGCGTTCGGCGGTTTTCCACAGAATGGAAGCGCAGCCTTCCGGCGAAATCACCGAGTAGGTAGAGTACTGCAGCATGTTCACATAGTCGCCCACGGCAATCGCCAGCGCACCACCGGAACCGCCCTCACCGATCACGGTGACGATGACCGGTACTTTCAAGCGCGCCATTTCGTACAGATTGCGGCCGATGGCTTCGGACTGGCCACGCTCTTCTGCACCAATACCTGGGTACGCACCTGGGGTATCGACAAAAGTAATCACCGGCAAGCCAAACTTCTCTGCTGTGCGCATCAGGCGCAATGCCTTGCGGTAGCCCTCCGGGCGCGGCATACCGAAGTTCCGGTAGATCTTGTCTTTGGTATCGCGGCCTTTCTGGTGGCCAATCACCATGACAGGCTGTTCATTGAAGCGCGCCAGGCCACCTACAATTGCCGGGTCATCGGCAAAAGAACGGTCACCATGCAGCTCCTGAAAGTCTGTAAACAGGCTGTTAATGTAATCCAGCGTATAAGGACGCTGCGGATGACGCGCCACAATTGCAATTTGGGAAGGGGTCAATTTGCTGTACAAGGTTTTTGTCAGCTCTTGGCTCTTCTTCTGCAAGCGCGAAATCTCTTCCGAGATATCGAGGACGGAATCGTCTTGGACGAAACGCAGTTCCTCTATCTTGTTCTCGAGCTCGGCAATGGGCTGCTCAAAATCAAGAAAGGTCGGCTTCATGCTTAGGTTCCGATTAGGGACAATCGGGCAATGATACATGAGCGGTTTACATCACGCATCACTCTGTCTGACAAAATGCGGCAAGCATCACGTGCAGCAAAAACAGACGCTTGTAGAAAACCTGCATTTTTCTTGCAATAACCCCTTGCAGCCCCGCCCAGCCTGTGTTTTAATTCGCCTCCTCGCTGAACGACGCAGCAAAAACAGCGTCTCAGATGAGCCAGATTTCAGGGCGTTTAGCTCAGTTGGTAGAGCGTCTGCCTTACAAGCAGAATGTCGGCGGTTCGACTCCGTCAACGCCCACCAAGTTTTACGGTTGGAGCGGTAGTTCAGTTGGTTAGAATACCGGCCTGTCACGCCGGGGGTCGCGGGTTCGAGTCCCGTCCGCTCCGCCAACCTACAATTTAGTAGTACCGAGTTTTCGGGCGTTTAGCTCAGTTGGTAGAGCGTCTGCCTTACAAGCAGAATGTCGGCGGTTCGACTCCGTCAACGCCCA
>NZ_VMTV02000739.1 GCF_007644035.1 Vogesella mureinivorans | reverse complement strand
GGCAATCAATACTAGGACAACTCTGGCTAAAGAAAGATAGCCATCTCCCGATCTCGGGTTCGATTAAAGCACGGGGTGGGATTTATGAAGTACTTTATCATGCTGAAAAACTTGCCATTCAAGCAGGGTTATTGACGTATGAAGATGACTATACAAAACTGGCTAGCCCAACATTTAAAACCTTTTTCAGCCAATACAGTATTGCTGTCGGCTCCACAGGAAATCTAGGTCTTTCGATTGGAATCATGAGTGCTCAACTTGGTTTCGATGTAACTGTACATATGTCAGCAGATGCACGCCAATGGAAAAAAGATAAATTACGCGCGCACAATGTGACGGTAATTGAGTATGCCGAAGACTATGGTGTCGCCGTCGAGGAAGGTCGAAAATCAGCGCAGAGTAATCCAAATTGTTTTTTCATTGATGATGAAAACTCACAAACACTCTTCTTAGGTTATTCGGTTGCTGGACA
>NZ_VMTV02000488.1 GCF_007644035.1 Vogesella mureinivorans | reverse complement strand
CCACAGCAATTCGTTGCGGTAGTCGTCGATACCAGGGTCGGAGAGGGCGATGCGGCGGTGGATTTCGCCGTTGATGACTTCGTAGGTGTCGTTGACCAGCAGCATACAGCCGATCGACAGTTTAACTTTAACCTGGATTCCCGACTGGCGATCGCCCGCGACAAACGCTTCAAAACCGATTTCCCAGCGTTCAAACTGGGGAGTCCAGCGGATCCGCTGGATATAAGTGTGAGGCACCAATTCTACCCAGACTGTCTGCCAAATGCCGGTCGTGCGCGGATACCA
>NZ_VMTV02000375.1 GCF_007644035.1 Vogesella mureinivorans | reverse complement strand
ACGGCAGCCGCATCTACTACATGACCGGCGGCGGCATCTCGAAGAAGCTGATGTCGGTGGGCTTGAACGGCGAAGAGCCGCGCGAGGTGTTCAACCTCAAGTACGTCAACGACATCGCGCTCTCACCGGACGGCCGCTTCGTCGCCTTCACCGAGCTGTTCAACGCCTACGTGGCACCGATGCCGCAGACCGGCAGCAGCATTGAACTGAGCAAGGACACCAAGGCGATCCCGGTGGCCAAGGTCAGCCAGGATGTCGGCAGCTACTTCCACTGGTCGGGCAGCG
>NZ_VMTV02000736.1 GCF_007644035.1 Vogesella mureinivorans | reverse complement strand
ACAGTCTTACTCCAATTCAAAACTGTTTTTAATGGGTTTTCTAACCAATATACTGAATCCTAAAATTGCCATGATGTATTTGGCTTTACTTCCTCAATTTATCCAACCGCATGAAGGTGCTGTACTTGTACAGACCTTGAAATTAGGTTTTGTACAGATTACTGTAAGCTTACTCACCAATGCCTTTTTTATTTTCTCAGCCAATTCATTTACACAATTTCTAAATCGCCATGTACTTTGGTTAAAAGCACAGAAATGGCTGAGAAAATAAAAAAGGCATTGGTG
>NZ_VMTV02000228.1 GCF_007644035.1 Vogesella mureinivorans | reverse complement strand
CTATCACGCCGATGCCACGATCACCTTCCCGCAGACGGTCTATATGCGCTTCTGCCTGTTCGAGAAGGACAAGGGATTGCAGGAGGCAGGGCACGCCTATGCCAAGTGGTTCCACAAGCGGCTGATCAAGATCGAGCAGCGCCTTGCCGCCCGCGAATACCTCTGCGCCGACCGCTTCACCGTTGCCGATATCTGTATCGGCTATGCCCTGATCCTTGCCGAAAGCGTCGGCCTTGATGATGGCGTGCCTGAAAGCCTCAAGGCCTATCGCAGCAGGCTGACAGC
>NZ_VMTV02000922.1 GCF_007644035.1 Vogesella mureinivorans | reverse complement strand
GTAAGCATCGACGAAAATGCTGCTCACGGTTCTGACTCTGTAGCATCTGCTGATCGTGAAGTTAACTACTTCTTCGCTCAAACTGAGATTGCTCCACGTACTCGTTAATTCGAAGTATTCAAACCAGATAAGTGTTATTATACTTATCTGGTTTTTTTATTCCCTGAATAAATTTCTGCTCGTTTATTGAGCTTCTCCTTTCATCGTTAGACATGGTTTAGGTAATACACATGAGTACTGAAGTGGTCGCTGTCTCTACAGTTTCGGCTGAACAGCAACAATCTC
>NZ_VMTV02000889.1 GCF_007644035.1 Vogesella mureinivorans | reverse complement strand
CCCTCATTTAATGCTTGAAAGCCTTCTGATATTCGACAAGATTGTTTTGATTTGACTTGTGTGCCTAAACGTCCTTTAGACACCACAATGCCCATCGACACTAAACTTTTATAGGCAGCAGCCACCGTATTTCGGTTCAGCCCAAGTTGTTCTGCTAACTCACGACCACTGTCTAACGATTCATAAGCAAAAACCTCAGTACCCGGAGGTAAAGGTTGCCCATTATATTTACCGGTAAAACGGTCAATATATTGATCATTTAAATCTGAAACTAAACGGAACTCTA
>NZ_VMTV02000787.1 GCF_007644035.1 Vogesella mureinivorans | reverse complement strand
GACCAGCTCGCCGACCACCCGCAGCAGCGCGACCGCCTGCATGCCGATGAAGGCGAACAGGGCGACCCTGCCCAGCACCAGCGGCCGGCCGGAATGGCCCTGTGTCACCCGCGTCACCATTGCCACCAGCAGGCTGCCGAACAGACCGATCGACAGCGCATGCACCGGCGCGCGGCCGAGCGCGAACTCGCCGGTGGCGAACATCCACAGGCTCTGTGCGGCGTACAGGGCCATCGCGATCGGCAGCCAGGCGTAGCCGATGAACAGCACCCGCAGCAGGCCGGGC
>NZ_VMTV02000364.1 GCF_007644035.1 Vogesella mureinivorans | reverse complement strand
CGTATTGGCTTAAACCTTGCATCAGGAGTAAATGAAAGTTTTGGTAATGAAAACTGCCTTTGGATCAATGGTGTACTCTATGCAGTTGCGGATGTATTGTTTGAAAAAATAGATACCAATGTATGGTCAGTACGTTCCCTGAATGGTATTGACCAAAAAATAAGCCAATGCTTCTGGATTTTTATCAATTGAAATCTCACCGCTATGTTGCCCATCAACAATGATCTGTGCTAAAGCTTGCTGAAGACGTTGAAAATTATGTTGTACTTGCTGAGCAACATCTGAG
>NZ_VMTV02000943.1 GCF_007644035.1 Vogesella mureinivorans | reverse complement strand
CGAATGGGTGCCGCGTCTGGGCCTGTCCTGGCTCGGCAGCGCGGGCTACACCCTGTTCGCCAACGTCGGCCAGTCGTTCCGACCGAACGCCGGCAGCGACGTCAACGGCACCGCCTTCGATCCCGAATCCGGCCGCGCGCTGGAGGCCGGCGCCAAGGGGGAGCAGCGCGACGGCGGCTTCGGCGCCACGCTTACCGCCTTCCAGATCGACAAGCGCAATGTGCTGACCGGCGACCCTGGCAACGCCGGCTTTTCCATCGCGGCCGGCGAGGTGCGCAGCCGCGGCGTCGAGTTCGATGCTTCGGGCCGCATCGGCGAGCACTGGCGACTCAACGCCGCCTGGGTGCAGCTCGATGCCGAGGTCACTCGCGACAACGTGCTCGAAGTGGGCAGCGCTCTGATCAACGTGCCGCGCCGCAACGGCAGCCTGCTGGCCGTGCATGAGCGCAGCCTCGGCCGCAGCCTCATCGGCC
>NZ_VMTV02000161.1 GCF_007644035.1 Vogesella mureinivorans | reverse complement strand
GGGCCAATCACCGGAGCGAGCATGAATCCGGCGCGATCGCTGGGGCCTGCCCTCGTCGGCAATCTCTGGCAGCACCATTGGGTGTATTGGGTCGCGCCGATCGTCGGAGCGCAACTGGCCGTATTGCTTTACAAGCGGTTGTTCTTCAAAGACGCTCGATCAGACAGCTTTTAGTTTCAACATTGAAAGGAGTTACATGATGAAGCGTGTCATGTTTGTGTGCAAAAAGAACTCGGCGCGATCGCAGATGGCCGAAGGATTCGCCAAACACTTGGGAACCGGAAAA
>NZ_VMTV02001010.1 GCF_007644035.1 Vogesella mureinivorans | reverse complement strand
CAGGCCGCCACCCAGGATGCCTTCGACGTTCTCTACTACATCGCGGGCAAGCGGCTGGCCGCCGGCAAGCTGACCGTAGTGGACGCCACCAACGTGCGGCCGGAGGACCGCAAGCGCCTGGTGGCGCTGGCGCGCGAGCACCATGTGCTGGCTTCGGCCATCGTCTTCGATCTGCCCGAACGCCTGCTGCACGAGCGCAACGAAAGCCGCCCCGACCGCGACTTCGGCCCGCACGTGGTGCGCGCCCAGACCCAGAGCCTGCACCGCTCCCTGCGCGGCCTGGAGA
>NZ_VMTV02000089.1 GCF_007644035.1 Vogesella mureinivorans | reverse complement strand
ATCGAAGCCGCCGGCACCAAGGCGCGGCTGGAAGACCTCTACCTGCCCTACAAGCCCAAGCGTCGCACCAAGGCGCAGATCGCCCGCGAGGCCGGTCTCGAGCCCTTGGCGCTGGGCCTGCTCGAAGACCCGTCCGAGGCGCCTGAAGTGCGTGCCGCGGCCTACGTCGATGCCGACAAGGGCGTGGCCGACGTCAAGGCCGCGCTGGACGGCGCACGCGCCATCCTGATTGAGCGCATCAGCGAAGACGCAACGCTGGTCGGCGAGCTTCGCGACTGGCTGTGGA
>NZ_VMTV02000541.1 GCF_007644035.1 Vogesella mureinivorans | reverse complement strand
TGCTAAATATTGCTTTAGAAGGAATGTTACTAACAGGAGCATTTTCTGGCGCAGCCGGAGCCTTTTTTACAGGTAATGTTTGGTTAGGCATACTGTTAGCAATAATAATCGGAGGAATTGTCGGATTGCTCCATGCTTATCTGTGTGTTACCCTCCGAGTAGATCAGTTAGTGTCTGGACTCGCCATCAATCTAACCGCCGCTGGATTGACTTCATTTTGGGCGCGGGTTTTATTTAATAGTGGGCAGACGCAACAACTACCAGGTATTCAAACGATTGCCATTCC
>NZ_VMTV02000296.1 GCF_007644035.1 Vogesella mureinivorans | reverse complement strand
GAAGTCGGCATGGCCCGGGGTGTCGACGATGTTGATCCGGAACTCCTCGCCGGCCGGCGACGTCCAGCGGATCGCCGTGTTCTTGGAGAGGATGGTGATACCGCGCTCTTTCTCGAGGTCGTTCGAGTCCATGACCCGGTCGGCGACTTTCTCGCGCTCGCCGAAGGTGCCGGACTGCTTCAGCAGCTGGTCGACGAGGGTGGTCTTGCCGTGGTCGACATGGGCGACGATGGCGATGTTGCGCAGGTTCTGGATCATGGGGCACGGCCTGAAGCGAGCCACGCAAGCGTCGCGGATCGCGGATGGAAAGAAGTGTTCGGACAGGTCTCGCGCACACTGCGCTG
The DNA here is from genome assembly GCF_007644035.1 of Vogesella mureinivorans. Taxonomy (GTDB): domain Bacteria; phylum Pseudomonadota; class Gammaproteobacteria; order Burkholderiales; family Chromobacteriaceae; genus Vogesella; species Vogesella mureinivorans. The sequence continues at coordinate 129 of NZ_VMTV02000296.1, read as the reverse complement.
CTGGCACTCGGCCAGGGCAAACGGTTGTGGGGGAACAACGCGCGCTGGAGAGAAACGGCGACCTGCCGCCCGCGGCCAGTCATCACTGGCGCTTGACGCGGCGCGGCATTATACCGGGCTGCGGCCGAT
>NZ_VMTV02000504.1 GCF_007644035.1 Vogesella mureinivorans | reverse complement strand
TCTCTCAATATGGTTGGTCAGTCCACTGTTTTTACCCACGGCTTTATGCCGTTTGCTTGGAATGACTTTCTCATAAGCCGCCCAATAATCTGTATAACAAACAGCACATTGTCGATAAATTGATGGGAGAGAATTCCATAATCCTCTAGCCCCTTGTTCGCTGCGCTCGCCAATATAACAACCGACAATTTACCTAGTTTTTTTATCCAATGCTAACCAAATCCACTGCTTATTACCTTTATGATTAACGAATGACCAAGCTTCATCACATTCGATATTTAATTTA
>NZ_VMTV02000697.1 GCF_007644035.1 Vogesella mureinivorans | reverse complement strand
AAAATGTTTGTACCAATTGTTGATGAAGAGGATTCTCCAAATCCAAATGTGCTGCCAACATATTGGCAAGTCCCCCCACCTCACGTCCACCCATGGCATTTGGTTGCCCCGTCATCGAAAATGGCGCTGCACCTAACTTTCCAATTTTTCCAGTCAACAGATGACAATTGATGATGCTATTGGCTTTGTCCACACCTCGAGAGGATTGATTAACGCCCATTGAAAAAAGCGTCATCACTTTTTCTGTGTGTGCAAATTTTTCAAAAAATAACTGTAATTTTTTTTG
>NZ_VMTV02000669.1 GCF_007644035.1 Vogesella mureinivorans | reverse complement strand
AAAGCTATATTCTTCCTGCAGGGCCACTACTTTATGAAAGCCACGGGCCTCTACAGAACGTACAATAGCCGCTGCATTTCTAAACTGATAGATATCTTCTACAACCGGAAGCACAAAATCTGAACTTTCCTGCGAGAAATGTTCAATTTTCGACAATCTTTCTTCTGTTAAAAACTGTTTTAAATACTCATAAGTCTGAGCTAAGTCTTTCGTCTGCATTTCTTATTTTTTTCAATAACCGGATCTCACGCCTGCTATAACAACGTTATTCTCATAAAATTTCAGC
>NZ_VMTV02000858.1 GCF_007644035.1 Vogesella mureinivorans | reverse complement strand
AGGCGATCGCCTGCGCCGAAGCCGAGTTCGCGGGCGATCCGCGGGTGGCGATCCGGCGCGGCAGCTTCGCGGGTCTGGCGGAGTGGGAGGCCACGGCCGGTGGGCTGGATGGCGTGCTGCTGGACCTCGGGGTGTCCTCGCCCCAGCTGGACCAGGCCGAGCGCGGCTTCAGCTTCATGCAGGACGGGCCGCTCGACATGCGCATGGATCCGGACTCCGGTGAAAGCGCGGCGGAGTTTTTGGCGCGGGCCACCGAGACGGAGATCGCGGATGTGCTGTGGGCCTA
>NZ_VMTV02000220.1 GCF_007644035.1 Vogesella mureinivorans | reverse complement strand
AAAAATTGAGGATGCCAAACTGGATGCGATTGATGCAGAGTCAAAAGCCATCCAGAAGAAATACAACGCATTAAAGACTTATTACGCCAACAAAAGTTGCATACTGTCTGCGAAGAAGCCGCTTGCCCCAATTTGCCACAATGTTTTGGAGGAGGTACAGCAACATTTATGATTATGGGAGACATCTGTACACGCCGATGTCCTTTTTGTGATGTTGCGCATGGTCGCCCAAATACTTTAGATCCTGATGAACCCAAACATTTGGCGGAAACTGTTAAAAACTTAA
>NZ_VMTV02000115.1 GCF_007644035.1 Vogesella mureinivorans | reverse complement strand
GCAGTTCTCGGGCCAGACCAAGGAGCGCCTGTCCTCGCGCCAGGCTGCAGCCTTTGTCGAGAACGCCGTCCACGATGCCTTTTCGCTGTTCCTGAACCAGCACGTCGAGATGGGCGAGCGCATCGCCCAGCTGGCGATCGAGCGCGCGTCTGCGCGACTCAAGACCGAGAAGCAGATCGTCCGCAAGAAGATCACCCAGGGCCCTGCCCTGCCCGGCAAGCTGGCCGACTGTTCCAGTCAGGACCTCTCGCGCACCGAGCTGTTCCTGGTCGAGGGCGACTCCGCC
>NZ_VMTV02000931.1 GCF_007644035.1 Vogesella mureinivorans | reverse complement strand
GGGTGGCCTTCGACGAGGGCGTGAAGGACGCCTTCGCCTTTCCCGGCTTCGTGCCCGCCTATATCCGTCCCCTGTTCTGCCGGGGAATCGGGCCGTTTCGCTGGGCGGCGCTGTCGGGTGATCCGGAGGACATCCGCAAGACCGACGAAGCCATGAAGCGCCTGTTTCCCGACAACGCCGGGCTGCATCGCTGGCTGGACATGGCGAGCGAGCGCATCGCCTTCCAGGGCCTGCCCGCGCGCATCTGCTGGATCGGCCTCGGCGACCGGCATCGGGCCGGGCTGAC
>NZ_VMTV02000828.1 GCF_007644035.1 Vogesella mureinivorans | reverse complement strand
ATCGGCAACATGGCCGAGGCGACGGCCTTCATCGGCCAGCTTCACGCCTTGGGCCTGCGCGTCGCGCTCGACGATTTCGGCGCGGGCAGCGCGTCGTTCGGCTACCTGAAGCAGCTGCCGGTGGACCTGCTCAAGATCGACGGCCAGTTCGTGCAGAACCTGCTGGACGATCCCTTGGACGAAGCGGCCGTGCGAGCCTTCGTCGATGTCGCGCGCGTGCTGAAGCTGCAGACCGTGGCGGAATTCGTCGACCGGCCCGCCCTGCTGCCGCGCCTGCGCGAGCTGG
>NZ_VMTV02001065.1 GCF_007644035.1 Vogesella mureinivorans | reverse complement strand
GGTCGAGTGGCGCGAGGGCGTGCTGCCCGGCTGGTGCCGCAAGCGCATCGCCATCGAGGCCGGCGTGTCCGACTTCTGGCGCAAGTATGTGGGCCTGGACGGCGCCGTCATCGGCATCGACAGCTTCGGCGCCTCGGCACCGGCGGACCAGCTGTTCAAGCATTACGGCTTCACGGTGGAGAAGATCGTGGCGGCGGCGAAGGGGCTTTGAGGGCCGGGAATCGGGAATCGGGAAACGGGAAACGGGAAACGGGAAACGTTAGAAGCGGGGGGCGCTTCGCATGGA
>NZ_VMTV02000849.1 GCF_007644035.1 Vogesella mureinivorans | reverse complement strand
GCAGGTCTACTCACTTCTCCATTACGTTATCGTTTTGGGATTGTGCAACGTCTTGAGTTCTATTCCGTTGAAGATTTAACCCACATTGTGGCTCGTTCAGCACATTTAATGGATGTGCCTACTACACCTGATGGTGCAAAAGAGATCGCTCGAAGAGCACGTGGAACACCTCGTATTGCCAACCGTTTATTACGTCGAGTGCGAGACTATGCACAAGTCAAAGGAACAGGTGAAGTCACTCAAGAAATGGCGCAACGTGCCTTAGATATGCTGAATGTCGCCTTCA
>NZ_VMTV02000251.1 GCF_007644035.1 Vogesella mureinivorans | reverse complement strand
CCTATGGCCGGTCCAAGCTCATGACCGAATGGATGCTGGCGGACGTGGCGGCTGCTCATCCCATGACTTATGGCGTGCTGCGCTATTTCAACGTCGCGGGCGCCGATCCCCAATTGCGCTCGGGCCAGTCCGCGGCGGGGGCGACTCATCTGATAAAGGTCGCAGTCCAGACCGCACTGGGGCTGCGCGAGAAGATGAGAGTTTTCGGCGACGATTATCCCACGCCCGATGGCACCTGTGTGCGCGACTATATCCATGTGAGCGATCTTGTGAATGCTCATGCCATC
>NZ_VMTV02000082.1 GCF_007644035.1 Vogesella mureinivorans | reverse complement strand
CCCCGGGCACCACCTTGATGGCGTAGAACGGCCCCTGCTCGAGAGGCGCCACGCAAGGGTTGGGCGCCACGGCCGGATCGCCGACATAGCGGTTGTAGGCCGTGGAGCCCCGGCCGAAGGCGGGGTCCTCGCCCCGCCGCGCGGGTCCGTTATAGGCCTCGATCTCTTCCGCGAGCGCCGGCGCGATCCCGGCGCGCTCCGCGAGTTCCGCGAGCGTGCGACCCCGGACGAGATAGCCCGAGCGCAGGGCGGCCCGGAGCGGAACGGGGAAGGGCTTCACGTGTCCC
>NZ_VMTV02000638.1 GCF_007644035.1 Vogesella mureinivorans | reverse complement strand
GCTGGCCCTGATCGCCTGGCGCAAGCCCAACCTGCTGCTGTTGGACGAGCCCACCAACCATCTCGACCTCGACATGCGCGAGGCGCTGGCGGATGCCCTGGCCGAGTACCCAGGGGCCATTCTTCTGGTCAGCCATGACCGTCATCTGCTGGGCCTGGTCTGCGACAGCTGGTGGCGCGTCGCCGACGGCCTGGTCGCACCCTTCGAAGGCGACCTCGACGACTACGCCGCCTGGCTGCGCAAGGGCAGCTCCGCGATCAGCGCCAGCGTCGCCAAGAGCAGCGCCA
>NZ_VMTV02000766.1 GCF_007644035.1 Vogesella mureinivorans | reverse complement strand
GCCCACAGGGCCGCCGCCGCCAGCAGCAGCACCCCAATCAGCGTCACCCAGGGCGCCCTGGTGACCGCCAACCAGGCCGAGCCGCTGGCCACGATCCAGCAGCTCGATCCGATGTACGTGGATCTGGCGCAGTCCAGCGCCGAGCTGCTCGCGCTGCGCCGCGAGGTGGCGGCCGGCACCCTCGAACAGTCCGAGGGCGTGCCGGTGAACCTGCTGCTGGAAGACGGCAGCACCTACGCCCAGCAGGGCCGCCTGCAGTTCGCCGATGTCACCGTCGATCCCGGCAC
>NZ_VMTV02000997.1 GCF_007644035.1 Vogesella mureinivorans | reverse complement strand
CTGATGCTGAAGTCGATCTCATGGCCGACGGCGGAGACCAGCGGCGTACGCAGGCGCGCGATGCAGCGGGCCAGCGCTTCGTCGTTGAAAGCGAACAGATCCTCCAGCGAGCCGCCACCGCGGGTCAGCAGCAGGGCGTCGTAGCGGCCGCTGGCGTCCGCCCGCTCCAGCATCGCGCGGATCTGGGCGGGCGCCTCACGGCCCTGCACCAGCACCGGCAGGATTTCCACCTCGACGAGCGGAAAGCGGCGCGCCAGCACGCTCAAGACGTCACGCACGGCGGCGCC
>NZ_VMTV02000518.1 GCF_007644035.1 Vogesella mureinivorans | reverse complement strand
CGGCGTCTGCCAGACCTGCATGGGATGCACGCGGGTCGGCTCGTGGCTGTCGACCGAGAACAGCACGAAGCGGCCGTCCTCCAGCCGCGCATAGCCGTGACCGAACAGCGGCGTGGCCAACCGGCGCTCGATCAGGTTGTAGGTGAACAGCGCCTTGGCGCCGCTCTCGGGCTCGTAGAAGACGTAGAGCACGTCCTCGCCGTTCGGCGAGCGCAGGCTGCGCTTGAAGCGCATGCCCTGCATGCTGCGCTCGAAGCTGCGCTGCTCGCCGTTCTGCAGCACATAGC
>NZ_VMTV02000936.1 GCF_007644035.1 Vogesella mureinivorans | reverse complement strand
CCTGGGGCGACCTGATGCCCGAGGACAAGGTTGAGGCCATACGCAAGCTGCGCGCGCAGGACAAGGTCGCGATGGTGGGTGACGGCGTCAACGACGCGCCGGCGATGGCCAGCGCCACGGTCGGCATCGCGATGGGCGCCGCGGGTTCGGATGTCGCACTGGAGACCGCGGATGTCGCGCTGATGGCCGATGACCTCCGCCACCTGCCATTTGCGGTGGACTTGAGCCGTCACACGCGCAAGGTGATCCGTCAGAACGTGTTCGTCAGCCTGAGCATTGTCGCCTTC
>NZ_VMTV02001168.1 GCF_007644035.1 Vogesella mureinivorans | reverse complement strand
CTGCGTTTGATGCTAAGTTAGGTGCAAAACCACCTTCGTCACCCACAGCAGTATTTAAACCTTTAGATTTTAATACTTTCGCTAAGTTGTGGAATACTTCCGCACCGATACGAAGCGCTTCTTTTAATGTTGATGCGCCAACCGGTTGAATCATAAATTCTTGGATATCAACGTTATTGTCAGCGTGTTCACCACCGTTGATGATGTTCATCATCGGTAACGGCATTGAATATACGCCCGGCGTACCGTTTAATTCAGCGATATAAGCATATAACGGTAAGCCTTTA
>NZ_VMTV02000846.1 GCF_007644035.1 Vogesella mureinivorans | reverse complement strand
TGCCCGTCGAACAGCCAAGCTTTTGCAAACCCCAGTAGCAGCCATGCCCCGCTGACGGGCGCCGGCCGGCCATCAATGATATCGAGCACGATGCGCGCCGTATGGCCGGCGGTTATCGTCACGGCAGCGTCGTCGGCGACGATCGGCATCCCATCCTCCGCCAAGGCCTCATACCTGCGAGGCCCAGGTTCCGGCGCTTTTGCGCCCTGTGCGTCGCACCAGCCGAGAAATGCCGCCCTTCCTGCTACGAACGGCGGGTCCCGATCGGGCAGACTAGTTGCGACCAGAGCTCCGATCCCACCTTCGAAGACCTCGGCCGAAACGAATGTTCGGACATTGGCGTCCGCGACCGCACCCAGAAACAGCGCCGTCGCCGCGTCGCCCGTGGCATCAACAATCACGTCGCAATCCGCCAGCAAAGCGACCTGCCAAGCGTGCATCTTCGCGGACCGTTGCCAGTTCAGGTTCTGATCGAC
>NZ_VMTV02000475.1 GCF_007644035.1 Vogesella mureinivorans | reverse complement strand
ACGTTCTGGATGCGGGTGAGCGGAATCTGCCGCAGGTTGCGATTCAGCAGGCCCGAACGCACCACCAGCACGCCGCGCTCGATGCGGAAGCGGTAGGTGAAGTAGCGTGCAACGGCACCCAGGGTCAGCAGCACGCCGGCAGCCAGGCCCATGGCCTGGAACCACAGATCGCCCTCGTCGGCGCGCTGGCCGAACACCACGAAGGCGATCAGCGGCAGGGCGAACTGGCGCAAGCTGCCGAGCAGCACGAACAGCCAGGACAGCGGATGCAGACGGCGGTCGTGCTC
>NZ_VMTV02000300.1 GCF_007644035.1 Vogesella mureinivorans | reverse complement strand
AACCATAGTTAAACTTGCGATAACACCTTCATCTTTGTGACGCATATATGCTTTACTGGCACCAAATCCATGCGCTGCATTGCCTAAAGAAGCGCCTTGAGCGAAACTTGATTTAAGCTTTAAGCAACCTAAAACCAAATCTCCAATCAGCATACCTGTAACCCCAGTGATCATGGTAAATAAAATCACCAGTTCAACTGAACCTCCGATATGAGTACTCAGTTCCATGGCAAATGGTGTGGATATGCAATTCAAGGGATTGCTGCGAAATATGTGACACGGATAAA
>NZ_VMTV02001047.1 GCF_007644035.1 Vogesella mureinivorans | reverse complement strand
GGAGCGCGGCATCACCATCACGTCGGCTGCCACCACGACCTTCTGGAAGGATCGCAATGGCACCATGCACCGCTTCAACATCATCGACACCCCCGGCCACGTCGACTTCACCATCGAAGTCGAGCGTTCGCTGCGCGTGCTCGACGGCGCTGTGTTCGTGCTGTGTGCGGTCGGTGGCGTGCAGCCGCAGTCCGAGACGGTCTGGCGCCAGGCCAACAAATACAACGTGCCGCGCTTGGCGTTCGTCAACAAGATGGACCGTACCGGCGCCAACTTCGGCAAGGTCAT
>NZ_VMTV02000609.1 GCF_007644035.1 Vogesella mureinivorans | reverse complement strand
GGCGCCGGAAATCTTCTTGATGCGCGACAGCGGCTGGGTTTCGACCGCGCCGAACTTGGCGAAATCGACCTTGGGCCAGGGCAGCAGGTTCAAGCCACCGCCGCCGCCCGCAGGTGCCGCCGAGGCCGGACGCGCCAGCGCCTGCTTGACGAAGGCATTGACGTCCTCGCGGGTGATGCGGCCCTTGCGGCCGCTGCCCGAGACCTTCGACAGATCGACGCCGAGCTCGCGCGCCTGCAGGCGCACCGCCGGGCTGGCGTGCGGCACGTTCTGCGGCATGCGCATCGG
>NZ_VMTV02000209.1 GCF_007644035.1 Vogesella mureinivorans | reverse complement strand
TTCTGCTCCAGATATTTTTGGTCAGCAAATTGCCAACCCGATCGCTGCAATCTGGTCAGGTGCCATGATGTTGGATTTCTTGGCAGATGGTGATGAACAGGTGATTCAGGCAGGGCAAGACATTATGCAGGCGATTGAACATATCTTGGTTCATGGACCTAAAACGCCGGATGTTGGCGGAACTGCAAAAACTTACCAAGTTGGAGATGCCATTGCATCATTTGTAACTCACGAGAAAATGGATTTATTCGCTATGGAAATTTACGTTCAGGATTGAGGTTTGCAGATGCTGCTAAACCAATCGTTCCTGTACATGCAGGTCCCAAATCAGACAAACTCCTCCAATTCCCGCAATGCCTTGCGCAGCCGATCCCCCCATGCCAATCATCGCGCCGGTATGGCTGATGGGGCTCAGATGTCAGGTGCGAATGCGGCCGGGAAGGCCGCAAGCGACTGGGAAGCCGTGCGGGGCGCGG
>NZ_VMTV02001100.1 GCF_007644035.1 Vogesella mureinivorans | reverse complement strand
CACGGCTGTAAAGAAGATATCCCAGGAATCCTACCAAAAGAAGCAGGAATATTGAGAAGCCTTTCATTCTTCCTGTAAACTTGAACTGGGTTTCTTTCTCTATTTCGTTTTCAGAAGCATATCTGATCAGGCCTTTCGGAAGACCTACTTTTTCCATCACTTCATCGCAGGCGTCGATACATGCTGTACAGTTGATGCACTCCAGCTGCTGCCCGTCTCTGATGTCAATTCCGGTAGGGCATACCACTACACACTGGTGACAGTCTATACAGTCTCCTTTACCTGCTG
>NZ_VMTV02000832.1 GCF_007644035.1 Vogesella mureinivorans | reverse complement strand
AGAAAAACGAAGCGCGTTGTATCGCGGCTAAAGGCGGCGTTTATAAAGATGACCAAGTTATCGCAATCAGCGAATTAGGTCAAATCGCATACCGCGAAGTGCCGGTAAACGTTGCTCCGACAATCAAAGTTGAAGGCGGTCAGCACTTAAACGTTAATGTTTTACGTCGTGAAACATTAGAAGATGCGGTTAAAAACCCGGAAAAATATCCGCAATTAACTATCCGTGTTTCAGGTTATGCAGTGCGTTTCAACTCATTAACACCGGAACAACAACGTGACGTAATCA
>NZ_VMTV02000381.1 GCF_007644035.1 Vogesella mureinivorans | reverse complement strand
AACCTGAACGGTTTCAACTTCAACCAGTCAGTGATAGACAGCCAAGGTCGTGTAATCAACACCTGGGCTGATGTAATCAACCGCGCCAACCTAGGTATGGAAGTAATGCACGAGCGTAACGCTCACAACTTCCCTCTGGACTTGGCTGCTGGTGAGTCCACTCCAGTTGCTTTGGTTGCTCCTAGCATCAATGGTTAATCGCTAGTTTTTCTAGCTAAATAAAAAACGCTCTTCCGTTAGGGAGGGCGTTTTTTGTTTTAGGAGACAGAGGAAGCAAAGGAAGCGATC
>NZ_VMTV02000565.1 GCF_007644035.1 Vogesella mureinivorans | reverse complement strand
TGCAATAACTGGAACTGAAACATGTTTTTTTACTTCAGCTGTATAATCAACAAAGGCTGCTCGAGGAACGGAGGTCACAATAGTTGGGATACGTGCTTCATGCCAGCCAATCCCAGTATTCAATAAAGTAATGCCTGCTTTTTCCAATGCTTGTGCGACAATAGAGTCACCCATCTTGGTCCCAAATGAACCATGTCCACCTGCCATGATCACAACATATTGTTTGCCGTTGCTTTCATAGGTCATTGGGGTTGCTTGTCCACCTGCAGGCAAACGACCTTTCCATAA
>NZ_VMTV02001132.1 GCF_007644035.1 Vogesella mureinivorans | reverse complement strand
GAACATATCAACCTGTTAAAGCAACAGACAATAAAAAACGCCCTTTGGGCGTTTTTTATTGAGCTAAAAGATTATGCAGATTTTTTAGCTTGATCTTGTGTGGTTAACATATGACCTGTTTCTTCAAAGTTGCAGTGCCAAGAAAGCGCTTCACGAAGAATATGAGGTGTTTGACCGCCTTTTTCACATGCACGATCAAAGTAATCATTTAAGGCATCACGATACATTGGGTGAGCACAGTGATCGATTACAGCGCGTGCACGTTCACGTGGTGCTAAACCACGTAAG
>NZ_VMTV02000398.1 GCF_007644035.1 Vogesella mureinivorans | reverse complement strand
AAAGGTGCAGGAAGCCACCCTAATTTTGCCGGGACATCGTACAGTCGTCCAGCGCCAAACCGCGACCAGAAGTGACGTAAACCGGGGATAATAACTTTGACGACGGGTAAGCTAATATCGGGGCGGGTTTGGTTCAGTACCAGCATTTCTAGTCCCGCACGTTTAACGATTTCAACACAAGTTAAGACATCTTGCTCAATGTCATCGCTCCATTGTTGCGGGTAGTCGGTGTACTGTTTGGGTGGTGTCTGTACAGAGGGCGCGAGATAAGGCTGATTGGCTAAATTT
>NZ_VMTV02001112.1 GCF_007644035.1 Vogesella mureinivorans | reverse complement strand
CAGCGTCAAGGTCGTGCGCGCGCAAAGTGGTGACGCCCTGTACTTCAGTCGTGCCCCCATTCCCTGGGACCGCGACCGCTTTGCGGTCGACCGACTGGGCCTCGCCGGCGGGCACTGGCTGCGCCACATCGGTCTGTATGCCTACCGCGCCGATGCGCTCAGGCGCTTCGCGGCGCTGCCGCCCGCTCGCCTTGAGCAGCTTGAGTGCCTGGAACAGCTGCGTGCGCTGGAAGCCGGCTGGCGGATCGCCGTCGGTATCAGCCCGGAGCCGTTTCCTGCCGGCGTCGA
>NZ_VMTV02000800.1 GCF_007644035.1 Vogesella mureinivorans | reverse complement strand
AGCCAACGTTGGCCGAATCGATACGTACACGCAAACAAAAGCCCGCTTGTGCGGGCTTTGTTGTTGTTGGTGCGCGCCGAGCCGCTGGCCAGCGCTGTCTGCGGCCAACCTCGTTTCTTCCCGTGCCAGACCAGTTGTATTGCTGGCGCTGTCTGCGGCCAACGTTGGCCGCATGGAGGCCACTAGAATCGACAGACGTAAAAAAGCCCGCTTGCGCGGGCTTTGGCTTGGGGTGCTTCAGGCCTCGGGTACGTTCAGCGAGTTGATGCTGAAGCCAGCATCGACATAGGTGATTTCACCGGTGATGCCGGAGGATAAATCCGACAGCAGGAAGGCTGCGGTGTTGCCGACTTCTTCGGTGGTAACGTTGCGGCGCAGACAGGACTGGCCGGCGGCCATGTTGAGCAGTTTGCTGAAGCCGGTGATACCTGCAGCGGCTAGTGTCTTGATGGGGCCTGCCGAAATGCCGTTTACACGAATGCCTTCCTTGCCCAGGCTGGCGGCCATGAAGCGCACGGATGCCTCCAGGCTGGCTTTTGCCAGGCCCATTACGTTGTAGTTGGGTATGGCGCGTACGGCGCCCAGGTAAGACAGGGTGAGCAGTGCTGCGCGGCGGCCTTGCATCATGGGGCGCGCGGCCTTGGCGAGTGCAGCGAAGCTGTAGGCGGAGACATCGTGGGCGGTATGGAATGCTTCGCGGCTGAGTGTGTCCAGAAAATCGCCTTCCAGTGCCTCTCGGGGAGCAAACGCAATGGCGTGCACCAGGCCATCCAGCCCGTCCCAGTCTTGGCCGAGTGCGGTGAATAGTTGGGCGATTTCCGCGTCGCTTTGTACGTCACAGCGGTAAACCAGTGTGCTGCCAAAATCGGCGGCCATTTCACGAACACGGTCTTCCAGCTTGTCTACCACGTAGGTGAAGGCGAGTTCGGCGCCTTCGCGATGGCAGGCTTGTGCAATGCCGTAGGCAATGGAGCGGTTCGAGATCATGCCGGTGATCAGAATCTTTTTGCCTTGCAGGAAACCCATGTTTAATCCTTTTCAATCTAAAGCAGCCGCACATTATAGCGGTCAATCGACCGATCGTCTTGTTGGGGCTGTTTGGCTGTCAGGCTGTTATTTAGGGTTGATGCAGGGAGGGGGAGTTGTTACCATCGCCTGTAAGCTGATAATCGACACCCAATCGAGAGGAAAACAATGAGCGACCTGATTCTGCACGTGACTGATGATTCGTTTGAACAACAAGTCCTGAAAGCTGAAACCCCTGTGCTGGTGGATTACTGGGCTGAATGGTGCGGTCCTTGCAAAATGATTGCCCCTATCCTGGATGACGTGGCAAAAGAATATGCAGGCCGTCTGGTGGTTGCCAAGCTGAATATTGATCAAAACGAGGCAACGCCACCTAAATTCGGTATTCGCGGTATTCCTACCCTGATGCTGTTCAAAGGCGGTGAAGTGGCGGCTACCAAGGTGGGTGCGCTGTCCAAGACACAGCTGATCGAGTTCCTGAATGCACACCTGTAATTGATTGACAGCTAGTGCCTCTTGGACTATCTTCCCAGTAGTCCAGTACGCGAGCGGCCTTGGCCGCTCGTTTCATATTTCCCTTCTTTATTTCCTCAGTCTCGGTGCTCTTTGCCGCCTTGTTACATTCTTAGGCTGACCGTACACATATGCATCTATCTGATCTAAAGCGCCAGCATGTTAGCGAACTCGTGGAAATGGCTATTTCCAATGAGATTGATGGCGCCAACCGCCTGCGCAAGCAGGACCTGATTTTCGCCCTGCTGAAAAACCAGGCGAAAAAAGGCGAAAGTATTTTTGGCGAAGGTACGTTGGAGGTGCTGCCGGATGGTTTCGGTTTCTTGCGCAGCCCTGATTCGTCCTATCTGGCAGGCCCGGATGATATTTATGTCAGCCCGTCCCAGATTCGCCGTTTTAATCTGCACACTGGTGACACCATTGAGGGTGAAATCCGTACGCCCAAAGAAGGCGAGCGCTATTTTGCCCTGGTGAAGGTAGACAAGGTGAATGGTGGCCCGCCAGAGCAGGCCAAGCACAAGATCCTGTTCGAGAACCTGACGCCGCTGTTCCCTACCGAGCGTCTGCATCTTGAGCGCGACATCAAGGCTGAGGAAAACATCACCAGCCGCCTGATCGACCTGATTGCCCCTATCGGCAAAGGCCAGCGCGGCTTGCTGGTAGCACCGCCCAAGTCCGGTAAGACCGTGATGCTGAAGCATATTGCCCACGCCATCACCACGAACCACCCGGAAGTGGAAATGATCGTGCTGCTGATCGACGAGCGCCCGGAAGAAGTGACCGAGATGCAGCGTTCGGTGCGCGGCGAGGTGGTGTCGTCTACCTTTGACGAGCCGGCTACCCGCCACGTGCAAGTGGCCGAGATGGTGATCGAGAAGGCCAAGCGCCTGGTAGAGCACAAAAAAGACGTGGTGATCCTGCTGGATTCCATCACTCGTCTGGCGCGTGCTTACAACACCGTGATTCCGGCTTCCGGCAAGGTGCTGACCGGTGGTGTGGATTCCAACGCGCTGCAGCGCCCGAAGCGTTTCTTTGGTGCTGCCCGTAATATCGAAGAAGGCGGCTCGCTGACCATTATTGCTACCGCGCTGGTGGATACCGGCTCGCGTATGGATGATGTGATCTACGAAGAATTCAAGGGTACCGGCAATATGGAGATCCACCTGGATCGCCGCATGGCCGAAAAACGTATCTTCCCGGCGATCCATATCAACCGCTCGGGTACCCGCCGCGAAGAGCTGCTGATTCCGCAAGAGCAGCTGCAGCGTATCTGGGTGCTGCGCAAGCTGCTGTACCCGATGGACGACCTGGAAGCGATGGAGTTCATGCTGGACAAGCTGCGTGCTACCAAGTCCAACTTGGCCTTCTTTGACTCGATGCGTCGCTAAGCGCGCTATCAGGCAAAGCACACAACGCCAGGCCATACGGTCTGGCGTTTTTCCTATTCGGGTTGACGGATTGTTTCATGCTGGATTACTTACTGGATTTTGACGGCTACTCGGTGATCGGCACGGTCGCCTTTGCGGTATCGGGCTATTTGCTGGGCGTGCGCAAGCAACTGGACCTGCTGGGCATCATTATCGTTACCCTGCTGACCGCCATTGGTGGCGGGGTGATACGCGACGTGCTGGTTGGCCGCATGCCGCAGGTGTTTTTGGACAATACCAACCTGATCATCATTGCCATTACCCTGTTGGTGGCGATGGCGGCACGCCTGCACAAGCGCGAGCATGAGTTACTGACTACGCTGTTTATTGTGGCAGATTCGATAGGGCTGGTTGCGTTCAGCCTGGCAGGGGCTAAATTGGGAGTGGAGTACCACATCAATGCCTTTGGTGTGATCCTGCTGGGTTTTGTTACTGCAGTAGGCGGTGGCATCGTGCGTGACATGATGGTGAACGATGTGCCGTTCATTCTGCACAAAGACTTTTACGGCACGGTGTCCATTGTGGTGGCGGTGGCGTTATACGTGCTGGCCATGCTGGGGTGGGACCATATCCTGGCGGTACAGCTGGTTTTTGTCGCCGGTGTAGCGTTGCGCCTGGTGGCGCATTGGGGGGAGCTGTCGCTGCCCAAGATTGGCGCAAGTAAAAAAAGAGGCTAAGCCATGTTGCATGCCCTGGATGAAGAAGCGTTGGCCGCACTGCTGGCCACGCTGTCGCAAGTGCCGCTGGATGACGATGCGGAAGGGCTGCTGCCCCGCGATGCGGGCAGCAAGCCGGCTGCGGTGTTGATTCTGGTGCTGTGGCAGCAGGATGGCTGGCAGGTGGTGCTGACGCGCCGTACAGCCCACTTGCGCAGCCATGCCGGGCAGATCAGCTTCCCTGGCGGGCGGCTGGAGGAGGGCGATGCCACGGCGGCCATGGCGGCACTGCGCGAGGCGGAGGAGGAAATAGGCCTGCCGATTAGTGCGGTACGCGTGGTGGCGCAGATGGGGCAGTACCAGACCATTACCGGCTACGCCGTGACACCGGTGCTGGGGGTGTTGACGCAGCCTGTCGTGTTCCGGCCGTCGCCAGACGAAGTGGACGAGGTGTTTACCCTGCCGCTGGCGCTGGCGCTGGATGCGCGCCAGTACGAGCGCCACCATTACGAGCGCGATGGCTACCGCGGGCATTACTATTCGCTGACGCACGGCGAGTACTACGTCTGGGGTGCCACCGCTGCCATGCTGCGGCGCATGGCGCTGGCCTATGCCAGCCAGGCGGCGTAAAGAAAAAACCGGCCATGTGGCCGGTTTTGTTTTGTGATGGAGGCTGCCCGCTGCTCAGGTCTGGCTAAAGCGCATCGACAGGTCGATGGCGCGGATGTCCTTGGTGAGCTTGCCGATGGAGATGCGGTCCACGCCGGTTTCGGCAATGGCACGCACGGTGCTGAAATCCACGCCGCCGGAGGCCTCCAGTAGTGCGCGGCCGGCGCTCAGGCGTACCGCCTCGCGCATGTCGTCCAGCGACATATTGTCCAGCAGCACCAGCGTGCAGCCTGCGGCCAACGCTTCGTTCAGCTCGGCCAGGTTTTCTACTTCTACCTGAATGCTCACTTGTGGCGGTGCCAGCTCGCGGGCGCGCTGCAGCGCCTGTGTAATGCTGCCGGCGGCCATGATGTGGTTTTCCTTGATCAGGATGCCGTCGTACAAGCCAATGCGCTGGTTGACGCCACCGCCTACGGTGACGGCGTACTTTTGTGCCAGGCGCATGCCGGGCAGGGTTTTGCGGGTGTCCAGAATGCGGGCGCGGGTGCCGGCTACCAGCTCGCTGTAGCGGCGCGTTTCGCTGGCCACGGCGGACAGGGTTTGCAGCATGTTCAGTGCCGTGCGCTCGGCGGTGAGCAGGGCGCGCGCCGGGCCGTGGATGTGGCACAGCACCGTATTGGCTGCCACTTGCTGGCCTTCAGCAACTTGCCAGCTTACCTGGCAGCGCGGGTCTACCTGGCGAAAGGCTTCGTCAAACCAGGCTTGGCCGCAAATTGTTGCCGCTTCACGCGCTACCACGTGTGCCTTGCCTTCGCTATCGGCATTGATGAGCAGGGCGGTCCAGTCCTGTTGGCCGATATCTTCGGCTAGTGCCTGGCTGATCAGGTTGGCAATGTGGTGCGGTGCGGGCAAGCTAAACATGACGATCATCCGGTGTAAGGTTGGCCGCATTTTACCTGATTGTGCCGGGCTGGGGTTTTTGTGGCGCGGGCGGGCTTTGCTATGATGCGCGTGTTGCGCTTGGGCAAAATGGAGTCAGCATGAATTTTCTGGCCGGGCAGTTTGCGCTGCCCTGGGTGTGGGGGGCAAACGGGCTGTGGCTGGCCGTGTTGCTGCTGTGTGTTCGCCGCGTGGCATGGCGCGCCTTGCCGCCGCAGGCGGTGTCGGCCTGGTGTGGTGCCTGCGTGGTGCTGATGGGGTTTACGCTGGCCAAGGCGGGTTGGCAGCCCGGCTTGTCGTTTCACCTCTTGGGTGCCACGGTATTCACCTTGCTGATGGGGCCGTGGCTGGCGCTGCTCGCTTTGTCGCTGGTGCAGTTGGCCCTGGTAGCGGCTGGCCTGGCGGACCCGCTAGCCATTGGCCTGAATGTGCTGTTGAGCTATGTGCCGCCGGTGCTGTTGACCGCAGGCGTGTTGCACTGGGCGCGGCAGCGTCTGGCACCGAACCTGTTTGTGTATGTGTTCGTGAATGCATTTTTAACGGGGGCGGCCGGCTTGTTGCTGGCCGCGGCGTGCGGTTTGCTGGCGCTTGGCCTGGCCGGGGCGTACCCTGTGGATTATCTGCTGGGCGAGGTATTGCCCTTTTATTTTTTGCTGGCGTGGTCCGAGGCGTTTACCAGTGGCCTGGTACTGGCGATATTGATTGTGTACCGGCCGCAGTGGGTGGCTACGTTCGATGACCGGCGTTATCTGGTTCACTAGGAGGGTACGATGCAGTTTGCTTTCTGGGCGGTGTTGATTGCCGCCGTAATGCCCTTGCTGTTTGCCGCCATGTCCAAGTCTGGCGGGATGAATAACCACGCGCCGCGCGCCGCACAGGCCGCGCTGACAGGCTGGCGTTTGCGGGCGCACTGGGCGCAGCAAAATAGCTGGGAAGCGTTTCCCGTGTTTGCTGCTGCGGTGGTGGTGGCGTTTCTGAATCTGGTGCCGCAGGGGCAGGTGGATGCGGCGGCGGCGGTGTTTTTGCTGGCGCGCGTGGCCTTCGGGGCGTGCTATCTGGCCGATAAGCCTGGCCTGCGTTCCTTGTCCTGGATGGTGGGTTATGCGGCGGTGATTTACCTGTTTCTGGCGTCTGCGCATCTGTTGTAAAGCGGGTGCCGGATAGCAAAGCGGCCAACCTTGTGGGCAAGGTTGGCCGCTTTTTCGTGTGCAGGCTTACAGCACGATGGGCTCCGGGTCCAGCACCACGCCGTATTGCTGGTAAACCGTCTGGCGCACCTTGCTGGCCAGTGCCCACATTTGCGCGCCGCTGGCCTGGCCGTGGTTGACCAGCACCAGTGCCTGCTTGTCGTGCACGGCAGCGTCGCCGTCGCGGTAGCCTTTCAGCCCGGCTTGCTCGATCAGCCAGCCTGCGGCCAACTTCACATTGCCATCGGCTTGCGGGTAGTGCGGCAGGGTGGGGTGCTGTACCAGCAAGGCATCGGCTTGCTCGCGCGGCACGATAGGGTTCTTGAAGAAGCTGCCGGCGTTACCCAGTACGGCCGGGTCGGGCAGCTTGCTCTGGCGGATGCTGATGACCGCCTGGCTCACCTGTTGCGCCGTGGGCGCGTCGCTGCAGCCCATGGCTGCCAGCGCCTTGCTGATGTCACCGTAGCCGATGCGTGGCTGGAAGGTCTTGTGCAGGCGAAAGCGCACCGCCGTGACCAGGTAGCGCCCGGCCAATGCCTGTTTGAATACGCTGTCGCGGTAGGCAAAGTGGCAGTCTGCATTGCCCAGTACCACCTCGCTGCCGCCGGTGGCCAGGTCGGCACACACTACTTCGTGAATCAGGTCTTTGACTTCTACGCCATACGCGCCAATGTTCTGGATGGGGCTGGCACCCACGGTGCCCGGTATCAGGCTGAGGTTTTCCAGCCCGCTCCAGCCTTGCTGCAAGGTGTATTGCACAAAGTCGTGCCATACCTCGCCGCCGGCGGCTTCTACCAGCACAGACTGCTCGTCCTCGGCCACTAGCTTCACACCTTTCAGGCAGTTCTGGATGATCACCCCGTCGAAATCCTGGGTAAACAGCATATTGCTGCCGCCGCCCAGCCACAGCAGCGGGCCTTGCTGCACCACCGGCTGCGCCAGCAGGATGGGCAGCTGGGCCAGGTCGGTCAGCTGGCTGAAAAAGGCGGCTTTCACGTTCATGCCGAACGTATTGAAGGCGCGGATGGGTTGTTCGCGGTAAATAACAGGTGTCACGGTATTCTTTCAGGCAGTTTGGCGGTGCAGCCGGCGGCGGCTCTCGCGCGATAGATAGCTTACCAGCAGCAGGCCGGCCAGGCTCAGGCTGATCACCAGCGCCAGCCAGAAACCATGCACGCCCATGGGCAGTGTCAGGCCGGGCAGCGGCAGGTGGCTCAGGCCCAATATGGCCCCCAGGCCCAAGCCTACCAGCCAGAACGACACAATATGAATCACCATCGGCATGGTGGTGATCTTGTAGCCGCGCAGCGCTGCCGAGGCAATGGTCTGCATGGCGTCGGTCAGCTGGTAAAAGGCGGCAAACAGCATCAGCGACATGCCCAGGGTAATCACCGCCGGGTCGCTGCTATAGGTGCGCATAATACCCTCGCGCCCCAGTAGCACCCAGACCATGGTGAGGCAGGCTAGTACGATGCCCATGGCCAGGCCCACGCCGCACACGGTGCGCGCACCGCGGTAGTCCCCCGCGCCGATGCGCTGGCCTACGCGGATGGTGAGCGCCACGCCGATGCTCTGCGGAATCATGTAGATCACGCTGGAAAAGTTCAGCACCGCCTGATGGGTGGCCACCACGGTGGTGCCCAGCTTGGCGACCAGTAGCGCAATAAAGGAAAACAGGCTGACTTCCACAAAAAAGGACAAGCCGATAGGCAGGCCCAGCTTGAGGAAAGCCGGAAAACGCTGCCACTGCGGCCAACTCAAGCCGCCAGTCAGGCCGTAAGGCCGGTAGACCTTCTGGTATTTGATCACGCAAAACAGCGCAGCGGCGTTAAACCACATCACCATGCCGGTAGCCCAGCCGCAGCCGGCGCCACCCAGTGCCGGCAGGCCGGCCAGGCCGTGAATCAGTGCGTAGTTCAAGGGTATGTTAAGCAGCAGGCCGCAGATGCTCACCAGCATGATGGGGCGGGTGTGGTTCAGGCTGGAGCTGAAAGCGTACAGCGCACGGTGCAAAATGGCCGCCGGCATGCCCATGGCGCTGCCGGTAATGAATAGCATGGCCTTGTCTTCTACGCTGGCGGGCAGGTCCAGCCACAGGCGCAGCAGCGGCTGGATAGCCAGCATCAGCAGCATGCCCAGCAGCCCCAGTAGCAGGCCGAACCACAGGCCCTGGCGTGCCGTGGCGCCAATCTGGTGGGTGTCGCCACGGCCAAACTGTTGCGACAGGATGGGGTTCATGGCCGATGCCACGCCCATCAGCGTGACATACACGGTGATGAAGACACTGGAGCCCAGCGATACCGCCGCCAGGTCGTCGGTGCTGACGTGGCCGGCCATCACGGTATCGACAAAGCTGGTCGCCACCTGGGCAATCTGCGCCACCATCATCGGCAGCGCCAGTTTGCCCAGGGTATGGGCTTCCTGCCGCAAGGCGGCGGCAGGGGTACGGTTCAGATCAAACAGCATGTAAGGCAGCGGCGGGTAGGGATAAAGGCGGCATTATACGGGCGCCGCCTTTGGCTGTGCGGCCAACCTTGCGAACGCTGTGTCAGCCAAAACGTGCAGGCGGGTCGCGGCGCAGGTGGCAGCTGATCAGCAAATCATGGCCGAAGCGGGCGTTGATATTGAGCGCCTCGGTCAGGCTCAGGGCGTAGATGGCCAGCGTACCTTGCTGCAGGCTGATATCCAGGCCGCGTTCGGTGGCGTAGGCCGCCAGCTCGGTCAGCTTGTGGCGCGTGGCGGGGGTGGCATTGGCGGTAAGCGAGCCGCTGAGGGTGGGGGCCGCACAGCGGGGGGTGATGGCAAAGTCGGTGTAGCGGTCTTCTTGGCAGTCGTACATGGCAGTCTCCGTAGCGGTGTGCGCGCCCGGCTGGCCGAGCGACGCTTTAGCAGAATTTCGAAAGCGCCCTGCAAGTTGTCGATTAACTCGGCGCGTAAAACGGTCGTGTGGCCTGGCTGCCTGCCAAAGAAAAACCCGCTGCAGCAATAAAGCGGTCAGCGGGTGGTCTGCACGCTTTAGCTGGAATTTATCGGGCGCCCCGCAAGCAGTCACAAATCGGCGCAGGCTCGAAATTAGAGCAGTCTATCGATACTGTCAAGTACCGTCTTGGCACAATGCTGGAGAATGCGCAGGATATCGGGCTATAATCCCCCGCTTGAATAGGGTAGCAACTGCTGCCTCCCACCTTCTTCCAGATACTGTTCCTGATGATTCGCAAACTGATCAGCCGCGTTTTCGACCTGCCAGCCGGCATCGGCCGCAACAAACCCAAGCCGCGCGTGCTATCGCTGGCGCAGCACGGCGTACGCCGCGATGCACTGAGCCACGCCGCCCTGCGTGTGGTATCGCGGCTGCAAGAGTCCGGCCACAGCGCTTTCGTGGTAGGCGGGGCCGTGCGCGACTTGCTGCTGGGCGTATCGCCCAAGGACTTTGACGTAGCCACCAGCGCCACGCCGGAAGAAGTGCACCATATATTCCGCCGCTCGCGCATCATCGGCCGCCGTTTCCGCATTGTGCACGTGATGATGGGGCCGGAAACCATCGAGGTCACCACCTTCCGGGGGGGCGAAGCGGGCAAGACCAATGAAACCGGCCGCATCATGGCCGACAACACCTACGGTAACCAGTCCGAAGACGCGCTGCGCCGCGACTTTACCGTGAATGCGCTGTTCTACAACCCCACCGATGAAACCATCATCGACTACCACCATGGGGTGAAAGACCTGCAGGCCAAAAAGCTGGTGATGATCGGCCAGCCTGCCCGCCGCTACCAGGAAGACCCGGTGCGCATGCTGCGCGCGGTACGCCTGGCCGCCAAGCTGGGTTTCGAGATAGACGAACACACCCGCAAGCCGATTGCCGCCCACGCCCACCTGCTGAAAAACGAGCCGCCAGCGCGGCTGTTTGACGAGCTGCTGAAGCTGCTGCACTCCGGTCACGCCTACGCCTGCCTGAAAAAACTGCGTGACGAAGGCCTGTCGCGCGGTATTTTCCCGCTGCTGGACGCGGTCATGGACGAAGAGGGCGGCGAAGTCTTCCTCAAGCTGGCGCTGGCCAGCACCGACGAACGCATCCGTGCCGACAAGCCGGTATCGGTAGGCTTCATGTTGGCCGCACTGTTGTGGGCGCAGGTAAACAACCGCTGGAAAGCGCGTACTGCTGACGGCGAAAAGTCCATTGCCGCGCTGATGGAAGCCATGGCCGAGGTGGAATCGCTGCAGGATGAAGACTTTGCCATCCCGCGCCGCTTCTCGGCCACCATGCGTGAAATCTGGGCGCTGCAGCCGCGCTTTGACAACCGTAATGGCGCGCGCCCGTTCCGCTTCCTGGAGCAGCCGCGCTTCCGTGCCGCCTTCGATTTCTACTGCCTGCGCGCCGAAGTAGGCGACGTGCCGCGCGAGATGGTGCAATGGTGGGCCGAGTTCCAGCACGCCGACCACGCCGACCGCCAGCTATTGGTAGAAGAAGCCCGTAACGCACCGGCAGCCACTGGCGGTGCCACCGCCGAGCAGAAGAAGCGCCGCCGCCGCCGCAAGCCGAACGCCCGCCCCGCCGAGGGTGGCGCCGAGTGAGCCGTGCCGTTATTGCGCTAGGCAGTAACCTGGAAAACCCGGTACAGCAAGTAGAAGCCGCTCTGGCGGCGATTGCCGCCCTGCCAGGTGTATCCCTGCTGCGCCGTTCTGCCTGCTACCAGACCGCACCGGTAGGCTATGCCGACCAGCCAGATTTCATCAATGCGGTGTGCGAGGTTCAGACCAGTCTGTCGCCCGAAGCATTGCTGGCAGCTCTGCTGGAGGTCGAGCAGGCATTTGGCCGCGTGCGTACCTTCCGCAACGCCCCGCGCGTACTGGACCTTGACCTGCTGCTGGTAGAAGGCGTGGTACTGGAGACTGATTTTCTGACGCTGCCGCACCCGCGCATGCACGAACGCGCCTTTGTCATGCTGCCATTGGCTGACATGGCGGCAGACATGCAGGTTGGCAACCATGGCGCCGCTGCCGATATTGCCGCCGGTCTGGATGCGGCGGGTGTAAAACGTTTGGCTTAGACAGGAAAACGCTATGTCGAATTTGCGATATGTCGTGGTAGAGGGGCCGATAGGCTCCGGCAAATCCCAGCTGGCGCGCCGCCTGGCCAGCTACTGGCAAATACGCCTGTTGGCCGAAGACGCCGAACAGAACCCGTTTCTGGAGCGCTTTTACCGCCACCCGCCGTACCACGCCTTTTCTACCCAGCTGAGCTTTCTGATGCAGCGTGCCGACGCCGCGCAGGCCATGCTGCAGGGCGACATGCTGGCGGCACCGCTGGTGTCTGATTTTTTGTTTGATAAAGACGCTATGTTTGCCGCGCAGACGCTGGATAAAGACGAACTGGCGCTGTACCAGCGCATCGTGCAGCGTTTTCTGCCCGAGCACCCGGTGCCCGACCTGGTCATTTACCTGCAGGCGTCGCCGGAAACGGTCAGCAAAAGGTTGGCCGCACGCGCTGCCGCGGGCGAAACCATCGCCATGCCGGAAGGCTATGTGCAGCGCATGCACGAAGCCTACAGCACCTTTTTTCACGCCTACGAGGCGGCTCCGCTCCTGATCGTCAACACCGACCATCTTGATCTGGTTGAAGGTGAAGAAGATTTCGGGCTATTGTTGCGCTGCATCAGCGAGATGCGTGGCCAGCGCAATTACTTCAACAAGGGCATATAAAGCCCTGGGCGCGCCCGGCCACAAGCTGGACAACGCGCAACCGGAAGAAGCAACAAGGAAAAAAGACATGAAAGTCACCGTTAACACCCTGCACAGCATGGCAGCCGAGGGGCAGAAAATCGCCATGATGACCTGCTACGACGCCAGCTTCGCCACCCTGCTGGACAACGCCGGGGTCGATATCATGCTGATCGGCGATTCGCTGGGCATGGTTATCCGCGGGGAAGGTTCCACACTGCCCGTCTCCATGGACGAGATGGCCTATCACACCCGCTGTGTGGCCCGTGGCAGCCAGCGTGCCCTGATTCTGGCCGACCTGCCGTTTGGCGCCTATCAGGAAAGCCCGGCGCAAGCCTTTGCCAGCTCGGCGCGCCTGATGCAGGCCGGTGCCCACATGGTGAAGCTGGAAGGTGGCGCTTTCATGGCCGATACCGTGCGCTTCCTGGTGCAGCGCGGTGTGCCGGTGTGCGCCCATATCGGCCTCACCCCGCAGTTTGTGAATACCTTTGGTGGCTACAAGGTACAGGGCAAGAGCGAAAGCGATGCCGAGCGTATCGTGGAAGAAGCACGCATTCTGGCCGATGCCGGTGCCAGCATGGTGCTGATGGAGTGCGTACCGGCTGCGCTGGCCAAGCGTGTGACCGAGAGCATTGGCGTGCCGACGATCGGCATTGGTGCCGGCCCCGATGTCTCCGGCCAGGTGCTGGTATTGCACGACGTGCTGGGCGTGTTCCCGGGCAAGAAGGCCCGCTTCGTGAAAAACTTCATGGACGAAGCGCACAGCATCCAGGGTGCCGTCGGCGCCTATGTCAGCGCCGTCAAGGATGGCAGCTTCCCGGCGCCAGAGCACTGTTTCTGAGTCACATGCCGCGACCCGTGCAATACGCCGGGTCGCGCGCCCTCACTGAGTGAGCACCATGCAAATCATTCGTAGCATCGCCCAGCTGCGCGCCTGGCGCAAAACCGCTGGCCGCCTGGCTTTTGTCCCCACCATGGGTAATCTGCACGCCGGCCATCTGGCTTTGGTAGAAGCCGCGCGCCAGCACGCCGACAAGGTCGTCGTTAGTATCTTTGTGAACCGCCTGCAGTTTGGCCAGGGCGAAGACTTTGACGCCTACCCGCGTACTTTCGAGGCCGACTGCGCCAAGCTGGACGCCGCTGGCGTAGACGTGCTGTTCTTCCCGGACGAGCGCGAGCTGTACCCGCGCATCAAGCAAGACTTCAACGTCGAGCCACCGCATATCCAGAACGAGCTGTGCGGCGCCTTCCGCCCCGGCCACTTCCGCGGCGTGGCCACCGTGGTGAGCAAGCTGTTCAATATCGTGCAGGCTGACGTGGCCTGTTTCGGCAAGAAAGACTTCCAGCAGCTGCACGTGATCCGTGCCATGGTGGACGACCTGAACATGCCGATCGAGATCGTGCCGGTGGACACCGGCCGCGCCGAAGATGGCCTGGCGCTGTCGTCGCGCAATGGTTACCTGAGTGCCGAAGAGCGTGCCGAAGCGCCGCGCCTGTACCGCCACCTGTCTGCCATCCGCGACGCCCTGCTGGCCGGTGACAACCGCTACGCCGTGCTGGAAAAAGCCGCTGCCGACGACCTGGCCGCGCACGGCTGGCGTGTGGACTATATCGAGGTGCGCCAGGCGGATACGCTGGAAGTGGCCCACGCTGGCGAACCGCGCCTAGTAGTACTGGCGGCCGCCCGCCTGGGCCGTACCCGCCTGATTGATAATATCGAAGTAACGCGCTGACATTGCAGCGCCAGTAACAGGAAAAAACCATGCAGCGTTCCATGCTGAAATCCAAGCTTCACCGTGTTACCACCACCCATGCCGAGCTGCATTACATCGGCTCGTGCGCCATCGACGAAAACCTGCTGGAAGCGGCGGATATTCGCGAGTACGAAGAAATCCAGATCTGGAACGTCACCAATGGCGAGCGCTTTGCCACCTACGCCATCCGCGCCGAGCGTGGCTCGGGTACCATTTCGGTGAATGGCTCGGCCGCGCGCCGCGCTGCCCCGGGCGACCTGCTGATCATTGCCAGCTTTGCGGCGTATGAAGACAGCGAGCTGGCCGGCCACAGCCCCAAGCTGGTGTTTGTCGACGAGAAGAACGTGATCACCGAGGTAAAAGGCGCCACGCCGGTACAGCCGGCCTGATGCCGGCCGCCCTGGTTGCGGCCAACGTAAAAGCCCCTGACTGTGCAAGCAGCAGGGGCTTTTTGCTGGTGTCGCGCTGTCTTGGCAGCAAGGTGTTGCAGCGTGACCGGCAGGCCGGGCAGACCGCCGGCATTTTGCAGTGCAACGCTTTCACCGCCGGCAGGGCTTGGCTTATAGTGGCTAAGTGACGGATTTATCGCAACAGGAGGACATCATGCAAGGCAGATGCTTGTGCGGTGCGGTAAGTTACCGTTTTCGCGGCCAACCTTACCATGTCACCCATTGCCACTGCGCGTCCTGCCGCAAGGCCAGCGGCGCGCCATTTGTGACCTGGTTTACCGTGCGCAGTATCGACCTGCAATGGCAGGGCGAGTTGCGCCTTTACCATTCGTCGCTAGGGGTAAAGCGTGGCTTTTGCCCGCAGTGCGGCACCACGCTGAGCTACCGGCACGAAGGCTCGCCGGATGAAATCGACATTACCGCGGCGACGCTGGACCAGCCGGAGCTGCTGATGCCCGAGGATCACACCTGGGCCGACCAGATGCTGCTGTGGGTGCGCGACAGCCTGTCACCGCTGCTGCCGGCACACCCGCGCCACCGCCAGGCGGTGACGTATCAGAGCAAGGCCACAGGGGAGAGCAGTACGCCGTCTTCGTCGGCGTAGAGCCAGTGGCCGGGGGTAAAGTCCACCCCGGCAAAATTCAGCACCAGGTTTCGTGTGCCTTCGTTGCGCTTCACCGATTTTTTCGGGTTGGTGTCCAGCGCGCGCACGCCCAGCGGCAGCGCACCGATGGCCACCGAGTCGCGGATGCAGCCGTAGATCACCACACCTTCCCACTGGTTTTTCACCGCCAGCTCGGCAATCTGGTCGCCTAGCAGCGCGCAGCGTTTCGAGCCGCCACCGTCTACCACCAGCACCTTGCCCGCGCCGGGCTCGGCCAGCATCTCGCGTACCAGGGTGTTGTCTTCGTACAGCTTCAGGGTGACGACCTGGCCGCAAAAGCGCGGCTTGCCGCCGTAGCTTTTCAGCATGGGTTCCAGCACGGCCACGCGGCCTTCGTGGGCATCGTACAGGTCGGTTGTCAGAAAGCTCATGGTTTCTCCTTTGTTTCGAGCGCCGCCGTGTGGTTGGCCGTATGTTCGGCCATACCGTACCGGCGTAAAAAAGCCGCCTGGCGGCGGCTGGAAATCAGTTCATGCGTAGCGGCACAAACAGCGTGCTGTCGCCACGTCTTACCAGCAGGGCAATATTGCCGCGTGCGTCGTTCAGGGCTTTTTCAAAGCCCTTTACCGTGGTGACCTCCACCTGGTTCAGGCCGATGATGATATCGCCGTGCTGCAGGCCGGCACGGGCAGACAAGCCCTGTACCTTTTGCACAAACAGCCCGCCACGGATGCCCAGCTCCTGCTTGTCGCTGGCGCTCAGCTCTGACAGCGTCAGGCCCAGTTTGCCAAACTGGTAGCTTTGCGGCACGTCCGGCTGGCTTTGCTCCGGCGTGGCTTGTGCTTGCTCGGGTGCCAGCTCGGCCAGGGTGGCATCGATATTCTGCTCTTTGCCCTTGCGCCATACGCCCAGCTTGATCTGCGCGCCCGGCGGCTGGTCGCCCACCATGCGTGGCAGGTCGCGCGAGCTTTCCACGTTCTGGCCGTTCAGGCGCAGGATGATGTCGCCAATCTGCACACCGGCACGGCTGGCAGGGCCGGATGGCTCTACGCGCACCACCAGCGCACCGCGGGCGCGGTCCAGCCCGAAGGACTGCGCCAGCTCCTGCGAGACTTCCTGGATATGCACGCCCAGCTGGCCACGGCTCACTTTGCCTTTGGCTTTGAGCTGGTCGGCTACTTTCATGGCCAGGTCGATCGGGATGGCAAACGAGATCCCCATGAAGCCGCCACTGCGGCTATAGATCTGCGAGTTGATGCCGATTACTTCGCCCTTCAGGTTGAACAGCGGGCCGCCAGAGTTACCCGGGTTGATGGCCACGTCGGTCTGGATGAAGGGCACGTAGCTTTCGTCCGGCAGGCTGCGGCCTTTGGCCGACACGATGCCGGCGGTGACGGTGTTTTCAAAGCCGAATGGCGCGCCGATGGCGGCGACCCATTCGCCCACTTTCAGCTCGTCCGGCGTGCCGGTCTTCACCGTGGGCAGGTTGGCCGCATCGATCTTCAGCACCGCGACGTCGGTGCGTTTGTCCAGGCCTACCAGGCGGGCGCGCATTTCGCGCTTGTCGGTCAGCATGACCTTGATCTGGCTGCTGCCAGCTACCACGTGGGCATTGGTGAGAATGTAGCCATCGTCGGTAAAGATGAAACCGCTACCAAACGAGACGCTTTCCGAGGGCTGCGGGGTTTCCTGCTGCTGGTTCGGGTTGGGCATGTAGCGGCGGAAGAACTCGTAAAACGGGTCGTCTTCCGGCACCGGGTAGGGGTTGTCGCTCTGGCTGGCGCGGGCTTCGGCGCGCATGGCCTGGATATTGACCACGGCCGGGCCTTCGCGCTCTACCAGCTGGGTAAAGTCCGGCAGCAGCATGGCCACGCTGCCGTCGGCCTTGGCCGGTACGGCGACGGGGGCACCCTTGTCGTCCTTGAATAGTGCTTCGATTTTGCCGCAACCCCCTACGGACAGGGCGACGGCGGTGATGAGGGCCAAGCGTGTGCAGGCGTTCACCTGGGCAATCCTTTTAGATTCGTTTATCGCTGCCGGGCAGCGATGACAGTAAAAATCAATCGACAGGCGTTCATCATAGCGGTTTTGCCGGATATTCGCAGAGGTCTGCGATCACGCAGCGTTCGCAGTCGGGTTTTCTGGCCTTGCAAACGTAGCGCCCGTGCAGGATAAGCCAATGATGCGCGTCCTGTTTGTATTCTGCGGGCACAAAACGTAACAGTTTGTCTTCTACCTCGCGCACGTCTTTACCGGGTGCCAGGCGCGTGCGGTTGCTTACGCGGAAAATATGCGTGTCTACCGCAATGGTGGGGTGGCCAAAGGCGGTATTCAGCACCACGTTGGCCGTTTTGCGGCCAACCCCTGGCAGCGCCTCCAGCGCCTCGCGGTTTTCCGGCACCTGGCCACCATGCTGTGCCAGCAGGATGCGGCAGGTTTCGATGGTGTTCTTGGCCTTGGTGCGGTACAGGCCGATGGTCTTGATGTAGTCCTCCAGCCCGGCCACGCCCAGCGCGTACATTTTGTCCGGCGTAGGGGCCACCTGGAACAGCACGCGGGTGGCTTTGTTCACGCCCACGTCGGTGGCCTGTGCCGATAGCAGCACGGCAATCAGCAGCTGGAACGGGCTGGCGTATTCCAGCTCGGTGGTGGGGTGCGGGTTATGGGCCTGCAGGCGGGCAAAAATTTCCTGGCGGATGGTCTTGTTCATGGCGTGGTACCGGTGTTGGCCAGGGTGGCAGGGTTGGCCGCAGCGGCCTGGCGCTGGCGGGCGCGGGCGTCCAGTGCGTTCTTGCCGGCAATCAGCAGCGCCAGACCCAGAAAGGCGCCCGGTGGCAGCAGCATCAGCAAGAACTGGTAATCGGGCCCGGCCAGCTGCAGGCTCAGGTGGTGGCCGGCGGGGCCAAACAGCTTGTCGGCGCCGGCCAGCAGCGTGCCCTTGCCCAGCAGCTCGCGCAGCGCGCCCAGCGCCACCAGCACGCCGGTTAGCCCCAGGCCCATCATGGCGCCATCCCAGGCGGCTTCGCGCACTGGCTGGCGCGAGGCAAAGGCCTCGGCACGGGCCATCACGATGCAGTTGGTGGTAATCAGCGGGATGAAAATGCCCAGCACCAGGTAAAGCTCGTGCAGCCAGGCGTTCATGGCCAGGTCGACACAGGTGACCAGGCTGGCAATAATCATGATGAACACCGGGTTGCGGATGTCGTGCGGTACCCAGTGGCGCACGCTGGACACGGTGGCGCTGGACAGCGCGGTGACCAGCGTGGTGGCCAGGCCCAGCGCCAGCGCGTTCACCACGTTATTGCTGATGGCCAGCACCGGGCACAGGCCCAGCAGCTGTACCAGGCCGGGGTTTTGTTGCCACAGGCCCTTGCGGGCGATGTCTTGCCACACGGTAGGGGGCGTACTCATGGTTGTCCTTGCAGCAGGCGCGCTTGCGCACTGCGGTAGTAATCGCTGCAGCGTGCCACCGCCGCGCTCACGGCGCGGGCCGATATGGTGGCGCCGCTGATGTAATCGGTATCGCCGCCGTCTTTTTTCACCGCCCAGCGGCTGTCGGCCGGCTTGCCGGCAAACTGGCGTGCCCACGGGCTGACGGCCAGGTCGATATAGTCACCCAGCCCCGGTGTTTCTCGGTGGCTCACCACGCGTACGCCTTGCACCGTGCCATCGCGGGCGATGCCGACCAGTAGCTCGATGCGCCCGCCGTAGCCGTTGGGTGCGGCGGCTTCCAGCACCACGCCGCTGAGCTGGCCATGCTGGCGCGCCAGGTACACCTTGGCCGCATCACGCTGTACCAGCTGCTGCGCGACGCTGCGCGGCAGGGGCAGGGCGTTGGCGGCCAGGTCGTTGTCGAAGCTGCCGGCGGGCAGCGCTTGCGCCAGCAGCGCGGCGCGGGTGGCGGCTTCGTTGGCTTCCACTTGCTGATGCGTGGCCAGCCAGGTGCTAGCCAATAGCACGGTGGCGGTGGTAGCAAAAGCAGCCAGCGTGATGGCGCTGCGGCGGGCCTGGGTGGCGGCCTTACGCATGGCGGCCCCCTTTGCGGCCGAAGACACGCGGCTGGGTGGTTTGGTCGATGAACGGCACCGCCATATTCATGATCAGCACGGCAAACGCTACCGCGTCGGGAAAACCGCCAAACACGCGGATCACCACCACCAGTACGCCCACCATAAAGCCGAAAATCAGCCGCCCCAGCGGCGTGGTGCTGCCGCTAATCGGGTCGGTCACGATAAAGCCGGCCGCCAGCAGCGTGGCGCCGTTCAGCAGGTGGAACAGCGGGCTGGCGTAGTGTGCCGGCTGCCACAGCCATAGCGGCAGGCTCACCGCCAGCACGCCGGCCAGCATGGCCAGCGGTGTGCGCCACGGGATCAGCTTTTGCTGCCACAGCCACAGCCCGCCCAGTGCCCACGCCAGTGCCACCCATTCGCCGCCGGCATTGCCCCATTGGCCAAAGCGCGGCTGCAGCAGCAGCTGGGCGACATCCTGCCCGCCTTGCAGCAGGCCGGTTTTCAGCACGTCCAGCGGCGTGGCGCTGGACACCGCGTCCACGCTACTGCCGGCAGGCAGGGTGTGGGTGAAGATCCATTGCAGCTGCGCGGTGGCGTCCAGTGCGGCCAACGGTGTGCCCCAGGCCGCCATCTGCGCCGGGAACGATACGATCATCACCGCAAAACCCACCATGGCCGGGTTGAACGGGTTGTTGCCCAGGCCGCCGTACAGCTGCTTGCCCAGCACGATGGCAAACAGCGTGGCCACGACGATCATCCACCACGCGCCCAGCGGCGGCATGGACAGCGCCAGCAGCCAGGCGGTAACCACCGCCGACAGGTCGGCCAGGGCGGGGGCGACGGGGCGCTGGCGCAACCGCAGTACGGCGGCCTCGGCACCCAGCGCGGTGAGGGTAGCCAGCAGCAGCTGCACCAGCACGCCGGGACCAAAGCAGTACACCGAGACGGCAATGCCGGGCAGCAGGGCGGCCAGCACTTTCAGCATCACCCGCGAAACGGTAACGGGCTGGGCGATATGGGTAGCGTGGCGGCTCATTCGGATGCGTCTTTCTGTGCCTGGGCGGCGGCTTTGCGGGCGGCAGCGCGCGCCATGGCGGCTTCGACCGCAGCACGTTTGGCGTCGTCCATGCCGGTTTGCGTTGGGGTAGTAGCTGGTGGGCTGTCAGGGTTGGCCGCATCGGCGGCTTTGGCAGCGTCTGAGGCGGCTTTACGGGCGGCAGCGCGCGCCATGGCGGCTTCGACGGCGGCGCGTTTGGCGTCGTCCATGCCGGTTTGCGTTGGGGCGGCGGCGGGCGGGCTGTCAGGGTTGGCCGCATCGGCTGCTTTTGCGGCGTCGGCGGCGGCCTTGCGGGCGGCTGCACGCGCCATGGCGGCTTCGATGGCAGCGCGTTTGGCGTCGTCCATGCCGGTTTGTGCTGGGGTAGTGGCTGGCGGGCTGTCAGGGTTGGCCGCATCGGCGGCTTTGGCGGCGTCTGAGGCGGCTTTGCGGGCGGCAGCGCGCGCCATGGCGGCTTGTATGGCGGCCTGCTTGGCATCGTCCAGGCCGCTTGTGTGCTGCTCGGACAGCGGCTTGGCTTCTTTCTGGGCGGCGGCGCGGGCTAGCGCGGCGGCGATGGCGGCTTTCTTGGCGTCGTCCATGCCGCTGGCGGCGGGGGCGGTGCTGGCTGCTGCCGGGGTGGCCGCTTGCGAGGCTAGCTTGGCGGCCTGCTCGGCGGCGCGGGCGGCCAGGCGGGCGGCTTTTTCGGATTTGTCGCGCTCGATGCGGAACTGGCGGAACTCATGGCGCTGGCGTGCCAGGCTGGCGTTTTTCTTGTCGCGCTCGGCGGCCCAGATTTCGCTTTTGGCAAAACGGTAGTAGTCCACCAGCGGTATCTGGCTGGGGCACACATAGCTACAGGCGCCGCATTCTATGCAGTCGAACAGGTGGCGTTCTTGTGCTTTGCCGAAGTTGCGCGATTTGGCAAACCAGAACAGGTCCATGGGTTGCAGCTGCGCCGGGCACACGCTGGCGCAGTCGCCGCAGCGGATGCAGGCCTGCTCGGGCGGGCGCGGCGGGAACAGCGCAGCGCTTTTGGCGATCAGGCAGTTGCCGGCTTTGGGCAGGCCGGCGTGCAGGTCGGGCAGGGTGATGCCCATCATCGGGCCGCCCATGATGACTTCGGTCTGCGCGTCGGCCATGCCGGCTTGTTGCAGTAGCCAGGCCAGCGGGGTGCCGATGGCCACCTCGTAGTTGGCCGCATAGGCTACGGCGCCGGTCACGGTCACGACGCGGCTCAGCAGCGGCTCGCCGTGCAGCACGGCGCGGGCCATGGCGTACAGCGTGCCCACGTTCAGGCACTGCACGCCCAGGTCGGTGGCGCGGGTGCCGTGCGGTACCTCGATGCCGGTGAGGAGGCGGATCAGCTGCTTGGCGCCGCCGCTGGGGTACTTGGTGGGGATGCTCACCACGCGGTAGGGCGTGCCGGCGCAGGCGGCCTGCATGGCGGCGATGGCTTGCGGTTTGTTGTCTTCGATGCCGATCAGCACCTGGCCTGCCTGCAGCGCGTGCGCGGCAATGCGGATGCCGTCCACGATGCCGGCGGCGCGTTCGCGCATCAGCATGTCGTCGCAGCTGATAAAGGGTTCGCACTCGGCGCCGTTCACCACCAGGGTGGCCAGCGGGCTGGCACCCAGCTTGAGGTGGGTGGGGAACACCGCCCCGCCCAGGCCAACCACGCCCATGTCTTGCAGGTGGCTGCGTAGCTGCGCCGGGCTGGCGTCTTGCCATGCGAGCGGGCTACGCGGCTGCCAGCTGTCCAGGCCATCGGGCGCTAGCGTGATGGTGGCTACCGGCAGGCCGGACGGGTGGGCAAACGGGTGCGGGCCGATGGCGGTGATGGTGCCGGAGGTGGGCGCGTGCACGGCGGCGGACAGGCGGCCATCCGGCTCGGCCAGCTGTTGGCCTTTCAGCACCGGTTGGCCCACGCTTACGGTTGGCCGCGCCGGGTTGCCTACGCTTTGCGCCAGGGCAATGTACAGCTGCGGTGGCAAGGGCAGCTGCTGGATGGGGCGGCCGGTGGCGGCGTCTTTGTGCTGCGGCGGGTGGATGCCACCGTGAAAGTCATACAGCTGGCTCATGGCTTGACCGCCTTGATGGGAATGGTGGGGTAGCGCCATTTCCAGTTGGTGAGGTCGGTGCCGTGCGGAATCATGCGGATGCAGTCTACCGGGCAGGGCGGCAGGCAGAGCTCACAGCCGGTGCATTCGCTGGCGATGATGGTGTGCATCTGCTTGGCCGAGCCCAGGATAGCGTCTACCGGGCAGGCCTGGATGCACAGCGTACAGCCGATACAGGTGGCTTCGTCTATCAGTGCCACGGCTTTGGGTTTGGGCTGCGCGGCGCCGGCGTCAAACGGTTTGAAGTCTACGCCCAGTAGCTCGGCCAGCTTGTGGATGCCGTCTTCGCCGCCGGGCGGGCATTTGTTGATGTCTTCTTCGCCGCTGGCAATGGCCTGGGCGTAGGGGCGACAGCCGGGGTGGCCGCACTGGCCGCACTGGGTTTGCGGCAGGATGTCGTCGATTTTGTCTACCAGCGGGTCGGCGTCTACCTTGAAACGCACCGAGGCGTAGCCCAGGACGGCGCCCAGCAACAGGGCCAGCGCCACCATGACCAGTAATGCAAGCAACAGGGTGTTCATCGTGTCAGGCCTCCAAAGCCCATGAAGGCAAGACTCATCAGCGCCGCAGTGACCAGTGCAATAGCGGTGCCCTGGAACGGCGCGGGGATGTCAGCGCCTTCCAGCCGCTCGCGCAGGGCGCCAAACAGGATCAGGATCAGCGAAAAGCCTACTGCGCTGCCAAAACCGAATACCAGCGACTCGGCCAGGCTGTGGTTTTGTTGCGCGTTCAATAGTGGAATGCCCAGCACCGCGCAGTTGGTGGTAATCAGCGGCAGGTAGATGCCCAGCACCTGGTACAGCACCGGACTGGTTTTATGGATGACCATTTCGGTGAACTGCACGATGGCGGCAATGATCACGATAAACGACAGCGTGCGCAGGAAGGTCAGGTCTGCCGCGATCAGCAGCTGGTTGACCAGATGGCTGCTGCCGGCCCCGAGCGTGAGGACAAAGGTGGTGGCAGCGCCCATGCCGATAGCGGCTTCCAGTTTTCTGGAGACACCCATGAAAGGGCACAGGCCCAGCATGCGTACCAGCACCACATTGTTGACCAGTACGGTGCTGACGAGGATGAGCAGGTAGTGTCCGAGATCCATTGAGGGGGCGGGGTGGCGTTAATCGCCGGATTATCCTTGATAAGGCCGCCGCGCTTCAACCTTCATTCCCGCAGGGTTGGCCGCAGGCGGGGGATTGCACCGGGTTTGCTGACAGACAGGCGTAAAAATGCCGCGCGGTGATTGCAGCACGCGCGCGGCCAAAGAGGGTAAAGCAGCACATCTACTAGGGAACTACTCGCCGGGCGGCTGCCCGGCGTGGCCTGTGCCGGGGCACAGGCCGGGTACGGCAGCAGATCAGGTCGCGGCTTCTTGCAGCTGCTCCAGAATCTGCGGGTTTTCCAGCGTGGAGGTGTCCTGGCTGATCTCTTCGCCTTTGGCGATGGAGCGCAGTAGGCGGCGCATGATCTTGCCGGAACGGGTCTTGGGCAGGTTTTCGCCAAAGCGGATATCGTCCGGCTGGGCGATCTTGCCAATCTCGTGCGCTACCCAGCTCTTCAGCTCGGCGGCCACTTTCTTGGCTTCTTCGCCCTGCGGGCGGGCACCTTTCAGTACCACAAAGGCCACTACGGCTTCGCCCTTGATCTCGTGCGGCTTGCCCACCACGGCGGCTTCGGCTACCAGCGGGTTAGCCACCAGTGCCGACTCGATTTCCATGGTGCCCAGGCGGTGGCCGGACACGTTCAGCACGTCATCGATACGGCCCATGATCCAGAAGTAGCCGTTTTCGTCGCGGTTGGCCGAATCGCCCGCCAGGTAGTACTGGCCGTTGAACTCGTCCGGGAAGTAGGTTTTCTTGAAGCGCTCCGGGTCGTTCCAGATGGTGCGTACCAGCGACGGGAACGGCTTTTTGATCACCAGGAAGCCACCACGGCCCGGCTCTACCTGCGCGCCGGATTCATCGACGATGTCGGCGATGATGCCCGGCAGCGGCAGGGTGCAAGAACCCGGCTTGGTGGGGACCGCGCCTGGCAGCGGGGCGATCATGGCGGAGCCGGTTTCGGTCTGCCACCAGGTGTCCACGATAGGGCAACGGCCGCCGCCTACCACTTCGTAGTACCACATCCATGCTTCCGGGTTGATCGGCTCACCCACGGTACCGAGGATGCGCAGGCTGGACAGGTCGAACTGCTTGGGCAGGTCGGCACCCAGTTTGATCAGCGAGCGGATCGCGGTAGGGGCGGTGTAGAAAATGGACACCTTGTGTTTCTCGATCATGCTCCAGAAGCGGCTGGCATCCGGGTAGGTCGGTACGCCTTCAAACACCACCTGGGTAGCGCCTGTGGCCAGCGGGCCGTAGCAGATATAGGAGTGGCCGGTAATCCAGCCCACGTCGGCGGTGCACCAGTACACGTCGTTCGGTTTGTAGTCGAATGCCCAGCGGAAGCTGTTCAGTGCGCCCAGCAGGTAGCCGGCGCTGCTGTGCTGGATGCCTTTAGGCTTACCGGTGGAGCCGGAGGTGTACAGAATGAACAGCGGGTCTTCGGCGTTCATCCATTCCGGTTCGCAGTACTCGGCCTGGCCTTCGATCAGCTTGTGCCACCATACGTCGCGGCCTTCGGCCCAGTTGGCGCCGCCATTGGTGCGCTGGTATACCACCACGGTGCTGATGGATTCGCAGCCTTCCATGGCCAGGGCTTCGTCTACCGTGGCTTTCAGCGGAACGGTTTTGCCGCCGCGCAGGCCTTCGTTGGCCGTGATCACGGCTTTGGCGCCGGCATCCTGGATGCGGTCGCGCACGGCGCCGGCGGAGAAGCCGCCAAACACCACGGAGTGGATAGCGCCGATACGGGCGCAGGCCTGCATGGCCACGATGGCTTCAATCACCATCGGCATGTAAATCACGACGCGGTCGCCTTTGCCAATACCCTGGCTCTTCAGGCCGTTGGCAAACTGGCACACGCGGCGGTGCAATTCGGAGTAGGTGACGCGGGTGACTTCACCGTCGTCAGCTTCAAAAATCAGTGCAATCTTGTTGGCGTTCACCGCCAGGTGACGGTCCAGGCAGTTGTAGGACACGTTCAGCACGCCGTCGTCAAACCATTTGAAGAACGGGGCGTTGCTGTCATCCAGCACGCGGGAAAACGGTTTTTTCCAGGTAATCAGTTCGCGGGCCAGGTCACCCCAGAAGGACAGATAGTGGTCGTCAGCTTGTTCGCACAGGGCGTTGTAGGCATCCATCCCCGAGACTGTGGCCTTGCGGCGGAAGTCTTCGCTAGGCGGGAAGCTGCGGGTTTCCTTCAGGATCGATTCGAGGGTAGACATAGTGGCTCCTTAATTATCTCTTTGGTTGGCCGCACCGCGAACGGTGCGGCCTTTGCTACGGGTAGGGCTTAGTGTTTGGAGGCGCCCGATGCACCGATACCGGTCATGGAGCGGACAAACTGTGCGTCAAACTTGGCTTTTTCTTCTTCTGCGGCTTTGGAGGTATCCAGTACCGAGAACAACCAGGTAAAGAAGAAGGCCAGGCTCATGGAGAACAGGGCAGGGTTTTTGTACGGGAACGGTGCCGAACCTTTGGCATGGCCCATCACGTCTACCCATACTGCTGGCCCCAGGATGATCATGACCACGGCAGACACCAGGCCGATGGCACCACCGATTACGGCGCCGCGGGTAGTCAGACCCTTCCAGAACATGGACAGGAACAGTACCGGGAAGTTGGCCGATGCTGCGATCGAGAAGGCCAGGCCCACCATGAAGGCGATGTTCTGTTTCTCGAATACCAGGCCCAGCACGATGGCGATGATACCCAGCGCCAGCGTGGTCAGCTTGGACACGCGCATTTCGTCCTTCTCGTTAGCCTTGCCCTTCTTGATAACCGATGCGTACAGGTCGTGCGATACGGCCGATGCGCCAGACAGGGTCAGGCCAGCTACCACCGCCAGGATGGTGGCAAAAGCCACTGCGGAGATGAAGCCGTAGAACAGGTCACCACCTACAGCGTGCGACAGGTGAATCGCCGCCATGTTGTTGCCACCCAGCAGCTGGGTCAGTGGCTTGCCGTCTTTCACGATGGTTTCCATGAAAGCAGGCTGGTTCAGTACCAGTACGATGGCGCCGAAACCGATGATGAAGGTGAGGATGTAGAAGTAGCCGATGAAGCCGGTAGCGTAGAACACCGATTTGCGGGCTTCTTTGGCGTTGCTTACGGTAAAGAAGCGCATCAGGATGTGCGGCAGGCCAGCGGTACCAAACATCAGGGCCAGGCCCAGCGAGATGGAGTCAATCGGGTCTGCTTTGCCAGGCGACATGATAGCCAAGCCTTTGGCATGCACTTCGGTGGCTTTCTGGAACAGTGTTTCCGGGCTGAAGCCCACGGAAGCCATCACCATGAAGGCCATGAAAGTGGCACCGGACAGCAGGATAACCGCCTTGATGATCTGTACCCAGGTGGTGGCCAGCATGCCGCCGAACATCACGTACATCACCATCAGCACGCCTACCAGGATCACAGCGGTGCTGTAGTTCAGGCCGAACAGCAGCTGGATCAGTTTGCCTGCGCCCACCATCTGTGCAATCAGGTACAGCGCTACCACCACCAGCGTACCGGTAGCGGCAAAGGTACGTACCGGTGTCTGTTGCAGGCGATAGGAGGCCACGTCGGCAAAGGTGAATTTACCCAGGTTACGCAGGCGCTCGGCGACCAGGAACAGAATGATAGGCCAGCCCACCAGGAAGCCCATGGAGTAGATCAGGCCGTCGTAGCCTTTTTCGAACACCATGGCCGAAATACCCAGGAAAGACGCGGCGGACATGTAGTCACCCGCAATGGCCAGGCCGTTCTGGAAGCCGGTAATGCCACCACCGCCGGTGTAGAAGTCGGAGGCGGACTGGGTGCGGCGTGCTGCCCAGTAGGTGATGTAGAGTGTTCCGGAAACAAACAGCAGGAACATGATGATGGCCGTCCAGTTGGTGGCCTGCTTTTGTACGTCACCTTCCAGCGCGCCAGCTGCCATGGCAAAAGCCGGTAGCAGGCACAGCGAGCCGAGTGCGGCGGATTTCATCCAGCTTTTCATTGTTTCGCCTCCTCGACAATCTGCTGATTGAGCTGATCAAACTCGGTGTTGGCTTTGCGAACATAGATGCCGGTCAAAACAAACGCCGACACGATGATGAAAATACCCACCGGGATGCCAACCGTGGTCACGCCGCCAGACAGCGACGCGCCCAATGTGGCCGGCGAGAAGGCAAGTACCAGGATGAAGCCATAGTAAATTGCCAGCATGACGATGCTGAGCAGCCATCCGAGGCTGGATCTCTTCTGGACCAGCTCTGCAAATTTCGGATTAGCCTGCACCCGTTTCAGGATGTCTTCGTTCATTGTTCCTCCCTAATCTCTGTTGCGAACTATCGAAAGACAGTAATCGCTAAGGGGAAATTACGACTTTGGTGCAGGCTGCCGCTAATCGTTTTTTTTGATGTGACGGATAAGGTTTGGCGTGTGCCATGTAAAAAACTCATTATTTACAGTACGTTGCAGTCGAGCATTTGCTTTATTGATGCATGACATAAGCGAATCTGATGCATCTTTTTGTGACACAGCCCTTGTCCTGTTGCAGGGGCTTGTACAGAATGATTGCCAATTTATCGAAACGGGCAGGCGCCGTGCATGCCTGGTGCGCAAGCTAATCTAGAGGGCAGTACAGGGATGGAAATCTATCAGCTGAGGACCTTTGTGACAGTGGCGCAGCAGGGCCACCTGACACAGGCCGCTGAGGTCTTGCATTTGTCCCAGCCGGCAGTGACGGCGCAGATCAAGGCGATTGAAGAAGAAGTCGGCATGCCCTTGTTCGAGCGCACCGCCGGTGGCGTGGTGCTGACGCTGGCCGGGCAGGAGCTGTTGCCGCAAGCGCAAGACATCCTGGCGGCCGCCCGCCAGCTGCTGAACCACGCGCGCGGGCTCAAGGGCCAGCTCAGCGGCCGGGCGCAGCTGGGCATCACCCTGACTCCGGATATCTTGCGCGTGGGCGAGCTGGTGGCGCGCATGGCAGAGCGCTACCCCTTGCTGGAGGTCTGCCTGCACCAAGGTGTCACCGGTGATGTGCTGAATGCGGTGCGCAAGAAAGAGCTGGACGGTGGTTTTTATCTGGGCAAAAACCCCTACGCTAACGTACACACCGTGTTGCTGGACCACCTGCCTTTGCGGATTGTG
Organism: Vogesella mureinivorans; assembly: GCF_007644035.1. Taxonomy (GTDB): domain Bacteria; phylum Pseudomonadota; class Gammaproteobacteria; order Burkholderiales; family Chromobacteriaceae; genus Vogesella; species Vogesella mureinivorans. The sequence continues at coordinate 41,390 of NZ_VMTV02000800.1, read as the reverse complement.
GCCCCGCCAGGCTGGCTTTCGCGCATTAATGCGGCCAACCCCAAAGAGCTGGGCCGCCTGCCGTGGGTGGGTATTTCGCAGTTTTCCAGTTTGTCCAAAATTGTCAGCGAGCTGTGGCGCGAGCTGAATATTTCCCCGAAAAAAGTATCCGAGTGCGATAACCTGTTTACCGCCATAGAGTTGGTCAAGGCCGGAGTAGGGCTGTCGCTGATTCGCGAGCAGGATGCCCAGCAGGCAGCTGCTCAAGGCCTGCTGGAGGTAGTGCCGGACATCGTCAAGAGTGCCGAGCTGCAGTTTGTATTTTCAGCAGACAAAGCCGCAGATCCGGTATTGTCTGTGCTGGTAGGCGAGCTGTCTGCCGTGTGGCAGCTGCATTGACAGGGTAAAACCCAGGCAGGAGTCGATATGGTCAAGGTATTGCAGCAGTATCTGGATGTATGCCAGCGCGCCCAGCAGCGCTGGATGGCGGCCCAGGCAGATTATTTGCGCCATTTTTACCCGCGCGCGCTGGACGATGTGCCATTCAACCACCAGCAGATCAACCAGCGCCTGGAAGACACCTTGCAATCCGGCGCGGCCATGATGCAGGTTTCGGCAGACATCAATCACGAGCTGCTGGTGCTGGGCGAGCGCTGGGTGGGCTCGCAGCAGAAACAATGGCTGCAGTACCTCGATAAAACCCCGCGGGCGTTGGCACCCTGTTTCATGCCGCTGGACGCGGGTTTGTCCGGCTGTATGATCGCGAGCCGTGCCTCGCGCCAGATTCACCATTTTGCCTCTACCCAGCTCAGCACCGCGCCGCTGAATGCCGTGCGTGGTGCCCAGCGCGTCTACCGCCGCAGCATGAAATAACCCTGCACTTTGCTGGTGTTCCTGTTGTACAAGCCTCGTTAAAATACCCGTCACCCAGCCTGCGCACGGTTTGTGCTGCAAGCTGGGTGTCTTGCTTTTAGTCGCGTTCTGCGCGCCCCGCCAGGCTGCCCATGATGGCGCCGCCCAGAATCAGCCCGGCTGCTATCCAGCTGGTACGGTTCATGGTGCCCAGGCCGGTAGCCGCCAGCATCATGGTAGATAGCAGGGGGGTGAGGTAGGACACGGCGCCGATCTGGCGCGGGTCGGCCGATGTCATGGCGATATTCCAGAAGAAGAACGACAGCCCCAGTGGGCCGATGCCCATGGCCAGCAGTGCTAGCCATTCCCCGCTGTCTGGCAGGATGGCCGGCTCGAAGGCCAGGTGGCATAGCCCGGCCAGTAGCGCCGATGCCAGGCAGAATCCGCCTACTGCGGCATTGGGGAAGGCAGGCAGCTTGCGGGTTTGCAGGCTGTAGCAGGCCCAGGTAAAAGCGGCGGCAATGGCAAACAGAAACCCCGCTGGCAATACTGCCGGCACGTGTAGCTGGCCTTTGGTCACAATCAGGGCCGCGCCGGCGAAACCGCACAGCGAAGCCACAATATGCGGCCAACGTAGTGTGCCCAGCTTGAAAACGGGGCTAAGTAGCACAATCAATAAGGGCCACAGGTAATTCAGCAAATTCGCTTCCAGTGCAGGCGCGGTGCGAAATGCGGTAAATAGCAGGCAGTGGTAACCAAAAATGCCGGCGACACCTGTGGCAAAGGTTTTTAGTGGAACGCGCCATTGAGCAATATGCCGGATACTGAGCAGTGCGCCAATGGCCAGTGCGATGGCGGTTACCAGAAATGGCGGCAGCCGCTGGGTGAAAGTGCCCAGGCTGGCCAGCGATGACCACAGTAAAATGGCCATCAGTGCATAGACAAGCGGGTGTATTGCTGTTTTGTGTGTATGTGGCATGGTGATGTGACGGGTTTTTTATTCGTATGGGGCAGCAGCGTTCGGACATTCTGAATGCTGCGCCTGCTTAGATCAATATTTATTGAGGTGTGCAATGCAGCAGCTAATAGCGCAATGGTTGGTAGAGAATCAGGGTGAAATCATCGAAAATGACGAGCTGAAATTGCCAGGCTACGCACAGCAGTTGGCCGCAGTGGAAGCCGGCCAGGCTTATTCATTGCTGACTAAGTTTGCCTTGCTGCATATCCACGGCGAGGATGCCACGGCCTTTCTGCAGGGGCAGTTTTCATGCGATGTTGCCGCCGTTTCTGCTGGTGGCGTGACATTGGGCAGCTATTCCACCGCCAAAGGCCGCATGCAAGCCAGCTTTATCCTGGCAGGTGTGGATGGCCAGTATTATTTGCTGCTGCGCAAGGATATTGCCGACGCATTCCGCCGCCGCCTCAGCATGTTTATTTTGCGTGCCAAAGTGAAAGTCGATGCGGTAAGCGAGCACTATGCACTCTGGCTGGTGCAGGACGCACAAGCGCAGCAGCCTGGGCTGGTTTCTGCCGCGCAGGGGGGGCTGGTATTGTCTATCGGCTTTGGCTTGATGCTGCGCCTGGCGTGTCTGCCATTGGCGAATACCTGGCAGCAAGGCCTGCAAGCCGTAGGCAGCGCCGCCGCCGATTATCTGTTTATTCGCGCCGGGTTGGGCTGGGTTTCTCTGGCCACATTTGAAGAATTTGTGCCGCAGATGCTGAACCTGGAATTGCTCGGCGGTATCAACTTCAAGAAAGGCTGCTACCCTGGGCAGGAAATCGTGGCGCGTACGCAATATCTGGGTAAAGTGAAGCGCCGCCTCTACCGGGCCACTGTGCGTGGCGCCAGTGTAAAAGAAGGTGCAGCCATTATTGCGGAATCAACCGGCGATCAGGTTATTGGCCGGGTCGTGCTGGCGGCAGAAATGGCAGATGCTAGCGTAGCGTGCTTGCTGGTAGTGCAGCACAGTGCGTGGGAAGGGCGGCCCATGTTGCAAGATAATCCACAGGCAGTAATTGAAAAACAGGCATTGCCCTATATTCTTCCTGATGCTGATTGATTGTAATGGCCTGATTATGCAATATAGTCTTGACTAAAGTTATCAGTATGACTAACTTAGTTACAGATTAATATTGTTCATTCAAGGGGAGTTGTAAATGGAACTGTCTACTGTTGATTTTGCAGAACTGCTGCAACTGCGCGCTGATGTGGATGCTGAAATCCGTCGTCGTGAAAGCGAAGAAAAAGCCAAAGCTGCCAAGCAAGTACTGGAACTGATTCGTACCCATGGCCTGGATATCGAAGATATCGCCAGCAAATCTGCCAAGCTGGGCTCGGCACCTGCTGCGAGCAGCCGCAAGCCGGTAGAAGCCAAGTATCGTCACCCGGATGACGCCAGCCTGTCGTGGACTGGCCGTGGCCGCAAGCCACTGTGGGTGGTGGCATGGATTGACTCCGGTCGCGACCTGGAAGCCTTGCAAATCAAGTAAGGCTGTTGCATCACCAGACAAAACGCCATGTATCTACATGGCGTTTTGTTTTTTGCAGCGGGTTCATCGCGTATACTCCTTGTATTGAATCCTGTGCAGCTGTCTGGCACTGTTTGTATAAGCTGGTGTGCTCAACCCATGGTCAAGCTTGATTTCTTCTCTTTTGGCAGCAAAAAAGCCTCGCATCCGCTCGACTCGGTCAAGCTGATTACAGAGTGGTATGCCCCGCTGGCGCGTGAAACTGGCCCGGTAGCCCACGCAAAGGTCAGCGAGCTGCTGATGCAGTTTAACGCCCAAAGCGAAAACTACAGCCCGGACGCACTTGAGGCAGTGCTGGAGCTGGATCGGCTGATTTCCGTGCAGCACCAGCAGCTGTGCGAGCAGTACTTGCTCAATACACGTATGCCCAAAGCGCTGGAAGCACAGCTGCGCGCGCAGATACTGGGCTATGGCCGGCAGATCCTCGCGGCCTACCAGCGCTTTATGGGCTTCGACCCGGATGACAGCTCGGCCGCCACGGTACGCATCATGCTGCCGGTGGTGATCGCGCGCATGATGCACTACCTGACCGAATTTGCCCTATGGCAATACTATCGGCACTTCCAGCCCGACGAAATGTTCTGGCGCAACGCCAACCAGCTGTTTGCTTATGCCGAGCAGCATCATATCGATGCGGTGCCGGTGCAGCTGTTCGGGGAAGAGCATGCCACTACCATTCACGACCTGTATTTGTCGCTGTTGATGGTGTCCACGCTGACCAGCGGTAATCTGGCCATTCGCCAGATCCGTTTTGCCTACCAGCTTTCTTTGCTGACATCCCGCCACATGGCGCTAGGGCAGGACTACGAAGGCAATGCCAGCTTCATGGTAAACCTGACTGCCGGCCAGCCGCCTGCCAGACTGCGGGATGCCATACCAAAAGGGCATGTCAGGGTGTGGAGTACCGCAGACCTGATCGATCAACTGACCAGCTGGGTGTCGGTATTCGAGTCTGGCTCGGTACCTTCCGAGCTGAAAGCCATCATGACGGCGGGCGTGGATGCAGGCTTGCTGCGTTATCTGTGCCGCGAATGGTCGGTAAGGCCGTATATGTACGAGCGAGCGCAGCGCGTGCGTGTGGATAGCCAGCAGATCGAAGTGGCACAGCGTTTTGCGCAGCTACACAAGCTGGTACGTGAACAGGAAGAAAAGGCCCGTGAAGATACGCGGCGTGCAGGCGGAAATGATGACAATTTCGATACCGCCGACGAGGTGCGTATCTATGGTTTTGTTACCAGTCGCCGGCGCGAGCGGCAAGTGGCGCCATTGCTGCAGCAAAAAGAGCAGTTTCCGTTCTGGGATGTAGACAACCGCAGCGAAACCGGCTTGGGCCTGAGCTTGCCCGCGCAAGGCAACGAATGGGTCGCGTTGGGTACCTTGCTGGGCTTTCGCCAGCGTGGCGACAGTGACTGGTCGCTAGGGGTGGTGCGGCGCTTGCAGCGCCCGGGGCAGGACAAGCTGTACCTTGGCGTGCATATTCTTACCAACCGGCCGGTAGCCGCTGCTTTACGTCAGGAAGAGGGGCGCTCGGTAGACCCTGCAACACCTGCCGAGATGGTATGGAACCAGGGTGAGATTGCCTTGTTTGTCCCCTTGTTGCGCGAGGGCAGGAAGCTCAATACCGTGCTGATTTCCATTGGTACCTACGCCATGGGCAAGCAGTATCAGATGGTGGCACGGGGCAAGGTATTCCTGATTAGCCTGGGGCGGGTGGTGGAAAAGGGAACCGAATGGTGTCAGGCCGAGATCGAGCTGATCAAGACTCTGTCGTAAATTAGCCTGCCGTAAAAAAAGCCGCTTCAAGCGGCTTTTTTTACGGGTTTGCTGCTTAGCGTATGGTTTTCAGTACGCCATAAATGGCGCTAAGCGTAGCCTCGCCGAGGCGCAGGCTGCGCTGGCCGTTCCAGCCAGTATCGTCGTCTGGCAGGTTGTCGTTGTCCTTGAACGGCATTTCCAGCGTATACGCCAGGCACTGGAACTGGTTGCCTACCCACGCTGTGGCCATGGACAGGTTGGCCGCACCCGGCTCGTCGCGCTCATAACCGTGTTCGTCCTGGAAGTCTGGCGAGGCGACTTTCAGCTGCTGCTTGAACTGTTCTTCCAGCTCGGCAACGCGCGGGCTGTAGCTGGGTACGCCTTCGGTACCGGCCACGAAGACATAAGGAATCGCCTCGTCACCGTGAATGTCCAGGAACAGGTCTACGCCGGTTTCCAGCATCTTGTTGCGCACATGGAAGACTTCCGGGCTGGTTTCCAGGCTGGGGTTCAGCCATTCGCGGTTCAGGTTGGCCCCGGCGGCATTGGTACGCAAGTTGCCCAGTACCGAGCCATCCGGGTTCATATTGGGCACCACGTAGAAAGTGGCGCGGTCCAGCAGCGCGCGCGAGGTAGGGTCTTGCGAATCCAGCAGGCGGGTGAGGAAGCCTTCTACAAACCACTCAGCCATGGTTTCGCCAGGGTGCTGGCGGGCGGTCACCCAGATTTTCAGGTCAGACTCAACCTCGTGGCCGATGGTCAGCAGGTTGATGTCACGCTGCTGTACGGTTGAACCCAGATCGCTTACTTGGCACAGGCCGGAGCTTTGCGCCATACCGATCAGGTTCAGGTGCTGTTCGTGCGAGTAGGGCTCGAAGTAGGCGTAGTAGATGCTGCCAGCCAGCGGTGCGTGCTCGATCACCAGCTCGTCGCCATCCAGATAGGTGGGGACGCGGAACCAGTTTACCCGGTCGTACGAGGCTACGGCCTGGTAGCCCTCCCAGCCTTTGGGGTAGGCGGTATGCTGAATATCCAGAAAGCGGATGCGGCAGGTTTCGTATGCCGCGCCTTGCAGCCGGAAGTAAAACCATTGCGCAAAGTCCGAGGCATTGTCTTTACGGATGCGCAATTGAATGTCTTCAAATCCGTTGATGGCTACTACTTCGATGCTGCCTGCGTCGAAATTGCTACTGATTTTCATGCTGCAATGCTTCCAGTCGTTGGCTTGATGCTGCGCATTGTAACCCTTACGCGGGCAAGCTACTACGTGCGCGCAGCAAAGAAAAATCCCCGCCATGGGGCGGGGATTCTATCTGGCTACTGCCTGCGATCAGGAGGTAGGGTCAGTACGCTTGGCCGCAGCTTTTACCGCATCGGCAGTCGCGCTGGTGGCAGCTTTTACGCTGCTGTCGGCAAATTCGGCTACTTGCTGGCCGGCTTTGCTCAGGGTGCTGAAAGCAGCTGCGCTGGCAGCCAGGCCGGATTTCAGTGCGTTGACGGCAGTTTCGGAACCGGCCGGTGCATTTTTGGTCAGTGCTTCAACATTGCCGATCAGGGTTTTGTTCAGGTCGGCGATATTGCTCTCGGCGACTTTGCTCAGCTCGGTCTGGGTTTGCGACACGATGTCGTAAACGTTACGGCTGTTGGCAACAGCCTGTTCCAGGTTTTGTGCGGCCAGCTTGTTCACGCGGGACAGGGCTTCTTGCGGGTCTTTCACGCTGCCCAGCTCGCGAGCCAGTTTTACGTTTTCTTCCAGGCTCTGCTTGGACAGCTCCAGGCTCAGTTTGGCAAAGCGTTCGGCGCTGTCCAGTGTGATTTGTGCAACGCGGAAAGCGGCTTCGAAGCCATTTGCGGAGAGTTTGGCGAATTGTTCGTTAGAAGTAGTCATACTGGGATCCTCGTAACACAATAGATGTTGATTGCATGGATTGGCACAGCAGTGTTCTGTGGTCGCACCGTCTGAAGCGGTGTTTTTGTGCGATGCACAATGCTGATCGAATGTTAGCTTGGCTGCGGCTGGCTGACTAGGAGTTTTGCTCTAGGCTGTTGCATTTATGGTAATGTGGCGGCACACAACAAAACAGATAAGCTGGGAGAGTGTTTCATGAGCGTAGAAAAACGGGTGATCAAGAAGTACCCGAACCGTCGTCTGTACGATACTGCAACCAGTTCCTACATCACGCTGGGCGATGTAAAACAGCTGGTACTGGACAATGTGGACATTCAGGTAGTGGATGCCAAAACCCACGATGACATTACCCGTGGCGTGTTGTTGCAAATCATTCTGGAAGAGGAAAATGGCGGCTCGCCGATGTTCAGCTACGAGGTGCTAACGCAGTTCATCCGCTTCTACGGCCAGGCCATGCAAGGCATGATGGGCCCCTTCCTGGAAAAAAACCTGCAGGTTTTTGTGCAACTGCAGCAAAAAATGCAGGAACAAACCAAGGCCATGTACGGCGATAACCCGCTGCTGGGTGCCAAGCTGTGGGGCGATTTCCTGAATTTCCAGGGCCCGGCCATGCAGAACATGATGTCCAGCTACCTGGACCAGAGCACCAATATGTTCCTGGATATGCAAAACCGCATGCAGGAGCAAGCGCGCACCATGTTTACCGGCTTTGGCTTCCCCGCCTACCCGCCGGCGCGCGAAGACGGCAAGGATGAGCCGGGCAAGTAGTTTTATTGCGCAGAATTTTTTATAATCCACCCCATCTAGCCGGGCGCTGATTGCAGCGCCCGGCTTTCTGTCTTTATTGATCTACAGGGTTGACGTTTACATGTCGCACATTGCTCCAAAAGTAGGCTTCGTGAGCCTGGGCTGTCCAAAAGCAGCTTCGGATTCCGAGCAGATCCTGACGCGCCTGCGCGCCGAGGGTTATGAAATTTCCGGTACGTACAATGGTGCTGACCTGGTGGTCGTCAATACCTGTGGTTTTATCGATGCAGCCGTGCAGGAATCGCTGGATGCTATCGGTGAGGCGCTCAACGAAAACGGCAAGGTGATCGTTACCGGCTGTCTGGGCGCCAAGGGCGACGTGGTGAAAGAAGCGCATCCGTCGGTGCTGGCCATTACCGGCCCGCACGCCACCGACGAGGTGATGACCCACGTGCACACCCACCTGCCCAAGCCGCACGACCCGTTTGTGGACCTGGTGCCGGATATCGGCGTGCGCCTCACGCCCAAGCACTACGCCTACGTGAAGATTTCCGAAGGCTGTAACCACCGCTGCACCTTCTGCATTATCCCGTCCATGCGTGGCGACCTGGACAGCCGTGCCATCGACAGCGTGCTGTCCGAGGCGGCCAACCTGGCCAAGGCCGGCGTGAAAGAGCTGCTGATCATCTCGCAAGACACCTCTGCCTACGGTGTGGACCAGAAGTACAAGCTGGGCTTCTACAACGGCCGCCCCATCAAGACCCGCCTGCTGGAGCTGTGCGAAGAGCTGGGCAAGCACGGCATCTGGGTGCGCTTGCACTACGTATACCCGTACCCTAGCGTGGACGAGATTATCCCGCTGATGGCCGAAGGCAAGATCCTGCCGTATCTGGATATCCCGTTCCAGCACGCCAGCCAGAAGATCCTGAAGCTGATGAAACGCCCGGCCAACAGCGAAAACGTGCTGGGCCGTATCAAGAAATGGCGCGAGATCTGCCCGGACCTGGTGATCCGCTCCACCTTTATCGTGGGCTTCCCCGGCGAAACCGAAGAAGACTTCGAAGAGCTGCTGGCCTTTATTGAAGAAGCGCAGCTGGACCGCGTAGGCTGTTTCACCTATTCGCCGGTAGAAGGCGCCGCGGCCAACGAGCTGGCCGACCCGGTGCCGGAAGACGTGAAAGAAGCCCGCAAGGAGCGTTTCATGGCCGTGCAGGCAGAAATCTCCGCCGCCCGCCTGGCGGCACGGGTTGGCCGCACGCTGACCGTGCTGGTGGATGAGATCGACGAAGAAGGCACGGCCATCTGCCGCAGCTACGCCGATGCGCCGGAAATCGACGGCCTGGTGTTCATTGAAGACGCCGATGGCCTGAACGTGGGTGACTTTGTGCAGGTAGAGATCGTGGATGCCAGCGAGCACGACCTGTGGGGCGAGCGCGTGTAAGCGCAAGCCTCGGTCACCAAAAACGGCGCCCGGTATACCCCGGCGCCGTTTTTTCATGCCTGCCGCCGGCGTGGGCTTAGCTGCTGGCCAGCAGTACCGGCACGCCGCAGTCGCGCAGGCGTTGCAGCTTGTGTGGCTCGGCATCGGCCTCCAGCACCAGCTGGCTGATATCGGCCATCGCCGCTACCGAAAACGGGCTGGCGGTATCCAGCTTTTCGTTGGTGACGCACAGCACCACCTGGCTGCTGTGGCGCACCAGCTCGCGCTTGAGCGCCGCTTCTTCCGACAGCGTGGTCCCCACGCCCAGCTCGATATCCAGCGAGCAGGTGCCCAGAAAGCACACGTCCGGCCGCAGCGTCTGGATATCCAGCATGGCGCTGCTACCCATGGTGCCGCCAATGCGGTGGTCCATGCGGCCGCCTACCACCAGCACCTCCAGCGCGGTGCGCCCCAGCAGGGCGGCGGCGATGGGGATGGCATTGGTGGCGATGGTCAGCGGTAGCCCGTCGGGGATGGCGCGGGCGATTTCCAGGTTGGTGGTGCCGGAATCCAGAAACACAAACTGCCCGGGGCGCAGCAGCTGCACCGCCGCTGCGGCCAACCTGGCTTTGCGCGCGATGTTCTCGTGGCTGCGCTGGCTGAAGTTGCCGGTGTTGGGCGTCATGGCGATGGCGCCGCCGTATACGCGCTGGCAGATACCGCTGCTGGCCAGCTCGCGCAGGTCGCGGCGGATGGAGTCTTCCGACACGCCCAGTGTTTGCGCCAGCTCGGTGGCCACCACGCGGCCATCCTGCTGCAGGCGCTGGCGGATATAGGTCTGGCGGTCGCTGGGCAGGCCAAGCGGGGCGGGCTGGGTCATGGCGGGTAATCGGGCAAGGTAAAACCACATCGTGCAATACTCGGCATGGTTGGGTCAAGATTTTGCCGAGTTCTGCTGGGTTGTGTGGCGGAGTGCTTGCCTGTTTTTGCATGATTGTGCACAATCATGCCAGATTATTCCTTGGGAGCCTGTGATGCTACGCGCCGTGATTACCGATCTGGATGGAACCTTCCTGGGGGCAGATTCTCAGCCGCTGGCGGCCAATATGGACGCCCTGCGCCGGGCTGCCGCCACGGGCTGCCACGTCATGGTGGCCACCGGCCGCCATTACCCCTTTGTGCAGGCTTTGCTGCAGCAGCTGGGCGTGCCGGCCTGGGTGCTTAGCGCCAATGGCGCACGCGTGCACGCGCCGGATGGCAGCCTGTTTGCTGCGGCCAACCTGGCACCGGCGCTGGTGCAAAAACTGGTACAGCCGGAGCTGGCCATGGGCGCGGAGATGGCGCTGTATCTGGACGACCGCCGCCTGGCATGCCGCTACAACGGCGGCGGGCTGGACTGGTACGCGCAGGCGGCCGAGCAGCTGGACAGCCTGGCCGACTACCACGGCCGCGACGTGGCCAAGATTGTTTACTGCGGCGAGCCGGCGCTGCTGGCGCGTATCGAGGCCGACATTCTGTACCGCTTTGAGGGCCAGCTGGCGCTGACGTATTCGCAAGACTGCTATCTGGAGGCCATGGCGCCAGGTGTCAGCAAGGGCAGTGCGCTGCTGCCTGTGCTGCAGCAGCTGGACATCGACCCGGCAGAGTGCGCTGCGTTTGGCGATGCGCTGAACGATGCCGAGATGCTGGCGCTGGTGGGCCACCCGCACGTGATGGCTAACGCCAGCGCCGCGCTGCGGCAGCGCGTGCCGCAGGCACCCGTGATTGGCCACCACACCGAGGCCGCGGTAGCGCAGGCGCTGGCGCGCTGGTTTGCCTGAGGCGGCAGGCGCAAGGTTGGCCGCACGTCGCGTTGTGGCGTGGCCGACAACAAAAAAAGCCCTTGCTGTTGCAGCAAGGGCTTTTGCTTATCTAGCGGGATGGCGGCTGCTCAGCCGGTGGCGTGCTGCTGCTCCACTGCTTCGATTTCTTCCTGCAGCAGCATCCATTCTTCTTCCACGCTTTCCAGCTGCGTGGCGACCTCGCCCTGGCGGCGGATGCTGTCGGCCAGCTTGGCTTTGTTGGCGTCGCTGTAGGCATCCTCGCTGGACAAAAAGCCATCCAGTGCGGCCTTTTCGCTGCTGAGGCTTTCCAGCGATTTTTCCAGTTTGGTCAGCTTGGCCAGCAGCGGTTTTTTGGCTGCGGCCAACTTCTGCCGTGCTTCGGCTTCCTGGCGCTTCTGGTCTTTGCGGTTGACGGCTTGCGCGTCGCCGCTGGACGGGCGGTTGGCCTCGGCCAGCTGGGCCAGGCGCCATTGGCGGTAGTCTTCCAGGTCGCCGTCGAACGGCTGCACCGTGCCGTCGGCCACCAGCCAGAACACGTCGGTGGTGGATTCCAGTAGCGAGCGGTCGTGCGACACCACCACCAGCGCGCCGCCAAAGTCCTGCAGCGCCAGCGTCAGCGCGTGGCGCATTTCCAGGTCCAGATGGTTGGTGGGTTCATCCAGCAGCAGCAGATTGGGCTTTTGCCACACGATCATCGCCAGCGCCAGGCGCGATTTTTCGCCGCCGGACATCGGGCCCACCGGGTCGCTGACCATATCGCCACGGAAGTTGAAGCCACCCAGGAAGGTGCGTAGCTCCTGCTCGCGTACCTCGGGCGCCAGGCGCTGCATGTGGCGCAGCGGCGATTCGTCCGGGCGCAGCGTGTCCAGCTGGTGCTGGGCGAAGTAACCGATTTTCAGCGTTTGCGCGCAGATCAGCTCGCCGCTCTGTGGCGGCAGCTCGCCGGCCAGCAGCTTGACCAGCGTGGATTTACCGGCGCCGTTGACGCCCAGCAGGCCAATGCGGCTGCCGGCCTCTACCGATACCGCCAGCCGGTGCAGGATGGTGGTGCTGCCGTAGCCTACGTTGGCCGCATCCAGCCGCAGCAGCGGGTTGGGCAGGTTGTCCGGTGTATCGAAATGGAAGTCAAACGGCGAGGCCACATGGGCGGGCGCGATGCGTTCCAGCTTTTCCAGTGCCTTCACCCGGCTTTGCGCCTGGCGCGCCTTGCTGGCCTTGGCCTTGAAGCGGGTAATGAACGATTCCAGGTGCGCGATCTGGCGCTGCTGCTTTTCGTAGTCGCCTTGCTGGCGCGATAGCTTTTCGGCGCGCATCACCTCGAACTGGCTGTAGTTGCCGGTGTAGAGGGTAAGGCTCTGGCTGGATACGTCCACGATATGGCTGGTGATGCTGTCCAGAAAATCGCGGTCGTGCGAGATCACCAGCAGCGTGCCTTCGTAGGCTTTCAGCCAGTCTTCCAGCCACAGCACGGTTTCCAGATCCAGGTGGTTGGTGGGTTCGTCCAGCAGCAGCAGGTCGGAACGGCACATCAGCGCCTGCGCCAGGTTCAGGCGCATGCGCCAGCCGCCAGAGAAGGTGGACACCGGGCGCTCGTGGCTGTCGGGGGCAAAGCCCAGGCCGTTTAGCAGCTTGGCCGCGCGCGACGGCGCGGCGTAGCCGCCGATGCGCTCCAGCTCGCCGTGCAGGCTGCCGATGGCGTGGCCGTCGCCGCTGGCCTCCGCAGCGGCCAGCTTGTGCTGCAGGCCGCGTAGCTCGGCGTCGCCGTCCAGCACGTAATCTAGCGCCGATTGCGCCAGCGCCGGGGTTTCCTGCGCCACGTGGGCCAGCGTCCAGTGTGGCGGCACGATGGCGTCGCCGCTGTCAGCGTGCAGCTCGCCTTTGAGCAGGGCAAACAGGCTGGATTTGCCCGCGCCATTGGCCCCCACGATGCCGGCCTTGTTGCCGGGGTTGATGGTGAGGTTGGCCGCAAGCAGCAGTTCTTTCAGGCCGCGGCGCAAGGTAAGGTTTTTTAGCTGGATCATGTTGGCTTGTTTGCCACGGCAGCACACCGAAAACACGAACAATCAGCGCTCGCGTACAGCCGGTATGGCGGGTGGTAGTTGGCGGGCGACGCCGTCTGGCAGCGTCTGCCCGTGCGGTTTATGGGGGCGCTTATACCGCCGGCAGGTTGGAGAGCTCCCAGCGTGGCTTTACCGTAAAGCCGCCGGCCGGTGTGGCGTATTTCAGCCGCATGGCGCCGGCAAAGGCGATCATGGCGCCGTTGTCGGTACATAGCTTGAGCGGCGGGTAAAACACCTGGTACTGGCGGCGGCGGGTGGCGTCGTCCAGCGCGGCGCGCAGCTGTTTGTTGGCGCCCACGCCGCCGGCGACCACGATGCGCTGCATGCCGGTTTGTTTCAGCGCCTTGATGCACTTGCTTACCAGCACCTCGACGATGGCTTCCTGGAAGGCGCGGCAGATGTCTTTGCGTGCTTGCTCGTCGATGCTGCCGTGTTCGGCTTTTACCTGTTTGCTCAGCATCAGCACGGCGGTTTTCAGGCCGGAGAAGCTCATGTCGAGGTTGGCCGAATGCAGCATGGGGCGCGGCAGCTCGAAGCGTGCCGGGTCGCCTTCTTCGGCCAGGCGCGACAGCAGCGGGCCGCCGGGGTAGGGCAGGCCCAGCAGCTTGGCGGTTTTGTCGAAGGCTTCACCGGCGGCGTCGTCCAGCGTCTCGCCCAGAATCTCGTACTGGCCCACGCCACGCACGGCCATGATCTGGGTGTGGCCGCCGGATACCAGCAGCGCCAGGAAAGGAAAGTCCGGGCGTGGCTCGGCCAGCAGCGGCGACAGCAGGTGGCCTTCCAGGTGATGCACGGCAATCACCGGCTTGCCCAGGCCGTAGGCCAGGGCGTTGGCGTAGCTGGCGCCGACCAGTAGCGCCCCCCCCAGGCCGGGGCCCTGGGTGTAGGCAATGGCGTCGATGTCCTGCAGGGTGACGCCAGCTTCTGCCAGGCAGGCGTCGGTGAGCGGGCGCACGCGGCGGATATGGTCGCGGCTGGCCAGCTCGGGCACCACGCCGCCGTATTCGGCGTGCATGGCCATCTGGGAGTGCAGCTGGTCGGCAATCAGGCCGCGTTCGGTGTCGTACAGGGCGACGCCGGTTTCGTCACAGGACGATTCGATACCAAGAACAAGCATGTGTGTGCACTTCAAAACTAAATAATCTTTTCATTTTACCGGTGATTCTTTGTCCGCCCAAATCGGCGATGTTAGGCTGATGCCCTGTTTCAATCGGAGAGCAAGCATGAAGGCAAGACTGAAGTGGGTAGATGGCGTGTGTTTCATGGGTGAAACCGGCAGTGGCCACGCCGTGGTGATGGACGGCGCACCGGAAGGTGGCGGCCGCAACCTGGGCCCGCGCCCGATGGAATTGCTGCTGCTGGGCACGGCCGGCTGCACCAGCTACGACGTGTTGTCCATCCTGAAAAAATCGCGCCAGGACGTGCGTGACTGCTGGGTGGAAATGGACGCCGAGCGTGCCGATACCGACCCGAAAGTGTTTACCAAGATCCATTTCCACTTTGTGGTAGTTGGCCGCAGCCTGAAAGCAGACGTGGTGGCGCGCGCCATCAGCCTGTCTGCCGAAAAATACTGCTCGGCGTCCATCATGCTGGGTAAGACCGCCGATATCAGCCACGACTTCGAGATTCGCGAAGACGACTAAGCCGTGTTGGCATGCCTGTGATAGCGCCGCCTGCGGGCGGCGTTTTACATGCTGCGGCAAATATTGCCGCCGCCTTTGCCGCCTGGCGGGTGTGGGTGGCCGGCTAGCCGGCAGCGGGCGGGTTTTCTTGAGGGTTTCGGGCAAAAAAAGCTGGCACGCTTTGTGCTGAAATGGGCTGACTCAAGGAAAAATAGCCATGCTGAACAAAATCTCTTCCCACCTAGACTTCTTCCAGCGCTCGCTGGACCTGCGCGCGGCGCGGGCCGAGGTCATTGCCAGCAATATCGCTAACGCCGATACCCCTGGCTACAAGGCGGTGGATTTTGACTTTGGCAAAGCGCTGAAAAGCCAGACCGCCGCGCTGCAAGCCAGCGGGGTGGCCCTGGCGCAAACCGATAACCGCCACATGGCTGCCACCGGTAGTCGTGCGGTAGAAGGTGGCCTGCAGCACCGCAGCGCAGTACAGCGCAGCCTGGACGGCAACACGGTGGATATGGACGTGGAGCGCTCGGCCTTTACCGATAACGCCATGAAATACCAGTCCACCCTGACCTTCCTGAACAAGCGCATCAGCGGGCTGATGGATGTTATCAAAGGAGGCCAGTAATCATGTCGCTGTCTAATGTGTTCAATATTGCCGGCTCGGCACTGACTGCGCAGTCCATGCGCCTGAACCTGGTGGCCAGCAATATTGCCAACGCCGAAAGCACGGCGTCGTCTACTGGCGAACCCTATCGTGCCCGCCACGCAGTGTTTACCGCCGTGCCGGTCAGTGCCAATACGCCGCAGGTAGCGGGTGTGCGGGTAACTGCCGTGGCCGAGGATACCTCGCCATTTCGCATGAAGTACCAGCCGGGCCACCCGCTGGCGGATGAAAAAGGCTATGTGCGCATGCCGAACGTGAATCCGGTAGAGGAGATGGCTGACATGATTTCGGCATCCCGTTCCTATCAGACCAACGTAGAAATTGTGAATGCTGCCAAAACCATGCTGCAGAAAACCCTGCAGCTGGGCCAGTAAGGCAAGGACTAAATCATGGCTACCAGTATTGCATCGACCAATTTTGACTACAGCTCGCTGAACCCAACCTCGGCCACCGGCAACACGGCGACAGGCAACTCTTCGGCTGAAATCCAGAACCGCTTTCTGACGCTGCTGACCACACAGCTGAGAGCGCAGGACCCGATGAACCCGATGGATAACAGCCAGATGACCAGTCAGATGGCGCAGATCAGTACGGTAAGCGGCCTGGAAAGCGTGAATCTGGCAGTAAAAAGCATGACCGAAAGCCAGGCTGCCAGCCAGTCGCTATTGGCCACCATGCTGATTGGCCGCCAGGTGCTGAGCCCGAATAACAAGCTGACGCTGACCGATGGCAAGGCCGTGGGCACCATCGAATTTGCCAAGCCAGCCAGCCAGGTAGTGGTGACGGTCACCAATAGCAGCGGTGCTGTAGTCGATAGCTTCGAAATGGGCCCGCAAAAGCAGGGCCAGTTTGTCTTTAGCTGGGATGGCAAGGGTGCGAATGGCGCTACCCAGGCCAACGGCGAATACAGCTTCAAGGTAGAGGCAACGGCAGATGGTACTGCGGTGGATGCCACCATGATGGCGCCAACCAAAGTTACCAGTGTGGCGTGGGAAAAAGGTGTGCCGATGTTTGTGGTGTCTACCGGCGAGCGTTTGCCGGTCAGCAAGATCAGTCAGATCCTTTGATTTGCGGTGTGAGAGTTTAGGAGAGAATCATGAGTTTTCAGCAAGGTTTGAGTGGTCTCAATGCCGCAGCCAAGCAACTGGATGTGATCGGTAACAACGTTTCCAACGCCAGTACCGTAGGTTTCAAATCGTCCCGTGCAGAGTTTTCCGACCTGTACGCTACCAGCCTGTATGGTGTGAGCGACACCGAGTCCGGTATCGGCTCGCAAACCATCAAGGTGGCGCAGCAGTTCCAGCAGGGCAATATCACGGCTACCAAAAACCCGCTGGATATGGCGATTTCCGGTGCCGGCTTCTTCAAGCTGTGGAGCGACCCGACGGCCACGTCCACCTTCTTTACCCGTAACGGCCAGTTCAAGCTGGATAAAGACGGCTTTTTCGTCAATAACGGCAACTACCTGGTAGGCGAGCCTGTGGGTGGCGGCGACGATGCGCCGATCAAGATCGACCGCGCGGGCCTGCCTGGTACACCGTCTACTGAGCTGGACTGGCAGTTCAACCTGGATGCCGACCAGAAGTCGCCGCTGATTGATTACACTGCGTCGCCTGCTGCGCTGAAAGCCCCGGTCCCGGCCATTACGCCTAGCGATGCCAGCACGTACAACTTCACCACCAGTATGCGTGTGTACGACAAAGTGGGTAGTGCGCACACCGTGTCCCTGTACTTCCAGCGTCAGGCTGTGGCAGGTACCCCGCCTGCGGTGAATAACACCTGGAACGTGTCGTACAAACTGAATAACAACGCCGTGCAAAACGTGGGTTCGGTATCGTTTACTGCAGACGGCAAGCTGACTGCCCCCTTCTCGTTTACCGTGCCGGGTGGTGCAACTGCGGCCAACTTGCCGGTGCCTGGCCAGCCGAACCAGCTGGATGATGGCGGTATCGTGGTGAATCTTGCCGGTACGACCCAATATTCTGGCAGCTTTACCGTTGCCCGGGCCAAGGTGGATGGTAACCCCAAGGGTGAGCTGGTCGGGGTGGAGACTGCGGATGATGGCAATATCATCGCCAAGTATTCCAACGGCCAGGCGCAAAGCGTGGGTCGTGTTCGCCTGTACACCTTCGATAACGCCCAGGGCTTGCAGCCAAACGGCGAGAACAACTGGGCAGCGACCGCTGCCTCGGGTGATGCCAAGCCAGGTTTTCCGGGTGAGGGTAGTTTTGGCAAGCTGCAATCGTCTGCCATTGAAGAATCCAATGCGGACACCACGGCCGAGCTGATTAATATGATCGTGGCGCAGCGCTTTTACCAGGCTAACGCACAAACCATCAAAACGCAGGATGCCATCCTGCAAACCCTGCTGAACCTGCGCTAATAAAACTGAATAGGTAGTGTGATATGGACAAGATGATTTACCTGGCCATGACAAGTGCCAAACACGTGGAGCTGCAGCAGGCAACCACGGCAAATAATCTGGCCAATATTCACACTACCGGTTTCAAGGCAGAGCTGAATGCTTTTCGCGCCCTGCCAGTGGTGGGCGATGGCGCGCCTACCCGTATTTATCAAGTGGATAATACCGTGGGCCACGATTTGTCCCAGGGTGCCATGCAGGTGACCGGCAATAATTTCGATTTTGCCATTGCCGGTCCGGGTTTTTTTGCCGTAGAAGCGCCAAATGGTGGTGAGGCATACACGCGAGATGGCGGTTTTATGCTGGATTCGGCCGGTGTCGTGCGTACCAGAACTGGCATGGCTATTGCTAGTGATGGTGGGCAGCTGGTGATGCCTGAAGGTTCTCTGCCAGATTTGCGGCAGGACGGTACCTTGTTTGCCATACCGGCTAACGGTGGCCAGCCGCAGGAAATCGGTAGATTGAAACTGGTGAATCCAGCTGCCAATGAAGTATATAAAGGTGAAGATGGTTTGTTTCGCCTGAATAGCGGCCAGGATGCAGATGCCGACCCGGTAGTAAAAGTACGGGCCGGTTATCTGGAAGGTAGTAATGTTAATGCAGTAGATAGCCTGGTTCAGATGATTAGCCATGCCAAACATTACGATCTTAGTGTAAAATTGATGCAAAATGCCGAGCAGAACGGCAAGCAGGCAACGCAAATATTGTCTGTTGGCTAAATAGAAAATAACACCGGGTAGGTATTTAATTATGATGCGTTCGCTTTATACGGCCAAGTCGGGTATGGAATCCAGCCAGTTTCGTCTGGATGTGATTTCCAATAACCTGGCCAACGTGGGAACCAAGGGTTTCAAGCGTAGCGCTGCTGTTTTTGAAGACTTGATGTACCAGACCCTGCGTACACCGGGTTCTCGCCTGCAAACAGGTGAAACCCTGCCTACCGGTTTGACCGTGGGCTTGGGCTCTGCCCCCATGGCTACCGCTCGTGTGCATACCGAAGGTGGCCTGAGTACCACGGGCAATGTGTTTGACCTGGCAGTAAATGGCCGTGGTTTCTTCAAGGTACAAACCCCGGATGGCCAAACCGCCTACACCCGTAACGGCCAGTTTCAGCGTGGCGCCACCGGGCGCCTGGAAACGGCAGAGGGTTACCCGGTGCAGCCGGAAATTACCGTGCCGGACGGCACGGCGTATCAGGTATCTGAAGACGGTGCGGTGTCGTATCTGGCGCCTGGCGCAACGGATCGTACCCAGGCAGGTCAGCTGGAATTGGCCGACTTTATCAACCCGGCAGGTCTGGATGCGATTGGCGGCAATTTGTATCTGGAAACAGCCGCCTCGGGTGCGGCGGTAACGGGTACCGGTGGTCTGCTGGGTTTTGGCAAGGTCAAATCCGGCTTTCTGGAAGAGTCGAACGTTAATGTGGCAGAAGAACTGGTCAGCATGATTCAGGCGCAGCGCGCCTACGAGATGAACTCGCGTGCCATCAAGACTTCTGACGAAATGCTGCAAAGGCTGACCCAGCTTTAATGTGAGGAATGGCGATGACTAAGTTGCTAGGCATGGCAGGCATGGCGCTCGCGCTATTGTGCCTGGCCGGGTGCAGTACACAGTCTGCCCCCATTACGCATCAGCCGATGTCTGTGCGACCGCAGCAGCTGCCCATGGCCATGCCAACGGATGGATCGATTTTCCAGACCAGTAATTACAAACCGTTTTTTGAAGACCAAACCCCGGTACGAGTGGGGGACTTGCTGACGGTGCAGATTCGGGAAAGTACGACGTCTTCCAATAAGGAAGATTCTGCCGGGCAGCGTAATTCCAGCATTAATGGCAGTATTGCGGCCAACCTCTCGCTGCCGTTTTTTCCGGGGGCAGTGGAGAAAAAGCTGGCCGGTACCAGCCTGAGTGGCACTGGCTCGGCGAGCGAACAAGGTAAAACCAGTAGTAATAACAGTAGCTCTTTCAACTCGTCCATTACGGTAACCGTGGTAGATGTTTACCCGAACGGTAACTTGCTGGTGAGTGGTGAAAAGCAAATGAAGATCAACAGCGAGCACGAATTTATCCGCTTATCCGGCGTGGTGAACCCGCGTGATATCAAGCAGGGCAATACGGTGGAGTCCACCCGCATTGCTGATGCGCGGATCGAGCAGCTGAATGAGGGGCGAGGCCGCGCGTATAATGATACCGGTTGGCTGCAGAAGATTTTTTTGTCTGTACTGCCTTTTTAGCGGCTAGGGCCAAGTGATGAAACGTATCTGGCTGATGGTGGGTATCTGTTTGCTAGCCTCGCAGGCCATGGCAGCGCAGCGTCTGAAAGAGCTGGTTAATGTGGCCGGTGTACGCTCCAACCCCTTGCTGGGCTATGGTCTGGTGGTGGGGCTGGATGGCAGTGGTGACAAAGCCGGATCGTCGCCTTTTACCAGCCAGTCGCTTGCCAGCATGCTGAACCAGCTGGGTGTGCAGGTGCCGGTGGGTACCAAGCTGGACCCGAAAAATGTGGCGGCAGTGACGCTGACGGCAACCATTCCGCCTTTCGCGCGCCGTGGCCAGGCAATGGATGTGACGGTATCGTCGGTAGGGGATGCCAAGAGTTTGCGCGGCGGTACGCTGCTGATGTCGCCTCTGAAAGGTGCTGATGGCCAGATTTATGCCTTGGCACAGGGTAATGTGGTGGTGGGTGGTGCTGGTGCCTCGTCGGGCGGTAGCAAGGCTCAGGTAAATCACCTCAGTGTTGGCCGCATTCCCGCCGGTGCAACGGTGGAGCGCGAAGTGCCCAATGCCTTTGCCAGTGGCGAAGTGATTGCGCTAAACCTGCAAGAGTCTGATTTTACGACGGCCAACCGTGTGGTACAGGCGGTTAACAAAGAATTTGGCCCTGGTGTGGCCCGGGCTGTAGATGGTGGTTTGATCGAGGTGCGTGCACCACAGGATAGTAATGCCCGCATACAGTTTTTGGCCCGGCTGGAAAATATTGCCGTAGAACCGGCAGAAGTTTCACCGGTAGTCATCGTGAATGCTCGCACTGGCTCTATTGTGATGAACCGCGCGGTCAAGATCGAGCCTTGCGCTATCGCGCACGGTAACCTGTCGGTGACGGTGAGTGGCAATAGCAGTGTCAGCCAGCCGCCGGCCTTGAGTGGCGGGCAGACTACGGTCACCAACCAGGCCGATATTGCGATCAAGGCTGACGGTGGCAAGGTGTTGAGCCTGCCAGGCAGTGCTTCGCTGTCGCAGGTGGTTAGCGCATTGAATTCCGTGGGGGCAACCCCGCAAGATCTGGTTTCGATTCTGCAGGCGATGAAATCGTCTGGTGCCTTGAAGGCAGACCTGCAGATTATTTGACACAAGTTGATAGGCACTCCGTTATTTATGGAGTTTTGGTGGGCGATACCTTGGGTATCGCCCCTTTTTTTTGTGGTGCTTGCAAGCTGGCCTGATATTTGCTCTTTTGCCTGGTCGATAGAGGATTTGTCACCATGATCAACCCCAACAGTACGGCCAATCGCCTGGCCATGGACCCGGAAGCCACCCGGGCCATGAGCGATCTGGCAAGAAAAGACCCCAAAGAGGCAGTCAGGCAAGCGGCTGGCCAGTTTGAGGCCATGCTGATGGGGCAACTGATGTCTTCCATGCGTGCTTCTTCTTTGAGTGACGAAGAAGACAGCCAGGAAATGGATACCTACCGCGGCATGTACGACCAGCAAATCGTACAGACCCTGGTGCAGGCGGGTGGTTTTGGCCTGGCCGACGCTTTGTCCGGCTATCTGCTGAAATCCATGCCGGATGTACCGGCAGAGATTGCCGCAGACCAGCCGGCATTGCCCGTGGCGCCGATTGTCAGAAAAGCCCTGGATGCCTACGAGGCCGTAGCGGCGCCGGCGCAAGCGGTGGCGGTAGGTGGTAGTAACGAGGCCTTATCCGGCAGCAAACGGTCGTTTGTGGACACCATGCTACCCCATGCCAGCCAGGCTGCAGCCAAGCTTGGTGTCGCGCCCGAGGTGCTGGTAGGGCATGCCGCGCTTGAGTCTGGCTGGGGGCAGCGGGCTATCCGCCACCCGGATGGCCGCAATAGCTACAACCTGTTCGGTATCAAGGCTACGCCAGGGTGGAAGGGTGATGTCGTGGCTACCATGACCACCGAGTACGAAGGCGGCGTGGCGCAGAAGCAGATAGGTGCTTTCCGTGCTTATCCGTCGCTACAGGCGGCATTTGATGACTATGCCCGTTTGTTGTCTGACAACCCGCGCTACCAGCAGGCGCTGAACCAGGGGCAGAACGGCGCGGGTTTCGCTACGGCCTTGCAGCGTGGCGGTTATGCCACTGACCCGGCTTATGCGCAGAAGCTACAGGCTGTGATTCGTACCGTTACCAGTATTTGATGCTTCATTAATTGGCAATGGCGTCGATAAACAGTATTAAGGAGAACTGATATGAGCGGCAGCATTTTCGGTATTGCCGTCACTGGCCTTAATGCGGCCAAGGCGGCGCTGGAAACCACCAGTCATAATATTAACAACGTCAACACGCAAGGTTATACCCGTCAGACAACCACGCAGAAGGCAAGTGACCCGTTGTTTGAGGGGTATGGTTTTGTGGGCACGGGTGCCAACCTGACTGGCGTGAACCGTATCTACGACCAGTTTACCGAAGCTCAGCTGCGGGATGTGAATGCCAAAGTCGCCTCGCTAGACGCACAGACACAGTCTTTGCATGATCTGGACAACCTGATGGCCGACTCCAATGCGGGCCTGTCGTCGGTGATACAGGGGTTTTTCAGCAGTATGCAAACGCTGAATGCCCAGCCGTCTTCCACTGCAGCGCGCCAGTCTGTATTAAGCCAGGCTCAGGCCCTGTCCGGTCGCTTTGCGGCAATCGGCAGCCGTGTGGAAGAGCTGCGCCAGGGCTTGTCTATCCAGGCAAACTCCAGCGTGGAAAGCATTAATGCCTACTCGACCGAAATAGCCAACATAAACCGCCAGATTGCCACCTTGCAGCAGGGCGCGGGCAGGCTGCCAAACGACTTGCTGGACCGCCGTGATGCGCTGGTGCAAAAGCTCAACGGCATGATCAAGACGGATGTAGTGGTGCAAGACGATGGCAGCTACAGTATTTTTGTTGGCCAGGGGCAGGCGCTGGTGCTGGGTGACCAGGCTGGCAAAATGGTGTTGCAGCGCGTTAATCCGGATGACCCGGATGCCATTTCGGTAGGCATTGCCATCCCCAATGTCAACGGCACCATTGCCATCGACTCGTCGCGTATGGGGGGGGGCAAGCTGGAGGGCATCATGGGCGTGCTGGGTACCGATGTGCGCCGCATCCAGACAGATCTGGGCCGGATGGCAGTAGAATTGTCCGATGCATTCAACCGCCAGCATTCGCTGGGCTATGACCTCACCGGCCAGCCTGCAGCGGGTGCGTTGTTCTTCACCGACCTTACCGCCGAGCGAGCCGCCGCCGAAGCTACAGGAGCTAGCCCGGACAAACAGGCGTTCTACATGCGCCAGGCGCTGGACAAGTTTGCCGTGGTGATTGCCGACCCGTCCAAAATTGCCGCTTCCTCTGCTTTGCAAGGCAAGAATGTGGCCGACCCCGTGGCTGGCAAACCGAGTATTGCGTCGATCTGGCAAACGGCCAACCTGCATCGTTCCGCCACGGCGGCACAGGATACCAACCCCAGTTTGAGCCAGGTGCTGGCCCAGGCCACACCGGCAGTAAGTAGCTTGAACCTGCATTACGACCCCGCTGCCACAGGCGTACAGTTTTCCATTACCGCTGTGCCGGGTCTGGCGATTAGCCCGATAACACTGTCTACCACGCAATCGGGTGTATACGAATTTACGGTGCAAAGCGGCGATGACAAAGTAAGTATCCAGTTCAAACCGGAAGGGGTGTCGACTGCGGCGCAAGATATCACCCTGAGCACCAAGGTGCCGGGCACCCTGGCCGCGCAAGACAACGCCAATATGCTGGAAATGTCGCGCTTGCAAACCAAGCCGCTGGTGCGGCCAACGCCGACTGCGTCGTCCAATCTGGTACCGCCGCTTACCGATAAACCCACCACCAATCTGCAGTCCTTTTACGGCCAGATGGTGAGCTATGTCGGTAACCGGGCCAACGTGGCCAGTATTGCGCTTACCGCTCAGGAGGCTTCGCAGCAACAAGTGTCGCTGAACCGTGAGGAAATTTCCGGCGTCAACCTGGACGAAGAAGCGGCCAACCTGATTCGTTTCCAGCAGGCTTATCAGGCTTCCAGCCGGGTGATTCAGGTAGCGCAGGACATGTTCAAGAATTTGCTGGAGCTCCGCTAAGCGGGAGGATAAATCATGCGCGTAAGTAGCAACTCCCAATACATGTTGGGTACCTATGGCCTGCAAACCAAGCAGGCACAGCTGAACCATTTGCAGGAGCAGCTTTCCACCCTGCGCCGTGTGGTGCGCCCTTCTGATGACCCGGTAGCGGCAACGCAGGCGGTATCGGTGGCGCAGTCGCAGTCCATGAACGAGCAGCAAATCAAGAACGCAGGCATGGCGGCCAGCCAGCTGGCGATTACCGATACGGCGCTGCAAAGTGCCTCGACCACTATTGCCAACATCAAGACCCTGGCTATTCAGGCCGGTAATGGCTCGCTGAGCAACGACAACCGCAAAGCCATCCAGAACGAGATGCGCGAGCGCGTGAAAGAGCTGATCGGCCTGGCTAACACATCAGACGGCTCGGGTAACTTCATCTTTGGTGGTACGCGCAAGGACGTGGCGCCGTTTGTGCAGGCAGGCGCTGCAGGCGCTACCTACCAGGGCGATCAGCAACGGCAGGAAGTGCCTATTGCGTCTGGTCGCGAGCTACCCATCACCGAGGTGGGTAACGATATTTTCACGCCGGGCCTGTGGGCCAGCCTGGCCAGCCTGGATACGGCACTGACCCAGGGCCCTGGTGGCTCGCCGACATACACTGCAGACCTGCAGGCCGTTATGTCCGGGCTGGATAAAGGGCTGGCCACGCTACTGGCCGGGCAGGCCAGTGTGGGCGGGCGCCAGCAGGAAATTACCTCCTTGCAAGATTTGGGCGAAAGCATGGCGGTGCAGTACGCCAGCCAGATGAGTAACCTGGTAGACCTGGACTTTGCCAAGGCTACTTCCGAGTTCCAGATGGCCATGACCGCCTTGCAGACCAGCCAGAAAACCTATGCCCAGATCGGCCAGCTGACGCTGTTCAACCACATCTGATTCCGCTTTGCGGCCAACCCCTGCTGCCGTACAATAGCGCCCCTCATCACAGGTAGGCGCTATTGTTTTGTCTGCCCTTTACGCGGAGTCATTATGGAACCAGTACGCTTGTCAAAACGCATGGCCGAGATGGGCTTGTGTTCCCGTCGCGAGGCGGATAGCTATATCGAGCAAGGCTGGGTGCGCGTCAATGGCGAGGTAGCGGTGCTGGGGCAAAAAGTCACACCAGCCGACCAGATCCAGCTGGACGACCGCCTGGGCAAGGCGCAGGCGCAGCGCGTCACTATCCTGATCAACAAGCCCATGGGCTATGTGTCCAGCCAGGCAGAAAACGGCTACCAGCCTGCCGCCGCGCTGATCACGCCGGATAACCACTGGGCGGAAGACAAATCCGGTATCCGTTTCTCGCGCGATCATATGAAAGGCCTGGCACCTGCAGGCCGTCTGGATATCGACTCGGTAGGCCTGCTGGTGTTGACACAGGACGGCCGTGTGGCCAAAGAAATCATTGGCGAGCGTTCGGATGTGGAAAAAGAGTATCTGGTGCGGGTGGAAGGCAACCTGACACCTGAAGGCCTGAAGTTGCTGAATCACGGTCTGTCACTGGACGGTGATGCATTACTGCCGGCTAAAGTCTGGTGGCAAAACGATGATCAGCTGCGCTTTATCCTGAAAGAAGGCAAAAAGCGCCAGATACGCCGCATGTGCGAGCTGGTAGGCCTGCACGTTGTGGGCCTGAAGCGTATCCGTATCGGCACCATCATGCTGGGCGACCTGCCCACCGGCAAATGGCGCTATCTGTCGGCGGAAGAACATTTCTCCTGAGCCTGCTCTGTACCATCAAAAAGACCCGCTGTTGCGGGTCTTTTTGCGTGTGTTGCATGTATCGGTAATGGCGTCAGGTATTCCAGATTTTCACCAGAAACGCCGGGCGCACGCCTGCTTCTTTCAATGACACAGGCTCCGTAATGGCTTGCTCGGTGGTGCGGGTATTGCGTGGCAGGGGTTCGCCATACATTTCGCCATTGGCCGAGCGTATGGCTGCCACTTTGGGGTGCTTGGTGTTGCTGTCAGTCGGGCGGTGCGTCACCACGGCAATCTCGTTATTGGCCAGCCGGACAAAGCTGCCAGGCGGGTAAATGCCCAGTTCTTTGATCAGCAGCGCCACAAAGCGTGGGTCAAACTCGCTGAATTCACCTTTGAATAGCCGCCCTAGCGCAATAGACGGCAAGCGGCCGGCACGATGCGCCTGGGTAACCAGCAGAGAAGTCAGCACATCGGTCAGGCGGATCAGGTGAGCGCCCGGGTCGATCTCTTCTTTTTTCAGGCCGTAAGGGTAGCCCGAGCCGTTCCATTCTTCGTGATGCTGTTGCACCAGCAAGTGCCAGCGATCGTCGTCTACACCCAGGTCACGCAAGATGGCAGATGACAGCAGGGGGTGGGCGTACATGTCCGACTTTTGCGATGCATCCAGCGCCGACTCTTGCTTGCTCAAGTCGGTATGCAGCTTGGTGGCGGCAATATTCATGGTGAGCGCGGCGCACAGCAAAACCTGCATTTCTTTGACAGGCAGGTTCAGCCGGCGGCCCAGAATACCCAGCATGGCGGCAGTGTGCAGGCTATGCATACTGCCGTAGTCGTTGAAGGGTACGAGCAAACAGGCAGCAATCAGCCCGTCGGGCTGCTTTTCGGCCAGGGTAAGCAAGCGGCTGGCGACATGGCCCACCTCATGGCTGAAGTGCTGAGCATGGAAGTAGCGGTTCAGCAGGCCATTCACCTTGTGGGCCAGCTGGTCCAGCTCTACCAGTGGGTTGAGTACCTGGTTGGCCGCCTGACGGCGCTCTTGTTCCTGCCGCTCGCGCCGTTCACGCAGCTCTTTTTCTGCCAGCGCCGCTTTGGCCGTGTTATCCAGCTGGCCGTGTTCGACCAGTTTCTGCTTTTGTTCCGGCGTCAGTACGTAGTGCCCCTGCTTTACCAGCAGCATGCCGCTACGGTGGTATACATCCACGGGTAGTTGTTTGCCTACCAGAATCATGTCGGCCGACAGCTTGCTTTTTTCGGTCATGGCATTAGGGGGTTTACGGGTTATGCATATAAATACAGTGTATCACTTGTCGGCTTATTTATAAGCCGAGCTTCCTGATCGGTGCCGCGCCCACAGGCTGGCCAGGTATTGCGGGCGGATGCCGATCTGTTTCTGGTCGATGGCCTGCAGAATGCGGTACTCGTGCGTGCTGGCCTCGCGCAGCTGTGGCTTGTTGTACGGTGCGCCATCGTTACGGCGCAGTACCGCCACGCAGGGCTCGTCGGCACGCTCGCGCCGGCTCAGTACCACGCCCATTTCCTGGTTGGCCAGCTGCACAAAACTGCCTGGCGGGTAAATGCCCAGCTCTTTCACCAGCAAAGAGGTAAAGCGGTAGTCAAACAGCGCGTTGGCTTCCATGAAAATCTGCGCCAGCGCGGTATTGGGTTTCATGGCCGAGCGGTAGGTACGCGGCACCAGCTTGGCCGCCGTCACATCCGCCAGGTGCAACAGGTGCGATAGCGACTCGATGTTTTCTTTATCCAGCCGGTAAGGATAGCCTTTGCCGTCCCATTTTTCGTGGTGGGTTTGTACCAGCAAATGCCACAATTCGTCAGTAATGCCCAGTTCGCGCAGCATGGCAGACGACAGCAGCGGGTGGCCTTCTATCAGGTTGCGCTGCTCCTGGCTAAGCGGGCTGCTTTGGTGATGCAGGTCGTCCATCAGGCTGGCAATGGACAAATTCATGGTGAGGGCCGCCGAAATCAGGCTGTTGCGTGGTGGCGCCTCCAGGTCCAGCCGGCGGGTCAGTACCGCCAGGATGATGCCCACATGGATGCTGTGCGCGGAGGAATACTTGGACAGCGGCACCAGCAGCAGCGAGGCCAGCATGCCATCTGGTGCTTTTTCGGTAAAAGCGATCAGGCGGTTGGCCAGGGCGCGCACGCGCTGCTCGA
Source organism: Vogesella mureinivorans (assembly GCF_007644035.1). Lineage (GTDB taxonomy): Bacteria > Pseudomonadota > Gammaproteobacteria > Burkholderiales > Chromobacteriaceae > Vogesella > Vogesella mureinivorans. The sequence goes on along the minus strand of NZ_VMTV02000800.1, from coordinate 13,397 downwards.
AGCCGCGTGCCGACAGGCCGGCACCCAGCAGGTAGTCCAGATGGCGCGCAGCGTACTGAATCTCTTCGAACGGGCTGAATTCGCCGCTAATCCTGGCCAGGTCGCTTTCCACTGGCGGCAGGGCGCTGGCAGGGTGGGTCATGCCCAGGGCGACCAGCCGCTCGCGCTGCTTTTCGTTCAGCACATAGTGCCCCTTGCGTAGCAGCAGCAAGCCGTTGGCCGCATAGATGTCGGCCGGCAGGGTTTCACCTACCTTCAGTATGCTGTCGAGCGGGGCTTTTTTTTCTGTGCTTGGCATGGTGGACAGAGGCTAGTGGGCTGATGGGGGAATTCTGGCACAAATCCGTTACGGTGGCTGGCATGCGTAGCAATAATGGCAGCCGGCCTGTACCGAGGTGCTGTTTTTGGCCTGCCACGGCGCGTGGCCGTGGCAGTTTCGCGCTTAGATACCGCGTGGCAGCTCGCTCCACAGCTTTTCCAGGCGCTTGCCGGATACCGGGTACGGCGTTTTCAGCTCTTGCGCAAACAGCCCCACACGCAGCTCCTCGATGTGCCAGCGGAAGGCCTGCAGCTGTGGCGAAGGTTGGCCGCGCTCGGCTTCTTCGGCCATGCGGGCTTCCCAGCGTGCCCACAGCTGGCGGATTTCGGCGCCGCGCTGGCCATCGCGCTGGGCGTTAGTTGGCTGCTTGTCCATGCGCAAGCTCATGGCTTTCATATAGCGCGGCAGCTGCGGCAGCTGGCCCCACGGCGTGGCGTACAGAAAGCCTTTGTACACCAGGCGCTCCAGCTGCTGTTTCAGCTCGAACCCCAGCTTGTGCTTTTGCAGCTTGGTGCTCAGCAGCCCGTACTCGGCGGCAATCTGGTTCAGGTAGCCGGTGACGGCCTGCGTAACGGCGGGCAGGCGGGTGCGGGCACGGGCTTTCTGGTCGTTAAAGGCTTTTTCGCTGCGTGGCACCTCGTCGTCGCCGATAAAGGCACGGTCGCAGATGGCGGCAATGGCGTCCTGCAGCAGCTCGTCCACATTGCACACGGTGCGTAGCTGCAGGCCCAGCTGGGTCATGCCCGGCAGGCCCTTGTTCATCTGCTTCATGTGCTCTTTCAGCTGGTACTGCAGCAGGCGGATCACGCCTTTGCGGTGCGCCACGTTGGCCGCACCCTCGGTGTCGAACAGGCGGATGGCCACGTGCTCGCCCTTGGCGTCGGTTTCGATGGTGAGCGCCGGGAAGCCGGTAAGCTGCTGGCGGCCACGGGCAAACTGTATCGCCTGCGGCAGCTCGCCAAAGTCCCAGGCTTCTACGTGGTCGCGCTCGAATTCGGCGCTGGTGTCACGGAAGGTCAGCTGTGCTGCCTGGCCAAACTGCTTTTGCAGCGCCAGGAGGTCGCGGCCCATGCCGATTTCCTGCTTGCCATCGTCCACAATGCGGAAGTTGAACAGCAGGTGCGCCGGCAGCTCGATGGCATCAAACGCCAGCGGGTCTACCTTCACGCCGCCGGTGTGGCGCAGGATGAAGTGCGCCAGCTGCGGGCCGATCGGTTTGCCAGTGTCCGGCTCGGTCAGCAGGAACTGGGTGACAAAGTCCGGCACCGGTACGCAGCTACGGCGCAGCTGCTTGGGCAGGCCTTTGATCATGGCCTGCAGTTTTTCGCGGATCATGCCCGGCACCAGCCATTCGAACTCGGCCGGCTGCAGGGTGTTGAGCACCGCCAGCGGCAGGTCGATGGTGACGCCATCCAGCGGGTGGTTCGGCTCGAAACGGTAGCGCAGGCGGCAGCGGCTTTCGGCCAGCTCGCACCACTCGGGGAACTGGTTTTCCGATACGTGCTCGGCAGCGTGGCGCATCAGCTCCTCGCGGGTGAGGAACAGCACTTTCGGGTTGGCCTGCTCGGCGGTTTTGCGCCAGGCTTCAAAGCTGGCGGCGTCTACCACGTCGCTGGCGATGCGCTCGGCGTAAAAGGCGTACAGCGCTTCTTCGTCTACCAGCACGTCCTGGCGGCGCGCCTTGTGTTCCAGCTGCTCTACCTCGCGAATCAGCTGCTGGTTGCGCTGGAAGAACGGCGCGTTGCTGACGTATTCCATGGCCACCAGCGCGCCGCGGATAAACAGCTCGCGCGCTTCTTCGGGGGCGATGCGGCCGTAGCTTACCGGGCGGCGCGCGATCAGCGTCAGGCCAAACAGCGTCACGCGCTCGCTGGCCACCACCTCGCCACGGGCTTTTTCCCAGTGCGGCTCAAAGTGATGCAGGCGGATCAGGTGCGGCGCCACGGCCTCGACCCATTCCGGCTCGATCTTGGCCACGCAGCGGCCGTACAGCTTGGTGGTTTCTACCAGCTCGGCCACCACCACCCACTTGGGGCGCAGTTTTTTCAGGCCGGTGCCGGGGAACACCAGAAAGCTGCCGCCACGGGCGCTGGTGTAGTCGTCGCTTTCCTGCGATTTCATGCCGATATTGCCGATCAGGCCGGTCAGCAGCGCCTTGTGCAGCCTTTCGTAGGCCACCGTGTCGGCCTGGGCGCGTTTCTTGGCGCTGGTTTCCAGGTTGGCCTGCACCGGGGCCGGGGCGTGGGCCTTGTCTTTGTCGATCAGGCTGAGCTCGGCGGCAATGTCTACCAGCTGGGCGTGCAGCTCGCGCCATTCGCGCATGCGCAGGTGCGACAGAAAGTGCTCGTGGCACAGGTTCACCAGCTGGCGGTTGCTTTGCTTGTTGGCCAGCGCGTCGGCAAAGAAGTCCCACAGGTGCAGCCAGGACAAGAAGTCGGATTTTTCGTCGTTAAAGCGGGTGTGCGCGCGGTCGGCGGCCTCACGGGCTTCAAACGGCCGCTCGCGCGGGTCTTGTATCGACAAGCCGGCAGCGATGATCAGCACCTCGCGTACGCAGCCAAAGTCGCGCCCGGCCAGCAGCATGCGGCCAACCTTCGGGTCTACCGGAATGCGCGCCAGCTCCTTGCCCACGGCGGTGAGCGCCAGCTGTTCGTCCACCGCGCCCAGCTCCTGCAGTACCTGGTAGCCGTCGGCAATCAGGCGGCTGGAGGGCGGCTCGATAAAGGGAAACTGGTCCACCACGCCCAGCTGCAGCGCGGCCATGCGCAGGATCACGGCGGCCAGGCTGCTGCGCACGATTTCCGGGTCGGTAAACGCGCTGCGGGCGTTAAAGTCGGCCTCGTCGTACAGGCGCACGCAGATGCCGGCCTCTACACGGCCGCAACGGCCAGCGCGCTGGCGGGCAGCGGCCTGCGAGATTTTCTCTACTTGCAGCTGCTCTACCTTGGCGCGCGGGCTGTAGCGTTTGATGCGCGCCAGGCCAGTGTCGATTACGTATTTGATGCCCGGCACGGTCAGCGAGGTTTCCGCCACGTTGGTGGCCAGCACGATACGGCGCCCGCCGGAGGGCTTGAAGATTTTCTGCTGGTCTTCGTTGGACAGGCGGGCAAACAGCGGCAGGATCTCGTAATGGCGAATGCCGCTGCGGCGCAGCTTGTCGGCGGTGTCGCGGATTTCGCGCTCGCCGGGCAGGAACACCAGGATATCGCCAGCGCCGTGGCGCGAGATTTCGGACACCGCCTCCACGATGGCGTCTTCCATCTCCATTTCGCGCTCGTCTTCGTCGCGCTGCTTCAGCGGGCGATAGCGCACCTCTACCGGGTAGGTACGGCCGGACACTTCGATGACCGGGGCGTTGTTAAAGTGGCGGGCAAAGCGGTCGGCGTCGATGGTGGCCGAGGTAATGATCACTTTCAGGTCGGGGCGGCGCGGCAGCAGCTGCTTCAGGTAGCCCAGCAGAAAGTCGATGTTGAGGCTGCGTTCGTGCGCCTCGTCGATGATGATCGTGTCGTAGTTGCTCAGGTAGCGGTCGGTCTGCGTTTCGGCCAGCAGGATACCGTCGGTCATCAGCTTGATGACATTGCGCTCGGACTGCTTGTCGTTAAAGCGCACCTTGAAGCCCACGTGGGTGCCCAGCTCGCTGCCCAGCTCCTGCGCGATACGCGTAGCCACCGAGCGTGCGGCCAACCTGCGCGGCTGGGTGTGGCCGATCAGCCCGTACACGCCACGGCCCAGCTCCAGGCAGATCTTGGGTAGCTGCGTGGTTTTGCCAGAGCCGGTTTCGCCGCAAATAATCACCACCTGGTTGGCCGCAATGGCCGCCTTGATGTCGTCCAGCTTCTGGTTTACCGGCAGCGCGTCGTCAAACGTGGGGCGTGGCAGGTGCTCGGCGCGCACCGCGGCGCGGCTGGCAGAGCGCGCGATTTGCGCGGCAATGTCGGCCAGCAGTTTGTCGGCAGGCTGCTGTTTGCGCGCGCGCTGTTCGGCATCTTGCAGCTTGCGCTTCAGGATGTGGCGGTCGCGAATCAGGCAGGTGGGCAGGGCGGCTTTGAGTTCGGGCAGGGTGGGGGTGGTCATGCGGGCTTAAAGAGCAAAAATCGACAAGGCGGCAGTATAACAGAGCGCAGGCAGCAAAAAGCCCGCCAGGGCGGGCCGGGTGTGGTGGCGGGCAGTGTGTCAGGCGCGGGTGTTGACCCCGGTTGGCGCTTGGGCAGGGCTGGCGCTGTCTGCTTTTTTCAGGCTGACGGTGTCGCCGCCGGGAATGCCTTCTTTTTCCCAGCGGTCGAACTCGGCCATGATCACCTTGCGGGTGTCTTCGCTGATCTGTGGCAGCTTGCCGCCCAGCATTTTGGCGGCGTCATCAAAGCCTTTTTCTACCGCCTTGCGGAAGGTGGCCAGCTTTTCCGGGTCATCCCCCATGCCCATTTTGGCAAAGCTCAGGATGCGTTCGGCGGTTTTGCGTACGCCCATCTCGCCGTCTTCCGACACAGCTTCCTTGGCTTTGGCGATGGTTTCGGCGTCGGCGCTCAGTTTCTGTTCGCCGCTCACCAGCTTGCTCCACGATAAGCCCTGCTTTTCTACCAGGCTGCCCAGCAGCTGCATGAACTCGTCCACCTTGCGGTTGGATTCGTCCAGCATGTTCTGTAGGTCCGGCTTTTCTTTGGCGGCGGTTTTGCGCGGGTCGCCGTAGGTTTGGGCTTCGTCTACGGGGCGCTGGCCTAGCGCCACGGTTTCTTGCGGGGCGCTGCTGCTTGGGCTGGCGGGTGGGGTAGTGCTGGCAGGGGCGCTGGCCGGAAGGGGCGGGCGGCTGCCGATGCTGCTGATGTCCATGGTGGCTCCAGTCAGAATGTACGGATAGGCATCTGCTTTATCGGCTGTTTTGGCTAGAACATGAAGGCCATTCTGACTGCGTGCTTTTAAAAGCTACTTTTATGACTGCAACCAGCATTCTTGATAAGATGTTGTAATATTTACGAATGGCTGCGCTTTGCCAAGCGTCGTGCGGCTAGTGTGTGAGCTAGCGTACGTCATCGGTATCTGATGGCATCATTTCTTTGCTATGCCTTTCAAATGAGCTGGTAAACTGTAAATATATGTTTACTTATCAGTTGTCCTCTGGAGTCTGGCGTGTCCTTATCGCATACCGTTGAAAGCATTGTGTCCAGGAATGTCCTGTGTTGCCCGCCTACCATGCTGGTGGCCGAGGCGGCACGTGCCATGTGCGACGCCTTGTGCGGCTCGATTGTGGTGGTGGATGCACAGGGCGAGCCGGTAGGTATCTGGACCGAAACCGACGCCATCAAGCTGGACCTGCGCCAGGACGATATGGCCAGCCAGTGCATGGGGGAGGTGATGAGCGCCCCGGTGCTGGGTATTGCGCTGGGCTGCCCGCTGCAGGACGCTACCCGTGTGCTGATGGAAAATAACGTTCGCCATCTGATTGTGCGCGATGACGCAGGGCGGATGGTGGGCGTGGTATCGGCCACCGATATTTTGCTGAACCAGGACGCCGAGCTGTTTTTGCGCATGAAGCGGCTGGACAGCCTGGCGCGCGAGTCGCTGGTGGTGATTTACGCCGAAGCGCCAGCCGCAGAAGTGATGCAGTGCATGCGCGATTTTTCGGTAGAGGCGCTGGCGGTGCGCTACGCCGACGGCAGCTGGGGCATTATCACCCGCCGTGACATGGTGCGTTTCCTGGCGCAGCCAGACGAAACGCGCTGCGCCGCTGACCTGGCCAGCTACCCGCTGCGCTCGGTGCCGGCCGGCATGACCTTGTTGGCCGCACGCAAGGTGTTCATGGAGTACCAGATCCGCCACCTGGGCGTGGAAAGCGAAGACGGCAAGCTGCTGGCCATCATTAGCATGGCGGATATTCTGGCGTCTATCGAACAAGAGTATTTGTCCGAGCTGCGCGCCGTACTGCGCGAGCGCGACGAGGCGCTGCTGCGCTCGCGCGAGAGCCTGCAGCTGGCCGACAAGGTGTTCGAGTCCACCATGGAAGGCATCCTGATTACCGACCCGAACGGCGTGATCCAGTCGGTGAACCCGGCATTTAGCCGCATCACCGGCTACAGCCGCGACGAGGCAGTAGGCCAGACCCCGGCGCTGCTGAAATCCGGCCGCCAAGGGGAAGATTTCTACCAGCGCATGTGGGGCCAGCTCAAGCAGCAGGGCATGTGGCAGGGCGAGGTAGTCAACCGCCGCAAAAGCGGCCTGCTGTATACCGAGCACCTCACCATTACGGCGATTCCGGATGGCCACGGCGGCGCCCGGCACTATGTGGCGGTGTTTACCGATATTACCCAGCGCAAGCAGGCCGAAGAGCGGCTGCACTTTCTGGCCAACCACGATGCGCTGACCGGCCTGCCCAACCGCACGCTGTTTGGCGAAAAACTGCAGTTGGCCGTGGAGCGCGCCATCGAGCAGGAGCAGCGCCTGGCGCTGATTTTCATCGACCTGGACCGCTTCAAGCTGATCAACGACACCCTGGGCCACCAAGCCGGAGACGAGCTGCTGGTGAAAATAGCCTGCCGTATCCAGAACCAGCTGCCGCCGGGGGCGGTAGCGGCGCGCCTGGCGGGGGACGAGTTCACCATTCTGCTATCGGGCATCGCCCAGCCTAACAGCGTGGCCAGCCTGGCGCAGGCCATGCTGGAGAATATTACCGGCGAAGTGGTGCTGGGCGCGGGTAACAAGGTGTTTGTGTCGGCTAGCCTGGGCATTGCCATGTTCCCTGACGATGGCAATACCGCCGAAAGCCTGCTGGTGAATGCCGATGCGGCCATGTACCGGGCCAAAAGCCGTGGCAAGAATACCTTCCAGTTTTACACCGCCGACATGAACGCCAGTGCCATGGCGCGGCTCAAGCTGGAATACAGCCTGCATCGTGCGCTGATGAAACAGGAATTCCAGGTGTGGTACCAGCCCAAGGTAGAGGTGGGCAGCGGCCGACTGGTGGGCATGGAGGCGCTGATACGCTGGGACAACCCGGAAATGGGCATGGTGTCGCCGGTGGACTTTATCCCGGTGGCCGAAGAGTGCGCGCTGATTGTGCCGCTGGGCAGCTGGGTGTTGCAGCAGGCCTGCCGTTTCAGCAAGGCTTTGCTGGACGAGTTCGGCTTTCAGGGCCGCGTGGCGGTAAACCTGTCCGGGCGCCAGCTGAAATTCGGCCAGATCGTGGACAGCGTACGCGAAACCCTGGCCGATACCGGCTTGCCAGCCGCCTGCCTGGAGCTGGAAATGACCGAAAGCACGGCCATGGATACCGACGTGGAGGTGATGAAGGCGCTGGAAGGGCTGCGTGCCATTGGCGTGACGCTGGCGATTGACGACTTTGGCACCGGCTACTCCTCGCTGGCCTATCTGAAGCGCCTGCCGGTGCAGGTGCTGAAAATCGACCGCTCCTTTATCAAGGATCTGGACCACGACCGTGACGACGCGGCCATTGCTTCGGCCATTATTTCCATGGGCCGCAGCCTGGGGCTGTCCATTGTGGCCGAAGGGGTGGAGCTGCCGGCGCACCGCGATTTCCTGCAAGCCGAGGGCTGCCATATGGCGCAAGGCTATTTGTTTGGCAAACCCATGCCGGCAGAAGCGTTCCGCAGCATGCTGCAGGCCGAGCTGGCGAACAACCCTGTGTAGCTGGGGCGGCCTGGCGGGTTATGCCTGCCAGGCTGGCGCTATGGCGGAGTCTGCCGCTTTGCCATCAATCAAAAAAGCCGATGCATGTGCATCGGCTTTTTGTTTGCCAGGTTGGCCGCATGCGGCCAACCCTGTGCAGGTCTGGCTTAGCCGCCGATCTTGTCGCGGCCACCCATGTACGGGCGCAGCACCTCGGGGATGGTCACGCTGCCGTCGGCGTTCTGGTAGTTTTCCAGTACCGCCACCAGCGTACGGCCTACGGCCAGGCCGGAGCCGTTCAGCGTGTGGACGTAACGGTTTTTGCCATCCGCGTCCTTGAAGCGGGCCATCATGCGGCGTGCCTGGAAATCGCCCATATTGGAGCAGGAACTGATCTCGCGGTAGGTGTTTTGTGCCGGCAGCCAGACTTCCAGGTCGAAAGTCTTGTGCGAGCCAAAGCCCATGTCGCCACTGCACAGCGCCATCACGCGGTAGGGCAGGCCCAGCTGCTGCAGAATCACCTCGGCGTGGCCGACCATTTCGTCCAGCGCGGCAAACGAGTGCTCCGGGTGGGCGATCTGTACCATTTCCACCTTGTCGAACTGGTGCTGGCGAATCAGGCCACGGGTATCACGGCCGTAGGCGCCGGCTTCGGAGCGGAAGCAAGGCGAGTGGGCGGTAAATTTCAGCGGCAGCTCATCGTGCTTCAGTACCGACTCGCGCACCATATTGGTCATGGTGATTTCCGAGGTGGAAATCAGGTACTGCGCCTGGGCAGCGGCTTCGCCACCGCGTTCTACGCGGAACATGTCTTCGGCAAACTTGGGCAGCTGGCCAGTGCCGTACAGTACGTCGCTGTTCACGATGTACGGGGTGTAGGTTTCGCTGTAGCCGTGCTGTTCGGTGTGGGTGTTCAGCATGAACTGCGCCAGCGCGCGGTGCAGGCGGGCGATGTCGGCGCGCAGCACGGTAAAGCGTGCGCCGGACAGCTTGGCGCCGGTTTCGAAATCCAGGCCCAGCGGCGCGCCCACGTCTACGTGGTCTTTGATATCGAAATCAAAGCTGCGCGGGGTGCCCCAGCGGCGTACTTCCACGTTGCCGCTTTCGTCGCTGCCGGCCGGTACCGATTCGTGCGGCACGTTCGGGATGGTGAGCAGCCAGTTGTCCAGGCGGCTTTGCACGGCGGCAAAGGCTTCTTCGGCGGCTTTCAGCTCGTCGCCCAGCGAGGCAACCTGCGCCATGATGGCGGACACGTCTTCGCCGTTTTTCTTGGCAATGCCAATCTGCTTGGAGCTGCTGTTGCGCTGGGATTGCAGGTCCTGCATGCGGGTTTGCAGGCTTTTGCGTTCGGCTTCCAGGCTGTTGAAAGCGTCTACTTCCAGAGTGTAGCCACGGGCGGCCAGGCGGGCCGCTACTTCATCGATATTGCTGCGCAGCAGTTGAATGTCCAGCATGTTTCAGTCCTGTTTCTTGGTATTGGCTTCGTCATCCAGCTGGCGTAAAAACGCCAGCTTGTCGGCAATCTTGCTTTCCAGCCCGCGCGGCACCGGCTCATACCAGCGCACGTCTTCCAGGCCTTCCGGCATATAGGTTTCGCCCGCCGCGTAGGCGTGCGGCTCGTCGTGGGCGTAGCGGTATTCGTGGCCGTAGCCCAGCTCTTTCATCAGCCGGGTTGGCGCATTGCGCAAGTGTACCGGTACCGGGCGCGAGCTGTCGCCTGCCACGAAGGCGCGGGCAGCATTATACGCCATGTAGCCGGCATTACTCTTGGCCGCTATGGCCAGGTAGATCACCGCCTGGCCCAGCGCCAGCTCGCCCTCGGGGCTGCCCAGGCGCTCGTAGGTGGTGGCGGCGTCGTTGGCGATCTGCATGGCGCGCGGGTCGGCCAGGCCGATGTCTTCCCACGCCATGCGCACGATGCGCCGCGCCAGGTAGCGCGCGTCGGCGCCGCCGTCCAGCATGCGCGTCAGCCAGTACAGCGCGGCGTCGGGGTTGGAGCCGCGTACCGATTTGTGCAGCGCCGAAATCTGGTCGTAGAAGGCGTCGCCGCCTTTGTCGAAGCGGCGGGCGTTGACGCTGAGCACCTCGGCCAGAAAGGCGCTGTCGATGCGGGCGGTTTTGCGCGCCAGTGCGGCGGTGCGGGTTTGTTCCAGCAGGTTCAGGAAGCGGCGGGCGTCGCCGTCGGCGTAGCCGGTCAGCGCGGCGCGGGCGTCGTCGTCAAATGTCAGACCATCCAGCGCACCGTTGGCCGCAGCGCGGTCGAACAGGGCGTGCAGGTCGGCCTGGGTCAGCGGCTTGAGCACGTAGACTTGGGCGCGCGACAGCAGCGCGGCATTGACTTCGAACGAGGGGTTTTCGGTGGTGGCACCAATAAAAGTGAGCAGGCCGGATTCCACAAATGGCAAAAACGCATCCTGCTGGCTTTTGTTGAAGCGGTGTACTTCGTCCACAAACAGGATGGTGCGCCGCCCGCTGCGCTGCAGCGTGGCGTGGGCGCGCTCTACCGCTTCGCGGATGTCTTTTACGCCGGATAGCACGGCAGACAGCGGGATGAACTCGGCGTCAAACGCGCCGGCCAGAATGCGCGCCAGCGTGGTTTTGCCCACGCCGGGTGGCCCCCACAGCATCATGCTGTGCGGTACTTGCGCCTCGATGGCCATACGCAGCGGTTTGCCGGGGCCGATGAGGTGCTGCTGGCCGATGACGTCGTCCAGCGTGGCGGGGCGCAGCGCCTCGGCCAGCGGCTTGTGCGGCTCGCGTGCAAACAGGTCCATGGGCTTACTCGCTGACCAGGTCTACGCCCTTGGGTGGGGTAAAGCTGAAGTTGGCCGCAGGCAGCGCGGGGTTTTTCTTGATGTCGCTAAAGCGGATGCGGGTCTGGTTGCCAAAGCTGTCGCCCAGCTCCATTTCCACCAGCTGGTTGTTGCTGAAACCCATCTTGATGGATTCAAAGGTGTTGTCGGCCTTTTTGGGGCTGGCGGCCAGCCATTCCACGTCGCCTTGCTTGCCCATTTCGCGCAGCAGGTAGTCGCGCTCGATGGCATTGCTGCCGGCCAGTAGGGCGGCCGGGCTACTGCCCAGTGCGCCGGCCTGTTTGCGTTTGGTGATTTGCGCCAGCTCTTTGTCGTAGATCCACAGCGTATTGCCGTCGCCCACGATCAGCTGTTCAAACGGTTTGCTGTACGCCCAGCGCAGCTTGCCGGGGCGCTGCAGCTCCATGATGCCGCTGGCGGTTTCCTGCTTGCCTTTGCTGCTGACGGTCTGGCTAAAGCTGGCAGACAGGGTTTTGGTGCTGCTGACAAACTGTTTGAGCTGGGCAATGGCCGCGGCGTGGGCCGGGGCGGCGAGGGCAAGGCAGAGCAGGGCGCTGGCGAGGGTTTTCATGGTGTTCCTTGTGGGGGTGATGGCAGTGTGACCGCCGTGGCGGCGGGGGATTCGCACTGCTTAACAAGGCTTAACACACTGGCGGGCAGTGCGTGCCGCCAGCGGTGTGCGGCCAACCTGTGCAGGTTGGCCGCAACCGTTGCTTAACTGAAACGGTTGGTGATGGGGTAGCGCCAGTCTTTGCCGAAGCCGCGGTGGGTGATGCGCGGCCCTACCGGCGCCTGGCGGCGCTTGTATTCGTTGATCTTCAGCAGGCGCACCACCTTGGTCACGTCGGCTTCGGCAAAGCCGTCGCGGATGATGTCGGCGGCCGACATATTGTGTTCCACGTAGCGCGCCATGATGGCGTCCAGCACCTCGTACGGCGGCAGGCTGTCCTGGTCTTTCTGGTCCGGGCGCAGCTCGGCCGACGGCGGGCGGGTGATGATGCGCTCGGGGATGATGTCGCCCTGGGTATTGCGCCAGCGGCACAGGTCGAATACCAGCGTCTTGGCCACGTCTTTCAGTACGGCAAAGCCGCCGGCCATGTCGCCGTACAGCGTGCAGTAGCCGGTGGTCATTTCCGACTTGTTGCCGGTGGTCAGTACCAGCTTGCCGGTTTTGTTGGACAGCGCCATCAGCAGGGTGCCGCGGATGCGCGCCTGCAGGTTTTCTTCGGTGGTATCCATGGCCAGGCCGTCAAACGACGGTGCTAGCGCGGCCATGAAGCTTTCGTACATGGGCCAGATTTCGATTTCGTCGTACTTCACGCCCACGCGCTGCACCATGTCGCGGCTGTCGTCCACGCTGATGTCGGCGGTGTAGCGCGACGGCATCATTACGGCGTGCACGCGCTCGGCGCCCAGCGCGTCCACGGCAATGGCCAGCGTCAGGGCGGAGTCGATGCCGCCGGACAGGCCCAGTAGCGCGCCGGGGAAGCCGTTTTTATTGATGTAGTCGCGCACACCTACTACCAGGGCGCGGTACACGCTTTCCAGCTCGCCGGGCAGGGTGGCCTGGCTGGCGGGGGCGAGGTCGCTGCCGTCGTAGTCCAGCAGCAGCAGCTCGTCGTCGTAGGCGGCGGCCTGGGCCACCAGCTCGCCTTGCTTGTTCAGCGCGAAAGAGCCGCCATCGAATACCAGCTCGTCCTGGCCGCCGGTCAGGTTGACGTAGGCGATGGGCAGGCCGGTTTCTTGTACGCGGTAGCGCAGCATGTCGTGGCGGGTGTCGATCTTGTTGCGGTGGAAGGGCGAGGCGTTCAGCGACACGATCACGTCGGCGCCGGCGTCGGCGGCTTCTGCTGCCGGCTCGATGGACCACACGTCTTCGCAGATCAGCACGCCTACCTGTACGCCGTTTTGCTCGAATACCAGCGGCGCCGCGCCAGGGGTGAAGTAGCGGCATTCGTCGAATACTTCGTTATTGGGTAGCAGCATCTTGTGGTACTGGCCCAGGCGGTGGCCGTCGCGCAGCACGGTGGCGGCGTTAAAGCGCTCGTTACCCAGCTTGGCCGGGTGGCCGATCACCAGGGTAATGCCGTCCAGCTGCTCCAGCTCGTCCAGGCCGGCGGCAATGGCGCGGTAGAAATGGTCGCGCAGCAGCAGGTCTTCCGGGCTGTAGCCGGTCAGGGCCAGCTCCGGGGTGACCAGGATATCGGCGCCCTGTGCCATGGCGGCGTGGGCCAGGGCCAGGATTTTCTGGGTATTGCCGGTGATGTCACCAACAACCGGGTTGAACTGGGCTAAGGCAATGCGCATCGTGTTTTCACGGGGTGTGTTTTGCAATGCCGCAATTCTACCTGAAGCCGCGCAGGCTGGGGGTAGGTGGCGTGCTGGAGCGGGAATGCGCAATGCGATCAAGGGCTTGCCGTGGCTGTGTGTGGCGGGCAGGCAGCGGCCTGGCGCTGGCATGGCGCGGGGGTAGGCATTTTTTTGTAAAAAAGCTTGCCAAGGCAGGGGGGCTTCACTAGAATGCGCAGCCTCTGACGACAAAACGCCGCAAGGCAGGTCGAAAAGAGCCATCTGGAGAGGTGGATGAGTGGCTTAAGTCGCACGCCTGGAAAGCGTGTTCAGGGTAATACCCTGACGGGGGTTCG
>NZ_VMTV02000637.1 GCF_007644035.1 Vogesella mureinivorans | reverse complement strand
TTTTGACTTCTACATGTGTATAAATAGGCGCATTAAATCGCTTGGCATATTTTTCAAAGTACTCCGCAACTTGATCATGGTGTACAAAACTATCTGGATCTGCATCAAACGCCATATTGGGAAAGCGATCATGCCAACAAGGTCCATTGGCCACTAAAGAATCCCAACGGCGTGTACGCCAAGCTTCCGCTATTCGATTTTTTTCTAAGACCACATGAGGAATGTTTAATTCAGTCAGATGTTCACTCATTGCCACACCAGCTTGACCTGCACCAATAACCACAGTAT
>NZ_VMTV02000581.1 GCF_007644035.1 Vogesella mureinivorans | reverse complement strand
ATCGACGTCTCCAAGCTGGCGGCCGGCAGCAAGATCGTATTCGGCGCCACCGTCGAACTGGCCGACAGCGAGACCGACGAAGAAGTCACCTACCAGATCGTCGGCGACCTCGAGTCCGACATCAAACAGGGCCTGATCTCGGTGTCGGCGCCGATCGCGCGCGCGCTGATCGGCAAGAACGAGGGTGACTCGGTCACCATCGCCGCGCCCAGCGGCGAGCGCAGTTACGACATCATCAGCGTGCGCTACGCCGGATGAGCGGCAGCGGCTGCATCCTGCTGCTTCCAG
>NZ_VMTV02001166.1 GCF_007644035.1 Vogesella mureinivorans | reverse complement strand
CACAACAATATTTGTCTGAAGAGCAGTGCGGTGGCTTTGGATGTGCCAAGTGGTGACAGGGATAAAGTATCGTTATGGTGATGTACATCACTTGTTTCGAGATCTGTTGTCTGCAATCCATCAAGAATAGGGCAGTCTGGTCGATGGTCGCCAGCACAACAATTGATTAAATTCTGTAAAGTCTCCGTCATTTTCTGCAATTCAAAAATCCGCAATTCCAGTTTTTCAATATGAGATTGTGCTAATTTTTTCACATCTGCACTTTGTCTTTTTTTATCATTCCATAAA
>NZ_VMTV02000567.1 GCF_007644035.1 Vogesella mureinivorans | reverse complement strand
CAAGGTTGCTCCACCCAACTCCAGTGACACGGGAACCAGATTGCTCGCGGCAGCCGTCATGATCTTGCGTCCAGTCGGGACCGAACCGGTCATGGTCACAAGATCAATCCCGGGATTGGACGTCATGGCTGCACCAACGGTCCCGCCACTGCCCGTTATGATGTTGACGACACCATCTGGCACTCCCGCCTCTTCGAAGAGGTGTGCCATATACAAGGCGGAAAGGGGAGTATCCTCGTGGGGCTTAAGCACGATCGCGTTGCCGGCAATCATGGATGGAGCAACCTTG
>NZ_VMTV02000403.1 GCF_007644035.1 Vogesella mureinivorans | reverse complement strand
GGTACGATCATGGAGAGCTCCAAGCTGCCGTTTCTGGTGTGGTACAAAACGATGTTCCTGATGAGTTGCACAAAAAAGGGATTCTCCACCAACGAACTCCAGAAGCAATTAGGATTGAAGCGTTACGAACCGGTATGGGCGATGGTACACAAACTCCGCAGGGCGATGGGCAACCGGGATGCAAGGTATACACTGGAAGGGATGATAGAACTGGATGAGGGTTACTTTTCGGTGGCCAGTAAGGAAATCGAGCGAGGCAAGGGTACACGTGGCCGGGGAGCCGAGGGAAAGCAGAACGTTGCGGTGATGGCCGAAAGCACCCCGTTGGAAGATATCGAAACGGGCAAAAAGGAGAAGCATGTGCGTTATTTCAAGGCCAGGGTACTGGATAGCCATCAAAGTGAAGGAATCAACGGCGTGGTCAGGGACTACATGGAGGATGATGCCATCGTATTTTCGGACAAAAGCACTTCTTACG
>NZ_VMTV02000860.1 GCF_007644035.1 Vogesella mureinivorans | reverse complement strand
GAAGGCCTGCGCGCCCTGCTCGATCCACTGCAGGTAGGCGCCGACCAGGTGGTCCATCACCGCCGGGTTGTCTTCGTGGAAGTCCGACAGCTGGGCCAGATCGGGCTTGACGTTGTAGAAGGCGTGCAGCGGGTTGTTGGCCGGATCGAGCTGCTCCGGCGGCAGGTTGCCGTGGTCGGCGATGAGGTTCCCGCTGGCGTCGTAGAGGCGACCGAATTCCTTCTGGTCGACCGGCATCGACCAGCCCGGCGAGCCGTGGTTGGCGACGATGTCGAGCACGATCTTGAGC
>NZ_VMTV02000924.1 GCF_007644035.1 Vogesella mureinivorans | reverse complement strand
CTAACCGAGCACCCACTTCTGCAGGAATGTATTTTTGTCCGGCATGGACGCACTGAATTGCTTTGACTAGCTCCTGACGAGTGACGTTCTTCAGCAGATAGCCTCTGGCTCCGGCACTGAGTCCGCGATAGATATCTTCGTCGCCGTCATAGGTAGTCAGCACAATGATGCGGGCATTGGGAAACTCCTGACGAATCGTAGTGATTGCGTCAACGCCGCCCATCTGGGGCATTTTCAAATCCATCAGCACCACGTCGGGCTGATGTTGACGAAACAGTTCAACCGCTTC
>NZ_VMTV02000145.1 GCF_007644035.1 Vogesella mureinivorans | reverse complement strand
GACCCCAAGGACCGGCTGAGCCCGGTGCTGGAAGCGATGGCCGGCAGCGGCCAGGTGTTCGGTCAGCTCAGCATGGAGCACCCCGATGCCGATGTCGGCCGCGATCTGGCGGGCCTGGCGCGCAGCTTTGGCAACGCCCTGCGCGCCGGCCTGCGCAAGCCGGGACACCTGAGCGCCAAGGACGACGCGCGCAAGCCAACCCTGCACGTGGTGCTGCTGTCCGGCACGCACCTGCTGCTGGCGGCAGGCGACGCCGAAGACACGCCGCCGATGCGCGGCCAGGGCGAAC
>NZ_VMTV02000337.1 GCF_007644035.1 Vogesella mureinivorans | reverse complement strand
TACCTGTATATTTATCCCCCATACCATAAATTACGGTTGGATCCGTTTGTAAACGCATTCCCAATTTCAAACGGCGACAAAATACACCAGAAACTTGCCTAAGCTCACTGTCAACACTGGTTTCTTTCTCTATGATCGACGCCATAATCAAGGCTTCATATTTTGTTTTATAAGGTAAGTTTGGTGCGCGTTTTTCCCAAGCATCATCTAAGATTTTCATTTGACGCTGATAAAACTCATGAAAAATCTGCTGATACTTTGTTTAAGGTAATTGGTGCATCAGATAAAAGTATAACTATTGGGTTGGTAACAGAAATTGCGGCACTTTCAGATCAAGTCACAGCACGTTTTGATGGTCAAAATGAGCGTAAACCTAGCTTTGGTATCGCAAAAGTAGGTGAGCAACCACGTGTATTCTTCGCTGGTTTGCCAATGGGACATGAGTTCACTTCACTGATCTTGGCTTTGTTACAAGTTTC
>NZ_VMTV02000333.1 GCF_007644035.1 Vogesella mureinivorans | reverse complement strand
GATGCTGAGAAGGCGTTGTAATTCCCCTACCGCTTTACGTGGAACAATCGCTTGTACCAACTGGGTTGCAGTTGATGATGCTAAGGTTTCGCACAGTGCCAAACGGTGTCCATCAGTCGTCACAGCACGCAATTGATTTTCATCAATTTCCAATAAAGTTCCAGTCAGATAAAAACGCACATCTTGCACAGCCATGGCAAAAGAGGTTTTTTCAAATAAACGCTTTAATTCACGTTCAGTCACTTGAACTTGTGTACCTTGACTATGCTCATTGGTCAATAATGGATAA
>NZ_VMTV02000928.1 GCF_007644035.1 Vogesella mureinivorans | reverse complement strand
GGCGCAGGCGGCGCGCGCCGCGCGCGAAGCGGGCGATCAGGCCGGCCAGATGGAAGCGTCGCCAGGGTTCACTCTGCAAGGCGCGCAGGTTGGCGCGGGTGGCGGCGGCGACCGCCGGCGGCAGGGCCGTCGTGTACAGATAGGGCCGCGCGCTTTCGGCGAGTGCGTCGATCACTTCGGCCGGGCCGCAGACCGCGGCACCGTAGCTGCCCAGCGCCTTGCCCAGGGTCAGCATCAGCAGGGGCACCTGCTTCACGCCGAGCCCGGCAGCGGCCACCGAACCGCGCCC
>NZ_VMTV02000877.1 GCF_007644035.1 Vogesella mureinivorans | reverse complement strand
GCAGAGAGAAAACCTGTGACGCCAGCCCGCTGTTGCGGCGCAGCAGCGCCTGCATACGCGCAGCGACTTCTTCAATATGGAAGGGTTTGGTCACGTAGTCATCCGCGCCAGCGCTCAGGACTTCAACCTTGTCCTGCCAGCCTTCGCGGGCAGTCAGCACCAGTACCGGCAGGGAAACGTCATGGCTACGCCAGCGGCGGATAAGGGACAATCCGTCTTCATCCGGCAGCCCTAAATCGACAATGGCGATGTCCGGCAGGTGTTCATTGAGATAATAATCGGCCTCTTT
>NZ_VMTV02000233.1 GCF_007644035.1 Vogesella mureinivorans | reverse complement strand
ACTCGTCCTCGGTGCAAGCTCTGTTCTGCGACGCGTCCGAGGCAACGATAAAGCGCCGAAATGGCTGAGCGCGCTTCTGATGCGACGGCCTTACAAGGTCGTCGCCGTCGCGCTCGCCAACAAGACGGCGCGAGTCATATGGGTACTTCTGACCAAAGGCGGGACATATCGAGGCATGGCACCGGTAAACGGCGTAGCGAGCATCTGAACCGGAAGTTGGCCGAAAGCGAAATGGAGGCAAGCTAGACGGCAGAGGTGAGGTGGAAGAAGGAGATGATGATTGTATGGG
>NZ_VMTV02001163.1 GCF_007644035.1 Vogesella mureinivorans | reverse complement strand
ATAGAGAATATATCCGCCCATCAGTTTGCTGGCAATCGCCTTCCATGCTTCCTCGATGATGAGCGCCTTTCTTCGGTCTTTTCGGAGACGCATTTTCTGGATGAAGGTATCCATGATAATGAGTGTCACGATCGGAAACAGTTTCGGGTTGTCTTTCACATTGTCGATTTCAAAGACGATGAATGGTTCGTCAAAGAGCGTGTTGTCTGCACTTTCGTTGAGTGTCGTTCCATATCTTCCGCCTTTGTAGAAATCCTTCAGCACGAACAAGAATGTCCTTAGATTAAAT
>NZ_VMTV02000717.1 GCF_007644035.1 Vogesella mureinivorans | reverse complement strand
ATACAGCATCAAGCACTTGATACCGTGCTTTATCATGAGATTACTGGAATATCGATCCAGATACTGTTCGGAAAATGTTTCCCTAAATAGGCTTTTAAATATTCTGCGGTATCTTTTGAAATTAGTTGATCCTGAGATTCATCATTTAAGTTATAGGCAAGCGCATACAACTCTAAATCACGACTCTTCAATGCTTCTAAACTTAAAATCGTATGATTAATACTCCCTAAACGACCAGAACTCACTAAAATCACTGGCAGTTTTTTCTTAGGCGATGATTATTTATTTG
>NZ_VMTV02000707.1 GCF_007644035.1 Vogesella mureinivorans | reverse complement strand
CGTAGGTCGCGGTGGCGAGGTCATCGGCCCACAGGCCGGCGGTGCGCGCGTAGTTCTCGACCAGCGCGACCTGCTCGTCCGTGCGGCCAGTCAGCCGCAGGTAGTCCAGCGTCTGGCCGTCGATGAAGAACATCGCCGCGGTCGCGCCGTACTCGGGCGCCATGTTGGAGATCGTCGCGCGGTCGCCGAGCGTGAGCGCCGACGCCCCTTCGCCGCGGAACTCCAGATACGCCCCCACGACCTTGGTCTTGCGCAGGAATTCGGTCAGCGCCAGCACGATGTCGGTGGC
>NZ_VMTV02000821.1 GCF_007644035.1 Vogesella mureinivorans | reverse complement strand
CCCACCCATGCGCCGCCACGCCCTGCCCCGCCTGCTGACCCTGTCCCTGGCCACCGCCCTGCTCGCCGCCTGCGGCGGCTCCCAGCAGCCGAGCACCGGCACTGCCGGCGGCGCCGCCGACGCCCCCGCCGCCGCACCGGCCAGCAAGGCCCAGCAGATCACCGGCGCCGGCTCGACCTTCGTATTCCCGGTGCTGTCGCGCTGGTCGGCCGAGCACAACCGCCTGACCGGCGCCCAGGTCAACTACCAGTCGATCGGCTCCGGCGGCGGCATCGCCCAGGTCAAGGCC
>NZ_VMTV02000059.1 GCF_007644035.1 Vogesella mureinivorans | reverse complement strand
AGAATACCTAATTCAGGCGATAACTTCGTTAAGCGCTGCTAACGCAGCCTTGGTCAGGCACCTCTGAATAACGCAATCTCATTCCCGTTGCATTTCCCATTCTCCACTCGCTCGCTGACTCAAAACCCATGACTGAAACTTCTTCTAAACCCATTGCCATAACCGCCTCTTTACCTGCCAATGAGGTAGAAAGATTAGAGGCACTGCGGCGATACAAGATTCTGGATACTCCACCTGAATCGGCATTCGATCGCATTACGTCACTAGCGGCTCGTCTGTTTGATGTGCC
>NZ_VMTV02000142.1 GCF_007644035.1 Vogesella mureinivorans | reverse complement strand
ATCATCTCCGGTTCTTCCAGGACGAAGGTTAGCTTCCTCATCCTCAACTTGCTGAAGGAACTCTAGTTGTTGAAATTCGGTTAAGTGAAACCGAAAAAGAAAGGCCGGAACCTCCCAATCTGTTTCACCAAAAGGTGAAAAGTTTAACGCTATGATTCCTGCAAATGTTTCTCCGAAATAACCCTTCAAAGTTTGAATATGGAGTATCTCAGGATAACCTTTCGCTGGGTCCAAATTAGAAGGTATAGGATTAAGAGAATCTGACTCCAAATCTCTTAAGCGAGAGCGA
>NZ_VMTV02000198.1 GCF_007644035.1 Vogesella mureinivorans | reverse complement strand
ACCGACATCGAACCCCAGCACGCAGACCGGGGCGGCGCTGTCGGCAGCGCTCATGCGCGGCCCGCGTAGTCGGTGAGCAGCCGCAGGTCGACGCCGATCAGAGCGGCAGCGCTGTTCCAGCGCTGCTCCAGCGGCAGGTCGAACAGGATCGAATCGTCGGCCGGCACAGTGAGCCAGGCATTGGCGGCCAGCTCTTCCTCCAGCTGGCCCGGCCCCCAGCCTGCGCAGCCCAGGGCTAGCAGGGCCTTGGCGGCGCCGCTTCCGGCCGCGATCGCGGCGAGGATGTCGC
>NZ_VMTV02000629.1 GCF_007644035.1 Vogesella mureinivorans | reverse complement strand
GGCCGCGGATGTAGTCGAGACGACGCGTGAGTCCCACCAGATCGCCACCGCTGTAGCGGCGTGAGTCGGCCGGATCGTATTCGTTCGCCCCCTGATCGTTGTTGTCCGGCTCGCCATCGTCAAAGCGATCGATCAGGGCGAAGTAGAGGATCTCGTCGCGCCAGTCGCGCGTGGCCGACTCCGGCTCTTCCGCCTGCACGGACGTGACGGCCAGGCTGATGGTCGCGCAGAGCAGCAGCACCCTGCCGAGGACGGGTCGCGATCCGTCATATCGCCTCGAAGGCGCCCG
>NZ_VMTV02001018.1 GCF_007644035.1 Vogesella mureinivorans | reverse complement strand
CAGTTCTTTGAAAGCACGGCGGTAACTGCCTAGAGAATCACCGTAATGCCGCGTCAGTTCCAATAGATAAGATAAACGTCTGTCTCCTCTGGATATTAGCGCTTGCATTACCGACCAGTTATAACTTTCCGGTCGAAAGTTAATACCCTCGCGTCGCAATTCCTTGTCTAACTTTTTGAGGCGTTTTTCGGCTTCTCGATTTACGCCAAACCACTGAAATGGCGTGTGTGCTTTGGGTACAAAGGTACTGCATCCCAATGTTAAGCGTAAACCGGGAGCAGCTCGTTTTA
>NZ_VMTV02001169.1 GCF_007644035.1 Vogesella mureinivorans | reverse complement strand
CTGTAGAATGGGGATGTTCAGGTGTTCGGGTGAACTGTGTCGCACCTGGATGGATTATCTCATCAGGAATGGATAATTATTCAGGTGATTTTGCCAAATTTATTATTCCAAGCTTGGCAGGTAATGTGCCACTCAAACGGATGGGAACAGAGTCCGAAATTTCTTCAGCAATCTGTTATTTGCTCTCAGAAGCGGCAGGTTTTATTTCTGGAGTTACACTCCGTATCGATGGGGCAGCTTCTTTAGGGACGCGTATGTATCCATTGGCAGATGCTGTGAATAGCGAATCA
>NZ_VMTV02000866.1 GCF_007644035.1 Vogesella mureinivorans | reverse complement strand
GGATCACCGGCGTTATGGTGGCTTCGGTTCCCTTCGATATTCACGTTCACGACACTTATTTTGTCGTTGCTCACCTGCACTACGTTCTGTTTGGCGGTAGTGTATTTGGCATTTACTCAGCGTTTTATCATTGGTTCCCCAAAATGACGGGACGGATGATGAACGAAACCTGGGGTCGCATTCATTTTGCCCTAACGTATATTGGCTTTAATGTTACTTTCTTGCCAATGCACGTTTTAGGTTTACAAGGAATGCCCCGGCGGGTGGCAATGTATGACCCGAAATTTGCC
>NZ_VMTV02000780.1 GCF_007644035.1 Vogesella mureinivorans | reverse complement strand
TCGAACCGCACGACCAAAACGCCGTGAGGATAACTCGTCTTTTAAAGCAACAGCGAGGTCATCAACATCTTCTGCGAGTGTCAAGTCAGCATTTCGTGTCACGCGAAATTGGTAACAGCCCGTTGCAGTCATTCCTGGGAATAAATCGCTGATATGTTGTTGGATGATTGCAGACAACAAAATATAGTGTTCTTCGCCACCCGTCATTAACTTATTGCGTGAATCAGCACAAGATCCAAACGTACTTGCCATGAAGCAAACCTTGTATCGTAGTGGACCTGATTCAGAAA
>NZ_VMTV02000756.1 GCF_007644035.1 Vogesella mureinivorans | reverse complement strand
ACCTAATTGTTGTTGAACCTCAAGGGTTAAACCCGATTCAACTTTTAAGGCATCATATACTTTTGGTACTGCATCTTGCGGGAATTCAACGTCGATTACCGCACCGATAATCTGTACAATTTTTCCTGTTGCCATTACCTGTTCTCCATTAAATTGCTGCGGCACCCGCAACAATTTCGTTTAATTCATTTGTAATGCTTGCTTGGCGAGCTTTGTTATACACTAATTGTAATTCATCGATTAATGTACCCGCATTATCTGTTGCGGCTTTCATCGCTACCATTCGAGCG
>NZ_VMTV02000927.1 GCF_007644035.1 Vogesella mureinivorans | reverse complement strand
CTGCGGCCCATGCGGCGAGCCACGCGCTCGCCGACGGTGCGGCCCACTTCGGTGGAGCCGGTGAAGCTGATCAGCGGGATGCGGCGGTCGTCGACGAAGCGCTGGGCCAGTTCGATGCCGGCGTCGTTGATCAGGAAGAAGATGTCCGGGAAGCCGCCGGCGCGCAGGGCCTCATTGCAGATCTTCATCGACGCGATCGCGGTCAACGGCGTTTTGTTGGACGGTTTCCAGATGCAGATGTCGCCACAGATGGCCGCGAGGAACGAGTTCCAGGCCCAGAGCGCGACCGG
>NZ_VMTV02000431.1 GCF_007644035.1 Vogesella mureinivorans | reverse complement strand
ACTTACGACCAATCCCAGCTTCAGCAATTTGCTCGGTACTCATTTTGGCTAAATCATAGTTTTGACCAAAAAAAGCCGAACCCTCTGTTGGACGTGTTTTGCCTGTGATGACATCCATCAAGGTGGTTTTGCCAGCACCATTTGGACCAATGATGCAGCGTAATTCACCTTCTTCAATATAAAGAGACAAATCATTTAAGGCACGAAAGGAATCAAACCACACACTGACTTTTTCTAAATACAGTGCAATACCATGGTTAAAATCGACTTCGGTGATGTCCTCACCTACA
>NZ_VMTV02000057.1 GCF_007644035.1 Vogesella mureinivorans | reverse complement strand
CTGTTTCATCTGCAGCACGAGGGTCAAAATTCATATTCGCAGTCGGTAAATTTGGCGGCAACCAAATTTCGCCTTCTAATACTTGGCGAATTGCTTCCCCAATATGGCTTGGATGCGCAGACTTCGGAATATAACCCATTGCACCGTGCGCAATCGCACGCTGAATAATCGATGCTTCTTCGTGGGCTGATACCACAATAATTGGAATCGCAGGATACTGTGCACGAACATGGACCAATGCAGAGAAACCCGATGCGCCAGGTAAATTTAAATCCAATAAGACTAAATCT
>NZ_VMTV02000586.1 GCF_007644035.1 Vogesella mureinivorans | reverse complement strand
AGCCTGCTCGAAAGCGAGCTGCGCAACCGTCACATCAAATGGATCACCAATGCGCGCGTCACCAGCTTCGAGGCCGGCATGGCGCATGTCGAGGAAGTCGCCGAGGATGGCAGCGTCAAGGCCAAGCACGACCTGCCCTTCGGCTATTCAATGCTGCTGCCCGCCTTTCGCGGCGTCGATGCCGTCTTCGGCATCGAAGGACTGACCAATCCGCGCGGCTTCATCATCGCCGACAAGCATCAGCGCAATCCGACCTTCGCCAACATCTATTCGCTCGGCGTCTGCGTTGC
>NZ_VMTV02000833.1 GCF_007644035.1 Vogesella mureinivorans | reverse complement strand
AGTGTTCTAGACCTGTGTATGGGTTGTTATATAGGTCGCCCAAATTCATAGCGGTTGATGAACAGTCCAATCACGGTGTCATGCATCAAGACAGATTTAGAGAAGCAAATGGTTTTGCGCGCCAACCGTTTGATCCGAGTCCTTAACGTTAGGTGTTTTCGTTCAATGCGCTGCGTGTTCGTCTTGCCAACCGTATGCTGTTCAGGCTCAAGCAACCGCAAGTAAGCCCCCCACCTATCGGTGTAAAACTGCCGGATGCCAAAGGGAGTGAGCAATGTCATGAGCGCTGAGAGGGCAGCATCTTCATGGGGCGCTAGAACATAGGCCAACACGGTACCTGTTTGATGGTCGATGGCCTGCCAGAGCCATCGTTGCTGCCGCTTTGATTGCACAAAGCTCCACATCTCGTCCATTTCCACTTCCTCTACCCGCACTATCAGGGCTGTGGTGGGAGGCGTTGGCGTCTGCTCTAACAGGGCTCG
>NZ_VMTV02000317.1 GCF_007644035.1 Vogesella mureinivorans | reverse complement strand
CCCAAGTGGTTTAACCGCGATCGCTTTGTCCTCTCCGCTGGACATGGCTCAATGTTACAGTATGCCCTGCTGTATCTAGCTGGCTACGACAGCGTGACGCTGGAAGACATCAAGGAGTTCCGTCAGTGGGAATCAAGAACCCCAGGACACCCGGAAAACTTCATGACACCTGGAGTGGAAGTCACGACGGGGCCATTAGGACAAGGTATTTCTAACGCTGTAGGCTTAGCGATCGCTGAAGCTCACCTAGCAGCTAAGTTTAACAAGCCCGATAGCACCATCGTAGACCA
>NZ_VMTV02000130.1 GCF_007644035.1 Vogesella mureinivorans | reverse complement strand
CATGCGTCCCGAGGATGTGTTCGCGCCCTCGTATCGCGAGTACGGCGCGCAGTTCATGCGCGGCGTGCGGCCGCGCGACGTGCTGATGTACTGGGGCGGCGACGAGCGCGGCAACGATTTTGCGGTTGCCCGGCACGACTACCCCTGGTGCGTGCCGATCGGTACGCAGTGCCTGCATGCGGCCGGTGCCGCGCTGGCCTTCAAGCTGCGCGGCGAAGCCCGCGTCGCGGTGGCCTGCGTGGGTGATGGCGGCAGCTCGAAGTCCGACACCTATGCGGCGATCAACTCGG
>NZ_VMTV02000084.1 GCF_007644035.1 Vogesella mureinivorans | reverse complement strand
TCAATACTGGGAGGATCGTCTGATTCGGTGTAACGAATTCCCAAGCCACCCCCGACATTTAACTCTTTGACGGGCAATCCATTGGTGGCTGCTTTTTTAAACCACTCAACCAAAACCCCTGCGAGATCGTGATGGGGTTGGCGCTCAAAGATTTGGGAACCGATATGGGCGTGCAACCCGATACAATCTAAAGTTGACTGCTGGCTGATAAAAGCAAAGACTTCCTCTAATTGGTTAGGATCGAAGCCAAATTTGCTATCGAGGTGTCCGGTGCGGATGTATTCGTGAGT
>NZ_VMTV02000109.1 GCF_007644035.1 Vogesella mureinivorans | reverse complement strand
CGTCGATTACACTTTGAGGTGCTTCTACATTCATTAACACGTAGTGTGCTTTGTGAAGTTTGTTGATTGGGTATGCTAATTGACGACGACCCCAATCTTCTAAGCGATGAACTTGACCGCCAGCTTCTTTAACAGACGCTGTGTAACGCTCAATCATTGCCGGTACTTGTTCGCTTTGGTCCGGGTGAACCATAAAAACGATTTCGTAGTGACGCATTGACTATCCTTACGGGTTAGCAGCCTCCAACTTTAGCCAGTCACCAACTTGTGGAAGCAAGGATTAAAAAAAC
>NZ_VMTV02000478.1 GCF_007644035.1 Vogesella mureinivorans | reverse complement strand
GCCAGAAGGAATGCACCGTAAACAGATGTACGCTTGCCTTTGTTACTTTAGTGTCTCTTTATCCAAACAAACTGTTGGATACCGTAGGTCATATTCTTGCACCTCTTAAAATTATTGCACTTGCCATTCTTGGTATTGCAGCCTTTATCATCCCGACTGGTTCAATCTCTCCTGCCATCAATAATTATGCAACTAGCCCTGTTTCTGAAGGCTTTGTAAATGGTTATTTAACCATGGACACTTTAGGTGCATTAGTGTTCGGTATCGTGATTATCCATGCCATACATTCT
>NZ_VMTV02000150.1 GCF_007644035.1 Vogesella mureinivorans | reverse complement strand
AAGGCGATGCTCGGCTCGTTGACCTGGGTGGCGGCCTGCAGCAGGCCGATCACGACGCCGATCAGCAGGGCGATGCCCAGCATCGGGGTGGCGATCAGCAGGCCCATGCTGAGCGCGGCCTGCAGCTCCGACATGACGGTATCGGCGGTCATGTGGTCACGAACGAGGCGGCGAGCGTGCCGACCACCAGCGACCAGCCGTCGACCAGCACGAACAGCAGGATCTTGAAGGGTGCCGAGATCAGCATCGGCGAGAGCATCATCATGCCCATCGACATCAGCACGCTGGCGATCACCAGGTCGATGATCACGAAGGGCACGAACAGGAAGAAGCCGATCTGGAAGGCGGTCTTGAGCTCGCTGGTGAGGAAGCTCGCCATCAGCACGGTGAAGGGCACTTCGTCGGGCGAGGCATAGCCGGTGCTGCCGCTCATGCCGGCGAAGAGCATCAGATCGGCCTCGCGGATCTGCGCGAACATGAACTC
>NZ_VMTV02000957.1 GCF_007644035.1 Vogesella mureinivorans | reverse complement strand
CCCCAGTACGCTCGGTAGCTGATGCTGCGGCCTATCGCGATCGCATCCTTGCGGCGATTCCGGCTGGCAAACAGTTTGAGCCACTGATGACGCTCTACCTCACCGACAACACCAGCCCCGAAGAAATTATCCGGGCTAAAGAATCCCAGTTTGTCAAAGCGGTCAAGTATTACCCAGCGGGTGCCACAACCAACTCAGACTTTGGGGTGACAGACATTCGTAAGTGCGATCGCGTCTTTGAAGCGATGCAGCAGGTAGACCTGCCTTTACTACTGCACGGGGAAGTGACCG
>NZ_VMTV02000153.1 GCF_007644035.1 Vogesella mureinivorans | reverse complement strand
CGCGAGGATCGGCGATGCGGCCGGCAACCGCGGCAGCGGCCGCCGACAGCGGCGAGGCCAGCACGGTGCGCGCGCCCTGCCCTTGCCGGCCCTCGAAGTTGCGGTTGCTGGTGCTGACCGCGAGCTGGCCCGGCGCCACGATGTCGCCGTTCATGGCGATGCACATCGAGCAGCCCGGCTCGCGCCATTCGGCGCCGGCGGCGCGCACGATCGCATCAATACCTTCGGCCTCAGCCTCGCGCTTGACCTTCTCCGAGCCCGCCACCACCAGCATGCGCACGCGCGGATGCA
>NZ_VMTV02000253.1 GCF_007644035.1 Vogesella mureinivorans | reverse complement strand
CCTGTCCGACCATGTGGAGGCGGCCCGATGAGCCTGCCTGACTTCACCACCCTGACCTTCGACCAGACTGGGACCTCCGCCCACGGCCCCGGCCCTGCAAAGGCCGACGGATGGACCACGCCCGAAAAGATCACTGTCGATCCGGCCTACGGCCCCGACGCGGTCGAAGGGCTCGATTTCGTCAGCGGCCTGCCCGGCGTCGCGCCCTATCTGCGCGGCCCCTATCCGTCCATGTACGCCACCAATCCGTGGACCATCCGCCAGTATGCGGGCTTCTCCACGGCCGAGGCG
>NZ_VMTV02000250.1 GCF_007644035.1 Vogesella mureinivorans | reverse complement strand
GAAGTGCCCCTTCCTGGCCAGCGCATTGAACAGTCGCCAGCTGCCGCCGTAGCAGTCGTGCGGCACCACCAGCCGATCGCCCGGCTCCAGCAGGGCAAGCGCCAGGGTGATCGCTGCCATGCCACTGGATGTCACCACGCCGCCGGCGCCGCCTTCGAGTTCCGCCAGCGCTTCGCCCAGCAGGTCACGGGTCGGATTGCCGCTGCGGGTGTAGTCGTACTCGCGCTTCTCGTTGAAGCCGGCGAAGCTGAAGTTGGTCGACAGCACCAGCGGCGGTACCACCGCACCGTA
>NZ_VMTV02001150.1 GCF_007644035.1 Vogesella mureinivorans | reverse complement strand
ACTTGAGCACAGCAAGACCCAACAGGCTGGTGCCACGACGGGGTCTACGCCCGACAAGCCGATCGTTGGGCGCAGTGCGCGAGCGCTTGCCGAGTGGTTGGAGGCTGCCGGCATCACGCAAGGAGCGATCTTTCGGAGGATCTGGAAAGCCCGTGTGGGACCTGCCCTGCTCCCGGGCTCCGTGGCCACGATCGTCAAGCGTCGCGCCGCCATGGCGGGGCTAGAGGGGGATTTCGGGGCCCATAGCCTCCGCTCCGGGTTCGTAACAGAGGCCGGGAAGCAGGGGGTGCC
>NZ_VMTV02000104.1 GCF_007644035.1 Vogesella mureinivorans | reverse complement strand
AGTGATATTGCCCTGTTGATCAAAAACTGGTGTTCCCCGTGCCTCAATTAGAATGGAGACATGATCTCGACGAATTTCTATATCTTCAGTTCTGATGCGTTCGCCCCTTAATGCCCGCACAGCAGGCAAGCTCTCCGCTGGATAGATTTGATCCGTTCCCGCTACATAAAGCTGATAAGCCTCTGAGATCTGCTCCGGTGCTATGGAAGTATCAGTTTCTTTGCCCCTGAGTTGATTGCCGCATTGGTTGGTATAGTAAGGGCGACCCGCCGCATCCACGATCGCAATTCC
>NZ_VMTV02000328.1 GCF_007644035.1 Vogesella mureinivorans | reverse complement strand
CGCAGGTGGCTTGATCCACCTCGGCCACGTCCAGCGTCCAGCTCTTCGGGCCGGTGCTCTTGGTCTTCTGCAGGGCGATGAACTCGGCGAGGTCGGCATCGTTCAGCGGGTTGGTCTTGCCCAGCGAGCGGCCGGGGTCGAGTTGGTAGTACCAGAGCTGCCGCGTGGGCGCGCCCTTGTCGAAGAACAGCACCACGGTCTTCACACCCGCGCCCTGGAAGGTGCCGCCGGGGCAGTCCAGCACGGTGTGCAGGTTGCAGCTGGCCAGCAATTCGCGGCGCAGCTCGACGCTGGCGCTGTCGGTGTTGCTTAAGAAAGTGTTCTTGATCACCACCGCGCCACGGCCGCCCGCTTTGAGCTTGCGGATGAAGTGCTGCAGGAACAGGTAGGCCGTCTCCGACGAGCGGATGGGGAAGTTCTGCTGCACCTCCGGCCGCTCGCCGCCGCCGAAGGGCGGGTTGGCCAGCACGATGTCGTGGCGATC
>NZ_VMTV02000505.1 GCF_007644035.1 Vogesella mureinivorans | reverse complement strand
ATTATTGTACGTGTGCCTAGTGACAAATCGTGCTATGTGTTTGTGTCATCCATGTAATCTTATTGACACCATGTACAGCAAACTCATCCAATAAAATCATCCGATGTTGCTGTACACGCCGTGGATCATCATCCACATGCAATGCTAAATTGAAACCTCCCAACTCTGGCTGTACAGATGGTAAAGCCATTGGATGTTGTATATGTGTTTGACCAACATAGACACCTTGAGGCATGGCGAGTAAAAAGGCGAGTTGTATAGTGTTGTTCAAGTTTTTTAATGCGTTCACTT
>NZ_VMTV02000252.1 GCF_007644035.1 Vogesella mureinivorans | reverse complement strand
CGCCCGGCTCATCATCCATGGGAGCGATCAGGGCGATGCCGTCGGCCAGGCCGAGGGCGGTCTCGAAAGACTCGGCCAGACGCTGCTGCAGATCTTCACGGACCTTGAAACGGTCCACCACCACGTCGATGGAGTGCTTCTTCTGCTTGTCCAGCTTGGGCAGCTCGTCCAGCTCATGCAGCTTGCCATTGACCCGTGCGCGGACGAAGCCCTGGGCGCGCAGCTCCTCGAACACCGACAGATGTTCGCCCTTGCGCTCGCGGACCACCGGTGCCAGCAGCATCAGCTTGC
>NZ_VMTV02000421.1 GCF_007644035.1 Vogesella mureinivorans | reverse complement strand
GCATGCCGATGCCGGTTACACCGGCGCCGAGAAGTACGTGGAGGGCAAGGCCAAGCTGCATGTCGCTGCCAAGCGCGGCACCCGCAAGCGCATGGTCGCGGGAGCGCTCAAGGACGCGACGCAAAGGCTTGAGAAGCTGAAGGCGCAGATGCGGGCGCGGGTCGAGCACCCGTTCCGGGTGGTGAAGTGCCAGTTCGGCTTCACCAAAGTGCGCTACCGCGGCTTGGCCAAGAACGCCGCTCAGCTGCAGGTGCTGTTCGCGCTGGCGAACCTGAGTCTGGCGCGCCGCCG
>NZ_VMTV02000626.1 GCF_007644035.1 Vogesella mureinivorans | reverse complement strand
GATCGAGCTGCACGCGCCGGGCAAAGTGAGCTTCAAGGGCGGCAAGCACGACTGGAGCGGCGGGGCCAGCATGAACCTGGCACCGCCGCAGTTTCCTAACAGCATCTGTGTCCCATGCCTGCTGAAAGCCATGCAGTCCGGTAGCCCTTTTGCATCCAAATCATGATGACACCACGCCAGAACCCCTATACCGAACAGAGCTTGCTCATGCTGCAGCAGCATATCGAACAGCAAACTGGCTATGCCTGGTACGCCATGATGGACCATCTCATGCAGCCCGCACTGGTACAAAAGCTGGGGAAACATGCCGCACACCTGGTTAACCTGTATGGCGATGCCAGCCCACTCGAATTAGCCGCCTCGCCCGTCTTGCTTCCCCTGCCAGTAGCGGGGGAAACACGCAACCCGCTGCTGGCATTATTACTGCAAGCCTGCAATGGCTTGCCCATGCTCAGTTTCTGGGCCAGCCCTTTACCTGTATCGCAGCTGGTACAGCACTTCGCACGCTATCAAGATGTGTGCTTGCAGCCCGACAGCACCATCATGGTTTTGCGCTATGCCGACACGCGCATTCAGCCCAGCCTGCTGCGTCAACTCACCCCCGCGCAACGCAACGAGTGGCTAGCACCGTTTACCCACATGCTTGCGTTTGACGCTCATGCTGAAATGCACGTCGTCACAGGTTCACAGCAAGCACGCCAAGGGGAAGGCAAGCTTAGCCTGAGCCCTGAACAGTGGGGGAGCATGATCGACGATGCATTGCCAGACTTTCTGTTCGATGACATCGCCAGCCGGATGCCACCGACTTTGCCCGCTGATCTCTATGCCGACATTCAACGCAGGTTGGCCGAAGCGCGGCGAGCAGGGTGCCAGGACGAAGCTGCCATTATCGCCTACTGCCTGCAGCATGATTAGCCACATACCACCGGCAGTGCCCTTCCTCATGCGCAGTCTGATGTGCTGCCTGCTGCTGGCAGGCTGCGAGCCCGTAGCTAGCAGCAAACCCGCCGGCGTAGCGGTATCGGTAGACGCCGTGAACTATATGCATGACTGGGTCGTGCAATACACGCTAACCGACCTGCGCACCAACGAGCCAGTAGGCGGCGCCATTGTTGGTGCACTGGAAGGCCCGGGGGGTAAAGGCTGCTGCGTAACGCTGCCGGAGCGCTGGCAGCCCGGTATCAAGCTGCGGGTGGCGTGGGAAGAAGGCGACATGGAAAACATGAAACCGGAAAAATACCAGCGCGACCTTGAGCTGCCGCGTTACGAGGTGCCGGGTGATGTGTATGTGCTGTTCTACCCGGCGCAGCAGGTAGAAGTGCGGGTATCGGCAGTGGAGCCGGGCCAGCCGGGCTGGGCGGGTCGCATCAAGCTGCCGGCCTGGCCGGCCTGCGTGCAGCGGCTGGGGGAAAAGACGTGCCGCAAGATGATGCCTAAATATGCGATTGGGTCTCCCGAGTACGACGCATACAGCATGAGAAAAGGCTGCACTCCTGAGGCGCTAGCGAAAACTGATAAAGAATTTCCTCATTTAAAACAAGCCAATAGAGATGCTTGTGTAGAGATGCAGAAAATGTGCAAAGAGTGGGTAATCAAAGATAAAGAAATGTGTGAATTTGATTACAAGGAAGAAACATGACTAGTCGATTCACAGAAATGTGCAGGACTGATTATTTGAATCTACTTGAAGTAGAGAAAAGTGCCGCATTTAGAAACCAGCGCCGCCCCACGCCACGAGAATCGATGCAATGCCAGCAAGACATCTTTATCGGCATCTTCTTCGACGGCACCGGTAACAACAAATACCGCGACACCGGCAGCTTCAGGCACAGCAACGTTGCCCGCCTGTACGAAGCCTACACCGGCACCGCCTTTGCCGAGACCCCCAGCCTGGGCCCCGGCGGCGGCAGCAAAACTGCCGACCTGCCCCCTGCCTGGCCGGCCACCCTGCCCGCGGCCGAGCGCCCGTATTACCGCAAGCTGTACATACCCGGCCTGGGCACCCCGTTTCCCGAGCTGGGAGACACCTCTCCGGCACTGGGCGCAGGCTTTGCCCTGTACGGCGAAAAGCGCCTGGACTGGACGCTGCTGCAGCTGGCCAACCCTGTACACGCTGCGCTGCCGGGCGGCCAGCCCGCGCCCCTTTGACACCTGCCCCCAGGAATGGACATGAGCCCAAGTAAAACCACCACCCTGAGCACGCTGCTACTGTGCCTGCTACTGGCAGGCTGCGAGCCCATAGCTAGCAGCAAACCCGCCGGCGTAGCGGTATCGGTAGACGCCGTGAACTATATGCACGACTGGGATGTGCAATACACGCTGACCGACCTGCGCACCAACGAGCCGGTAGGCGGCGCCATTGTTGGCGTACTGGAAGGCCCGGGGGGCAAAGGCTGCTGTGTGACGCTGCCGGAGCGCTGGCAGCCCGGTATCAAGCTGCGGGTGACGTGGGAAGAGGGTAATAAGGACATGACCAAGCCCGAAAAATACCAGCGCGACCTTGAGCTGCCGCGTTACGAGGTGCCGGGTGATGTGTATGTGCTGTTCTACCCGGCGCAGCAGGTAGAAGTGCGGGTATCGGCGGTGGAGCCCGGCCAGCCGGGCTGGGCGGGTCGTATCAAGCTGCCGGCCTGGCCGGCCTGCGTGCAGCGGCTGGGGGAAAAGACTTGCCGCAAGATGATGCCTAAATATGCGATTGGGTCGGATGAGCAGTTTGCGGCCAACATGAGAAAAGCCTGTCAACCTGATGAGATTGTTACTGCAGAAGAGAAAAAAGCTAATGGTGGTGGTGGGTGGACAAAAGAAGGTTGTGCGTCGGTACGCCAAGAATGTTTAAAAGAATGGAATCTTGACAAACGCATGTGCGAATTCGATTTCAAGGATGAGTAACATCGTGACTGCCAGATTAGCTGAACCATGCCGTGCCAATCCTCTAACGCTGGATGAAAAAGAAGATCCAATGTCTCGCCGCAACCAGCGCCGCCCCACGCCACGAGAATCGATGCAATGCCAGCAAGACATCTTTATCGGCATCTTCTTCGACGGCACCGGTAACAACAAATACCGCGACACCGGCGGCTTCAAGCACAGCAACGTTGCCCGCCTGTACGAAGCCTACGCCGGCACCGCCTTTGCCGAGAGCCCCAGCCTGGGCCCCGGCGGCGGCAGCAAAACCGCCGACCTGGCCCCTGCCTGGCCGGCCACCCTACCCGCGGCCGAGCGCCCGTATTACCGCAAGCTGTACATACCCGGCCTGGGCACCCCGTTTCCCGAGCTGGGCGACACCTCACCGGCACTGGGCGCAGGCTTTGCCCTGTACGGCGAAAAGCGCCTGGACTGGACGCTGCTGCAGCTGGCCAACCATGTACATGCTGCGCTGCTGGGTGGCAGGCCACTGACGCCGGTGCTGGGCGAGCGCGCGCTGGTAGACCGCATGGACGGGGTAGAACAGCTGGAGGAGCACGGCCGCGGTGCCTACGCACCCAGCCGGCCGCGCATCATCCAGGCGCGCAGCCAGCAGCTGGCAGGCCAGCTGGCGCGGCGGCTGGCAGAAAAACCCGCCATTCGCAGCGTGCGCCTGGCCGTATTCGGCTTCTCGCGCGGGGCGGCGCTGGCCCGTGCGTTTTGCAACCGGGTGCGACAAACCTACGGCGAGCAGATTGGCGGCATCCGGCTGGAGATCGACTTTCTGGGCATTTTTGATACCGTGGCATCGGTGGGCCTGCCGGCCAACGTGGTGGGGGACGGCCATAATGCCTGGGCCAGCAAAGCCAACCTGGTGGTGAGCGTGGCACGGCGCTGTGTCCACCTGGTGGCCGCCCACGAGGTACGCGGCGGCTTCCCGCTTAGCGCCAGTGGCAGCAGCGGCCACAGCAAAGAGGTGGTGTACCCCGGCGCGCACTCGGATGTAGGCGGCGGTTATATTCCGGGTGAGCAGGGGCGGGCGCTGGGCAGCGGCGCGGATGGCGATTCCCGCAAGCTGTCGCAGATACCGCTGGCACAGATGTACCGCGAGGCACTGATTGGCGGGGTACCGTTGATTCCGGCTGGTGACATGCGTGATCTGCACAAGAAACACTTCACTATTGCGCCTGAAACCATCGCCGCCTTCAACGCCTACATCCAGGCCACCAGCCAGCCGGGTGGCAAACCGGACAAAAGCATGTGGCTTACCGAAACCCAGACCCCCAGGCCCCTGCGCGACATCATGCACGAGCACTGGGGCATTTACCTGCGCTGGCGCCGGCTGATGCGGGGCAAGGTACACCAGCTGCCGGGGCTGCGGCAGTCGGCCAGCTCGGTATACCGGCAAGAACAGGAAATTGCCGATATCCGGGTAGCGGATGCCGCCATCGACGACGAGCTAAAGGCCATTCGCGACGAAGCGGACGACTGGCTGAAGTCGGACAAATACCAAGACTGGGCCGCTGGCGTGAAAAAGGCGTGGGAAGACCCGCGGCAGCCATCCGAGCAGGAGAAGCGTTTGTTTGAAACACTGGTACACGACTCACGCGCCGGGTTTACCCCGTTTACCGCCGCGCAACGCGATGATGCGGCGCTGGCGGCGGGCAAGCCGCCGGCCCACCACACGGCCAAACTGCGTAGCCGGCAGCAAAGGCTGGAGGCCTTGAAGCAACATGGCAAAGACCCGCGCGCAGGTTTGTCTACCGAAACGGTACAGCGCGAGATCGCCAAGGAAGAAACCGCGATTGCCCAGATGAAGTCCGGCAAGCACATAGAGGTGGTTACGGGTGGCCACGAGCCTGCGGCCAGTAACGGCTACCTGCGCTGGCGGGGGATTTTGTAGCCGGGTTTTGTTTTGCCTGCGGCCAACCTTAGTCCGTGTCGGCGTCCTGCGGCACGGCGGTGGTGTATTTGCAGGTGTTGATCACCACCAGCGATTCGAACTCGCGTACGTGCGGGTTGTTCATCAGGTGGGCGCGGGCAAAGCGCTCGTAGTCGGCCATGTCGCGTACCAGCACCATCAGCACAAAATCCGGGCGGCCGGTGACGTTGTAGCATTCCATCACCTCGGGCGCGGCCTGCATGCTGGCTTTGAAGGCGTCTACCAGCGGCGTTTGCGCGCGCTGCAGCATCACGTTCACCACCAGGCGCAGGCTGCGGCCGAATAGCGACGGGTCTACCAGTGCCACCTCGCGCTGGATGTGGCCGTCGGCGCGCAGGCGCTTCAGGCGGCGGGTGACGGCGGTGGGCGACAGGTTTACCGCCTCGGCCAGCGCGTCGTGGGTCTGGCGGGCGTCTTCTTGCAGCAGCGCCAGCAGCTTGCGGTCGTAGTTATCCAGCATGTCAGTTTTCCTGCGTTGAATCGCCCAAAGTCGCAGCCTGGCTGCGCGGCTGTGCATGATAACGCAGCAGGCGGCAGCCGGTGGCTGCCTACACTGGCAGCATCACGCTACGGATACGCCTGCCATGACCACCGCCCGCCTTAGCCGCCGCCTTGCGGCCAACCTTGCCGACCTGTCTGCCAGCCGCTGGCTGCCCTACGCGCTGTTTGCCGGGCTGGTAACGATGTGGGCTTACAACTACGTGGTGATGAAGGTGACGCTGCAGGCCACCACGCCGCTGACGCACCTGATTTTGCGCACCACCATCGGCAGCCTGACCCTGTTTGGCGTACTGATGGCCCGCGGGCGGGCGCGCAAGCCGCAGCGCCTGCGCGATGCCAGCCTGGTGGGCCTGACCACCACCTTTGCCTACGGGCTAACGGTCACGCTGGCGCTGGTGGCGGGGGCGGCGGGGCGGACCTCGGTGCTGGTGTTTACCATGCCGTTCTGGGTGGCGCTGCTGTCGCACTGGCTGTTGGGCGAGCCGTTTACCGCCCATGCCCGCCGTGCGCTGGCAGCCGGTTTTGCCGGGCTGATGCTGATTGTGGCGCCGTGGCAGCTGCACGGCGGCGTACTGCCCATGCTGCTGGCGGTGCTGGCTGGCCTGCTGTGGGCGCTGGGCTCGGTGCTGACCAAGCGGGCGGCGCAGAATGGCCCGCTGGATAGCCTGAATTTTTCCGGCTGGCAGGCGCTGATCGGCCTGGCGCCGCTAGCGTTGCTGCTGCCGTTTGCCGACTTTGCCGGTATCCAGTGGTCGGCGCAGTTTGTGCTGGGGCTGGTGTACTCCGGCGTGTTCTCCAGTGCCGTGGGCTGGCTGGCCTGGCTGTGGCTGCTGCGCCGCCTGCCGGCGTCTACGCTCAGCTTTAACGCGCTGGTGATTCCGGTACTGGCGGTGGCCATGGCGGCCAGTAGCCTGGGCGAGTGGCCGGCCACGCGCGAGCTGGGCGGCATGCTGCTGATCGGTATCGGGATCTTGCTGATTGCGCGGCGCTAGCCGCACCAGCTAGCGCGGCTACCCTGCAAAAAAAACAAGGCCTGACGGCATCGCCGTCAGGCCTTGTGCTGGCACCGTTGCCGGGCTTAGCGCTTGCCGGCGGCTTCTTCGCGGCGGCGCTTGGCTTCTTCCAGCAGGTACACCTGGTAGTCGTCCAGGTCGCCTTCGAAGTCGCTGACACCACCACGCGATACCAGCCAGAACTCGTCGCACACGGCGCGTAGCAGGGCGCGATCGTGGCTCACCAGCATCACCGAGCCTTCGAATTCGTTTAGCGCTACGCTCAGCGCCTCGCGCGTGGCCAGGTCCAGGTGGTTGGTCGGTTCATCCAGCAGCAGCAGGTTAGGGCGCAGCCACACGATCATGCACAGCACCAGGCGGGCTTTTTCGCCGCCGCTCATGCTGCCGACGGCTTGCTTCACCATGTCGCCGCTGAAATTGAAGGTGCCCAGGAAGTTGCGCAGGCCTTGTTCGCGGCAGTCGGCGGCAGGCGGGCGCAGCGCGGCGGGCGTATCGCGTGCCAGGCGCAGCATGTGTTGCAGCGGGTCGTCCTCGGGGCGCAGTACGTCCAGCTCCTGCTGCGAGAAGTAGCCGATGCTCAGGCCCTTGCCGCGGATCACCTCGCCGCTGACCGGGCGCAGCGCCTCGGCCACGGTTTTCACCAGGGTGGATTTACCCTGGCCGTTGGCGCCCAGAATACCGATGCGCTGGCCGGCCAGCACCGAGCGGCGCACGCCCTGCACGATCACTGTGGGCGGCGTGCCGGCTGGGGCGTCGTCTGGCGCCGGGTAGCCGAAAGCGGCTTCGCTCAGCGTCAGCATGGGGTTGGGCAGGCTGGACGGCTCTTTGAACTCGAACTGGAATTCGGCGTCGGCCAGTACCGGCGCAATCTTCTCCATGCGCTCCAGTGCTTTCACGCGGCTTTGTGCCTGCTTGGCCTTGCTGGCCTTGGCCTTGAAGCGGTCGATAAATTTTTGCAGGTGGGCGATCTTTTCCTGCTGCTTGGTCTGTGCGGCCTGCTGCAGCACCATCTGCTCGGCGCGCATGTCTTCAAACTTGCTGTAGTTGCCGCCGTAGCGCACCAGCTTGCCGTGGTCGATGTGCAGGGTGACGTTGGTGATGGCGTCCAGAAACTCGCGGTCGTGGCTGATTACCACCAGGGTGCCGGCGTATTGCTTGAGCCAGGCTTCCAGCCACACCAGGGCGTCCAGATCCAAGTGGTTGGTAGGTTCGTCCAGCAGCAAGAGGTCGGACGGGCACATCAGCGCCCGCGCCAGCTGCAGGCGCATACGCCAGCCGCCCGAGAAGCTGTTTACCGGGCGCTGCAGCTCGGCCACGCTAAAACCCAGGCCCAGAATCAGTGCCTGTGCGCGGGCCGGGGCGTCGTGCGCGCCGGCGTCGTTCAGCGCGGTGTAGGCGTGCGCCATGCGCATATAGTCTTCGCCGGCCTCGGCTTCGGCTACTTCCAGCTGGGCGGCCAGCAGGGCGGTATCGCCCTCTACCACAAAGTCGGTAGCGCTTTGCGCGGTTTCCGGCATGTCCTGTGCCACCTGCGCCATGCGCCACTGGCTAGGGATGTGAAAGTCGCCGCCGTCTTCGTGCAGGCTGCCGTTCAGCACGGCAAACAGCGACGATTTACCGGCGCCATTACGGCCCACCAGGCCCACTTTTTCACCCGGGTTCAGGGTAACGGTGGCGCCATCCAGCAGCAGCTTGCTGCCCCGGCGCAGTACAACATTTTTAAGCGTGATCATGAATACAGCCGCCAGGCGACCCGAAAAGGTAAAGCCGCACTGGCGCAGGGCCGGGTAACGACAGGGGGCGGCCAAGGTTGGCCGCAGAACAGGGCTACCCGTGGCGGGCAGCAGGGCGGCATGGTACCACGCCAGGCGGGCAGGCTGCGGGGGCGCGTGCCTGCAGCCACTGCTGCACGGTGTGTACGGCGGCCTGGCAGTCTGGCCGGATAGCCAGGGCGTAGGCAAAGCCGTTTTCGCATGGCGGCCCCAGCGGTGCCTGCACGCGGCCGCTGGCGAGCTCGTCCTGTAGCAGCGTGATATCGCCCAGCGTCACGCCAAAGCCTTGTACGGCGGCGTTCATGGCTTGGTCCAGTGTGTCGAACACCGTGCCGCGGCGGTAGTCCACGCCGTTTTCCTGGCGCTGCGCCAGCCATTGCCGCCAGTCGCGCTTGTCTAGCGAGGGGTGCAGTAGCGGAAAGTGCGCCAGGTCGGCCGCCTGCTGTAAAGGTTGGCCGCAGCGGGCCAGCAGCTCCGGCGCGATCACCGGCGTGAGCTGCTCGCGAAACAGCAGGGTGTCGTGCGCGCCCAGCGAGGCGTGTGGCTTGTACACCACGGCCAGGTCGAAGTCCTCGCGGGCAAAGTTCACGTCGTGGTCGTGGCTGCTGCACAGCTGGATGGGGATGTCGGGGTGCTGCAGGTTAAAGTCGCGCAGCGCGGCCAGTAGCCAGCGCACCACGCAGCTGGGGGCCTTGATATTGACTGGCGTGCTGAGCATGGCGGTGGCGTCCAGGCCTTGTTCCAGCACGCCGAAGGCGCGCTGCACGTAGCTGTGCAGCATCTCGCCACGCGGTGTCAGCCGCAGGCTGCGGGCAAAGCGGTGAAACAGCTCGTAGCCCAGGTGGGCTTCCAGCAATGCCACCTGTTTGCTCACCGCGCCCTGGGTCAGGCACAGCTCGTTGGCCGCGCGGGTAAAGCTTTGGTGGCGGGCGGCAGCGTCGAATACCGATAGCGCGTACAGCGGCAGGGCATGGCGTGGCATGGCGGCCTCATGGCTGAGAAATTCTCGGTCATGATATGCCTATAAATCGTTTGTCGCATAGTACGGGCTGCGGTTGAATGGCAGCACAACATCACGACACCCGAGCCGCGCCATGCACACCCCGTTTACCCCGGTTTCCAAGCTGCCCCACGTGGGCACCACCATCTTTACCGTTATTGGCCAGCTGGCCGCGCAGCATCAGGCGATCAACCTGTCGCAGGGCGCGCCCAACTTTGCCTGCAGCGACACCCTGGTGCGCTA
Source organism: Vogesella mureinivorans (assembly GCF_007644035.1). Classification (GTDB taxonomy): domain Bacteria; phylum Pseudomonadota; class Gammaproteobacteria; order Burkholderiales; family Chromobacteriaceae; genus Vogesella; species Vogesella mureinivorans. The sequence goes on along the minus strand of NZ_VMTV02000626.1, from coordinate 60,635 downwards.
CGCACACGAAGCCATGCAGGCCGGGCATAACCAGTACGCCCCCATGAGCGGCCTGCCGGCGCTGCGCGAGGCCATTGCCGCCAAGGTGGCGGCGCTGTACGGCCAGCACTACCAGCCGGACAGCGAGGTCACGGTGATGGCCAGCGCCAGCGAGGCGCTGTTTTCGGCGGTAACTGCGCTGGTGCACCCGGGCGACGAGGTAATCGTGTTCGAGCCGGCGTTTGACAGCTACATCCCCATGATCGAGCTGCAGGGCGCCCGTGCCGTGGTGGTGAAGTTGGCCGCACCCGGCTTTGCCATCCCGTGGGACGAGGTGGCCGCGCTCATCACGCCGCGTACCCGCATGATCGTGCTGAATACCCCGCACAACCCCACCGGCACCGTGCTGGGCGCAGACGACGCCGCCCGCCTGCAGGCGCTCACCGCCGGTACCGACATCGTTATTCTGTCGGACGAGGTGTACGAGCACGTGGTGTTCGATGGCCAGCTGCACCACAGCATGAGCCGCTACCCGGCGCTGGCCGAGCGCGCCGTGGTGGTGACTTCGTTTGGTAAAACCTTCCACGTCACCGGCTGGCGCGTGGGCTACTGCCTGGCACCAGCCGCACTGATGGACGAAATCCGCAAGGTGCACCAGTTCGCCATGTTTGCCGCCGATACCCCGATGCAGCACGCGCTGGCGCGGCTGATGGCCGAACCCGAGCACTACCTGGGCCTGGCCGCCTTCTACCAGCGCAAGCGCGACCTGCTGGTGTCGGCGCTGGCCGGCAGCCGCCTGCAGCTATTGCCCAGCCATGGCAGCTTCTTTTTGCTGGCGGGTTATGGCCACCTGTCGGACGAGCCGGACAGCCAGCTGGTGCAGCGCCTGATTACCGAACACGGCGTGGCCACCATTCCGGTGTCGGCCTTCTACGGCGATGGCACCGACCAGCGCCTGATCCGCCTGTCGTTTGCCAAAGACGACGCCACCCTGCTGGCCGGCGCCGAGCGCCTGTGCCGCCTGTAAGGAGCGCGCGATGAGCCACACATTTACCGCCGCCGCCATCCAGCTGGTGTCTGGCGACGACCTGGCGGCCAACCTGGCCCGTGCCGACGCCTGGGTGGCCCAGGCCGCCGCCGCCGGCGCGCAGCTGGTGGCGCTGCCGGAATACTTTTACCTGATGCCCGAACACGACGCGGCGCGCCTGGCGCTGGCCGAGCCCTTTGGCCACGGCCCGCTGCAGCAGCACATGGCCGCGCTGGCCGCCCGCCACGGCGTGTGGCTGCTGGCCGGTACGCTGCCACTGCAGGGCAGCCAGCCGCAGCGTTTTTATAACAGCAGCCTGCTGTACAGCCCGCAGGGGCAGTGCGTAGCGCGCTACGACAAGGTGCATCTGTTTGGCTTTGACGATGGCCACGAGCGCTACGCCGAGGCCGACACCATGCAGCCGGGCAGCACCATCAGCAGCGCCGACACGCCGTGGGGCAGCCTGCGTTTGTCGGTGTGCTACGACCTGCGCTTTCCCGAGCTGTACCGCCAGGCGCCCGCACCGGTGCTGATCAGCGCGCCGGCGGCGTTTACCCACACCACCGGGCAGGCGCACTGGGAACTCTTGCTACGCGCCCGCGCCGTAGAGAACCTGGCCTTTGTCATTGCCCCTGGCCAGGGCGGGGTGCACCCCGGCGGCAAACGTACCTTTGGCCACAGCATGATCATCGACCCCTGGGGGCAGGTACTGGCCTGCCAGCCAGAGGGCGAGGGCATGGCGCTGGCCACACTCGATACCAACAGGCAACAGACCTGGCGTACGCGCCTCCCCGCGCTGCAACACCGCCGCTTTATCAGCTGATATCCGCTACGTCTTTCAGGAGAAGCCATGAACCGCCCATTTGCAATTGCTGCACTGTTGTTGTCCCCGCTGCTGGTACAGGCGGCCGAGCCACTGCGTATCGCCACCGACGCCACCTACCCGCCGTTCGAATACGTCGACACCGCCGGCAAGGTGGCGGGTTTCGAGGTGGATTTTGCCTACGCCGTCTGTAAGGCCATGAAGACCGCGTGCGAGGTGGTGAACCAGCCGTGGGACGGCCTGATCCCCGGCCTGCAGGCCAAGAAGTACGATGCCATCATGTCGTCCATGAACATTACCGACGAGCGGCGCAAGGTAGTCGGTTTCAGCAAGGTGTACTACCTGATGCAGAACCGCTTTGTGGCGCGCAAGGGCGTGGCGCTGACGCCAGACCTGGCCGGCAAGGTGATTGCGGTGCAAACCGGCACCCCGCAAGACCGCTTTGTGAGCCAGCAGTACAAGCAGGCCACGGTAAAACGCTACGTGAATGCGCAAGACCCCATGCTGGAGCTCACCGCTGGCCGCGCCGACTTTACCTTTGGCAACACCGTACAGCTGCAGAAGGGCTTTCTGGATACGCCCAATGGCAAAGCCTTTGCCTTTACCGGCCCGCTGTTTGATGGCCGCAAAGACAAGGTACTGGGCGAGGGGGTAGCGGTGGCACTGCGCAAGCAGGACACCGCGCTGAAAGCACGTTTTGACCAAGCCATAGACCAGGTAAAGCAAAGCGGTGAATACGCGGCACTGCTGAAGAAGCACAACCTGGCCGGCCTGCTGGAAGACTAAGCCCTGTGTGACAAAAAGCTTTCACACAAAACTAAAGTAATGGTAAGGTAACACCACTGCGTGAAAGTGCAGTGTAGATACAGATCAGTCAGTAGGGCGCGGCAGCCATGCCGCGCCCTTTTTCATGCCTGCGCCGCCGCCATGTCCGGCTGGGCGCGCTGGCATAGCGCCGCCATCAGCCACGCCATATCGGCAGATACCACCCCGCCGGCCGGCAAAATGAAATGGTAGCCCTGCAGCGCCACCGCCTGCGCTAGCGGCCGTACCAGCGCGCCGCTGGCCAGCTCTGGCCCCACCAGCAGCGGGTTGGCCAGCGCCAGGCCTTTGTGCGCCAGGCAGGCGTCCAGCGTCTGGTCGGCGCTGTAGTACACCATCTGTGGCTGCAGCTGCACGTGCAGGCCCTGTGCGGCCAACCATAGCTGCCACCATTCGCCATCGTCTTCGTGAATCAGCGTGTGCTGCAGCAGCGCAGCCGGGCTGGCCGGCGTGCCGTGCTGCGCCAGATACGCCGGGGTGCACACCGGGAACACCGGCGGCACGGCCAGCGTGTGGTAGTAGCCGGGCAGGCTGGCGATATCGTCGGCCACCAGGCCCAGGTCGGCCTGGCCCGCTTGCAGCTGGCAAAACGTAGCGTGCGGCTCTATCGCCAGGCGCAGGCCGGGGCGCTGCGCCAGCAGGCTATCCAGCAGCGGGGCCAGCCAGCGCCGCGCCAGGCCTGGCACCACCATCAGCCGTAGCAGGGCAGGCTGCGGCTGCGCCAGGGCGGCACTGGCCGTGGCCAGCTCGTCCAGCAGGCGGCTGGCGGTGGCCAGATACTGCACCCCGGCGGCAGTGGGCTGCACGCCACGCGCATTGCGCTGAAACAGCGCCACCCCCAGCCAGCTTTCCAGCTGCCGCACGTGGCGGCCTATGGCCGGCTGGGTCACGTTCAGCTCCTGCGCGGCGGCCACAAAGCTGCCCAGCCGGGCGGCGGCCTCAAAGGCGCGAACACTATTAAGCGGGGGCAGGCGGCGGGCCATGGCGGCTCCAGCTGTTAAATTAATTAACACAAGGTAGCAAAAAGCGTGTCTTGCCGGTAGCGGCACGCGCTGGCCACACTGTGGCAACACTTGCGGAGCCGCCATGTACCAGCCCTTTTACCACGCCGACCAGTACCGCCCAGAACACACCCCGCCCAGCTACTGGCACGCCACTACGGCGCGGCCAACCTTTGCCGCCGGCAGCGGCGAGCACACGGTGGATGTGGCGATTATCGGCGGCGGCTACTGCGGGCTGTCGGCGGCGCTGCACCTGGCGCGCGACCACGGCGCCAGCGTGGCGGTGCTGGAGGCGGGCGACATAGGCTGGGGCGCGTCCGGCCGCAACGCCGGCTTTAATACCCTGCCGGCCACCAAGCACGACTACGCCGGGCTGCTGCGCCAGCTGGGCCCGGCCGGTGCCGCCGGTTTCATGGCCGCACAAAACGAGGCCATGCAGCTGGTGGCCACGCTGGCGGCAGAGGAGGGCATCGCCACCCAGGCCTGTGGCAGCGGCAGCTACGTGGTGGCGCACAGCCCGGCCGCGTGGGACGCGCTGCAGGCCGAGCACGATGCCTGGCAGCAGCACACGCCGGTAGCCTGCCGCCTGCTGCCGCGCCAGGTGTTTGCCGGCATGGGGCACGATGGCCCGGCGCAACACGGTGCCCTGCATATCCTGCAAGGTGGCGGGCTGAACCCGCTGGCGCTGGTGTGCGGCCTGGCGCAGGCCGCGCAGCGCCACGGTGCCGTGCTGCTGCCGCAGCAGCCGGTAAGCCGCTGGCAGCGCCACGCCGCCGGCCACACCCTGCACGCCAGCGGCAGCGTGGTACACGCCCGCCAGCTACTGCTGGCCACCAATGGCTACCTGCCGGCCGTACTGCCGCCCGCGCTGCGCCAGCGCACCCTACCGGTGATCTCCAACATCATCGTGACCCGCCCGCTAAGCCCGGCAGAATGGGACGCCTACCGCTACCACAGCGAGACCCCCATGTTCGACACCCGCCACCTGCTAAGCTACTGGCGCCGCCTGCCCGATGGCCGCCTGCTGTTTGGCGCCCGTGGCGACCTGAGCGGCAGCGACGCCAGCGGCCAGCGCCAGCGCGCCGTGCTGCAGGCACAGTTGGCCGCACGCTTTCCCGCCTGGGCCGGGGTGGAGATCGATTACTTCTGGCGCGGGCTGATGGCAGTAAACCGCCGTCTGCTGCCGCAATACGGTGCCCTGCCGGGTGATGGCAGCGTGTGGCACGCCGCCGGCTGCTTTGGCAGCGGTGTCAGCACCATGCCGTGGCTGGGCCGCGCCCTGGCACGCGCCATGGCCGGGCAGCCGCCTACCGCCACCGAAGCCGCCTGCGCCATGCACGGCCTGGCCCCGCGCCTGCCACCCACCAGCGCGCTACAAAAACTGGGCCTGCGCCTTGCTTATACCGCCTACGCCTGGCGCGACCGTTTCAGTGAACCCGCTTGAGGAGCCCCGCATGACTGCATTGATCTACCGCCCCCTGCTCGCCATCGCGCTGGCGGCTGCCAGCATGGCTAGCCACGCCGCCGGTGTGGTGAACGTGTACAACTGGACCGACTACGTGGCCGACAGCACCAACGCCAACTTCACCCGCGCCACCGGCATCAAGGTGCGCTACGACGTGTTCGACAGCAACGAGATCCTGCGCGCCAAGCTGATGACCGGCAAAAGCGGCTACGACGTGGTGGTGCCCTCGCACAACACCCTGGCGCTGGGCATACGCGGCGGGCTGTTTCTGCCGCTGGATAAAACCAAGCTGCCCAACCTCAAGCACCTGGACCCGGCCATCCTCAAGATCGTGGAGCAGTTCGACCCCGGCCAGCGCTACGGCGTGCCCAACTACTGGGGCTTTAACACTGTGGGCATCAATGTAGACAAGGTAAGCAAGGCGCTGGGCGGCAAGCTGCCAGCCAACCCGTGGGACCTGATCTTCAAGCCCGAATACACCGCCAAACTGAAAGGCTGCGGCATCAGCGTGCTGGATTCGCCCAGCGAGTTCTTCCCCGTGGCGCTGCACTACTTTGGCCTGGACCCCAACAGCAACAAGCTGGCCGACTACCAGACCGTGGCCAGCAAGCTGAAAGCCGTGCGCCCGCATTACAAAATGTTTTCCGGCGCCAGCTACTACAACCAGATGGCCAGCGGCGACCTGTGCGTCGCCATGGGCTATAACGGCGACTTCAACCTGGCGCGCCAGCGCGCCGAAGAAGCGCGCAACGGCATCAAGATCCAGGCGCTGCTGGCCCCCGGCGCAGACCTGTGGGTAGACATGTGGGCCATCCCGCGGGATGCGGCCAACGTAGACAACGCCCACGCCTACATCAACGCCATGCTGGACCCGAAAACCGCCGCCGCCAACGCCAACCACGTGGCCTACGCCACCGCCGTACTGGCCGCCCGCCCGCACATGCAGCCCGCGCTGGTGAACAACCGCACCATCTTCCCCCAGCCGGCCGACCTGCAAGGCAGCTTTGTCGCGCTGACCCCCGACCCCAAAACCATCAACGGCTACACCCGCATCTGGCAACAGCTGCGCAGCGGGCGCTAGGCCGTTTACTGGCGGGCAAATGTTGGCCGCAGGCCCTCACCCCTGGCCCCTCTCCCAGGGGGAGAGGGGAATGATGGTGCGCAGCCGTGGGTAGCGTGATGGGTGGGCGCTACACTGCGGCCAACCCGGCAAGGTATCGCACGCTGGTGTGCTCCCCTCGCCCTGCGGGAGAGGGGCCGGGGGTGAGGGCGCGACGCGGCCAACCTTACCCCGCATAGATCGTTGATATCCGCCACCTCTCGCCCCCGCAGGAGAGTGCAATGATGATGTGCAGCTGTGGGTAGGCTTGAGCCAGCCGCCTGCGTGTTGCGGCCAGCGCGCCAAGGTGTAGCACCCTGGTGTGCCCCCCTCGCCCTGCGTGAGAGGGGCTGGGGTGAGGGCGCTCTGCGGCCAACCTTACCCCGCATAGATCGTTGATATCCGCCACCCCCCGCCCCCGCAGGAGAGCGCAATGCCGGTGCGCAGCCGTAGGTAGCCTTGAGCCAGCCGCCTGAGCGATGCGGCCAACCCGGCAAGGTATCGCACGCTGGTGTGCTCCCCTCGCCCTGCGGGAGAGGGGCCGGGGGTGAGGGCGCCATGCGGCCAACCTTGCCCAGCATAAACCGCTGATGTTAATGCACCGCGCCCCAGCAGATCGCAGCCATAGGCAGCGGGTGAGGGTGCCATGCGGCCAACCCTACAGCGGCAGCGCGTGGGTGAGCTTGGCGGTTTCCATCGGTACTTCGGTTTTCACGCTCTGCACGCTGGCAATGCGCGTGAGCTCGTGTGCGTGAAACTGCCGGTACGACGCCAGATCTGTGGTGACAATGCGTAGCAGCATGTCGCACTCGCCCGCCATCACGTGGCATTCCACCACCTGCGGCATATCGCGCACCGCCTGGATAAAGTGGTTGGTGGTGTCCGCGTCTTGCGCCTTTAGCCATACCCGCGCAAACAGCGTCAGCCCCGCGCCCACCTTGCTGCCATCCAGCACCGCCACGTAGCGGCTTATCACCCCCGCCTCTTCCAGCTGGCGCACGCGGCGCAGGCAGCTGGACGGCGACAGCCCCACCTGCTGCGCCAGGGTAGCGTTTTGTATGCGGCCATCGCGCTGCAGCGCCTGCAGAATACGGCGGTCGAGCTTATCCAGTTTTACGGCATCCAATTGCAACACCTGCCTGTTTTGTGAAACCGGATTGCATTATGGCAATAAATGCCGCGCACTACGCAAGCCTATTCTGGCCGCCTTTCCCTACACTGTGTCTGCCTGCCCCGCCCACTGCGGCACCGCCGTTTCCCCCGGCTGCTGCGCGGGCGGCGGCGGGCACCACTAGGGAGAAACACCATGACCAGCCACACCCTGCTGCTATTCGGCCTGACTGTTTTCCCGCTGGTGTGCACCCCGGGGCCCGACATCCTGTTTGTGGCCTCGCAGGGGCTGACCGGCGGGCGCGCCGCCGCCACCCGTGCCAACGCCGGCATTCTTACCGGCTACTGCGTGCACGCCCTGTTGGCCGCATTCGGCATTGCCGCGCTCATTACCGCCTGGCCGCCACTGTTTCACGCCATCCGCTGGGCCGGGCTGGCCTACCTGCTGTACCTGGCGGTGCAGATGTTCCGCTCCGCCATGCAGCCCGGCGCGCTGGCGCTAAGCGGCAGCCCCACGCAGCGGCAGTTTGCCCGCGGCTTTGTGACCAGCCTGCTCAACCCCAAAGGCCTGCTGATCTACCTGTCCATCCTGCCCAACTTCATCCAGCCCGGCGAAGCCGTGGCCCTGCAGGCGCTGCTGCTTTCCGCCATCTTTATCGGCAGCTGTGCCGTGGTATACGGCCTGATAGGCTACAGCGCCGCCAGCATGGCCCGCCGCGGCGGCATCAGCGACGCCAAACGCCGCCTGGCCGAAGCCAGCGCCGGCAGCCTGCTGCTACTGGCCGCCGGCAAGCTGGCGGCGTAGCGGTGAAGGGTTGGCCGCAGGTTGCGATATCTAAGCGAGGGGGGCGGTTGCATTCAGTGGACGATAATGTGATTTCCGTTAGTGGTATGGAGCAGCCAACTGTAGTCGGTGTATCACGTAGGTACTTATCCTCTTCGTCCTGATAAGGATTAGCTAGAGTAGGGGAGTAATGCGGTAAAGCTGTAGCCCTACATACAACATGCCGATAGCGAGTTGAGGCCAACTTTCCGTCCTTTGTCAGCTCCACATTGCTATTTATTTTGTCAAGGCTCGTGTTGGGAGTCGGCAAACTTAGCGGCAGCGCTGCTCGTTTAATGCGTTTGTATTAAAATTTGACTGTGCAGGTGTGATCTTTTTGATTATGCCCTATAGACATTTTGCTCGACTGCATAGTACATTGACTAATGACATGTAATTTTAATAGTCATTTGTTATGCAGAAGTTGTTGCTCGATGTTTTGCCGAAAAGTCGACGTAAGCGAATGACCTACATCGATTTTCGACTGTATTTTCTTGGGCGCGTGTCTAGAGCTGATATTTGTAATCGCTTCGGTATTGCCTCTGCCGTAGCCACGCGAGAGTTGGCTTTGTACCGGCGTATTGCACCGGATAATCTGGCAATTGAGCAACAGTCAAGACAGTATGTAACTACAGCGGGGTTTCGTCCTGTATTTGAATATGCACTGGAACGCGTACTGGTGGCGTTATCCTCTGGATTTGGTGAGACGGAGCAGGAGCCTGTCGCTCCTTTGATCTCCAGCGACTTTATCCGTTCCATCTCTTGTCCTGATATGGATGTTTTGTCTTGTGTCTCCCGTGCCATTCATCTCGGCTACGCTTTAGATATCGGATATCACTCGAATGGTAGCGGGTATGACCGTCGGGAGATCGTACCAGGAGCTATAGTCGATAACGGTTTACGGTGGCACGTGCGTGCCTACGACCGTTCTCATGAAGGCTTCCGCGATTTCGTTCTGACACGTGTCGAGTCTCCCAAGATAAGTTCGCAGCCCCCTTGTGTCGGAGAACGACTTGACCAAGACGCTCAATGGACAAGGCTTGTCGATCTTGATCTGATTCCACACCCGGGGTGTCGTCAACCTGAGGTTATCGAGCGTGATTTTTCGATGTCTGATGGCGTGTTGCGTATGCGGGTACGTGCGGCGAACGCCGGCTATGTGCTTAGGCGCTGGAATGTCGATTGCTCTGTCGGACATACTCTTTCAGCTCATGAACATTTGCTTGCGTTGCGTAATCCTCTTTCTCTATACGGGGTAACCAGTGCGGTACTGGCTCCCGGATTCACTCCTGCCGAGTAGTTTCACCATGCCTCAAAATCAATCGCCACCCAGAATCAGCGCAATGCTGCGTTTTGCAATCAAATCTGGAGTCAAGGCAGCTGTAGCGTTGCAGATACGTAACCGCACTATGCTTGATGCAAGAGATGATCAGGGTCGGACGCCATTGATGCTCTCTGCAGCGACGGGAAGCCTTGATCTGTGTGTGCTGTTGCTTGAGGCGGGGGCCAATCCTGCCTTGGTCTGCAACGAGGGTAAAACAGCGGCCAGAATTGCTGCGGAGATAGGGCATGAAGCGCTCGGGAGCATGCTGCAGAGTCTCCTGGAGGAGCCAGCTTATTCTCCGCTCGGTGAAGTTGGTCAGGCTGCCGGAGACTTTCCGGGTCATGAGGCAGGAGATAGTGACAAAGATGTCATTCCAGATGGGGCTGAAATCGCAGTCTCCCCTTCTTCGGTCTCAGCCATGGATCCCGCTACTGCCTCGGGAACGCATCACGATACATCTTTTTTTATTGGTGATACTGTTCTCACTTCAACAGACACAGGCCAGTCTGATTGCAAAGCTACTGATCATATTGGCGTGATTGAACAGGGGGGTATCGAGGGTAAACGCCACCAACGCAATACTCTACCTAGGAATTCGGGCAATGTCGTTTCGGATGTGTTGCTGGTCCAGCCGAGGGAGGCTGGGGGTGATCTGAAGGTTTTTCCCGCTTGGAATAAAGATTCAGATGATCTGACAGGTGAACTCCTAGCGGATAACGCGCCTGCCCACTCGAATACTGGAACGGGCGGGAATGCACTGCACGATGATGATTTTGAACAGGCCAAGTCACATGATTTCGTGCAGTTGAATATTCCTTGCACAGATGGTTCTGATGTGCCGGCAAAGGACCTGAATGAGCCGGACCATTTGCATGAAGATGATTTTGGCTGGAAGGCAGAAGAGGAGGTGACTCCTCCTGATTCTGATGTGTCGCTTCTGTTGTCAGCGGTGCAGACTCATCGTCGCATAACTAGACACCGCGCTCTGAATACTGACGAGTCTTGGGATGACGTGGAGCTTAAGCTCCCTGAGTTGAAACCTGTAGTCAGCCGGGACAGCGAGGCTCAGGAGTTTCTGAAAGCAGTCTTTGTTGAAGGCTTTCATCGTGGCTGGGTCGCTTTTGACAAGGTAGCAGAGGCTTGCCGACTGGATGCTGGCCCTACTGCTGATGTGTTGCTTCCCGCAGCTCTTCAGGTGCTTGAGGATGTGGGCATCAGAGTCGAGGAAGAAAATCTGGCGGATGTCGCGGCAGATGGCCTTGTCGATGAAGAACAGGCGTTGTTTCTGGATGAGGCGTTCGAGAGATTGGACGCATATCTATCCGAATCGTTGTCCGAAGAGAATGCTTACAACTCCAGTACGATGAGAGCTTATTCTCGTGATGCCCGTGCTGTCGGCTTGATTTCCAAGGATGGGGAGGAACTGCTGGGAACTCGGATGGACTCCTCCATCAAGGCTCTGGCGCGTTACCTGAGGGATTTGCCAGAAAGCGCTGGGCTGGAATTGTATGCAAGTACTTTCGAGCGTGAGGTCGTGAGTGGTGATGACGTTGACGAAGAGGATATCTCTGACTTGGATGCATCCGTCGAGACCGATGAAGAAGGTCGTGTGTCCAGTTCTTTTGAAGATTATGTTCGCGCCCTGCGTGCAGGGAATGTGTCCGGCAAGACCGATGCAATGATTCCTCGTCCATCTGCATTGGTACTGGCTAACTTGATCGATGCCTTCCATCGGCTTGATGCGGATTTCCAGCCTGAACTTGCCCTAGAGCATATCCGGATCTTTGAAAAGGCTCGTAATGATCTAGTGAGTGCAAATTTGCGTCTGGTAATGAGCATTGCGGGCAAATATCGCAACAGAGGAATGCCGCTGGAAGATCTTGTCCAAGAAGGAAATATCGGTCTGATGAAAGCCGCCGAGAAATTCGAGGTTCAGCGTGGCTTCAAGTTTTCTACTTATGCGACGTGGTGGATTCGCCAAGCCATGACCCGGGCTATCGCGGATCAGCTTAGCTTGGTCCGGGTTCCTGTGCATATGGTGGAAAAAATTAACAAAATGCACCGCTGTACTCGAGAGCTAGCAAGCAAATCATCAATAAGTGTGAAAGATGATGATCTGGCAGCGGCGCTTGAGCTGAGTGTCCAAGAGCTCAGGAAAGTGCGGCTAGTTGATCGCGAAATGGTTTTCCGGGCAGGTATTGATGAGCTTGACTGGCCAGAACTTCTGGCAGAAGAGGAAACTGATGGTTTCCATTGCATGGTGAGAACAGAGCTCCAAGATGCCATAGAAGTCGCGCTATCCCAATTGACAGAGCGTGATCAAGCCATTGTCAGGTATCGCTTTGGTCTGGGATTGGACGAGGACTTTACTTTGGAACAGATTGGCATGATGTTCGATGTGACCCGGGAACGTATTCGTCAGATCGAAGCCAAGGCAATGCGTAAACTGCGCCACCCAAATAGAAGCAGGGTACTTGCTGATTTTCTGGATGGAGATGTTTTACCTGATGGTATTGATGAGGGCGGATGATTTATGAAAGAGCAGAACATTCGTCATGCGCCTCCACGTGCAGCGGCAATGATCGAAGCTTTGCGCGGGTTGGGCTACAACACAGCGACAGCATTAGCCGACATTATCGATAACAGTATTGCTGCCGGAGCCTCGACAGTCGATTTGCGCTTTGTCTGGAACAAGGAGCAAAGCCGGGTCGAGATTCAGGATGATGGACGTGGCATGAGTGCTGCTGAAATCGACAAGGCCATGCGGCTAGGAGAGAAGAGTCCGCTTGATGAGCGCAGTATGGATGATCTCGGTCGTTTCGGCCTCGGTTTGAAGACTGCATCCTTTTCTCAGTGTCGTCGTCTGACCGTAGCGGCTTGCGGGCCGGATGGTCTGCAATGTCTGCGCTGGGATCTGGACGTGCTTGCGGCAGGGAAAGGGGATGGCTGGTACTTGCTTGAAGGTCCTGCGGAGGGTTCGGAAAGCTTGCTGGATCCGCTGCTGGAGGCCGGTCGTGGAACCTTGGTCCTATGGGAAGTGATGGACCGCATCGTGACAAATGGAGTCGGCGAACAGGAGTTCCTAGATCTGATCGATGTGGTAGACCGGCATCTTGGCATGGTTTTTCATCGTTATCTGGAACAACCTCGCCGCTTGTTATTGCGTATCAATGGTCAGCCGGTGAAACCATGGGACCCTTTCCTTTCAGGTCATCCGGGCAAACCATGGCAATCGCCGCCCGTGTCCCCACCAGGAAATATGGCAATCAAGGTTCAATGCAATGTGTTGCCGCACAAGGACAAATTGTCATCTACCGAATTCGAGTCCGCACAAGGTCCTGATGGCTGGACTGCACAGCAAGGATTCTATGTCTATCGTAACGAGCGCCTGCTGGTCGCAGGTAGCTGGCTCGGCCTTGGTCAGGGGCGTTCGTGGACAAAAGATGAAGCTCACCGTCTGGCACGTATTCGCCTTGATATTCCTAACACAGCGGATGCTGACTGGAAAATCGATATTCGCAAATCTACAGCAAGACCACCAGTTGCATTGCGGAGCTGGTTGATCGGGTATGCCGAGGATACGCGGGCACGAGCTCGCAAGGCATTTGTGCATCGTGGTGTGGCACCGAAAATGCCAGGTGGGAGCGAAATCGCACAATCTTGGAAAGCCGAGCATTTTGCTGGCGGCATGCGTTACCGCATCGATACCGATCATCCAGTTGTTCGTTCTGTCCTTGATGATGCTGGTGTATTGCTGCCTCAGATCAAGGCCATGCTGCGTGTCCTGGAAGAGACCGTGCCTGTCCAGCGGATCTGGCTGGATACGGCCGAGAACAAGGAGGCTCCACGTACTGGTTTTGCCGGGGAGGCTCCTGCAGAGGTGAAGTCGGTGCTAGATGTGCTTTACCGGAACATGGTGGCGGTGAAGGGCATGTCCCCGGACATGGCTCGCGAGCGGCTTTCGAGAAGCGAGCCATTCAATCAATATCCCGAGCTGGTTGCCAGCTTGCCTGATCAGCTCTGAACAAGGAATGCAGCATGTCTTCAGCAGGTGAAGCAAACAAGATCAGTGTGGTTAAAATCGTTCAGGAGCTGTTGCTGGCCGAAAGTCCACAGGCCATTACGCCCGGTCTGATCGCAGACAAAATGAACCTTGTCCTCGCGTTGAACCCAAGGTGGAAGGAAGGTCTGGATCGAGAGGCTGTCATTGCCGAACTGATTCGTCGCCATAGCGAGTGGGTCGGGACGGGGGGCATGCTTGGTGATGTGGCGGGTCACGTTGCTTGGTTGACACCTTCACGGAAGAAAGAATGGCGTTATTGGCAGCGTTACCGTGAAATGCAGGAAAGCAAGCTTTCAGCGAATGCCGTTGCCAACCTTGATGAAACATCGGATCAGGTCCTGTCCATGTTGGAAGACCCTATCCGAGAAGGATCATGGGATCGTCGCGGTCTTGTGGTCGGACATGTGCAATCAGGCAAGACAGGCAATTATACCGGGTTGATCTGCAAGGCCGCGGACGCAGGTTACAAAGTCATCATTGTTCTGGCTGGCATGCACAACAACTTGCGGTCTCAGACACAGATGCGTCTTGATGAAGGTTTTCTGGGGTACGAAACACACTCTTCCAGCGATGAGCCCCGACCGATCGGAGTCGGTCTAATTGACCGGGATCCTTCGATTCGCCCGCACTACGCAACAACACGTTCCGAAAAGGGTGATTTCAACATGGCTGCGGCGAAGAATCTCGGGATTTCTCCCGAGGAACGTCCGTGGTTGTTTGTCGTCAAGAAGAACAAGAAAGTCCTTGAGCGGCTGCACAAGTGGATCATCAATCATGTAGCCAATGCCGTTGACACAGAGTCCGGTCGTAAGATCGTGACGCATCTTCCCTTGCTAGTCATCGATGATGAAGCTGACAACGCTTCTGTTGATACGGGAGAGCAGGTTTTTGGCGAAAACGGACTGCCTGACGAGGATCATCAACCAAAAGCCATCAACGGCCTGATCCGCAAGATTTTGCATGCTTTTCAGCGCAAGGCCTACGTTGGTTATACTGCCACGCCTTTTGCGAACATTTTCATCCACGAGCGCAATGCCACTCCGAATGAGGGGCCCGATCTGTTTCCGGCTGCATTCATAATAAATCTCGGTGCCCCATCCAGTTATATCGGACCTACTCGCTTGTTCGGCGTCAACAATGGCGGAACACGTACGGATGCATTGCCCCTGGTCCGTGAGGTCAATGACCACTGCTCGGACGATGGGAAGACAGGCTGGATGCCGGTATCTCACAAGAATGGACACAAGCCGGAAATCGAAAACGAGTTTGGCATGCCGGCGTCACTAGTAAAGGCCATTGATTCATTTGTACTTGTGTGTGCATTGAGAAAACTACGGGGTCAAGACGGTTCCCATAGCTCGATGTTGATTCATGTGACAAGGTTCAATCAGGTCCAACAAGAAGTGTATGCCGTAGTAGACCGCTATATCCGGCAGCAGCTGCAACGTGTAGAACGCAAGATCGGTCACGAAGGATTTGTCGAACGTCTTGCCGGACTTTGGAGGAAGGACTTCTTGCCTGTCACGACCGAGTTACATGCACAAATGCCGGATGTGGTGAGCCGTGACGAGTTTTCGTGGGAGCAGGTTGTCGAACAGCTACCGGGTATTATTTCGGACATTTCTGTCAGGATGATCAATGGTACGGCCAAGGATGCTTTGGATTATGCCGACTCAAGCAAGGGTCTCAAGGTCATTGCGATCGGTGGTGACAAGCTTGCCCGGGGCCTTACCCTGGAAGGTCTCTGTGTAAGCTACTTCCTTCGCGCATCCAAAATGTATGACACTTTGATGCAAATGGGGCGATGGTTCGGCTACCGGCCAGGTTACCTTGATCTTTGTCGTCTCTATACAACGTCAGATCTAGTCGAGTGGTTTGAACACATTGCCGACGCCTCGGAAGAACTGCGTGAAGAGTTCGACATGATGGTTGCCAGTGGTGGGACGCCGCGGGATTACGGTCTCAAGGTCGTATCACACCCTGTTCTGATGGTGACCTCGCCCCTGAAAATGCGATCTGCTAAGACATTGCGTCTCTCCTTTAGCGGGCATGTGGTCGAAACAGTATCAATGCACAAAGAGTCCGCTATTGTTCGCACGAACTTCGATGCATTCCAGAGTTTCGTTTCTGTAATCGGAAGGCCTTTGGCCATTCCGGAGAAGAAGCGTGGTGATGGATGGGATCACTGGACCGGGGTGTACTGGTCGAACGTGTCCTATGCGGATGTGGCTTCGTTTCTCACCGCCTATACGACTCATCCCAGTGCTTATAAGGTGAACAGTCAAATGCTGCGAGAGTTTATTGACTCTATGGCGTTTGATGGTTATTTGCTGAACTGGAATGTGGCCGTAATCGGAGGAAGTATCACCAAGGGGGCATGGCAGTTTGAGAAGCATGTTGTGCCGCTGACCCAGCGGGTCAATCGACAGCCTGATGCCAATCGATACGCCATCGGTCGTTTGCTATCTCCGCGAGACGAAGCTCTGGATCTGGACGAAGTCGCTTGGCTTGCCGCTCTTGATGAAACGAAGCGAATCTGGCACGCCGACCCTGGCCGACCGACGAGTAAGGAGGAGCCTGTCGTTCCAAGTGGTCCGGCCCTGAGGAAGATCCGTGGATTCGGTGCCGAGGGCGTACCAGCCTCTCCGGAAACGGGATTGTTGCTGATTTACTTGTTGAATCCGGAGAATGCCGGTTTGCCTGAGGATCATGAACCTGTCGTAGCATTCGGGATAAGCTTCCCCGGTAACAACAGTGGGATCAAGGTCGACTACAAAGTCGGACATATTTACTGGGAGCAGGAATTTGGATCTGCCGAGTAAGGAAGAAATCCTAGGAACATGGCGCGCGCTCTCAGGACAGACCGAACAGGAGGGCTGGAGAACCATCGTGCTTGTGCCGGAAGGTGTATGCGCTTTGAGGGCCGGTCGGTGTTTTCCTAGTAACGAGGAGGGCTTGCTGGTCCGGTTTGGCGTGGGGGGGATGGGGCCCTTGTCTGGACTGCCGGTGGCCACTGGATTCAAGGTCGAAAAAATTCGGCTAGGGGAAAATGAAGAGTGGCTGGCATTGATTCGCCAGCCCGGAGGAAGTCTTGATCTGTTTGCAACGGTCGTGGTGGACCTAGTTTCTGCATTGTTGCAATGCCCTATCCAGGATGACCGTCAACTGCTGAATGTATTCATGAAGCGATTGCGTGCGTGGATGAGCTTCATGAAGAAAGGGGCTAGTGTGCTCGGCCCCGAGGCTGAACTGGGCCTCGTTGGAGAACTGTACTGCATGTCTATATTGCTGGCGACGGGCTGTCCAGCCGAAAGTGTAGTGGAAAGCTGGATCGGTCCGATGGATGGTTTGCAAGATTTTCAGCCGGGACACGGGGCAATTGAAGTCAAGAGCACGCTGGCAAAGGCCGGATTTCCCGCCTCGATTCTATCGCTGGAACAGCTTGATGACAGTGTTCGCAAACCTCTGTTTCTTTGTGCTTGTCGATTCTCTGTTGATCCGGCCGGGGTTTCTCTGCCTGCCCGCATTGCCTCGCTGAAGGAACAGATGGATGAGGCCACTGCAGTTGCTTTCGGTTTCGCCTTACTGCATGCAGGGTACTTGGATGCACATGCGGATTCGTATACAAGGCAGTTTTTTGAGGTAAGTGCACGCTACATGCTTGTCGATGAGAAATTCCCGCGACTTATTGCCGGCAATGTTCCTGAGGGTGTGGTTTGGGCAAAGTATGAAATTGATCTAGATGCAATCGAGGCAAGGTTGTATCCGGCTGGTACAGTAATTGAAATGATCGGGATGAATTGAATGGAATTGGTCGAATTCTTGCGCCAGACGCAGCAACAAGTTCGTGACGAAACGGTCGAGAGAAGTACCGAGGCAGGTGGTGAGGCTGCATTCCCGGAATTGCTCTTCACCGAGATCGTGACAAGGCACATGGCTGACATTGGGATGACTTTTGATCCTGAAGTGTGTGCATATGACGCCAAAGTTGGACTGGGCTCAGGAATTGTGCGATTGAGCGGTTTCGCCGTTTCTGAAGATAATGATCAGCTGGATCTGTATGTGAGCCTGTATGAAGGCGTCGATGAAGTTGTCGATATTCCTAATGCCGATGTGCAAAAGGCAGCCGAACAATGTCTGCGTTTTCTTTCTTTGTGCGTGGATGGCAAGCTTGCTAAGGAAATGGATGAATCCCACACGGCGTATGCGCTTGTACTTACCATTCAACAGGTCTATCCGGATCTTGAGCAGATCCGGGTTTTTGTTCTAACAGATAGACGTGCAAAAGTCCGCACGTACCAGCCGCGGGAAGTGTCTGGCAAGACCGTCAAGCTTGAAGTCATGGATATCCAACGTCTGTTCAATCACTGGCAGGAGGGGCGCCCGCGCGATGAGCTCGTTGTGAATTTCGACGATGTATCCGGTGGGCCGCTGCCATGTGTCTGGGTTCCGGATCAAATGGGTGAATATGATTATGCAATGACCGTGATTCCCGGTGAAGCCTTGCGCTTTTTGTATGAAAAATATGGAGCACGCATCTTGGAGGCAAACGTCCGTTCGTTTCTCAGCCAAGTTGGAGGAGTCAACAAAGGGATTTCAGAGACCTTGCGCAAGCAGCCTGAACGGTTCATGGCCTACAACAATGGCGTGGTTATTATTGCAGATGAAGCCAGTCTAGCTCGTACCGAGGATGGCAGCTTGGGCATCTCTTGGTTGAAGGGCATGCAGATCGTGAATGGAGGTCAGACGACTGCCTCGATGTTCTTCACGAAGAAGAAATTTCCGGATGTCAGCCTGTCACAGGTCAGGGTACCCGCCAAGATCATCGTCCTAAAGAATGTCGGCTCCGAACAGGAGGAACGTCTGATTTCAGACATATCGCGCTATGCCAACAGTCAGAACAAGGTCCAGCTCTCTGATTTGTCTGCGAACATGCCATATCACGTTGAGCTCGAGAAACTTGCAATGACCACGTATTGTCCAGATGGCGTTGGTCGGTGGTTCTATGAGCGCGCAACTGGCAGTTACAAGGTGATGCTCGAGCGAGAAGGCAAAACGCCAGCTGGCACCAAGCGCATACAGGAAGGCATGCCATTGTCTCGCAAGATTACCAAAACGGATCTTGCCAAGTATCAATGTGCTTGGATGCGGCGGCCAGATCTGGTCAGCCAAGGGGGGCAAAAGAACTTCAAGGCGTTCATGGAGATTGTGAATGCAGCTGGGGATGCGTTGGTCTTACCTGATGTGATCGAATACAAGCGCATCATTGCCCAGGCCATTCTATTCAAGGAGGCACAGCGCAGGATTCGTCCACGTTTTGCAGCGTTCCAAGCAAACGTGCTTGCGTACACTGTGTCCCTTGTGTCCCTGAAGCTTGGTGATCGTCTGAGTCTGGATCGTATCTGGTCCGCGCAGTCGGTATCGCTGCAGCTTCTCGAACAAATCGAGGCATGGTCCGATGAGGTGAATACGCAGCTTCATGCGACAGCGAAAGGACGAATGCTTTCCGAGTGGGCCAAGAAGAAAGAATGCTGGGAAATGATGTCAGGATTCCGGTATACAACCTGCCTGGATGGCATTCCTGAGCTTGCCTGATCAGTCGTAAGGTGGGCGGTTTCAATGTTTACAACCGCCCTTCCTTCAATTTTCTCTTTCCCTGCTCAATAGCCCAGTATTCATCTACTCAGCAACTATTGTGATGGTAATCGCTGAAGAATCTTCTGCACTATTTCCGCAATTTTGTATGCCAGCAGGGGCGGGACTGCATTCCCCGCTTGTTGAAACTGTTGCGTCCGACCACCTTGAAAAAAATAGTTGTCAGGGAACGTCTGTAGCCTCGCGGCCTCACGTACTGTCAGACTGCGACATTGCAGTGGATCATAGTGAATGAAGTAGTGGCCATCCTTTGATATATGACTGGTAATGGTGGTGGAGGGGCCGTCTTCAGTCTGAACGCGGAATCGATCTGAAAAATTACCACTTTCCCAATTCTTATGTGAGGGTGCTAGCTCTGATAGATCAAATTCTTGATGGCCTTTCGGTGATCGTTTGAACTCTTGAGCAAATGTCGCTGCATAGCCATAGCGTGCTAGATCATCAATGCGATGACTCCGTGACTCATGATTGAGCCAGACCTTAAGCCTTTTATCTATTAACCAATAGTCTAACTGGGCATGACCTGTACCACCTTCTAAGTCCGTCTTGATTAGTCGATTTGCCCCGTATGATTTGATCCCCCCTATGAGGCCTGCATTTTGGCTAAGTTTCGGAGCCAGTCTATATGAAAAACCATATTGCTGTGATGCGGCTGAGACGGCAAGTTTTCCAAGCTGCTCACTTACCAATGTTGCCCATGAATCTGCAGAATCGATCTGCTTGCTCAGTCTGCTGCGAAGTTTAGGTAAGTTACCGATTATATCCTTTACGTTGATATGCTTGTCTTTGGTTAGCTTAGGCAATGAAGCGTGCGGAATGTCGTCTCGAATTCCTAATAATATTACCCGGTGCCGTGCTTGTGGAATTCCATGCTCCTCAGCCCGGATGATGTACTTCGTAGCATCGAGTTTGGCTGGATCGTTACTATCCTCGAAGACTACATCGTTAACTAACGACACAATTCTGTACTTATGGCCTTGTTTATCTGCACCAAGGGCATGATCTGGATTCGTTAGGTCATTAAGGATTTGATGAAATATCTGCACGCCATTAACTTTGGATGAAAGTATACCCTTGACGTTTTCCATTACAAAAATATCTGGTTGGTAGCGCTGTATAATTCTCAAATATTCTCGATAAAGGAAGTGACGATGGTCTTCTTCCGGTTTGTAGTCAGCCTTGCCCATATTTCGAGAGCGCCCAACTAGCGAATAGGCTTGGCATGGCGGGCCGCCAATCAACAGCCATGGTTTACGGTTGTTAGCTGCCCCCAGAGCTTGTTGAATAGCAGAGTCAAGCTTGGCATTACCTTCTGGGCTGCCAATCTCAATGCACAATGCCTCTTTGTTAGCAAGATCCCATAGATCCTGGGTATCACGACTGAATGGTGTTTCGGATTCTCCATGGCAGAAACGATAGTAGTCTCCAAGCATCTCAGGCCGTTTAGTGCGTAATAGCCGGTAGAATGCTCTTAGACGTAGTGTCTGATGTGCGACAGGATCTCTTTCTGCTGAGACGACGATCTGAAAAGATCTACCATCATTTAATGAAGAGAAGCCCTCTCCCAGTCCGCCAGGGCCGGCAAATAAGTCAACAATAGGGATAGTGGCTGCTTCATTACACATATTTACTCTTTTGCTGATAAAGATAGATGGCCAAAATGCTAAGTAACACGCCTAGTGGAAGGAAAAAACGTATGTGTAGTAATTGTACTGAATTTCTCCAAACTAACCTAGTCGTCTTATTTGGCAGGTCTGTTGATATGAAAAAAGCTCCCTGAGGAGCTTTTTTCATTATTTCTGTCAGTGAAATTTCACTAACCTGTCAAAAATTTCACTAACTGTGTTATTCGACATGTTTACACGTCAATATTCCGCGCAATCAACGCATTGCTCTCGATAAACGCGCGGCGTGGTTCGACGTTGTCGCCCATCAGGGTGGTAAACACGTCGTCGGCGGCCATGGCGTCTTCGATTTTTACTTTCAGCAGGCGGCGTACTGTCGGGTCCATGGTGGTTTCCCACAGCTGGCCGGGGTTCATTTCGCCCAGGCCTTTGTAGCGCTGGATGGACAGGCCCTTGCGGGTTTCGCCCAGCAGCCAGTCTAGCGCGTCGCCAAATTCGCTTACCGGTTTCACCGTTTCGCCGCGTTTTACCTGGGCGCCGTCGCGCAGCAGGCCGTGCAGCATGTCGCCGGTTTTGGCCAGTACGTCGTAGTCGGCGGTGGCCAAAAAGTCCTGGTCCAGCACGGTTACCAGCACGTTGCCGTGCAGCATGCGGGTGATCTTGATGAGCCAGGCGTCGTTTTTCTCGTCGCGCAGGGCGTCCAGCTTGATGAGCTCGGCGGGCAGTACGGCGGCCAGGCGCTGTACGGCGGTGGCGGCGGCGCTTTCGCTATCCAGGCTGATGCGGCCAACCTTCATCAGGGCGTGCAGTACTAGCGGGTCTACTACGCGGCTTTCGCGGTCGATGGCGGCGCGGGCTTGCAGGTACTGGCGGGCGATTTCACCCAGGGCGTCGCCGCTGAGCGGGGCTTCGCCGGCGGCGGGGGTGAGCTCGGCTTTGTCCAGCGCCAGCTGCAGCAGGTACTGGTTCAGCTCGAAATCGTCTTTCAGGTAGCGTTCCTGCTTGCCGTGCTTGGCTTTGTACAGCGGTGGCTGGGCGATGTAGATGTGGCCGCGCTCTACCAGCTCGGGGGTCTGGCGGTAGAAGAAGGTGAGCAGCAGGGTGCGGATGTGCGCGCCGTCTACGTCGGCATCGGTCATGATGATGATGCGGTGGTAGCGCAGCTTGTCCGGGTTGTATTCGTCTTTGCCAATGCCGCAGCCTAGGGCGGTAATCAGGGTGGCTACTTCCTGGCTTTGCAGCATTTTGTCGAAGCGGGCGCGTTCTACGTTCAGGATCTTGCCTTTTAGCGGCAGGATGGCCTGGAACTTGCGGTCGCGGCCTTGCTTGGCGGAGCCGCCGGCGGAGTCACCCTCGACCAGGTAAAGTTCGGACATGGCCGGGTCTTTTTCCTGGCAGTCGGCCAGCTTGCCGGGCAGGCCCAGGCCGTCCATCACGCCTTTGCGGCGGGTGATTTCGCGGGCTTTGCGGGCGGCTTCGCGGGCGCGGGCGGCTTCTACGATCTTGCCGGTAATGATTTTGGCTTCGTTGGGGTTTTCCATCAGGAAGTTTTTCAGGGCTTCGCTGATGACTTCGTTTACCACCGGGCCGATTTCGCTGGAGACCAGTTTGTCTTTGGTCTGGCTGCTGAATTTGGGGTCGGGCAGCTTCACGGACAGTACGCAGGTGAGGCCTTCGCGCATGTCGTCGCCGCTGGTATCGACTTTGGCTTTTTTGGCGATTTCGCTTTGTTCGATGTAGCCGTTCAGGGTGCGGGTCATCACCTGGCGCAGGGCGGTAAGGTGGCTACCCCCGTCGCGCTGCGGGATGTTGTTGGTGAAGCACTGCACGTTTTCCTGGTAGCTGTCGTTCCACTGCATGGCTACTTCTACGGTCATGCCTTCTTTTTCGCCAATGCCGTAGAACACTTTGGGGTGCAGCGGGTTTTTGTTGCGGTTCATGTACTGCACGAAGCCGGCTACACCGCCGCTAAAGGCGAAGTTTTCTTCTTTGCCGTTGCGTTTGTCGATCAGGGTAATGGCCACGCCGTCGTTCAGGAACGATAGCTCGCGGATGCGCTTGGCCAGGATGTCGAAGTGGAACTCTACGTGGCCGAAGGTTTCTTCGCTGGCGCGGAAGGTGACTTCGGTACCACGGTAGGTGGTGTGCCCGGTCATGGTCAGCGGGGCCACGGCTTCGCCACGGCGGAATTCCATTTCGTGTACCTGGCCGTTGCGCCAGATTTTGAGCTTGAGCCAGTCGGACAGCGCGTTCACTACGGATACGCCTACGCCGTGCAGGCCGCCGGAGATTTTGTAGCTATTGCTGTCAAACTTACCGCCGGCGTGCAGGATGGTCATGATGACCTCGGCTGCCGAGCGGCCTTCTTCCGGGTGTATGTCGGTAGGGATACCGCGGCCGTTGTCTTCCACCGAGATGGATTGATCCGGGTGGATGGTGACTTTGATGGTGTCGGCGTGGCCGGCCAGCGCCTCGTCAATGGCGTTGTCCAGTACTTCGAACACCATGTGGTGCAGGCCGGTGCCATCCTGCGTGTCGCCAATGTACATGCCGGGGCGCTTGCGCACTGCGTCCAGACCTTTTAGTACCTTGATGCTGTCCGCGCCGTATTCCTGTTCGCTCATAAACCCACTCTTGTTTCTGTTCGTTCGGGGCAGCTGCCCCCATGCTGGCGGCCAACCTTAGGCTGTTGGCCGCCACCGCTGGCCCTGCACGGGGCAGGGCAGGCGGGTGTTAGATGCGCATTGGCATCACAACATATTTGAAGGTTGCGTTGTCCGGGATGGTAACCAGCACGGCGCGTACGGCGTCGCCAAAGGCGAGCTGCACGGTTTCAGCCGGCAGGTTGGTCAGCACGTCCAGCAGGTAGTTGATGTTGAAGCCGATTTCCAGCTCGGCACCCTGATAGGCGATTTCCAGCTCTTCTTCGGCTTCTTCCTGCTCGCTGTTGGTACACAGGATGGACATGGTGCCCGGGCGCAGTACCAGCCGTACGCCGCGGAATTTCTCGTTGGCCAGGATGGCTGCGCGTTGCAGGGCCTGCAGGAAGGTAACGCGTTCCAGCAGGAAGATGTTGTTGTTGTCCAGCGGGATCACGCGGTTGTAGTCGGGGAACTTGCCGTCCACGATTTTGCTGATGATCACGGTGCTGCCAAAGCTGAAGCGCACCTGGTTGGACAGCAGCTCTACGTTGATCTGCTCGTCGCTATCCTGCAGCAGCTTGTACAGCTCTACGATGGTTTTGCGCGGCAGGATCACTTCGCTCTTGGCCAGGTTGGCCGCAATTTCGGCGCTGGCAAAGGCCAGGCGGTGGCCGTCGGTGGCGATCAGGCGTACCTGGTTGCCTTCGGTTTGCAGCAGCAGGCCGTTCAGGTAGTAGCGAATGTCCTGCACAGCCATGGCGTACTGTACCTGGGCGATCAGGCGCTTCAGGTCGCGCTGGGCCAGGCTGAAGCTGGCTTCGGCGGCGCTGGCGGCCGACAGCAGCGGAAAGTCGTCCGCCGGCAGGGTTTGCAGGTTGAAGCGGCTTTTGCCGGCTTTCAGCATCAGGCGGCCGTCTTGCTGTTCCAGCGTAACGGTGGTCTTGTCGGGGATCGCGCGCAGGATGTCCTGCAGCTTTTTGGCCGAGGTGGTCAGGCGGAAGGCTTCGCCGGCGATGTCGTCGGGGCTGGCCGTGGTGATCTGGATTTCCAGGTCGGTGGCCAGAAAGCTTACCGCATCTGCCTTTTTCTCGATCAATACGTTGGAGAGGATAGGCAGGGTGTGGCGACGCTCTACGATGCCGGTGACAGCCAGCAGGGGTTTGAGCAGTGCATCGCGTTCGGCTTGCAGAATCAGCATGTGCGGACTCCCGGGGTTACAGGTCGTTATGAAAAGGTTCAGTTACGCAGCATGGATAGCAGCGTATCGTAATCGTGGGCGATGTCCGCGTCACTACCGCGCATTTCTGCAATGGTTTTGCAGGCGTGCAGCACGGTGGTGTGGTCGCGGCCGCCAAAGGCGTCGCCGATGTTCGGCAGGCTCAGCGAGGTCAGCTCTTTGGCCAGGGCCATGGCGACCTGGCGCGGCCGGGCGATGTCGCGGCTGCGCTTTTTGCTGTGCATGTCGGACAGCTTGATCTTGTAGTACTCGGCCACCGTTTTCTGGATGGCGTCCACGGTGATCTGGCGGTTACCGGCTGCCAGGATGTCTTTCAGTGCTTCTTTGACCAGCTCCATGGTAATGGGCTGGCTGGTAAAGCGGGCGTAGGCCACCACGCGCTTCAGTGCGCCTTCCAGCTCGCGCACGTTGCTGCGCACGTTCTGGGCAATGAAGAAGGCCACGTTGTGGTCCAGCTTGGTGTTATCGGCTTCGGCCTTTTTCATCAGAATGGCCACGCGCATTTCCAGCTCCGGCGGCTGGATCTCTACGGTCAGGCCCCAGCTAAAGCGCGAGATCAGGCGCTCTTCCATGCCTTCTATCTGCTTGGGGTAGCTGTCGCAGGTCATGATCACCTGCTTGCCGCCCTCGATCAGCGCGTTAAAGGCGTAGAAGAATTCTTCCTGCGTGCGGTTTTTGCCGGCAAAAAACTGGATGTCGTCGATCAGCAGCAGGTCCAGGCTGTGGTAGTAGCGCTTGAACTCGTCAAAGGCCTTGTGCTGGTAGGCGCGCATGATGTCGGCGACGTAGCGTTCGGCGTGGATGTAACGAATCTTGGCCTGCGGGTTTTTCTGATAAACGTGGTTGCCGATGGCTTGTATCAAGTGGGTCTTACCCAGGCCCACACCACCGTACACAAACAGCGGGTTGTAGGCCGGGTCGCCCGGGTTTTCGGCAATTTGCAGCGCGGCGGCGCGCGCCAGCTGGTTGCCTTTACCGGTGACCAGGGTATCAAAGGTAAACGCCGGGTTCAGGCGGGTACTTTCGTGGCCACCGCCAATGGCTTTCAGGGCGTTTTGCTTGGGGCTGGCGGCCACGCTGGGGTTGCTGGCCGGGCGGCTGTCGGTTTTGCTGTCGCCGGCGGCGGCAGGGTTGGCCGCAGCGGCGCTGCCATTGCCCTGGCCACGCGGGGTGGCTTTGGGCGGCGTGACCGGGGCCGGGGTGGCGCCGGCGGGCGCGCCAATGCGCAGCTCTACCGGTGTTTCGCCCAGCAGCTCGATGGCCAGCTCTTCAATACGCGCCAGGAAGCGGTCTTTGATGAACTGCAGGATGAAACGGTTGGGTGCGTACAATACCAGTGCCTCCTCTGTCGGCTCGGCGGCCAGAGGGCGGATCCAGGTATTGAATTGCTGCGAGGAAAGTTCTTCCTCCAGACGCGTCAGGCACGTGGCCCAGAAGTGTTCCGGTTCAGTCATCAAAGTCATTAAAAACAAAATCCCGCCGCAAACGGACAGCTGGTCAGGGGGCGGCGGGAGTGGCTGACGGCAAGCGGCACCGGCAGTCATTGTTGGGTTGGGCTGGCTAGCCTTGCCTGTATAAGGGTAGCCGTGCTGGGGATTCGCTTTTATTGGGCACGGCGGCAGGCAGGTTTTCAGCTGGCTATTCTACGGCTTTTGCGCAAAGTTATCCACAGCGCTGCAAAAAATTTGTACAGCGCTTTGCCCACCATGGGCAGGGCATAGTGTCTCTATAATGTGTGCTTTAGCGTGCTGCCCGCGGGCTGTTAGTGGGCTTCTGGGCGGCAATGGTTGACAAAACATGGATTTATCTGTGTAATCACGCGTTTATTTCCGTTTCGAAACAGGAAAACTTCATCATGAAACGTACTTACCAGCCTTCTACTACCCGCCGCAAGCGTACTCACGGCTTCCTCGTTCGCTCCAAGACCCGTGGTGGTCGTGCCGTTCTGGCCGCCCGTCGCGCTAAAGGTCGCAAGCGTCTGGCCGTTTAATCGCTTGGACAACACATTTCGCCGTGCGCACCGGCTTTTAAAAACGGATGAGTTCTCATCCGTTTTTCATTTGCGGAACGCGCGCAGTAATAACCTGTTCCAGGTGTATGCCCGGCCCAACGGCCTGACGCATGCGCGCCTGGGCCTGGTGGTAGGCAAAAAAGTGGCCAAGCGTGCTAATCGCCGTAACTACATCAAGCGCACCGTGCGCGAGTGGTTTCGCCTGAACAAGCATGCCTTGCCACCGATGGATTTTGTTGTCCGCTCCCGGCAGGCGTATTACCGCGACGAATATCACGAAGCAATCACAGCTTTGGCTGCGCTCTTTGCTAAACTAGCCCGATGTCGAAATTCTTGATACTTCTGGTGCGCTTTTACCAGCTGGCGATCAGCCCCTGGCTGCCGCCGCGTTGCCGTTACCAGCCTACCTGCTCGGCTTACGCCATCGAAGCATTAAGAAAGCATGGCGCCATCAAGGGCGGCCTGCTAGCGACACGACGGATATGCCGTTGCCACCCTTGGGGCGGCAGCGGTTATGACCCGGTTCCCTGACCTTTCCGGTAAGAGAGATGGACTCCAAACGACTGATCATCTTTATCGTGCTGTCTTTCGGCATCCTGCTGTTGTGGCAGGAATACTTTGCGCCGAAGCCGCCCGCCAAGCCTGCCGTGCAGCAACAAGCTGCCGCCACCGCAGCCCCCCATTCCGATGTACCGGCAGCCCAGCTAGCCGATACCGCCAAACCGGCCAAAGGCCAGCGCGTGGTAGTGAATACCGACGTGCTGCGCGCCGAGATCGACACCAATGGTGGCGACCTGCGCAGCCTGCAGCTGCTGAAGCACGATGGCGCGGTAGACACCTCCAAGCGCTTCGAGCTGTTCACCGACAAGGGTGACCGCCTGTACGTGGCACAAACCGGCCTGATCGCCGCCGGTAACGCTGCCCTGCCTACCCACAAAACCGCGTTTGTTGCCGAAAAGGCCGAGTACCAGCTGGCAGGCGACAAGGTAGAAGTGAAACTGACCGCCCCGGCGGCCAACGGTGTACAGGTCAGCAAGGTGTATACCTTCAAGAAGGGCAGCTACCTGATCGACGTGCGCTACGACATCGTCAACGGTGGTACCACCCCGCTGTCCACTACCGCTTACTTCCGCTTGCTGCGTGACGGCCAGACGCCAGAAGGCGAAAGCCGCATGGCGCAAACCTTTACCGGCCCGGCGGTGTATACCCACGACGCCAAGTTCCAGAAGGTGAAGTTTGAAGACCTGGACAAAGGCAAGGGCGAATACGCCAAGAACGCCGACAACGGCTGGGTAGGCATGGTGCAGCACTACTTTGGTAGCGCCTGGATCCTGAAACCGCTGGAAGGCAAGCCGGTATGTGCCAATGCACAAAGCTGCCAGTTCCTGCTGGAGCCTAAAAACGGCGCCTACTCGGCCGCCGCCCTGGTGACCGTGCCGACCGTTGCCGCCGGCCAAAGCACCTCGCTGACCGTACCGCTGTACGCCGGCCCGCTGGAATACAACACGGTGACCAAAGTGGCCGAAGGCCTGGACCTGGCCAAAGACTACGGCATGGTGCATATCTTTGCCTCGCCGTTGTTCTGGCTGCTGACCAAGCTGCACGCACTGGTGAACAACTGGGGCTGGGCGATCGTGCTGCTCACCCTCACCGTGAAAGCGGTGTTCTACCCGCTGACCGCCGCCTCCTACCGCTCCATGGCCAAGATGAAGGTGCTGGCACCGCGTCTGGAAAACCTGAAGCAGCAGTACGGCGACGACCGAATGAAGTTCCAGCAAGCCGTGATGGAAATGTACAAGACCGAGAAAGTGAACCCGCTGGGCGGCTGCCTGCCTATGCTGGTACAGATTCCGGTGTTCATCGGCCTGTACTGGGCGCTGCTGGCTTCGGTAGAGCTGCGCCAGGCTGAATGGCTGTACATCCACGATCTGGCGCGCCCGGACCCGTTCTACGCGCTGCCGCTGATCATGGCCATTACCATGTTTGCCCAGACCTACCTGAACCCGCCACCGGCCGACCCGATGCAGGCCAAGATGATGAAGATCATGCCGGTAGCGTTCTCGGTGATGTTCTTCTTCTTCCCGGCTGGCCTGGTGCTGTACTGGGTAGTGAACAACCTGCTGTCTATCGCACAGCAGTGGTACGTGAACCAGAGCATCGAAAACGCCCGCAAGGCCGCGCTGCAGTCCTGATCTGCGGCCAACCTTGTACGGTAGAATCACAGCCCGGCCTTTTGGCCGGGCTTTTTGCTGGCTGGTCCGCCCGGCGGGCTACAATGCCGTTTGCCACGAACCCCACTAAAACACACGAAACAAGCGCCAAGCGCGCAGCCAGCCGCCATGGCTCTGCCGGTTTGTCAGTTTTTTGGTGTCTTTTCGTGGCTTTCGTGGCCTAAGAATCCAAGGAAATCACATGAGTCTCAGCTACACCCCCAGCACCATCTGCGCCATTGCTACCGCCCCCGGCCGCGGCGGCGTGGGGGTGGTGCGCGTTTCCGGCCGTGACCTGCTGCCCTTTGCCCAGGCCATCAGCGGCGGCAAAACGCCGCGCCCGCGCTACGCCACCTATACCGATTTTTACGATGCCGATGGCAGCGCCATCGACAACGGCCTGTTGCTGTACTTCCCCGGCCCCAACAGCTTTACCGGCGAAGACGTGATCGAGCTGCAGGGCCACGGGGGCCCGGTGGTGATGAAGATGCTGGTGAGCCGCTGCTTGCAGCTGGGTGCCCGCCTGGCCGAGCCGGGCGAGTTCACCAAGCGCGCCTTTCTGAACGACAAGCTGGACCTGGCGCAGGCCGAAAGCGTGGCCGACCTGATCGACGCCGCCAGCGAAAGCGCGGCCAAGAGCGCGCTGAAGTCGCTGAAAGGTGCCTTCTCGCACGAGATTCACACCCTGGTGGACGAGCTGATCAACCTGCGCATGCTGGTCGAAGCCACGCTGGACTTCCCCGAAGAAGACATCGACTTTCTGGAGAAAGCCGACGCGGTAGGGCGCCTGCGCCGCCTGCGCGGCCAACTGCAAAAAGTGCAGGCCACCGCCAAGCAGGGCGCGCTGCTGCGCGAGGGCATGCACGTGGTGTTGGTGGGCCAGCCCAACGTAGGCAAATCCAGCCTGATGAACGCGCTGGCCGGCGACGACATCGCCATCGTCACCGATATTGCCGGCACCACACGCGACACCGTGCGCGAGGAAATCGTGATCGACGGCGTGCCGGTACATATCATCGATACCGCCGGCCTGCGCGATACCAACGATGTGGTGGAGAAAATCGGCATCGAGCGCACCTGGCAGGCGGTGGAGCGCGCCGACGTGGCGCTGGTGCTGGCCGATAGCCGCGATGGCCTGGTACCCGAGGTACACGCCATTCTGGCCAAGCTGCCAGCGCGCCTGCCGCGCGTACACGTGTTCAACAAGGTAGACCTGTCTGGCGGTCAGGTTGGCCGCAGCGAGCAAGACGGCCACCCGGTGGTACACCTGTCGGCGCGTACCCACGCCGGCGTGGACGACCTGCGCGCGTTGCTGCTGGAGATGATCGGCTACAGCGGTGACAGCGAAGGCGTGTTTCTGGCGCGCGAACGCCACCTGGATGCCATCGCCCGCGCCGCCGACCACCTGGGCCTGGCTGAGGCCGATTGGCAGATGGTGGAAATCTTTGCCGAAGAGCTGCGCATGGCGCAGAACAGCCTGTCGGAGATCACCGGCAAGTTCACGCCGGACGACCTGCTGGGGGTGATCTTCAGCCGCTTTTGCATCGGTAAGTAAACGTGTGCCGCACCGGCTGCTGCGGGGCCGGTGCGAGCTAGCATTGTTTCAATAATATAGGGCCTGACAATGCAGCGATGTGCCAGCCAGTGGTACCGGCTTGTGTGTGTGGTGGTGTGTACGGTATTGCTGCTGCTGGACGATGCCATCCACCAGCAGTTTGTGGCGGCTAACCAGGCCGAGCTAGAGCTGCGCTATGTAGCGGTGTTGCTGTTGTTTGCGCTGGGCCTGTGCCTGTTGGCTAGCCGCTGGTTGATCTGGCCCCTGCTGGCGCTGCTGGCGGCCATGCAGCTGGCGCAGCTGGGCAATATTTCTTTTGCCGGCGAGCCGCTGGCGCCGGCCGAGCTGGTAAGCCTGTTTGGCCAGCCCGGCGAGGTATGGCAGACCGCGCGTTACCACTGGCACGATCACTGGCCGGTGCTGCTGGCGGTGGGCCTGCCCTACGGCGTGCTGGCCTGGCTACTGGGGCGGCTGCCGCCACCGGCTACCGGCTGGCGTGTGCTGGGTGGGGTGCTGGTGCTGGCGGTGTTACTGGCCAAGCCCTACCGCGCCACCTACCGCGATATGGATGCCTTCATGCCCGGCCCCACCCGCAGCAGCCTGCACAACAGCCTGAACGCTTTTGCCTATTACACCGTACGTCTGGCGGGGCGCGAACAACAGCCCTTGCCCTTGCTGCCGCCACAGCCCTATCAGCTGCAGCCGCAGCCCAGTGGTGCGCGCCATGTCTGGGTGGTGATGGTGGATTCGCTGCGCGGTAGCCGGCTGGGGGTGCTGGGCTATGCACGGCCCACTACGCCACAGCTGGCGGCGACGCCCGGGCTGCTGGCACGGCCGGGTATCGCCTCCGGGGTAGCAACGGCCGTGTCCTTGTCCAGCTTTGTGAACCTGGTGAGCCACCCCGGGCAGCACCATCTGTTACGCCAGCAGCCGTACAACCTGTTCCGCCTGGCACGGCAGCAGGGCTTTAGCACGCTGTGGCTGTCGTCGCAGGAATCCAAACTGCTGGCCAATCTGGGCAGTACATTCATGGATGTGCGCATCAGCAGGGAGGACTACCCGCTATTATTCCGCCAGCAGCACGACCACGCCTTACCGCAGCTGTTGGCACGGCAAGCGCTGGGCCCACGCAGTTTTGTGATGCTGAACCTGCGCAGTGCCCACAGCCCGTATCAGGATAACTACCGCCACCGCGGTGCCCGCTTTCAGCGCTGGCCTACCGACGAAGCCTTGCCTTACGCCACCCGCAAGTCCAATGCCTACGATAACGCCGTGCTGTACGCCGACGATGTGCTGGGCGAGATCATCCGCCAGTTCGAAGCCTTGTCGGGCGAGCGCTATCTGCTGATTACCGGCGACCACGGCCAGCTGCTGGGGGAGGGCGGGCGCTGGGGGCATAACGATTTGCAGCCAGAGGTGGCAGACGTGCCGATGCTGCTGCTGGCCCGGCAGGGCGCTGCCGGCAGCGTAGACGCCCTGGCGGCGCAATCGCACATCAGCCATTACGAAGCGGCGGTATGGTTGGCCGCACGGCTGGGCTACCGGGTGCACAACCCGCAGTGGCGCGAAGGCGAGCACTATTTGTTGGGCAAGCTATTGTGGCAGGACAACCCGCTGCGGCCGCTACGCGAGCACGGCGGCCAGCTGCAGTTTGCTCCACCCATCCTGCTGAGCGACTGGCTGCAGCGCCGCGTATCTGCCACCGGGCCACAAGATTTTAAATGATTGGCCATGTTATCGATGGGGCAATGCTAGACTTGTAAGGTCATTCTGCCTGTCAATAAGGGGCCTGCCATGTTGTTTCTGATGTTTGCGGTTTGCCCGGGTTGCGCCCCGATGGTGGCAGGCTGATGCAGTGGGCCAAGTCCATACTGCTGGCTTGCGTGTGTCTGGCCGTATGGCCAGCGCAGGCCCAGCGCCTGGTCTTCGCCTTTAATACCGCAGAGCCCTACAAAGTGCTGGATGCCAACGGCCGCCCTGCCGGGGCGTACGTGGACATCATCCGCGAGCTGGCGCGCCGCAGCCAGCTGGTGCTGGAAATCGAACAGGTGCCGCTCAAACGTGTGCTGGCCATGATGGAAACCGGCAGTGCCGATATCACCATCGGCGTGAAAGGCGGCCCCGACCGCGATGCCTACCTGCAGTTTATCGACCCGCCGTTTGCCCCCAGCAGCCGTACCGTTGTGTTGCAGCGCAGTAACGATGCGCGGGTGTTGCGGCGCTATGAGGATTTGCTGCCATTGCGGGTGGGGGTAGTGGAAGGGGTACATTATTTTCCGCAGTTTGACGCCGATAACCGCATCCGCCGTGATGCGGCGCCCACCATTGGCATGGCGTTGCGCAAGCTATTGGCCAAGCGTTTTGATGTATTGCTGATCAATGGCTTGCAGGCGCAGGGCGAGCTGCGCGAATCGCGCTATCGCGGGATGTATCGCCAGGCGCAGGTGTCGTTCGAGTTTGGCGAGCCCAGGCGCATTGCCATTTCGCGCAGGTCGGTGGTAGCGCAACAGCTGTCAGGCGTGTTGTCGCGGCAGCTGGCTGGCATGGTGAAAGACGGTACCGTTCGCCGCCTGCTGGCCAAGGCCGATGTCGACATGACCATAAGGCCGCAGCCTTGAGCCTGCGCCGTGGCGTGCTGGCGCTGATGTTGGCCGCAGGCTGTGCCACCCCGGCACTGGGGGCGCAGCCTGCCGTGCTGAATATTGCCTTTAGCGTGATGCCGCCCTGGAAAACCATCGATGCCAATGGCGAGGCGCAGGGCCCCTATGCCCGCATACTGCGCCAGCTGGCCGCGCAGCTGGATGCCACGCCGCGTTTCATCCAGTGCTCGCTTAGCCGCTGTCTGCAGCTGATGCAGCTGGGCGAGGCCGATGTGGCGCTGGGCCTGGCGGCCACGCCGGAGCGGGTGGCGTACCTCGACTTTATTCCCCCGGGGCTGGAAGAAGACTCGCGCATTGCCTTTTTCATGCGCAGTACCGACCACCGCCCGCTTGCCCGTTATGAAGACCTGGCCGGCCTGCGTGTGGGGGTAACGCATGACCGGCGCTATTTTGCCCGCTTCGACGCAGATACCACGCTACAGAAAGACGTGGCGCTGCATACGGTGGAATCCATGCGCAAGCTGGTGGCAGGGCGGGTGGATGTGGTGATTGCGCCCGTGCTGCACGGGCGCAGCGTGCTGGCAGCCGAGTCGCTGGCGCAGCGCGTGCGCCAGATGCCCTTGCAGGCCAAATCCTACGGTGGCTTTATTGCCTTGTCCCGTTTGTCGCCCTGGGGGCCGTACCGCGCCCAGGTGGCCATGGCGATTACCCGTATGCGCGCCATGGGCCAGCTGGATCCTGGCCGGCAGGTGCCGCATAACCCTCGTTGCGAGCGGGCCAATGCCGGCGCGCGTACCCCCGGCTGCGCCTATGACGCGGCGGCGTTGCGGCCGTAGCGCCAGCTTACAGCCAGCTGGGGTCCAGCCGGTCTGGCCGGTCGGTACACAGCATGTTGACCCCCCAGTGCCGCAGCCTTTGCATGTCGTCCAGCTGGTTTACCGTCCAGGCCATCACCGCCAGCCCGGCTTGGTGCAGGGCCTGCACGCTGGCTTCGTCCAGGGCACGGTAATGCACGTGCAGGGCACAGCAGCCCAGTGCACGGGCTTGTGCCACGCTGTCTTCCGACAGGGTGTCCAGTAGCAGGGCGCGTGGCAGCTGCGGTGCGGCCAACTGTGCGCTAGCCAGCGCGGCGGTATCAAACGATGACAGCAGCGGCGGTAGCGCCGCGCCTTGCCACAGTGCCTGGATTTCGGCCACACACACGCGGGCCATGGCGGCGGGCTCGTGCGCGGGCTTCAGCTCCAGGTTCACCGCCATGCCAAGCTTGCGGCTTTTGGCGGCCAGCGCCGCCAGCGTGGGTAGCGGTTCGCCGGCAAACGCCAGGTGGTGGTAGCGCCCGGCGTCCAGCGTTTGCAGCTGGGCGATGGTTTGCCCGGCCACGTCGCCACTCCCGGTGGTGGTGCGCTCCAGGGCGTGGTCGTGCACGATCACCGCCTTGCCATCCGCGCTGAGCTGTACATCACATTCCACGCCGTTCACGCCCAGCCTGTGGGCCAGCTGCAGCCCTGCCAGCGTGTTTTCCGGGGCCAGTGCACCCCCCAGCCGGTGGGCAAAGCCTAGTGGGTATGGCCAATGCATGCTTTCGCTCCATTTCATGAAAAAAGCGTAACGGAGTGCGTTACAAAACTGTCGTCATTCTGCAGAAATTGCCTGCTACGGTAAGCATTTAGCGGCATTTGCCACAGGGATTACCCCTTAAGCGTAAACCCTTCTTTACAAAGTGTTAGACAAAAAGGTCTACTGTAATACGGATGTTGCATTGCAATATCTGTGCGGCATGGCGCTGCTGGCTGTTATGGGCGTGGGGGTTCCGCCACAGCAGGCCGCATGTCGCAGCACAGCAACGTACAAAAAACACGACAGCCTGCCGGCAACGATATAAGTTTTTGGAAAAACTGTTTTGAAATCATTTGATTAATAGCTTGTTGGACAGTATTCATGGCAGCTGTGTTGCCCTGCCGACAGGGCTGACTACCGTTTGGCATGTCGCTTTTTTGTAAAAGCGTTGCGCTAAATCAAAAGTCGTGATGTAGTAAGAATTCAAACGCTCGTTCGAAATTAGGCCTCGCACGGGCGTTCGCTATCTTTAGATTTTTTATTTGTCATTCATCTATTTGCAGAAAGGAAGACCATGCAAATCGCTATTCCAGCCGAAAGGCTGGCAGGTGAAAGCCGCGTGGCCGCGACACCGGAAACGGTTAAAAAGCTCGTCGCCATGGGTCATGCCGTGGTGGTAGAGGCGGGGGCGGGCCATATGGCGGCCGTGCCGGATGCGGCGTATGCCGAAGCCGGCGCCACCTTGGCCGCATCGCGCGCGGCGGTGCTGGCGCAGGGCGACATTGTGCTGACCGTGCGCCCGCTGCCGGAAGACGCTATTGCCGAGCTGAAAGAAGGCGCCGTGCTGATTGGCCAGCTGGCACCGTTCCAGAACACCACCTTCCCGCAGCTGGCTGCGCGCAAGGTGTCGGCCTTTGCCATGGAGCTGCTGCCGCGTACCACGCGCGCGCAGAGCATGGACGTGCTGTCCAGCCAGAACAACATTGCCGGCTACCGTGCCGTGCTGCTGGCCACGCACTACTACCCGCGCTTCATGCCGATGCTGATGACCGCAGCCGGTACCGTGAAGCCTGCCCGTGTGCTGATCATGGGCGTGGGTGTGGCCGGTTTGCAGGCGATTGCTACCGCCAAGCGCCTGGGGGCGGTGGTGGAAGCCACCGACGTGCGCCCGTCTACCAAAGAACAGGTGGAAAGCCTGGGCGGCAAGTTCATCGAAGTACCGATGAGCGAGGAAGAGAAGAAGGCCAACGATGGTGTGTACGCCAAGGAGATGTCGGACGACTACAAGCGTCGTCAGGCCGAGCTGGTAGCCAAGCACGCGCGCCAGGCCGACATCATCATCACCACGGCGCTGATTCCGGGCAAGAAAGCGCCGACGCTGATCAGCCGCGATATCGTGGCCGCCATGAAGCCGGGCAGCGTGATTATCGACATTGCCGCCGAAGCCGGTGGCAACTGCGAGCTGACCGTACCGGGCGAGGTGCATCGCACCGACAACGGCGTGACCGTGGTGGGCCTGTCCAATCTGCCGGGCCAGCTGGCGGCCGATGCCTCCAGCCTGTACGCCAAAAACCTGCTTACCTTCCTGTCGCTGATGCTCAGCAAGGAAGGCTTCACCCTTAATCTGGAAGACGACCTGCTGGCGGCCACCCTGGTGACGCACGACGGCCAGGTGCGCTTTCCTGCGGCCAACTAGGAGGTGCCATCATGGTTGACCCGTTTATCTCCAGCTTCACCATCTTCGTTCTGGCCGTGTTCGTGGGCTACCACGTGGTATGGAACGTTACCCCGGCCCTGCACACCCCGCTGATGGCGGTAACCAATGCCATTTCCGGCATCATCATCGTGGGCGCCATGCTGCAGGTGGTGGATATCCATGGCAGCCAGATCACCGTGACATCGGTGCTGGGCACCATCGGTATCTTCCTGGCCAGTATCAACATCTTCGGTGGCTTCATGGTCACCCAGCGCATGCTCGACATGTTCAAGAAGAAGAAAAAACAGGGGGCATAGCAGATGGAGAACGTATCCGCAGTACTTTACCTGGTGGCAGCCGTGCTGTTCATCCTGGCACTGAAAGGCCTGTCCTCGCCCACTACGGCGATTCAGGGTAACCGCTACGGCATTATCGGCATGCTGATTGCCGTGGGCACCACCTTCATGATCATGGACAAGCCGGTGCTGGCGCTGATTGTCGGTGCCATCGTGGCCGGTGGCGCCATTGGCGCGTACAAAGCCAAAACCGTCGAGATGACCGGCATGCCCGAGCTGGTAGCCGCCATGCACTCGCTGGTGGGCCTGTCGGCGGTGCTGATTGCCGTGGCCGCCATTTTCCACGCGGGTGTCGAGCATACCGGCGTGCAGAAGATCGAGCTGTTCATCGGTGCCTTCATCGGTGCCATTACCTTCACCGCCTCGGTGGTGGCCTACGGCAAGCTGTCCGGCAAGTTTGGCGCCAAGGCAGTGAACTTCAGCGGCCAACACCTGCTGAACCTGGTGCTGGCACTGGGCATGGTGGGCTTTGGCGTGGCGTACTTCCTCACCGATAGCCACGGCGCCTTCCTGATGATGGTGGCCATTGCGCTGGTGCTGGGCGTGACGCTGATCATCCCGATCGGCGGGGCCGATATGCCGGTGGTGGTATCCATGCTGAACAGCTACTCCGGCTGGGCGGCAGCGGGTATCGGCTTTACCCTGAACAACCCGGTGCTGATCATTGCCGGCGCGTGCGTGGGCGCTTCCGGTGCCATTCTGTCCTACATCATGTGCAAGGCCATGAACCGTTCCATCGTCAGCGTGCTGCTGGGCGGTTTTGGTGCCGAAGCGGCTGCCGGCGGCAGCGCCGACACCGGGCCGAAGAACTACAAGTCCGGTTCGGCCGAAGACGCCACCTTCCTGATGAGCAACGCCGACAGCGTGATCATCGTGCCCGGCTACGGCCTGGCCGTATCGCGTGCCCAGCACGCGCTGCAGGAGTTTGCCGAGCTGCTGCACCAGAAAGGCGTGAACGTACGCTACGCCATCCACCCGGTAGCGGGCCGTATGCCAGGCCACATGAACGTGCTGCTGGCCGAAGCCGAAGTGCCGTACGAGCAGGTGCAGGAGATGGAAGAGATTAACTCCGACTTCTCCAACACCGATGTGGTACTGGTGATTGGCGCCAACGACGTGGTGAACCCGGCCGCGCAGAAAGACAAGCAAAGCCCGATCTACGGCATGCCGATTCTGGAAGCGCACAAGGCACGCACCGTGATCGTGGTGAAACGCTCGATGAGCGTGGGCTACGCCGGCCTGGATAACGAGCTGTTCTACATGGACAAAACCATGATGGTGTTTGGCGATGCCAAAAAGGTGGTGGAAGACATGCTGAAGGCGGTATCGCACTAAGCTGCGGCCAACCCTGCGATACAGCGCCCCGTTCGTGCCTGGCACGGCGGGGCGTTTTTGCGCCCGGGCCTGGCGGCTGCCTCCCGTGCCGTTACAGCCATTGCCTGCTGTTTGATGCGAGTCAATACCCGCTTGTATTAGGCTGGCTAATCTTTCGGGTCTATCCGGTCTGCACCGAGCAGGTGGCTCGCAAGCGTTATGGCACAGGTTCTCTACAACGACGGCAACCATAAATGCATCGCCTTTACCGACCTGGTACAGGGTGAGGGCATTCAGTCCAACCAGTTTGCCATTGTGCACGATGGCGACGGCATGCTGCTGGACCCGGGCGGCAACCTGACCTACAAGCACCTGCTGGCCGAAATGGCCGAGCACTTTCTGCCCTCGCATACCCGCTATATTTTTGCCTCGCACCAGGACCCGGACATCATTGCCTCGGCCAACGGCTGGCTGCTGATTACCGACGCGCAGATCGTGATTGCGCAGGAGTGGACGCGCTTCATCCCGCATTTTTGCGTAAAAGGCGCCACCGAAGGCCGGCTGATTCCCATCCCCGCCCGCGGCATGACCCTGCCACTGGGCCGTACGCGGCTGGAAATCGTGCCGGCGCACTACCTGCATACCGTGGGGTTTTTCCAGGTGTACGACCCCATCAGCAAGATCCTGTTTTCCGGCGATATCGGCGCATCCCTGATGGACGGCACCAGCGCGGCGCAGCCGGTGGAAGACTTTGACCGCCACCTGGTAGACCACCACATGTCCGGCTTTCACCGCCGCTACATGAGCAATAACCGCGCCGCCCGCCTGTGGGTCAACATGGTGCGCCAGATGGACATAGAGTGGATCGTGCCGCAGCACGGGGCCTCGTACAAAGGCAAAGCCATGGTGAAGCGCTTCCTCGACTGGTTCGAAAAGCTGGAGTGCGGCACCGACCTGCTGTCCGAAGCCGACTTCCCGCCGCGCCGCTAAACCATGCTGCTGCCAGACGACTTCACGCTGCTATTGGCCGCTAGCCCCGCTGTCTTGCTGGGCGTGCTGCTGGTGCTGCGTCAGCGTCGGGCCACGCCGCCGGCCGGCAGCCAGCTGCCGCCGCTGAAAATACTGCGCCCGCAGCCTGCGGCCAACCCTGCCACGCTGCCGGCTACGGCACCGGCTGGAGACGGCTTATCCGCCGATACGCCTGTGCTGCCGGTGGCCGGCGAACAGGCGGGGGCGGATGAGCTACCGCTGGACATCGGCGTAGCCGATACCGATCTGCTGACCGAAGCCGACGTCTACCTGCAATTTGGCTACCTGGACCGCGCCGCGGCCCTGCTGCGCAGCTATGTAGACCACAACCCGCCCGCCAGCCGCGAGCTGGCACGGCTACTGGGCCTGTACCTGCGCCTGCACGCCATCGACGACTTTACCGAGATACTGCAAAGGTTGGCCGCACTGGGCATCATGACCGAGGCCGACACCGGCCAGGCGGTAGTAGAAGGCCTGCGCATCGACCCGGACAACCTGGCGCTGCGCGTGTTTGCCGAAGAGACCCTGGGCTGGGACATGGCCACGGTCAGCCGCCGCATCGGCCTGCGCCAGCCGGCAGGCGCTACCCCACAGCCAGGCCCGCATGCCAGCCCGGCCAGCGCCGCAGGCGATGGCAGCCTGCAGCTGGTGTGTGGCAGCCAGGCGCTGGCCGCGCTGAACCCGCACGAGCGGCTGGCCATTTGCCACCTGATGCCCGCGCGCCAGGGCGTGCGCATCCTGCAGCAGCACGGCGAAACCGCGACCGCCATCGGCACGCTGGAAGCCCTGCTGGCCCAGACGCGCCACCCGCTTACCCCGCTGATGGACATCCTGCATCTGTATTACCGCCAGGCCAACCTGGCCGGCTTCACCCGCCGTCTGTGGCAGAGCTTTGTGCTGCTGGGTGAACACGGTGCCGCCCTGCGCGAGCGCCTGCTGCGCATGGGGTTTGCCCTGGGCAGCCACCCGGTGCTGGATGTACTGGCCAGTGGGCCGGACAGCGCCCGGCTGGACGCGCTGGGGCGCGAATGGGGGTTTGTCCCGCCCAGCCCCACTGCCGGGGGCGGCATACCGCTGGTAACCGTGCACGCCGCCGCAGCGGGCACCGCAACCCGGCACGATGCGCTGGCCGAAGCCGATGCCTACCTGGATTACGGCCAGACCGAGCAGGCGCTGGCGGTGCTGGAGCAAGCCGTGTTTGCCAACCCGGCCGACGTACGCCTCTACCCGCTGCTGCTAGACCTGTACCAGCGCCTGGAGGCTACCGACCACCTGCGCGCACTGCTGCAGCACCTGCGCCAAACCCTGGGGCGGCCGCCTGCCGAGGTGGCCACCCGCCTGGCGCAATTGCGCCAGCTTCTGAAACTGGATGACCCGCTGGAGGAAGCCCATGTCTGTCAGCACGCCGGCTGAGCCGATTACCGTACTCACCGCCGGCATGGACGAACGCAAGCTGGCGCTGTTCCGCATGGCGTTTCGCCTGCATACCCTGCATCGTTACTGTCTGGCCAGCGACCACCCGGCTACGCCACAGGTGGCGATTGTGGATGTCGACAGCGCCAGCGGCTGGCAGGTATGGCAGCAGTATCGCCAGCAACACCCGGCGCTGCCGGCGCTGATTGTGACCGCCTACCCCAGCGACGATGCCCCGTCGCTGCAGATGGTGAAGCCGGTACGCATGGAAAAGCTGTTTCCGCTACTGCGCCAGCTGTTGGCCGCACCCGGCCACGACACCGCCCCTGCGGCCAACCCCGTACCCGCCGCACCCGCCGTGACGCTGCCGCTACCCGCCAGCGACCAGGCCGTACCCCCGCCCGCCCAGCGCCTTCCCCCCTCGCTGCCCATGCACGGCGATAGCCCTGCGGCCAACCCCGCCCCGCGCAGCGGCCAGCGCCGTACCCTGCAGCGCTTCCACCCGGCCGGCACCATCTATGGCCTGCTGGTCGCCGCTGCCCGCCAGAAGCAGCCGCAGCAGCTGCACTGCGAGCAGCGCCTGTTTGCCACGGTAGACCCGGTGCAGGGCCAGGTGGCGCTGTACACCACGCTGTCCAGCGTGCAGCAGCTGTGCGAGCTGAACGGCCTGCGCCTGGGTGCCGAGGCGCTCGCCACCCAGCCGGTGGGGGAGCCCACGCTGCGCCTGCCGCTATCCACCCTGCTATGGCAGGTGGCGCTGTGGAGCTGCCGTGGCCGCCTGCTGGCCGGTATCGACCCGGACACACCGCTACGCCTGCGCCAATGGCCCAACCTGACCCGGCTGGCGCCGCTGCCCGGTGCCTTGCGTATTGCCGGCCTGTGGTCACGTACCCCCACCAGCCTGCGCGTGGCGGTAAGCCTGCTCAAGATGGAGCCGGGCCCGCTGTGCAATTTCATTGCCGCCAGCCACGCGCTGGGCCTGCTGGAACAAGCAGGCAAGGCAAACGAGGCGGCTTCTGCCGCTACCCGGCCGGCCACGCCGGCACCCGCCCCCTTGCCCCCGGCGCGGCAGAGCCTGCTGTCGCGCCTGCTGGGGCGGATCAAGAACCTGTAGGTGCTTTGCATGCGACCCAGTGACAACAAAATCCTGTTTGCCGGCCCGGTAGGGGCCGGCAAGACCACGGCCATCGCCAGCCTGTCGGACATACCGCCGGTGACCACCGACGCCACCGCCTCCGACATGACGCTGGACCGCAAAGGCCATACCACCGTGGCGCTGGACTACGGTGTGCTGATGCTGGACGACGACACCAAGGTGCACCTGTACGGCACGCCGGGGCAGGAGCGCTTCGACTTTATGTGGGACATTCTCAGCCAGGGCGGTATCGGGCTGATTCTGCTGCTGGACAACACCCGGCCCCACCCCATACGCGACCTGCAGTTTTTCCTGAAAGCCTTCGACAAGCTGCTGCAGGATGCGCCACTGGTGGTAGGCATTACCAAGACCGACCTGGCCGCCACCCCCACCACGGCGCACTACGCCGGCATTCTGGAAACACTGGGCCTGCGCCCGCCGATTTTCGAAGTGGACGCGCGCAACCGCGAAGACATCAAGACGCTGGTGTGCGCGCTGCTGTACTCCATCGACCCGGGGCTGGAGGGCTAGCGCCATGGACAGCACGCTCAGCCTGAATGGCGCGCTGTACGCCGAGCTCACCCCCGCCGGTGCCTGGTATGCGGTGAGTACGCGTGACGAGGGCTGTGACCGCCAGCTGTTGCTGCAGCTGCTGCAGCATGGCGGCGAGCTGGCGCTGACCGAGGCCCGCCTGCAGGAATGGTCTTCGGCAGACAGTGCAGCGCAAGCACTGGCCGTGCTGTACCGCCTGCAACGCCTGGGTTTTGTCAGTGGCCGCAGCGCAGCGCGCAGCGTGCCCGCCGGTAGCCTGGAAAGCCGCTTGCCGGCCTTGTTGGCCGCCTTGTCCGACGAAGGCCGCGCCCTGCTGGCCGACGATAACGGCCTGTACTACGCCACCGCCGGTTTTCGCCACGAGGCGGCCGAGCAGATTGCCGCGCTCGCCGGTGACATCATCACCCTGAGCCGCCGCCACACCCGCCTGCTGAACCAGAACCTGGGCCTGGGCGCCCAGGCCTGGGCACTGATCGACCCCGCCGGCTATGCCGAGCTGGGTTTTCACCCGCTGTATCTGGGCCGCCAGTCGTTTGTACTGGTGATTGGCGGCCAACCCCGACTGGGCGATAACGCCTTTGTTGCCATGACCGAGGCGCTGTGCCGCCGTTACGCCTGAACGATTACCGGAAACCACCACCATGCGCGAACAACTGCTCAAATCCATCCTTAGCGACCTTAATGGCGCCTCGGCCGATATCGAAGCCTCGGCCATCATTTCGGCCGACGGCCTGACCATGGCCGCCCTGCTGCCGCAAAGCGTAGACGAAGACCGTGTCGGCGCCATGGCCGCTGCCATGCTGTCGCTGGGCGAGCGCACCGCGCGCGAGTTGGCGCGCGGCGAGCTGGAGCAGGTCATGGTAAAAGGCGACGCCGGCTATATCCTGATGAGCTACGCCGGGCGCGATGCCGTGCTCACCGTGATTGCCCGCAAAGAAGCCAAGCTGGGCCTGATCTTTCTGGATGCCAAACGCGCAGCACGCAGCGTGGAAGAAATCCTGTAGCTATGGTGTGCTCTATGCATAAACAGCATAGCTGTTTATCATGCAGCGACACACTGTATAGAGATCACCATGAAAAAAACCACGCTGATGGCCAGCTTGCTGCTGGTACTGTGCGGCCACACGCTGGCCGAGCCGCTGACTTTTGGCCTGTTTGAGAGCAATGACTCGCGCCGTGCCAGATTCGAGCAAGCCTTTGTGATTGGTGACAGTTTGCGCACGCTGGCCATCGGCAAGAAAGCCATCGTGCTGCCGGAAGGTAACTGGGTGATCAGCGACGTGGAAACCTACGCCCCGGATGTGACCGAAGAGGGGGGCAGCCAGGTGCTGAGCTACAGCGCAGATGCCAGCCTGACCCTGCAAGACCCCGACAGTAGTGACCAGATCCTGTTTAATACCAATCTGGCGCCGCAGAACCCCCGCATCTCCTTTACGCAGCTAGCCGAACCGTGCCAGCTAGGTAGCGGTGCTGACAAGGGGTGGGAGACCCACCAGCAGCAGCGTGACAGTGTGCGGGAAAACCGCCAGAGCTGCGTGCGCACCATGGTGCGCCTGCGCACGGGTAAGGACGGCCAGACGTATCTGCAGCTCAAGACCACAGCCATAGAAAACTGGCGGCTGGACTACATTGAGTACAAGCGTTTGCGCAGCATGCCGGTACCGGCAGACAGCACACTGGACACCCTGCTCAAGCAGCCGCAAGTCAGTGCTTATCTGGCCAAAGAGCTGGCCTGGTCGGTGGAGATGAAAACCACCGTCGCCAGACAAATGGGCTGGTAGCCCGCCTCGTACACCATGAAAAACCCGCCATGCCGGTACCGGTGTGGCGGGTTTTTTGATGGCGATGCAGCGGTTTACGCGGTGTGGCCGCCCTCGCGCAGGCGGCGGTAAAACGTGCTGCGGCTGATACCCAGTGCTCGTGCCGCCGCGCTGGCATTGCCGCCGTGCTGTTGCAGCAGGCTGTGTAGCGTGCCGGCCGTATGGCGCGGGCCGGCATCCTGGCCGCGCAGGGTGGCGGGCAGGTGGTCGGGGGTCAGCACGGTGCCATCGTCTGCCAGCGCCAGCAGGGTGCGCAGCAGGTTGTCCAGCTGGCGCAGGTTGCCCGGCCACGGGTAACGGCGGATAAAGTCGGCCAGTGCCGGCGACAGGGTAATGCCGCGCGCGGCGCTGCCGTGCTGTAGCAGCAGGTTGGCCGCAATCTGCGCC
The DNA here is from genome assembly GCF_007644035.1 of Vogesella mureinivorans. Classification (GTDB taxonomy): domain Bacteria; phylum Pseudomonadota; class Gammaproteobacteria; order Burkholderiales; family Chromobacteriaceae; genus Vogesella; species Vogesella mureinivorans. Next base: position 16,305 of record NZ_VMTV02000626.1, on the reverse strand, counting down.
ACGTCGCCGCGCTCGCGCAGTGGTGGCAGCGTGAGCGGGTAGTGGCACAGCCGGTAGTACAGGTCGGCGCGAAAGCGCCCGGCGGCCACCTCTTGTTCCAGCTGGCGATGGGTGGCGGCCACAATGCGCACGTCTACTTTTTGCCCGGCCCCGCCGCCTAGCGGCACCACCAGCCGCTCTTGCAGTACGCGCAGCAGCCTGGCCTGCAGGCTCATGGGCATGTCGCCGATTTCATCCAGAAACAGCACGCCACCGTCGGCTTCGCGCAGGCGGCCTTTCGCCCCCTGGCGGCGGGCGCCGGTAAACGCGCCTTCTTCGTAGCCAAACAGCTCGGACTCGATCAGCCCTTCCGGGATGGCGGCGCAGTTTACCGCCACCAGCGGGGCAGCCGCGCGGCTGCTGATGCGGTGCAGCGCCTGCACAAAGCGCTCTTTGCCAGCGCCGGTTTCGCCCAGCACCAGCACCGGGATATCGGCTTCCAGCAGGCGGCGTGCGGTGTCCAGCATGCCTGGTGGCAGCGCCAGGTCTTGCTTGCGGCCAACCTTGTCGCTAGCGCTATCGTGCCGCGCGGCCGCAGCAGGCCGGCGCGGGCTGCTGGGGGGCAAGCCGGTGTGCAGCAGCGCCGTGCCGTGGTTGGCCGCAGCTTGCCGGGGGGGCAGCAGGCTGGCCGAATACAGCTGCCCGCCGTGGCGCAGCGAGGCAATACCGCTGCCGTGGCGGCTAAGCCAGTGTTCCATGCTCAGGCCGGATAGCCCGGCAAAGCGGGTCTGGCCCAGGCAGTGCCAGTCCAGCCCCAGCAGTGCGAGCGCGGCACGGTTGGCCGCACGCAGTACGCCGTCGTCGTCAAAGGCCAGCCGCGCGCAGCGCGGGGTGGCCAGCGTGGCCGGGTCGGGGGCAAAGCGCAGCTCGTGCAGGCTGCGGGTGTGTTCGTCGAACAGGCGTTGTTCGATATGGCGCACCGCGGTGACCACCTGCAGCTGCTGCGCCTCGCCCAGCTTGCGTGGCAGGCCGGAGACATCCAGCACGCCCAGCATCTGTCCCTGCGGGTCGACGATGGTGCTGGCGGTGCAGGATAGCTGCCGGTTGCGCTCCAGATAGTGCTCGCTGCCGCGTACGCGCACCGCGCTGCCGGTGACCAGCGCGGTGCCGATGGCATTGGTGCCGCGTACGTCTTCGCGCCAGTCCATGCCGGGCAGCAGCGCCACGCGTTCGGCGCGGTCCAGAAACGCCGGGTGGCCCATCTGGTTCAGGATCACGCCGTCGCGGTCGGCCACAATCACCACATGGCCTTCGTCTACCACGCTGTCGAACAGTGCATCGATCGCTGGCCTGGCCAGCTGCAGCCAGTCGGCATTGTCTTGCTGGCGCAGTGTCAGGCGCTGGCTATCCAGCCGCTCTGGCGGGCGTAGCCGCGCGGCGGACAGGCCCAGCCCCAGGCAGCGCCGCCAGGAGTGCAGGATGGGCTGCGGTACGCTGTTTTCCGGTAGCTCGTCACCGTCAAAAAAACGGCGGCGGATTTCAGCCAGGGGCAGGGTAGACATGGTGTTCTCCGTACTGTGTCACGGTGTTGCGACAGCTGTGTCAGTCTGGCACAGCCAGCGGCGGGCTGCAGGGCTGATCGTGGCGCTGGCGGCCTGCCGAAGCGGCCCGCCAAAAAACCTTGGTTTATTGCGATGCAGCATGCATAGGCTGGATTGCAGCATGGGCGGGCAGCACAGTAAAGCTGCACTGCAGCATGGCAACAGGCTGGCACGGTAGGTGCAGTGTGGTGTTTACACCCGGCGAGGTGACACCAACACAAAGGAGACACAGATGAGCGCGATTACCCCGGCACAATACGGCCTGAACCTGAAAACCCGTTACGCCAACTTTATCAACGGCCAGTGGCAGCCACCGGTTAACGGCCGCTATTTCGAGAACATTACCCCGGTAACCGGCCAGGTATTGTGCGAGATCCCGCGCTCTGACGCGGCCGATATCGAGCTGGCGCTGGACGCCGCCCACGCCGCCAAGGGTGCCTGGGGCAAAACCAGCGTGGCACAGCGCGCGCTCATCCTGCACCGTATTGCCGACCGTATGGAGCAGCACCTGGCCACCCTGGCCACGGTGGAAACCTTTGACAACGGCAAACCTATCCGCGAAACCACCCACGCCGACCTGCCGCTGGCGATCGACCATTTCCGCTACTTTGCCGGCTGCATCCGCGCACAGGAAGGCAGCATCGGCGAGATCGACGCTACCACCGTGGCGTACCACTTCCACGAGCCGCTGGGCGTGGTGGGCCAGATCATTCCGTGGAACTTCCCGCTGCTGATGGCCGCCTGGAAGATTGCCCCGGCACTGGCGGCCGGTAACTGCATCGTGCTGAAACCGGCCGAGCAGACCCCGCTGTCCATTCTGGTATTTGCCGAGCTGGTGGGCGATCTGCTGCCACCGGGCGTGCTGAACATCGTGAACGGCTTTGGTACCGAAGCCGGCAAGTCGCTGGCCACCAGCAAGCGCATCGCCAAGATCGCCTTTACCGGCTCTACCCCGGTGGGCCGCCTGATCATGAACTACGCCAGCGAAAACCTGATTCCGGTCACGCTGGAGCTGGGCGGCAAATCGCCTAACATCTTCTTTGACGACGTGGCCGCCAAAGACGACGCTTTCTTCGACAAAGCCATCGAAGGCTTCGTGATGTTTGCGCTGAACCAGGGTGAGGTGTGCACCTGCCCAAGCCGCTCGCTGGTACACGAGTCCATCTACGACCGCTTTATGGAGCGCGCACTCAAGCGTGTGGCCGAAATCAAGCAAGGCAACCCGCTGGACCCGTCCACCATGATCGGCGCGCAGTCGTCGCAAGAACAGATGGACAAGATTCAGGGCTACTTGCAACTGGGCAAGGACGAAGGCGCCACCGTACTGGCCGGCGGTGAGCGTGCCCACCTGGGTGGCGGGCTGGAAAACGGCTTCTATATCCAGCCTACCGTGTTCCAGGGCAATAACCAGATGCGCATCTTCCAGGAAGAAATCTTTGGCCCGGTGCTGTCGGTGACCAAGTTCAAGGATATCGACGAGGCACTGCACATTGCCAACGACACGCTGTTTGGCCTGGGTGCCGGCGTGTGGACGCGCAATATGAACACCGCCTTCCACATGGGCCGCAGCATCGAGGCGGGCCGCGTATGGACCAACTGCTACCACGCCTACCCGGCCCACGCTGCGTTTGGTGGCTACAAGCAGTCCGGTATCGGCCGCGAAACCCACAAAATGATGCTGGACCACTACCAGCAGACCAAGAACCTGCTGGTGAGCTACAGCGAGGACAAACTCGGCTTCTTCTAACACCTGGCTGCTGCCACCGTCTGTCTGCTGCCCGCCGGGCGAGTGGAGGCGGTGGCGCCACTGCTTCCTCCCCTGTTTGTCGTGGTCGCTCGCGGCGGGCAGTTTCGTTGCCACCTGATGTTTCTCAACACAGGTGGCATTTTTTATGGAGATGATGGGTGTAAATACAGTTTAATCTATAAAAAATAACATCATCGCCGGGGCCAGCCCCGGTACGCGCACAACGACAACCGATGGAGCACTCATGCTGTTCTTCAACAAGAAACGTTCTTCTGCCACCCATTCGGCCAGTACAGCTCAGGCGGCAGAGTTGATGCATATCGTCCGTACCGATAATCAGGGCTACGAGCAGGCGCTGGCAGGCCGGGCCAGTGGCAGCATCAAGCTGGTGCTGGGTTATGTGAACCCGGCGGCCAACCTGGAGCAAGTCGGCCGCAGCGTGGCGCGCCATTTTCCGCAGGCTAAAGTGGTGCTCACCACCACCGCGGGCGAGCTGTGCAGCGCCAGCCGCCAGGACACCCTGTACCTGCCCGCCAATGGCCAGTGGCAGACCATGGTGTTCCAGCTGTTTGACGCCGCGCTGGTGTCGGATGTGCACGTGGCGGCGGTGCCGCTGGCGTGCGAAGACATCAAGGCCGGCCAGCCCAGCCTCAGCCACGAAAACCGCCTGGCCAAGCTGAAAGACAACGTTGGCCGCATCAACCTGCCGTTTGCCATGCGCCACGACGAGGGCTTTGTGCTGACGCTGGTAGATGGCCTGTCCAATAGCGAAAGCTACCTGATGGAAGCGCTGTACGAATCCGGCAAGCTGCCCTACCTGTTTGTGGGCGGCTCGGCCGGTGGCCCGCTGGATTTCAGCATGACGCGGCTGTACGACGGCCAGCAAGTGCGCGATGGCCACGCCGTATTCGCCTTCATCAAGCTGGCGCCGGCCTACCGTTACGGCATCTTCAAAAGCCAGAACTTCGAAGACAGCGGCACCAGCTTTACCATTGCCAAAGCCAGTAACGAGCTGCGCCGCGTGTACTCGGTGATCGACAGCCAAAGCGGCGAGATTCGCCCCGTGCTGGACGCGCTGTGCCAGCATTTTCGCTGCCAGCGCGGCGAGCTGGGCGCCAAGCTGCAAAGCCACAGCTTTGGCATCAAGATCCAGGACGAGCTGTTTGTGCGCTCGGTACTGGCCATCAACGAGCAGGAAGGCTACCTGCAGTTTGCCTGCGACCTGGCCTTTGGCGAGCAGCTGTTCTTGGTGCGCAGTGTCGACCTGGCCGAACGCACCGCCCGCGATTTCGAGCAGTTCAGCCGTGGCAAGCCGCAGCCGGTAGGCGGCATCCTCAACGACTGCATCCTGCGCCGCCTCAACAACGCCAGCGCGCTGGCGCGTGCCAATGTGTACGGCGACATCCCCACCGCCGGTTTTTCTACCTTTGGCGAGCTGCTGGGCGTGAACATCAACCAGACGCTGACCGCCATCTTCTTTTATCCGGCCAGCGACACCTTCCGCGATGATTTTGTCGACCGCTTCCCGGTGCACTACGCCAACTTCAAGAACTACTTCTATCGCCGCGAGCTGCAACGCGCGCGCATGACCGGGCAGATGAAAAGCCGCGTTATCGAAGAGCTGAACGGCTACAAAGCCTTTGCCGGCCAGCTGATGGAAAGCCTGCCGCTGTTCCGCGACACCACCGCCCAGCTGGTAGAGCACCTGGGCAGCATCGAGCAAGACATCAGCCGCTTTGGCCACGAAGTGAACCAGGGCGCGCAGACCGCCAGCAGCGTGACCGTCCGCATTGGCGCGCTGGAAAAAGACGCTCAGCAGATTGGCGACGTCATGCAGATGATCAAGAAAATCGCCGAGCAAACCAACCTGCTGGCGCTGAACGCCGCCATCGAAGCCGCCCGCGCGGGCGAAGCAGGCCGTGGCTTTGCCGTGGTAGCCGACGAGGTGCGCAAGCTGGCCAACACCACGCAATCCAACCTGGACGCCACCGGCGGCGCGGTAGACAACGTGATGAACGGCGTGCGTGACGTAGGCGGCGACGTGCGCGGCATGGGTAGCCAGGTCAGCGGCTTTGCCGGCGAAATGGCGCAGGTGGTAGACAAACTGCACCAGCTGGCCGGCACCTCGCAGGACAGCAAACAGCGCGTGGACAGCATGCTGTCGCAAACCGAAAGCCTGTACACCCGCATGCGCGAGGTAGACCGCGAGCTGGACGCCATCCTGCAGCTGGAAAAACAGTAAGCCCCTTGCCAGGCCACCCCGCCATCCCGGCCCCGCTGCCCCTGATACAGGTAGCGGGGTTTTTCATGGTAGGGAGGTGACGGTGTGTGACGCCATTCACATTTGTTAAACCCGGCGGCATTGACCCTGGCCGCGCTACTGGCATAAGCTGCCCCGCTAACAGCCAACAGGAGCACGAGATGAAACATAAAGGCCGGACTATTGCCATGATGTCGCTACTAGTGGGCGCCTGCGCCAGCAGCACAGTGCCGCAGCAAGGCCACTGGCAGCAAACCGGGCCCGACGGCCAGCCGCTGCAAACCCTGCAGCTGAAAGACGGCCAGCTATCGGCCAGCGCTGGTTGCAACCAGATGTTTGGCAGCGCCCGTATCGAACAAGGCCGCCTGGTGGTGGGCCCGCTCGCCAGCACCCTGATGGCCTGCGCCCCCGACGCCATGCAGCGCGAGCAAACGTTGGCCGCACTACTGCGCAGCCGCCCGCAAGTGCGCCTGGATGGTGACAAACTGCTGATTGGCGAAGTGGCCCAGCAACAGGTATGGCAGCCGGTTGCAGCACCTGCTCCCGCCCACGTTACCAAGCCAGTACCAGCGGTAGTGACACCTGACGCAGCTGCTGCTGAGCAGGTGACTCAGCGCCTCATCTACGTGGCCCCCGAGCGCCGCACCTGCGTGGGCGTGGCCCCGATGCAGTGCCTGCAGGTACGCGAGCGCCAGCAGCAGCCGTGGCAACACCACTACGGCGAGATCGAAGGCTTCACCCCCGAGGCCGGCACCGCCTACCGCCTGCGCATCCGCGAGATCAAGGTAGCCAACCCGCCGGCCGACGCGCCAGACCGCCGCTGGGTGCTGGACAGCATCGTCGAGCAGATCCGCATCGCACCGTAAGTGCAGGGTGAGGGTTCTGCAGTAATAGAAAAGCCCCGGCACGCCGGGGCTTTGTTTTGGTGCAGCTTGGCCGCATGCGGCCAACCTTTCGTGCAGGCTTAGCCGCGGTTGAACAGGCCGCCCAGCAGGCTGGCGCCCTGGGCCAGCAGGCCGTCGCCTTCTACCTGGCCGTTGGGGGTGAGCTTGTCGATCACGGTAGGCAGGTGTTCGGCGATTTGTTGCGAGGCCACGGCCGGGTCGATACCCAGTTTTTCGGCCAGGCCGGCGATTTGTTCGTTACCCAGCACGCTCTGGATTTGTTCTGCGCTGATGGACAGGTTGGCACCGGTGCCTACCCAGGACGAGACGATCTCGCCCAGGCCACCGTTCTGGAATTTTTCTACCAGGCCGGCCACGCCGCCGTTGTCGTTCAGCAGGGTGTTGGCTGCCTGCAGCAGGCCACCTTGTTCGCTATTGCCCAGCAGGCTGCCCAGTTGGTCGAGGATGCTCATGGTGTGCCTTTCGTATGAAGGTAAAAGAGTGCCCAACTTAAACCTTTTCTTGTTACAGATAAATGTTTCTATAAATAAATAGCCGGCATGCTGTGTGGGGCTGTCGTTTTAACTGCTTGTTTTCACTACACGATTCTGCAGGCGTGGCATGGACTTTCGCGCCGCGCTGCCGCATACTGCCGCGTTTTGCCATTCAGGAGCAGGCCATGCCTATCAACCACTTCGACTTGCAGCGTTTTGAGGCGATCAAGGTACGCGAGAGCATTCGCAAAGCCGGCTCGCCAGACCGCTTTGGCAAAGAATCCAATGCCAAGAACGACAAAAAGCTGGATAACCCGCTGCTGGGCAAGCTGCTGAAAAGCCACGTGCCCGACGACAAGAAGTAAGCGCCACGCTGCCCGCGACGGGCGGCCTGGTATGGCTGACACCCCCATGCGTACTGCGCTGGGGGTGTTTTGCTTGGTGGGCCGTGCTTTTGCCGGCCAGTGTGGTGTAAGCATTGGCTATACACAGTGTGTTCATATTCATTAATGAAGTAACACCTAAGCCTGTCGCACAAATTGTTTATGCTGGTGGCCATGGCAAGACTGGACGATAGCGACAATGAATAAATGGCTGACAGGGACCGTGGTGCTGGCGGTAGCCGGTGGTACGGTGTGGTGGCAGGCAGGCAAGCAGCCTGCGGTAGACAACAACGCGCGCGCCAAACGCCCGCCGGTGGTGGCGCTGGCGCCGGCGCAGCCCAACCGGCTGCCGGTGGTGCTCACGGCCAACGGTACCGTCACGGCGCTGGACCGTGTGGAGGTGAAACCACAGGTGTCCGGCGTGGTCAGCCGCGTGCTGGTGCAGGAAGGCAGTACGGTCAAGGCGGGTGCGCTGCTGGTGCAGCTGGATGACGCCGCCGAGCGCGCCGCGCTGGCGCGGGTGCAGGCGCAGCAGGCCAGTGACGCGGCGCAGCTGAACATTGCCCAGCGCGATCTGGCGCGCGGGCGCGACCTGTTCCGCCAGCAGTTTATTTCGCAAAGCGCGCTGGATGCGCTGCAGGGCAAGGTAGACAGCCTGCAGGCCACGTTGGCCGCAGACCGCGCGGCGGTAGAGTCGGCGCGGGTGAGCCTGCGGCAGAAGGCGATCTACGCCCAGGTGGATGGCCGCGTTGGCGCCATCAGCCTGTCGCCCGGCACCCTGGTGCAGCCGGGCATGGCGACGCCTATGCTCACGCTGACACGCATGTCGCCAGTAGCCGTGAGCTTTACCCTGCCCGAGCAGCAGCTGCAGGCGGTGCGCCAGGCGCAGCAGGCCGGCCCGCTGAAGGTGGTCGCGCGTAGCGGTAACGGCGCGGGCCAGTGCCACAGCGGCGAGCTGACCTTTATCGATAGCGCGGTCGATAGCGCCAGCGGCAATGTGCTGCTCAAAGCGCGCTTTGATAACGCAGGCAGCGCGCTGTGGCCCGGCCAGTTTGTCAATGTGGCGCTGCAGGCCGGCCGCTATGAAGGCGCGGCCAACCTGCCGGTAGCAGCGCTGCTCACCGGCCCGGACGGGCAGTTTGCCTACACCGTGGGCGCAGACCTGAAAGCGCAGCGTGTGCCCTTGACCCTGCTGGCGATCCAGAACGAGCGCGCCATCGTGCGCGGCATCGCCCCTGGCTTGAAGGTGGTGGTGAATGGCGGCCAGAACGTGCGCCCTGGCGAGCAGGTCACGCTGGCCCCGCCGCGCAAGCAGGACGCCAGTGCTGCAGCGAAGGTTGGCCGCCGCGAGGCTAGTGGTGCCGCTGCCGAAGCAGGCCGTGCTGCCGGCAAGGCAGGGCAGAGCCTGGCCGAGTGTGGCCCCGCCATCAGCGATAAGGCCACCCGCGCGGGTAGCACCGACGCCAGCGCCCCGCGTGCCGAGGGCGGCCAAGGCCAGCGTGCAGCCAGCGGAGCGCCATGATGAATATTTCCGAGCTCTGTATCCGCCGCCCGGTGATGACGGTGCTGCTGTGCCTGTCGCTGATTATCGGCGGCCTGCTGGCGCTGCAGCGCATCCCCATTGCCGCGTTGCCCAGCTACGAGACACCCACCATCAACGTGTCGGCCAGCCTGCCGGGTGCCAGCCCGCAGACCATGGCCAGCTCGGTGGCCACGCCGCTGGAAAAACAGTTCGCCACCATTCCCGGTGTCGCGGTGATCAGCTCCAGCAGCAGCCAGGGCAGCACGTCGGTTACGCTGGAATTCGAGCCGGGGCGCAATCTGGACGGTGCCGCGCTGGATGTGCAGGCCGCCTTGCTGCGTGCGCAGCGCAGCTTGCCGGACGAGATGACCAACCTGCCGTCTTACCGCAAGGTGAACCCGGCCGACGCGCCCATCCTGCTGCTGGCGCTGAACTCGCCGGCGCTGTCGCTAACCCAGCTGAACGACTATGTAGACAGCCTGGTATCACCCACGCTGTCCACCATTAATGGCGTGGCGCAGGTACAGGTGTTTGGCCAGAAGCGTTACGCCGTGCGTATCAAGGCCGACCCGGAAAGGTTGGCCGCACGTAACCTGACGCTGGACGAGGTGGCCACCGCGCTGCGTGCGGCCAACGGCAATACGCCGCTGGGCACGCTGGAAGGCCCGTCGCAGGTGCTCACCATCCAGTCCGATAGCCAGCTCAAGACCGCCGCCGAGTTTGCCGCCATGGCGGTAGCCAACCGCAACGGCAGCGTGGTGCGCCTGGCCGAGGTGGCCACGGTGGAAGACAGCATCGAAAACCTCAAGACCGGCAGCTGGGTCAACGGCGAGCGCTCCATCGTGCTGGCGGTGTTCCGCCAGTCTGACGCTAACACCGTGGCGGTGGTCGACGCCATCCGCGCCATGCTGCCCAAGCTGGAAAGCCAGCTGCCGGGCTCGGTACGCGTCACGCCGCTGTCTGACCGCTCCGAGTCCATCCGCGAGGCGGTGCACGACGTGAACCTCACCCTGCTACTGACCGTGGCGCTGGTGATCATGGTGATCTTCATGTTCCTGCAGCGCATGGCCGCTACGCTGATACCGGCGCTGACGCTGCCCATTTCGCTGATCGGCACCCTGGGCCTGATGTACCTGATGGGCTACTCCATCGATAACATCTCGCTGCTGGGCCTGACGCTGGCGGTGGGCCTGGTGGTGGACGACGCCATCGTGGTGCTGGAAAACATTGTGCGCCACATGGAAGAGGGCGACGACGCGATGACGGCGGCGCTGAAAGGCTCGCGCGAAGTGGCGTTCACCATTGTCAGCATCTCGCTGTCGCTGGTGGCGATCTTTATCCCTATCTTTTATATGGATGGCGTCATCGGCTTGTTGTTCCACGAATTTGCCGTGGTGGTGTCGCTGGCCATTCTGGTGTCGGCGGTGGCGTCGCTCACGCTGATTCCGCTGCTGGCGTCGCGCTTTCTGCGCCGCGAGCACATGCCGCACCACGCCGAGGCCAGTCAGGGCAACGCTATTGCCCGTGCTTTCGAGCGCGGTTTTACTGCGCTGCTGGCCGCCTACGAGCGCACACTGGACGCCGCGCTGCGCCACCGCCGCCTCACGCTGCTGGTGGCGCTGGGTACCGTGGCGGGCTCGGCGTGGATGTTTCAGGCCATTCCCAAGGGCTTTTTCCCGGTGGAGGACACTGGCCAGGTCAGCATCAATACCGAGGTGGCGCAGGATGTGTCCTACGACAAGTTGGCCGCATTGCAGGCGCGCGCGGCCACCATCGTGCAGCAAAGCCCGCACGTGGCAGCGCTGACCTCGTCGGTGAGTAGTAGCGGCGGGCGCATGTTCGTTACGCTGAAACCGCGTGGCCAGCGCGGCAAGATCGACCAGGTGGTGGATGACTTGCGTAAAGACCTGCGCAAGGTGAATGGCCTGAGCGCGGCCATCAACCCGGTGCAAAACCTGCGCCTGGGCGGGCGCAGCAGCAAGAGCCGCTACCAGTACGTGCTGCAGAGCGTGGACAGCAGCAGCCTGTACGACTGGGGCGAAAAGATGGAGCGCGCCATGCGCAAAGACAGCCTGTTCCAGGACGTGAACAGCGATGCGCAGCGCAAAGGCCTGCAGGCCGAGCTGCACATCGACCGCGACAAGGCGGCGCAGCTGGGGGTGAATATGCAGGCTATCCGTACCGCGCTGTATACCGCCTTTGGCCAGCGCCAGGTGGCCACCATCTACACCGATACCGATAACTACGCGGTGCTGCTGCAGCTGGATGACAGCCAGCGGGTGAACGAGTACGACCTGACCCGCCTGTACGTGCGCGGCAGTGGCAGCGAGCTGGTGCCGCTGACCAGTGTGGCCAGCATCCAGCGTACGGTGGGGCCGGTATCGATCAGCCATCAGGGCCAGCTGCCGGCGGTGACGCTGTCGTTCAACCTGCCGCCGGGGGTAGCACTGGGCGAGGTAGACGCGCGGCTGAAGGCCATGCAGCAGGAAATCGGCCTGCCTGCCAGCGTGCTCACCAGCTACGCCGGCGACGCCGCGGCGTTTGCCGAGTCGCAAGGCAGCCAGACCACGCTGCTGCTGGTGGCGCTATTGGTGATCTACGTGCTGCTGGGCGTGCTGTACGAGAGCTACATCCACCCGCTCACCATCCTGGCCGGCCTGCCGTCGGCGGCCATGGGGGCGCTGGGGGCGTTGATGCTGATGGGGCAGGAGCTGACCATCATCGCCAGCATCGGCATCCTGATGCTGATCGGTATCGTGAAGAAAAACGCCATCATGATGATCGACTTTGCGCTGGTGGCGCAGCGAGAGCAGGGCATGAGCCCGCAGCAGGCTATCCGCACCGCCTGCCTGCTGCGCCTGCGCCCCATCCTGATGACCACGCTGGCCGCCATGATGGGCGCGTTGCCCATTGCGCTGGCACTGGGTGCTGGCGCCGAGCTACGCCAGCCGCTGGGCGTGGCGGTGGTGGGCGGCTTGCTGTTCTCGCAGCTGGTAACGCTGTACATCACCCCGGTGCTGTACCTGTGGTTTGACGGCCTGGCCGCAAAGGTTGGCCGCCAGGCCGCCGCCAGCTAGGCAGCCTGTTTATCTGGCTACCCGGCCCGCCCGCTGCCTGACAGCCGGCGGGTTTTTACTGGGCGCGGCTGGCCGGGGCGGGCGGGGTGTCGCTGAACTCGGCCAGCGCCCAGTCGCGGAAGGCAATCACGCTGGGTAGGGTTGCCAGCTCTTGCGGGTAGATCAGGTAATAGGCCCAGCTGGTCACCAGGGCCACGTCGGACAGCTGTACCAGGGTGCCATTGGCCAGGTCGTCGGCAATCATGCTTTCCTCTGCCAGCGTAATGCCCATGCCGCGGGACGCGGCAGTAATGGCCAGGTCCAGGGTGTCGAAGGCGTAGGCCTCTATGCTGTTGCCTGGGTTCATGCCCGACAGGGCGAACCATTGCGACCAGAACTGGTCTTCATGGGACGGGTGCAGCAAGGGGTATTCCATGAACTGCGCCATGGTTGGCCGCGGTTTGTCCTTGAACAGGTCTGGCGAGGCCACGGGCACAAAGCGCGCACCGCGCAGGCGATGGTAGATCAGCCCGGGCTCCTGGGTTTCGCAGGCCTGGAACGAAATATCGTATTCGCGGCTTTTGAAGTTGGGGTCAAAGCCGGTGACGGTTACCAGGCTGACCATCAGGTCGGGGTAGCGGTTACGAAACTGGGTGAAACGCGGCAAGACCCAGCGCGAGGCAATCGATGGGCTGGCTTTTACCCGCAGCTCGCGCGAGCGGCGCGAAATGGCCTCGCTGGCGGCCTCGATGCGCGAAAACGCATCGCGCACGGCGGGGAACAAGGCCACGCCTTCTGGCGTGAGCGTGAGCCCCCGGGCCTGGCGCACAAACAAGGGCAGGCCGTAGTGCGCTTCCAGGGTCTGGATGTGGCGGCTGACCGCCCCCTGGGTCAGGTGCAGGGTTTCCCCTGCCTTGGTAAACGAGTGGTGTTCGGCAGCCACCAGGAAGACACGCAGGGCATTGAGCGGGGGCAGTTTCATTATTATTGCTCCATGAATTTTATGCATGGTAAACATGCACATTCATGCTTTGTCAATGCAAGCTGACATGGGTAAGCTTGGGCGGCAATGCAGGTAAACATCTTGTAAGAATAGGGGCTTATAATTTATTTTAGCCCTGTGTGTTGTGATTTGTTGCAGTGATTTGTTGCTTTGTGAAATGCACTTAATGCATGGATTGAAATATAGCAATAAAACCCTGTTTTAGTATGCAACGCTGGCATGGCCTGCGCTATCATGCAGCTGGTGTTGCTGTGTTTATTTGCTGGGTATGGCGCACAGTGCTTGCTACACTGTAATGCGGTAGCAAGCTGAATGAATTCCGGCGCAAGGGCTTGCCCTTGCGCCTGTACCGAACCCGCCCGGTAACGGGCTGTGGTAGGGCCTGCAGGTATCTGACTGTCACGGGTATGGTCTACCCGTCGGGTACTGTGCTTGCCCGAACAGCACGCGGCGTGCCGCCTGCTGTCAAATCCTGATTTATCAGGGTTTTGCTCTGTCCCACGGTGTCCCGCCGGATTCGTCCGGCGGGGTTTTTTTTGCCCGTGCGGCCAACCTTAGACTTCTGCCCACTCGCGCAGCAGGTTGTGATAGGTGGCTGTGAGCGACATGACTTCTTCGCAGTCCCCTACCTTCTGCCGCAGTTGCAGGATGGCCATATCAATATCAAATAGCATGGCACGGCGGGTATCGCTGCGCACCATGCTCTGCGTCCACATGAACGAAGCCAGCCGTGCGCCGGCGCTCACCGGCTCTACGCGGTGCAGGCTGGTAGACGGGTACAGGATGGCGTGGCCGGCCGGCAGCCGTACGCTGTGTGTGCCGTAGGTGTCTTCTACAATCAGCTCGCCCCCTTCGTACTCTTCCGGCTGGCTGAAAAACAGGGTGCACGATACATCGGTACGCACGTTCTGCCCGCTTAGCGGGTCGCGGCGAATGGCGTTGTCCACATGGTTGCCGTAGGTCATGCCGCCTTGGTAGCAGTTGAACATCGGCGTCATCAGCGTATGCGGTAGTGCGGCCGACATATATAAGGGGTGGCGGAACAGTGCCTGGCGTACCAGGGCGGCCAGCTCGCGCGCGGCATCACTGTCTGGTGCCAGCTGCAGGTTGTTCTTTACCTGTAGTGCTTGCTGGCCAGCGGTGCTGCGGCCGTCTTGCCAGGGGGCCGCCAGTAGCAAGGCGCGGGCGTGGGCAAGCTCTTCGGGGGTGAGTACGTCGGGAATGTGCAGCAGCATGGTGTGTCCTGTAACGGCAGGGTGACAAACGGCGTGGACGGGTGGGGCGCCTGGCCAGCGTTTTGCCTATCGGCCTGCCGCGATAGGCAAAACGGCCTGCCATGGGGCAGGCCGCGCGGGGGTTAGTGCTGCGCTTCGGTGACAAAGCCGATGCGGCTTACACCTGCACCTTGGGCATCGGCCAGGGCTCCGGCTACTACCTCGTAACGTACGGCTTTATCCGCACGCAGATGCAGCTCTACTTGAGGGTTGGCCGCGGCTGCTTCGGCAAAGCGGCTTTTCAGGCGGCCTGCTTCCATTGGCATATCGTTCCAGTAAATCTTGCCAGCGGCATCGATGCTGAGCCGGATCGCCTCCTGCTTTTCCTGGTGTGCCGCGGCGCTGGCCTGCGGCAGGTCTACCTTTACCGCATTGGTCAGCAGCGGGGCGGTAATGATGAACACCACCAGCAGCACCAGCATCACATCCACCAGCGGCGTGGTGTTGATTTCGGACATGGGCGCGTCGGCGCCTTTGTCAAAACTACCGAATGCCATCTTTGCCTCCCAGCGTCAGCAGGTGCGCATGCAGGTCGTGGGTGAAGTGATCCATATCCTGGTTGATCAGGCGGTTCAGGCGGGTAAACGTGTTGTACGCCAGCACGGCCGGAATCGCCGCGGCCAGGCCGGCAGCGGTGGCCACCAGTGCCTCGCCAATCGGGCCGGCAACCGTACCGATGGATACCTGGCCCTGGGCACCGATATTCACCAGCGCGTTATAAATGCCCCACACGGTGCCAAACAGGCCGATAAACGGTGCAGTCGAGCCGATAGTAGCCAGGAAAGTCATGCCGCCTTCCAGGCTCTGCTGCTCTTGCGACAAGCGTTTGCGTAGTGCGCGTGTCAGGTAGTCATCCAGGCTGCACGACTGCCCCAGCGAGCCATCGCTGTGCTGCTGGTATTTGCGCACCGCCGCCAGCCCTTCGCGCAGCAGGGCTGCGGCCGGCGCCGGGCTGGTATCCAGGTCTTTCTCTGCGGCTTGCCAGCTGGCAGCACCCCACAGTTGCGCATCTGCCTCACGGTTCAGGCGGCGCACCTGCCACGCGCGCCAGCCGCGCAGCACGATAAAGTACCAGGTCAGTACTGACATCAGGATCAGGATCAGAAATACCGATACCAATACGGCATCGCCCTGTTCAAAGGTAAGCATCAGGTTCATGGGTCAGGACTTGTTCTTTTGAGGGTGAGTGAATTCAACAGGTACCAGGCAATATTCTTCTACCGCCTCGCCGCCGCGCTGGCCGGGTGTGAACTGCCAGCGGCTGGCCACCGTGCGGCGCGCCGAGTTGTCCAGCCGCGGGTAGCCGCTGCTCCTGGCAATCGCGACAGACAGGGCGCGGCCTTTGGTGCTGACCAGTACACGCAGCACCACCGTGCCTTCTTCCTCCAGCTCTACAGACAGCGGCGGGTACTCGGGTTTGGGGTTACCTTGCGCGCCGCTAATAGGCGTTGGGGCGATATAGGCCTGCTCGGCAGCGGGCTTTTCTGCCGGCGGGGCCGGTCGCGTATCCGCAACAGGCCTTACCGCCGGCGCTGCAGCTTCTGCCACTGGCTGGGTAGGTGTCGGTACCACTGGCGTGCTAATAGCATTGGCAGGTGGGGCCACCGTGCTTTTGCTCACCTGTACCGGCGGTGTCGGCATCGGCTTGGCTAGTGGCGGGCGTTTGACCGGAGCTGTCTGCGGGGTGGGTGGCGCCGGTTGTGGGGCCGCCTGCTGCTGGGCCACTGATACCATCTCTATAACAGGTAAAACCTGCGGCGGTGTCAGCGGCGAGCTGTGGCTGGGCGTCATCATCAACAAGCCCAGGTGGGCCGCGCCGATGATGCCCAGCGAGCCATAGTGAAATGCGCGGTGTTCCATTGATTGAGATTTGGCTTGATAACTATTCTCATTAATACTAATGCGCAGCGGGCCTGCTGTCAAAACAGCCTGTGCCAGGTGTCGAGCTTGCGTTGCATAGGCTGTTTTTGTCTTTTCTATAGCGGTTGCTTGTCTTCATCGCCGAGTAGAACGGGAGGCGGTGCTGATGCGGCCAACTTTTTTGCTTTTCAGTGCCGTTGCAAATCAACACCTTAAGCAAATACTTGCAGTTTATTGCGGGG
>NZ_VMTV02000120.1 GCF_007644035.1 Vogesella mureinivorans | reverse complement strand
CGCTGGGCAATATCTTCAAGGAGATCGAGCGTGCCCTGGGAGTCGAGCCGCCCGAGCACGGCTGCCTGCTGCCCTGGGCGCAACGCGGCGTGTTGCTGCTGAATGCCGTGCTCACGGTTGCCGCGGGGCAGGCCGGTTCACATCAGGGCAAGGGCTGGGAAGGCTTCACCGATGCCGTGATCGAACGCCTGAACCGCGAGCGCGAGGGCTTGGTCTTCCTGCTCTGGGGCAGCTATGCGCAGGCCAAGGGCAAGTTCATCGACCGCAGTCGTCATGCAGTGCTGCGGGCGCCGCATCCGTCGCCCCTGTCGGCCTATCGGGGCTTCATCGGCTGCGGCCACTTTTCCGCGGCCAACCGATACCTGCAGGGCGCGCGCGCGGGCGCGGTCGATTGGCGCCTGCCGCCGCGTACCCAGCTGGCGAGTTCCGCGGGCACTTGAATTGCATGCATCAGCCCGCATCTGACTTGGCGGGATGGGCGGGA
>NZ_VMTV02001130.1 GCF_007644035.1 Vogesella mureinivorans | reverse complement strand
AACAACATCGCCGTTCTCGCCCAGGAGTTCGACTCCGAGACCGTCCCGGACTACGTCGCTTGCGACCTGCGTCTGATAGCGATACGACATTTGTGGGACCTAACGCCTGAGTTAAGCCGCGCCGAAGGCGTCGGCTTGAATGAATAGTTAGGTGCCGTGCGTGCGCTACTTGCACACGACGCCAAAGAATCTGTAGCTCAGCCCATGATCAATGTGCTGGGTTTCCAGGTCCGCCACCTCTCTCTCCTTCTGCTTTGTACACTCCCCACCCTCAGCGGCCATAAAGTTACTG
>NZ_VMTV02001081.1 GCF_007644035.1 Vogesella mureinivorans | reverse complement strand
GGAAGCGATTGAGGCGCTGCTCGTTGACGGTATCGACCGAGGGCAGGTTCATCGCTTCGATCGGCTGGCGCGTGGCCTTCTCGATGGTGCGCAGCAGGTGGCGCTCGCGCGGCGCCACGAACAGGATCGCCTCGCCGCTGCGGCCCGCGCGGCCGGTGCGGCCGATGCGGTGCACGTAGCTTTCGGTGTCGTAGGGAATGTCGTAGTTCAGCACGTGGCTGATGCGCTCGACGTCGAGGCCGCGGGCGGCAACGTCGGTGGCGACGATGATGTCGAGATCGCCATCCTTCAG
>NZ_VMTV02000875.1 GCF_007644035.1 Vogesella mureinivorans | reverse complement strand
CCTCGCGCCCGCTCGTGCTGAACCTGCGCGATGAAGTCGCCCCACCACCGTTCGAGCGCGTGCTCGAAGTCGTACCCGCCGACCCCGCCGCACGCGATCCGCTGCGCGCGCGCTGGAGCCAATACAAGGCGCTGGGCTACGCGCTCAACAAGCACGACATGTAGAACCGCGCTTCAGCTGCAGGCGCACGCAGGCGCGGCTTCACCACCTCAAGCGCCTGCGAAGCGCCCATGGAAGCCCAGCGGAAAGCTGCGCCGCAGCCAGGCCATCGCGGTCGGGCCGTCTGCGATGC
>NZ_VMTV02001160.1 GCF_007644035.1 Vogesella mureinivorans | reverse complement strand
CCAGCGTCTGCATGGCGCTTATGCGATCGCGGTGCTGTCGAGCGAGGAGCCGGGGCGCCTGATCGGTGCGCGCCGCGGCAGCCCGCTGGTGGTCGGCATCGGCATCGGCGAGCACTTCCTGGGCTCGGACGTGCAGGCCCTGCTGCGGGTCACCAACCGCTTCGTCTACCTGCAGGAAGGCGACATCGTCGAGATCCGCCGCGATGGCTATGCGGTGTTCGACGCCAGCGGCGTCGCGGTCGAACGCGAGGAGCGGGTGACGGATCTTTCGGCCGACGCGGTCGAGCGCGGC
>NZ_VMTV02000281.1 GCF_007644035.1 Vogesella mureinivorans | reverse complement strand
GCTTTCACCCTGAACAGCGTCCTCTGCGGCAGCCTCAGCCGCCGCACCCCTTCGCTTGGGCGCCTGCTGCGCTCGGTCGCAGATGATGCGGTCGATGGTGCGCGCGGCAATTCCGGCGCCATCCTCGCGCAGTTCCTGTCCGGGGTGTCGGAGCGCGTCGCGGACGCAGAGGTGCTGCAGCCGGCGGAGCTGGCGGAGGCGGCGGCTGCCGGCGCAGACGCTGCGCGCAAGGCGCTGTCCGAACCGCGCGAGGGCACCATCCTGAGTGTGATCCGTGCCTTCGCTGAGGGCC
>NZ_VMTV02001097.1 GCF_007644035.1 Vogesella mureinivorans | reverse complement strand
ACTGCCTGACATCTCCTTTCAACCGCCGCGCGGACTCCGTTCGCGCGCCAACCTCGTTAGAAACAACATCAACCCTATGACCGACACACTCACCCCCACCCGCGACGATTTCGCCGCCCTTCTGGACGAACAGCTTTCCGGCCGTGATCTCGGCGAAGGCCAGGTCGTCCATGGCCGCGTCGTCGGCATCGAAAAGGACATCGTCATCGTCGATGTCGGCCTGAAGACCGAAGGCCGCATCGCCATGCGCGAGTTCGGCCAGGGCGATGGCGCCGACCTGCCCAAGGTGGGC
>NZ_VMTV02001137.1 GCF_007644035.1 Vogesella mureinivorans | reverse complement strand
CTCACCGATCAGCGCTGGCGGCGAGGTGATCGGCTGCATGCTCAGCCCTTCAGCGTGGCCGGCCGCGCGCGGCAGTGCTCGACTGCGAAGCGGATGTCCTCGAAGGCGTCGAGCCCGTACCAGAACACGTTCCAGCGCTCGCCCTTGATGCAGCCGTCGCTCTCGCCGAAATAGAAATCGTTGATCGCGTTCTCGCGGCGCGAGCGCCAGAACAGCTTCGGGTTCTCGGCGCGCATCACCTGCCACGCCGCGCGGCCCAGGCCTTCGCCCTGGGCGTCGTCGCTAACCGCGA
>NZ_VMTV02000646.1 GCF_007644035.1 Vogesella mureinivorans | reverse complement strand
CCTACAACACCGCCGAAAACGTTCGCATCAACGTCAACGACATGCAATACATACTCAAAGACACCGAATTCTTCACCGCTGTGCACCAGGTCCACGGCGGTTCCGGTGACCCCTCGCCCTTCACCGCCTACGGCACCCTGCAGGGCCTGATGGCGGCGATGAACGTCAAGCACGGCCACGAGGAAGTCGGCAAGCTGAGCTACGCCGTGCAGGGCGTGGGCCACGTCGGCATGGAGTTCGTCAAGCTGCTGCGCGAGCGCGGCGCCAAGGTCTATGTGACCGACATCAACCA
>NZ_VMTV02000735.1 GCF_007644035.1 Vogesella mureinivorans | reverse complement strand
GCCTCGCACTCCCGTTGAGGAAATCTTAACTCAGGTTTGGGAGCAGGTTTTGGGTATCGAGCGGGTAGGCATCCATGACAACTTTTTTGAATTAGGCGGCGATTCTCTTCTCAGCATTCAGGTGATTGCCAAAGCTCATCAAGCAGGAGTTCAGCTGACCCCGAAGCAAATGTTTCAGCACCAGACAATTGCAGATTTGGCAACGGTCGCTGACACAACTGGAGCAATTCAGGCAGAACAAGGTTTAGTTGTGGGTTCGCTAGCAGTTAGAGGTATTGAAGACTGCTTGTTTG
>NZ_VMTV02000239.1 GCF_007644035.1 Vogesella mureinivorans | reverse complement strand
CGAAAAGAGCCGCCATGTCCGAAACGCCTCCCGACCGCCTGTCCGTCAATCCCGCCAGCCCGCACCATGACGAGGCCATGCTCGCGCGCGGGGTCGGCATCCGCTTCAAGGGCGAGGAGAAGACCAATGTCGAGGAATACTGCGTGTCCGAAGGCTGGGTTCGCCTCGCCGTCGGCAACCGCGTGGACCGCAAGGGCAACCAGCTGACCGTCAAGCTGCAGGGTCCGGTGGAGCCCTATTTCAAGGACGACGGGGAGGCCTGATCCAGCTCCCGTCTGGCCAGGGCGCCCGAC
>NZ_VMTV02000172.1 GCF_007644035.1 Vogesella mureinivorans | reverse complement strand
GCGCGCAGGCACGACGGTCGAAATCGCGTGCTTGTAGACCATCTGGCTGACCGTGTTGCGCAGCAGGACCACGAACTGGTCGAAGGACTCGATGGTGCCCTGCAGCTTGATGCCGTTGACGAGATAGATGGACACCGGAACGCGCTCGCGGCGCAGGGCGTTCAGGAAAGGATCCTGCAGGGACTGTCCCTTGGACATGTTGGCTCCTTGGATGGGGATGTTCGATGTGCTTGTTGTTCTGTGCAGGGCCGGCGAAGGCCCGAGGCACGGTCTCCACCTGGGGGCGCACCCCA
>NZ_VMTV02000416.1 GCF_007644035.1 Vogesella mureinivorans | reverse complement strand
GGCAGCAGCCAGCGCGCGAGTTCGGGCGTCAGCGCCTCACCGCCGGTGAGCGCCACGAGCTCCGGCTGGCCCGACCAGCCTTGCGCGCGCAGCAGGCGCCAGGTCGAAGGCGTGGCCTGGAAGACATCGATGCGCTGCTCCTGCAGGGCCGCGGCCAGTCGCCCCGGCGCTTCCAGCAGGGCGCGCTCGCCCAGCACCACGCAGCCACCGGCGGCGAGCGGCAGCAGCAGTTCGAGCACGCTGATGTCGAAGGCATAGGTGGTGAGCGCGAGCAGGCGCTGGCCCGGCGCGAA
>NZ_VMTV02000350.1 GCF_007644035.1 Vogesella mureinivorans | reverse complement strand
GCGTCGACGGCAAGCGCCTGCCGGCGGTGGAGATCCTGGTCAACACCCCGCTGATCCGCGACATGATCCGCCGCGGCCAGGTGCATGAGGTCAAGGAAGCGATGGAGCGCTCGCTGCAGGAAGGCATGCAGACCTTCGACCAGGCCCTGTACCGCCTCTACAAGGAAGGCAAGATCGAACTCGAGGAAGCCCTGCGCAAGGCCGACTCGCGCGACGGCCTGTCGCTGAAGATCCGCCTTTCCGAAGGCGGCTCGGACGAGCACGACCCCTACGAAGACACCTTCCACGCCGCC
>NZ_VMTV02000658.1 GCF_007644035.1 Vogesella mureinivorans | reverse complement strand
GGGAGCGGGCCGAGGCGTTCGAGCAAGCCCAAGAAGCCGCCGAGGCCGCTCTCGCGGACGATGACGAGGAGCGCCCGCGCGGCCCCCTCAAACTCGCCATTGTGGGCCGCCCCAATGCGGGCAAGTCCACCCTCATCAACCGCCTGCTGGGCGAAGACCGCCTGCTGACCGGGCCGGAAGCCGGGATCACCCGCGATTCGATCGCGATCGACTGGCAATGGACTGACCCCAAATCGGGCGAGACGCGCGACATCCGCCTGATCGACACCGCCGGGATGCGCAAGAAGAAGAAC
>NZ_VMTV02000693.1 GCF_007644035.1 Vogesella mureinivorans | reverse complement strand
GTCGGCTGCGTGGTGCTGGCGCAGCTGGCCTTCACCTACCTGCCGGCGCTGCAGGTGCTGTTCCGCACCGAGGCGGTATCCCTGCGCGATGGCCTGCTGGTGATCGGCATCGGCGTGCTGCTGCTGGTGGTGCTGGAGATCGAGAAGTGGCTGTTCCGGCGCCTGCGGCCACGCGCCAGCGGCTAAACTCCGCGCCATGCGAATTTTCCTGCAGCAGCCGCCCGCCGCCGGCGAGCCCATCCGCTACCTCAAGCTCACGCTGGAGAAAGACCTGCTCGGCAGCTGGTGGCTGC
>NZ_VMTV02000455.1 GCF_007644035.1 Vogesella mureinivorans | reverse complement strand
GACGAGTGGCAGGTGCAAAACTGCGAACTTTCAGGTTTGGCAACTTTCAACGAAAACAACGTTGAATACCGAAATTACATTAAAGCAGCCATTAAACAATGGCTAGATCGGGGCGTTGATGCGTTGCGGGTGGATACTGTAAAGCATATGCCAATTTGGTTTTGGCAAGAATTTAATGGGGAGATCCAAACCCATAAACCTGACGTCTTTATTTTTGGAGAGTGGATTTACAATAGTCCAAATGATGAGCGATCGGTTGAATTTGCAAATCGATCGGGCATGACTCTTTTAGA
>NZ_VMTV02000078.1 GCF_007644035.1 Vogesella mureinivorans | reverse complement strand
CGCTTGCCGATCAGCAGGCTGTCGCACTGGGTGTAGTTGCGCGCGTTCTCCGCGCCCTTGCCGATGTGCACGAGCCCGCGATAGGTGTTCTGGCCGCGGCCGGCGCTGATGCCCTTGCTGATGATCTTGCTCTTGGTGTTCTTGCCGAGGTGGATCATCTTGGTACCGGTATCGGCCTGCTGGCGGTGATGGGTCAGCGCCACCGAGTAGAACTCGCCCACCGAGTCGTCGCCCTTCAGCACGCAGCTCGGGTACTTCCAGGTGATGGCCGAACCGGTCTCGACCTGGGTCCA
>NZ_VMTV02000494.1 GCF_007644035.1 Vogesella mureinivorans | reverse complement strand
GTACAGGGTGCGGTTGCTCGCGAAGTCGCGGTCCGGCATCACCTCCAGCAGTCCCCCCTGGCCGGCAAAGCGGACCTCGGGGACGCCCGCCAGCGGTGCCGACAGCCCCTCCGGCGTCCACAGCCGCAGGCGCCCGGGGCGTTCGCTGAGCAGCAGCCGGCCCTCCGGCAGCGCGGCGACCGACGAGGGGAATTCCAGCCCCTCGGCCAGCGTTTCGATGCGGTACTCAGCGGCGGCCGAGGCCAGCGGAGCTGCCGCGAGAACGAGGCAA
This sequence comes from Vogesella mureinivorans, assembly GCF_007644035.1. GTDB lineage: Bacteria > Pseudomonadota > Gammaproteobacteria > Burkholderiales > Chromobacteriaceae > Vogesella > Vogesella mureinivorans. Next base: position 22 of record NZ_VMTV02000494.1, on the reverse strand, counting down.
AGCAGGCGAAGGGCTGGACACA
>NZ_VMTV02001154.1 GCF_007644035.1 Vogesella mureinivorans | reverse complement strand
CCGGTCTTGGGGTCATTGCCCAGCACGCGCGAGCCGCTGGCGTCGCTGCGGTCGACGGTTTCGATCTTGTCGTCGACCAGCGCCTTGAAGGGCTTCCAGAAGCGCTCCATCAGCGGCAGCCAGTCTTCTTCGCCGCGCGACACCGCGTCGAGCTCGTCCTCGAGCTTGGCGGTGAAGTCGTAGTCGACGTACTGGGTGAAGTGCCCGGCCAGGAACTTGGCCACCGCGCGGCCGACGTCGCTGGGTCGGAAGCGGCGGTTGTCGAGCATCACGTATTCGCGCGACAGCAGGGTCTGGATGATGCTGGCGTAGGTCGAAGGACGGCCGATGCCGAACTCTTCCAGGGCTTTGACCAGGCTCGCTTCCGAGAAGCGCGGCGGCGGCTCGGTGAAGTGCTGGTCGATGACGATGGCCGACAGCGGCACGATGTCGCCGGGCTTCATCGCCGGCAGCTTGCGGCCCTCGTCCTCGGCGTCCGCCGACTTCC
>NZ_VMTV02000321.1 GCF_007644035.1 Vogesella mureinivorans | reverse complement strand
CGCGCACCCGTTCAATCCGGTCTATCTGCTGCCGCTGGTCGAGATTGTCGGCGGCGAGCAGACCTGGCCGGAGGCCATCGAGCTCGCGCGCGAACACTATGCCGGGATCGGCATGAAGCCGGTGGTCATCCGCAAGGAGATCGAGGCCTTTGTTGGCGACCGGCTGCTGGAGGCGATGTGGCGCGAGGCGCTCTGGCTCATCAAGGACGGCATCTGTACCGTCGAGGAGCTGGACGACATCATGCGTTATTCGTTCGGGCTCCGCTGGGCGCAGATGGGCATGTTCCAGGTCTA
>NZ_VMTV02001009.1 GCF_007644035.1 Vogesella mureinivorans | reverse complement strand
CCGGGAAATCAGGAGACAGGAAATGGACGCAGTCGACGTAAACACATCGAGCAAGGGGTGTCCGGTCATGCACGGTGGTAACACCGCAACCGGCAGCACGGTGATGGCCTGGTGGCCCAATGCGCTCAATCTCGACATCCTGCACCAGCACGATACCAAGACCAACCCGATGGGCGGGGAATTCGACTATCGCCAGGCCGTGCGCTCGCTCGATGTCGAAGCGCTCAAAGCCGACATGAAGGCCCTGCTCACCGACAGCCAGGACTGGTGGCCAGCCGACTGGGGCCATTACGG
>NZ_VMTV02000079.1 GCF_007644035.1 Vogesella mureinivorans | reverse complement strand
TATAAATTTTTACGTAAAAAACGTTCGTAATGTTCGGCATTCTTGACCGCGACTTTGACCAAATAATCATAATCTCCTGTCACCAAATGTGCTTCAACCACTTCTGGCATTTGACTGAGCGCATCACTAAATTGTTCTAAAATTTCATCATCATGACGTTCTAAGGTGATTTCGATAAAAAAGAGTTCGTTAATCCCAATTGCCTTGGCATTGATTGTTGCAGTATAGCCTTCAATCACATTTAAAGACTCAAGACGTTTAACGCGTGTCCAACATGGAGAAGAGGAAAGTCCT
>NZ_VMTV02000473.1 GCF_007644035.1 Vogesella mureinivorans | reverse complement strand
ATATTCAGCATAAACGGTATTCACCGCAGCATAATCTGCCCAATCTTTGACAAAGATTGAATTAAACGTGACGTCATCCATCGTTCCACCCGCTGTTTCTATCACTCTTTTGATGGTTTCTAGAATATGCCGAGTTTGTCCCGCAGCATCGCCGACATAAACCACATCATTATTTTCATCAAATGCCAAAGTGCCTGAAACATAAACGATATTGTCTGCTTTAGTTGCAGGAACATAAGGGGCGAGTGGTTTAGAAGTTGCTGCTGGGATTACAACTTGTTTAGACATTTAAAA
>NZ_VMTV02000027.1 GCF_007644035.1 Vogesella mureinivorans | reverse complement strand
AGAACGATGAGAATGATGAACGGAATCGAGCGGAACACGTTCACCACAATCGACATCACGCTGTAGACCGTGCGGTTGTGGAATAACCCGCCGCGGGCGGTTAAAAACAGCGCCAGACCGAGCGCGATCCCCAGGACAAACGTCGCCACGCCGGAAAGCGCGGTCATGTAAAGCGTCTCCTGGGTTGCAGCCCAAAGCTGATCCCACTTCAGGTGCGGAAAGAGTTCTTCAGCCATGCTTGATTACCTCGCCTTCAATATCGCTTTGCTTCTGGTCGGCGAGGATATTGTTCAG
>NZ_VMTV02000373.1 GCF_007644035.1 Vogesella mureinivorans | reverse complement strand
AATTCGTAAAGATAAAGGGTTTTTCTCCACGCATCCTCCGCGCATCGCGTTCCATGACCCCTAAATCTGCTCCGACTTGAGGAGCAAGATCAATTTTGTTGATTGCTAAAAGATCGGATTTAGTAATTCCGGGACCACCTTTGCGCGGAATTTTGTCACCGGCTGCAACATCAATGACGTAAATTGTCAAGTCTACCAGTTCTGGGCTGAAGGTAGCCGCTAAGTTATCGCCGCCACTTTCTAAAAACACTAAGTCTAAATCGGGAAATCGCTGTTCCATTTGTTCAATGGCGGC
>NZ_VMTV02000662.1 GCF_007644035.1 Vogesella mureinivorans | reverse complement strand
GCATGCGCATTGCCCATTCCGAAAGCGAGGTCAAAGAGGCCTTTGATCGCTCGAAATCGGAGGCTGCGTCCTCGTTTGGCGATGACAGGATTTTCATCGAGAAATTCATCGAAGAGCCCCGCCACATTGAAATCCAGATCCTGGCGGATTCACTGGGCAACTGTATCTCGCTGGGTGAGCGGGAATGCTCGATCCAGCGGCGCAACCAGAAGGAGATCGAGGAAGCGCTAGCGGCGTTTCTGGATCATGAGACCGGCGCGAAGCTGGGCGAGCAGGCGGTCGCGCTGGCCAAGGC
>NZ_VMTV02000923.1 GCF_007644035.1 Vogesella mureinivorans | reverse complement strand
AGCGTGGCGGTGCTGACCCTGAGCAGGACGCCATGGAATTCGCGCCGGCCAAGCAGGTAGGCCACGGGCTCGCCGTCCACGCGACGCGCCAGCAGCCGGCGGAAGTCGTCCGCACGGGAGCGCTCGACGGGCTCATCGGCATGTGCGAACAGCCAGGCTCGGGTCACGCCCAGCGCGTGCATCAGCAGCAGCTCGGCCTCGCGCGCTGCCTCATCGCCGGTGAGCCGATCGCGGGCCTCCCGCAGCAGGCATCGAACGTGGGTCGCGGATTCGGTGTTGGAGGGCAAGTCCGGGC
>NZ_VMTV02000379.1 GCF_007644035.1 Vogesella mureinivorans | reverse complement strand
CGGTATCCGCTGCAACATGAGCCGGCACTGACATCACTAATGCAGGATCTACAATCGCAATTGTCGGCGTGAGAGAGTAGTCGGCCAACGGATATTTAATATCGCCGTCAGTAATGACCGCAAACGGCGTGACTTCGGAACCGGTACCGGATGTGGTCGGGATACCGACAAATTTCGCTTTACGACCTAATTGCGGGAATTTGAACGCACGTTTACGAATATCCATAAATTTCTGAACTAAATCACGGAAATCCACTTCCGGTTGTTCATAGAATAACCACATTACTTTTGCCGC
>NZ_VMTV02000882.1 GCF_007644035.1 Vogesella mureinivorans | reverse complement strand
AAGTGAAAAGTGGGAGTGGCTAGCCAATGATGGAGGAGTTTAACTCTTCACCTTTAACTAACCCCTAGTTCCTAGTTCCCTCTCTTCACTTTCTTCTACATCAATGCCTGATATCAGGCATGGACAGCCAGTAATTTGTCCGCCTGTTTAGCTGTTTCAAAGAAGAAGGCGGCGTTTTCTTCGGGAGTGCCTGGTAAGATGCCGTGACCAAGATTTAAAATATGGCCACGATTGCCGGCTTTGCGAATGGTGTCGAGAATGCGTTCGCGGATAAAGTCTTGGGAACCAAAGAGAA
>NZ_VMTV02000229.1 GCF_007644035.1 Vogesella mureinivorans | reverse complement strand
CCACCGGGAGACGCGCTTTCCACACTTCTTCCCCCGTAGAGGAATCAAAGGCGCGCAGGTAGTAATCCTGGGTTCCCGCAATGAAGACCAGACCGCCCTGCGTGGCCAGCGTACCGCCCAGCGTCGGCATACCGACAGGCATTGGCATGCGCATTTTTACCCCAAACGGACCGGTATCCTGAACGGTACCGACCGGCACCTGCCAGACGATTTTCTGCGTTTTCAGGTCAATCGCGGAGAGAGAGCCAAACGGTGGTTTCTGGCACGGAATGCCCAGCGGTGACATGAAACGGTT
>NZ_VMTV02000561.1 GCF_007644035.1 Vogesella mureinivorans | reverse complement strand
CGTGCATGTCAATCAGCTCAAGTGCACGGCCGCCACCGCGCGCCACGCAGGTCAGCGGATCGTCGGCAACGTGCACGTGGAGGCCGGTTTCCTCGGAAATCAGTCGGTCGAGATCGCGCAAGAGGGCGCCACCGCCGGTCAACACGATGCCGCGCTCGGCGACATCGGCGCACAGCTCTGGTGGGGTCTGTTCCAGGGCCGCCCGTACCGCACTGGTGATGCCCGCAAGAGGCTCGTGCAGCGCCTCCAGAACTTCGTTGGAGTTCATCGTGAATGCACGAGGCACGCCCTCGGC
>NZ_VMTV02000396.1 GCF_007644035.1 Vogesella mureinivorans | reverse complement strand
CTGCTGCGTCTCAAGTTCCAGATACGTCACTGTTATTGCAAGGCGATCGAGCCAAATTAAAATTAAACTTACCTGATTGTGATGAATAAAGCTAGATTCTTGCTCATGATGACTATGTGCATGTGTTGGACGTAACAAAGATTGAGTGATGTCTTCACAGACCGGAGCAATTTGATATTGTTCAGGCAAGAGCGGCTGTAAAAAAACCGCAAGCTGTAAAAATACTGTTGCAAATGCTAGCAACAAACCACTGCGTCTTAACACAATTGATTGCTCATATTGACAGAGATACGAA
>NZ_VMTV02000026.1 GCF_007644035.1 Vogesella mureinivorans | reverse complement strand
AGCCGCCCTGCGGACACGAGGGCCATGCGCACGGCGAGAGCTGTGGCTGCGATCTGAAGGGCAACAACGATCTGCTGACGCTGACCCAGCCGCAGATCATCGCCGACATCCATACCGCCTATCTGGAAGCCGGCGCGGACCTGATCGAAACCAATACCTTCAACAGCACCACGCTGTCGCAGGCCGACTACAAGCTGGAGCATCTCGCCCGCGAACTGAACCTGGAAGGCGCCAGGCTGGCACGCGCCTGCTGCGACGCGATCGAGGCGAAGACGCCCGACAAGCCGCGCTTCGT
>NZ_VMTV02001078.1 GCF_007644035.1 Vogesella mureinivorans | reverse complement strand
CCGCCTTGGCGCGACGCGGAGCGCTCAGATTCGGAAAGCGCACGCTGTCGAGCTTGGCATCGTGCAGGCGCTTCTGGCCGTACTGCGAGCTGATACCCGCCAGCACTTCGGTGTCGCCGCGCTCATGGATCCAGGCCGCGCGCAGGCGCGGCAGGCCGGCGGTGAGCTCGATGCGGGCGTCGGCATCGGTGTAGGGGCCCGAGGTGTCGTAGACGCTGAGCGGCGCGTTCGGCTCGGCGCCGAACAGCGCCGGCGTATCGGACTGGCGGATCTCGCGCATCGGCACGCGCAGGTC
>NZ_VMTV02000232.1 GCF_007644035.1 Vogesella mureinivorans | reverse complement strand
CCGAGCCGCTGATCGCCGGCGAACTGCTGGCCAGCCTGCGCTGGGCCGCCAGCTACTACCAAAGGCCGCTGGGCGAGGTACTGGCGGCGGCGCTGCCGGTGGATCTGCGCCAGGGCAAGCCCCTGCCCGATACCGCGCCGCTGGCCTGGCGATTGACCGCGATTGGCGCGGCCAACCTGCGCCAGCTGCGCGCCGGCGGGCGCCCGCGCCAGCTCGCCGACTGGCTGGCCGAGGCCGGCGCGCTCGATGCCGCCGCCCTCAACCAGCGCCTGCCCGACTGGCGCCCGGCCCTGCG
>NZ_VMTV02000465.1 GCF_007644035.1 Vogesella mureinivorans | reverse complement strand
ATGCCGGGCCTGATCGATGTGCACGTGCACCTGACCTTCGGCGCGCTGCCGATGGCGCGGCTGATGGACCCGGAACTGAGCCCGATCAGCGCCGAGGCCGCGGCCGCTCAGCAGGCCGAGCAGATGCTGCTCCGTGGCTTCACCAGCGTCCGCGACATGGGCGGGCCGGTGTTCGGGCTCAAGGCGGGCATTGATGCAGGGCGCTATCGCGGGCCGCGGATCTGGGCCTCGGGTGGCGCGGTCAGCCAGACCTCCGGCCATGGCGACATGCGCCTGCCGAACGAGCCCGCGCGAC
>NZ_VMTV02000442.1 GCF_007644035.1 Vogesella mureinivorans | reverse complement strand
AGTGGTTGTCGTAGCTTACGGAAAAGCCAAGAGAAACAGCTATACCGGTTCGGTAGCAACGATTTCCAGCGATAAAATTAACAACAGACCTGTAACCAATATTACCAAAGCTCTGGAAGGGCAGGTGCCGGGAATTCAGACTACAAGTTCTTCTGGGCAGCCGGGTGCTATTGCTACGATCAGAATCAGGGGTATTGGTTCGGTAAGTGCTTCCAGCGATCCTTTATATGTGGTGGATGGAATTCCTTATGACGGAAATCTGAATGCTATAAGCCCAAGTGATATTGAATCCATA
>NZ_VMTV02000100.1 GCF_007644035.1 Vogesella mureinivorans | reverse complement strand
CGCCACTTCCGGCTGCAGGCGACCCTCGCGCTTCAGCAGGCCCGACAGCGAATCGCCCTCGACGAACTCCATCACGAAGAAGGGCTGGCCGTTCTCCTGGCCGATGAAGTAGATCTGGATGATGTGCGGGTCGTTCAGCGCCGCCATCGAGCGCGCCTCGCGCAGGAAGCGCTCGACCAGCTGCGGGTCGTGCGCCAGCGAGGGCGAGAGCTCCTTGATCGCGACGAAACGGTTCAGCGCCGGCTCGAAGCCCTTGTAGACGACGCCCATGCCGCCGCGGCCCAGCTCTGCGACG
>NZ_VMTV02000011.1 GCF_007644035.1 Vogesella mureinivorans | reverse complement strand
GTGAAGTGAAAGGTTTAATCGTTACTTCTGGTAAATCTACATTCATCGTTGGTGCCGACATCACTGAGTTCGGTGATAACTTTAAGCAAGGCGAAAGTGCGATTGTCGCACTTGGTCTACATAAAAACCTTCCAATTGTAACTTTGGAATTTCATTGGAAACAAACCGAGCACCTCGATAAGTTTGAGGGAACAAACGCGCAGGTGAAGAAAAAATCGTGGGTAATCGTGGAACCAAATCCCCCACAAAGAGCTCATTTCTCTTAAATTTTGCTTTGGCAGTCAGCCAATGAAACT
>NZ_VMTV02000074.1 GCF_007644035.1 Vogesella mureinivorans | reverse complement strand
TTTGGTGATGGCCTTCTTCGGTGCGCGCTTGACTGGCTTGCCCTTGTCGTCATCCATGATGTTCTTGCAGCCTTCCTTGAAGCCGCTGCAACCCCACCAGTAGCCATACTGGCCTTTGCGCCGGTACATCGGCTTGCCGCAGGCCGGGCAAGGTGCCGTCTTCACGGCGACCGGCTTGCCCTTTTCATCGTCCAAGAACGTCTTGCAGTCTTCGCCAGTGCAGAACCACCCGAAGCCGCCCTTCGGCTTGCCGGTTTCCTTGTCCTTTTTCTGGTAGCGCCGCACGGGTGCCGCCT
>NZ_VMTV02000698.1 GCF_007644035.1 Vogesella mureinivorans | reverse complement strand
ATCCACCACCAAGCTGTCTCCCAAACATCGCCCATACGAGCGAACAAGTTCCGGTCCAATACCTCTTCCGTAAAGGTCCGGTTGAAGCACTAGATGTAGGCGCTCTGGTTAGGCTTACCGGGCTGGATGTACTGGATGCCCATGCCTCGGGACTTCGCGCAAGCCACGAACGCCTCGCCGCGAAACTCAGGCTCGCTGTCGGTGTGCAGCACCTGCGGCAGCCCAGGCTGCAGACACTCGAAGACGCAGATCAAGGGCTGCGCATTGAGCGAGGTGTCGACTGCGATGTGCTGCGCCTCGCGGTTGAAGTCGTCGATCACATTGAACGCTCGGAACCGTCGCCTGCAGGCGAGTGCGTCGCTGATGAAGTCCGCCAACCCGAAGATGTCGGTCAGTCGCGGCACGTCCCGCGGCATGCGCTCGCGCTTTAGGAAACGTCGCTTGGCGGGGCGGTGCTGGTTGAGCATCGTGGCCTTGTACACGCGGTAG
>NZ_VMTV02000384.1 GCF_007644035.1 Vogesella mureinivorans | reverse complement strand
TAGGCGAATCCTCGTCGACCCGCGCGCCGCCGCCGGTCGTAGCGCAGCCGGTGAGGCTCAGCGCCAAGACAAGGGCTAGAAGGCAGTGCTCAGGCCGCCGCATCGTCCACCTTCGCAATCTTCAGGGTACGCAGGAACTCAGCCTGACGACGCGTGCGATCCATCACCTGCCCCTTCAACTGGCCGCAGGCGGCATCGATGTCGTCGCCGCGGGTGCGACGCACCATTGTCAGCACTTGGCCGTCGAGCAGGATCTTCTGGAAGGCGCGGATATCTTCCTCGCTGCTGCGCTCGAA
>NZ_VMTV02000141.1 GCF_007644035.1 Vogesella mureinivorans | reverse complement strand
CCTGTCGCCGGTGTTCGTGACCCCGGACGAGCTGGGCGAGGACTGGCGGGACAGCAAGGTCCACCTGCCGCTGCTCAGCCATATCAACGGCGAGTGGTTCGGCGCGCCCGAGGCCGGCGTCGACATGCAGTTCAGCTTCGCCCAGCTGATCGCCCATGCCGCGAAGACCCGCCCGCTGGTGGCCGGCAGCATCGTCGGCTCCGGCACCGTGGCCAACGAGGATGAGGGCAAGGGCGCCTCGTGCCTGGCCGAGAAGCGCATGCTGGAGATCATCCGCGAGGGCAAGCCCAGCACGC
>NZ_VMTV02001118.1 GCF_007644035.1 Vogesella mureinivorans | reverse complement strand
GGAATCTCGTCCAACGGCGTATCCCAAAAAGGCTAACCAGACCTTGAGAATAGCTTGCCGTTCAACATCAAGGGGCAAAAATGCTGACACCATCTTTAGGAGGCGATCAACTCCAAGCTCCTGCGCTCTCTGGGACTGCATTGCCTTGAGTAGGGACTGAGTGACTTGATTGAGAGCAAAGAGAATTAACTCTTGCTTATCTCGGAAATAGTGGGTGACGACTCCTGTGGTGCAACCAAGCTCCTGGGCGATCGCCCGCATACTGGTGCGATCTAACCCCTCTCGGACAATGACCC
>NZ_VMTV02000105.1 GCF_007644035.1 Vogesella mureinivorans | reverse complement strand
ACTGGTCGATGTGCGGCTCAATGATCTGCTGGTTGTCATGAATGCCGCCGCCGCCAAGTCAACACCTGCTGAGCAAATTCGCCATATTGCCGAGGGTGCGTTGGACGATGTCCGACGGCAACCAGAGGTTTTCCGATTTTATCTCAATCTGTTTACCCAACCCCGGCTCGACCCGATTGTGGCGAAATATAGCCAGAAGTTGATGGATGAGCAGGCAAAGCAGTTTGAAATCCAGACGCAGATGTTCAGCGAGTTGGGAGTTGCTAACCCACGACAGCGATCGCTCTATTTTTCCT
>NZ_VMTV02000370.1 GCF_007644035.1 Vogesella mureinivorans | reverse complement strand
GTTCAATTAAATCCGCAGTTAAAGTTGGTCCTGCTTTGGCAGTAGGCTGTAGTGTGGTTTTAAAAGCCTCGGAAGAAGGTCCAGCACCTTTACTGGCTTTTGCACGCTTAGTACATGAAGCTGGTTTCCCTGCGGGTGTAGTAAATGTGGTTACAGGTTTTGCGGCTGAATGTGGTGCTGTTTTAACCCGTCATCCTGAGGTTGCACATGTGGCATTCACAGGTGGACCTGAAACAGCGCAGCATATTGTCAGAAATTCTTCTGAATAATCAACTTTTGGCTTTAAGTAATCCTAA
>NZ_VMTV02000998.1 GCF_007644035.1 Vogesella mureinivorans | reverse complement strand
TCTAGTTTTCTTGCTCAGTGGAAAAATATTCGGTATTGGTGTGAAGATGAGAGTCGAATGGGTCTGCATACAATCAAAAGAAGAAAGCTAACAGGAAAAGGAATTAAGCCAAAGGGAATAGTTCAAGGGGATTTTGTATATTTGTGGATGTATGGTTTAGTAGAACCCCTGACCGGAGAAAGTTTTTTCTATGAATTCAGTCATTTAGATACTATATGTTTTGAGAAGTTCTTAGAGTTATTTGCCCAAAAATATCCAAAAGATTTACATATTATTCAGCTAGATAATGGAGGGTT
>NZ_VMTV02000577.1 GCF_007644035.1 Vogesella mureinivorans | reverse complement strand
TGGTAGGCCGTGCGGGATTCGAACCTGCGACCAACGGATTAAAAGTCCGCTGCTCTACCAGCTGAGCTAACGACCCGTCCTTGAGAGAAAGCGACTATACCTATCGAAGCCCCATACGTCAAGCAGTTTCAGTAAAAAAGCCTGAAAACCGCTGAATCCGGAACCTTTATCCACCAGGAATGCCGAAATCATGCCCCCAAAACACTGGCCTGCACCCAGCCCAGATAGGCCGGCAAACCGCATTCTGCTGCCACAGCTACAATTTCTGGTACATCATAGGGGTGAAGTGCTTGGATTCTGGCCTGCAGCCCCTCATATTGGCTAGCAGTGGTCTTGATCAGCAAAGGGACTTCACTGGCGGTTTCAATACGCCCCTCCCAGCGGTAGACAGACTGGCAGGCCGGCAGGATATTGACACACGCGGCCAAGCCCTCGCCCACCAGCACCGCCGCCATTTGCTGTGCCAGCGCCTCGCCCGGCACATTGCACACTACGATTAACACCTTCATGCGGATATCCGTTTCATGCGTGGATTACTGATACTTTTACTGTTGTACCCGTTTCTGGAAATGTACTCGCTCTTCAGCCTGGCCGACCATATCGGCGGCGGCTGGACGCTAGCCTGGGTCATTGTCACCTTCCTGCTGGGTAGCGCCCTGATGCGCAACAGCAAGCTGGGCGGGCTGCTCACCCTGGCCGGCACCCTGCGCGAAGGCAAGGTGTCGCTGTTTTCGCTGCTGTGGCCGCTGCGCGTGATGCTGGCAGGCCTGTTGCTGGCCATTCCCGGCCTGGTAAGCGACGTGCTGGCACTACTGCTGATGCTGCCGTGGAAAGGCCCGAAACTGGCGGATATCGATATGAGCCAGGCCTTCCGCCAACCCGGCGCCCAGCAGCCTGGGCCGGATAATGCGGCCAACGGTGACATTATCGAAGGCGAATACGAGCACGTAGACCGCAGCACACCCAACGATCGCCGCCTGCACTAGGCATCCGGCAGTAATCGCGCCAGCGCGCTAGCGGCATCCAGCCCGGCAATGGCCACAATCTTGTGCCGGTTGCGCTCGCCAGTCAGCAGCACTACCGACTTGCGCGGCAGGCCCAGATAGCTGGCCAGCCAGCGCACCAGCTCGGCATTGGCCTTGCCTTCTATCGGCGGTGCGGCCAACCTGATCTTCAGCGCCTCGCCATGCTCGCCGGCAATCTCGCTCTTGCGTGCGCCAGGCTGTACGTGCAAGGTAAGGCGCACGCCTTCGGGCTGAACGGTTAACCAGGGTTTCATTGGGCGTCTTTACAAAAAGAAGCATTGTAAAACGTATTGTCATCACGTTTCACGGGAGTATCACCATGGATATCGGCATTTCCGAACAAGACCGCGCACGCATCGCAGAAGGCCTGTCACGCCTGCTGGCCGACAGCTACACGCTGTACCTGAAGACCCACTTCTTCCACTGGAACGTTACCGGCCCCATGTTCCAGACCCTGCACCTGATGTTTGAAACCCAGTACAACGAGCTGGCACTGGCGGTAGACCAGGTAGCCGAGCGCATCCGCGCCCTGGGCCACGTGGCACCAGGTAGCTATGGTGATTACGCCCGCCTGACATCGATCAGCGAAAGCCAGGGCGTGCCCAAGGCACAAGACATGATTCGCGAGCTGGTCCAGGCCCACGAAACCGTCTGTCGCACCGCACGTTCGCTGTTCCCGCTGGCCGATGCCGCGGCGGATGAGCCCACTGCCGACCTGCTGACCCAGCGCCTGCAGGTACACGAGAAAACAGCCTGGATGCTGCGCAGCCTGCTCGAGGGCTAAGCACAGGGCGGGCATGCTACACTCCGTGCAGGAGTCCGCCATGCCCGCACCTCGCCTTTTTACCCCTGTCCCCGCTGCGGTAGACAGGTCGCTGTTCAAGGTAGCGATACTGATATCGCTCGCCTTGCATCTGCTTTTGCTCGCCAGTGCCGGCGGGCTGATTCCCCCGATAACGCCCCCCGTCTGGCCGCACAGCACCCTACAGGTGACCGTGCTGAAAACCCCGCCTTCAGCTAAACCGGCACACGCCGACCTGCTGGCCCAGCACGACAGCCAGGGCGGTACCAACCCGGCCAATGACAACCATCCCCCCGCCGACCCGGCACGCACCACACCACAAGCTACCCTGCGTGCGGCCAACACGGCGCCCGATAGCCAGCAAGACCGCGCCACACCGGTGCGCGATAACCGCCAGCAAGCCCGCCTGGGCGCTGCCGCCGTTGGCGTAAGCTGGGCCGCCTATGTGGAAGACTGGCGCCGGCGCGTAGAGCGTATCGGCAACCGCCACTACCCGGCCGAGGCGCGTGCACGCGGCCTGTATGGCAGCCTGGAGCTGGTAGTGACCCTGCGCGATACCGGCGAGCTGATGAATGTACGTATCGCCCGCAGCTCCGGCAGCCCGCTGCTGGACCAGGCCGCCATCAACATCGTGCGCCTGGGCGCACCCTACCCGCCCTTCCCTGCCCGGCTTGCACAAGAATACTCATCGCTGGAAGTCGTGCGAAAATGGTCGTTTACTACCGCGCACCGGCTGGACGGCAGCTAGCCGCCCGCCACTGTAATAAGGACACACCATGTACGAAGTCAACCGCAGCGTCGCCATCCTCAAACCACGTCAGCCGTTTCTGGACTGGCTGCAAAACCTGCCCGGCAGCCTGGATGGCCAGCTGCAGCTGGCGCAGCTGCGCGCCGACTGCAATGCCCTGCTGATTCCCGCCGCCGACGATTACGAGAGTGCAGAAGACTTTGTCCGCCAGCACTACCGCACCTTGTTTGGCGCCGAGCTGGCTGACTGGTGCGATGATGATGCCTTCTGGCCCGAGCTCACCCCGGCGTTGTTTACCGAATGGTTCGATGTAGAAATCCACTCCGTGCTCACCGACCTGGTAGACAACCCGCTAGAGCGCGAAGCGTTTATCCCGCTAGACCTGGACCATAACTAAAACAGGCTGGCACCCTGCCGCAGCCCGCGCTGCGGCCAACCTTTCCACACGAGGGGAAACATGCAGCACATTACCAAGATCAAGGTTCGCGGCTACCATCTGGACCTGTACCAGCACGTGAACAACGCGCGCTATCTGGAGTTTCTGGAAGAAGCTCGCTGGACGTATTTCGAAGAGCGCGCCGACCTGCCAGCTTTCCTGGCCTCCGGTATTGCCCTGATTGTGGTGAACATCAATATCGATTACCGTCACCCCGCCACCATGAACGACGAGCTGGCCATTGCCACCTCGGTCAAGTCGGTAGGCAACCGCAGCGCAGTAATCCACCAGCGCGTGAGCCTGGAGGGTAGCGACCGCGTGGTGGCCGAAGCCGACGTGACCTTTGTGGCCTTTGATGGCCGGCAAAACAAAGCCGTGCCGATAGAAGGCAAAATGCGGGAACTTCTGGAAGGCCTGCAACACCAAGCCTGACCTGCCAGGCCGCCACAAGGCGGCCTTACCTGATGGATTTAGCACCATGAAGCTCAAGCACACCCTGATGATCCTGGCGCTGGCCGCCACCACCACGCTAAGCGGCTGCGCGTTTACCGACGCTGCGCCCGCGGTAAGCTATACCAGCCTGTCCGGCCAGCAGGCCAGTACCGATAGCCTGAAAGGCAAAGTGGTGTTGGTCAATTTCTGGGCCACCAGCTGCAGCGGCTGCATGGCAGAAATGCCCAAAATGGTGGAAACCCACCAGAAGTACGCCAAGCAAGGCTACGAGATGGTGGCTGTAGCCATGAGCTACGACCCGCTGAACTACGTGCAGGCCTACGTAAACGATAAAAAACTGCCTTTCTTTGTCACACTGGACAAGGACGGCAGCATTGCCAAAGCGTATGGCGAGATCCAGCTGACCCCCACCAGCATCCTCATCGACAAGCAGGGCAATATCGTGAAACGCTACGTGGGCGAGCCGGACTTCACCGAGCTGCACCAGCTGATCGAACAGCAGCTGAAGGCCTGATACCGGCCCACAGCCAATAAAAAGCCGCTTCAGACGAAGCGGCTTTTTTCATCTACGGCCTAACGTTGGCCGCATACCGGGCAATCCGGGTCGCGCGGCACTTTCAGCTGGCGAAAGCTCCCCTCCAGCGCCTCGTACAGCGTGAGCTGCCCCAGCGCCGGGCGGCGGCCGGCCAGCAGCTTGACCGCCTCTACCGCCTGCAGGCTGCCAATCACCCCTACCAGTGGCGCCAGTACGCCGAAAGTAGCACACGGCCCGTCGCTGGCTTCGCCCTCGTCCGGAAACAGGCAGTGGTAGCACGGCGAGGCATCGTCGCGTACATCGTATACCGCCAGCTGCCCGCTAAAGCGCACGGCAGCACCCGACACCAGGGGCACGCGGGCGGCGACACAGGCGCGGTTGATGGCGTGGCGGGTGGCAAAGTTGTCGCTGCAGTCCAGCACCAGGTCGTGTGCGGCCACCTCTGCGGCCAACCTTTCGCCGGCCAGGCGCTCGTTCAGCAAGCGTAGCTGCACGTCGGGGTTGATGGCCGCCAGCCGCGCCGCCGCCGACGCCACCTTGGGCTGCCCCAGCGTGTGCATGTCGTGAATGACCTGGCGCTGCAGGTTGGTCAGCTCTACCTTGTCGTCGTCCACCAGCGTGAGCTGGCCCACCCCGGCACTGGCCAGGTACAGCAGCGCGGGCGCGCCCAGCCCCCCCGCCCCCACCACCAGCACGCGTGCGGCCAACAGGCGCTGCTGGCCTTCTATATCGATTTCGGGCAGCAGGATATGGCGGCTGTAGCGCAGCAAAGCGCTGTCGTTCAGTTCTTTTGTCATCATGTAAAACGGCCGCTTGCGCGGCCGTCTGGGTAGCTCCCGCAGGAGCAGTAAGAAAGCAGGCTTACTCTTCGGCCACTTTACGGCTGAATTTCACGCCCAGCTGTTTGAGCTTGCGGTACAGGTGGGTACGCTCCAGGCCTACCTTCTGCGCCACGCGGCTCATATTGCCGTTTTCCAGCACGATGTGGTACTCGAAGTAGCGGCGTTCCAGCTGTTCGCGCAGCTCGCGCAGCGGCAGGCTGAAATCGAAGCCGGTTTCTTCCACCGGTTTCTCGTGGCGGAACTGCGCCAGCACCTTGTTCACTTCGGCTGCGTCGATATCATCCGACTCGGCGGTCAGGCCCAGGCTCTTGATGATGCTGCGCAGCTGCTCCAGGTTGCCCGGCCACTCATACTGGCGCATGGCATTCAGTGCCGCCGTGGTCAGGCGGCGCGTGGGCATCTGCTTGGACTCGATCAGCTCGTGCAGGATCTGCTCGGCAATGAAAGTGATGTCTTCTGCGTGCTCGCGCAGCGGCGGAATCGGCACAATCACGCTGGACAGCGCGGTCAGCATGCGGTTATCGCATTCCGGGTCTACCAGCAGCTCTTGCAATGGCCGGCTGCAGGAACAGACCAGGCGCACATTGAAGCGGTCCAGCTTGGACAGCAAAAACAGCAAGCCTTGCTGCGTACGACGGTTGTACTGGCCGATTTCCGGCAGGAACAGCACGCCGTTATTGGCTTTTTGCAGTAGCTCCAGTGGCGCGTCGGCCAGCTGTTCCAGCTTGGCAGGCGTCACCCACGGCGTATTGCCGTGGTGGAAGAACCTAGCTACCAGCTCGAAACCGACCCCTGCTTCACCGGTGAGCAATACCGGCGACTTCACCTTGGAAACGCGCTCCAGTTGGCGCTTCAGCTCGTGGATAGGTGCGCTCTTGCCCAGTTTGTCCAGGTTCAGCGAGGTATTGGCTTGCATGTCGCCATACTTCAGCGCGCGCTGCACTGTAGTGAGCAGCTTCTGTAATGCAATCGGCTTTTCGAGAAAATCGAAAGCACCGATACGGGTGGCTTCAACGGCGGTGTCGATGCTGGCATGGCCAGACATCATGACTACCGGCATGTTGAGCTGCCCGGATTTGGCCCACTCCTTCAGCAAGGTAACGCCATCGCAATCGGGCATCCAGATATCCAGCAGCACTAGGGCCGGGCGTGTCTGGTTCCGCAATTGGCGGGCAACTTCGGCATTTTCTGCCAGGGCGACGGTAAAGCCTTCGTCCTGCAAGATTTCCGAGAGCAACTCCCGGATACCGATCTCGTCATCAACAATCAGAATATCGCTGCTTCGCATTAAGCCTCCAGCAATGGCAGGGTGAGATGGATCCGCGCACCGCCACTGTCTGCATTGGCCAGATAAATCTGGCCGTGGTGTTCCTCCACTATTTTTTTCACCACCGCAAGGCCCAGGCCGGTCCCTTTTGCTTTACTGGTTACGTAAGGCTCAAAGGCACGTGGCAGTATGTCTGCACTGAACCCGGCGCCGTTGTCTTGTACACAGACGAGCGCGTTCCTTCCTTCTAGTCGGCTGCTAATTTGAATCATCGGGATGCTAGCGTCAAGGACTGCATCTTGCGCGTTCTGCAGCAGGTTATGCAAAACCTGGCGCAAAAGTGCCGCATCACCCATAAACGGCAAGGGTTCCAGACTCAAATCCACTCTCAGGGCAGGGTTGCTTTCGTAGAGAATCAATACCTCTCGCACCAGCTCATTCAGGTCCAGCGGCACCAGTTTTGTCCTGGGGGCGCGGGCATAATCCCGGAATGCATCCACCATGCCTTTCAAGGCCGTTACCTGTTTGACGATGGTATCGGTGGCACGCCGCAGCATGTCGGCGTCGCTGCCTTCGAGCTTGTCGGCCAGCTTCATGGCCAGACGTTCGGCAGAGAGCTGTATCGGTGTGAGCGGGTTGCGGATTTCATGCGCCAGCCGCTTGGCCACCTCGCCCCAGGCGGCGTCACGTTGGGCGCGCGCCAGCTCGGTAATATCGTCAAACACCACAACATAGCCGGTAGCGGACTGCTCTGGCAATACCGCACCCCGCGCAACCAGCTGGCGGCTGCCCTGCGACCCCAGGTAATCCACCTGCTGCTGCCAGTCGTGCGGGCTCACGTTGGCCGCTTCGCGCAGGATGGTATCGACCAGCGGCAACAGCTCCGGGCGCAGTGCCGGCCATACCTGAATCTCGTGCGCGGCCAGCTCGGCAAAATCCACCCCCAGGATGCGCCCGGCACTGGTGTTGGCCGCACGCAGGTTCCAGCTGCTGTCAAACGCCATCACACCGGCAGACAGGTTAGCCAGAATGCTTTCCAGATAAAGTTTGCTGGATTCCAGCAGGCGGCGGCTTTCATCGGCAGTATGCCGTGCCTCGTCCAGCTGCTGGGTCATGCGGTTGAACATGGTGGTGAGAATGCCCAGCTCGTCCTTGCGGTACACCGGGTGGCGCTTGGAATAATCGCCCTGCGCCACAGCACGGGTGCCTGCGGCCAACTCGGATAGCGGTGCCGACAGGCGCTCGGAAATAAACAGCGCAAAGGCCAGCGCCGCGGTCAGCGCCAGCAGAAAGACCAGGGCCAGGGTCAGCATGTAAAACGTTTTTAGGCCATCCCGCGCCAGCACCAGCTGGCGGTAATCGGTGCGAGCTTCCTCGATCAGCTCGGCGTCGCGGGCGATATCGGCCGGCGCTGGCTGGATCACCTGCAGGATCAGCTGCTCGCCTGTGATGAAGCTGCGGTAGGGCATCAGCACTTTCAGCAGCAGGCCGCTGCGAGCGTCGTTGTCGATGCTCTCGTGCGTCTTGCGCCCCTGCAGCGAGCGCAGCAGCTCGTAATCAGGCGCGCGTGGCAGGTAGCGGGTATCGTCCGGGCCGGCAAAGCTCACCAGCTGGCCCTGACGGGTGTACACCGCCACTTCTTCCACGCCCAGCTGCTCGCGCAGGCGGGATAGCCGGCTGTTGAGCTCGCGCTCGCTCTGGTCGGCCACGTCCAGCGCAATCACGCGCGCCTTGCGCGACACGTCGGTCAGCACGTAGCCCAGCGCGTTTTTGCCCAGCTCCAGCCCGCGGTCCAGCGCGCTTTCTACTTGTACGTTGAACCAGCTTTCGATACTACGCGTCAGGAACTGCGCCGAGACGGTAAACACCAGCATGCCCGGCAGCAGGGCCACCACGGCAAACATCACCACCATTTTTTGCGTGAGTTTGGCGCCGAACTCGCGGCTTTTCACCCGGCGGCGCAGCCGCAACAGCTGGCGTAGCACCACACCGAGCAGGCCCAGCAGGCCCAGCACATTCAGGCCGAAAACCCACCAGTAGTACTCGGCCAGCTTGGAGGTATTGCCGGTAGAAATAGCCAGCAGGTAGAGCATGACGACACCCAGTGCCGCCGCAATCACCGGATAGCGCATCAGTTCATTACCTCGGGCGCAACGGTTACCCATTCGGATTCAAGCGCCCAGTCACGCGAGCCCAGGGCATTGAGCTGAAATGGCCGTGGCAGCTGGCCGATATCCAGCTCCAGCCGTACCCGGCCACGCAGGTCACGCTGGTTGTCACGGCTCCAGCTGGATAGATCCATCACACGCCAGCCGGCAATGCTGCCCACGGCAGACAAGGCCTCGTTCAAGGAGCCGTAGTTCGTTGCCAAACCGCCAATGGCCACCCGGTAACGGTTAGTCAAACGGTAGTAGACCAGCTTGAAACTGAGTGTGGCGGTGGGCTCGAACAAGGTCTTGACTTGCAGCCACCAGGCCGAGGTTCGTGGCCGGGTAAGCTCGAAGGTAAGCTGGAAAGTCAGCGGCACGCCCTGCTGCAATGCGTCTTGCAGCGGTGGCGGCA
This sequence comes from Vogesella mureinivorans, assembly GCF_007644035.1. Classification (GTDB taxonomy): domain Bacteria; phylum Pseudomonadota; class Gammaproteobacteria; order Burkholderiales; family Chromobacteriaceae; genus Vogesella; species Vogesella mureinivorans. The sequence continues at coordinate 342,757 of NZ_VMTV02000577.1, read as the reverse complement.
GCGTGGTCTGGTAGCGGGTGGAGATTTCGAGGGCGCCATCTTCGATATTGGCCGCCAGGCGGCGTACCACAATGCCCTCTGCCGCCTGCGCAGGCAGCGCAGACAGCAGGCACACAATAAAAATGCCTAGCGCTAGGCTAAACCTTTTTAACCAGCAGGGCGTAGTAGAAGCCGTCATGTTCCGAGGTGGGCAGCAATTGTTCGTCTTTCAACAGTTTCGCATCGCCATGACGCTTGAGGAAAGCGTCGACTTGCTGGCGGTTTTCCTCCGGCATGATGGAGCAGGTGGCGTACAGCAGCTTGCCGCCTGCGGCCAACGTTGGCCACAGTGCATCCACCATGGCGGCCTGTTGTTTGCCCAGCGCGGCAAAGTCGTCCGGGCGGCGCAGCCACTTGATATCCGGGTGACGGCGCACCACACCGCTGGCTGAGCACGGCACGTCAGCGAGGATGCGGTCGAACGGCTGGCCATCCCACCAGGTTTCCGGCTTGGCGGCATCGGCGGCTTTCAATGTGGCGGAAAGCCCAAGGCGCTGCAGGTTGTCTTCCACGCGTTGCAGGCGCTCGGCGTCCACATCCAGCGCCACCAGCTTGGCCTGGGCCAGTTCCAGGATGTGACCGGTCTTGCCACCCGGTGCCGCGCAGGCGTCCAGCACACGCATGCCGTCGGCGACGTCCAGCAGCAAGGCGGCCTTTTGCGCACCAAAGTCCTGCACCGACACCACGCCTTCGGCAAAGCCCGGCAGATCACGCACATTGCACGGCACGTCCAGCAGCACGGCCTGGCCTTTGATGATGCGGGCCTTGATGTCTTTTGCGGCCAACTGCGCCACGTAGTCTTCGGCGCTGAGCTTGCCGGCATTCACACGCAGCGTCATGGGCGGGCGGCGGTTGGACATTTCCAGCACCGAGGCCCACTGCGTGGGGTAGGCGGCACGCAGGCGCTGTACCCACCAGCGCGGGTGGTTGTAGCGCGCTTCGTTATCGCGGCCGGCGTCGGCCAGCAGGTTGTCTTTATTGCGCAGGAAGTTGCGCAGCGTGCCGTTGACCAGGCCTTTCAGGCGGCCCATGGCGATGTCTTCTGCGCAGCGCACCGCCTGGTCTACCACGGCGTAAGGCGCGGCACGGGTATGTGCCAGCTGGTAGAGGGCTACCAGCAGCAGGCGTTCGATGTCGTCGGAAGGCAGGCGCTTGGGCACCAGCTCGCGCAGGATAAAGCGCAGCTGGCCCAGGTGGCGCAGGGTGCCGTAGCCGATGTCCTGCAGCGCGCCGCGCTCGCCAGCGGTGAGCTCGGTACTGCGCTGGGCGGCCGCCAGTGCTTCGGTGAGGGTACGGCCTTCTTCGACACGCGCGATCAAACCCGCGGCCAGTTCCTGAATACGATGCATGCTGTTTGGGTCTTTCCAATAAAACCGGCCACCGCCCGGCTAGGGCGGTGGCCGCAAATCAAATTTAAGGCCGAATGATACCGTTTCACACGCCGCCGCGGGCAATCTCCTGCAGGCGGGCGATGCGTTCTTCGGTGTGCGGGTGGGTGCGGAACAAGCTGCTGATGCCACCGCCACCGGATAGCGGGTTGATGATCATCATCTGCGCGGTTTCCGGGTGCGCCTCGGCGGCGGGCATGGTGCGGTACTGCGCGTAGTACTCGATCTTCTGCAAGGCGGCGGCCAACGCTAGCGGGTCGCCACTGATTTCGGCGCCGCCACGGTCTGCTTCAAACTCGCGCGCCCGGGAAATGGCCATCTGGATCAGGCTGGCGGCCAGGGGCGCCAGCAGCGCCACGGCGATGCCGGCGATGGGGTTGACCGGGCGGCCACTCTCGTCGCGGCCGCCAAAGAACATGGCAAAGTTGGCCAGCGCGGAAATGGCACCGGCCATGGTGGCGCTGACGGTAGAGATCAGCGTGTCGCGGTGCTTCACGTGGGCCAGCTCGTGCGCCATCACGCCGCGCAGCTCGCGGTAATCGAGCATGCGCATGATGCCGGTGGTGGCCGCCACGGCGGCGTGCTCGGGGTTGCGCCCGGTAGCAAAGGCGTTGGGCTGCTCTTCGTGAATCACGTACACACGCGGCATGGGCATATTGGCGCGCTGCGCCAGCTCGGCCACCATGCCGTACAGCTCGGGGGCGGATTGCGCATCCACCTGCTGGGCGTTGTACATACGCAACACCATCTGGTCGGAGTTCCAGTAGGCGTACACGTTCATGCCCCCACCCAGCAGCAGGGCAATCAGCATGCCGGTCTTGCCGCCCATCATGCCGCCTATCACCACGAACAGCGCCAGGATGGCCGCCATCAACAGCGTGGTCTTGAACCAGTTAAAGCCCATGTCTTGCTCCTTTGAGGCGTTCTTTACTGACTATGAGGGCGGCAGGCCGGCAACTCAAGCACCCAGTACAGCGCCTGCCAGTGCCGGGCGGCCGGCAATAAAGTCGCGTGCGGCCAACCTTTTGCCACCGGCTGCCTGCAGTTGCGTTAATACAACAAGCCCGTGGCCGCTGCCCACGACCACGCCGTCTGCATCGGCGCGCACCACCTGCCCTGCCGGTGCCTGGCCATCGATGGCGTGGGCGTGCCACAGCTTGAGTGCCTCGCCAGCCAACAGGGTGTGCGCGCCGGGTGCCGGGTTGTAGGCGCGAATGGCGCAGGCGATGTCGGCGGCGGGCAGCTGCCAGTCTACGCGGGCTTCTTCTTTGGTGAGCTTGGCGGCGTAGGTGACCCCGGCCTCCGGCTGTTTAACGGCTGGGCAGGCACCCAGTGCCGCCAGCGTGCTCACAATAGCCTCGGCCCCCAATGCGGCCAACTTATCGTGCAGGCTGGCGGCGCTGTCGTCTGCTGCGATCGGCAGCGGGTGAACCGACAGCATGTCGCCGGTATCCAGGCCCACATCCATCTGCATGATGGTGATGCCGGTTTCCGCGTCGCCCGCCAGAATGGCGCGCTGGATAGGCGCCGCACCGCGCCAGCGCGGCAGCAGCGAGGCGTGGATATTCAGGCAGCCACGGGCGGGCATGTCCAGCACGGCTTTGGGCAGCAGCAGGCCATAGGCTGCCACCACCATCACCTCGGCGCTCACGTCGGCCACCAGTGCCTGCGCCTCGGGGGTTTTCAGCGTCAGCGGCTGCTCCACGCGCAGGCCGTGCTGCAAGGACAGCTCTTTTACCGGGCTGGGCTTGAGTTTCATGCCGCGCCCGGCCGGGCGGTCTGGCTGGGTAAGCACCAGAGGAATCTCGTGGCCAGCGTCAATCAGCGCCTGTAGCGCCTGGGCAGCAAAGACCGGCGTACCGGCAAATATCAGTTTCATCGGGTGTCTTTCCTGGCTGCGTGGCCTGGGCCATCGCTAAAAAGCCAAAGGGCACGCTTGCGTGCCCCGGTTAACTACAGCAGCAGCAGGCTGCGGCAGCTTACATGTTTTGTTTTTCGCGCTTTTTCATCTTGGTCTTGATGCGGCTTTGCTTCATCTCGGACAGGTATTCCACAAATACCTTGCCGTCCAGATGATCGACCTCGTGCTGCAGGCAGATGGCCAGCAGGCCGTCGGCCTCCAGCTCGAAAAACTCGCCCTTGGCGTTTTGGGCGCGCAGCTTTACACGCTCGGCACGGGTCACTTTGTCGTACACGCCAGGCACCGACAGGCAGCCTTCTTCGTACACGGTTTCGCCGTCTTTTTGCAAAAATTCGGGGTTGATCACCACCAGTGGCTCGGTTTTGTCTTCCGACACATCGATCACCAGCAGGCGGTAGTGGTAGTTCACCTGCGTGGCAGCCAGGCCAATGCCTTTGGCCTCGTGCATGGTTTCAAACATATCGTCGACCTGCTTTTGCAGCGCCGCGTCGAAGAGGGTGACCGGGGCGGCTACCTTGTGCAGGCGCGGGTCCGGGTAGTGCAGGATGTTAAGCAGTGCCATGATTCAAACAGATTTCCAGTTGTGGGATGGCGGCAGCCAGAACGATAATGTTGCCAGCATCCGGTTAGCCTTTTTCTCAAGTGCCGGTCAAATGGGGTCACTTTCTGATGTTTAAACCTATTATATCGCTACTCCTCGCCCTTGGCCTGTCTGCGCCGGCTTACGCCGACACACTGGCGTTACGCGAGGGCGCACCGCAACGCTACGTGGTCAAAAAGGGCGATACCCTGTGGGATATTTCGGCCCGCTACCTGAAGTCTCCCTGGAAGTGGCCACAGCTGTGGCGCCTGAACCGCGACGAGGTGAAAAACCCGCACCTGATCTACCCCGGTGAAACACTGGTATTGGACATGATAAACGGCGAACCGGTTCTGCGCCGCGAGGGTAGCCGTGTGGTAAAGCTGTCACCACAGATTCGCAGCCAGCAGCTGGATGCCGCCATCAGCACCATCCCGGCCCGCATGATCGAGCCCTTCCTGAAACGCCCGCTGCTGCTGGACGACCTGTCCAGCTACGATAGCGCGCCGCGCATCATTGCCGGCCAGGACAACCGGGTGATCCTGTCTACCACCGACGTGGCCTATGGCCAGGGCCTGGATGCCGGCGGCACCTGGCAAGCCTACCGCCTGGGCCGTACCATTACCGACCCGGATACCAAAGAAGTGCTGGGCCATGAAGTTACCTATGGCGGCGAGCTGACCGTAAGCAAGCTGGACACCATCAGCACGCTGAAGGTGGGCAAGGTGGCCGAAGAAGTGCTGGTAGGCGACCGCCTGATGAAGGCCAGCCAGTTCACCGTGATGCAATACGCCCCGCACGAAGCACCCGCGGCGCTGGAAGGCCGCGTGGTCAGCGCCTACAACGGCGTGAACGAAATCGGCCAGAATTATAATGTCATGATCAACCGCGGCCTGCGCGACGGGGTAGAAATCGGCCACGTCTTCGGCATCTACCGCGCACCGCGTAGTGTGCAGATTGCCCCCAAGCAGCACGCCATGCTGCCTACCCAGCAAGTTGGCCGACTCATCGTTTATCGCGTCTTCAACAAGGCCTCCTACGCCCTGGTAGTCGATGCGACCCAGCCAGTCATCGTGGGCGACCGCGTCGCCCTGCCCGAATGAGCGATAGCCTGCAAGACTGGGCCACCCTAGCGCTGTCGCCCGGCATCGGCCCGCAGCGCTTTTTGCAGCTACTGCAGCGCTTTGGCAGCGCCACGGCCGTACTGGCGGCCAACCGTAGCCAGCTCGCCGGCGTACTGGAAGGCGAGGCGCTGGATGCGCTGGGCGGCGATATCGCCCGCCAGAGCGCCGCCGATGCCCTGGCCTGGGCACAGCAGCCCGGCTGTAGCCTGCTCACCCTGAACGACCCGGACTACCCCTGCCAGCTGGCCGAAGCCGGCGCTGCCCCGCCGCTGCTGTTTGCCCGCGGCCAACGTGCCCTGCTCGCCACCCCCATGCTGGCTATCGTGGGCAGCCGCAACGCCACCCCGCAGGGCGAAGATAACGCGCGTACCTTTGCCAAAAGGTTGGCCGCACAGGGCTACACCATCGTTAGCGGCCTGGCCGGCGGCATCGACGCCGCCGCCCACGAAGGCGCCCTGGCAGCGGGCGGCGGCACCATTGCCATCATCGGCACCGGCATAGACCGCGTGTACCCGGCCAGTAACCGCAAGCTGGCGCACCAGATCGCCGAGCAGGGCCTGATCCTGTCCGAATTTGCACTGGGCATGGGCCCGCTGGCGCAACATTTCCCGCGCCGCAACCGCATCATTGCCGGCCTGTGCCGTGGTTGCCTGGTGGTGGAGGCTACCCTGCAAAGCGGCTCGCTGATCACCGCCCGCCTGTCGCTGGAAGCCGGGCGCGAAGTCATGGCCATACCCGGATCCATCCTGAACCCGCAGGCCCGCGGCTGCCACCGCCTGATCAAGGACGGCGCGCGGCTGGTGGAAACGGTAGACGACGTACTGGACGAAATTGGCAAGCCGTCAGCCCTGCTACCCGACACCGCTGCACCGGCAGAACAAGAGCTCACCCAAGGCCCCGATATTCTGCAGGCCATGGGCTACGACCCGGTAGACGCCGACACCCTTGCCAGCCGGCTCGGGTTGACGGCGGGGGACGTTTACGCGATGCTTCTTGAGCTCGAACTACTGGGCCATGTCGACAGCATGCAAGGCGGGCGCTACCAGCGCCGTGCCGACGCCCACTAGCCAACCCATACAAGTGACTGATTCCTATAGATGTTTGACGTTCTCGCCTTTTTGCTAGAAGAATTCAATGACCCCGATCATTGCCCCGCCCGTGATGATCTGGGGCGCCAGCTCGCCGCAGCAGGTTTCGAAAATGAAGAAATCAGCGACGCGCTGGACTGGCTTGACGGCCTGAACGAGCTGAATGAAGGTGCCTATCTGGGCGCCAATGAAGGCAGTGGCATGCGTGTTTTTCACGAATACGAAATCTCGCGCCTGCCAAGCGACGTACGCGGCCTGATCGTGTTTCTGGAACACAACGGCGCCCTGTCACCGGCCCAGCGAGAAATGCTGATCGACCGCCTGCTGGTGATGCCGGACGACGAAATTACCCTGCCAACCGCCAAACTGGCCGCACTGATGGTACTGTGGGCACAACGCGCAGAACTGCCGGTGCTGGTAGGTGAAGACCTGCTCAGCGCCCTGCACGGCGAACCCACCATGCAATAAGCACACACTGCGCGCCATCAAGGTTGGCCGCAGTGTCAGGATTCGACAAGAGCGCAAAACCTTGCGCTCTTGTTTTGTTTGATGAATACACAATATGTCGCGCCCCATGGCGTGCTACTGAAAACAAAGCAGACATGCCCTCCAGTCTCCTGATCGTCGAATCGCCCTCCAAGGCGAAAACGCTGAAAAAATACCTGGGCCCGGACTTTGAAGTCCTGGCTTCCTACGGCCACGTGCGCGACCTGGTACCGAAAAACGGTGCTGTGGACCCGGAAAAAGACTTCGCCATGAAGTACCAGCTGATTGCGCGCAACAGCAAACACGTGGACGCCATCATCGAAGCCGTGGGCAAGGTAGACCATGTCTATCTAGCAACGGATCCGGACCGCGAAGGCGAAGCCATTTCCTGGCACCTGGTAGAAATCCTCAACAAGAAAAAACTGTTGAAGGACAAAACCGCCCAGCGCGTGGTGTTCCACGAAATCACCAAGAACGCGGTACTGGAAGCCATCGCCAACCCGCGCCCCATCGCGCAGGACCTGGTAGACGCCCAGCAAGCACGCCGCGCGCTGGACTACCTGGTAGGTTTCAACCTGTCGCCGCTGCTGTGGAAGAAAATCCGCCGCGGCCTGTCTGCCGGCCGTGTACAAAGCCCGGCGCTGCGCCTGATCTGCGAACGCGAGAACGAGATCAAGGCCTTTGTGGAGCAGGAGTACTGGACCGTCCACCTGGACAGCCACAAGAGCCGTACCAAGTTCAGCGCCAAGCTCACCCAGTTTGCCGGCAAAAAGCTGGAACAATTCGACGTGCCCAACGAAGCGGAACAAAGCCGCATCCTGGGCCTGCTGGCTGGCCATGCGGCCAACGTCACCAGCATCGAAAAGAAAAAGAAATCGCGCAGCCCCGCCGCGCCGTTCACCACGTCCACCCTGCAGCAGGAAGGCGTGCGCAAGCTGGGCATGACCACCGACCGCACCATGCGTACCGCGCAGCAGCTGTACGAAGGTATCGACATCGGCCAGGGCACCGTGGGCCTGATTACCTATATGCGTACCGACTCGGTGGCACTGGCCAATGAAGCGGTAGAAGAAATCCGCGGCTACATTGCCGAGCGTTTCGACGCCGAGCACCTGCCCAAGAACGCCGTCAGCTACAAGAACAAGTCCAAGAATGCCCAGGAAGCGCACGAGGCCATCCGCCCGACGTCCATCCTGCGCACGCCGGAATCGGTGAAACCGTTCCTGACCACCGACCAGTTCAAGCTGTACGACATGGTATGGAAGCGCACCCTGGCCTGCCAGATGGCACCGGCACGCTTTGACACCACCAGTATCGATATCGCCGTAGGTGATGGCGTGTTCCGCGCCAGCGGCCAGGTACAGGTATTTGCCGGCTTCCTGTCGGTGTACGAAGAAGACGTCGACGACGCCGAAGACGAAGAAAATGCCAAGCTGCCGCTACTGACCGAAGGCGAAACCCTGCCGGTAGACAAACTGTACGGCGACCAGCACTTTACCCAGCCGCCACCGCGCTTCTCGGAAGCCAGCCTGGTTAAAGCGCTGGAAGAATTCGGCATCGGCCGCCCGTCCACCTACGCCAGCATCATCTCCACGCTGAAAGACCGCGAATACGTCATCATCGACAAAAAGCGCTTCTTCCCTACCGATACCGGCGACATCGTTAACAAGTTCCTGACCGAGCACTTTGCTCAGTATGTGGACTACAACTTTACCGCCAAGCTGGAAAACCAGCTGGATGAAATCGCCAGTGGCAGCCGCCAGTGGGTGCCGGTGATGGATAGCTTCTGGAAGGGTTTTTCCAAGCAGATCACCGAAAAAGAAGGCATTTCGCGCGCAGAAGTCACCACCGAAAGCCTGGACGAAGCCTGCCCGAAATGCAGCAAACCGCTGTCGATCAAGTTTGGCAAACGCGGCCGCTTCATTGCCTGCACCGGCTACCCGGACTGCGACTACACCCGCAACGTGGGTGAAACCGCCGAGCAAGCAGCCGCAGAAGCCGAAGCCCCGACCGTGATCGAAGACCGTACCTGCCCGGATTGCGGCGGCGAGCTGCACATCAAGAAAGGCCGCTTCGGCAAGTTCATCGGCTGCGCCAACTACCCCAAGTGCAAGCATATCGAGCCACTGGAAAAGCCACGCGACACCGGCGTACAGTGCCCGGAATGCAAGACCGGTAGCCTGATCGAGCGCAAGAGCCGCTACGGCAAGCTGTTCTACAGCTGCAATACCTACCCCAAGTGCAAGTACGCCACCTGGAACCCGCCGATTGCCGAGCCTTGCCCTAAATGCAACTGGCCCATCCTGACGCTGAAAACCACCAAGCGTCGTGGTACCGAAAAAGTGTGCCCGCAAAAAGAATGCGGCTACGCCGAGCAGATCGCCCCGCCGGAAGGCAAGGCCGAAGCCTGATCCACCGCTACACCCAAGCCAGCCTGCGGGCTGGCTTTTTTATGTCTGGTTCACCCACAGTTCACGCAAAACTCATCATGTGCTGGCTGATTTCACGCAAAAATCATGCAAAAAAGCCACTAAGCTTCAACCTTAGCCGCCCGCCTGTGGCCAGCATGGCCACGCAAACACCCCCCGCGTTTGCCAGACGGACAGCCCCACCGGGCCATGCATCGCCCCACTGCGCTGCATGACATGGCAACCATCCCCCTCTAGCAGGGTGCTACGCGGACACTCAGCATGAACAGCCAATTTTTCCTTAGCGGCAGCAGCGTGCTGACCGCAGTATTTGCCATGGGGGGCGCCTGGCCACTGCTGGCGCTGTCGTTTCTGGTCATGATGATCGGCATCTGGCTGGCCGACCGCGAGCAGATCACCGCACAGGCGCCAGAGACGCTGGCCATGTTTGTGCAGGACGAGCGCCCGCTGCTGCCGCTGGATTACTTTCAGGGCCAGCAGCTGCTGTGGTACCAGGCCGGCACCCCGGTTTACCGCGTACTGCGAGCACACGACACCACGTGGGAGCTGGTCGGTAGCGAGGGCGAGGTGCCTTTCGAAAATGGCATGATCCGGGTGGTGCCCGGGCTGCTATACCGGCAACGCCCCGATAGCTGAACCTCGGTGGCCAGCGGCCACATTCAGCAGCACCATTAGTCAGCGTTTTAAAGATATGCATAGTGTCTTCTCATAATGAAGCCTGCATGCCCACACGGCAGCAGTGCCACATTACACAGGAGAGCGCCATGTTCGGACTGGAATTCAGCAAGGGCAGCCGGCAGCGGCTGGATGCCTTTATCTCTGCGGTAGAAAGCACCGTGGGCCACCCGCCGCCAACAGGCCTGGCCGACAGCAAAGAGCGCATCATCAGCGTACTGTCCATGCTGCAAGCCAAAATGGAAGCCTTGCAGCAGCTTGAGCAGGCCCTGAGCGAAGCACAACAAGACGCCGCCGCAGAAAAAGCCCGCAGCCTGACCGACCGGCAAAACCTGGCCGACCGGCTGGAGCTGATGCAACGCGCTACGGCAGATGGGCTGTGGGATATGGAAATCAACCCCGCGCAGCCCATTCACGAGCACTACCCGTTCTGGTGGTCACCGGCCTTCCGGCATTTGCTGGGCTTTGACTCGGAAAACGAATTCCCCAATACGCTGGGTAGCTGGTCCTCACGCCTGCACCCGGAGGACAAAGAGCGTACCCTGGGCGCCTTCAGCCGCCATCTGAACGACCACAGTGGTGCTACCCCCTACGACATAACCTACCGACTGAAGCTGAAAAACGGCAACTATCGCTGGTTTCGCGCCCGCGGTGAAACCAAGCGCGATGCGCAAGGCAAACCACTACGCGTAGCAGGCGCGCTCACCGACATTCAGGCCATGCGCGATCAGCAACAGGCGCTGCACACCACGCTCACACGGTTTGAGCTGGCAACCGAAATGCTGTCTGACGGGCTGTGGGACATGGAAGTCATTGCCGGCGACCCGGTCAATGCGGCCAACCCTTTCTGGTGGTCAAACCAGTTTCGCTACCTGCTGGGCTACCAGGATGAAAACGACTTCCCCAATGTGCTGGACAGCTGGGCCTCCCGCCTGCACCCGGAAGACCGCGACCGCGTCGTCACCGCGTTCAAGGCCCATCTGATCGACCGCAGCGGCCACACACCTTATGACATCACCTATCGGCTGATGCTGAAAAGCGGGGAATACCGCTGGTTTCGCGCCAAAGGCCAGACCAGGCGCGCGGCAGACGGCACGCCGCTGCGCGTGGTGGGCGCACTGACCGATATCGACGCCAGCAAAACCCAGGAACAGCTCAGGCAACGCGAGCTGACACACCAGCGGCGCATGACCGAGAACTACCAGAAAGTCGCCAGCCTGGTCGGCATCATCCGCGAGATATCCGAGCAAACCAACCTGCTGGCACTGAACGCTGCCATCGAGGCCGCCCGCGTGGGCGAAGCCGGGCGCGGCTTTGCCGTAGTAGCAGACGAGGTACGCAAACTGGCCGAGCGTACCCAGCAAGCCACCAGCCATATTGCCGAGCTATCCATCGGCACACTGACCAGCGAGGTGCCCGCCACCAACACGGTCTAAGCATTTGCCCAGCCCGGTCATGCAGCCTGAAGGCACAAGCTCGCTCCGCAGCGAGAGGTATTGTGGCTAGCCAAACAGCACCAGGCCCCAAACCAGCGCCAGGTTCACCAGGCCCAGCAGCTGGGCAGCGCTGCCCATATCCTTGGCGCGCTTGGCTAGCGGGTGGCGCTCCAGCGAGGTGTGATCCACCGCCGCTTCAATTGCCGAATTGAATAGCTCGATAATCAGCGTTGCCAGCGAGCTGGCCACCAGCAGTGCGCGCGCCAGCGGCGTGGCCGGCACCACAAACAAGGCCAGTGGAATCAGCACGATGGCCAGCAAGGTCAGCTGCCGGAAAGCATCTTCGTGCCGGTAGGCGGCACGCAAACCGTCCAGCGAGTAGCCAAAAGCATTGATCAGGCGTTTTACGCCGGTTTTTCCCTTGAACGGGCTTTCCTGGTGCGGACTCATGATCATCCTGTGTGATGAATACGGGTAGGTTGCAGCGGCCACTGCAGCCGCTTATCAAAAGCCTGCGGCAGCCAGGCTTCGCCGCGTGAATCGATTAACAGCCAGCCTGCCAGACCAAAACGGCTGGCGTAGCCTGCCGCAGCCGCCGGGCCTGCAAAATACAGCGGTTTGGAGGCCACATCGGACAGCAAACCAGCATGCGGCCCCGCGCGGCTTAATACGGACACGGATTGTACTTGGCAGCGGCTTTGCGCATCGCGCGGGTCGATCAGGTGGCAATAGCGCCTGCCCTGCAGCTGGAAAAAGCGCTGGTAGTCGCCCGAGGTACCCACCGCCTCGCCGTCGGCCAGTGCCAGCGTGGCCATGGCATCTGCCTGGCGCGGGTGGCGCAAGCCTACCCGCCACGGCTCGCCACCGGGCTTGCTCCCCAGCGCAATGATGTTACCGCCGATATTTAACAATGCCGAGCTGATGCCAGCCTTAAGCAGCATGGCCCGGCTACGGTCCAGCGCCCAGCCTTTGGCCATGCCGCCAAAGTCCAGCTGTACTGCCGGGTTACGGCTGAGCCAGCGGCCATCCGGCTGGCGCAGCAGGTCTGCCATGCGTGGCCGTGCGCTAGCCAGATCAGACAACACCTGCGCCGCTGGCAGACGGGCAGCGTACTGGTCGGCATGAAAGCCCCAGGCAGCCACCATGGCGCCAATGGCGGGCGAGAACAGCTGCCCGCTTTGTTGTTCCAGCTGCTGGCCTAGCGTAATCAGCTCGTCTAGCTCGGGCGATGCCTTGAACGGCTCGCCGGCGGCGATGGCCTGGTTGGCCGCATGCACCTCCCCCGCCGCCTGCCAGGCGTGCAGGCGCTGGTGCAGCTGGTCCAGATCGCCTAGCACCTGCGCCATGGCCGCTTGTGCCTTGGTGTGGTCGGCATCGTAAACAGTCAGCACCACGCGGGTGCCAAACACAAAGCTTTCCTGCTGCCAGGCTTCCGGCTGCGGGCTGCAGCCAGCCAGCGCAGAAACGACAAAGGCGGCCGTAGCCGCCCATCGCCAACACCCGTGGCGCATCAGGCCACGTGGCCGGAGGCACGCTCCAGCGCATCGATAAACAACGCTGCCACGTTAATGCCCGCCTGATCCATGATCTCGCGGAAGCATGTCGGGCTGGTGACATTTACCTCGGTAAGATAGTTGCCAATCACGTCCAGGCCCGCCAGCAAAATACCGCGCCGCTTGAGCTCGGGTGCCAGCGCTGCGACGATTTCCCGGTCGCGCTCGGTCAGTGGGCGGGCTTCGCCACGGCCACCGGCTGCCAGGTTGCCACGGGTTTCGCCCCCCTGCGGAATACGCGCCAGGCAGTAGTCCACCGGTACGCCGTCAATCACCAGTACGCGCTTGTCGCCTTCGCGGATTTCCGGAATGTAACGCTGCGCCATCACGGTTTGTGTACCGTGCTGGCTTACGGTTTCAATGATCACGTTCAGGTTCGGGTCGTCTGGCGTCACGCGGAAAATACCGCTGCCACCCATGCCGTCCAACGGTTTGAGAATGGCGTCCTGATGCTGGCGCACAAAGCGTTTCAGCCGGTCCGGGCGCGAGGTCACCATGGTGGGCGCGGTTTGCTCGGGGAAATTCAGGATTGCCAGTTTTTCGTTAAAGTCACGCAGCGCCTGGCCCTTATTGAAGACGCGGGCGCCTTCTGCCTCGGCCAGCGTCAAGAGCTGGGTGGCGTACAGGTATTCCAGGTCAAACGGCGGGTCTTTACGCATCACCACCGCCGTAAACCCCTGCAATGGCATGCGCTGGCTGTTGCCTTTCTTGAACCACTCCTTGCCACCCAGGCCGGTAAACGTTACCGGGCGGGCTTCGGTCAGAATGCGGCCGCCCTCGACATACAGCTCGCCTGCCTCGCAAAACCAGATGGCGTGATTGCGCGCATGCGCCTCTTCCATCATGGCGTAGGTGGTGTCCTTGTGGATCTTGAAGCTTTCCAGCGGGTCGGCAATAAACAGTATCTGCATAGCTTTGCTCTCAAGGTTGGCCGCAGCGGGCGCTTATTCGGCGTCCGGGTCGGTGGCTTCCAGCTCGCGTGAGGCGGCCAGCAGCGCCAGGCGCGCGACCACACCGTAGGCGTAGAAGCGGTTTGGCGGGGCATCGGGGCCGACTTTATGGTCTGGCAGGCAGGCCGTCTCGAACGACAGCGGGACAAAGTGCATGCCCGGGGCGTTCAGGTTTTCGTCTACACCACGGCCGGTATGTACGCGGTAGAAGCCGCCGATCACATAGCGGTCCATCATGTACACCACAGGCTCGGCCACGGCATCGTTGATGGATTCGAAGGTGTGCACGCCTTCCTGCACGATCACCTCGCTCACTTCCAGGCCTTCTTTTACCACCGACATCTTGTTGCGCGCTTTGCGGTTCAGGCCAATCACCTCTTCCGGCGACTTCACGCTCATCACGCCCATGCCGTAGGTACCGGCATCGGCTTTCACAATCACGTACGGGTCGTGGGTAATGCCGTATTCGCGATACTTGATGCGGATCTTGTCCAGCATCTGCGCCACGTGCTCGGCCAGCGCGTCTTCCCCCTGGCGGGTGTGAAAGTCCAGGCCGCCGGCGGCGCTGAAATAGGGGTTGATCAGCCAGGGGTCGATGGAGATCAGCTGCGAAAAGTCGGTGGCTACCTTGTCGTAAGCAGCAAAGTGGTTGGTCTTGCGGCGCACGGCCCAGCCGGCGTGCAGCGGCGGCATCAGGTTTTGCTCGATACCAGCCAGCACGTCAGGCAGGCCGGCAGACAGGTCGTTGTTGAGCAGGACGATACACGGGCTGAAGCCGTCGGCCAGCACCACGCGGCTACCGCGGCGCTGCAGCGGCTCTACGGTGACCACGGCACCGTTGGCCGCCGTCAGGGCGGTAGGCTCTGTAATCTCCGGGTTCAGCGTACCCAGGCGCACTTTCAGCCCGGCTTGTTCGAAGATATGCACCAGCGCCGCCACGTTCTGCAGGTAGAAGGTGTTACGGGTATGGTTTTCCGGGATCAGCAGAATGCTCTTGGCTTTGGGGCAGACGCGGTCTACCGCGCTTTGTGCTGCCTGCACGGCCAAGGGCAGAAATTCGGGGTTCAGGTTGTTATGGCCACCCGGGTACAGGTTCATGTCCACCGGTGCCAGTTTGAAACCGCTGTTGCGCAAGTCTACCGAGCCATAAAACGGGGCAGCGTGGTTGTGCCACTGGCTACGGAACCAGTGTTCGATATGTGGCTGGGCTAGCAGAATGCGGCTTTCCAGCTCTAGTAAAGGGCCGGTCAAAGCGGTGGTCAAATGCGGTACGGTCATGGTGCCCTTTCTGCGGGGAAAGCGGTAATGGGTGCATGGTGGGGCCGCCGCGCGGCTTATTCAACCCCGTTATCACTTTGTGACGCTTTGCCACAAAAAGAAAATGGCCATGCATCATGCTGGATTTTTTCAGGCAAGCGGTGCCGACTCAGCCAACAGCCACCCAAACTATTGATTTTTAAAGACAACAAAGCCGATGACAACGCGAGCGCAGGCGTCACAATGCATAAGGCACGCCAAAGCGTGCCTTATTGAACAGTGTGTACAACACCTACGATATTTCTTACAGCGGCCAAGGGTCGCCGTAGGCCTGCTGGTACAGCGACTTCAGCTTGTCCCAGTCAAAGAAATGGTTCTGCGGGCCATGGCTGGTGACTTTGATGGCGCCCAGCACATTGGCCAGGCGGCCGGTGATCTTCCAGTCGTAGCCGTGCTTGATACCGTATAGCAGGCCGGCGCGGAAGGCATCGCCACAGCCCATCGGGTCGACCGGCTTGATGGGCATCTGTACGCGCGGAATCAGGTGGATGGTGTCGTCCACGTAGATTTCGGCACCTTTGGAGCCGCGGGTCACGATCAAGGCTTTGACCTTGTCTTTCAGCACCTCTACCGGCAAGCCGGCGCGCTCGCGCATCAGCTCGCTTTCGTAGTCGTTAATGGCTACATAGGTTGCCAGCTCCACGATTTCATTCAGCTCGTCACGCGACAGCAGCGGCAGCTCCTGGCCCGGGTCGAAAATGAACGGAATACCGGCGGCGTGCAGCTCGCGGGTGTGCTGCAAAAAGGCGGCGTGCCCACCTGGCGACACGATGGCCACCTGTACCGGCTCGGGTACGTCCGCGATATGGTTCACGGTAGCGTGGTCCATGGAGCCGGGGTGAAAGGCCATCAGCTGGTTGCCATCCTTGTCGGCAATACCAAAGCATTGCGACGTATACTGCCCGCGAATGGTGCGGATAAAGCGGTCATCCACGCCTGCGCGCTTGAGATGCTGGCGATAAGGCTCGAAGTCCTCACCCACGGCACCCATCACCAGCGGCTTCTCGCCCAGCAGGCACAGGCTGTAGGCAATATTGCCTGCCGGGCCGCCAAACTCGCGGCGCATGGTGGGCACCTTGAACGTGGTGGAGATCTTGTGCAGCTGATCGGGCAGGATATGGTTATCGAAGCGATCTTCGAAATTGAACAGGGTGTCGTAGGCCAGCGCCCCGCAAACGAGAATAGACATGACTCGCGCGCAAACAAAAAAGTAATCGGCGAGTTTATCATGAACGTTTGTTTAAAGGCAGCGCCGAACTGCGGCCAACTTGCAGATATCTAACAACTTTTCACTATCAAAATGGAATAAAAATGCACAACATCACCACGCTGCTACGCCACGGCCTGCTGCTGATTGCACTGGGTTTTAGCCTGCCTGCGCAGGCTGCCGGGCCACTGGACAAGGCCAAGCTAACGCTGGTGAGTGGCCAGGCTGCCGCGTTTGCCCCTTTTCAGGGGCGGGTGACCGTGGTGAACTTCTGGGCGACCTGGTGCGCGCCGTGCCGCCATGAAATGCCCATGCTGTCGGCACTGTCGGTCAAGCTGGCGCCCAAGGGCATCAAGACGGTAGGCATTGCGCTGGACCAGCCGGAGCAGGTGCAGGCTTTTCTGAAACAGACCCCGGTGAGCTACCCCATCCTGATGAGCGATGGTGACGGTATTGGCCTCATGCGCGAGCTGGGCAACAAGAGTGGCGGCCTGCCTTATACGGTGATCCTGAATGCCCAGGGCAAGCCGGTTAAGCAGCTGCTGGGCATTATCGACGAGAAAACACTCAGCAAGACACTAGCCGGCCTATAAGGGCAGGCTGTACTTGTCTTCACGCAGCTGGGGCATGCCCGATAGCAGGGTATGCACCGCCTGCTCGTGCTGCTGGCGCAGGGTAAGAAGCACGGGAATATGCTGCTGGATCGCTTCATCGTCGCCCAGCTGGCAGGCCTGCCAGAGCTGCTGGCAATGCAGCATCAGCGCAGACTGCAGCTGGCCCAGCTGGGCAAAGCTGGCGTGGCCACCGTAGCGCATCTGGCCGTCGGTACCGTACCAGCGCAAGAAGCGCTCGCTAACATCGTCCACCCAGCTGCCCGCCACGCCCGGCTCCTGCGCCAAGGACAGCAGGCGCGACAAAGCGCTGCGCAGGTTCAGCTCCAGGCCAAACAGGAAGATGTCTTCCTGCGACCAGCGCTTGCGCGCCGCCAGCCATTCTTGCGGGCTATGCCAGCTACGGCACCAGGCCACCACCTCGCCAGCCGGCATGGGTTTGGCTATGCCATAGCCCTGTGCCACATCACACCCCAGGTGCAGTAGCAGGCTGCCATGCTCGACGGTTTCTACCCCTTCGGCGACCAGCTCGCGGTTGAAGGCTTCGGACAGGCCGATAATGCCCTGCACAATGGCCAGGTCGTCGCTGCTTTCGTGCATGCCACGAATAAACGACTGGTCAATCTTGAGTTTGTCCGCCGGCAGGCGTTTCAGATACAGCAGAGACGAGTAGCCGGTACCGAAGTCATCCAGCGAGAAACGCACCCCCAGCCCCTGACAGGTTTGCATCAGGCGGCCAACGTGTTCTACATCAGACAGCGCGGTGCTTTCCAGTACCTCGATTTCCAGCATGCCACGTGGCACATCCGGGTGGGCATCCAGCAAGCCGGCCAGGCGGGCGGCAAAATCAGACTGCTGCAGGTGGTGGGCGGAAATATTCACACTGACCGACAGTACCCGCCCTTCGCCACGCCACTGCGCCATCTGTTGTAGTG
This sequence comes from Vogesella mureinivorans, assembly GCF_007644035.1. Lineage (GTDB taxonomy): Bacteria > Pseudomonadota > Gammaproteobacteria > Burkholderiales > Chromobacteriaceae > Vogesella > Vogesella mureinivorans. The sequence continues at coordinate 325,018 of NZ_VMTV02000577.1, read as the reverse complement.
CGGTGGCGATCACCCACTCGCCCAGGCGGATATCCAGGTGGCTGTCTTCCGCCTCGGGCAGAAACGCGCCGGGGGCCAGGACACCGCGCTGCGGGTGGTGCCAGCGCATCAAGGCTTCCATGCCCACGATCTGGCCGTCGCGCATATTGACCTTGGGCTGGTAATACAGCTGCAGCTCGCCCTGTACCAGTGCCTGCTCCAGCCGCTGCAGGCTTTGCAGGCGGCTACGGCTCAGGCGGTCGTGCTCGGCATCAAAAATCTGGTAGCCATTGCGCCCCAGGTCCTTGGCTTTGTACATGGCCTGGTCGGCATGGCGCAGCAGGGTATCGGCGTCCTGCTCGTCTTGCGGGTACAAGGTAACGCCGATACTGGCGGAAACTTGTATCTGGATATCGCCGATATCGCAGGGCTGAGCGACGGTGTCCAGTATCTGGTGCAGGGTCTGATGGCAGGCGGCGATATCGGGCAGGCCGGATAACAGCAGGGCGAATTCATCGCCGCCCAGCCGTGCCACCGTGTCGCCACCGTGCATGGTCTGCTGCAGACGGTCGGCAATCTTGATCAGCAGCTGATCACCCACATCATGGCCGTAGCGGTCGTTAACGCGTTTGAAACCGTCCAGGTCCATAAAGCAGATCGCCAGCCATTGGCCACTACGGCTGGCCTGGGCAATGGCCACCCGCATACGGTCGCCTAGCAACACGCGGTTGGGTAGCTGGGTAAGCGGGTCGTGGTGGGCCATGCGGTCCAGCCGGGCTTCCTGCTCTTTCATCACCGTGATATCGGCAAACACGGCAATGTAGTGGCGTACCAGGCCCTGCTGGTCGTAAATGATGGAAATCGATAGCAGCACGGGGTAGAGGCTGCCGTCCTTGCGCCGGTTCCACACCTCGCCCTGCCAATGGCCTTTCTGGCTGAGGGTGATACGGATGGACTGGTAAAAATCGTCGTCATGCCGGCCAGAATAAAAGTGGCTGGGCATTTGCCCGACCACTTCGTCCCGCTCGAAACCACTGATCTCGCACAGCGCACGGTTCACATCCACCACCCTGCCGCTGGCATCGGCAATCACAATGCCTTCACGCGAGTGCTTGAATACCCCCGCCAGTAACTGCAATCTGCCTTCGACCCGGCGCAGGTCGGAAATATCGTTCCAGGCGCCGATAATGCCGGCGATCTGGCCCAGATCGTCGTAGAACACATCCTTGGAAAAAATCACATGGCGCTGCAGGCCGTGCTGGTCGGTCAGCAAGCCGGCATACTCTTGATGCCCCAGGCCCGCGTTGAGCGCCTCATCGTGCCGCATGTGCAATGCGGCCAACTCGGCAGGCCATAGCTCGGCCGCCACCTTGCCACGGATATCACGCCGGCTCAGGCCGGTAACACGGGCAAAGGCATCGTTACAGCCCATGTAGCGGCCTTGCGCATCTTTGTAAAACACGGGCATCGGCATGGCTAGCAGCAGCATGTCGGTGAAGCGCTGGCTCTTGGCCCACTTTTCGTCAGCCGACTGTACCGCCGCGGCCATACGGTTAAAGGCCAAGCCCAGGCGGCCAACTTCGTCTACCCCATCTTCCGGCGCCCGTACCGACAAAGTGCCATGGCCAAGCGACTCGGCTGCCTGGGTCAGACGCTTTAGCCGCCGCACAATCCACAACGTTACCAATACCATCCACACGGTGGCCAGCAGGCCCGCTACCACCACCATCGGCGCAGTACGCTGGATGAAGTTCAGGAAAATCTGCCGCGCCTCTGCCACGCGCAGACCTAGCTGTACATCGCCTTGCGTCAGCGGGAAGCGGGTATCAAACAAGGGGTCGTTGCTGCCGGCAATATCGCTGTCGGGCGTAAAGCGCTGTATCTGTATGCCGCTGCGGGCCATGACCTTGCCGGCACCATCACGCACCACCAGGTAGGCCAGGTCGCTGGAGCGGGTCAGCTCGTCGGTGATTTCCTGCAGCGTGCTGTAGTCACGCTCCAGCATGGGCGCCACCAGTGCGGCGCGCAGCTCTACCTGCAGGCTGCCCAGGCGCACACGCGTTTGCTCCACCGCCATTTCGCGCATCATGTGCACACTCTGCCAGGCAATAATGCCAAACAGCAGCAGCTGCACCACAAACAAGGCCGGAATGATGATCCAGGTTAGCGAACGCGGCCGCAGGTCAATGGCCATTATTTCAGCATCACCTTCAAATCCTGGACATACGGGTCCAGCGCCTTCATATCTGCAGCGGAGATCTCTTTCAGGCCGCCATGCCCCAGTTCTTTGCTGAAAGCCTGGCCTTCTGCCGTGTGGTTGGCAAACTGGAGAAGCTGGCGACGCAGGCTGTCGATACGGCTGCTACCTAGCCGCTTGTTGGCCAGATACAGCAATGGCGTGGTCTGCGGCAGCCGCTTCATGATGCGCACCCGTACCGTGGTACCGGGGTGCAGCTGGCGCAAGGCGGTAACAGAAATAATGGCAGCGGCGGATTCGCCGTTGAGCAGCGCCTGCACCGAGTTGGCATGGCTGCCGGCCGGGCGGATGGTGATATCTTTGCCGGGGGTCAGGCCGTTCTGGATAAGGTAACGCTGTGCGGCCAAGGTCAGGTTGGCCAGCTTGTCGCTGGTGGAAACTACCTTGCCACGCAGGGCTTCCAGCGAATTTACGCCATCCTTGCGGGTCACCAGCAGGGGCTCGAGATTGGTTTGCGGGCGGGCCAGCGGCTCGTAGCCTTGCTCTAGCTGCGCCAGGCGGCCGAAGTATGGCGACGTGGCAATGACGTCGTAGCGGCCCTGGGCAGTACGTTCGAGATAGCTTTGGTAGTCTGGTGCCGACTCGATCACCACCGGCACACCCAAAGCACCTTGTAGCTGTGTGCGCATGGGCTCGTACAGTTCGGCCAGCTTGCGTGCCGACAAGTACGGCACCACACCTAGCACCAGCATATCCGCCGCTTGCGCCAAGGGGGTCAGGCAGCAAGCAGTCAGGCATAGCAGCAGGAATTTTTTGGCCATCCTGGCATTCCTTTATCGTTATTTTGGCAATTCACTCGTCGCGCGGACAGTAAACACCTCAGACCCGACTTTAAAGTCAAGCGCCTGATGCTTAACAATGTACCGTCAACACACGCGAGCAATCTAGCATTTCAATAAATATGAATTTTTGATTTGGCTAAATTCTATCGGTAATTGCTTCTTTTATGGCAAAAATGCCGCAACCCGACATTTTAAAATGCCAAAAGAATATAACAATGCAATAAAAAAAGACTGCCAGGCACGCTGGCAGTCTTTAGCACTTCATAAAATGTTGTTCACCCAACCCGCGTATGGCAGCCAGCCATACGCTTGTTCAGTAAATCAGATGCTGGCAGCCAGCCTGGCGCCCTGGTCGATGGCACGCTTGGCATCCAGCTCGGCAGCGACATCGGCACCGCCAATCAGGTGTACCGGCTTGCCGGCATCCAGCAACGGCTGCTGCAGCTCGCGCAGCGGGTCTTGCCCGGCGCAGATCACCACATTATCCACCGCCAGCACTTGTGGCTCGCCCTTGATGGTAACGTGCAGGCCGGCATCGTCGATCTTGTCGTAGGTGACACCCGGGATCATGGTGACGTTTTTCATCTGCAGGCTGGCGCGATGGATCCAGCCGGTGGTCTTGCCCAGGCCTTCGCCCACCTTGCTGCTCTTGCGTTGCAGCAGGTACACCTGGCGCGGGCTAGGATGCGGCTGCGGGCCGCTGGCCGCCAGGCCGCCTGCCGTCGTTACCGCCATGTCTACCCCCCACTCTTTCATGAAGGCGGCGGTATCCAGCGAGGGCGACTTGCCTTCGTGTGTCAGGTATTCGGACACATCAAAGCCGATACCACCCGCACCGATGACCGCCACGCTGCGGCCAACCTGTTTGCCAAACTTGAGCACGTCCAGGTAGCTGAGCACTTTCGGGTGGTCGATCCCCTCGATAGGTGGCTTGCGCGGCGCGATACCGGTAGCCAGTACCACCTCGTCAAACGCTGCCAGGTCTGCTGCCGCCACGCGGGTGTTCAGTTGCAGCGTTACGCCGGTCAGCTCGATACGGCGGGCAAAGTAGCGCAGCGTTTCGTAGAACTCTTCTTTGCCCGGTACTTTCTTGGCCACGTTGAACTGGCCGCCGATCTCGCTACCGGCATCGAACAGCGTCACGTCGTGGCCGCGTTCGGCAGCGATGGTGGCAAATGCCAGGCCCGCCGGGCCGGCGCCCACCACGGCCAATTTCTTCGGCGCGTCGGTCTTCACGTAGTTCAGCTCGGTTTCGCGGCAGGCACGCGGGTTCACCAGACAGCTGGTGAGCTTGCCCTGGAAGATATGGTCCAGGCAGGCCTGGTTACAGCCGATACAGGTGTTGATTTCGTCGGCACGGCCTTGCTCGGCTTTGATGACGAATTCCGGGTCGGCCAGGAAAGGGCGCGCCATGGACACCATATCGGCGCAGCCACTGGACAAGATATCTTCGGCCACTTCCGGCGTATTGATACGGTTGGTGGTGATCAGCGGAATACCTACCTTGCCCATCAGGCGCTTGGTGACCCAGGCAAAACCGCCGCGCGGTACGCTGGTGGCAATAGTAGGCACGCGGGCTTCGTGCCAGCCGATACCGGTATTGATGATGTTGGCGCCGGCTTTTTCCACCTCTGCGGCCAACTGTTCTACCTCGTCCCAGGTGCTGCCGTTATTCACCAGGTCCAGCATGGACAGGCGGTAAATGATGATGAATTCGCGGCCTACGGCCTCGCGCACGGCGCGCAGCACCGCTAGCGGGAAGCGGATGCGGTTCTCGAAGCTGCCGCCCCAGCCGTCGGTACGCTTGTTGGTATGCAGGGCGATGAACTGGTTCAGCAGATAGCCTTCGGAACCCATGACCTCTACCCCGTCGTAGCCCGCGTCCTGCGCCAGCTTGGCGCAGCGGGCAAAGTCGGCAATGGTGCGCTGGATGTCGTCCTCGGACATTTCACGCGGGCGGTAGAAGTTGATCGGCGCGCAAATCGGCGAGGCCGACACCAGGTTTTCCTGGAAGCTGTAACGGCCGGTGTGCAGGATCTGCATGGCGATCTTGCCGCCTGCGGCGTGCACGGCGTCGGTCACGATGCGGTGGTGCGGCACCTCGGCGGCGTCTGCCAGCATGGAAGCGCCCTCGGCCACACGGCCTTCTTCATTGGGGCCGACCCCGCCGGTGACGATCAGGCCTACCCCGCCGCGCGCGCGCTCGGCGTAGAAAGCCGCCATTTTCTCGAAGCCTTGCGGGGCCTCTTCCAGGCCGGTGTGCATGGACCCCATCAGCACGCGGTTTTTCAGCGTGGTAAAGCCCAGGTCCAGCGGTGCCAGCAGGTGCGGGTAAGCCGTCATGATGTTCATCCTCGTGTTGGTTGGTGCGGCAGCTCGGTTGGCCACCACAGCGCTGTCTTCGTTATAGGGGGTGCAGCATGAAAGCGAAGATACTTACTAGTTAGTAAGCTGTCAATTCGGCACCGCAGGCATACCGTAGACATACGACATTGCACCGTAAATCACCTAGAATGTAGCCAGGTTATTCATAAATTCAGGGAGAAAATCATGTGCCAATGCCCCACCCACGCGCAGCATGGCGCTGCGGCCAACCCTGGCCGCCGCCAGTTTGTGCAGCTTGCAGCCCTGGGCAGCGGTGCAGCCCTGCTGGGCAGCTTCCTGCCGCAAGCTGCCTACGCGGCCGGCGGCACCGATGCGCTGCTGCTGTCGTGCATGGACTACCGGCTGGTAGATGAAACTGAAGCCTTCATGGCCAGCCAAGGCATGAAGAACAAGTACGACCATATCGTGCTGGCCGGGGCGGCACTGGGGGCGATCACCAGCAAGTTCCCCGCCTGGAACCAGGCATTCTGGGAGCATCTGGACGTGGCCATCAGCCTGCACCATATCCACAAGGTGATCGTGCTAGACCACCGCGACTGTGGCGCCTACAAAGTGGTGCTGGGCGAAGACTTTGGCAAAATGCCGGAAAAAGAAACGCAGACCCATGCCGAAACCCTGATGACGCTACGCAAGCAGATTCTGGCTAAATACCCGCAGCTGGCGGTAGAAACCTACCTGATGGCGCTGGATGGCAGCGTGCAGCAAATCGTGGCCAAAAGCTGAACGCGCCACAACAACATGAAAAAAGCACCGTCTAACGCGACGGTGCTTTTTTTATTGGCGGTGCGGCTCAGGCCGTAATGCGGTTCAGCCAGGCCAGCAAATCGGCCTCCAGCTGGGCACGGTTGGTTTCATTGTGCATTTCGTGGCGCCCGCCCGGGTACACGGTAACGCTCACATCCTGCATGCCTGCTGCACGGTAGCGGCTGGCCAGCTGGCCCAGGCCAAACTTGCCCAGGCTTACCGGGTCGCGGCTGCCGGCCTGTAGCCACACCGGGCAGGCCTTGGGCAGCGCACGGCCATCGGCCTCGCCCAGCTCCAGCTCGATAATGCCGCCAAACAGGTCGATCCACAGCTGCGGCGTAGGGTGTTGGCCGCACAGCGGGTCGGCAATATAGGCATCCACCTGCGCCGGGTCGCGGCTTAGCCAGTCCAGCCGGGTGCGCGCGGGTAAAAACCCCAAGTTGAAACTGCCAAACACCAGCGCCGTCATGAAGGTGCTGGGCTCATTTGCGCCGCCCAGCCGGGCGGCCAGCCTGGCTACGCCGCGCATCACCCGCGACAGGTAGCGCTGGCGGTAGCCCGTGGCAGACAGCACCAGCCCGGACAAACGTTGGCCGTAGCGCAGCATGAAAGCCCGTGCAATAAAGCTACCCATGCTGTGGCCGTATAGCACCACCGGCCGCTCGTGCTGCTGCCGGGCGTAGTCCACCACCTCGCGCACATCATCCACCACCCGCTGCCAGCCGCCTTGCCCGGCAAACCAGCCAGGCACCGGCGCATGGTCGCCGTGGCCGCGGTGATCGTGTGCATACACCGCGTAGCCTGCCAGAACCAGCTTTTGTGCCAGCACCTGATAGCGCGCGCCGTGCTCACTCATGCCATGGCTGATCACCACTACCGCGCGTGGGTCGCCAGCGGGCAGCCAATAGCAACCGTGGATATCGGCACCATCACTGGCGGTCAAACGAAAGGTTTGCGTCATGTTTCCCCCTGATGTCGGGCAAGCTCACACTAGAACTTGTCTGCGCGTAGCACCCCTACATCCGAAACATACAGGATCAAACCATAATCCGGCAGATAGCTTTGCTCGCAGCGTAGCGCAATGGCCTCGGCCACCTGTGTATCGCATACCACATCGATACGGATATTGCGGTCAAAACTCCACGCCCCGCCCTGCACGCCATGCGCCCCGCCACCACGTGCATCCACCACGGTATAGCCGTGCGCCCCCAGACGCTGGATGTCTTTTACCAGCCGTGCTTCCAGTACCGACTCGGTCACAATGGTCAGCAGTTTTTTGCTATGAAATGGCATGGTATTTCCTTTCAGGCATACACCTGCTGTGCCAGCCACAGGTACAGCGGTATACCGAGCAACAGGTTAAACGGGAAGGTCACGCCCAGGCTGGCGGCCAGAGAAATGGCCGGGTTGGCCTCCGGCACGGCAATACGCATGGCCGCCGGGGCCGCAATATAGGAAGACGAAGCGCACAGGGTAGCCAGCAGCATGGCGCCCCCCACCGACAGCCCCATGGCCACCGCCGCCGCCATGCCAATGCCGGCAAACAGCAGCGGCATCAGCGTGGCCACCGCCACCACAAACAGCCCCTGGGTACGCAGGCCGGCCAGCTTGCCAGCCGTGAGCAAACCCATCTCCAGCAGAAACAGCGACAACACCGGCTTGAACATATCGATATAAAGCGGTGACAGGCTCTTGATGCCCTCCGCCCCGGCTATCCAGCCTATCAGCAAGCCGCCCATCAGCAGCACCATGCTCTTACCCAGGAATACCTCGTGTGCCAGACGGCCCCAGTTCACGCGTTTGTCGCCACCCATGCGCGCCAGCAGCACGCCCACCACCAGCGCCGGCATTTCCATTACCGCCAGAAACACGGTGAGCTGCGGCTCTGCCTCCACCCCCTGGCGTGACAGATAGGCACTGGCTACGGCAAAGGTCACCACACTCACCGAGCCATAATGCGCTGCGGTAGCCGCCGCATCCGCCCGGCCCAAGCGCCAGCGCAACACGGCAAACGCCAGCAGCGTGAGTGCCGCCCCCAGCACAATCACCGCCACCACCTGCCACAATACCGCGCTGCCAGAGAGCTTGGACAAGGCCACGCCACCCTTCAGGCCAATAGCAATCAGCAGAAATACCGACAGGGTCTCGTAGAGCGCAGGCGGGAGTTTGAGGTCGGACTTGGCCAGGGCTGCAAGCAAGCCCAGCACAAAGAAAAGCACAACAGGGTCTAGGGTCATCGGAACACCTTGCATGATGAAGAGGCCACATCATAACGCATACAAAAAATACGCCAACCCCATGAGAAATAGGCCTTTTCCGCCATGCGGCCAACCATGGGGCATAGTAGATCGTGCACGAGAAGGCTCAGGCGCGCAGCGGCGTGCTGTCGAAATCCGGGTTACGGCGCGAGGTCAGCACATGGTCGCGCCAGGCACCGTTCAGAAACAGATAATCCTTGGCCTCGCCCTCAATCGTAAAACCCAGCTTGGCGAGCAGGCGCGCACTGCGCTGGTTTTCCGGCTGATAGTTGGCCTGCACGCGGTGCAGGCCCAGGTCGCGGAAGGCAAACTGCACCACCGCCTCGACAGCCTCGCTCATCATCCCCTGCCCCTGGTAGGCATGGTCGATGTTGTAGCCCAGGTGGCAGGCCTGAAACACGCCGCGCACGATATTGCTCAGGGTAAGGGTGCCGATCACCTGCCCTGGCTGTTTATCGTGCATCACCAGAAACATGGCACCACGGCCCAGCTTGAAATCCTCGATACGTTCGCGCAGGCGCATGCCCCAGAACAGCTCGGTAAAGTACATATCGCCGTGGGTCGGGTCCCACGGGGCCAGGTGCTCGCGGTTGCGCAGCTGGTAGTCGCGAACGGCGCGGGCCCAGGCCGCTTCTGGCGGCAAAAGCTGTAAACGGGCGGTGCTGAGCGCGGGCTGGCTACGGGCCATATGAGCTACTCCCTTGGCAAGTTCGATAAAAACGCAAGTATGCCACCAGTGCGGCAGACGGGGATGAAAAAGCCCGCACAAGGCGGGCCGGGCAAGCGTCTGGCGTGGGCCAGGGCTTACTGTGCGGTCAGGCGCTCCAGCGCCTCACGGTATTTGGCTGCGGTTTTCTCGCGTACGTCCAGCGGTACAGCCGGGGCTGGCGGTGCCTTGTTCCAGCCGGAAGCTTCCAGCCAGTCGCGTACAAACTGCTTGTCGAACGACGGTGGCGTGGTGCCTTCAGCGTAGCTGTCGGCCGGCCAGAAACGGCTGGAATCCGGCGTCAGCGCTTCGTCCATCAGCACCAGGGTGCCGTCGGCATCCAGGCCGAACTCGAACTTGGTATCGCAAATGATAATGCCACGCTTGGCCGCAAAAGCCGCGGCGGTCTGGTACAGCATGATGGCAGTGTCACGCACCTTGGCCGCCAGCTCGGCACCCACGATGGCTTCGCACTGGGCAAAGGTAATGTTTTCGTCGTGGTCGCCTACTGCCGCCTTGGTGGACGGGGTAAAGATAGGCTCGGGCAGCTTGCTGGATTCCTGCAGGCCGGCCGGCAGGGCAATGCCGCACACGGTGCCGGACTTCTGGTATTCCTTCCAGCCGGAGCCGGCCAGGTAGCCGCGCACCACGGCTTCGATCATCACCGGCTTCAGGCGTTTGGCCACCACGGCACGGCCGGCGACCAGCGACAGCTCGGCAGCGGCAACCACGTCTTCTACCTGGTCACCGGTCAGGTGGTTGGGCACCACGTCTTTCAGGGTGTCGAACCAGAAATTGGAAATGGCGGTGAGGATCTGGCCCTTGCCTGGGATAGGGTCGTCCAGGATCACGTCGAAAGCGGACAGGCGATCGCTGGCCACCATCAGCATGCGCTGATCGTCGATCTCGTACAGGTCGCGTACTTTACCCGAGTAGATTTTTTTCAGGCTGGTCAGTTGGGTCATGAAACTTCCTTCACAAAGCAAAAAGCGACGCCTTGTGGGCGTCGCCTGTTTTCATTACAAGGTGTCTTTCAGCGCGCGCGCCTGTTCCAGCGCGTCGTCTACGTTGGCCGCCAGCACACAGTAGTGCGCCATCTTGCGGCCTAGCCGGGCGTGTTTCTTGCCGTAGCTGTGCAGGTGGGCGTTGGGTGCTTCCATCAGCACCGCCCAGTTCGGCTCGCTGCCGTCCTCGCCCCACACATCGCCCAGCAGGTTCACCATGACCACCGGCGACAGCAGGTCTGTCTTGCCTGGCAGCAGGCCGCACATGGCGCGCACTTGCTGCTGGTACTGGTCGGTGACGCAGGCATCGATGGTGTAGTGGCCGGAGTTATGCGGGCGCGGCGCCATTTCGTTGACCACCAGGCTATCGTCGCCCAGCACGAAGAACTCCACCGCCAATACGCCCACGTAGCCCAGCGCTTCGGCCAGCTGCACGGCGTACTGCTGTGCCCGTGCGGCCAACTCGGGCGCAATGCGCGCCGGCACGATGGATTCGTCCAGAATGCCGTTTTTGTGGATGTTTTCCGATACCGGGAACACCGCCACTTGCGCCGCACTGGTGCGGGTCACAATGGCCGAGACTTCCAGCTTCAGGTCCAGCATTTTTTCCAGCACGCAGGCCTGGCCGCCCAGGTTGGCGTAGGCAGCGCGGGCTTCGTCGGCGGTTTTGACGCGCACCTGGCCTTTGCCGTCGTAGCCCAGGCGGGCGGTCTTGAGAATGCCCGGCAGGTAGGGCGACAGCTCGACCTGGATGTCTTCCACGCTTTCAATCGCCAGATACGGCGCGGTAGGCAGGCCGGCTTTGCCTACCCAGCTCTTTTCGGCAATGCGGTCCTGGGCAATGGCCACGCAGTCGCCAGATGGCGACACGCGGGTGGTCTTGGCCAAGAGGCGCATGGCGTCGGCGTTGACGTTTTCAAACTCGGTAGTCACCGCAGCACAGGTACGCGCCAGCGTGGCCAGGGCGTCGGCGTCGTCAAACGCGGCGCACAGGTGTACATCGGCAAACTCGGCTGCCGGGGCGCTGGCGTCCGGGTCCAGCACGGTCACTCGGTAGCCCATGCGCTTGGCGGCGGTAACAAACATGCGGCCCAGCTGGCCACCGCCAAGAATGCCCAGCATGGCTGGCGGCAAAATGGCGGCCATTACTGTACCTCCGGCAGGCTCATCGCCAGCACGGTGTCTTCTTGTTGCTTGCGGAAGGCCTTCAGCTTGGCCGCCAGCTCGGGGTTGCCAGTGGCCAGCATGGCGATGGCAAACAGGCCAGCGTTGGCCGCACCGGCTTCGCCAATGGCGAAGGTGGCCACGGGAATGCCTTTGGGCATTTGCACGATGGACAGCAGCGAGTCTTCACCACGCAGGTATTTGGACGGCACAGGCACGCCCAGTACCGGGATGTGGGTCTTGGCGGCCAGCATGCCCGGCAGGTGGGCGGCGCCACCGGCACCGGCGATGATGGCTTTCAGGCCACGCGCTTCGGCGGTTTCGGCGTACTGGAACAGAAGGTCGGGGGTACGGTGGGCGGAGACGACGCGGGTTTCGAAAGCGATGCCGAAGTCTTTCAGAACGCGCGCGGCGTTTTGCATGACTTCCCAGTCGCTATTACTACCCATCACGATGCCAACTTCGATCATGGAGGCTGATTCCGTCAAGAAGGGGAAAAAACGGAATTTTACCTGATTTGGCAAGGGCTTGCCGCCGGGATTTACCTTCCACGGAAGCATCTTCCCGGCAAGACAAAGCCGGCATTCCCGTGGGAAAGCCGGCTTTTCGATAGCGGCGGGTGCGCCGTGGCCAGACTATAGCGTGGCCAGCTGTTGCTGTGCGCGCTGCGCCGCCGGGGTGCCGGGGTATTGTTTGATGATTTTGCGCAGGGTCAGGCGGGCCTGGTCTTTCTGCTCCAGCTGCAGCTGGTTGCCTGCCATCAGGCGCAGGGTTTCAGGGGCTTTCGGGTGTTTGGGGTATTGCTCGGCAAAACGGCGCTGGATATCAATGGCGGCGCTGTACTGCTTCAGCGCGGTGTGCGCCACGCCCATCCAGTAGATGGCCTCCAGGCTCTGCTCGCTACCGGGGTAGCCATCGACCACGGCTTTGAGCTGGGGCAGCGATTTGGCAAAGTCGCGGGCGCGCAGTACTTCCAGTGCACGGGCCAGAGCAGCATCGGCAGGGTTGGCCGCAGCGGGCTCGGCAGCGGGTGCCTCGGCAGCGGGTGCCTCGGCTTGTGGCTGGCTGGCTTCGCGCAGCTGCTTTTCCATTTTGCCCAGGCGCAGGTCGATGTCGTTGTACAGGTCGTTCTGGCGCTTTTGCGTTTCGGCTACCTGGTGTTGCAGTACCTCGTTCTGCCCGCGCAGCGTGGCCATTTCGCCTTTCAGAAGGGTCACCTGGTTCACCAGGTCCAGCAGGCGCTGGTTGGCCAGCTTGGCTTCTACGTCGGACAAGCGTGCGCTGGCCTGCTGGCTGGAGCTGGCCAGCTTGGTTTCCAGGTCCAGACGTGCTTGTTCCAGGTCGGTCGTGGTGGCACACGCACCCAGTACGATGGGCAACAACAGGGGGAGCAGTCGGTTACGCATGGTGTTTCGGGCTTTGCAGAATGGGCAATCCGGGCAGGTTGACGCCTTCCCGGATGCAGGTCAAGCCGGCGGGGCCGGCCGGGGTTTACTGGTAAGCGAAATCGGCGCGGCGGTTTTGTGCGTGGTCGCTATCGGCGGTACCGGTAGCACGGGGTTTTTCCATGCCAAAGCTCACGGCTTCTACTTGCTCCGGCTTCACGCCCAGCACTTCCAGCGACTGTTTCACGCTTTCGGCGCGGCGCTGGCCCAGCGCCAGGTTGTATTCGCGGCTACCGCGTACGTCGGTATTGCCTTGTACCAGCACGTGGCCTTTGTACTTGCCCAGATAGGCGGCATGCGCTTCGACCACACTCTTGTATTCGTCCTTGATGGCGAACTGGTCAAAGTCAAAAAACACGCTTTTGCCGTTCACACCGGCGTACGCAGCGGCCTCGGCACCCGCTGCGTCCACCTGCGGCAGTGGCTGCGCCGGGTTCAGGCTGCTGCTGCCTGCGCTCCCGGTGGTGCTGCCACTGTTACCGGACACGATGGCGGTATTGCCGGCGTTGGCTGTATCTGCCGGGTTGCTGGTACTGGCGCAAGCACTGAGCAATACCGCCGCTGCGGCTACGACGAAGGGTAAAACTTTCATGCGACGCTCCTTGTTCTGGCTGGCCTGGGGTAGCCAGTGAAATGACTCGGGTAAACCATAAAGACTTTTGAACAAAACCAAAGTTCCACCGCCGTGCCCGTCAGGGGTTAAACGGGCCCCAGGCGGCGTCTTGTACCTGGCCTTCCAGTACGCCTAGCTTGACGCGGCCAGGGTGCTGGGTAGAGGCGGCGTACAACACGCTACGGCCGCCTTCATCGCTGGCGTACAGCACCATCTTGCCGTTGGGGGCAAAGCTGGGCGATTCGTCAAACGCGCTGTTGCTGATCATGCGCGCGTCGCCGGTGGCCAGGTCTTGCAGCATCACCTTGAAGCGCCCACCCTCGCGGCGCACATAGGCTAGCTGGCGGCCATCTGGCGAAAAGGCCGGCGACACGTTGTACACGCCCTGGAATGTCACGCGGCGTACGGTTTTGCTGCCATCCAGCGCCTGGATGTAAATCTGCGGCCCACCGCTGCGGTCGGACACAAACGCAATCTGGCGGCCATCCGGGCTGAATACCGGCTCGGTATCGATAGCGTCACTATAAGAGAAACGGCTTAAGCCTGTACCATCGGCATTGATAATATACACCTGCGAATTACCGCTTAATGTCAGCACGATAGCCAGCTTGCGGCCGTCCGGGCTCCAGGTCGGCGCCGAGTTGCTACCTTTAAAGTTGGCCAGCAGGCGGCGCTGGCCGGTGGCCAGGTCTTGCACGTAGATCACCGGCTTTTTGTTCTCGAACGACACATAGGCCAGGCGGCTGCCGTCCGGGCTCCAGGCGGGCGAAATAATGGGCTCGGCCGAGCGCAGCACGGTTTGTGCGCGGCGGCCATCCACATCGGCTACCTGCAGGCGCGACTCTTTGCCTTTTTGCACGACAAAGGCAATACGGCTGGCGAACAGGCTCTTGCTGCCCAGCAGCGCCTCGTAAACCATGTCGGCAATGCGGTGTGCCACATCGCGCAGCTGCGAGCTGTGGACATCAAACTCGGCGGCCAGCTTTTGCTCGCGCGGGTTCACGGTTTCTGCCCAGAAAGTCAGGCGCAGCAGGCCGCCTTCCAGTTTGGTCACTTTGCCGTACAGCACGGCACGGCTGCCGTTTTGCTGCCATGGCGCGGGGTCGAATGCCTGCGGCGAGGCGGGCAGCACGGTGCCGCCCGGCGGCTCCAGCAGGCCAAACAAGCCGGTCATGGCCAGATCGCTTTTGACCGTTTGCGTTACCGCCTCGGGCAGCCATTCTTCGTTTTGCATGGGCAGAATGGTCAGCGGGTAGCGGCTGCTGCCACCGCCCACGATATCCACGGTCAGGTCGGCGCGCGCCAGCGGTGCGGCCAACATCATGGCCAGCAGCAGCACGCGCCAGCAGTAAGCAATCAGTCGGTGCAAGGCATTACTCCTTGGGGCGGAAATGAAGGGTGATACGGCGGTAGTCGGTAAAATCGGCCCCTTTGGGTAGCGGCGGGAAGCGCCGTACTTCGGCCAGGGCCGCCAGCACGGCTTGGTCCCACGCCGGCGAGCCGCTACTGCGCAGGATACGCGTACTACGGATTTCCAGCGTCGGCAGGATGATCACCTCCACCGACGCCTCGGGGTTACCCTTGATGCCGTCCGGCAGCACGATATACGGGCGCACACGGTTCTTGATGGCCTCGCCGTACTGCTGTTTCAGGTCTGGCTGGCCGGTGGCGGCGCCGGTTTTCGCACCGGTTTTGGCCCCGGCCTGGCTCAGCTTGCCCTGCCCGGGGCCGGGTGGCAGTGCGTCCAGCTCGGCCAGCAGGTCGTCGGTTTTCACGGCGGCGGGCTTGGGGTTGGCCGCAGGCTTGGCGGCCGTATTACTGGCAGGCTTGGGCGGCGGGCTACGCTCTGGCGCAGGGGCCTCGGGCTTGGCCTTGGCCACCGGCTGTTCTTTCACGGCAGGTTTGGCTTCCGCTTGCGGCGGCTTCCTGGCGGGCTTGTCGGCCTGTAATTTGACATCGGCCGCCGGGTTGTCCACCACCGGGGCTGGTGGCGGCGCTTTCGCGCTGACTACCGGCGCGGGGGCCGGTGCGGGGGCTGGCTTAGGGGCGGGAGCCGGCGTGGCGACCGGCGCAGCGGCCTGGCCGGCATGACCAGCCCACAGCTCTACCGCCAGCGGTGGCGGGGTTTTCAACTGCTCCGGGGCGGCAGACCACCACAGGCAGAGCAATACCAGCGCATGCAAGCAGGCGGACAGCAGCCAGGAAGCGGCACCGGGTTGGCGGGTGGCTACCATCAGCTACCCTGCTGGCGCACCGTCAGCGCCACACGCTGGATACCGGCCGCGTGCAGCTTGTCGGCCACTTTGACGACTTCGCTGTATTTCAGGTCCTGGTGCGCGGTAACCACCACAGGGCGGCCATCTTTCAGGCGCGCCTGCACCATGGCAATCAGCTCGTCCAGGTTGGCCGCAGGGTCACGCTTGCCCCCTTCGCCGACAAAGTAGGCACCACTGGCTTCAATGCTGATTTCCAGCGGCGTGGTGTCTACCTGGGCGGCGCGGCTGACACTGGGCACATCGATTACCCCTGGGGTAAACATGGGCGCAGTGACCATGAAAATCACCAGCAGCACCAGCATCACGTCGATGTAGGGCACCACATTCATCTGGTTCATCATGCGGCGCGGGCGGCGTTGCAACATGGGTTTATCCTGTTTCAATAACATACCGATGTTAACACCGGCAGCGGGCTAAAAGGCGTGATTAACAGACCAGCCCGGGCACAGCGGGTTCCTTGATGTGACCGCTTACAAACGGCGCAGCAGGGTCATGCCATCACCCATGGGCAGGATGCACAGGCTGACACGCGGGTCGGCCAGCAGCTTTCCGTTGAATTCGTGCATGACATGCACGCTGCGCGGGTGATCGGGCTGCGGGGCCACCACCCGGCCATTGAGCAGGATATTGTCGATGGCAATAATCCCGCCCGGGCGTACCAGCTGCAAGCAGGTTTCATAGTAAGCCGGATAATTCTGTTTATCGGCATCGATGAAGGCCAGGTCAAAGCTGCCCGCCGCGCCCTGCTCCAGCAGCATGGCCAGCGTCTGTACGGCAGGCTGCACGTACAGGTCTATGCGTTCGGCCACACCGGCTTGCTGCCAATAATCGCGGGCGATGGTGGTGAACTCCACGCTCATGTCGCAGCATACCGTGCGGCCCTGCTCGCCCATGGCCAGCGCGACGGTGAGCGCGCTGTAGCCAGTGAAGGTGCCGATTTCCAGATAGCGGCGGGCGCCGGTCAGGCCGACCAGCCAGCGCAGGAACTGGCCCTGCTCCGGGGCGATCTGCATCTTGGCCATGCGGTGGCCGGCGGTAAATTCGCGCAGGGCGCGCTGCACCGGGTGCTCGGTCACGCCGATTTGCAGCAAGTAGCTCGCGACATCGTCGCTCATGGTCATGGTTTGTCTGGTCATGCTGATGCTCAAAAAACAAACGCCCTGGCGGGCGTGAAAACTGCTGGCAAAGCTATCCGTCTGGTTTGACCGGGCCGTATGACTGACACCCGGGCTAGCCCTGCTGCTGACAAGACAAACCCTGCGTGCGTGGCAAGCAGGGTTTGATCAATGCGGCACATCGTTCAGGCCCCAAGCTGGCTGCCCGGCCAGGCGCCGTGCGGGTACGGCAGGCTTACTCGGGCTGGTACACGTAGGGTTTCTGCGGTACGCGGGAGGTTTTCCAGCGGCGCAGGTCATCCAGGTCCAGCGTGCGTTCCCACCAGGTCAGGCGCAGTTCGCGACGTTCGGTATCGACTTGCGGGTTTTTTTCCAGAAAGCCGTTCATGAAAGCGGTAAATTCGGATTGATACATGTGTATTCCCCCGGTTGGCGATGGCGGCAATTGTACTGCAAAACAAGCAGGCCGGCATCAGCGCCCGGGCGCTGGCTGCACAGGCGAAACGTGCTGTGGTGGTAACAGAGAAGCGCCCGCCAGCGCCCCCTCCAGCTCGCCCACACCACTTTCCATCTCGAAACAGTGCCATAGCAGGCTCGCCTCGTCCGGCCGCCCGCCCATGGCGGCGGTCAGCCAATGCGACAGCCTGGGCGCATTGACCACCATACCGGCTTCATCCTGCAACAGCACCAGCAGAAGCTGGCCATGACGTAACCGTACCACGGCCAAACCGTCAAATGGCGCATTGGCCAGCTGGCTGTCCAGCTGCAACATGGCTTTGGGCAGATGAAAACTACGGCGGCGCACAGCTTTACCATGCACCCACCAGACACGCATCAGGCACGCGGGGGGCAGCGTGTGCAGCTGCCGCTCCAGCGTAGCCAGGGCTCGCTGCGGCGAAACGGGGGCCTGCTGCATGGCCCGTGCCAGCCATTGTTCTTGCAAGCGGCGGGCTTGGCGCGTCTGCCGCAACAGGCCACGGCTCTGGCGCCACGATTGCCACCCCAACAACCAGAGCAAGAGCATGAAAGCCACGAGCACTACGCTGCGCCATGATAGCTGCGTCAAGGGCTGCCAGGCACGCCACAGGGTAAGGTTCAGCTCGAAAGCCCCACTGCGCAATACTTGCTGGCTCAACAAGTTGCCCGCTGCGCTGGCCACCGCCGGGGCGGCAGGCTGTGCCGACAGCACGGCACCGCTGCCATCAGGCATGCTGTCTGGCAGCAAGGCTTGAGCTGGCAGCCACAACGCCAGTGCCATGCCCTGCTTGCCCGGCAAGATCAGCAAGAGCTGCTCTGGCGCACGCGGCTGCCAGACCAACAGCTGCGCCTGGCCACGCTGCAGCGCGGGCAGTACCGGCGTGACAAGTGCTTGCCGTGCCAGGTCCTGGGTGGGTAGCAAGACCCCACCCAACTGAAAGGGCACAAACGCCAGCACTTCCAGCTGTTTGCCCTGCGCCGGGTTGGCCGCCAGCAGGGCCACCTGCCCCAGCTGGGGGTAATGCTGGCGCAAGCTGGCGAGGTAGGGTGCGTACTGCTCGCTGCCTTGCGCACGGGTCAGCTCCAGGGTGCGCAATAGCTGCCGTGCTTCTTGCTGCATGCCATCCAGCTGGGTGCGTAGCTGCACCAGTTGCTGCTCGGCCTGGTCATCCAGCACCTGCTGTGTCGCGTGACGCTCACCGGTTTCCAGCCATACCCAGCCCATTGCCGCAAACAACAGCCAACAAGAAAACAGCCCCGTAAACAACAGGGGCTGCATACCGTGGTGCTTTGGCGGTATCACAACAGGAATTCCCGCTTCTGGTGCTGGTCGATCAGGCTACGCCAGGCCTGCAACAACTTCTGGAATTTATTGTTGGTGGGTGCCATTTCGCGCACACGCTGCAGCAGCTCGTGGGCGTGCTTGATATTGCTTTCGTGCCAGCCCTGGCGGTGGCACTGGGCAATGATGGCGTTCACCAGGTTGAGCATCAGCTGCACGTTTTCCGGCATTTCCTGCAAGGCCTTCTGGAACAGGGCGATGGCCTTGTCGTGGTCGCCAGACTGGGCCTCGCGCACGGCCTGGTTGTTCAGGTCCACAATGCCCTGCACATTGCTGGCGATCAGCTCGCGGCCGGCATCACCGCGGCCAACCTGGTCAAACATGGTGGAGAGTTTTTGCAGCAGCTCTTCGTTATCGTGGTTATTGCGTACCAGGCCACTGGCGACCTTGTCGCCCATGTCGTGCTGGCCCTGCCCATAGCAGGCGCGGGCAAACTCCAGCCGGTCGCTGTCTTTCAGTTTGGAGAGCTGCGACATGCGCTCTTCTGCCGAACGCAACAACTTCTCGGCCGCGGCCTTGTTACCACTGTGGTTCTGGATGGTGCTATCGACCACATCTGCCATCCACTCGCCTTCCGGGTTGTGCTTGTAATCGCGGCGTAGCGAGGCCAGGGTTTTCATGGCCTCGGCCTTGTCCTGGCTGGCAAGCTGCGTGCGCGCCAGCGTGGCGTAGTGTGCCGGGCTGCGGTGCCAGCTGGCCTTGGAGAGCTCCAGCGTGGTGGTGTACGCCTTTTTGGCTTGCTCCAGGTCACCGTTTTCCTCTGCCACCTGGCCTAGCGCCTGGTGGCGGCGAATAGTAGCAGGCGATAGCTCGGTGGCCCGCTTCAGGGTTTGCTGTGCTTTGCCCAGGTCGTGGTTATCCTGGTACAGCTTGGCCAGCCAGTCGTAGGCTTCCATCACGCGGTCGTTTTCCACAATGACTTGCTGGAATAGCGCAATGGCCGGCTCGACTTTTTTGAGCCCGGCCATGGATTTGGCCATGCCCACCTTGGCCCACGGGATTTCCTTGATTTTCAGCACCTGCTGGTACAGGTTATGCGCCGAGTCGTAATCGCCTATCTTCATGCTCAGGCTGCCCTTGAGCTTCATGAAATCCAGGCTGAACTCGTTGCGCTCGCTGATTTTCTTGCCACACGCCTCAATAGCCGCCATGTAGTCGTGGCTCATTAGCGCCTCGTCTACCACTTTAAAAGCATCGCGGCGGCGCATGGCGACCTCTAGCCGTTTGGCCAGCTCTTCGCCGGTAAACGGTTTGAGCAGGTAGCCATCGGGTGCCAGCTCGGCGGCGGACAATACCTTGGCCGCACGGCGCTCGCCGCTGACAATCATGAACACGCAAGACTGCTTCAGCAGGTTGCGTTCTTTGGCCTCCTCGTACAGATACAGGCCATCGCTACCGCCGCCCAGGTCGTAATCGCACAGCACCACGTCAAAGTCGTAGCGCATCAGCTTCACCAGCGCGTCGCTGGCCTTGCCGGCGTATTCCACTTTTTCGGCACCAAAAGACTGCAGCGTCATGGACATGGCGCGCTGCATTTCCGGCACGCAATCCACCACCAGAAACTGCTTTTTGGCAAACGGGTTGGAATAATCCCGGCGGCCAGTGCTTTCTTTGGCACTGGTAATGGCGTTGAAAGTAGTCGATTGATTGGACAGCGAACTCATGTATTGCCCCGCTTTTGTTATGTTGGTGGCTTATAGAGACGTCAGTTTGTCTGCAGCGTAACGCAAATCCAGCCACTTGATGCCGTGCTCGGCAAAATTGATCTGCAAGCGCACGTCGTCACCTGCGCCTTCGGCATTGATCACCACCCCGGCACCAAACTTGGTATGGCTAAGCGACTGGCCCACGCGCCAGCCACCCTGCCTGGCCGCCGCCTTTTGCTGCACAAAAGCCGGCTCTGTCCAGCTGCTACGGCTGGCAACGGGTGCAGCTTTTACCGTAGCAGATAAAACCTGCAACAGCTCGGCCGGAATTTCATCTACAAAGCGCGAACGGATCGGGTAACGGCTCTGCCCGTGCAGCATGCGGCTTTGCGCATTGGTGAGGTAAAGCCGCTGTCTGGCACGGGTGATAGCCACGTACATCAGCCGCCGCTCTTCTTCCAGACCCTTGGCATCATTAAAGCTGTTTTCGTGCGGGAACAGCCCTTCCTCCAGGCCACCCACAAACACAGCGTTGAATTCCAGCCCTTTGGCCGCGTGCACGGTCATCAGCTGCAGGGCATCCTGGCCTGCGTCGGCCTGGTGGTCGCCCGCTTCCAGGCTGGCCTGGGTGAGAAACTCCACCACCGCCAGCTGTGGCTCTTGCGGCATGAAGCCGGTGGCGGCATTGATCAGCTCGTCCAGGTTAGACAGGCGTTCTTCGCCGTCTTTCTTGTCGGCCTCGTACATGCTACGCAAACCGGAATCGTCGATCACCAGGCTCACCTGCTCGGCCAGGTTCAGAGGCTCGCAGCGCTGGCGCAGTTTTTCTACCAGCAACACAAACTCGGCCAGCTTGCCGGCGGTACGCCCGCCCCCTGCCCCGCAGGCGGCCTGCCACAGGCTGACGCCCTGCTCGCGGCTGGCGGTTTGCAGGTTTTCCACCGTACGGGCACCAATGCCGCGCGCCGGCACGTTGATCACGCGCAGCAGGGCGTTGTCGTCATCCGGGTTGATGGCCAGGCGCAGGTAGGCCAGTGCGTGCTTGATTTCCTGACGCTCGAAAAAGCGCAGGCCACCATAAATACGGTAGGCCACGCCGGCTTGCACCAGCACTTGTTCCAGAATGCGCGACTGCGCGTTGCTGCGGTACAGCACCGCCATGTCGGACAGGTTCCAGCCGTCGCGTTTCAGCGCCTTGACCTCGTCCACGATGAACTGCGCTTCTTCGCCATCGGAGTAGGCATCGAATAGGCGGATCTTGTCGCCGGGGCCGGCGGCGGTCCACAGCTTTTTGCCCAGGCGCCCGTCGTTGCGTTCGATCAGCGCGTTGGCCGCATCCAGAATGGTGCCGGCCGAGCGGTAGTTCTGCTCCAGCCGCACCGGGCCGGCTACGCCGTAATCGGCCAGCAGCGCGCGCATATTGCCCACTTCGGCGCCACGGAAGGCGTAGATGGACTGGTCGTCGTCGCCTACGGCAAACAGCGCGTTATCGGGGCCGGCCAGCAGCTTGAGCCAGGCGTATTGCAGGCGGTTGGTATCCTGAAACTCGTCTACCAGCACAAAGCGGAAACGCGCGCGGTAGTGCTCGCACAGCGCGGCATTGCGCGACAGCAGCTCGTAGCTGCGCAGCAGCAGCTCGGCAAAATCCACCACGCCTTCACGGTTGCACTGCGCGTCGTAGGCGGCGTACAGCTCGATGAGCTTTTTGGTATACGGGTCGTAGGCGCTGAGCTCGCCGGCGCGTACGCCGGCTTCTTTCTGGCCGTTGATGAACTGCTGTACCTGCTTGGGCGGGAATTTCTCGTCGGAAATATCCAGGCTCTTGAGCAGGCGTTTGATGGCGCTTTGCTGCTCGCCGCTGTCCAGAATCTGAAAGGTTTGCGGCAGGCCAGCATCACGGTAGTGCATGCGCAGCAGGCGGTTGCACAGGCCGTGGAAGGTGCCTATCCACATGGTTTTCACGTTCACCGGCATCATGGCGGCCAAGCGTGTCTGCATTTCGCGGGCGGCTTTATTGGTAAACGTTACCGCCAGAATGCTGGCAGGGTTGGCCTGGCCGGTTTGCAGCAGCCAGGCAATGCGCGTGGTCAGCACCCGTGTTTTGCCACTACCGGCGCCAGCCAGCACCAGCGCGCTTTTGGCGGGCCAGGTGACGGCGGAAAGTTGTTCGGCGTTCAGGCCAGCAAGCAGGTCATTGTTCATGGGGCGGGGTCAGGCGGGTACGAAAGCGTTCATTCTACCAGCCGCCTGCCCTAGCCGCCGTGCGGGCTGCGCAACAGGGTAGCGGCAATGCGGGTGTCGGTGGCCGGCAGCGGCTGGCCTTCCAGCAAAGCCAGCACTTTAGCCAGGCTGGCGGCGGCCAGGCTTTCCGAATCCTGCTGTACGGCATCGATGGCCAGCGGCAGGCAGTCCAGCAGCGCGTGATGGTCAAAGGTCATCATGCTGCGCGGCGCATCCTGCAGGCCGTGCTGGCGCAGGTACGCCAACACGCCTTCCAGCAGGGTAATGGATGCGGTAAACAGCGCCTGCGGGTAGCGGCCGTTGGCCGCATGCCAGGCTTGCATCATGGCGTAGCCGGATTCGCGCAGGAAGTCGCGCTCGCATACCCAGCCCGGCTGCTCGGCCAGGCCGGCACTGGCCAGTGCCTGACGGTAGCCTGCCAGGCGGTCGCGGCTGGGGGATAAGGCGGCCTGGCCGCCAAAATACACCAGCTCGCTGATGCCTGCGGCCAACTTGGGCGCCAGGAGCTGTACCACGCTGTCGGTGGCGTCGGTCACCACCGAGGGGATGCCGCTGTCGTCCAGCCGGCGGTCGACAAACACCAGCGGCAGGCGACGTGTCCATTTCTGGTAATGGCGGGCATCGCTACTGCACGGCACCACCAGCATGCCGTCTACCTGACGTGCTACCAGCTGTGTCATGCCGGCGCTTTCGCGCTCGGGGTCTTCGTCGCTGGTCACCATCAACAGCTGCAGGTCGCGGGCGCGGCACAGGTTTTCCAGCGCCTGCGCCAGCGCAGCGTGGCTGGCGTTGGTCAGGTCGGGAATCACCAAGCCAATCGCCTGGCTGCGGCGGTTGCGCAGCGAACGTGCCGAGTGCGACGGGCTGAAGTTCAGCTCGCGCGCCACCTGCTCTACCCGCGCCACCGTGGCCTGGGCAATGCGGTAGCGTTCGGCGTGGCCATTGAGCACCATGCTGGCCGTGGTGCGCGACACCCCGGCAATACGGGCAACATCGTCAATGGTCAGGCGCTGAAACGTCATGAAAAACTCCTGCGGCGTAGCCGGGCAAAGAAAATCCCTGCCAGCCCTATGCTGGCAGGGACCTCGATTGTATTACAGCGGCTACCCGCCATAGCGGGTTGGCCGCAAGCTGGCTTACTTCACCAGGTTCAGCGGTACCGGGATAAATTTATCCACAGGCTGGCCGGCGATCAGCTTTTTAGCGGTTTGCACGCCGTACTGGCCAATCAGCTCGGGCTGCTGCTGTACGGTCGCGGCCAGGGTGCCACCTTTTACCGCAGCCACAGCGTCGGCAGTCGCATCAAAGCCCACCACTACCACGTTTTTCAGGCCGGCAGCCTGGATGGCTTTCACCGCGCCCAGCGCCATTTCGTCGTTGTGGGCAAACACACCCTGAATGCCTTTATTGCCCTGGATGATGTTTTCCATCACCGACAGGCCTTTGGCACGGTCAAAGTCCGCCGGCTGTTTGGCCAGCAGTTTCACGTCGGCCTTACCATCCACTACCTGATGGAAGCCCTGGCCACGCTCGCGCGCAGCAGACGAACCGGCAATGCCTTCCAGCTCTACGATATTGCCCTTGCCGCCCAGTTTTTCCAGCAGGAACTCGCCGGCCATCTTGCCACCGGCCACGTTGTCGGACGCAATGTGCGCGCTGACGTCGGCACCGGTCACGCTACGGTCCAGCGATACCACCTTGATGCCCTTGCTGGTGGCTTCTTTCACCACATTGGCCACGGCGGCGGAGTCGGTCGGGTTAATCAGGATCACGTTTACCTTTTTCTGGATCAGGTCTTCCACGCTGGCCTGTTGCTTGGCCGGGTCGTCCTGAGCATCCACGGTAATCAGGTTGATGCCTTCTTTCTTGGCCTCCGCCTCGGCGCCGTCACGCAGCGACACAAAGAACGGGTTGTTCAGTGTGGACACCGCCAGGCCAACGGTGGCGGTGCTGGTGGCAGCAGCCGGCTCGCTGGCAGCGGCCGGTGCGCTATCCGGGCCCTGCTTGGAGCAAGCAGCAATACCAAAAGCCAGCAGGCTGGCCAGCAGCGGGGTGATGATGCGATTCATGGTGCGACTCCCTGTTTTATTGAACGACACGTGTTGCCGCCACCGGCCACCGGCCGGCAGCCGGTTTACTTTTTGCCTGCGCGGTCCAGTAGTACCGCCAGCAGAATGACAGCGCCCTTGATCACCTGCTGGTAGAACGACGATACGCCCAGCAGGTTCAGGCCATTGTTCAGTACGCCAATCAGCAGCGCCCCCATCAGGGTGCCAAAGATCCAGCCGCGCCCGCCAGTCAGGCTGGTGCCGCCCAGCACCACGGCTGCGATGGCGTCCAGCTCGTAGCCGGTACCGGCGGTGGGCTGCGCCGAGTTCAGGCGCGAGGTCAGCACCACGCCTGCCATGGCCGACATGGCGCCGGACACGGTGTAAACCCAGATCTTGATGCGGTCCACCTTCACGCCGGACAGGCGCGAGGCTTCTTCGTTACCGCCGGTGGCGTACACGTGGCGGCCGAAAACGGTCTGCTTCAGCAGGAACCAGAAGCCGGCAAACATCAGCAGCATCCATACCACCGGTACCGGCACCAGGCCG
This sequence comes from Vogesella mureinivorans, assembly GCF_007644035.1. Taxonomy (GTDB): domain Bacteria; phylum Pseudomonadota; class Gammaproteobacteria; order Burkholderiales; family Chromobacteriaceae; genus Vogesella; species Vogesella mureinivorans. Next base: position 299,987 of record NZ_VMTV02000577.1, on the reverse strand, counting down.
GCCACGTAGCCGCCGCCCAGCATCTGGAAGAAATCGCTGTCCAGGCCGGTAATGGGGCTGCCGCCGGAAAACACCAGCGACAGGCCGCGCAAGATGGTCATGGAGGCCAGCGTGGCGATAAATGGTGCCACCTTGCCCTTGCTGATGATCCAGCCGTTGGCAAAGCCCATGCCGGCACCGGCAGCAATGCCCAGCAGCGTGGCCAGCACCGGGTCCAGCCCGCTCTGGATCATCAGCGCAATGCACACCGACGACAGCGCCAGGATGGAGCCCACCGACAAATCAATGCCGCCCAGCAGGATGACCAGCGTCATGCCGAAGGCAATCAGCGCGTTGATCGATACCTGGCGCATCACGTTCATCAGGTTGCCCACGGTCAGGAAATCCGGGCTCATGATGGCCAGCGCGCCGGAAACCACCAGCAGCGCGATAAAGGGGCCCAGCTTTTGCAGCGTGGCTTTTTGTTGTGCAGTCATGCTTTTAATCCTGTGTAGTGCGGGTGTCGTGGCCGGCGGTGCCGGTGGCAGCGGCCATGATGTCTTCCTGGCTGAGGTTGGCCGCATCGAACAGCGCCGTCTGGCGGCCTTCGTGCAGCACCAGAATGCGGTTGCTCATTGCCATCACCTCGGGCAGCTCGGACGACACCATCACGATGGCCACGCCGGCGGCGGCCAGCTGGTTGATGATGTGGTAAATCTCGGCCTTGCCGCCTACGTCCACGCCGCGCGTGGGTTCGTCCAGCAGCAGCACCTTGGGCGGTTTGGCCAGCCATTTGGCAAACACCACTTTTTGCTGGTTGCCGCCGGACAGGGATTTCACGTCCAGCTCGGCGTCGCGGGTGCGGATGCGCAGCTGGCTGATCTGCTGCGCCACTGCGGCCTGCTCGGCCGCGCCGTTGACCACGCCCAGGCGGGCGTAGCTGTCCAGGTGCACCAGCGTGGCGTTTTCGCGCACCGACATGCCCAGCACCAGGCCCTGGCTTTTGCGGTCTTCTGTCACAAACGCCAGGCCGGCGGCAATGGCAGCGGCCGGGCTGCGCAGGTCCAGCGGCGCGCCGTCCAGCCACACTTCGCCAGCAGTGCGGCGGTTCACGCCAAACAGTGTCTTGAGGATTTCGCTACGGCCGGCGCCCATCAGGCCGGCAATGCCCAGCACCTCGCCGGCGCGGGCCTCGAAGCTGATGCCGTCGATATGGCGGCCATCAGACAAGCCGCGCACCGCCAGCCGCACCGCGCCCGGCACCACGTCGCGCCCGGGGAAGCGGTCGCCGATTTCGCGGCCAACCATCAGCTTCACCACTTCGTCGAAGCCGGTGTCGGCGATAACACGCTCGCCCACAAAACAGCCATCGCGCAGCACGCTGATCTTGTCGCAGATGTGGAAGATCTCTTCCATGCGGTGCGACACATACACAATGGCCACGCCACGCGCCTGTAGGCCGCGCATCAGTGCAAACAGGGTGTCGATCTCGCGCGCCGACAGCGCCGCGGTGGGCTCGTCCATGATCAGCACGCGGGCGTCCATGGCCAGCGCCTTGGCGATTTCCACCATCTGCTGCTGGCCGATGGACAGGCTGCCGGCTTCGGCTTCCACATCGATCTGGCTGGCGCCCAGCGCGTCCAGCTGCGCGCGCGCCTGCTGGCGCATGGCGGCCCGCTGGATCACGCCAAAGCGCGACGGCTCGCGGCCCAGAAACAGGTTTTCCATCACCGACAGCTGCGGAATCAGGTTCAATTCCTGGTGGATGATGGCAATGCCCGCCGCCTCCGCATCGCGGGTGGTACGGATGGCGACTGCCTTGCCGTCTACCTCCACGCTACCGCTATCCGGCTGGTACACGCCGCTAAGGATCTTCATCAGCGTGGACTTGCCCGCGCCGTTTTCGCCCATCAGCGCGTGGATTTCGCCACCGTGCAGGGTGAAGTCAACGTTTTCCAGCACCCGCACCGGGCCAAAGGCCTTGCAGATGCCACGCATGCTTACCTTCATCGCCGCCTCCTAGAAAATCACGCCGGCGTACAGGATCACATTGGCGTACGGCGTGGCGTCGCCGGTGCGGATCACGGCCCGCGCCTGGCGGCAGTGCTGCTTGAACGCTTCGTGGCTGACAAATTCGGTGGCAATGCCCTGCTCCGGCAGGGCTGCGGCCAGCGCCGACACCGCCGGGTTATGGCTGTGGCACTCGCTGGCAAACAGCGCGCGCTCGCAGGCCATGTCGGCCAGTATGGTGTCCAGCACGCGGGCAAAGCCGGGCTCGCCCAGCGCCAGCGATACGTCGATGCACTCCACGCCCGCGGGTACCGGCAGGCCGCAATCGGCAATGACAATACTGTCGGTGTGGCCCAGGCAGGCCAGCACGCGAGCGATATCACGGTTCAGATGGCCCAGCTTTTTCATGCGGCGCGCTCCTGCAAAAAGGTGTCCAGCGCGGCTAGGGTGGGCATGCCGCCCTGCGCGCCCGGCTGCGTCACCGACAGCGCACCAGCGGCGGCGGCGCGGCGCACGGCTTCGGCCAGGCCCAGGTGCAGGAAGGTCGCCAGCGCGCCATTGAAGGTGTCACCGGCACCGGTGGTGTCTACCGGGGTCACCGCAAAACCGGGCTGCTGCTGTAGCTGGCCGTCGGCATCGGCAAAGAAAGCGCCTTCGGCACCGTGCGTCATCACGATGCGGCCGCCTGCAGCGGCCACCAGCTCGCGCCATGGCTGCTGGCTGGCCAGCGTGGTGGCCAGCTCGAATTCATTGGGGGTCAGTACGCTGACGCGGGCCAGCAGGGTGGCCGGCAGCGGCACGGCTGGCGCCGGGTTCAGCATGAAGGGCTTGCCGTGGCGTGCGGCCAACATGGCGGCGTGCTCGACGGTAGCCAGCGGCACCTCCAGCTGCGCCAGTACCACGTCGGCGTCGGCAAAGGCCTGCTCGGCGGCGTCCAGCTGCGCCGGCTGCAGCGCATGGTTGGCACCCGGCACCACGATGATGGCGTTGTCGCTGCCACACAGGGTAATGCTGGCCACGCCGGTGGCCACATCCACTTCGCTGACCCAGCGCGTGTCTACGCCTTCGTGCGCCAGCACGGCTTTTAGCGCGGTACCGAAGTCATCGCGCCCCACACAGCCGATCATGCTTACCTGCGCGCCCAGGCGGGCGGCGGCCACTGCCTGATTGGCCCCTTTGCCGCCCGGATAGGTGGCAAAGCCGCTACCGCTGAGCGTTTCGCCCAGCCGTGGCATGGTGGGGCTATTTACCACCATGTCCATATTGATACTGCCTATTACCAGCACACGCGTCATCGCGCTTGTCTCCTGCCTGCGGCCAACCTGGGTGGCAAACCGCGTTATCTGTTAGCTAACGTTTAGCTAAAACGTCATCAGCCAGCGCGAATGCTAGCGCACAGGGCCAGCGGCAGGAAAGAGAAAAACGCAAAAAATGTAAGGCATGCACTACAGAAAAGCGCCGCATATGCCATTGGTTATCAATAAAACACCGCCAAATGCAGCGTTAGCATGCTCAGCAGCGCCAACAGGCGCAGGGCTGTAGTTGCAGTGCACAAATTCTGGCAGGCCACCGCAGCAAGCCTGCCCCGTAGCGGGTACCGCAGTGCAGCACGGCAAAGCAGCACAACGGCAGCGGTTCCCACCCGGTGTGCCGCAAAAAACAACACCCTCTGGCGACGGATGTCAGCAGAGGGTGTGTCCAGGCGAGCGATACACTGTGTCAGGGTTGGCGTGCCCAGCTGAACAAGGGGGCAAAATCCGCCTGCAGCGTACGCGACATACTGGCGGTCAGGTGGTTCTGGTCCTGATAGCGCACCACGCCTGCGGCAGCGGCATAACAAGTCTGGGCATCGCAAAAGCGGGCGATCGGGTCCCAGACGCGCACATTGGCGTGGCGGCTGGCAACTTGCTGCAGAATGGGCAGGATAGCGGCGCGCTGGCGGTCTACATCCGCACGGCTGGCATGGCAGGCGGCCGCACCACGGCGGGCCAGGCACTCCGGCACGGACAGCGGCATTTCCGGCTCGGGCGCCAGCAGCACCAGTTTGAGCCTGAGCGCCGCCAGCTGGCTGGCGACGCGATCCAGCGAGGCCGCCATCACCTGCAGCGAATGCGCACGGTCGAGCTGGCCAACGCCCGCCAGCATGGCACCGGCCACCGCCACATTACCCTGGGCATCCGCCTGCGCCAGGCCAGTAATGCTGGCACTGCCAGCCACCGGCAGCGCGGTATAGCCGTTCCAGCGCACATTCATCAGCACGCCGTGCAGCCCGCTACGCGATAGCGATGCCAGCTCGGCCATCACCGCGCGCGAATGGTTCAGGCACCAGCTGCGCACCTTGCCCTCCCCCACAGGCACGGCGTCCACCAGCGGCGGGCAGCCGTGGTAAGCGCGGCGCAAGATACCTACCCCTTGTGCCTGTGCCAGTAGCTGGTACATGGGCATGGCGTGGTCTGTATGGGAATCGCCCCAGGCCAGCAGCTGCAGGGGGGCGTGCGCAGGGCCGATACGGCAGCTGGCTTGCGGCGAGAGCGGCACGCCACGTTCCGGCATGTCGCAACCGGGCGGTAGCTGCGCCTGGTCTTGCTTGACCTGCAAAATAGCCTGATAGCCTGGCCAGGGGTATTTTTTGGGCATATACATGGCGGCGCTGGCGACCAGCCATACCAGTACCGACATGGCCAGCCCGGCCCACAGAGTAGACTTGTCGGTTGCAAAGCAGCGCCAGCGGCGTTGCCGTACCGGCTGCTCTACCAGGCAGTAGGTTAGCCAGGCCAAGAACAGTGCCAGTACCCCACCCAGCAGGAAATCCCGTAGTAGATCGCGCTGGCCTACATCGTAATAACGCCCCAACGCCAGCAAAGGCTGGTGCCACAAATACCAGCTGTAGGACAACAAGCCCAGCGCCGTAAACCAGCGGCTACCCAGCAAACGCCCAGGCGCGTGATGCGGGTCCAGCCCGCCGGCGGCCAACACCAGCAGTGTGCCGCATACTGGCAGCAACACTACCCAGCCGGGGAACACCATGCTGTGCTCGTCCAGCAGCACGATGCTACATAGCAAGATAGCCAGCCCGCCACCCGCCAAGGCGTTGGCATGCCATGCACTACGGCTATGGCGCAGCGGTAGCCAGGCCAGCAAGCCCCCCGCCGCAAACTCCCAGGCCCGTGCCGGCATCAGGTAAAACGCTTTGGGCATATCGCTGTAGGACAGAGACAGACAAGCAGCAAAAGACAGCAACAGCACGGCCAGCAAGGTTGGCCGTAAAGCCTTTTCCCCGCCCCCCGCACGGTAAGCCCCCAGCATGAGCAGCGGCCATAACAGGTAATACTGCTCCTCTACCGCCAGCGACCAGGTATGCAGCAAAGGCTTCAGGTCGGTAGCGGTATTGAAGTAATCAAAAGCGTGCTTCATGAAATGATGGTTGGCCGATAAGGTCACCACCGCGCGCGCCTCGCGCCCCAGCGTATTGGCGGCATCCGGCAGCAGCACCATATAGCCTGCCAGCAGCGTCACCAGCGTCACCAGCATCAGTGCCGGGCCCAGGCGGCGGATACGCCGCGCAAAGAAGGCGGCAAAACCCAGGCTACCGGTAGCCAGCAGCTCCTGGCGCAGCAAGCCGCTAATCAGAAACCCGCTGAGTACAAAAAAGATATCCACGCCCACAAAGCCACCCGGCAAGCCGGGCACACCAATGTGATAGGCAATCACGCTCAGTACCGCAATGGCGCGCAAGCCATCGATATCCGGGCGATAAAACGCAGAAGAAGCAGGACGGGGGAAGGCCAGCATGCGGGAAACCAGTGTAGGAGGCGGGCTCTGCATCGCTAGCACACTCGCTAACGCACAACAAAACCCTACAAAAATGATGCAATTCTACACCAGCCTTTTACATACGGCGGGAGCTGCTAATGGCGATGCAGCAGCCCACGGTGCCCGGCGGTGGCGGTATCCGGCTCTGCCGCCTTGTTGGCTCGGATACGGTCCCACACTTTTTCATGAAAGTAGTACGCCACGGTATTCACCAGCGGTTCTACCAGTGCCAGCAGGCTGGCGATGCCAAAGCTGCCGGTGAGCAGATAAGCCACGCAGAACGCCACGGTGAAATGACAGATGGCGAAGGTGATGGTCTTGATCATGATGCACTCCAGAAGCTATTGAACTTAAGGTGATGATAGCCACAATCACTCAATAGCTAAAATTGAATGTTTTTAGCAGCATCATTAAGTAAAACAAATTCGATGGATTATGCCCAAACGGTGAACTCTGCCGCCGCCAGACTTTCTATCTTTAAATAGCCGCCAGCCAGGCCTAGCGCAGACAGGCCAGCCGCGCCCTGCCGCCCCGCCCGCAGCACGCGGCCAGGCTGGCGACCACAAAATGACAATGGACAGGGAGAACACATGCATGCAACCCCACTGATTACCACGCTGGTCGGCGCACTGGTCACCGCCTTTCTGCTGGGCGCCGTGGCGCTCAAGCTGCGCCTGCCACCGCTGCTGGGCTATCTGGCGGCCGGTATTCTGATCGGCCCGTTTACCCCGGGTTTTGTGGCAGATGGCCACCTGGCGGCCGAGCTGGCCGAGCTGGGCGTCATCCTGCTGATGTTCGGCGTCGGGCTGCACTTTTCCATACAAGACCTGTGGGCGGTACGGCGCATTGCACTACCCGGTGCTTTTGCCCAGATTACAGTGGCCATCGCCCTGGGCTGTGGCCTGAGCGTGCTGCTGGGCTGGAGCGTGCCGCAGGGCCTGCTGTTTGGCATGGCGCTATCGGTAGCCAGTACCGTGGTGCTGCTCAAGGCGCTGGAAGAACACAACAAGCTGGAAACCCCGGCCGGCAAGGTGGCGGTAGGCTGGCTGGTCAGCGAAGACCTGGCCACCATTCTGGCGCTGGTGCTGATTCCGGCGCTGGCGGGTAGCGCTGCAGCCAACCTGGGGGACTCGCTGCAGGCGATTCTGCTCACGCTGGGCAAAGTGGCCGCCTTTGTGGCGGTAATGATGCTGGTGGGGCAAAAAGTCATCCCGTGGATGCTGGAAAAAATCGTGCACACCGGCAGCCGCGAAATGTTCCGCCTGGGCGTGCTGGCCACCGCGCTGGGCGTGGCCTACGGTGCCACCGCGCTGTTTGAGGTGTCGTTTGCGCTGGGCGCGTTCTTTGCCGGCACCGTGCTGGCCGGCTCGCCGTTCAGCCACCGCGCCGCCGAAGAAGCCATGCCGCTGCGCGATGCGTTTTCGGTGCTGTTTTTCGTGGCCGCCGGCATGCTGTTCGACCCGCGCGTGCTGATGACCGATACCGCGGCTGTGCTGGCCACGCTGGCCATCATCATCGTGGGCAAGGGTCTGGCCGCCTGGCTGCTGATGGCCCTGCTGCGCCAGCCGCGTGGCGAGCGCTGGCTGCTGGCGGCCAGCCTGGCGCAGATAGGCGAGTTCTCCTTCATTCTGGCCAACCTGGGCCTGAGCCTGCAGCTGCTGCCCGAGCGTGGCCATGCGCTGATCATGGCCGGGGCGATATTGTCCATCCTGCTGAACCCGCTGCTGTTCCGCTTGGCACTGCGCCGCGCCGGCCCGCCCGCTGCCGCCACCGGCGCGATGTGATAAACTCGCGCAAGCTATTCATTCGCCAGCAAAAACACCCCCGCCGCACAGGTGGCCGGTGTGAGCTGGCCTTCTCTTTTTTGCAGATACCAGCATGAAAAAGGTTTACATCAAGACATTCGGCTGCCAGATGAACGAGTACGACTCGGACAAAATGGTAGACGTACTGGGCAGTACCGAGGGCATGATCAAGACGGAAAACCCGGAAGAGGCCGACGTGATCCTGTTCAATACCTGTAGCGTGCGCGAAAAAGCGCAAGAAAAGGTGTTTTCCGACCTGGGCCGTATCCGCCCGCTGAAAGAAGCCAACCCCAACCTGATTATCGGCGTGGGCGGCTGCGTGGCCAGCCAGGAAGGCGACACCATCGTGAAGCGTGCGCCGTATGTAGATGTGGTGTTCGGCCCGCAAACCCTGCACCGCCTGCCCGAACTGATCAAGAGCCGCCAGCAAAGCGGCACCTCGCAGGTGGATATTTCCTTCCCCGAAATCGAAAAATTCGACCACATCCCGCCAGCCAAAGTAGACGGTGCCGCCGCCATGGTGTCGGTGATGGAAGGCTGTTCCAAATACTGCTCGTTCTGCGTGGTGCCCTACACCCGCGGCGAAGAAGTATCGCGCCCGTTTGACGACGTACTCACCGAAATCGCCAACCTGGCACTGCAAGGCGTAAAAGAAATCACCCTGCTGGGCCAGAACGTCAACGCCTACCGCGGTGCCATGGCCGACGGCGAGATGGCCGACTTTGCCACCTTGCTGGAATACGTGCACGAGATCCCCGGCATCGAGCGCATGCGCTTTACCACCAGCCACCCGCGTGAATTCAGCCAGCGCATCATCGACTGCTATGCGCGCCTGCCCAAGCTGGTATCGCACCTGCACCTGCCGGTACAAAGCGGCTCCGACCGCGTGCTCAGCGCCATGAAACGCGGCTATACCGCGCTGGAATACAAATCCATCATCCGCAAGCTGCGCGCCATCCGCCCGGACCTGTGCCTGTCGTCCGACTTTATCGTGGGCTTCCCCGGCGAAACCGAGGCCGAGTTCGAACAGACACTGAAGCTGGTGAAAGACCTGGCCTTCGATTTCAGCTACGTGTTCATCTACAGCCCGCGCCCGGGCACCCCTGCGGCCAACCTCACGGACGACACCCCGCACAAGGAAAAAGTGCGCCGCCTGGAAGCGCTGAACGAAGTCATCGAAGCGCGTGGTTTCGAGATCAACCAGAGCATGCTGGGCACCGTACAGCGCGTGCTGGTGCAGAACATATCCAAAAAAGACCCCGGCATGCTGGCAGGCCGTACCGCCAACAACCGCGTGGTGAACTTTGTCGGCCAGCCACGGCTGATCAACCAGCTGGTAGACGTGGTGATTACCGAAGCCAACCCGCACTCGCTGGGCGGCGAAATCCTCACCCTGGAAACCGCCTGAGCCAGGCCAGCCGGGCAGCCCGCTGCCCGGCCCCTACCGGAGCCACCATGCCACGCACCCTGCCCCTGATTGCCTGCCTGCTGCTGGCCGCCTGTGCCAGCCTGAGGCAGCCCGACCCCGCCACACTGGACTGCGCCGGCCTGGCACAAGCCGTGGCCGACACCAGCCTGGTGCTGGGCCGCGAGCGCACAAACCTGCGCGCGCCGGTTACACTGAACATCGGCCTGGGCGGTGCGGTAGGCAGCCACGGTAGTATCGGCGTCGGTTTTGGCTTGCCGGTGGGCACCCCGCGCGCCGACGACGACCGCATCCAGGCCCTGGAAGAAAGGCTGGCCCACCTGCAAAGCCTGCAGCGCCAGCGCCAATGCCCGCCAACTACAGCAAAGCGTCCATGAGCGAATCTACCTGCACCCACAGCTTTACCCCTGTCGATAACGACCGCCTCGCCCGCCTGTGCGGTGCGCTGGACGAAAACCTCAAGCAGATTGAAACCGGGCTGGATGTGGTGATCCAGCGCCGCAGCGAGCAGTTCACTGTGCGCGGCCAACACGCCGACACCGCGCTGGCCCTGCTGCTGCGCTTTTACGATATGGCTGAAAAGCGCGACCTGGGCATACGCGACATCCAGCTAAGCCTGGTCGAAGCGCGCCAGCACAACCCGCAGGGCGCGGACGACGACACCCCGCAGCTGGCCACCCGCCGCCGCGACCTCAAAGGCCGCACCCCGCGCCAGGGCGCCTACATCAAGGCGATCTTCGGCCACGACATCACCTTTGGCATTGGCCCGGCCGGCACCGGCAAAACCTACCTGGCGGTAGCCTGCGCCGTGGATGCCATGGAGCGCGACGCGGTGAAGCGCATCGTGCTGGTGCGCCCGGCGGTAGAAGCCGGCGAGAAGCTGGGCTTCCTGCCCGGCGACCTGGCACAAAAAGTAGACCCCTACCTGCGCCCGCTGTACGACGCGCTGTACGACCTGATGGGCTTTGACAAAGTAGCGCGCCTGTTCGAGAAGAACCTGATCGAAATCGCCCCGCTGGCCTATATGCGTGGCCGCACGCTGAACAACGCCTTCATCATCCTGGACGAGGCGCAGAACACCACGCCCGAACAAATGAAGATGTTCCTCACACGTATCGGCTTTGGCTCGCGCGCCGTCATTACCGGCGACGTGACCCAGATCGACCTGGCACGCCACCAGAAAAGCGGCCTGGTCGAGGTAGAACGCATCTTGGGTAAGGTGCGCGGCATCCACTTCCATCATTTCCAGAGCGACGACGTGGTGCGCCACCCGCTGGTGCAGAAGATCGTCGACGCTTACGACCACTATCAGGCAAGACAAGATGAAAAAAGCGAAACGTAACCCCTTCCTGCAAAGGTTGGCCGCACGGCTGGACCTGACCCTGGAAGACCGCCTGGAAAGCGAACAGCCGCTGCCGGACGGCAAGCAATGGCGCCGCTGGTGCCAGGCCGCCCTGCAGCGCCAGCACCGCCAGGCGCAGGTCTCGCTGCTGGTGGTGGACGAGGCCGAAGGCCGCCAGCTGAACCACGACTACCGCGGCAAGGACTACGCCACCAATGTGCTGTCTTTCGCGCTGAACGAAGGCGACACCGTGGCAGGCATGCCACTGTTTGGCGACCTGGTATTCTGCGCCCCCGTGGTGGCGCGCGAGGCCGCCGAGCAAGGCAAGACGCTGGACGCGCACTACGCCCACCTCACCGTGCATGGCATGCTGCACCTGCAAGGCTTTGACCACGAGCAGGACGACGAGGCCAACATCATGGAAGCGCTTGAAACCGCCATCCTCGCCAAGTTAGGCTATGACGACCCTTACGCCGCAGAGAAAACCTGACCCCACCTATGGACGACCCCAGTAAACCCGCCAGTTGGTTTGACCGCCTGCTAAACCGCTTCACCCACGAACCGGAAGACCGCGAGGAGCTGCGCTCGCAGCTGCACGCCGCCTTCGAGCGCAACCTGATGGACGCCGAGGCGCTGTCCATGATCGAGGGCGTGCTGTCGTTTTCCGAGCAAAGCGTACGCGACGTGATGGTGCAGCGCAGCCAGATCACCGTGCTGAAGCTGGAAGACAGCATCGAAAAATGGCTGCCGCAGCTCATCGAAACCGGCCATTCGCGCTTCCCGGTGATCGGCGACGACAAAGACGACATCAAAGGCATCCTGCTGGCCAAAGACCTGCTGCACTACTTTCACCAGCCCGACGCCTTCGACGTGAAAAAAGTGCTGCGCCCGGTGGTATTCGTGCCGGAAAGCAAGCCGCTCAATGCCCTGCTGCGCGATTTTCGCGCCAGCAAAACGCATATGGCCATCGTGGTGGATGAATACGGCGGCGTGTCCGGCCTGGTGACCATCGAAGACGTGCTGGAAGAAATCGTGGGCGAAATCGACGACGAGCACGATCTGGAAGAGCAAGAAGACGATATCGTGCCGGTACGCGGCGGGCGCTACCGCGTACGCGCCACCACCGCCATCGACGACTTCAACACCTTCTTCGACAGCACCCTGCCCGACGACGAAGTCGACACCGTCGGCGGCCTGGTGATGGCCAACCTGGGCTACGTACCCACCCGTGGCGAAGGCCTGCAGCTGGACGACTGGCACTTCACCGTGATCCGTGCCGACAGCCGCCGCCTGCACGCCCTGCTGGTAGAGCGGCGTGCCGCCAAGCCTAGCTGACATGCTGCGCCACGCCCTCACCCTGCTGCTGGCCGCGCTGGCCGGTGCCAGCACCGTACTGGCCTTTGCCCCCTACCGCCTGTACTGGGTCGCGCTGCTGGCGCTGGCGGCGCTGATCCTGCTGGTACAACGTTGGCCGCAGCGCGCCTTTGGCCTGGCCTGGGTGTGGGGCGTGGCCGCCTACACCAGCCAGTTCTACTGGATCTACATCAGCCTGCACGATATTGGCGGCATGCCCCCGCTGCTGGCCGGCGGCATGACCCTGCTGCTGCCCATGTACCTGGCGCTCTACCCCGGCCTGGCCGCCTGGCTGGCCGCCCGCATGCACCACCTGCCCGCTGTGCGCTGGCTGGTGGTGTTCCCCGCCGCCTGGACACTGGGCGAATGGCTGCGCAGCTGGGTGTTTACCGGCTTCCCCTGGGGCGCCATCGGCTATAGCCAGATTACCGAAAGCCCGCTCGCCGGCCTGGCCCCCGTGGGCGGCATCCATGCCGTTACCCTGGCGGTGGCGCTCAGCGCCGGCGTGCTGGCATTACTACCGCAAGCCGGTCTGCATCTAGCCAAGCGCGCTGCCCTTGGCGGCTTGCTGCTGGTGCTATGGGGTGGCAGCGGCTGGCTGCAACAACAAACATGGACCACCCCAGCCGGCGCCCCCCTGCGCGTGGCGCTGCTGCAGGGCAATATCCCGCAGGCACTGAAATGGGACCCGGCCACCTTCGACTTCACCCTGGCTACCTACTACCGCATGGTGGTGCAGGCGCCACCGGCCGAGCTGACCCTGCTGCCGGAAACCGCGCTGCCGGTGTTCCTGGACGACCTGCCCTCCGGCTACCTCACCATGATCAACGGCGTAGCCGACCGTAAAAAGACCGCACTGGTCGCCGGCCTGCCACGCCGCACGCCGGATGGCCGTGGCTACCTGAACGCCGTCATTGCGCTGAACCAGCCCGCGCAAGACTACTACGCCAAAAACCACCTGGTACCGTTTGGCGAATTCATCCCGCTGCCCGCCGTCACCAGCTGGATCTACCAGTTCCTGCGTATGCCGCTGTCCGGCTTTACCCCCGGCGGCGCGGACCAGCTGCCGCTGACCATCGGCCAGCAAAAGATCGCGTTCAACATCTGCTACGAAGACGGCTTTGGTGAAGAGCTGATCGGCCCGGCGGCCAACGCCACCATTCTGGCCAACGTCAGCAACCTGGCCTGGTTCGGCAAAAGCAACGCCATGAGCCAGCACCTGCAGCTATCGCAAGCACGGGCGCTGGAAACCGGCCGCCCCATGCTGCGCGCCACCAATACCGGCATGACCGCCGCCATCGACCACCGCGGCGAGCTGATCGCCGCAGCCGCGCCGGACACGCGCCAGACGCTGCTGGCGACGGTACAAGGCCACAGCGGCCTGACACCGTATATGCGCCACGGCAACGTGCCGGTACTGCTGCTGTGCGCTGTGCTGCTGGCCATCGCTGGCGGCTGGGGGCTGTGGCACCGCCGTTCGTCCCAAAGCAACAGCCAGGCAGCGGTGTGAAAGATAGGGTGGGCAAGGCCATAAGGCCTTTGCCCACTTTACTCACGACTAGTGCATTATTTCCAAGCCCAGTTGGTATTAATTTTGCATAATCAAGCCACATCATGCTTCCATAAGGATCCATCAGCTACATGTGTTGCATTGCTAGCTGGAGACAAACCGACAGCCCAAGGATGAACCATGGAAGCAGTGAGCCTAGTCGTTATGATTGAAGTGATCCCTGGGCAACGCGATACCCAGCTTGATCTGTACAGAAAACTTAAGCCATTAGTTGACGCCGAGCCAGGGTGTTTGCAGTACACGCTATTCTCGGATGCTGCTGACGAAAATAGATTTGTGCTGCTTGAAAAATGGGCAACTCAAAGTGCACTGGATGCACACGATGTCACCGAGCATATGATTGCCGCCGATGCCCTTAGCCCTACTTTCCGGACAGGTCCTGCACGGGTGATCAAAATGACCGCAATCACAGCCTAAGCATGCATTAGTCAGACGCCACAGCGCAGTCTGCAGCGATAGCCAGGCTAACCCTAGCGCCAAACAGTCCGAAAACATGCAAATCAAGAAAAAGGTTGGCCGCATACCCTGTGACAGGAATGCGGCCAACCTTTTTATCTGACGTGGCGGGCAGGACACGTACCTGCACACGCCAGTGATCAATGCAGGCTAAAACTTACACCTGAAAACGCGACACCATGCTGCGCAGGCGCTGGGTCAGCTCGTTCAGCTCGCCAATCGCCTGGGACGACTGTCCAGAGGCGGCAGCGTTGTTGGCCGCAGCCTGGGCGATCTGCTCCACATTGCGGGTGATCTCCTCGCTAGCGTGGCCTTGCTCGCCCAGCGCTTGCGAGATGTCTTTCACCACGCCCACCACGCCGTTGGCACTGTCTCGTATCTGATGGATGGCCTCGCCGCCTTGCTCGGCCAGCGCCAGGCCGGCTTTCACGCGGTTAACGGCTTCTTCCATATTGCTGCGCGAGGCTTCGGAGCCTGCCTGAATCTCGTTGATCATACCGGCAATTTCCTGCGTGGCCGCGGCAGTACGCTCGGACAGCTTGCGCACCTCGTCGGCCACCACGGCAAAGCCGCGGCCCATTTCGCCGGCCCGCGCGGCCTCGATGGCAGCGTTCAGCGCCAGCAGGTTGGTCTGGTCGGCAATGTCCTTGATCACCTGCATGATGGTAGAGATGGTCTGCGTCTTGCTCACCAGGTTGCCAATCGTGCCGGCGGCCTGGTCTACCGCGCTGTTGATGCGCTGCATTTCGCTAACGGCACTGGCAATCACTTCGCCGCCCTGGTTGGACAGCTGGCCAGAGCTGGCCGACACGGCGCGGGCATGCTCGGCCAGCTCGGCAATCTGCTTGATGCTGGCGGTAAGCTGCTCGATGGACGCGGCCATTTCGGTCGCCGCGTGGCTTTGCTGGTCCGAGCTGCTGGCCACGGCGGCGGCGCTACCGGCAATATTGCCAGCCATGCCGGACAGGGTGCTGCTGCTGCCGGCAATGCCGCCTACCAGCTCGCGCAGGTGCTTTTGCATATCGGCTACCGCCGCCAGCAGGCTGTCTTTATCGCCTGCGGCCAACGGTACCTGCACGTTCAGGTCGCCCTGGGCGATGCGGTGTACCACGTCCCGCGTCAGCGCCGGGTCGCCGCCCAGCTGCTGCATCACGCTGCGGCGAATCAGGTAGCCCACAATCACCACCAGCGCCACAGCCAGCAGCACTTCGACGATCAGCACATAAGCCTGTGCCATGAAGCCGGCTTGTACGTCGTCCAGGTAAATGCCGGTACCCACCACCCAGCCCCAGCCGGCAGTGGTGGCAATATAGGAAATCTTGTCCTGCGGGGTATCAAAGCCGGGTTTGTCCCACACATACGCAGCCAGACCTTTGCTGCCGCCACTTTGCAGGGTTTGCTCGAACAGGGGTTTCAGCGGCACACCTGCAGCGTCCTTAATGCTATTGAGGTTCTTGCCTATCATGGCAGCCTTGGCGCCATGCGCTACCCAGTTCCACTCGCGATCAAAGGCAAAAAAGTATTCACGTTCGTCGTAGCGCATGGCGTTCAGTACCGACGCGGCCTGCTTTTTGGCCTCGGTTTCGCTCAGCGCACCGCTGCTGGCCTTGTCTTCGTAGGCCTTCACCACGGTCATGGCCGATTCCACCAGGTTACGTACCTTTATCTGGCGGTCTTCCAGCATGGTGGCGCGCTCGTGCATGAGCGATAGCACACCCAGCACACAGAGAATGACGGCCACCAGCACTACCTGAAGCTGCAACCTGCGCTTCAGCGACAAACCTGCGTTTTTTTGCATTCCATCACTCCTGTGAAGCATTTTTATTAAATTATGTCGTATAGAGCGACATATTTGTATCGAGTAATTTAAGCTGCATCAGACAGTTTGTCATTGCCTTAAACAAAAAAAACCCGGCCTGGGCCGGGTTGAAGCTGCGATACAAGGGTTATCCCCCTATCGTGGACAGAGCATTACTTCATGGTGGGCATCACAAACTCGGCGGTGAGTTTGTCTGGCCAGCGCGTGGTGATGGTTTTCATGCGGGTGTAGAAGCGCACGCCTTCCGGGCCATGCATGTGATGGTCGCCAAACAGCGACGCTTTCCAGCCGCCAAAACTGTGGAAGGCCATGGGCACCGGGATCGGCACGTTCACGCCGACCATGCCTACCTGGATGCGGTGGCCAAACTCGCGGGCGGCGGCACCGGAGCGGGTAAAGATGCTGGTGCCGTTGGCGTACTGATGGCTGTTGATCAGCTGTACGGCGGTCTCGAAATCCGGCACGCGCACGATGGACAGCACCGGGCCGAAGATTTCTTCGCGGTAGATGGTCATCTCCGGCGTCACGTTATCGAACAGGCTGGGGCCCAGGAAGAAGCCGCTTTCGTAACCGGGGTGGCTGTAACCACGGCCATCCACGACCAGCTTGGCGCCTTCGTCCACGCCCTGATCGATATAGCCGGCGACCTTCTGCTGGTGCACGCGGGTCACCAGCGGGCCCATCTCGGCCGCGGCGTCGTTACCCACGCCAATTTTCAGCTGGCGGGCACGTGCGGCCAACTTCTCTACCAGCGCGTCGGCAATGTCGCCTACCGCCAGCGCCACCGAAATCGCCATGCAGCGCTCGCCGGCCGAACCGTAGGCGGCGCCGATCAGCGCTTCTACCGTGCCGTCCAGGTCGGCATCCGGCATCACCACCATATGGTTTTTGGCGCCGCCCAGTGCCTGTACGCGCTTGCCGTGGCGGGCACCGGTTTCGTAGATGTACTGGGCGATCGGCGTGGAGCCGACAAAGCTGATGGCTTGTACATCCGGGTGGGTCAGCAGGCCGTCTACCGCCTGTTTGTCGCCGTGCAGTACGTTGAACACGCCATCCGGCAGGCCGGCTTGTTTGAGCAGCTCGGCCAGGAACATGGCGGCGGACGGGTCGCGCTCGGACGGTTTCAGGATAAAGGTGTTACCGCAGGCCAGCGCTACCGGAATCATCCACAGCGGCACCATGGCCGGAAAGTTGAACGGGGTGATACCGGCCACCACGCCCAGCGGCTGGCGCAGGCTGTGGCTATCGATGCCGCTACCGACCTGCTCGGTAAACTCGCCCTTCAGCAGCTGCGGAATACCGCAGGCGAACTCCACCACTTCCAGACCACGGGTCACTTCGCCCAAGGCGTCTGATACCACCTTGCCGTGTTCTTGCGAAATGATCTCGGCCAGCTTTTGCGCATTGTCTTCCAGCAGGGCTTTAAACTTGAACATGACGCGGGCGCGTTTCAGCGGCGAGGTCTCGGCCCAGGCCGGGAAAGCGCGGCGGGCAGCGGCTACGGCAGCCTGGATGTCGTCATCGTTAGCCAGCGGTACGCGGGCAATGACTTCGCCCAGCGCCGGGTTGTACACGTCGGCAAAGCGGCTGCCCTGGCCTGCATGCAGTTCGCCAGCAATCAGGTGTGGAATGGTTTTCATGGTGTCAGCTTTATCAATGTCAGTAACAGGCCGCTGCGGCCAACGTTGGCCGCAGCGCCAGTAGGGTCAGTCGGCTTCGTGAATGGCTTCGCCAATGGTGGCAAACAGGCGGTCGATCTCGGCTTCGCTGATGATCAGCGGTGGCGACACGGCGATGATGTCGCCGGTAAAGCGCACCAGTACGCCTTTTTCCCAGCATTTCAGGAACACATCCATGCCACGCGCACCAGGTGCACCTGGGCGGCTGTCCAGCTCGATACCGGCCACCAGGCCCAGGTTGCGAATGTCCTTGATATGGCGGGTGCCGCGCAGTGCGTGGGCTTTTTCTTCAAAGCGCGGGGCCAGGTTGGCCGCACGCTGGAACAGGCCTTCGTCGCGGTACAGGTCCAGCGTGGCCACCGAGGCGGCGCAGGCCAGCGGGTGGGCGGAATAAGTGTAGCCATGCGGGAACTCGATGGCACGGTCGGCCGCAGCCGCCATAAAGGCATCGTGGATGGCTGGCTTGACGATCAGCGCGCCCATCGGCACCACGCCGTTGGACAGGCCTTTGGCGCAGGTGATGATATCCGGCAGCACGTCGAACTTGTTGGCCGCCCAGTCGGCGCCCAGGCGGCCAAAGCCGGTGATGACTTCATCGAAAATCAGCAAGATGCCGTATTTGTCGCAAATCTCGCGCAGGCGCTTCAGGTAGCCTTTAGGCGGAATCAGCACGCCGGTAGAGCCGGCCATCGGCTCCACGATAACGGCCGCAATAGTGGACGGGTCGTGCAGCGTGGTGATGCGCGCTTCCAGCTCGTCGGCAAACTCGGCGCCGAACTCCGGCTCGCCGCGGGTAAAGGCATTACGCGCCAGGTCGTGCGTGGAGCGAATGTGGTCGGTAGCCGGCAGCGCCACCGGGAACAGCTTGCGGTTGCCGGCAATGCCGCCTACCGAAATACCGCCAAAGTTCACACCGTGGTAGCCGCGCTCGCGGCCCACCAGCTTCACGCGGCCAGCGTCGCCACGCACACGGTGGTAGGCAATGGCCATTTTCAAGGCGGTATCGGCCGCCTCGGAACCCGAGTTCACAAAGAACACTTTATCCAGCCCGGCAGGTGCCATCTCGGCCAGCTTCTCTGCCGCCTCGAATGCCTTGGGGTGGCCCATCTGGAAAGGCGGTGCGTAGTCCAGGGTGGCAGCCTGGCGCTGAATGGCTTCCACAATCGGCTTGCGATTGTGGCCGGCGTTCACGCACCACAGCCCGGCGCAGCCATCCAGGATGCTGCGGCCAGCATCGTCCTGGTAGTACATACCGTCGGCGCTGACCAGCATGCGCGGGTTGGCCTTAAAGTGGCGGTTTGCCGTAAACGGCATCCAGAAAGCGTCCATTGCTTGGGGGTTCATTGCGGTGTCTCCTCTGCCTTATTGCAGCACTGATGGCATAAATGTAGGTGCCAAACCAGTACAGTTACAGGTACAGTTAGGTCACAAACACACCAAACCGTACTGGTAAAAAAATAGGTACAGTCATGAACCGCTATCAAAGCTACCTGGACCCCAGCCAACGCACCAAGGTAGAACAGCTGGTGCGCGGCATCCAGCAGGCTATTCGCGAGGGCCGCCTGACACCGGGCAGCAAGCTGCCATCGATCCGCGCATTTGCCAAAGAGATTGGTGCCAGCCCGTTCACGGTAAGCGAGGCCTACGACAGACTGGTACAGGAAGGCTGGCTGGCCGCCAGAGCAGGCTCCGGCTTTTATGCGCAGCGTAAACAACAGCAGAGCAGCGGCCAGGCGGTGCGCAAGCAGCTAAGCGATCTGCCGCTGGATGGTGACTGGCTGCTCAGCGGTATTTATCAGGGAGAACAGCAAGGCATTCTGGCGGGCTGCGGCTGGCTGCCAGCCAGCTGGTACGACGATCAGGCCCAGGTACGTGCGCTGCGCAAGATCGCCCGCGAGCAAATAACAGAAATGACCTACGGCCACCCACAGGGCCTGTTGCT
This sequence comes from Vogesella mureinivorans, assembly GCF_007644035.1. Classification (GTDB taxonomy): domain Bacteria; phylum Pseudomonadota; class Gammaproteobacteria; order Burkholderiales; family Chromobacteriaceae; genus Vogesella; species Vogesella mureinivorans. Next base: position 280,793 of record NZ_VMTV02000577.1, on the reverse strand, counting down.
ACTACGCGAGTTTCTGGCCGATAAACTCAGCCAGCAAGGCATGAGCTGCCATGCAGAGGAGATCCTGCTGACCCAGGGCGCCACCCACGCACTGGACATCGTGTGCACTACCCTGCGGCTGGATGGCACCGCGGTACTGATTGATAACCCGGGCTACTGTAACCTGTTGTCGGCGCTGCGCTTCAGGGAATGTCAGCTACTACCAGTGAACTGGACACCACAGGGGCCGGACCTGCAGCAGCTGGAACAACTGATGCAGCAACACCGCCCGCGGGTGTTTTTTACCAACCCCTGGCTACACAACCCCACCGGGGCCAGCTATGCGCCGCATATTGCCCACGGCGTGCTGCGGCTGGCGCAGCAGTACGACGTATTGCTGGTAGAAGATAATGTCTCGGCCGACCTGCTGGCCCAAGGCGGGCCCAGCCTGGCAGCCATGGATGGCCTGCGACAGGTCTTGCACATCGGCAGCTTCAGCAAGGCGCTGAGCCCGGCGCTGCGCGTAGGTTACCTGCTGGCGCCGGCGCGCTGGCAAGCCGCCCTGACTCGCGCCAAGATGTTGGCCGCACTGACCTCCTCCAGCCACACCGAGCGGCTAGCCTACGAGCTGGCCAGCGACAGCAAGTACAAACGACAAAACAGCCGGCTGATAGAGCGCATCGCACAAAGCACCAGCAAGGCGGTAGCACGCTTTGAACAGCTAGGCTGGCAGGTGTTTCAGCCCAATAGCAAAAGCATGTTCATCTGGGCCAGGCCACCACAGGGTGTGGTGATCGATCAGGAAAGTGCACGGCAACAGCAAATCTTTCTGGCACCGGGCGAGCTGTTTAGTAGCGACGGCAGCAGCACGCCTTACTACCGTTTTAATGCGGCCTACCTGGACCATACGCAGTTCTGGCACTGGTTGGCCGCGCAACAATAGAAAAAGCCAGCGCAAGCGCTGGCTTTTTCTACAGAGGCTGTCGATTACTCGGCGGCTTCTTCTACTACCACTTCACCTTCCGGACGGTCTAGCAGTTCTACCAGTGCCATCGGAGCGTTGTCGCCCTGACGGAAACCGTACTTCAGGATACGTACATAACCACCGTTACGGGCAGCGTAGCGCGGGCCCAGAACGTCAAACAGTTTTACAACCATTTCGCGGTCACGAGTACGGTCGAAAGCCAGACGACGGTTGGCCAGAGAAGGCTTCTTACCCAGGGTAATCAGCGGCTCGGCTACGCGACGCAGTTCTTTTGCTTTCGGCAGGGTAGTCACGATTACTTCGTGACGGAGCAACGAGTTCGCCATGTTGCGAAGCATCGCCAGGCGATGGCTGCTCGTGCGGTTCAGTTTACGATTGCTATTACGATGACGCATTGTAGTGTCCTTTTATCCCAAACTTACGGCTTCTCGAGGCCAGCCGGGGGCCAGTTTTCGAGCTTCATGCCGAGTGTCAGGCCTTTAGAAGCGAGAACTTCCTTGATCTCGTTCAGCGACTTACGACCAAGGTTCGGGGTCTTCAGCAGCTCGGTTTCCGTACGCTGAATCAGATCACCGATGTAGTAAATGTTCTCGGCCTTCAGACAATTGGCGGAACGAACAGTAAGTTCGAGATCATCGACCGGGCGCAACAAGATCGGATCGATCGGTGGCGCCTTCTCAACGACTTCCTCAACTGCTGTACCTTGCAAGTCTGCAAAGATCGACAGCTGATCTACCAGAATACGGGCCGCCAGGCGTACCGCTTCTTCCGGTTCGATCACACCGTTGGTCTCGATGTCCAGTACCAGACGGTCAAGGTCGGTACGTTGTTCTACACGGGCGCTTTCAACATTGAAGCTGACGCGGCGCACCGGGGAGAAGGAAGCATCAAGCTGGATGGTGCCAATCGCACGATTGTCATCGTGGTTGATACGGGCAGCTACCGGCTGGTAGCCGCGGCCTTTTTCAACCTTGATTTCCATATCGATTTTACCGCCAGCAGACAGATAGCAGATTACGTGATCAGGGTTGATCACTTCTACATCGTGCGGCAGTTCGATGTCACCAGCCAGGACAGGACCTTCACCTTCCTTTTTCAAGGAAAGAATCAGGCTGTCACGACCATGCAGCTTAAGCACTACGCCCTTCAGGTTCAGGAGGATGTCAACGACATCTTCCCGAACACCGTCAAGAGCGGAATACTCATGCAAAACGCCAGCGATTGTTACCTCGGTCGGAGCATAGCCCGGCATGGAAGAGAGCAGAATACGACGCAGTGCATTACCCAGAGTATGGGCGTAGCCGCGTTCGAACGGCTCCATCGACACACGAGCATGTGTAGCCGAAACCGGCTGCACATCGATCAGTCGCGGTTTCAGAAATTCCGAAGCGCTGTTTTGCATAGTCATTCCTTAAGAGCTAGCGATTACTTGGAGTAGAATTCCACAACGAGTTGTTCGTTGATATCGCTAGACAACTCGGAACGCTCAGGAGCAGTTTTGAAGACACCTTCCATCTTTTTGGTGTCAACAGCTACCCATGCCGGGAAGCCAATCTGCTCAGCCAAAGCCAGACCTTCTTGAATACGAACCTGTTTCTTGGACTTTTCACGAACAGCAACCACATCACCAGCTTTAACCTGGTAAGAAGGGATGTTCACTAGAGCACCATTCACGGTGATCGCTTTGTGGCTTACCAGTTGGCGAGCTTCTGCACGAGTGGAACCGAAGCCCATGCGATAAACAACGTTATCCAGACGAGCTTCCAGGATCTTCAGCAGGTTTTCACCAGTGGAGCCTTGGCGACGTGCAGCTTCGGCGAAGTATTTACGGAACTGACGTTCCATAATGCCATAGATGCGACGTACTTTTTGTTTTTCACGCAGTTGAACACCGAAGTCGGACAGACGGGTGTTCTTGGCGCCATGCTGGCCAGGTGCAGTATCCAGCTTGCACTTGGTGTCCAGAGCACGACGGGCGCTCTTCAGGAAGAGATCAGTCCCTTCGCGACGAGCGAGCTTACATTTAGGGCCGGTATAACGTGCCATTTCTCAGACTCTCCGAAATTAGATACGACGTTTCTTGGGAGGACGGCAGCCGTTGTGCGGGACTGGCGTCACGTCAGAGATGCTGGTCACTTTGAAACCCAGAGCATTCAGTGCGCGCACGGAGGATTCACGGCCTGGACCGGGACCCTTGATGCGAACTTCCAGGTTTTTTACGCCGTATTCTTGGGCAACTTTACCAGCGTGCTCTGCTGCTACCTGAGCGGCAAAGGGTGTACTTTTACGCGAGCCTTTAAAGCCAGCACCGCCGGAGGTAGCCCAAGACAAAGCATTTCCTTGACGATCGGTGATGGTAATGATGGTGTTATTGAAGGAAGCGTGCACGTGCACGATACCGTCGCTAACAGACTTGCGTACTTTTTTGCGTACACGGACAGCTGTGTTTGCTTTAGCCATTATCTGTGTTCCTTAAAATTACTTCTTACCGGCGATAGCCTTGCGCGGACCTTTGCGGGTACGAGCATTGGTACGAGTGCGCTGACCACGGCACGGCAGACCACGACGATGACGGAAGCCACGATAGGAACCCATGTCCATCAAACGCTTGATGCTCATGGTGATTTCACGACGAAGGTCACCTTCAACGGTGAACTTGGCGACTTCTACACGCAGAGACTCCATCTCGGCTTCGGTCAGATCCTTCACTTTCGAAGAAGGATTGATACCAGCGGAAGCACAAATGTGCTTAGCGCGGGTAGCACCAATGCCATAGATAGCCTGCAGGCCGATAACGGCATGCGCATGATTGGGGATGTTTACCCCTGCAATACGGGCCATTCTCTTTCCTTAAGCCTTAAGCTTGAAAAGGTTGCGATTGTAACACGACAAAAGCAAGCTAACAAATGTTAGCCTTGTTTTTGTTTGTGACGCGGATCAGTGCAGATCACTCGAACAACACGGTTGCGACGAATGATTTTGCAGTTACGGCAAATTTTCTTTACCGAAGGTTGTACACGCATTTCAGTTCCTTTCTATCTGAAAAGAGCAAGTGCGATTACTTCGCACGGAACACGATACGGGCACGAGACAGGTCATACGGTGTCATCTCCACCGTTACCTTGTCACCAGGCAGAATACGAATGTAGTGCATACGCATCTTGCCAGAGATGTAACCCAGAACTACGTGTCCATTTTCGAGCTTGACCCGGAAAGTTGCGTTAGGCAACGTTTCCAGGACTTCACCCTGCATCTGGATAGTATCTTCTTTCGCCATAAAACCAGTTACCGTCTACCTTAACGATTACCGCCACTCTTGAAGTTTGCTTTCTTGAGCAGGCCTTCGTACTGATGGGAAAGAACATACGACTGTACTTGCGCCATGAAATCCATCGTCACTACTACCATGATCAGCAGAGAAGTGCCGCCAAAGTAGAAAGGAACGTTCCAGCTAAGGATAAGGAACTCAGGCATCAAGCAAACAAGTGTGATGTAGATCGCACCAATCAATGTGAGGCGGAGAATGATCTTCTCGATATACCGCGAAGTCTGCTCGCCTGGGCGGATTCCGGGAATAAATGCCCCACTCTTCTTCAGGTTATCTGCCGTTTCCTTGGGATTGAATACCAAGGCGGTATAGAAGTAACAGAAGAAAATGATTGCCGCAGCGTACAGCAACACGTATACCGGCTGGCCAGGATGAAGCTTGTCTGCAATAGACTTCAGCACGCCAAGGCCTTCGGTATTACCGAACCAACCCAACACCGTTGCCGGGAACAGGATGATGCTCGATGCGAAAATTGGTGGAATGACACCGGCCATGTTCAGCTTCAGCGGCATGTGGGTGCTTTGACCCTGCACAACGCGGTTACCTACTTGTCGCTTGGCGTAATTAACCAGAACTTTCCGCTGCCCCCGTTCCACGAATACAACCAGATAAGTTACCGCAATCACTGCAACAAACAGCGCGATGACCAGCAGGATAGGCAGGGAACCTTGGCTAGTCAGCGTCAGGGTCTTACCAATCGCAGCAGGCACACCGGCAGCAATACCTGCGCAGATGATCAGGGAAATACCGTTACCCAACCCGCGCTCCGTGATTTGCTCGCCGAGCCACATCAGGAACATGGTACCGGTTACCAGCGAAACAACTGTCGTTACATAGAACTCCAGCTGCGGCGCTACTACCAGACCAGGTTGTTTAAACAGCATTACCGCGATACCAAAACTCTGGAAGCTAGCCAGAGCCAAGGTTGCATAACGTGTGTACTGAGTTATTTTGCGACGTCCCGCATCGCCCTCTTTCTTCATCTGCTTAAGTGTCGGCACTATCTCCGACGCCAATTGCAGAACGATAGAGGCAGAGATATACGGCATAATACCCAAGGCAAATACCGTAAATCTCTCCAAGGCGCCTCCCGAGAACATGTTAAACATGTCCAGGAGGCCCGTTTGCGACGACTGGAACAACTTCGCTAGTTCTGTAGGATTGATACCTGGTACGGGTACGTGCGCACCAATACGGTAAACAATCAAAGCTCCGACCAAAAACAAGATACGGCGCTGTAGATCACCAAACTTGTTGGCGTTTCCAACTAGAGAAGTATTCGCCACGGATTACGCCTTATTCTACGAAACTGCCACCAGCAGCTTCGATCGCAGCTTTAGCACCAGCAGTAGCAGCAACGCCACGCAGAGTGAAAGCACGATCAACGGAGCCGGACAGAATCAGCTTGGCACCCAGTGCTTGCACGGGAACCAGACCAGCCTGTTTCAGCGACAGCAGATCCACCTCGGCAACTGGCAGCAGTGCCAGCTCGGACAGGCGAACTTCAGCCACATCACCAGCAGTCAGGGACTTGAAGCCACGCTTAGGCAGGCGACGTTGCAGTGGCATTTGACCACCTTCGAAGCCTACTTTGTGGAAGCCACCTGCACGGCTCTTCTGACCTTTATGGCCACGACCAGCGGTTTTACCCAGGCCGCTACCAATGCCACGACCTACACGACGCTTGGCGTGTTTTGCGCCAGCGGCAGGCTTAATGGTATTCAGCAACATTTATCAGCCCTCGCTCTTAACCAGGTAGCTGATCTTGTTGATCATGCCACGGTTAGCTGCAGTGTCGATAACTTCAACGGTCTGATTGATTTTCTTCAGACCGAGACCACGTGCGCAAGCCTTGTGCGATTCAATACGACCAATCAGGCTCTTAACCAGAGTCACTTTGATGGTTTTGATATCACTCATGATCTGCCCCCAGAATCTGCTCCACGGTCAGACCACGCTTGGCTGCAATCTGAGCCGGAGTGTGGATCTTGCTCAGGCCGTCCAGCGTTGCACGAACCACGTTGTACGGGTTGGTGGAACCATGGATTTTAGCCGAAACGTTGTGCACGCCCAGGGCTTCAAACACAGCACGCATCGGGCCACCAGCTTTTACACCGGCACCGTCTTTAGCCGGCTGCATGAACACGGTGGTAGCACCGTGCTTGCCTACGACTGCGTGATGCAGCGTACCGTTTTTCAGCGGTACTTTAATCATGTTGCGACGTGCTTGTTCCATGCCTTTTTGTACAGCAGCAGGAACCTCTTTGGAACGGCCCTTACCCATGCCGATACCACCGTCGCCATCACCTACGACAGTCAGAGCCGAGAAGGCCATGATACGACCACCCTTCACCACTTTGGTGACACGGTTTACGCCGATCATTTTCTCGATCAGACCATCGCCACGATCTTCGATCTCGTGCTTAGCCATTCTTAACTCCGATTAGAATACAAGACCGTTTTCACGGGCAGCGTCTGCCAAGGCCTTGATGCGACCATGGTATTTGAAGCCGGAACGATCGAATGCAACCTGGCTTACGCCAGCAGCTTTGGCTTTTTCGGCAATTGCTTTGCCAACCACAACAGCTGCAGCAACGTTGCCACCGTTTGCAAGATTAGCGCGCACATCAGCTTCAAGACTGGAAGCACTAGCCAGAACACGGCTACCAGTTTCGTCAATGACCTGAGCGTAAATGTGGCTATTAGTGCGGTATACGCACAGACGAGCCATCTTGAGCTCCGCAATACGTGCACGGGTTTTGCGTGCGCGGCGGAGTCGAGTCTGTTTCTTGTCCATTTCAGTGCCTCAATTACTTCTTCTTGGTCTCTTTCAGAACCACAACCTCATCAACGTAACGAACACCTTTGCCTTTGTATGGCTCTGGGGAACGATATGCGCGGATTTCGGCAGCAACCTGGCCAACGCGCTGTTTATCAGCACCTTTGATCAGGATTTCGGTCTGAGTCGGTGTTTCGCACTTGATGCCAGCAGGCATCTGGTGAACTACCGGGTGGGAGAAACCGAGAGACAGGTTAAGAGCGTCACCTTGAGCTTGCGCACGGTAACCTACACCTACCAGTTGCAGTTTCTTCTCGAAGCCTTTGCTAACACCAAGTACCATGTTGTTCAGCAGGGCACGCAGGGTGCCGGACATCGAACGGGCAAATTTGGTGTCATTGTTGGCCGCAAAAACCAGTTGGTTATCAACCAGTTTTACGTCAACGTCGGCACACAGCGGGGTGCTCAAAGAGCCCAGCGCGCCCTTTACGGTTACTTCAGCAGCGCCGAACTTAACTTCCACGCCTGCAGGAATAACCACGGGGTTTTTAGCTACGCGAGACATTACACCCTCCGATTAAGCCACGACGCACAGCAACTCACCGCCGATACCGGCAGCACGTGCTTTACGATCAGTCATTACGCCACGCGAAGTCGAAACGATGGTAACGCCCAAACCGTTCAGTACCTTCGGAATCTCGGTGGAACCTTTGTAAACACGCAGGCCAGGACGGGATACGCGTTCGATACGCTCAATTACCGGGCGGCCAACGTAGTACTTCAGCTCAACTTCCAGAACCGGCTTCTTGTCAGCCTCGGTTACTGCGAAGTTTTCGATGTAGCCTTCATCCTTCAGAACCTGAGCGATTGCTACCTTCAGCTTCGACGATGGCATCGAAACATTGGTTTTAGCAGCGCGCTGGCCGTTACGGATGCGAGTCAGCATATCGGAAATAGGATCTTGCATGCTCATTCTGTATCTCCTATTACCAGCTGGCTTTAACAACACCCGGGATTTCGCCTTTCATGGCGATTTCGCGGAGTTTGTTACGAGCCAGACCGAATTTGCGGAAAACGCCACGCGGACGACCAGTCAGTGCGCAGCGACGACGCTGACGTACCGGGCTGGCATTACGCGGCAGCTGCTGCAGCTTCAGACGAGCAGCAAAGCGCTCTTCTTCAGACAAATTCGGGTTATTGATGATGGCGAGAAGTTGTTCACGCTTGCCGGCGTACTTAGCCACGAGCTTCGCGCGCTTCTCTTCGCGATTAATCAGAGCAAGAGTTGCCATGTGCTTAGCCCTTAAACGGGAATTTGAACGCAGCCAGCAGTGCGCGGGCTTCTTCGTCAGTTTTCGCGGAAGTGGTGATGGTAATGTTCATACCACGCAGAGCATCGATCTTGTCGTACTCGATTTCCGGGAAAATGATCTGTTCTTTAACGCCCATGTTGTAGTTACCGCGGCCGTCAAAAGACTTGGCGGAAACACCACGGAAGTCACGAACGCGCGGCAGCGAGATAGTTACCAGGCGATCCAGGAACTCGTACATGCGTTCGCGACGCAGAGTTACCTTGCAACCTACCGGGTAGTTATCGCGGATCTTAAAGCCGGCGATGGACTTGCGAGCAGCAGTAACAACTGGCTTCTGACCAGCAATCTTTTCCAGATCGCCAACCGCGTGGTCCATAACTTTTTTGTCAGCAACCGCTTCGCCAACACCCATGTTCAGGGTGATCTTCTCAATGCGCGGCACTTCCATAACGGACTTGTAGCCGAATTGTTTGATCAGCTCTGGAACAACGGTGCTTTTGTAGAAATCATACAAACGTGCCATTTTTGCTCCTTACGCGCCCACGATTTCGCCAGTGGACTTGAAGACACGTACTTTTTTGCCGTCATCAAGAACCTTAAAGCCAACACGGTCAGCTTTCTGGGTAGCCGCGTTGAAAATAGCGACATTGGAAACATCCAGAGGCATTGTTTTTTCAACAATACCGCCAGCCACACCGCGGATCGGGTTAGGCTTCTGGTGTTTTTTCACCAGGTTGATGCCTTCTACCAATACCTTGCCTTCGAGCACGCGCAGTACAGCACCACGTTTGCCTTTGTCTTTGCCGGTGATTACGACGACTTCGTCGCCTTTACGAATCTTACGCATGGGTTCTCTCCTTACAACACTTCAGGAGCCAGCGACACGATCTTCATGAAGCGCTCGGTACGCAGTTCACGCGTAACAGGCCCGAAGATACGAGTACCGATCGGCTCAAGCTTGTTGTTGAGCAGAACAGCCGCATTGCTGTCAAATTTAATCAGAGAGCCATCAGGACGACGAACGCCTTTAGCAGTGCGAACCACTACAGCGTTGTAAACATCGCCCTTCTTGACACGACCACGAGGAGCAGCATCCTTGATGCTCACCTTGATAATGTCACCCACGCCGGCATAGCGACGTTTGGAGCCGCCCAACACCTTGATGCACATAACAGAGCGCGCACCAGTGTTGTCTGCAACATCCAAAATGGACTGCATTTGAATCATGTTTGATTACCTTTCTATCCAACTTAATTCCGCCTCTTTCCTTCTGAACATGAAGGAAACGCCGCAAAATGCGGCGTGTCTAGCGGCCAGTCTTGGACCCCGTCAGGGATGATTTCGGAGGAACCCCCGAAAACAGCCATTATACAGAGGGGTTGCCCCCTCTGCAAGCATTACACTTGGCGAGCTTTCTCGACCAGTGCAGTGACAGCCCAAGTTTTTGTTTTCGAGAGCGGACGAGTCTCGCTGATGACTACGATGTCACCGGCGCGGAACTCGTTGTTCTCATCATGGGCGTGAAACTTCTTGGAACGACGAATAACTTTGCCGTAGATCGGGTGCTTTACTTTGCGCTCAACCAGGACAGTTACTGTCTTATCCATTTTATCGCTGACTACTTTACCAGTCAGCGTACGAACCACTTTAGTGTCGCTCATATTATGCAGCCTTCTCTTTCAGAACGGTGCGGACACGCGCGATGTCACGACGCACTTTTTTCAGCTCGCTGTTTTTAGCCAGCTGCTGGGTTGCGTGTTGCATGCGCAGTGCGAACTGAGCTTTCAAAAGACCGAGCAGTTCGGCTTTGAGCTCATCAACGTTCTTGGCTCTCAGTTCAGTCGCTTTCATTACTGGCCCACCTGTTTAGTCACAAACACCGTCGGGATTGGCAGCTTGGCAGCAGCCAGACGGAACGCTTCACGAGCCAGTTCTTCAGCAACGCCGTCCATTTCGTACAGCATCTTACCTGGCTGAATTTCTGCCACGTAGTATTCAGGAGAACCTTTACCCCCACCCATACGAACTTCGGCTGGTTTGGAAGTGATTGGCTTGTCCGGGAATACACGGATCCAGATACGACCGCCACGTTTGATGTGACGAGTCATAGCACGACGTGCGGCTTCAATCTGGCGAGCGGTCAGACGACCACGGCCCAGAGCTTTCAGACCGAAGTCACCAAAGCTCACCTTGTTGCCACGGGTAGCAATACCAGTATTGCGACCTTTGTGCTGTTTACGGTATTTGAGTCTAGTTGGCTGCAGCATTACGAGCTCCTGCCTTTCTGGATTTCTTCTCAGGTGCTACCGGGGCTGCCTGAACCTGACCTGGCTTCATGTCACCCTTGTAGACCCATACCTTGATACCGATAACACCGTAGGTGGTGTGGGCTTCGGAAGTAGCGTAGTCCACATCTGCACGCAGAGTGTGCAGCGGAACACGGCCTTCGCGATACCACTCGCTACGAGCAATGTCGATACCGTTCAGACGGCCGGAGCTCATGATCTTGATGCCCTGAGCACCCATGCGCATTGCATTTTGCATGGAACGCTTCATGGCACGACGGAACATCACGCGCTTTTCCAGCTGGGAAGCGATACCATCGGCAATGATCTGTGCATCGATTTCCGGCTTGCGAACTTCTTCGATGTTCACATGCACAGGAACACCCATGCGACGCTGCAGTTCTTTTTTCAGAACTTCAATGTCTTCACCTTTTTTACCGATTACAACACCTGGACGGGCGCTGTGAATGGTAATACGGGCGGACTTGGCTGGGCGCTCGATAACGATACGGCCAACTGCAGCATGAGCGAGCTTCTTCTTCAGGAATTCACGAACTTCGATATCCTGCTTCAGCTGACCTGCAAAATCGTGCGAGTTTGCAAACCACTTGGAAGCCCAGTTTTTTGTTACTGCGAGACGGAAACCCGTCGGATGAATCTTCTGACCCATAGCTTACCCCTTAGTTGCCAACACTTAGCGTGATGTGGCAGGTCTGCTTCTCGATGCGGTTACCACGGCCTTTGGCACGTGCGGTAAAGCGCTTGAGGCTAGGACCCTTGTCAACATAGATGCTCGTCACTTTCAGAGTATCGATATCCGCGCCTTCGTTGTGCTCAGCGTTAGCAATTGCGGATTCCAGTACTTTCTTGATCAGTGCAGCACCCTTTTTCGGGCTGAAAGTCAGAATGTTCAGTGCCTGACCAACGGATTGACCGCGGATCAGATCTGCTACCAAGCGGCACTTCTGTGCCGAAAGGCGTGCATTATTCAGTTGTGCAGAAACTTTCATCGCATCACCTTATTTCTTCTTGGCCTTCTTATCAGCCGCATGGCCTTTGAAGGTACGAGTCAGCGAGAATTCACCAAGCTTGTGACCAACCATGTTCTCGGACACATAAACCGGCACGTGAGTGCGGCCGTTGTGTACGGCGATAGTCAGACCGATGAAGTCCGGCAGAATGGTCGAGCGACGGGACCAGGTCTTGATCGGGCGCTTGTCATTCGTCGCACGCACCGCATCCACTTTTTTCAGCAGGTGGAGATCAACGAACGGGCCTTTTTTAAGCGAACGTGCCATAAGTCAATTACCCCTTATTTCGAAAAGCGACGGCGTACGATCATATTGTCGGTACGCTTGTTGCGACGGGTACGGAAGCCCTTAGTTGGGGTACCCCACGGGCTTACTGGCACGCGACCTTCACCGGTACGGCCTTCACCACCACCGTGCGGGTGATCCACCGGGTTCATGGCAGTACCACGAACGGTCGGACGAATACCGCGCCAGCGGTTTGCACCGGCTTTACCAATCTTACGCAGGCTATGCTCTTCGTTGCCTACTTCGCCAACGGTGGCGCGGCAGTCAACGTGTACCTTGCGGATCTCGCCGGAGCGCAGACGCAGCTGGGCGTAAACGCCTTCGCGGGCCAGCAGCATGGCGGAAGAACCAGCGGAACGAGCGATCTGAGCACCTTTACCCGGCTGCAGTTCGATGCAGTGGATGGTGGTACCAACTGGAATGTTGCGGATAGGCAGGGCATTACCAGCTTTGATCGGGGCTTCAGCACCGGACATCAGCTCGGCACCTGGCTTAACGCCACGCGGAGCGATGATGTAGCGACGCTCACCGTCTGCATAGCACAGCAGTGCGATGTGGGCGGTACGGTTCGGATCGTATTCAATACGCTCGACTTTGGCCGGGATCGCATCTTTGTTGCGACGGAAGTCTACGATACGGTAGTGCTTCTTGTGGCCACCACCCTTGTGACGGGTAGTGATGTGACCGTTGTTGTTACGGCCAGCAGTCGAAGTTTTCTTTTCAACCAGCGCAGCGAACGGAGCACCTTTGTGCAGGTCAGGATGTACGACCTTAACAACGGCACGACGACCTGCGGAAGTCGGTTTAACTTTTACGAGAGGCATGCTCTATCTCCTTACTCCGCAACGGCCGGGGTGGCGGTCAGGTCAAGTTCTTGACCCGGAACCAGGCTTACATACGCCTTTTTCCAGTCCTTGCGGCGGCCAACGAAGCGACCAAAACGCTTGGTTTTGCCCTTAACGTTGACAGTGGAAACACCTTCAACCTTGACATTGAACAGCAGTTCAACGGCAGCCTTGATTTCCGGCTTAGTTGCATCGGTAGCAACGCGGAAAGCAACCTGCTGGTTTTTCTCGGCAACCAGTGTGCTCTTTTCAGACACGATCGGCGCCAGGATTACTTGCAGCAAACGTTCCTGGTTCATACCCACTGCTCCTCGAGTTGCTTCACGGCATCACGGGTGATTACCACTTTCTTGAAGCGTACCAGGCTGAACGGGTCAGCTTGCTGAGCTTCAATTACCAGCACGTTAGGCAGGTTACGGGAAGATAGATACAGATTCTCATCCAGCTCTTTGGTGATGATCAGTGCACGATCCAGACCCAGAGCTTTCACCTTGGCGGCGAATTCTTTGGTTTTCGGGGTGGCAACATTCAGTTCATCAACAATGATCAGGCGTTCGTCACGAACCAGCTGGGACAGAATGGTAGCCATACCTGCGCGGTATTGCTTACGGTTCACTTTGTGAGTGAAGTTTTCGTCCGGCTTGTTCGGGAAGGTGCGACCACCACCACGCCACAGCGGGGAAGAAGTCATACCGGCACGAGCACGGCCTGTACCTTTCTGGCGGAAAGGCTTCTTGGTCGAGTGTTTAACCTCGGCACGAGTCAACTGGGCACGGTTACCGCTACGGGCGTTAGCCAGGAAGGCAGTAACAACCTGATGTACCAGTGCTTCGTTGTAGTCACGTGCAAACAGTGCTTCAGAAGCTTGCAGGGCGTCTACTTGCTGACCCTGGGCATTGATCACTTTCAATTCCATTATGCACCTGCCTTCACGCTAGGACGCACCACTACGTCGCCGTTCTTGGCACCAGGCACTGCGCCTTTTACCAGAATCAGCTGACGCTCTACGTCGATACGAACGACTTCCAAGCACTGAACGGTGCTCTTCACATTACCGTACTGACCTGCCATGCGCTTACCCGGGAATACACGGCCCGGATCTTGCGCCTGACCGATAGAGCCAGGGGAGTTGTGGGAAACCGAGTTACCGTGGGATGCACGGTTGGACGAGAAGTTGTGACGCTTGATGGCACCAGAGAAGCCTTTACCTTTGGAGGTACCGGTAACATCTACCAGTTGGCCAACGGTGAAGATTTCAACGGACAGCGCATCACCAACATTCAGCGACGCCAGTGCTTCTGCTGTGAGGGTGAACTCACGCATAGTACGGGCGGCTTCAATGCCGGCCTTAGCGAAGTGACCGGCTTCTGCCTTGGTCACGCGATTGGCCTTGCGGGCACCTGCAGCAACTTGGACAGCTACGTAGCCATCTGTTTCTGCGTTTTTAATTTGCGATACGCGGTTTGCGGACATATCCAGCACAGTTACTGGGACGGTAGCACCGTCTTCAGCAAAAATGCGGGTCATGCCGACTTTGCGACCGACTAGACCTAAAGTCATGGTTATTTCCTTTACAGGCGCCGATTACGATTGACCGGCTTGCTCAAAGAAAAGCGGACTCATCAAAATGATGAGTCCGCGACTTTATCACAGAAAAATCAATGCTTGCAAGCACTTAGCAAACAAACATTGTAAATCCGTAATTACTGAAGCTTGATTTCCACATCTACGCCTGCTGGCAGGTCCAGCTTCATCAGCGCATCAACGGTTTTATCAGTCGGATCAACGATGTCCATCAGGCGCAGGTGAGTACGGATTTCCAGCTGATCGCGGGAAGTCTTGTTCACGTGCGGGGAACGCAGTACGTTGAAACGCTCGATTTTGGTCGGCAGCGGAACCGGGCCCTTAACAACGGCACCAGTGCGCTTAGCGGTTTCAACGATTTCCTGAGCGGAGCGATCGATCAGATTGTAATCAAAGGCTTTCAGACGGATACGGATTTTCTGGCTTTGCATGGTATTAACTCCGCGTCCGATTAGGCGATGATCTTAGCAACAACGCCGGCGCCAACAGTGCGGCCACCTTCACGGATCGCGAAACGCAGACCTTCTTCCATAGCGATCGGAGCGATCAGTTCTACGGTGATTTCTACGTTATCGCCTGGCATAACCATTTCCACGCCTTCGGACAGGCTAACAGCACCAGTCACGTCAGTAGTACGGAAGTAGAACTGTGGGCGGTAGTTAGCGAAGAACGGGGTGTGACGACCGCCTTCGTCTTTGCTCAGTACGTATACGGAAGCAGAGAACTTGGTGTGCGGAGTGATCGAACCTGGCTTGGACAGAACCTGACCACGCTCAACGTCTTCACGCTTGGTACCACGCAGCAGCACGCCTACGTTGTCGCCAGCCTGACCTTGGTCCAGCAGCTTGCGGAACATTTCCACGCCGGTGCAGGTGGTTTTTACGGTGGCTTTCAGGCCAACGATTTCCAGCTCTTCACCAACTTTAACGATACCGCGCTCTACACGACCGGTCACAACAGTACCACGGCCGGAGATGGAGAATACGTCTTCGATTGGCAGCAGGAATGGCTTGTCGATAGCACGCTCAGGCGTCGGAATGTAGGAATCCAGTGCATCTGCCAGACGGAAGATAGCTGGTTCGCCGTATTCGGATTGGTCGCCTTCCAGTGCCAGACGAGCGGAACCGGTAACGATCGGGGTGTCGTCGCCTGGGAAGTCGTAGGAAGACAGCAGATCGCGCACTTCCATTTCAACCAGTTCCAGCAGCTCAGCGTCATCCACCAGGTCAGCCTTGTTCAGGAAGACGATGATGTAAGGCACGCCAACCTGACGGGACAGCAGGATGTGCTCGCGAGTCTGTGGCATTGGGCCGTCAGCTGCGGAGCAAACCAGGATAGCGCCGTCCATCTGGGCAGCACCGGTAATCATGTTTTTAACGTAGTCGGCGTGACCTGGGCAGTCTACGTGAGCGTAGTGACGTGCTTCGGTTTCGTATTCTACGTGAGCGGTGTTAATGGTAATACCGCGAGCTTTTTCTTCTGGCGCGCTGTCGATCTGGGAGTAGTCTTTAGCTTCGCCGCCGAATTTCTTGGACAGAATGGTGGTGATAGCAGCGGTCAGGGTAGTTTTACCGTGATCCACGTGACCGATGGTACCAACGTTTACGTGCGGCTTGGTCCGCGCAAACTTTTCTTTTGCCATTTTGCAAACTTCCTTAATTAAAGAACAAACAGTTCAAAGGTTGGCCGCGCCTGCGGCCAACCTCAACGCGCAAATTATTTACGAGCAGTCATCACTGCTTCGGCGATGTGCTTCGGTGCTTCAGAGTAGTGCTTGAACTCCATGGAGTAGGTAGCACGGCCCTGAGTTGCCGAACGCAGATCGGTGGAGTAGCCGAACATCTCGGACAGAGGAACCTCTGCCTTGATCTTCTTGCCACCCAGACCATCATCGTCCATACCTTGAACAATACCGCGACGACGGTTCAGGTCACCCATCACGTCACCCATGTATTCTTCCGGAGTCTCTACTTCCACAGCCATCATCGGCTCGAGGATGCAAGGACCTGCACGACGCATCGCTTCTTTGAATGCCAGCGAGCCGGCCAGTTCGAAGGCGATCTGCGACGAGTCAACATCGTGGTAGGAACCGAAGGTCAGGCGAACGGTAACGTCCACCACCGGGTAGCCAGCCAGAATACCGTTGTTCAGCGAGTTACGAATACCCTTATCAACGGAAGGAATGAATTCGCGAGGAATCACACCACCTTTGATTTCGTCGATGAACTTGTAGCCATTGCCTTCACCGGACGGTTCCAGGGTGATTGTACAATCACCGTACTGACCTTTACCGCCAGACTGCTTGGCGTGTTTACCTTGCACGTCAGCAACAGTTTTGGTGATGGTTTCGCGGTATGCCACTTGCGGGGCGCCCACGTTGGCTTCAACACCGAATTCGCGACGCATACGGTCAACCAGAATCTCCAGGTGCAGTTCACCCATACCGGAAATAATGGTTTGTGCCGATTCTTCATCGGTACGTACACGGAAGGAAGGATCTTCCTTGGCCAGGCGGTTCAGGGCAACACCCATCTTCTCCTGGTCGGCCTTGGTTTTCGGCTCTACGGCTACGTGAATCACCGGCTCCGGGAACACCATGCGTTCCAGGATGATCGGGGAATCAACAGCACACAGGGTTTCACCAGTGGTCACTTCTTTCAGGCCGATACCTGCGGCGATATCGCCTGCACGTACTTCGGTGATTTCCTGACGGTCGTTAGCGTGCATCTGCACGATACGGCCCATACGCTCTTTCTTGCCTTTAACCGAGTTCAGCAGGGTGTCGCCAGAGTTAACCACACCAGAGTAAACGCGGAAGAAGGTCAGCTGACCTACGTACGGGTCGTTCATCAGCTTGAATGCCAGCGCGGAGAACGGTGCTTCGTCGGAAGCTTCGCGGATGGTAGCAGTACCATCTTCGTTCTCACCCGGTACTGGAGGCACGTCCAGCGGGCTAGGCAGCAGCTCAATCACAGCATCCAGCATGCGCTGAACGCCTTTGTTCTTGAACGCGGAACCGCACAGCATCGGCTGGATTTCGCAACGCAGAGTACGCTGACGCAGACCGTGAACGATTTCTTCTTCGCTCAGGGTTTCGCCTTCCAGGTACTTGTTCATGGTGTCTTCGTCGACTTCCGCCGCCGCTTCAACCATTTTCTCGCGCCATTCTTCAGCAACTGCTACCAGCTCGGCCGGGATCTCGCCGTATTCGAATTTCATACCCTGGGAAGCTTCATCCCAGATAATGGCCTTCATTTTCAGCAGATCTACCACGCCTTCGAAGCCGTCTTCAGCACCGATAGGCACAACGATAGGCACCGGGTTACCACGCAGACGGGTTTTCACCTGTTCTACGGCACGGAAGAAGTTGGCACCTTGACGGTCCATCTTGTTCACGAAGGCAATACGCGGCACTTTGTACTTGTTAGCCTGACGCCATACGGTTTCAGACTGAGGCTGTACGCCACCTACTGCGCAGTAAACCATTACCGCGCCATCCAGAACACGCATCGAACGTTCTACTTCGATAGTGAAGTCAACGTGGCCCGGGGTGTCAATGATGTTGAAGCGGTGTTCCGGGAACTGCAGGCCCATACCTTTCCAGAAGGTAGTGGTCGCAGCGGAAGTAATGGTAATACCGCGCTCTTGCTCTTGTTCCATCCAGTCCATGGTGGCTGCGCCATCATGCACTTCACCGATTTTGTGGTTTACACCGGTGTAGAACAGGATACGTTCGGTGGTAGTGGTCTTACCAGCATCAATGTGAGCAGAGATACCAATGTTACGGTAGCGCTCAATGGGGGTTTTCCTAGCCATGGCCAGAATCCTTTCGCAGGATGAATATTAGAAGCGGAAGTGCGAGAACGCCTTGTTGGCTTCAGCCATACGGTGAACTTCATCACGCTTCTTCATCGCGCCGCCACGACCTTCGGCTGCATCGATCAGCTCGCCAGCCAGACGCAGGTCCATGGATTTTTCGCCACGCTTACGCGCAGCATCGCGCAGCCAGCGCATTGCCAGCGCCAGGCGACGGGAAGGACGTACTTCAACAGGAACTTGATAGTTTGCACCACCTACACGGCGGCTTTTTACTTCAACAACCGGCTTGGCGTTGGAGATAGCAGTGTTGAACACTTCTACCGCGTTTTTGCCGGTTTTTTTCTCGATTTGAGCGAGGGCGCCGTAAATGATGCGTTCAGCAACAGACTTCTTGCCGTCGATCATTACAACGTTCATGAATTTGGTCAGATCCTGGCTACCAAACTTCGGATCCGGCAGGATGTCGCGCTTAGGCACTTCTCTGCGTCTTGGCATTTCAATTCCTTCACTATATTCAGTTGAGCTTGATGCTCGCGACTACTCAACAAAGCAGCCACTTACTCGACGGACGTATCCGCCGCTTAATGCCCTAAAATTACTTAGGACGCTTCGCGCCGTACTTGGAGCGAGCTTGCTTACGGTCTTTAACGCCAGCAGTATCCAGCGAGCCGCGAACAGTGTGGTAACGCACACCTGGCAAGTCTTTTACACGACCGCCACGGATCAGCACTACGGAGTGTTCCTGCAGGTTGTGGCCTTCACCACCGATGTAGGAGATCACTTCGAAGCCGTTGGTCAGGCGAACCTTGCACACTTTACGCAGTGCGGAGTTCGGTTTCTTCGGGGTAGTGGTGTATACACGGGTGCACACGCCACGCTTCTGCGGGCAGGCCTCCAGTGCAGGCACCTTGCTCTTCGACAGAACCGCAGTACGGCCTTTACGAACGAGTTGGTTAATAGTTGGCATTACTATCCGTTCCTAGTTGATTCTCTTAGCGGCACCATACCACCAAGAAAGACGTGGATTATATTTTAGTCAACCACTTAGCGTCAATGAAATAACGCTGCCCTGCCAACGTTAGACGTTGATAGGACAGCGTTTTTTGGGTTTAGTACAACTTAGTGTGTACTAGTGCCAGCGTCGATCTGTTCTTCCAGCGGTGCAAACTCCACATTCAGATCGCCAGTAGCGTTCTGACGGCGACGGTTGCGGTGGTAAGCCAGGCCGGTACCTGCCGGGATCAGACGGCCAACGATCACGTTTTCTTTCAGACCACGCAGATCGTCTTTCTTGCCCATGATCGCCGCTTCGGTCAGCACGCGGGTGGTTTCCTGGAAGGAAGCCGCCGAGATGAAGGAGTCGGTAGACAGCGATGCCTTGGTAATACCCAGCAGTACATTGTCGTACTGTGCAGGGATCTTGCCTTCGGCGGCCATCTGGTCGTTGGTCTCCAGCACTTCTGCGCGCTCTACCTGTTCGCCGGTGATGAAATCGGTATCGCCGGAATCGGTGATCACCACACGACGCAGCATCTGGCGAACAATCACCTCGATGTGCTTGTCGTTAATCTTCACGCCCTGCAGACGGTACACTTCCTGTACTTCCTGGCCGATGTAGCGAGCCAGCGCTTCGATACCCTGCAGACGCAGGATGTCGTGCGGATCAACAGCTCCGTCGACGATCAATTCGCCGCGGTTCACGACCTGGCCATCGTGCACCAGTACGTGTTTGTCTTTCGGAATCAGGCTCTCGTGGGCATTGCCGTCCAGATCGGTAATGATCAGACGTTGCTTACCCTTGGTGTCCTTACCGAAGGAGACAGTACCAGTCACTTCAGCCAGCATGCCGGCATCTTTCGGCGAACGGGCTTCGAACAGCTCGGCTACACGTGGCAGACCACCGGTAATATCGCGAGTCTTGGACGATTCTTGTGGAATACGTGCCAGCACTTCACCCTTACCGACTTCCTGGCCATCACGCACGGTAATGATCGCGCCTACCTGGAAGGTAATCGATACGGAAGCATCGGAACCTGCCAGTTTCACTTCGTTGCCGTTTTCGTCCAGCAGCTTCACCAGTGGGCGCAGCATTTTGGACTGTGCGCTGGCGCGGCGTTTGTTGTCGATTACCACCAGGGTGGACAGGCCGGTTACTTCGTCGGTCTGCTTGGCAACAGTTGCGCCCTCTTCCACGTTTTCGAACTTCACGCGGCCAGAGTACTCGGTGATGATCGGACGGGTGTGCGGATCCCATGTTGCCAGCACTGCACCCGCCTTGATGGTCAGACCGTCGGTCACCATCAGGGTCGCGCCGTACGGCACTTTATGGCGTTCGCGCTCGCGGCCAACGTCGTCGTGAATCACAACTTCACCGGAACGGCTGATCACGATCAGCTCTTCCTTGTTGTTCTTCACATAACGCATCTGGCTGGAGAAGCGTACGGTACCGTTGGACTTACCTTCTACCTGGCTGGCAGCGGCATTTCGCGATGCTGCACCACCAATGTGGAAGGTACGCATGGTCAGCTGGGTACCCGGCTCACCAATCGACTGTGCAGCAATCACGCCGACAGCTTCACCAGCGTTAACACGCTTACCACGTGCCAGGTCGCGGCCGTAGCACTGTGCGCACAAGCCGTAGCGGGTGTCGCAAGTGATCGCGGTACGTACCTTGACTTCGTCGATGCCACGCTCGTCGATCAGGTCAACCAGGGCTTCATCCAGCAGGGTGCCGGCTTCGATCACGGTTTCGCTGGTGGACGGATCCACAACGTCGCTAGCCGTTACACGGCCCAGAATACGGTCGCGCAGGGCTTCAATCACGTCACCACCCTGTACTACGGCTTTCATCACGAAGCCGTTAGAGGTACCGCAATCGTCCTCGATCACCACCAGATCCTGCGTAACGTCCACCAGACGGCGTGTCAGGTAACCGGAGTTGGCAGTCTTCAGTGCCGTATCCGCCAGACCCTTACGTGCACCGTGGGTGGAGATAAAGTACTGCAGAACCGTCAGACCTTCGCGGAAGTTGGCGGTAATTGGTGTTTCGATAATGGAGCCATCCGGCTTCGCCATCAGACCACGCATACCGGCCAGCTGTTTGATCTGCGCTGCGGAACCCCGTGCGCCCGAGTCGGCCATCATGTAAATGGAGTTGAACGACTCTTGATCTACTTCGTTGCCTTCGCGGTCGATAACCTTCTGCTTGGACAGCTCGTCCATCATGGCCTTGGCGATCTTGTCACCTGTACGGCCCCAGATATCCACTACCTTGTTGTAGCGTTCGCCTTGGGTAACCAGACCTTGACGGTATTGCTCTTCGATCTCTTTAACTTCTTTCTGTGCTTCGCCCAGCAGGTCGAATTTCTTCGCCGGGATTTGCATGTCGTCTACGCAGATGGAAATACCACCACGGGTAGAGTAGGCAAAACCGGTGTACATCAGCTGGTCAGCAAAGATCACCGTGTCGCGGATACCGCAACGACGGAAAGAGCCGTTGATCAGACGGGAAATTTCTTTCTTCTTCAACGCACGGTTGATGAACTCGAACGGCAGGCCCTTCGGCAGGATCTCGGACAGGATCGCGCGGCCAACAGTGGTGTTGTAACGCTTGGTTACTGCCACGAATTCGCCTTGATCGTCTTTTTCCCACTCTTTCAGGCGCACGGTAATACGCGTGCCCAGTTCCACCTGGCGGGTTTCGTAAGCGCGATGTACTTCAGCGGTATCAGCGAAAGCCATGCCTTCGTTGCGGCCGTTGATCTTGTCGCGGGTCATGTAGTACAGACCCAATACGATATCCTGGGAAGGAACGATGATCGGCTCGCCGTTGGCTGGGGACAGCACGTTGTTGGTCGCCAGCATCAGGGTGCGGGCTTCCATCTGCGCTTCCAGCGACAGCGGCACGTGAACGGCCATCTGGTCACCGTCAAAGTCGGCGTTGAATGCCGCGCAGACCAGCGGATGCAGCTGGATGGCCTTGCCTTCGATCAGCAGGGGTTCGAAAGCCTGGATACCCAGACGGTGCAGCGTAGGTGCACGGTTCAGCAGTACCGGATGCTCGCGGATCACGTCTTCCAGGATGTCCCATACTTCCGGCACTTCCTGCTCTACCAGCTTCTTGGCAGCCTTGATGGTGGAGGCCAGGCCCAGTACTTCCAGCTTGTGGAAGATGAAAGGCTTGAACAGCTCCAGCGCCATTTTCTTCGGCAGACCGCACTGGTGCAGGCGCAGGGTCGGGCCCACGGTAATCACGGAACGACCGGAGTAGTCCACGCGTTTACCCAGCAAGTTCTGACGGAAGCGACCGCCCTTACCCTTGATCATGTCAGCCAGCGACTTCAGCGGGCGCTTGTTGGCGCCAGTCATGGCTTTACCGCGACGACCGTTATCCAGCAGCGAGTCAACCGATTCTTGCAGCATGCGCTTTTCGTTACGCACGATGATGTCCGGGGCACGCAGCTCGAGCAGGCGCTTCAGACGGTTGTTACGGTTGATGACACGGCGATACAGGTCGTTCAGGTCGGACGTGGCGAAGCGACCACCGTCCAGCGGCACCAGCGGGCGCAGCTCGGGCGGCAGCACTGGCAGCACTTCCATGATCATCCATTCCGGCTTCATGCCGGAACGCTGGAAGGCCTCCAGCACTTTGAGGCGCTTGGCGATCTTCTTGATCTTGGTATCAGAGCTGGTGGCTTCCAGTTCGCGACGCAGGGTCTCGATTTCGGAAGTCAGGTCCAGTTTCTTCAGCAGTTCGCGTACGGCTTCCGCGCCCATCAGGGCAATGAACTCTTCACCGTACTCGTCCAGCTTGTCCAGGTAGTCTTCTTCGGTCAGCAGCTGACGTGGTTGCAGGCTGGTCAGGCCAGGCTCGGTCACCACGAATGCTTCGAAGTACAGCACGCGTTCGATATCACGCAGGGTCATGTCCAGCACCATGCCCAAACGGGATGGCAGGGACTTCAGGAACCAGATGTGCGCTACAGGCGACGCCAGTTCGATGTGACCCATGCGCTCGCGGCGCACTTTGGACAGGGTAACTTCCACGCCGCACTTCTCGCAGATCACACCGCGATGCTTCAGGCGTTTGTACTTACCGCACAGGCATTCGTAGTCCTTTACCGGGCCAAAAATACGTGCGCAGAACAGGCCATCACGCTCCGGCTTGAATGTCCGGTAGTTGATGGTTTCTGGCTTTTTAACTTCACCGAACGACCAGGAACGGATCTTGTCCGGGGAGGCGATGCCGATCTTAATCGCATCAAACTCTTCTTCTTGCGTAACTTGCTTAAAGAGATCGAGCAGAGCTTTCATTGCGTCTCCATTCAGGAGGAAGCCTGCGGCCAACGTTGGCCGCAGACTGCCTTACCTAATTAATAACGTTCCAGGTCGATATCCAGGCCCAGCGAACGGATTTCCTTCACCAGCACGTTGAAGGATTCCGGCATGCCGGCATCGATCTTGTGTTCGCCCTTGACGATGTTCTCGTAGATCTTGGTACGACCGGTTACATCGTCCGACTTCACAGTCAGCATTTCCTGCAGGGTGTAGGCGGCACCGTAAGCTTCCAGTGCCCACACTTCCATCTCACCGAAACGCTGGCCACCGAACTGTGCCTTACCACCCAGCGGCTGCTGGGTCACCAGCGAGTACGGGCCGGTGGAACGGGCGTGCATCTTGTCGTCTACCAGGTGATGCAGCTTCAGGTAGTGCATCACACCCACGGTTACCTTGCGGTCGAAGGCTTCGCCGGAGCGGCCATCGTACAGGGTCATCTGGGTTTTGCTGCCGTTGAAGCCCAGCTGCTCGGTATGCTCATCGTCGCTCGGGTAAGCCAGATTCAGCATGTGCATGATTTCCGACTCTTTGGCACCGTCGAATACCGGGGTAGCAAAGGTCATGCCCTTACGCAGGTTTTCGGCCAGCATCTTCACTTCGGCATCAGACATGTCTACCAAGCCGACTTTCTTGCCGGTGTCGTTGTAGATGCGTTCCAGATAGCCGCGCAGCGCTTCCATGCCTTGCTGTTGCTTCAGCATGCGGTCGATACGCTCGCCGATACCTTTGGCAGCCCAGCCCAGATGCACTTCCAGAATCTGACCGATGTTCATACGCGACGGAACGCCCAGCGGGTTCAGCACGATGTCTACCGGGCGACCGTCTGCCATGTACGGCATGTCTTCCACTGGCAGGATGCGCGATACCACACCTTTGTTACCGTGACGACCGGCCATCTTGTCACCCGCTTGCAGGCGACGTTTCACGGCGATGTACACCTTGACCATCTTCTGCACGCCCGGTGGCAGTTCATCGCCCTGGGTCAACTTGCGCTTCTTGTCGTCGAACTTCAGGTCAAACTCTTCGCGTTTCTGCGACAAGCTTTCCTTGATCAGCTCCAGCTGCTTGGCGATGTCTTCATCAGCCATGCGGATATCGAACCAGTCGTGCTTGGTCGGCAGGCCGGCCAGGTACTCGGTGTCGATCTTGGTGCCTTTGGCCAGACGCTTCGGACCACCATTGGCGTCCTTGCCAACGATCAGGCGCTCGATACGGCTGAATGCATCGTTATCGAAAATACGCAGCTGGTCGTTCAGGTCCAGGCGATAGCGCTTCAGTTCAGCATCAATGATGGACTGGGCACGCTTGTCGCGCTCGATACCTTCGCGGGTGAACACCTGTACGTCGATCACGGTGCCGGTCATGCCGGTAGGCACGCGCAGCGAGGTGTCTTTTACGTCAGAGGCTTTTTCACCAAAGATGGCGCGCAGCAGTTTTTCTTCTGGTGTCAGCTGGGTTTCACCCTTCGGTGTTACCTTGCCCACCAGCACATCGCCAGCAGTGACTTCTGCACCGATGTACACGATACCGGCGTCGTCCAGACGGCCAGCCATGCGCTCGGACAGGTTCGGGATATCGCGGGAGATTTCTTCCGGCCCCAGTTTGGTGTCACGTGCGACTACCGACAGCTCTTCGATGTGAATCGAGGTGTAGCGGTCATCGGCAACGACTTTTTCGGAGATCAAAATCGAATCTTCGAAGTTGTAGCCGTTCCATGGCATGAAGGCGATGGTCATGTTCTGACCCAGTGCCAGCTCGCCGATATCGGTAGAGGCGCCGTCGGCTACCACATCACCACGGGCAATCAGGTCACCTACCTTCACGATAGGGCGCTGGTTGATGTTGGTGTTCTGGTTGGAACGGGTAAATTTGGTCAGGTTGTAGATGTCTACACCGACTTCACCGGCCATGGCTTCTTCGTCGTTCACACGTACCACAACGCGGTTCGCATCAACATAGTCCACCACACCGCCACGACGGGCGATCACGGTAGTACCCGAATCGACAGCCACATCGCGCTCGATACCGGTACCGACGAACGGTTTTTCCGGACGCAGGCAAGGCACAGCCTGACGTTGCATGTTGGCGCCCATCAAGGCACGGTTTGCATCGTCATGCTCCAGGAACGGAATCAGCGAGGCCGCAACGGATACCACCTGGCCAGTGGCCACGTCCATGTACTGTACGCGGTCTGGGGTAGCCAGAATGGTTTCGCCTTTTTCACGGCAGGTCACCAGCTCGTCGATCAGGTTACCGGCTTCGTCCAGCTCGGCGTTAGCCTGGGCAATGACGTAGCGGCCTTCTTCGATGGCAGACAGGTAATCAATCTCGTTGGTTACCTTGCTGTCGATTACCTTGCGGTACGGCGTTTCCAGGAAACCGAACTCGTTGGTACGTGCGTACACGGACAGCGAGTTGATCAGGCCGATGTTCGGACCTTCCGGTGTTTCGATCGGGCACACACGGCCGTAGTGGGTCGGGTGTACGTCACGTACTTCGAAGCCGGCACGTTCGCGCGTCAGACCGCCCGGGCCCAGTGCCGATACACGGCGCTTGTGGGTCACTTCGGACAGCGGGTTGGTCTGGTCCATGAACTGCGACAGCTGGCTGGAGCCGAAGAATTCCTTGATCGCTGCCGAAACCGGTTTGGCGTTGATCAGGTCATGCGGCATCAGGTTGTCGGATTCAGCCTGGTTCAGACGCTCTTTCACGGCACGTTCAACACGTACCAAGCCAGCGCGGAACTGGTTCTCGGCCAGCTCGCCTACCGAACGCACACGACGGTTGCCCAAGTGATCGATATCGTCCACTTCGCCACGGCCGTTGCGCAGTTCGCACAGGATGGCAATCACGGAAACGATGTCTTCGGTCGCCAGCACGCCGTCGGTCACGTCACGACGGTGGCCGAACTTCTCACCCACCAGGGTCTTGAACCACTCTGGCGACTTCTCGTCGAATTTGTACTGGAAAGTACGGGTGTTGAACTTCATGCGGCCAACGCGGGACAGGTCGTAGCTGTCTTCGTTGAAGAACAGGCGCTGGAACAGCTGCTCTACGGCGTCTTCTGTTGGCGGCTCGCCTGGGCGCATCATGCGGTAGATGGCCACACGTGCAGACAGCTGGTCGGCGGTGTCGTCACCACGCAGGGTTTGCGAGATGTAAGCACCGTGGTCCAGGTCGTTGGTATACAGCACGTCCACTTCGGTAACGTCCTGGATGTCCATCTTGGCCAGCAGGTCGTCGGTGATTTCCTCGTTGGCACGGGCGATGATCTCGCCGGTTTCCGGGTTCACCACGTTGTTGGCCAGCACTTTGCCTACCAGCACGTCAAACGGTACTTCGATGCGGTCCAGGTTGGCCGCAACGATATCGCGAATGTGCTTGGCGGTAATGCGCTTGTCTTTGGCAACGATCAGCTTGCCGTCTTCGCCTACGATATCGAACTTGGCGACTTCGCCCTTCAGGCGCTCGGCCACCACTTTCATGAACACGCCGTTGCCGGTGAGGTAGAAAGTGTCGGTATTGTAGAATTCGGACAGAATGCGTTCGTTGGTATAGCCCAGTGCCTTCAGCAGGATGGACACCGGCATTTTGCGACGACGGTCGATACGGAAGAACAGCTGATCCTTGGCATCGAACTCGAAGTCCAGCCAGGAGCCGCGGTAAGGAATCACGCGAGCGGAGAACAGCAGTTTACCGGAAGAATGCGTTTTGCCACGGTCGTGCTCGAAGAACACGCCAGGCGAACGGTGCAGCTGGGAAACGATGACACGCTCGGTCCCGTTGATAATGAACGACCCGTTCGAAGTCATCAGGGGGATTTCACCCATGTACACTTCGTTTTCGCGCACTTCTTTTACAACAGGCTTGGACGATTCTTTGTCCAGAATGGTCAGGCGGATACGTGCACGCAGTGGCGATGCAAAGGTAATGCCGCGCAGCTGGCATTCCTGAACATCGAACGGCGGGTCGCCCAGTACGTAATGCACAAAGTCCAGACGTGCAAAACCATTGTGACTGTTGATCGGGAAGATCGACTTGAATGCAGCCTGCAGGCCTACATCCTTGCGCTGATCAAACGGCACACCCAGCTGGAGAAACTCGGTGTACGAATCGATCTGGGTCGCCAACAGGAATGGGACGTCGAGAACAGTATTACGCTTCGCAAAACTTTTACGAATACGCTTCTTCTCAGTAAACGAATAACTCATAGAGTCTCCATCATGGGGGGGTGGCGCAAGAAACCAAACGTCAGCAACCACGCACAACTTGAATGCTGACCTTTGCCATCTTGCAAAGCATCACAAGCGCAACAAGGCTGGCGGATTACTCCGCCAGCCTGACTAATCTTCCCTAAGGAAGATTATTTTACTTCAGCCTTAGCACCGGCGTCGGTCAGTTGCTTCAGAACGTCGTCAGCTTCAGCTTTGGAAACGCCTTCTTTAACTGCTTTAGGAGCGCCGTCTACCAGATCTTTGGCTTCTTTCAGGCCCAGGCCAGTGATAGCACGAACAACCTTGATCACGTTAACTTTGTTGTCGCCAGCAGCGGACAGGATAACGTCGAATTCGGTTTTCTCTTCAGCAGCAGCAGCACCAGCAGCCGGGCCAGCAACGGCAACAGCAGCAGCGGATACGCCGAACTTCTCTTCAAACGCCTTTACCAGGTCGTTCAGTTCCATAACAGTCAGACCAGCAACTGCTTCGAGGATATCTTCTTTAGTGATAGCCATTTGTATAACTCCTGAATACTATTGATTTCGAATGAATTAAGCGGCTTCGGATTGCTTTTGCTCGGCCAGAGCGGCCAGAGCGCGGGCAAAACCGGATACCGGAGCCTGCATAACGAACAGCAGCTTGGACAGCAGCTCTTCGCGGCTCGGGATAGATGCCAGTTCGGCTACTTCGGCAGCATCAAGCAGCTTGCCGTTGTAGGAACCTGCCTTGACAACAATCTTGTTGTCTTCTTTGGCAAACTGGTGCAACACCTTGGCAGCAGCTACCGGGTCAACAGATACACCGTATACCAGCGGGCCAACCATTTGGTCAGCCAGCGCTTCGAACTGGGTACCAGCAACCGCACGGCGTACCAGCGTGTTCTTCAGAACGCGCAGGTACACGCCATTCTCACGCGCCTTGGCGCGGAGTTTGGTCATGCTGCTAACCTCGATGCCCCGATATTCAGCGATAACGAGAGTCTGTGCATCTGCCAGTTGAGCAGATACTTCAGCTACGACCGCCTTTTTATCTTCGATATTGAGACTCAAGGTCCACCTCCTAGACTGAAATGAAGCAGGAAATCCTGCCCCTCTTTGCAGCGGCGACCTAATCAGGAGACATAACAAACGGATGGTGCTCATGGGCGGAATTGAACCGCCGACCTCTCCCTTACCAAGGGAGTGCTCTACCCCTGAGCTACATGAGCGTAAACGTTGAAAAGCCTTCTAAGGGTACACCATCTGCGTAGGCTACTCTTACGAGCATTAAGTTATGCACACCTACGGTCTTTGATAATCTGGCGAGCCGAAGCCCGCCAGCCCAAAGCTTGGTGCTCATGGGCGGAATTGAACCGCCGACCTCTCCCTTACCAAGGGAGTGCTCTACCCCTGAGCTACATGAGCGTGTGCACTACTGCGGGCAATTAAGCCTGGGCAGCAGCCACATCTACGCGTACACCAACACCCATGGTACTGGATACGGCGATTTTCTTCAGATACTGACCTTTGGCAGCGGCCGGCTTGGCTTTCACCAGGGCATCTACCAGAGCAGCAAAGTTTTCACGCAGGGCTTCAACGTCGAAAGAAGCGCGGCCGATGGTAGCGTGAATGATACCTGCCTTGTCGGTACGGTACTGAACCTGACCAGCTTTAGCGTTCTTCACGGCTTCAGCGACGTTAGGGGTAACGGTACCAACTTTCGGGTTAGGCATCAGGCCACGCGGACCCAGGATCTGACCCAGTTGACCAACAACGCGCATTGCATCCGGGGAAGCAATCACTACGTCGAAGTTCAGGTTGCCAGCTTTAACTTGCTCGGCCAGGTCGTCGAAACCGACAACTTCAGCACCAGCAGCTTTAGCGGCTTCGGCGTTAGCGCCTTGAGCAAATACAGCAACACGTACCGACTTACCAGTACCACGCGGCAGCACAACGGAGCCACGAACAACCTGGTCGGATTTACGTGGGTCTACACCCAGGTTCACGGCGATGTCGATCGACTCGTCGAACTTGGCAGTAGCAGCACCTTTAACCATGGAGATCGCTTCTTCAACTGCGTACAGTTTGTTGCGGTCTACTTGGGCTTTCAGCGCCTGAACGCGTTTGGACAGCTTAGGCATTTACACACCCTCCACTTCAAGACCCATGGAACGGGCGGAACCGGCGATAGTACGCACGGCTGCATCCAGATCGGCAGCAGTCAGGTCAGGAGCTTTGGTTTTAGCGATTTCTTCCAGCTGGGCACGGGTCACTTTACCAACTTTGTCCACGTGAGCCTTGGCGCTACCGGACTTGATGCCAGCGGCTTTTTTCAGCAGGATGGTTGCTGGCGGGGTCTTCATCACGAAAGTGAAGGACTTGTCCGCGTAAGCAGTGATCACAACCGGAATCGGCAGACCTGGCTCAACGCCTTGAGTCTGGGCGTTGAACGCCTTGCAGAATTCCATGATGTTCAGACCGCGCTGACCAAGGGCCGGGCCGATTGGCGGCGACGGGTTGGCTTTACCAGCGGGCACTTGCAGCTTGATATAGCCGACAATTTTCTTTGCCACGATTTAGCTCCTAAATTTGGGTATAACGCACCGCACATGCAGCGCTTCCCACACGAAGGGCGTAAGTATACGCAAAACCTTCTTTAAAAACAATAGTTACAGCTTCTCGACCTGGGAAAAATCCAGCTCGACAGGTGTATCACGACCAAAAATCTGCACAGAAACACGCAGCTTGTTGCGCTCGTAATTCACCTCATCCACAGAACCATTGAAATCGGTAAACGGGCCTTCGTTAACACGCACACGTTCACCCACTTCAAACAGCACTTTCGGCTTCGGCTTTTCTACGCCATCCTGCATCTGCTGCATGATGGACTCCACCTCTTTGGCGGAGATAGGTGCCGGACGGTTGGCCGTACCACCCACAAAACCGGTAACTTTAGGCGTGCTCTTCACCAAGTGCCAGGTATCGTCGGTCATTTCCATTTCGACCAATACATAACCCGGGAAGAACTTGCGCTCGGAAATAGAGCGCTTGCCATTCTTGATATCCACAACCTCTTCAACCGGCACGAGCACCTGGCCAAAAAGATCTTGCATGCTTTCGCGCTCGATACGCTCTTTCAATGCTTTCTGCACACTCTTCTCGAAACCCGAGTAGGCATGCACTACATACCAACGCTTAGCCATTATCAACCTCGACGAAGCAATACATCATAGAAGAGCCAGGACAACGACGAGTCAACCAGCCACATAAACAAGGCAAGCACGAAAACAAAGACAAAGACCATCAAGGTCATTTGGCTTGTTTCTTTGCGCGTAGGCCAAACTACTTTGCGAGCCTCTACAATCGACTCTTGCGCGTAAGACACAAACTCGCGCCCCGGTGCAGAAAACCAGAATACCCCAGCAGCAGCCAGAACAGCAGCAACAAAAACCAGCACGCGCAGCACGCCCTGGGTTTCCGGCAGCAGGTAGAAGCCCACAACACCTGCAGTAACTAGCAGAGCAACCAAGCCAAGCTTAAGCTTATCTTGCATTTCCATATGAATTCTCGCGTTGCTTATACGTGAAAAGACTAACCGGCGTAAACGCCGGTTAGTCTTATTTGGCAGGCCAGGAGGGTCTCGAACCCCCAACCCTCGGTTTTGGAGACCGATACTCTACCAATTGAGCTACTGGCCTAAAACCTTCATCAAGCGATAATTTTTGCTACCACGCCGGCGCCAACAGTACGGCCACCTTCGCGGATCGCGAAACGCAGACCTTCTTCCATAGCGATCGGAGCGATCAGTTCTACGGTGATTTCTACGTTATCGCCTGGCATAACCATTTCCACACCTTCGGACAGGCTAACAGCACCAGTCACGTCAGTAGTACGGAAGTAGAACTGTGGACGGTAGTTAGCGAAGAACGGGGTGTGACGACCGCCTTCGTCTTTGCTCAGTACGTATACGGAAGCAGAGAACTTGGTGTGCGGAGTGATCGAACCCGGCTTGGACAGAACCTGACCACGCTCAACGTCTTCACGCTTGGTACCACGCAGCAGCACGCCTACGTTGTCGCCAGCCTGACCTTGATCCAGCAGCTTGCGGAACATTTCCACGCCGGTGCAGGTGGTTTTTACGGTGGCTTTCAGGCCAACGATTTCCAGCTCTTCACCAACTTTAACGATACCGCGCTCTACACGACCGGTCACAACAGTACCACGGCCGGAGATGGAGAACACGTCTTCGATTGGCAGCAGGAACGGCTTGTCGATAGCACGCTCAGGCGTCGGAATGTAGGAATCCAGTGCATCTGCCAGACGGAAGATAGCTGGTTCGCCGTATTCGGACTGGTCGCCTTCCAGTGCCAGACGAGCGGAACCGGTAACGATCGGGGTGTCATCGCCCGGGAAGTCGTAGGAAGACAGCAGATCGCGCACTTCCATTTCAACCAGTTCCAGCAGCTCAGCGTCATCCACCAGGTCAGCCTTGTTCAGGAAGACGATGATGTAAGGAACGCCAACCTGACGCGACAGCAGGATGTGCTCGCGAGTCTGTGGCATTGGGCCGTCAGCTGCGGAGCAAACCAGGATAGCGCCGTCCATCTGGGCAGCACCGGTAATCATGTTTTTAACGTAGTCGGCGTGACCTGGGCAGTCTACGTGAGCGTAGTGACGTGCTTCGGTTTCGTATTCTACGTGAGCGGTGTTAATGGTAATACCGCGAGCTTTTTCTTCTGGCGCGCTGTCGATCTGGGAGTAGTCTTTAGCTTCGCCGCCGAATTTCTTGGACAGAATGGTGGTGATAGCTGCAGTCAGAGTGGTCTTACCATGGTCCACGTGACCGATGGTGCCAACGTTTACGTGCGGCTTGGTCCGCGCAAACTTTTCTTTTGCCATGGCAAATTCCCTGATAACGAATAAAGTCTACATTTAAATGATGGTGCTCATGGGCGGAATTGAACCGCCGACCTCTCCCTTACCAAGGGAGTGCTCTACCCCTGAGCTACATGAGCTTCACATACAAACCATTCAACAACCTGGAGCGGGTGAAGGGAATCGAACCCTCGTCGTAAGCTTGGAAGGCTTCTGCTCTACCATTGAGCTACACCCGCCTACGATCCGGACGACTTCACAATCTTGCCGCCAAGATGCATAGCAACTGGTGGGGGGAGAAGGATTCGAACCTTCGAAGGCTGAGCCGTCAGATTTACAGTCTGATCCCTTTGACCGCTCGGGAATCCCCCCGTGAAGAAGCCCGAATAGTATAGACACCTTGATAGTGCGTCAATAGCTTTTTCGAGAATTTTTCTAAATTTCCAAGCAAAAGCCCCGCACTCGGCGGGGCTTTGTTGCGAATCAGTCACTTAGCCTCAGGCCTTGCCAGTGATGATCAGGTATTTTTTGTGCAGCTCTTCCTGGGTTTCCGGGCGATCCGGGTCCAGCGGGATGCAATCTACCGGACAGACTTGCTGGCACTGCGGCTCGTCATAGTGGCCAACGCACTGTGTGCACAGGTTCGGGTCGATCTGATAGATCTCCTCGCCCTGCGAAATCGCGTTATTCGGGCATTCCGGCTCGCAAACATCGCAGTTGATGCACTCGTCGGTAATAATCAAAGCCATAGTAATTTCCTCAAGTATTCCACATTGTGAATTCTGTCACTCACCCCTCGCACAAGCAAGTTCGCGGGGTTATATCTTTATTCGTGCGATTCCGCACGCAACAGCCACGAGTGCACTTTGCCCGCCCGTAAACTGCGTTCAACTTGCCATCCCGGAAAGTCGTATTGCTGCGGCGTTTCGATATAGAGCTTGCCACCTGGCGCCAGAATGGCGGCCAACTGCGGCAAGACCTGCTCAAGCAAGGCGCTCTGGTACGGCGGATCAACAAAGATCACGTCAAACTGCTCGCGACAGTTTTTTAGATACGCCAGCGCATCTTGCACCAGGATCTCGATTTCTGCGGCGGCCAACAGCTGCTTGTTCTTTTGCAGCACAGCCGCCACCGGGCGCATCTTTTCTACCAGCACCACACGTGGTGCCTCGCGCGATGCTGCCTCGAAACCCAGCGCACCACTGCCGGCAAACAGATCCAGGCAACGCTTGCCGTACAGCTCCTGCCCCAGCCAGTTGAACAGGGTTTCACGCACGCGATCCGGGGTTGGCCGCAAGCCCTCTGCTTCTGGCACATCCAGTAAGCGTCTACGGTATTTGCCACCAATGATACGAACCTTGTTGCGCTGCTGCGTCATGCATCCTCCTGAATTCAAGGGCAGAATTCTACATCGTCAACGCCGCGCCGTCCCAACTGTTGACACAGCCGTTCGTAGCCGGCTTATTCCTTATATATAGATTCTGGCGTTTTGCTATTTGTTACTACTTCATTCCCCCGTACATAGCAGTTTTAAGGCTACAATCTGGCTTTATTTTGTGCGCAGATTCCACAAGCATGTTCAGCTTCTTCAAGAAAAAGATCCCGCCAGCCGATACCGCCACCGCCGAACAGGTTGCGGAGCCCGTATCTATAGAACCCACAGCCCCAGCTACGGTACCCGCACCTGAGTTACCGGCAGTGACACCGGAGGCCGCACCCGCCCCCGCAGAAGCCCCGCGCAAAGCCAGCTGGACCGAGCGCCTGAAAGCCGGCCTGTCCAAAACACGAGACAAACTGGGTAAGCAGCTCGCCACGCTGTTTGGCGGCGGCAAGATCGATGAAGACCTGTACGAAGAGCTGGAAACCGTTCTGCTGACCGCAGACATGGGGGTGGATGCCACCAACCACCTACTGAAAGACGTGCGCGACCGCGTTAGCCTGAATGGGCTGAAAGACGCCAGCGAGCTGAAGGGCGCCCTGAAGTCGTCTCTGGGTGAGCTGATCGGCCCACTGGAGGTGCCGCTGGATACCGCGGGCAAGAAGCCTTTCGTGATCATGATGGTGGGCGTGAACGGCGCGGGCAAAACGACCTCTATCGGCAAGCTGGCGAAATACTTTCAGAGCCAGGGCAAGAGCGTGTTGCTGGCGGCCGGCGACACCTTCCGCGCCGCCGCCCGCGAGCAGCTGATGGCATGGGGCGAGCGCAATAACGTTACCGTGATTGCCCAGCAAAGCGGTGATGCAGCCGCCGTCTGTTACGACGCTATCCAAGCAGCAACGGCACGCGGTATCGATATCGTGCTGGCTGATACCGCAGGCCGCCTGCCAACGCAGCTGCACCTGATGGAAGAAATCAAGAAGGTGAAGCGCGTGATACAGAAAGCCATTCCGGATGGCCCGCACGAAGTCATGCTGGTGCTGGATGCCAATATCGGCCAGAACGCCATCAATCAGGTTATCGCGTTTGACGATGCCCTGGGGCTAACCGGCCTGGTGCTGACCAAGCTGGATGGCACGGCCAAAGGTGGCGTGATTGCCGCCATCGCCAAACAGCGCCCGGTGCCACTGCGCTTTATCGGCGTGGGTGAAAGCATTGATGATCTGCGCCCCTTCCAGGCTGGCCCGTATATCGACGCGTTGTTTGACTAGACCCCGCTGCTGCGGCCAACCTTTGCCCCTGATGAGGAGGCGCAATGATCCAGTTTGAACAGGTGAGCAAACGCTACCCGGGCGGGCACGATGCGCTCAAGAACCTGTCGTTCACGATAGATAGCGGCGAAATGCTGTTTCTGGCCGGCCACTCTGGCGCCGGTAAAAGCACGCTATTAAAGCTGATTTCCGGCATAGAGCGCGCCACCAGCGGCAATGTACTGGTGAACGACCAGAACCTGAGCCGCCTGCGCCCCAGCCAGCTGCCCTACGTGCGCCAGCATATCGGCATCGTATTCCAGGACCACAAGATTCTGTTCGACCGCAGCGTGTTCGATAATGTCATGCTGCCGCTGGACATCATCGGCTTTGACCGGCGCGATGCGGCACGCCGTGTGCGGGCCGCACTGGACAAAGTAGGCTTGCTGGGCAAAGAAAAAGTGATGCCGGTACGGCTGTCCGGCGGTGAGCAGCAGCGGCTGTGCATCGCCAGGGCGGTGGTGCACCGCCCTAGCATTCTGCTGGCCGACGAGCCTTCGGCCAACCTGGACCGCGCCTACGCGCTGGACATCATGGAATTGTTCAAATCCTTCCATCAGGTAGGCGTCACTGTCATCGTCTCGGCGCACGACGAAACGCTGATGGAAGACTATGGTCGCCGCATTATCCGCCTGCGCGAGGGCCAGTTTGCCTCATGAAACATTATTTCTACCTGCACTGGCAGGACGCCCGCCTGGCCCTGCTGAAAATGTTGCGCCAACCCATTGGCAGCCTGCTGAATCTGCTGATGCTGGCGATTGCCCTGTCGCTGCCGGTGTCGCTGTATCTGGCCGCCACCAGCGTGCAAGCCTGGGTGGGCAAGCTGACTGCCACCCCGCAAATTACGCTGTTCATGGAGTTATCAACCGAGCAAGCCGACCTGGCCGCCGTGCAAGCCAGCCTGCAGACCCACCCGCGGGTGGCCAGCTTCAGTTTCATCTCGAAAGAAGCCGCACTGCAGCAGCTGGAACAGCGCAGCGGCATGAGCGGCATTGGCGAAGGCCTGGGCAGCAACCCCCTGCCCCACGCTTTTGTGGTGCAGCCCAAAGCCGACGCCACGCCAGAAGCACTGGAAATGCTGCAACGCGAGCTTTCCGGCTTGCCGATGGTAGAACAGGCGCAGTTTGACGCAGCCTGGGCCAAACGCCTGCACGGCCTGCTAGAGCTGGCCATGCAGCTGGCGTGGTTCCTGGGTATCAGCTTTGGCTTGGCGCTGGTGCTGATAACCCACAACAGCATCCGCATGCAGATACTGGCCCGGCAGGAAGAGATCGAAGTGGCCAAACTGATTGGCGCGACCGACAGCTTTATCCGCCGCCCTTTCATGTACTACGCGGTGTGGCAAGGCCTGCTCAGCACCCTGTTCTGCTGGGCTCTGTGCAGTGTGTTTGTGGCGCAAGCCGCGCCCGCCTTGAATGGCTTTGCACAGCTATACAGTGAAAGCATTACCCTGCGCAGCCTGCTGCCAGGCGAACTGGCACTGTTGGCCGCCAGCAGTATTGCGCTGGGCATTGTGGGCGCCCGCCTGGCAGCAGGCCACTATCTGCGCCGACTGCGCGCCCGCTAAGCTGCTATCAACATCATAAATAAATGCCATCGCCGGGAACCTGAGCTCTTCTGGCACTCTCATACCGGGAGTGCTAAGATCAAGCTCAGGTTTCCACAAGGATAATCAGCGTATGACCACGATTGCTTTGCCCGTACTCTCTGCCAACGGCAGCCTGGAACAGTACATCCAGACCGTCAACAGCATTCCCATGCTCACGCCGGAAGAAGAGTTCGAGCTTGCCACGCGCCAGCAGGAACAAGGCGACCTGGAAGCAGCCAAACGGCTGGTGCTGTCGCACCTGCGCGTCGTGGTATCCATTGCCCGCGGCTACTCCGGCTATGGTCTGCCGCAAGCCGACCTGATTCAGGAAGGCAATATCGGCCTGATGAAAGCCGTAAAGCGCTTCGAGCCTACCCGCGGCGTGCGCTTGTTCTCGTTTGCCGTGCACTGGATCAAGGCCGAAATTCACGAATTCATCCTGCGCAACTGGCGCCTGGTGCGCATTGCCACCACCAAGCCACAGCGCAAGCTGTTCTTTAACCTGCGCAGCATGAAGCAGGGTTTTTCGGCGCTGTCCGAAAAAGAAGCGCAGTCTATCGCCGAACAGCTGGGCGTGAAGCCCGAAGAAGTACGCGAAATGGAAACGCGCATGAGCGGCCAGGATATGGCCCTGATGGCAGACGATGGCGACGACGAAGGTTTTGCCCCGATCGATTGGCTGGCCGACAGCCATCACGAGCCTACCCGCGCCATGGAACGCCACGCGCTGGACACCCTGCAAGGTGAGGGTATCGAGCAGGCACTGGCCACACTGGACCCGCGCAGCCGCCGCATTATCGAGGCACGCTGGCTGGCCGACGACAGCGGTGCCACGCTGCACGACCTGGCCGCCGAGTTTGGCGTGTCTGCCGAGCGTATCCGCCAGATCGAAGCCAAAGCACTGGGCAAGATGAAGGCTGCGCTCAGCCACGGTGTGGTAATCGACGCCTGATCTCCAGAGAGCCCAGCGAAACAAAGCCCGCTTGCATCACAAGCGGGCTTTTTCATGTGCAGCAGGCCACCTGACGGTGGCTTTGCTTTTGGGCTAACGATACTGCGGCGGTAATTTATCTGTCGCAGCCTGCGCCATCGCGCGCAGACGCGCCCACGCTGGCTCGTTTTCATCCAGCTCGGCCAGAAAATCGGGCGCATAGGTCGGAAAAGACGCCAAGGCCAGGCTAAAGGTATGCGCCGCCTTGTCCTGCTCGCCCGCCAGCGCTTCCATCTGCGCCTTGCGACGCAATACGTCCGGGTACGGCCGGAATGCTGCCATCCGCTCCAGCCAATGACGCTGCGTTTTCAAGGCCTGCGGCGTGGGCGTAATCACGTCATCCAGCAAGCCCAGCGCGTGCGAGGCAAACATAGGCTCATGGCGGATGATCTCTTCCAGTCGCTGCTGCTGGCGCTGGGTGGTGGGGTAATACAAGCCCTGCATCTCGCGATAACGCCAGCTACCGTAGGCCGCCAGCAGCAGCAAGGCTACAGCCAAGACGGCGTACACCGGTGCAACCCAGCCCACCGGTGCCTCATCTGCATCCGGTGCCAACGCCAGCATCATCACCAGCACAGCAGGAAAGTACAGGTACCACAGCGGGTACTCCAGCATGCTGTGGATCAGGGTGACGGCCATGATGGCCAGCGGTACCAGATGCACAGGCTCGACCCGGCGACTAAAGTAAGGCCAAGCCGCCCAGGCAAAGCCCAGCAGCGCACACAAGGTGCCAGCCAGGCCCATTTCGGCCAACAGCTGAAACACCAGATTATGGGCATTGGCAAACAGGCCGCTATTGATGCCGGCATTGGCAAACTGCGGCAGCATCTGCAAACGCACGCTCTCGGAGGCGTACTGATACCAGCCAAAGCCATAAGCCGGGTGTTCGATAAACACAATCCAGGCCTTGCCCCACTCGGCCAGACGCCGCGCGCCCATGCCATCGCTGTTTGCGGCCAACCTTTCCAAGCCACTGGCCGCCACTGGGCCGTGCAACAGTGGTGCCAACAGCTTCTCGCCCAGTGGCAGCGCAAACTGCATCGCTACCATCAGCGCCACCGCCAGCCACATCACACGCATCATCTTTGCCGACTGCGGCACCCGCAAACGCCAGTGCCACCAGCCCGCCATCACCGCCAGAGCAAAAGCATACAACAACACCGTGCGTGAACTGGCAAAGGCAATCGACAGCGATAGCCAGGCAATCGCCAGCCACAGCCGGCGCTGCGCCAGCTGGCCACTCGCCAGTAACCAGGCCGCTGCTACCACGCCCCAGGTCAGGTAATGCGCGTACTGGTTACGCTGGCCGATATGGCCGAACACATTGGTCGTGGGGTGGCTGCTGTCGTAAAACAGCACGCCACCCATAGCCTGCGCCAAGCCGGTGACTTGTGCCAAGCCAATCAGCGACTGCAACAGCGTACCAATCAGGATGGCCTGGCACAAAAAGGTAATCAGTGCCGCAGCTCCCCAGCGCACGCGCAAGCGCACCACGGCTAGCGCCAAGACCGACAGCGCCACGAAAGCCAGCGCCGTCGCTTGGTTCAAGCCTGGAAAGAGCACCGGCACAAACCATGGCTGCAGCGCCCACACCAGCGCCATGATCATCATCCAGATGCTGGCACGGGGCCAGGGCACAGGCGTTGCCGGTAACAGCAAACTCACCAAAGCAGCGCAGCAGACTACCGTGATTTCACCCCACCACTGCGGCAAGGGCAGAAAGTGGAAACGCGACAGAAAAGGAAAAATAGTGATCGCGGCCAACAATAAGGCGGCGATACGGACACGCTTGGTGTCAGCCATCAGAAAAGCAGACATGAATCACGCTCACCGGCGCTAGCAAAGGCCGAAGCATAGCCGATGCCAGGCTGGCGAGCAAAAACAGCTAGTTAAAGTGCGGCAACAGCGGCGGGCGCACTGGCAGACCCGCCGTCACCTGGCGTACCAGGGCTGCATCGCCCTGGCGCTGTTGTGTTACAGCACCCATGGCCGCTTTATCCAGCAGCGACTGCAAACGGGTATCGCCGCTACTGGCAATGACCATGGCACAGCGCGGCGCATCTGACGGGTAAGCCGCCTGCAGCATACGCAGGCTATCTTGCGCCCCACCCGGCTGGCCAGACCACTGGCGCAACATGGCCAGCTTGCACAGCAACATGGGGTAAGGCCGGTAGGCGACCAGTTCCTCGTGATGGCGCAGCTTGATCGCCAGCTGGCTGGGCGACGGCACCAGGAAGTTGCTCAGCATCAGTTCGGACTCGAAGCGCCAGAACGGGTTAGCCGACAGGCTGATCAGCTGTTCGATCTGCTGCTGGTTCTGTTTGATATCACGCGTCGGGTTCTGGCTACCCACCAGCAGCGGGAACACCATCGCACCCTTCACCACATACAACAACGTGGCTACGCCCAGAATCATCACCCCTACCCTGCGCATGCTGGCACGCAAAGCCAGCTCCACACCCGCTTTCGGCGACAAAGCCAGCACCACAAAGAAAGCAAAGGTAAACGGCAAGTACCACAGCGGGTATTCAAACATGGAATGCCCCAGCGTAATGGCACCCATCAACAGCAGGAAAGCATTCTCAGCCGTGGCGTGCTGGCGCTGCAGATAAGGCCACAGCGCCCCCGCTACCACCGCTGCGGCCAACAATGTTGCCGGCACGCCGGTTTCTGCGGCCAACTGCGTGATCAGATTATGGCTATGGGTAAACAGGCTGCTTTCCGGCACTTTGGTCAAACCGCCAAAGGTCTCCAGCCACACCGACTGGTAGCCGTAGCCGCCATAGCCGGTGCCCAGCCAAGGGTAAGCCTGCACGATCTCCCAGCATTTGGCCCACTCCACGCGGCGGCGCGCGCCGAAACCGGCCTCCCCGATACGATCCAGACCAGAGCCGATATCCAGACCAAACAGCCACTGCGCCACCGGCTTGCCAGCAAACTGAAAAAACACCACAACGGCGGCGGCCCACAGCAAGGCTTTACCCATATGCAACTGCGGTGCACGGCGCTGCCACAGCACGCCGGCCAAAGCCATTGCCCCGGCATAAGCCAACGGCAAGCGCCCGCCAGACCAGGCCGCGAGCAAGGCCAGAAAAACGACAGCAAGCGCCGCCAGCATCGCTGGCAAGCGCTGCCGGCTCCACAGGTAGGCAGCCGCCACCACACCCCAGCTCAACACATGGGCAAACTGGTTGCGCTGGCCAGTATTCCCCATCACGATCCGCTCGCTAAATACTAGCCAGCCATTGGCCAAAGGCGCCCAGCCAGCAATTTGTGCTACGCCAATCAACGCTTGCAGCACGGCCCCCGCCAGCACCGCAAAAGCCAGCCAACCCACCAGGCGCTCCCGCCCCAGGTGCTGTTGCAGCGCCGCCAGCAGGCAGGCACCCAATGCGGCCAACAGTACCGCAAACAGTTCGAACGGCAGCATGCCTGCGCTGTGCTGCTGGTAGCGCCACAAGCTGCCTAGCCATAACAGCAACCACCACAGGGCAAAACCCGGCAAGAACCAGGGTACCGTGGTAAAGCGGGCTTGATCACGCCGCGCCTGCCAGCTGGCCAGTAGCAAGGGA
Source organism: Vogesella mureinivorans (assembly GCF_007644035.1). Classification (GTDB taxonomy): domain Bacteria; phylum Pseudomonadota; class Gammaproteobacteria; order Burkholderiales; family Chromobacteriaceae; genus Vogesella; species Vogesella mureinivorans. The sequence continues at coordinate 239,314 of NZ_VMTV02000577.1, read as the reverse complement.
ACCGCTACCAGCGCCAGCGTCAGCGCGTTCGTCCACCAATCCTGCACCGGGCTATAGCGGGCAAAATTCAGCAGCGGCAGGATGTAGACCAGCAATAAGGGAAACAGTACAAAGGTGGGGGCCATGGCTTACACAATGAAAAAAGGAGTGTTTGCACACTCCTTTTTGAAGTTACTCTAGATTACTGACGGCAATTAGACGGACGGTACTTAGCATCAACAGTACCAGCCGAGCAGCTCCAGACGATAGCGCCACCACTAGCAGTACCTTGCAGAATCAAGGTGTTATTAGTCGAATCTACTTTGCTGTTGTAGGTCACAGTGATTTGCGATGCGTTTACCGCAACTCCAGTTACTGCATTACCTGTGATAGCAGTCGAAGAAGCTAAACCTGCAGATGCATTAGTCGTAGGCCACGCATTGTTAGTCGAGAAGTACTCAGAGACAGCAGTCTTAGCACCTGCCGCCAGGCTCAAACCTTCCGACACGTGGGCACGCTTGGTGTAATCCTGGTAAGCCGGGATAGCGATGGCAGCCAGAATACCGATGATGGCCACAACAATCATCAGTTCGATCAGGGTAAAGCCCTGTTGTACGCGTTTCATAATGAACACTCCATGGTTGTATGCAAGGCTTGGCCTTGGTGGGTTACAGCTACTTAATTACGGCAGTTGGATGGCAACAGCCGTGTCAAATCATTATCGCCACTGCACACCCAACGGTAACTGCCGGAGGCGGTGGTTTGCGGTGCCAGCCACACGTGGGCACCGCTGAAAATCTTGCTGCTGACTTCTACGCTAATCACACTTACCGAGCCAGAAGCCTGTACATCCAGCCGGGCAATACTGCTGCCACGCGAGGCAGTGGCATCGGCAATACCGGCACTGGCGTTGCTGGCTGGCCAGCTGCCGTTGGCCGCATGGTATTCCTCTACCGCAGTTTTCGCTGCGCTGGCGGCGACCAGCACTTCGCTGATGTAAGCGCGACGCGTGTAATCCTGGTAGGCCGGGATGGCGATGGCTGCCAGAATACCGATGATGGCTACCACGATCATCAGCTCTATCAAGGTAAAGCCGGATTGTAATTTTTGCATAACTTGCTCGCTGTGCACCGTGTCGGCACTGGTAACAGCAAGATGCGGGCCAATATAGCAACCGCCATGCCAACGGCCTGAAAAGATGTGATATAGCCTGTTATCAAGCACTTGCCGCCACAACACCAGCCTGCTTGCGATGCCGCATTGGGCCTTTTTTTGTCATAAGTGACAATTTTTGTCAGTTCGATAGGCCAGATACAGACGTGTTAGCATCTGGCTCACTTCACTGTTCAGGCCTCATCATGACGCAACACTCCCAGGACTGGCTGGCCCGCAGCCGCGCCGCTGTATGGCACCCTTGCACCCAGATGAAACGCCACGAAACCCTGCCTATCGTGCCCATCGCGCGGGCGGATGGTATCTGGCTGGAGGATTTCGACGGCAAGCGTTATATCGATGCGGTCAGTTCCTGGTGGGTGAACCTGTTTGGCCACAACCAGCCGCGTATCAAGCAGGCCATCAAAGACCAGTTGGACACGCTGGAACACGTGATCCTGGCGGGCTTTACCCACCAGCCGGTGGTGGAGCTGTCAGAAAAACTGGCCGCCCTCTCCGGCCTGGGGCACGCGTTTTATGGCTCGGATGGGGCCAGCGCGACGGAAATCGCCTTGAAGATGAGCTTTCACTACTGGCGCAATGTCGGGCAAAGCGGCAAGCAGCGTTTTGTCAGCCTGGAAAACAGCTACCACGGTGAAACCGCCGGCGCACTGGCGGTAACCGATGTACCGCTGTTCTCTACCACCTACGCCCCGCTGCTGAAAGAAAACTACCGCGTACCCTGCCCGGACAGCAGGTTGGCCGCAGACGGTGAAAGCGCAGAAGACGTGGCCCTGCGCGCCGCGGATGCCCTGGCCGCCTTGCTGCACGAAAAACACCACGAGATCGCCGCCCTGATCGTCGAGCCGCTGGTACAAGGCGCAGCGGGGATGGCCATGTACCACCCGGTCTACCTGCAGCGCGCCCGCGCCCTGTGCGACCAGTACCAGGTGCACCTGATCGCCGATGAAATCGCGGTAGGCTTTGGCCGTACCGGCACGCTGTTTGCCTACCAGCAGGCCGGCATCACGCCGGATTTCCTGTGCCTGTCGAAAGGCATTACCGGCGGCTACCTGCCGCTGTCGTGCGTACTCACGACCGATACCGTCTATAACGCCTTTTACGACGACGATGTCACCCGTGGCTTTCTGCACTCGCACAGCTACACCGGCAATGCCCTGGCTTGTCGTGCAGCGCTCACTGTTTTGGCTATCTTTGAAGAAGAAGCCGTGCTGGCACGTAACCGGGATACCGCGGCCAACTTCACCCGCCACCTGGCACCCGTGGCAGCCCATCCGGCCGTACGACACTTCCGCCAGCAGGGCATGATCTGGGCGTTTGATGTGGCCTGCGAGCGGCCAGACTTTGCCGTGGCATTTTTCAGCGGCATGCTGGCACGCGGCTGCCTGGTCAGGCCGATCGGTAAAACGGTGTACTTCATGCCGCCTTACATTATCGAGGAGGCACACATGTTGCAGCTGGTAGACAGCACCTGTGCCGTATTGGGCGAACTATTGGCAGGCAATACAGCTTCTGGCCGGCCTGACAGCCCATTGCCATAAATGTTACTAGCGGTACTGCTGCATATTTCAATATACTTTCGTCATTAATGAGGGAGTAGTACCGTTTTCTGATGCTGAATCTGTCGCTCAACACGCCACACCTCGACCCGGTTATGGTCATGTGTGACCCCGACCAGCTAGAGGCCTGGCTTCACCACCTGCCTTATGCCCAGCCTTTTGACTGCGCACAGCTGATCCGCGACGCCCTGGCACAGCTGAACTGCATCAAGCTGCCCCCTGCCAGCCGCTTGCAGCTACTGCGGCTTTATCTGCTGGCACAAGACAAGCTGCTGCCAGTGCTGGAGGCCGAAGCCCGCCCTGGTGACCTCACAAGCTTCAGCAAGGCACGCCGGGCGGCGCTGCTGGCGCAACATCTGTCCATCCTGATCCACAACGGTTTCAAGCGTGTACTGCTGGACCGCAGCCAGGAACATGGCCTATTTGCGCTAGACCGGCACAAGCTCGAAGCACTGAACCTCACCATGCTCAGTGCCCGCCAGCTTGCTTTGCTGTATGCCCGCACCTACACGCCGCTTCCGGCAGGCTTCTGGCACGATTGCCACCAGATCTTTCTTTACGTATTGCAACAGGGCTGGGACAGCAAGGCGCTGAACGATAAGGAAGACAGCCTGGGCTCGCTGTATCGCCAGCTGCTACTGCTAGGGCTTACCGCCAGCAACCGCATGGAGCCAGCGCTGATTGATTACACCCTGCTGCTGATACGCAAGTACGCAAAATGCCTGCACCTGGTGCAGGTAGACCGCCTGCCCGAGCGGCACGGCGCATTTCTGTACCAGCCAGAAGCAGACAGCCCGCCGCGCTTTCACAGCGAGCTGCCCCCCGGCCAGGCCGCACCACACTGCTGGGTTATCGATACCCAGGCGCTACAGCACGAGCTGCTGGAAAAGCTGCTCAGCCTGCAGCGCCTGGCGCAAAACCACAGCGAAGACACCCTGCTGGCCGAGGAAATCCGCCGCGTGCTGCGCCTGATGGAAGCCTGGCAAAGCGCACCGCAGCGCCGCCATACCCGCCACGACAGCCAGCAACAGGTCGAGCTGGTTACCCTGCTACCCACCTGCTGGTTTATTGCCAACCAGGCCAGCTGGGACTTTGCCACCCCACCAGAGCACATGCCGCCGGTGCTGGCAGCCAAACAGGATAGTGTAGAAATACATAGCCCGGACGACATGGCGCCGCCCGCGGCCAAGCCTGCCCGGCCACTGCCCGCCGCACCGGCCAGCATTACCATGCAAAACCTGAGTGCCTCGGGCATGTTGCTGCGCGGCGAATCGCCCCAGCACCCGCTGCGCACCGGCGAGCTGGCCATGCTGCGCCTACCGGGCAAACTATGGCACCTGGCGGTCATACGCTGGGTCAACCTGCGCGGCGAAGGCATGGAAGCGGAATGCGGCCTGGAACAGCTGGGCCCGCTGCCCCACGCCGTCATGCTGATGCCGGTGATTACCCACCCCAACGACCACTTCCAGATGGCGCTACACCTGCCGGCACTGCCACGCAGCGGCCGCCCCGCCATGCTGGTGATCCCGGGGCGTCAATACCAGAAGCTGCGCGAGTTCCGCATGCTGACCGCGCAGGGCGAGCAGCTGATACGCACCACCACGCTCGACTCGCAAACCGCCTACTACCAGTTTGTGGAATATCGCCCCAGCAGCGACTTCTGACGCAGCGCACCATCCGCACGGAATGCGTTACACTGGTACTCCGTTTTTTGTCGAACAGGAAGCAGTACGGATGCAATCGGTGATTCATACCGCCACGCGCATCGTGGTGAAAGTAGGCTCCAGCCTGGTAACCAACGACGGCAAAGGCCTGGACCACGGCGCACTGGCGCGCTGGGCCGCCGAAATTGCCGAGCTGCGCCGCCGTGGCAAACAAGTGGTGCTGGTTTCCAGCGGCGCCATCGCCGAAGGCTGCCAGCGCCTGGGCTGGGCCAAGCGCCCCAAGGCCGTGCACGAACTGCAAGCCGCCGCCGCCGTGGGCCAGATGGGCCTGTGCCAGGCGTATGAAAGCGCCTTCCGCGAATACGGCCTGCAAACCGCCCAGGTACTGCTGACCCACGAAGACCTGTCCGACCGCCTGCGTTACCTCAATGCGCGCACCACGCTGTCCACCCTGCTCACGCTGGGCGTGGTCCCCATCATCAACGAGAACGACACCGTGGTGACCAGCGAGATCCGCTTTGGCGATAACGACACGCTGGGCGCGCTGGTGACCAACCTGATCGAGGCCGACGCGCTGGTGATTCTTACCGACCAGCGTGGCCTGTACAGCGCCGACCCGCGCAAAGACCCCGACGCCGAATTCATCCACGATGCCGAAGCCGGCAACCCGGCACTGGAAGCCATGGCCGGTGGTGCCGGCTCCAGCGTGGGCACCGGCGGCATGTACACCAAGATCATCGCCGCCAAACGCGCCGCGCGCAGCGGCGCCGCCACCGTGATTGCCAGCGGCCGCGAAGCCAGCGTGCTGTCGCGCTTGGCCGATGGCGAAGCCATCGGTACCCAGCTGAACGCCCCTACCACCCGCCTGGCCGCACGCAAGCAGTGGCTGGCCGACCACCTGCAGCTGTCCGGCAAGCTGGTACTGGATGCCGGTGCCGCGCTGGCGGTACGCGAAAAGGGCACCAGCCTGCTGCCCGTGGGGGTAGTAGCGGTAGAAGGCAGCTTCCTGCGTGGCGATGCCGTGGCCTGTGTGGACGAGCAAGGCCAAGAGGTATCACGCGGCCTGGTGAACTACAGCTCGGAAGAAGCGCGCCTGATCATGCGCAAAGCCACGCGCGACATCGAAAGCGTGCTGGGCTATCTGGTGGAGCCGGAGCTGGTACACCGAGACAATATGGTCACGCTGTAAACGCGTGTGGCGGGCCGTTGCGGCCAACCCTGATGCCGTCCCCCGCCCCGGTGGACGGCATTTTTCATGGCCGTCGCTACAAGCTGTCCACATCCTGCAAATAGGCCTCGGCCTGCGCCAGCAGTGCCTGGCGCGCACCCTCGTCCATCTTGCGCCAGCTGGCGTAGGGCATGGCCAAGCGCGGGTTGGCCGCCAGCACCGCCTCGTGCCGTGCCAGAAAATGCCAGTACAGGCTGTTGAACGGGCAGGCAGCGGGGCCGGTTTTCTGCTTCACCGCATAACGGCAATGCGCACAGTGGTCGCCCATGCGCGACAGGTAGGCGCCGCCGGACACATACGGCTTGCTGGCCATGAAGCCGCCATCCGCCCACTGGCTCATGCCGCGGGTATTGGGCTGCTCCACCCACTCGAAGGCATCGATGTAAATACCCAGATACCAGGCGTCTACCTCGTCCGGGTCACAGCCCAGTAGCAGCGCGATATTGCCGGTGACCATCAGGCGCTGGATATGGTGGGCATAGGCGTGCTGCAGGCTGCCGCGCACCGCCTGCGCCACGCAGGCCATGCCGGTATCGCCATCCCAGAACCAGCGCGGTAGTGGCCGGCGGTGCTGCAGCGCGTTGACGCTGCCAAAATCCGACCGTGCCCAGTACACGCCGCGCACGTATTCGCGCCAGCCCAGAATCTGGCGGATAAAGCCTTCCACGCTGGCCAGCGGTAGCGTCGGGTCGCTGCGCCAGGCGGCCTCGGCGGCCAGCACCACCTCGTGCGGTGACAGCATTTTGGTATTCAGCGCAAAGCTGAGCCCGCTGTGAAACAGCCAGGCCTCGCCGTGCACCAGCGCGTCCTGATAGCGGCCAAAATGGCGCAGCCGCTGCTGGATGAAGTCCGCCAGCCAGGCGCGGGCCTCGCGCCGGGTCAGCGGCCACGGTAGTGCACCGGCCTGCGGCTCGCCCAACGTCGGCACACCGGCATCGACAATCTCCTGCCACAATGCCGACAAGTCGTGTGCGGCAAACGGCCAGGCGGCCAACGCCACCTCGCCGAGGTAGGGCTCGCGGTTGGCCGCATCGTAGTTCCACTGCCCGCCTTCCGGCTTGCCAGCGGAGTCCAGCAACACGCCGTGCTGCTGCCGCATGCGGCGGTAGAAGGTTTCCATGCGCCAGCCCTTGCTGCCGAACAGCCGCGCCGCTTCGTCACGCGTGGTGTAGAAGTGCTCGCTGTCCACTTGCACGAGCGGCAGGCCCAGCTGCTGCGGCAGGGCGGCCAGCAGCGCGTCCACCCGGCGCTCGTCGGCCTGCTGGCAGGCCAGGCTGCTGGCGCCATACTGTGCAGCCAGCCACGCCAGGTTGGCCGCAAAATCGTGCTGGTTGGCCGCATCGCCAATGCGCAGGTAATGCACGCGGTGGCCGGCGGCCTGCAGCGCGTTGGCAAAGCCGCGCATGGCGGCAAACAGCGCCAGCACTTTCTGCGCGTGGTGGCGCACGTAGCCGGCTTCGCTACGGGTTTCCATCAGCACGTACACCACGTCGTCGCGGCGTTCGCGGTACCAGCTGTGGGCAGCGTTAAGCTGGTCGCCCAGAATCAGGCGCAGTTGCATGGCAGGCTCCAAAACAAACGGCCCGCCTGCGTGGCGAGCCGTGTGGTAACGAATAACAGGGCTTACACCGCGTCGTCGTCTTCCTTGCGCTGGCGGCGCTGGTCTCGCGTGCTTTCGGCAACCCGCACGATCACGTAAGCCACCATGGCGCACAGAAAGAACAGCAACATCACCCACGAAATCTGCGACAGCGTATCGATCACGGTGCGGTAGATTTCGATAGTCCAGCGCGGGCCGGTCAGCTCGATGGTCTGCTCGCGGCCGGTTTGCAGGTATTTCTGGATCTCATACGTGCTGACACCGCCGGACACACCTACCACCACAATGGCAAAGCTCATGTATTTGCGCCAGGCGTCGGCCAGCTCCGGCCCGATGATGCTTTTGAGGATTTTCAGCACGGCGTCGCTGAAAAAGCGCGCCACCAGCACAGACGTCAGCAGCGCGACGCCCAGAGTGACGATGAGCAAGGCGTAAAACATGGTTTCTCCCTTTTGGTATGCCTATGGTTGGCTTGGCTGCATTCTACGCCGTAGCGGGCCCGGCCAGCAAAACGGCGAAGCGGCGCAGCAGGCTGGCCGCCTCGGGCGTGGGGCAAACCTGCTGCGCCAGCTGTGGCGGCTGCAGGCCGGCTTTTTCCAGCGCGGGCGCCGCCAGCTGGATGAAGTGGCGGGTGGAGTCTGCGTCGAATTCCGGGTGAAACTGCAGGCCCCAGGTATTGCCCAGGCGAAAAGCGTGGTGCGGCTCCATCTCGTTGCTGGCCAATAGCGTGGCGCCGGGCGGCAGGCGCAGCACGGTTTGCCAATGAAACGCGTTGGCCGCAAAGCGTGGCGGCAGGCCGCCTAGCAGCGGGTCGGCCGCGGCGTGCTCGTGGCGCTGGATTTGCACCGAGCCCACCTCCGGCCCCTGCGGGTGGTAGCCCACCTCGCCGCCCAGCGCATGCGCCAGCAGCTGGTGGCCAAAGCAGATGCCCAGCAACGGCAGCTGCGCGGCGTGCGCCTCGCGTAGCCAGGCCGCCGTGGCCTCGCTCCACGGCAGGCGGTCGCTGACCATGGCCAGCGAGCCGGTGATCACCGCCCCGGCCACCTGCTCTACCGGTGGCAGCGTCTCGCCCGCGGCTACCCACACCACGCGCCAGCTGCCAGGCTGCTCGCCCATTTCGCGCACGATCCAGTCTTCAAAACGCCCGCGGCTATCGCGCACCGGGGTGCCTGGCTCACCAGTCTTGATGATCAGTTTCTGCTTCATGCTTACTCTTTTACCGGCAGGCCGAAATGCATGTACGCCAGCGCGGTAGCCATACGGCCACGCGGGGTACGCTGCAGGTAGCCCTGCTGGATCAGATAGGGTTCGATCACGTCTTCGATGGTGTCGGTAGATTCGCCAATGGCCGCGCCCACGTTGTCCAGGCCTACCGGCCCGCCACCGAATTTGTCCAGTATGGCTTGAAGCAATTTGCGGTCCATCACGTCCAGCCCGGCCGGGTCCACGTCCAGCATGGCCAGCGCCGCGTCTGCCACCTGCGCGCTCACAATGCCATTGGCGCGCACCTCGGCGTAATCGCGCACGCGGCGCAGCAGGCGGTTGGCAATACGCGGCGTACCCCGGCTGCGGCGCGCGACTTCGAAGGCGCCGTCGTCGGCCAGCTCCACGTTCAGCAGGCCGGCCGAACGGCTGACAATCCGCGTCAGCTCTTCAGCGGTGTAAAACTCCAGCCGCGCCACAATGCCGAAGCGGTCGCGCAGCGGGTTGGTGAGCATACCGGCGCGGGTGGTGGCGCCGATCAGTGTGAACGGCGGCAGGTCGATTTTTACCGAGCGCGCGGCCGGGCCTTCGCCGATCATGATATCGATCTGGTAATCCTCCAGCGCCGGGTAGAGGATTTCCTCCACCACCGGGCTCAGGCGGTGGATTTCGTCGATGAACAGCACGTCGTGCGGTTCCAGATTGGTCAGCAGCGCGGCCAGGTCGCCGGCGCGCTCCAGCACGGGGCCGCTGGTCTGGCGCAGGTTCACGCCCATCTCGCGCGCCACAATGTGCGCCAGCGTAGTCTTGCCCAGGCCCGGCGGGCCGAACAGCAACACGTGGTCCAGCGCCTCGCCGCGTTTTTTGGCGGCCTCGATGAAGATTTCCAGCTGCTCGCGCGCCTTTTTCTGGCCCACGTACTCGTCCAGCATCTTGGGGCGCAGCGCGCGCTCCAACACCTCTTCCTGCTCGGAAGCACGCTGCGGGGTAACAATGCGGCGCTCGGGCGCGCCGCCGATCAGGTTATCGGTCTGGATCATGACGAAGTCGCTAACAGGCAATAAGCTGATGTTACCACCGCATGGCAGCGCCCTGCGTGCGGCCAACGTTGGCCGTGGCAAGGTCGCCGCGCCAGGTAGTCCAGTGTGGCCGCCTGGCGGGGTGCAGTTACGGTTGCACAGGCTTGTCCAGGCGTTCGGCAAGGGCCGCAGCCAGCTGGGCTTTGTCCACTACCCGCGCCGCCAGCGCCCTGGCTTCGGTGCGCTGCGCCTCGCTCATCTGGCTGTCAATCCTTTGCTGGTAAAAGATCGAGTCCCCGTCGGCATACATCAACACGGCCAAGGCGTAGGCCATCGGCAGGTCTTGCGCCACGTGATCGCCAGCGTGGAACAGCTCGCGCAAGGTCTTCATGGCATCTTCGTACTTGTTCAACGCTGCCTGCCGGTACCAGCTCAGCATCTGGCGCTCGTCACGTGCTACCCCCCAACCGTAACGATAGATGCGCGCCAACTCGTACTGGGCTGCGGCATTCCCTTGCTGGGCCGCCCGCTGATACCACAACTGCGCCTGGCGGGCGTGGTAGGGGTCTTTCTCACGCAGCTCGGCATGGGTTTCCGCCAGCGCCCGCATTGGAAATAACCAATCGTTTTGGGCTGCCAGACGCCACCAGTACAGCGCCTGGTCCACATCGCGCGGCACCCCGTCGCCCAGAAAGTAGCTGACCCCCAGGTTGTACTGGCTGACAAAGCTGTCAGCGCGGGCTGCCTGTTGCCACAACGCAAGCCCGGCGGCCGGGTCCCGCAATGACACCGGGCCGTACTGGTAGATCGCACCCAGGTTGTCCATGGCAGGGACGTTACCCTGCGCGGCAGCAGCCCGATACCAGCGAACCGCTTCCGGCAAATCTACCGGCCCGCCCTGCCCGGAATGCAGCATCATGGCCAGCATCCACTGTGCTACGGCATCACCGGCTGCTGCGCGGGCCGGCAGCCCGCGCCGGACAGCTGGGCTTGCCTTCGGCGTAAAGAACAAATTGCCAAAACGGCCATTCAACATCACACCACCGTCCACCCGCTCAAGGGCCAACCAGCGCGCTAGCCGTGGCTGTTGCGGCTCTCTGTCAATAATCACACGCACGAAATCTGCGGCGATCTCGTTGCCTTCCGCTGCTGCCGTCTCAAAATACTGCTGTGCTTGTGCGTAATCTTGCCGCTGGTAAGCCTGCATGCCGCCAGCCAAATCTGCCCAAGCGGGCAAGGCCAGCCAGCACAGCCCCAAGGCCAGCCATCGCCATAGCCGCATATCAGCGCCCGCCCTTGCGGCCGCCGCCGTTGCCCGGCTTCAGGCGGATGGACACGCCGCCACGGCCGCTGCTGGCTTTGTGCACGTCGAACCAGCCGGATTTCACCACCAGGTCGGACAGCTTGGCAAAGCCGTAATTACGCGGGTCGAAGTCCGGCATCCACTGCCCCAGCAAGCTGCCTACGCCGCCCAGGTCGGCCCAGCCTTCGTCGTCGTCCATGCTTTCGATGCCTTTCTGGAACTGCGCACGCAGCTTTTTATCCAGCGGGCGCAGCACGCGGCTGGCCTGGGCTGCTTTGCCCGAGCTGGCGGCTTCTTCTTTGCCGCCGGCGTCGTCTACCTTGGCGGCCACATCGTCCAGCGCCAGCACTTCCACGTAGACGAACTTGCTGCAGGCGTTCACAAAGGCGCCGGGGGTTTTCTCTTCGCCAAAGCCCCACACTTCCAGCCCGTCTTCGCGCAGGCGGGTGGCCAGGCGCGAAAAATCGCTGTCGCTGGAGACCAGGCAAAAGCTGTGGTAGCGGCCGGAGTGCAGCATGTCCATGGCGTCGATCACCAGGGTGATGTCGGACGCGTTCTTGCCCTTGGTATTGGGAAACTGCTGTATCGGGTGGATGGCAAAGCGCGCGCACAGGTCGCGCCAGGCTTTGTCGTGGCGGCTGAAATCACCGTACACGCGCTTGAGCGCCAGCACGCCAAGCTTGCCGGCTTCTTCCAGCACGTCTTCTATCCAGGCGGGCGACACATTGTCGGCGTCGATCAATACGGCTACGTTGGCCATGGGGTGTCCTTGCAGGTTAAAGATGAATGCCTAGCGGCCGCCGGCCACGTCCAGCATATGGCCGGTGGTAAACGAGGCTTCGTCGGACAGCAGCCACAAGATGGCAGCCGCTACTTCTTCGGGTTGGCCGCCACGCTGCAGCGGTATGCCGGCCTTGACGCGATCCACGCGGCCGGGCTCGCCGCCGTCGGCGTGCATGTCGGTGTAGATAAAACCGGGGCGCACACCGTTGACGCGTATGCCCTCGGCCGCCACTTCTTTGGCCAGGCCCAGCGTCAGCGTATCCAGCGCGCCCTTGCTGGCGGCGTAGTCTACGTACTCGCCGGGCGAACCCAGCCGCGCGGCCGCCGACGACACATTGACGATGGCACCGCCCTGCCCGCCCCGGCGGGTGGACAAACGCCGCACCGCCTCGCGGCAGCACAGCAGCGGCCCCAGCACATTGGTGGCCAGCATGCGCTGCCAGCGCGCCACGTCCATCTCGACCAGCGGCATTTGCGGGGCCAGTACGCCGGCGTTGTTCACCAGTGCCGACAGCGGCCCCAGCGCGGCTTCGGTGTCGGCAAACAGGCGCAGCACTGCCGCCTCATCCGCCACATCGCCCGCCAGTGCCACGGCGCGGCCGCCCTCGGCGCGGATGGTGTCCACCACCGCCTGCGCGGCGTCAGCCTGGCGATGGTAGTTCACCGCTACCGCCCAGCCACGGCGTGCGGCCAAGCTGGCGGTAGCCGCGCCAATGCCACGGCTGGCACCGGTAATCAGCAGCACTTTCTGCATGGTGGGTCCTAGGGCCTGTTAACACTATTTATTGCTGCGGCGCAGGCTCGAGAAGTTTTCCAATGCCAGGCGGAGGGCGATGCGCTGGGTGGTTCCCAGCGCAAGTCCGACAACGCCGCAGTGGGAAGCTTATCGGGCCTGCCCTTCGGGGCGCGCGCCATGCGGGGCACTGCTTTGTCAAACCGTGCTGGCAGGGATCGCCCTGCTGCGCCCGGTTTTTCGCGCATTGCCGCCGCCTGACAGGCGCCGCCGCATCAAAAATAGCGTTAACAGGCCCTAGCCTTTCATCAGGTTTTTCAGCGCCAGGCGCACGCCGTCGCTGACGGTCACGTCCAGCGGCAGGCCCTTGGTGGCGGCGGCGGCTTCTTTATCGTTGTAACCCAGCGCCAGCAGCGCGTTGACGATATCGCTCTTGTCGTCCGGCGTGGCGGCAAACGGCAGGCCGCCGGGCACGGTCAGGTTGCTGCCGCTGGCCAGCTTGCCGCGCAGCTCCAGCACCAGGCGCTCGGCAGTTTTCTTGCCGATGCCGGGCACGCTGGACAGGCGCTTCAGGTCTTCGCTGGCCACGGCCACGGCCAGCTCGTCGGTGCTCATACCGGACAGGATCGCCAGCGCGATCTTGGCACCAATGCCGCTGACCTTGATCAGCTGGCGGAAGGTTTCGCGCTCGTCGCGGGTGGCAAAGCCGTACAACAGGTGCGCGTCCTCGCGCACGACCAGGTGGGTGAACAGCGTGGTTTTCTGGCCCAGCGCCGGCAGCTGGTAGAAGGTGGTCATGGTCACATCGACGTCGTAGCCAACGCCGTTCACGTCCACAGTGATTTGCGGCGGCAGTTTTTCGATAAGCGTACCGCTGAGTCGTCCGATCATGGGGTGTCTTTCACAAGGTTGGCCGCAGCCACAGGCTGGCAGCCAGCAACAAAGGGTAAAGGTTGGCCGCCATGATAGTGGGAATGATGGCGGCGCGCAGTTGCTGTTGCTGCAAGGCACGCCAGGCGCGCAGGTAGAGCGGCAACAGGCACAGCAGCCACGGCTGGCCGGCCAGTAGCGGCAACACCATGGCCAGCACAGCCAGCAACAGGTAGCCACGTACCGCCGCGGCGTGGCTGAGGCGCACTACCCAGTGGCGCTTGCCGGCCAGCGCGTCGGCTTGGCGGTCGGGAAACTGGTTGGCAAACAGCAGTAAGGCAGCGGCCACGCCATAGCCTGCGGCCAACCACACGAGCCCGGCGGGTACCGGTGCCTGCAATACTTGCAGCACGCCTACTGGCAGCAGGGCAAAACACAGCGCCACCGTCAGCTCGCCCAGACCACGGCTATTAAGCCGCAGCGGCGGCGCGGAATAAGCCCAGCCCAGCGCCACCCCCGCCAGGCCGGTGTAGAACAGGCCCGCGCCGGCTTGCCACACCAGCCACAGGCCGCCAGCCGTCACCACGGCGAAGAGGCCGGCCGCCAGCCACGCCATCTGGCGGCGCGTGAGCACACCCGCCTGAATGAAACGGCTACCGCCGGTAAACGGGTATTCGCGCTGCAGGTTGGCCTCATCGCTGCCGTTGTCGTGGTCGGCCACGTCGTTGATCACATTCACCGCCGCGTGGCACAGCAAGGCCAGTAGCACTGCCAGCAGCGCCTGCGGCCAACCCTGTGCCAGCGCCTGCGGGCCAGCCATGGCCAGGCCCAGCAGCACGCCACCCAGCGTGAGCGTGAGAAAGGCCGGCCGCGTGGCCAGCAGCCAGCGCGCCGGGTGCGCCAGCAGCGCGGACAGGTCGGTTTCGGAAGCGTGTGGTGTGGTGGCGTGCATGGCGGGCTCTTGAACGGGCAACCCGTCCAGCATACGTGAGCTGCGCCGTAGCGCAAATGGCTTGACCCGGCAGCCGGCTGCCGTGGCCCCGTCAAGCCGGCTTTTCTATAGAAAAATACCAGCCATGGGCTGGTATTTTCAGAAGGGATGTGCGACTCAGGTCTGTACCGGGAAAACGCGATACCACAGGGTGTAGGCCCAGCAGGCGGCGCAGAACGACAGCGCCCACTCCAGCGTAGCAAACACCACCAGCACGGTGGCCGGAACCTGCCACTGCCACAGGCCGCCGGCAGCCAGCATCAGGCTGACACTGCTCGCGATGAACAGCAGTTTGTTGGCAAACATCTTGGCGCCAGCGTTTTCCTTTTTGCCGGCTTTGCCCAGCTTTTGCAGCAGGGTTTTCCATAGCCCGTGCGATGGGCAGCGGTGATGGCCGATAAAGCCACGCACCAGCCCCTGTGCCAGCAAAGGCAACATCAGCCACGGGGTAGCGGTGTACAGCGCCAGCGCGCTGAGCGCAAAGGTGATGAACGCTTCCAGACGGATGACGTTGGACCACACGGCAGGAACATCAAAACGCAGCATAGCAGCACTCCTTATTCGGATGACACGACAGACCCAGTGCGAGCCCATCCCGATGCCTACAATATATATTTAAGTATATTATAAAGCAAGCCAAGCCACGCAATGCCTCCTTTACAAACCACCGTCATCCCCGCCTCACAAAACGTCATGCCGCCGGTCAACGACGGGCGGCATGTTTTACACAGGCTGCTTGCAACACGGCATGGTGCCTACACCAGCCGCCCGCCGCGTATCTTGTAGCCCAGCTTGGCCAGCTTGCCCACGGCACCGCCGCTGTGGTTGGCGTGCGTCAAAGCCACCGCCAGCGCGTCGGCGGCGTCGGCCTGCGGCGTGCCGGACAGGTTGAGCATGGTTACCACCATGAACTGCACCTGCTCTTTGGGCGCCTTGCCCTGCCCCACCACCGATTGCTTGACCTGCAGTGCGGTGTACTCGGCCACTGGCAGGTCCTTGATCACCAGCGCGGTCATGCAGGCGCCGCGCGCCTGGCCCAGCATCAGCGTGGCGGCGGGGTTGACGTTGACGAACACCTGCTCCAGCGCCGCCTCGGTGGGCTGGTAGGTGTCGATCACCTGATGGATGCCGTTTACCAGCACCTTCACCCGCTCGGCCAGGCTGGCACCCTGCGGCGTGCGGATGGCGCCGGACGCCACGTAATGGCGCTGGTTGCCCACGATGTCGATCACGCCGAAGCCGCAGATGCGGCTGCCGGGGTCGATGCCGAGGATGCGCCGCTTCACGGCCGCGCCCAGCGGCGGGCGATGGCGTCGGCCTCGGCCAGGCGTTCGGGCGTGCCCACGTCCAGCCACAGGCCACGGTGCGCCTGGCCGCTCACCTGCTGCTGCGCCATGGCGGAGCGCAGCAGCGGTGCCAGCTTGGCCGGCTGGCCGGCCGGGGTGTTTGCGAACAGTGCCGGGTGGTACAGGCCGATACCGGAAAAGGTCAGCCCTTCGCCATCGGCGGCGCTGGCGCTGACGCCGCCAGCGGGCAGCAGGCCGAAATCACCCGCCGGGTTGTGCGGCGGGTTAGTCACCAGCAGCAGGTGCGCTAGACGGCTTGTGCCATCCAGTGCGGCCAAGGTTGGCCGCAGCGTGGCGAAATCCACATCGGTGAGCACGTCGCCATTGACCACCAGAAACGGTGCATCACCCAGCAGCGGCAAGGCAGTGGCTATGCCACCGGCGGTTTCCAGCGCGGTGCTTTCTGCCGAGTAGGCCAGGCGCACGCCGTAGCGGCTGCCGTCACCCAGCGCGGCCTCGATCTGGCTACCCAGCCAGGCGTGGTTGATGGCGATATCGGTAAAGCCGGCGGCGGCCAACCTTTGGATATGCCACACGATCAGCGGCTGGCCGCCCACGTCCAGCAGCGGCTTGGGGGTATGGTCGGTGAGCGGGCGCATGCGTTCGCCGCGCCCGGCGGCCAGGATCATGGCGTGCATGGTTTACTCGTCCGAGGCAATGCGGGTGTGGCTGAACACCGACTGGATGCTGTCGTCGTTGTCTTCTTCGTCCAGGCCCACCAGGTCGGCCAGCAGCTGGAACAGCGGCAGCAGCTCGCCGTAGCGGCGCGTGGCTTTCTTGAGGTAACGCAGGAAGCGCGGGATCTCGGCCAGGTACTGGATTTTGCCGTCGCGGTGCGCCAGGCGGGCAAACAGGCCCACAATCTTGAGGTGGCGCTGGATACCGGCCCACTCCACGTCGCGATAGAAATCGTCGATCTGCGCCGGCACCGGCAGGCCGGCGGCGCGGGCTTTTTCCCAGTAGCGCACCACCACATCCAGCACGAACTCTTCGTCCCAGCCGATAAAGGCGTCGCGCAGCAGCGACACCAGATCGTAGGCGATGGGGCCATATACCGCGTCCTGGAAGTCCAGCACGCCCGGCTGGCCGGAGGTGAGCATCAGGTTGCGCACGGTAAAGTCGCGGTGCATGTACACCTTGGCCTGGGCGTCGATGGCAGGCAGCAGCACGTTAATGCCGGCATCCCACAGCTTGCGCTGGGCAAAGGTCAGCGGCTTGCCCAGCTCTTTGGTGGCAAACCACTCTGGTAGCAGGTTGACTTCGCGCAGCTGGAAGGCGCGGTCGAACACGGGCAGCACATCCGGCTGGCTCAGCTGCTGGATGGCTACCAGCGTGTCTACCGCCTCCAGCAGCAGGTGTTTGTGCACCAGGGTGCGCTCGTCGTGCAGCAGGGCGGCCAGGTAGGTGACCTTGCCCATGTCCTGCAGCAGCATGAAGCCCTGCTCTGCGTCGCGGGCATGGATGGCCGGCACGTTGGCCGCCGGCGCAAACAGTGCGCGCACGCTGACGAAACTGTCGGTGTTTTTGTGCTCGGGCGGGGCATCCATCACGATGCGGGTACTGCCATCGGCCAGGGTGGCACGGAAATAACGGCGGAAATCGGCGTCGGCCGCGGCAAACTCTACGGCCACGTCCTGGCCGGGAAACTGCGTGGCCAGCCACGCCTTCAGGGCTTCTAATCGCTGCATAGTCGCGTATACCAGTAAATTGGGTACAATGCAGCGATTGTAACCGCTTTGCCCGGCCCCAACACGCGCCGGGCCGACACTGCCCGATGCCGCCACGCTTTCGCCTATCGCCGCTCGCTGCGGCCATGTTCCCGCTGTTCCTGTGCACCCCTGCCCTGGCCGACGCCGTGTCCACCGGGGTGTTGCACATAGAGGCCGATCGTATCGATGGCCAGATGAACGTGCAGCTCAAAGCCGAGGGCAATGTGCGCGCCGAGCGTGATGGCCAGCAGTTTGAAGCCGACTGGCTGGAATACTACGTCGACAAGCAATACGTCCGCGCCGGCCAGCGTGCCACTCTGCGCCAGGCCGGCAGTACGATTGAAGGCGACAATCTGGAAAGCTACCTGGACACACAGACCGGCAGCGCCAGCCAGGCCGACTTTGCCTTCCAGGACCAGGGCCGTACCCTGCGCGGCACCGCCGACACCCTGCGCATGCAAGGTAAAGGGCTGTACCAACTACAAGGCACCCGCGCCAATACCTGCGAGCCCAACGACGACTCCTGGTATCTGAAGGCGGGCACCATCGACCTGGACTACGGCCGCAACGTGGGCGTGGCGCGCAATGCGCGTATCGAGTTCCAGGGCGTACCCATCCTGTACACGCCGTGGATCGATTTCCCGCTGGACGGCGGGCGCAAGAGCGGCCTGCTATTCCCCACCGTAAAAACCGGTAGCGACGGCCTGCAGCTAGCCGTGCCTTATTACTGGAATATCGCGCCCAATATGGACGCCACCATTACCCCCACCTATATGGCCCAGCGCGGCCTGATGCTGGGGGCGGAGGGGCGTTACCTACAGCCGGACTACAGCGGCAAGATCACCACCGAACAGCTGGACGATACCAAGGCAGACAAAAAGCGCGCGCTGTGGCAGCTCACCCATACCCAAAGCTTTGGTAGCCAGCTCAGCGCCGGCGTGAATGGCACCAAGGTATCGGATAACGACTATTTCAAGGATTTTGGCGACCGCAACAGTGCCGCGGCCAACGTGAACCTGCTGCGTGAAGCCTGGCTGGCGTACAACCCGGGCTGGGCCAGCATCACGCTCAAGGCACAGCGCTACCAGACCCTGCAAGACAGCACCGGCAGCGTAGAAGAGCCCTACGCCCGTGTACCACAGCTGGTGGCCACCAGTAATCAGCAGCTGGGTGACTTCCGCCTGGCGCTGGAAAGCGAAATCACCCGTTTTGACCACCGCAGCAAGCTGGAAGGCTGGCGCACGGTGGCCTACCCTAGCGTGACCTGGGCACTGGAGCGGCCATGGGGCTTTATTCGCCCCAAAATCGGCCTGCACCATACCCGCTACCAGCTGGACAGCCACAAGGGGCAGGCAGGCTATACCCTGGACCGTACCCTGCCGATTACCAGCCTGGACAGCGGCCTGGTGTTCGAGCGCGACAGTATCCTGCATGGCAACATGGTTAGCCAGACGCTGGAGCCGCGGCTGTACTACGTCAATATCCCCAGTACCGAACAAAGCAATCTGCCTAACTTTGATACTTCGGAAAACGACTTCAACTTTGCGCAGCTGTTCAGCGAAAACCGCTTTTCCGGCTACGACCGTATCAATGCGGCCAACCAGATCACCGCAGCACTGACCAGCCGCATGCTGGATAACGATAGCGGACTGGAACGACTGCGCGTGGCCGTGGGTCAACGTTTCTACCTGGATAGAAGCGACACCACGCTGGCCGGCACCACCACCCAGCGCAGCCAGGGCGGCTCTGACTTGCTGCTGACCCTGGGCGGCGACATCAGCCGCGCCTTGCGCCTGGACGCCAGCTACCAGTACAACCAGACACTGGGCAAAACCGAGCGCTACAATGCCCAGCTACGCTACAACCCGGCCCCCGGCAAAGCCGTGAGCGTGCGCTACCGCTATGGCCGTGACGAAATCGTGGGTACCAGCAGCCAGCGTGACGTACTGCGCCAGCTGGATATCGCCGGGCAATGGCCGCTGGCACGGCAGTGGTACGCCGTAGCACGGCAGAACTACTCGCTGCGCGACAGGAAAGCGCTGGAGCAGCTGGCCGGTATCGAGTATCAGCAAGGCTGCTGGAGCACCCGTCTGGTGGCCCAGCGCTACGTCACCGACCTGACCAAGACCAAGAATGCCTTCTTCCTGCAGCTGGAGCTCAAAGACCTCAGCAGCATAGGCAATAACCCACTGGAAACGCTGCGCCTGGCCATACCGGGCTACAGCAAGATCAACGAGACTGCAGACAAATAATGAAAAAGCTTTTCCTTGCCGCCTTGGTTTCTGCTTGCCTGGCCACCCCTGCGCTGGCCATTTCCACCGTAGACCGCATCGTTGCCGTGGTAAACAACAGTGTGATTACCCAGTCCGAGCTGGCGCAGCGAGTGCGTGCGGCACAGCTGAACCTGCAGCGGCAGAGTATCGAGGCACCGGCTGCCGACGTGCTGTCACGCCAGGTACTGGACATGATGATCAACGAGCAGCTGCAGCTGCAGTACGCCAACAATAACGGCCTGCGCATTGGCGAGCTGGAGCTGGACCAAGCGCTGCAAAGCATCGCCCAGCAGAACAAAACCGACCTGGCCGGCCTGCGCGCCCTGGTGGAAAAAGACGGCAGCAGCATTGCCAAGCTGCGCGAGCAGCTGCGCAGTGACCTGCTGCTGGAACGCATCAAAGAGCGCGAAGTGAACAGCCGCGTGAATGTGACCGACCAGGAAGTCGCCCAGGTACAGCAAACCACCACCGGCCTGAACCGTATCGAGTACCGTTTGGCCGCCATCCAGGTCAATATTCCCGAACGTGCCACCCCGGCCCAGATAGAAGAACGCCGCCAGAAACTGCTGAAGGCTGCCGCCGAAATCAAAGCCGGCAAATCGTTTGGCCAGGTGGCAGCGGCCTATTCCGAAGCCAGCAATGCCCTGCAAGGCGGTGATCTGGGCTGGCGCAACGCCAGTGCCCTGCCGCAAGACTTTATCCAGCTACTGAACACCCTGCCGGTGGGCGGCGTCACCGAGCTGGTACGCGCCAGCGGCAGCCTGTACCTGTTCAAGCTGGTAGACAAGCGCGACACCAGCGGCCCGCAATATGTGAAACAGCACAAGGTGCGCCACATTCTGGTGAAAACCAACGAAGCCACCTCGGACACCGATGCCTATGCCCGCATCCTGCAGGTACAAGACCGCATCAAGCGCGGTGCCAAGTTTGAAGACATGGCCCGCCAGTTTTCCGAAGACGGCTCCGCCTCGCTGGGTGGGGATCTGGGCTGGGTAAACGAAGGCGATACCGTGCCCGATTTCGAGCGCACCTTCCGCCAGCTACAGGCCAAGCAAGTCAGCGAGCCGGTAAAAACCCCGTTTGGCTGGCACCTGATCCTGCTGGAAGACGTACGTAGCCAGGATGTGTCTACCGACCGCGAAAAACTGGTGGTGAAACAGCAGATTCGTCAGCGCAAGATCGAACAAAGCTACATCGACTGGCTGGAACAGCTACGCGCCAGCGCCTTTATCGATGACCGCCTGGTCGAAAAATAAACCGGGCCATGCCCGCCACGCCAAGCCGATCCCTGAATCGGCTTTTTTTACGGAAACTGCCATGCCCCACTCCCGCCCCGTATTGGCCATTACCGCCGGCGAACCCGCCGGTATCGGCCCCGATCTGGTACTGCGCCTGCCCGAGCTAGGCCTGCCAGCCCGCCTGGTGGTGATAGCCGACAAACACCTGCTGGCTAGCCGCGCCGCGCAGCTTGGCCTACCCACCCCGCTGCACGACTACCAGCCCGGGCAAGCCGCCCCCGCCGCCGGCGCACTGGAGGTATGGCACGTACCGTTGGCCGCAGCGGCCGTGGCAGGGCAGCTGGATGCGGCCAACGGCCGCTACGTGCTGGCCACGCTGGATGTGGCCATAGACGGCTGCCAGCGCGGCGAATTTGCCGCCATGGTCACCGCGCCGGTACACAAGGGCGTGATCAACGACGCCGGCGTAGCCTTCAGCGGCCATACCGAATACCTGGCCGAGCGCACCGCTACGCCACGCGTGGTGATGATGCTGGCCGGCGCCGGCATGCGCGTGGCACTGGCCACCACCCACCTGCCGCTGCGCGCCGTGGCCGACGCCATCACGCCAGACAGCCTCACCCAGGTGCTGCGCATCCTGCACGCCGACCTGGTGGGCAAGTTCGGCATTGCCGCACCGCGCATCCTGGTGGCCGGGCTGAACCCGCATGCAGGCGAAGGCGGCCACATGGGGCGCGAGGAAATCGACGTGATCGAGCCGGTACTGGCCGCATTGCGCGCCGAAGGCATGCAGCTCATCGGCCCCTTGCCAGCCGATACACTGTTCAACCCGGACAAGCTGGCCCAGGGCGATGCCGTGCTGGCCATGTACCACGACCAGGGCCTGCCGGTGCTCAAGCACGCCAGCTTTGGCGCCGGCATCAATATCACCCTGGGCCTGCCCATCATCCGTACCTCGGTAGACCACGGCACCGCGCTGGACCTGGCCGGCAGCGGCCGCGCCGACCCCGGTAGCCTGTTTGAAGCCTGCCAGCTGGCTTACCAGCTCGCCACGCATGCTGGCTAAAGCAATGTGTGGTGGCATTGGCCTGCGGCAAAACAAATGCCCCGGCACGATGCCACCCCATATGACAGCCGTGCGGCACAATGCACCCGATTTTGTAGTTTATGCGCTACATTCGTGCAATAGCAGGCCATTATTTCGTATCCAAACTACATTATCCCTATAACCCTGACGTTAGCGGCATTTTTCGCGGCGCAACATTTCGGCTACTATTTCAGGAATTATCCAAAACTTGCCGAAGTTCAGGGACATATGAGCAACACCACCCAGCAGCGTGTACGGGAAATTCCGTACAACTACACCTCGTATTCGGATCGCGAGATCATCATCCGCCTATTGGGCGCACCCATGTGGCAACTGCTTGAAGAACTGCGGGCAGAGCGGAAAACAGGCCGCTCTGCCCGTATGCTTTTCGAGGTACTGGGTGATATCTGGGTGGTAGACCGCAACCCCTACCTGGTAGACGACCTGCTGGACAACCCGCAGCGCCTTAGCGCGCTGGTAGAGGCGCTGCGCCACCGCCTGGGTGAAGTAGAAAAACGCCGCGACGGCAACGACAAGGTTGGCCGCATGATTGCCGCCGCCTACGCCGCGGTGGATACCTTCGAGCAGCAGTTTGGCGAAACCCGCGCGCTGCGCGCCGCTATCCTCAAGCGCCTGGGCAAGATCACCCGCCGCGACAACATCCTGTTCGACGGCCTGGCCCGCGTATCGCACGTGACCGACGCCACCGACTGGCGCGTAGAGTACCCCTTCGTGGTGCTGTGCCCGGACACCGAAGCCGAAATCGCCCCGCTGGTGAAAGCCTGTATCGAGCTGAAGCTCACCATCATCCCGCGTGGCGGTGGTACCGGCTACACCGGCGGCGCCGTGCCGCTGGACCGCCGCAGCGCGGTGATCAATACCGAAAAAATGGACCGTCACCTGGGCGTGGAATTCGTCGAGCTGCCCGGCCTGGACGGCAAGCGCGCCACCATCCAGTGCGGTGCCGGTGTGGTCACTGCCCGCGTAGCCGAAGCCGCCGGTGCTGCTGGCCTGGTGTTTGCCGTAGACCCCACCTCGGCCGAAGCGTCCTGTATTGGCGGCAATATCGCCATGAATGCTGGCGGTAAAAAAGCCGTGCTATGGGGCACCACGCTGGACAACCTGGCCAGCTGGAAAATGGTCGACCCGGACGGCAACTGGATGTTCGTGGAACGCATCGGCCACAACTACGGCAAGATCCACGATGTCGCCACCGCCACCTTCCGCGTCACCCGCCTGCAGGACGACGGCAAAACCGTGATCAGCAGCGAAGAGCTGGTGATCCCTGGCAGCGCCTTCCGCAAAGTAGGCCTGGGCAAGGACGTCACCGACAAGTTCCTGGCCGGCCTGCCCGGCGTGCAGAAAGAAGGCACCGACGGCATCATCACCAGTGCACGCTTTGTGCTGCACCGCATGCCGGCGCACATCCGCACCGTCTGTCTGGAGTTCTTCGGCACCGTAGCCGAAGCCACCCCGGCGATTGTGGAAATCACCGATTACTTCAAGCCCAACGGCGCCGGCCTGGCCGCTGGCGTACAGCTGGCCGGCCTGGAGCACCTGGACTGGCGCTATGTACGCGCCGTGGGCTACGCCACCAAGGCCAAAGGCCGTGGCCGCCCGAAAATGGTGCTGATTGCCGACATCGTCTCGGATACCGAAAACGCGGTAGCCGAGGCCGCCAGCCAGGTGGTGCGCTACGCCAACGCCCGCCACGGCGAAGGCTTCATCGCCGTCACCCCCGAGGCACGCAAAACCTTCTGGCTGGACCGCAGCCGTACCGCCGCCATTGCCCGCCATACCAACGCCTTCAAGATCAACGAAGACGTGGTGATTCCACTGGACCGCCTGGGCGACTACAGCGACGGCATCGAGCGCATCAACATCGAGCTGTCCGTGGCCAGCAAAATCAAGCTGCTGGACCAGCTGGCCGAGTTCTTCCACGGCCGCCTGCCGGTAGATACCGAGGGCGGCACGCTGTCGGCCGACGAGCTGATCGGCGACCGCCGCGAAAGCGCGCTGGAGCTGATTACCGCCGTACGTAGCCGCTGGCAGTGGCTGCTGGACAACCTGGACACGCCGCTGGCCGAGTACAACGCACGTTGGCCGCAAGCCCCGCTGGAAGACGGTGCGGCCAACCCGGCTGCCAGCGTGTTTATCGCCATGCGCGACTTCAAGCTGCGCGTGAGCTGGAAGCGCGAGCTGCAAAGCGACCTGCTGGGGCTGTTTAACGGCAAGGCCGACAGCACCATCACCGAAGCCATCGGCCTGATCCAGCAGAAAGTGCTGCGCAGCCGTGCCTTCGTGGCACTGCACATGCACGCCGGCGATGGCAACGTGCACACCAACCTGCCCGTGAACTCGGACGACTACGAGATGCTGCAAACCGCCCACCGCGCGGTAGAGCGCATCATGAAGCTGGCGCGCAGCCTGAACGGCGTGATTTCCGGCGAACACGGCATCGGCATTACCAAGCTGGAGTTCCTGACCGAAGAAGAAATCCAGCCCTTCCGCGACTACAAGGCGCGCGTGGACCCGAACGGCCACTTCAACAAGGGCAAGCTGCTGCCGGGCGCCGACCTGAGCATGGCCTACACGCCGTCGTTCTCGCTGCTGGGTGCCGAATCGCTGATTCTGGAGCAGTCCGACCTGGGCGCCATCAGCGACTCGATCAAAGACTGCCTGCGCTGCGGCAAGTGCAAACCGGTGTGCTCCACCCACGTACCGCGTGCCAACCTGCTGTACAGCCCACGTAACAAGATCCTGGGCGTGGGCCTGCTGACCGAGGCCTTCCTGTACGAAGAGCAAACCCGCCGCGGTGTCAGCCTCAAGCACTTTGAAGAGCTGTCCGACGTGGCCGACCACTGCACCGTATGCCACCGCTGCGTGAAGCCGTGCCCGGTGAAGATCGACTTTGGCGATGTCTCGGTCGCCATGCGCAATTTCCTGCGCAAGACCGGCAACAAGAAATTCAACCCCGGC
Source organism: Vogesella mureinivorans (assembly GCF_007644035.1). Classification (GTDB taxonomy): domain Bacteria; phylum Pseudomonadota; class Gammaproteobacteria; order Burkholderiales; family Chromobacteriaceae; genus Vogesella; species Vogesella mureinivorans. The sequence continues at coordinate 214,577 of NZ_VMTV02000577.1, read as the reverse complement.
ACCGCGCTGGGCATGGCTTTCCTGACCGCCAAGGACCCGGCCACCATCAAGGGCATTCGAGCCGGCCTGGTAGGCGGTGCCTACAAGCTGCAACGCCTGGGCAACAGCATCGGCAAAAAGCTGGGCCTCACCGGCAGCCAGACGGCGCAGCCACCCGGCACGGTAGGCAAGCCGGAAATCAAGGCGCAGGTGATTCACTTCATCAACAAACCCATGCCTGGCGGCCTGCCCAAGAAAACCGCACGCGCGCTGCTGGACGTGGAAGACGCCAACGTGATTCCGGTGATCCGCAACCCGAAAGTCAGCGAAGATGCCGAGGCGGTGTTCTACTTCCCTGGCTGCGGCTCCGAGCGCCTGTTCAGCCAGGTAGGCCTGGCCACCCAGGCCATGCTGTGGCACGTGGGCACGCAAACCGTGCTGCCACCGGGCTACCTGTGCTGCGGCTACCCGCAGACCAGCGCCGGCTACCAGGACAAGGGCGACGAGATCACCACCGAGAACCGCGTGCTGTTCCACCGCATGGCCAACACACTGAACTACCTGGACATCAAGACCGTGGTAGTGAGCTGTGGCACCTGCTACGACCAGCTGGCCAACTACCGCTTTGAAGAAATCTTCCCTGGCTGCCGCATTATCGACATCCACGAATACCTGATGGAAAAAGGCCTGAAACTGGATGGCCTCAACGGTCAGAAGTATATGTACCACGACCCGTGCCACACCCCGATGAAGGCCTACCAGCCGATCAAGGTGGTGAACGAGCTGATGGGCGGCGGCGTAGTACTCAACGACCGTTGCTGCGGCGAATCCGGCACCTTTGCCGCCAGCCGCCCCGACATCGCCACCCAGGTACGCTTCCGCAAGGAAGAAGAGATCAACAAAGACCTGGCCAAGGTGGGCGCCAGCGACAAGCCGGTGAAGATCCTGACCTCCTGCCCGTCGTGCCTACAGGGCCTGAGCCGCTACAGCGATGATACCGGCACCCAGGCCGACTACATCGTGGTGGAGATGGCCAAGCACATCCTGGGCGACAACTGGATGAAAGAGTACGTGGACAACGCCCGTAACGGCGGCGTGGAACGCGTGCTGCTGTAAACCAGCCACGTTGGCCGCAAGGCGGCGTACCGGTGCTTTTCAGGCCGGTACGCCAATACTGTCAGTTAAACAGCCAGCACATTTCTCTGCAAAATAGAGCGTAGACGAAGCACCCTATCCCGTTGGCGCGAGCCGGGCAAAATGGTGCGTCCCAGGGTTGTGCTGAGCGAATCGAAGATTCGCACGCGCAAGACGCCGATTTGTTTGAGCCCTGAGCCGTTAGCGATCTGCGTGCAAATCTTTGATTTGCTCAGCGATACGAGTTCGGCGGCGCCTGGGGCGTGCCTTTTTGCACGGGGTTTCGAGCAGCCCCGGGTCGGCGGGGATTGCAAAGGGGGCGACGATTCGCCCCCTTTGCCCGTCTTATTCCCGCGCGACGCTGCGCTTGCCTCGCTCGGTCACGGGCGGAACCGGCATCTTGAATATCGTCCGCACAGCGGACACTGCTGCCTGATACAGGCGACGACAAGACATCAGAAAACTACTAGCGCGTGGCATTAGGCCGGCACGCCGGTTTTTTGCTATGCTGCGGCCAACCTTACCCGCCTGCGGAGCCTGCCATGCAAACCCCTACCCTTGTGACCCACCCTGCCTTTCGCGTTATCGGCATGGCCTGGACCAGCCCGGCTGACGGCACCCTCCCCGAGCTGTGGCAGCGTTTTATACCGCGCATTGCCGAGGCCAAACCGCTAAGCGACGCCAGCTACGGCATCTGCCAGGCGCAGGCCGATGGCCAGTTCCGCTACATTGCCGCCGTGGCGGTAGCCGCCGACACCGCGGTACCGGACGGCATGGTGGCGCTGGACATCCCGGAGCAGGATTACGCCATTGTCGAGCACCGTGGTCCGGTACGCGGCCTGCCGGATACCTTTCGCACCGCCTATACCGAGTGGCTGCCCGAAGCCGGGCTAGCCGCCGTGGCTGGCATCGAGTTCGAATACATGGATAGCCGCTTTCTGGGGCCGGAGCACGCCGACAGCGTGGTCGAGCTGTATATTCCGGTTAGTGCGGATGACGATGGCGAAGCCGCCTGAGCATGACCAATAAAAAACGCCTGGCGGCCAACAGCCCCAGGCGTTTTTTATTGCGTTCAGCACAGCACTACACCAGCTCGGCCACCCCCAGCTCGCTGGGGAGGGCCAGATGAAAGCCCTGATACAGCTCCAGCCCCAAGCCGCGCATGGCCTCTAGCTGCTCGGCCGTTTCCACCCCTTCTATCAGCATGCGGCTGCCAATTTGCCAGCCCAGCTCCAGTACGCGCTGCAGCCGGCCGGCATCACCGTGCATGTAGTCCAGCAACAGGCTACGGTCAATCTTGATGATATCCGGGCACAGCGCTTTCACACGGCCATGGCCCGATGCCACGGCACCGAAATCATCCACCGCCACCCCAAAACCGGCCTCTTTGGCAGCACGCAGGCTGGCGGCCAACTGCAGCGGGCTTTGCTCGATTTCGTATTCCAGTACTTCCAGAATCACTTGCGAGGTTTCCAGCCCCAGCTCGGCGCAGCGCCGGATCATCAGGTCGAAATTATTGCGGTAGCCATTATCGTGCAGCACCGTACTGGGGATCAGGTTCAGGCTCAGGCAGCCCGGCACACGGGCCTGGGCAAAGTTGCGAAAGTGCAAGGCCCGCGCCAGCCGGTCGGCGTCGATCTGGTCGTCGGTATCCAGGCTCTGGAAAAACAAATCCGGCCGCAAGGCACGACCTTGCGTGTCGTACACCCGCAGCAGGGCCTCATAGCCGAACACCCCGCCACTGCGGTAAAACAATGGCTGGAACACGCTTTGCAAGCGATAGTCGGCAAAGCGGGCGTAATAGCGGCCGTCACCATCGCGGAACAGCAAGCGCTCAAACGCTTGCTGGGTAGTTAACTGCACCATCTTGTGTCCTGCCATAAGCTTGGTTTTTCAGCATAGCAAGCACAGCGGGTCTACTGAAATAAATGCTTGGATTTATTGCCAAACCATGACATCAAATCTACTTATTGCATACATGTAACTATAAAAACAGAAGGGTTTTGTGACAGAATACCCATAGACTTGCCAGGAGCATGCCATGCCTTTTCAGCGAGACATTCCAGCGTATCCCCCCCACCCGCCGTGCTGCCGTAGCGCCCCCCGTACACTGCGCCAGCCTGATATGGCGACACATGGCCATAGCCCGGCAGCCGCCGTGACATACCATCCGCCATATACCTGGCAGCCCACACCCGAGCCTTCATCAGGAAGCGCTAGATGAGATGGCTATACCGGGCACTACCGCTCATGCTGCTTGGCCCGCTGCTGCAGGCCAGCCCGCTACGTTTTGTCGGCAGCGACTTCCCCGGCATTGTGCAACCAGGCTCGCCACAACCAAGCGGCTTGGCCGCAGACGTTATCCGCACCTTGTGCCAGCGCGAACAGCTGGCATGCAGCATCCAGCTACTGCCCTGGCCCCGTGCGCAGGCCATGCTGCCAAATGGCCAGGCCGATGTGCTGATCGGCCCCTACCGCACCGCAGAGCGCGCGGCCAACATGCGCTTTTCGCGCTATCCGCTTTATGTCGACACCCTGTACTGGTACCGCCGGTCCGGGCAAAACGTGCAGTGGGATGGCCGTTTTGAAAGCCTGGCCGGGCTACGTTTGGGGGTAACGCGCGGCTGAACGCTAGGGCAGCGCTTTGAAGACGCCAAGCTGCGCCTGGAAATAGACACTGCCGACACGCTGATGCAAAGCATGCTGAAGCTGCAAAGACAACGGCTGGACCTGGTCGCCAGCAACGACCGCAATGCGCGCCATACGCTGGCACAGCTAGGCAACAGCCATATCGTGCCCATCCTGCCGGCCATCAGCTTGCACGGTGGCTACATGGGCTACGCGCTGCATGCCATCAACAAACCGGCGCTGCAGCGCTTTGACCAGGCACTGGCGCGCCTGGCCGAAAGCGGCGAGCTGGCCAGGCTTAGCCTGAACCATGGCCTGGTCTACCCTGGTAAACACACCCACTGGCCAGACTATCTGCGCGAGCTGCCGTAAACTGCGCTGGCATACCGCCCTGCGGCCAACCTTACATGGAACCCTTCTGATGTCTGCCACAGCCTTGCTTGTTATCGACTTTCAGTACGGCCTGATCGCCATGCCGCCCCTGGCCACGCGCGGCCCGGAAACACTGGCCACGCTGAACCGGCTGATCGCCCATGCCCGCAGCGCGGGGCACGAGGTGATTTTTATCCAGCACTACGCCGACGACCTGCCACGCGGTAGCGAAGACTGGCAGCTGCACCCGGGCCTGGCACGGCTGGACAGCGATGTGGTAATCGAAAAAACCGCCTGCGACAGCTTTCTGGATACCAGCCTGCGCCAGTACCTGGATAGCCGCGGTATCGAAAACCTGTGGGTAGGCGGCTACGCCAGCGACTTCTGCGTGGATACCACGGTGCGCCGTGCGGCCTCCATGGGCTACGCCGTGACCGTAGTGGCCGACGCCCATACCTGCAAAGACCGCCCCTATGTCAGCGGCGAGGCCTTGGTGGACCACCTCAACTGGCTGTGGGGCCATATGGATGTACCGGGCAACAGCATTCGCGTGCTGCCGCTGGACGAGCTGATCGCCGATGCGGGCTGAGTGGCGCACGCTACTGCCGGACCTGGCGGCCAACCTGTTGCTGCCGTGGTGGGTGTACGACGCCTGCCTGCCCGCCTGGGGCGAGCGTGGCGCGCTGCTGTGGTCTGCCCTGCCGCCTTTGCTGTGGAGCTTGTGGGAGCTGTACCGCTATCGCCGGCTGGACGCGCTTAGCCTGCTGGTACTGGGTGGCATCGGCCTGTCACTGCTGGCCGCCTGGGGCGATGGTGACACGCGCTGGCTGCTGGTGCGCGAATCACTGGTTACCGGCGCGACCGGGCTGGTGATGCTGGCCAGTGTGCTGTGTGGCAAGCCGCTACTGGCGGTGCTGATGGCAGCAGCCGCACAACGTCAGCCCGATAGCCCGGCCGCGGCCATGCTGGCCAGCCCGGCACCCGGGTTCGCGCGGCTGTGGCGCGACCTCACGCTGCTGTGGGGTGGCGGCCTGGTAGGTGAATGCGGGCTGCGCAGCTGGCTGGCCTTTCACTGGCCGATAGCGCGCAATGTGGCGCTGGGCCCGTGGCTAAGCTACGGCGTGATGGCCTTGCTGATGCTGGCCGCCCTGCTGTGGGGCCGCCGCCTGGCACGCCAGCCCGTGCCGGACTAGGCAAGCGCAAAAAAGCCCGCCAGCCATGGCCGACGGCTGGGCTGCAGCTTGCCTGGCCTAATCCAGCTGGGGCTCGCCCATGATGGTGGAGGCGTCCACGATGCGACCGTTCTTGACACGGTAGATCATGGTCATCGCCACCTTGCCGCGCCCGGACGGGAAATTGCGCGTAACGATTTCTTCATCGATCACCACCTCGCCCACAATCACGCGGCGCAGCAGCCGGGCATGCAGGTCTGGCTCGGCAAAGCGCAGTTTCATGCGCTGGCGGATCTCGTCCTGCCCCTGCGCCACCAGCGTGGCCGGGTACTGGTACATACAAGCATCCGGCGCGTAGCACGCTAGCAGGGCGTCCAGATTCTTGGCGTTGTAGGCATCCAGCTGTGCCTGTATCACTTGTTCAGGGCTCATCGTTCCTCCAGGTGCAGGGCTGCGCGTGCGCGGATATCGGCCAAGGTTTCGTCTACCAGCAGACGCCCGTTTTCCCATACCACACGCATTTGCAGGTCAATATCGGATACGCGCTCCAGCGTATTCACCCCCCAGGCGGCACGACTATCGCGCGCCGCTACCACACGGCCCCCCAAGGAGCGCTTGCCGGGGTCGGTAACCGGGTCTTTGAACACATCACGCCACTCGCCGTTAATGCAGATGGCCGAGCACTTCAGGGCCATCTTGTGCGTGTCGCGGTCCAGCTTTTGCAGCAGCTCGGCACCCATGCCAAAAGCCACGTTGTCGGCGCTGTAGCCCAGCTTGGCCAGCCGCGACAGGATGGCGTCGATACTGGCCAGGTTTACGCCGTCGCCTTGTATCACCCGTACATGGTTCAGCACGCGGTAGCCTTTGCTGTTGACCGTGGTACCAAACGATGCGGCCAACCTTTCCACTACCTCCGCCACCACTTGCACCGGCTCGCCGGAGTCCGGGCGGATCACCACCGTAGCGCCGCTGTCGATAACCTGCTGGCGCAGGCGCTCGCCCCATAGCTCGCTCACGGCGTGGAACACGTCGTAGCTGTCGCTCACCACGGCCAGCAGCGCGCCGGGCTTGGCAAAACGGCTGAGCATATTGGCAAACGCTTCGCCTTCGTGCGCGCGGCCCCAGGCGGTAATGGTGGAATGCTCGGCCGCCGGGATGGAAAACGCCGCGCACGGCTCGTGGTAGTGGCGGCGCGCCGCCACCAGCGCGGCCAGTGTGTCGCTACCCTGAAAGTTCACCAGGTGCGCCAGGCCGCCGATTTCCGAGCTTTCGTAGCTGGATACACCGCGCGCGCCAAAATCATGCAGCTTGAACGGCAGGCCGGATAAGTCGTCGGCGGTTTGCTGCAGGTAACGGCGAATGATTTCCTTGGCACGGAAGCTGCGCGTGGCCACGCTAATGGGGTACCACACGCGCAACAGCGCGGTTTCCAAGAAAGACACCACCCAGAACAGCTCGGGGTCGGTGGATTCGATGGTGACCATCGGGATGCCGGTGGGCACCAGCTCGCCTTCCGGCACCGCGCGGATGCGTACCGGCCAGTAGCCATCGTGCTGCTGCACGATGCGTTCGAAACCGGCGCGGTTGAACGACAGGCCGTGCAGCGTCACCACCGCCTCTGCCTCATCGATATGCTCGCGGGTAATGCGCTGGCTCAGATAATCCTTCAGCAAGCCCTGCAGGCCAAAAAACAACACATGCGACGCCGTGCCACCCCGTGCCGCCACGTAGGAGTACATACCCTGCGTACCGGGGGGGTACTGCGCCCAGTGGCTGAGTTTGTAGGAGTCGCTATTGAGGATGGGATTAATGATCATGGTATGGGCACAGCATGGGTAAACGACCCCTAGCATACGCTGCCGAAACGGTAATGTCATAGTGCGTGGTTTGTAAGCAACTGTCGGGATGGCATACCATCAGCCCATCGTCCCTTTGGACTCGCGAAAGACTCGCCCCCATGGCGCACCACCCGAACCAGTTTGACCTGCTACGCACGCGGCGCTTTGTGCCGCTGTTCATCACCCAGTTTTTTGGTGCTTTCAACGACAACCTGCTGAAAAACGCCGTGGTGGTGCTGATCAACTTTCACGGCATGCAAATGCTGGGGCTGGCCCCCGAGCTGATGATCCAGCTGGCCGCCGCGCTGTTCATCCTGCCGTTTTTCCTGTTTTCCGCCACCGCCGGCCAGCTGTGCGAAAAGTACGACAAGGCCACCATCGCACGGGTGGTCAAGCAGATGGAAATCGCCATCATGCTGGTAGCCGCACTGGGCTTCTGGCTGCATAACGGCGTGATACTGATGAGCACCATCCTGCTGATGGGCATCCACTCCACCCTGTTTGGCCCGCTGAAATTCAGCGTGCTGCCGCAATACCTGAAGCCGCAAGAGCTGGTGGGCGGCAACGGCCTGATCGAAATGGGCACCTTCGTGTCCATCATCCTGGGGCAGGTAGCCGGCACCGTGCTGGTGAACGCCGACCCCAGCCGCATGACCCTGATCGCCGCCCTGCTGGCCTGCGCGCTGGCCGGCTATGCCTCGGCCCGCGCCATGCCGCCGGCGCCACCGACTGCGGCCAACCTGCCGATAGACTGGCACATCGGCCGCCAGACCTGGGCCATTCTTTGCGAAGCCAAACAGAACCGTGCCGTGTGGCTCTCGCTGCTGGGTATCTCGTGGTTCTGGTTTCTGGGCGCCATTTACCTGTCCAAGCTACCTACCTACGCCAGCGACGTGCTGGGCGGTGACGCCAGTGTGTACACCCTGCTGATGACACTGTTTTCGCTGGGTGTGGGGCTGGGCTCGATGCTGTGCGAGAAGCTATCCGGCAGCAAGGTAGAGCTGGGCCTGGTGCCCTTTGGCTCACTGGGGCTGTGCCTGTTTGGTATCGACCTGTACTTTGCCACCCCGGCTGCTGCCGCACAGACGCTGGACTGGCTGGCTTTTGTGCGCGACATCGGCCACTGGCGCCTGATGGCAGACTTCACCCTGATCGGCATCTTTGGCGGCTTCTATATCGTGCCGCTGTATGCGCTGATCCAGAGCCGCTCCGCCCCGGCCTTCCGCTCGCGCGCCATTGCGGCCAACAATATCCTGAACTCGCTGTTCATGGTGGCCAGCGCCGCCTTTGCCGCCATCCTGGCAGGCATGGGGGTCAGCATCCCTACCGTGCTGCTGATTGCCGCCCTGCTGAACCTGCTGGTCGCCGCGTACATCTACAGCCTGCTGCCCGAGTTCATGATGCGCTTCCTGGTGTGGATCGCCACCCACACGCTGTACCGCATCCGCCACGAGGGGCTGGAGCACATCCCGGAAGAAGGCCCCTGCGTGCTGGTCTGCAACCACGTCAGCTTCATGGACGCGCTGATTCTGGCTGGTGCCGTGCGCCGCCCGGTGCGCTTTGTGATGGATCACCACATCTTCAAGGTACCGCTGCTGAACTTCGTGTTCCGCACCGCACGGGCCATCCCCATTGCCCCGGCCAAGGAAGACCCGCAAGCCAAGGCGCGGGCGTTTGATGCGGTAGCCGCCGCGCTGGCCGAGGGCGAAGTGGTGTGCATCTTCCCCGAGGGCAAGATTACGTACGATGGCCAGATCAATCCGTTCAAGAGCGGCATCGAAGAAATCGTGGCGCGCACGCCAGTACCGGTGGTACCCATGGCGCTGTGCGGCATGTGGGGCAGCTTTTTCTCGCGCCGCTACGGGCCGGCCATGCTGAGCTGGCCACGCCGCGCCTGGTCGCAGATCGCGCTGAAAGCTGCTGCACCGGTACCGGCAGCCCAGGTCACCGCCGCCGGGCTACAACAAGCCGTTAGCCAGCTGCGCGGCGACTGGCGCTAGGCACGCGGTGGCGCCGCGCCAGGTACCCGGTGGCGCCGCCCAAGGCTTGCGGCCAACCTTGGGCTGTGCCACAGTGTCAAACATAATCAACAGCTTGTACAAAGATACCAGTACAGAGGAGTAGGGCCGTGTCGAGCGCCAATGAGATTGTGTTATTTCACCACCAGGACATTACCCCGGATACCTTTGCCGCCCCGCAAGAGCGCCGCCTCAGTGGCGAATGCGAACAAAGCGTGGAGCTGCACTACAGCGACCCCACCGGCCAGTTTCATGCCGGCCTGTGGTCGGGCGGTGTCGGTGCCTGGCGCGTAAAATATACCGAATGCGAATTCTGCACCCTGCTGGAAGGCCATGTGCGCCTGCTGGGCGACGACGGCAGCGTGGCCGACATCCGCGCCGGCCAGCATTTTGTGATCCCCGCCGGTTTTGAAGGGGTATGGGAAGTACTGGAGCCCGCCAAGAAAACCTTTGCGGTGTTCGAAGAAGACCGCCTGGCGCACAAGGAATAAGCTGCTACCATCACCACAAGCAAAAGCCCCGGTCACACGACCGGGGCTTTTGCTTTTCTAGCCTAGAACTTCTCGCTCTCCAGCAAGTAGCGCCACTGCCCCTGCTGCAAGTCGCCCAGGCGCACACGGCCAATGCGGATGCGGTGCAGGCGCTCGATCTCCAGCCCTACTGCGGCGCACATGCGCTGGATATGGCGGCGCTGCTGCTGGCGCAGTACAAAGCACAGCTGGCGGTCGCTCTGGCGGCTGACACGGGCTGCGTCCAGGGTGTCGCCGTCTACCTGCACGCCTTTACCCAGCGTGGCCAGCTGCTCGGCCGTGGCGGGGGTTTTCAGCCACACCAGGTATTCCTGTTCGCACTCGCCGGCTAGCAGCTTGCGCGCCACGCGGCCATCTTGCGTCAGCACCAGCAGGCCGGAGGCGTCTACGTCCAGCTTGCCCGCTGCGGCCAACTTGTGCTGGTGCTTTTTCAGGAACATCACGCCGGAGCGGTCTTGCTCGGCACGGGTTTCCGGCTTCACCAGCAGCCAGGCCGGGCGCTCGCCCTGCATCTCGGCCGGGCCACTGACAAAGCCTACCGGCTTGTACAGCAAAATGGTCACGCGCTCGGCCTGCACGTTCAGCGCGCCGCTTTCCAGCGTCACGGTCTGCTCGGGGCGCACGCGGCTACCCAGCACGTTGACTACCACGCCATCTACTTTTACTAGCCCCTGCTCGATGAATTCGTCCGCTTCGCGGCGGGAGCATAAACCCAGCTCGGTCATGCGTTTGGACAGGCGGATGGTGTTGTCGTCGCTCATGGCGCATACCTCTAAACATTCAAGCGGGGATTATCGCTGCTTTTGCCGCTGGCGCGGTGGGCAATACCGTACCCGCAGCCAAAGCAGCCGCAAAAAACCCCCTCGGTATACCCGGGGGGGTTGTCAGCCTGGTCATGCTGGCTGATCAGAACGCTGCCGACACACCGGCATACGCGCCGTCAGCCAGCTTGATGTTGCGGCGGCCATCTTCACGCTTTACTTCTACCATGCGGTAGCCTACCTCGATACCCACCATTTTCAACGGGCTCCAGCGCACGCCTGCCATGGTGTCGATCACTTCTTTTACCGTGCCGCTGCTGGCACCGGCGCCAGCGTAGAAGCCATGCACAAAGGCCTCGGTACTCATGGGCAAGTCCACGGTGAGTCGGCCGCCGGCCATGGCGGCGGTAGCCTGGCCATTGGCTTCCAGGTACACCAGCTTGCCGCCCACATCGACGCGCAGCAGCATCGGTACCGGCAGGCCTACCATGATGCCTGCAGCGCCAAAGCTGGGCTTGTCGCCCAGTTTGTCCTTGTTATCCGATTTGACATAGTCCAGCGCCAGGCCAGGGCCCAGGCCGGTAGGCATGCGGGTCACAAAGCGGTATTCGCTACCGGCAGCAAGGGTGGTGTCGCCAGCGTGGGCGGCAAAGGGCATGGCCAGCAAGGCGGCCAACAGGGTGTAACGTGTCATTATCGTTATCCGTTAATCATGAAGAGCGCCGCCATATTACGCGCTCGGCTGCTGTGCCTCCAGCGCTTCGATGCGCTGCAACATGGTGGCCAGCTGCGCTTCCAGCTGGGCCACCCTTTCCTGCAAGGCGGGCTCGTCAGACACAGCGCTTGCCGGGTTGGACTGCGCCTGCGCTGGCGGGTGTAGCAAGTGAACCCAGCGGGCTTCGCGCTCGCCAGGCTGGCGCGGCAGTTTTTCTACCAGTGGCGGGTACTTGTCTGCCAGCGCCGCCAGCGCGGTTTCCACTTCGTCCACGCTGGAAAAACTGTAAACACGGCCAGCACGGGTGCGCAGCTCGGCGCTGGTCTGGGCGCCACGCAGCAGCAGCAGGCCCAGTGCGGCCAACCTGGCCCCCTCGATATTCCAGGCGTAGCTCAGCCGGTGTTCGTACTTGGCCACGCGGCTGCCTGCCGGTATGCGCTCGGCCACCAGCTTTTGCGCCATCAGCTCGTCCAGCGCGCTGCTGATATCCGCCTCGCTCAGGCTCAGTACCGGGTCGCGGCTGGTGAGCTGGTTGCAGGCAGACTGCAGGGCATTCAGGGTGAGCGGGTAGCTGTCGGGGGTGAGCGCCTGTTTTTCGATCAGTGCGCCCAATACGCGCACGGTGTGCGGATGCAAAATCAGATTGTCCATGCCGGCACCTGTCAGGGGTGAAATGCGGGGGTTGAAATAGCAATAAATGAATGCATCATCGCACTGCTACCGCGTACGGCCAAGCCTGCCTTGACAGTACAGGGCAGATTGCGCACCCTTGCGCGGTTTTGTACTGGCAGCAGGGGGCAGCAATGAAGCGCGTGGATCTTCTCTTGGTAGAACAGGGCCTGGCCCCGTCGCGTACGGCAGCACAGCAGTTGATCGAAGCTGGCCGCGTGAGCGTGGCAGAGGCCGCAGGCACGCGCGTGATCGGCAAGGCCAGCCAGAAGCTGCCGGACGATGCCGTATTCCATATCGTGCCGGACGAAGCCGACCGCTATGTATCGCGTGGCGGGCTGAAAATGGCCGGCGCGCTGGCGGCGGCCGGCCTGCACGATATCCAGGGCTGGCGTGCGCTGGACGTGGGGCAATCCACTGGCGGCTTTAGCGACTGCCTGCTGCAGGCTGGCGTATGCCGTGTGGTGGGGGTGGATGTCGGGCACGACCAGTTGGCCGCACGGCTGCGCAGCGACGCGCGCGTGCGCTACTTTGAAGGGGTGAATGCCCGTGCGCTGGACCACGCCGCCCTGCTGGCGGCCAACGATGGCGAAGCCTTCGACCTGATGGTGTGCGACGTATCGTTTATTTCGGTGGCGCTGATCTACCCTTCCGCGCTGCCGCTGATCCGCCCGGGCGGCTATTTGCTCAGCCTGGTAAAACCGCAGTTCGAGGTGGGGCGCGAGGGCCTGGGCCACGGCGGTATCGTGCGCGATGCCTCGCTGTATGCCGGCGTGGAAGACAAGATCAGCCGCTGCGTGGCCGAGCTGGGCTTTGACAAGCTGGGCTGGTTTGATAGCCCCATCAAGGGGGGCGACGGCAACCACGAGTTTTTCATCCTGGCGCGCCGCCGCTAGCTTTACCTTATGCCGTAGCCGCCGCAGGCACACGCTGCGGCCAACCTTAGCCTGCGCTTGGCGCTGCGCTGTCGTCTTCCGGGTTACGCACCACCAGCAGGGGCAAGGTGCTCTTGCGCAGTACCGACTCGGCAAAACTGCCCAGCAGCAGGTGGCGCCAGCCACGATGGCCGTGGGTACCGATCACCAGCAGGTCGGCCCCCGCTTCTGCCGCAAAGTCTACCAGCTGCCCGGTGGCCGCCTCGCTACCCTGCGGCGCTTCCAGCAGCTGCTGGCTGATGTCTTTTACGCCATGCTGGCGTGCATAAGTCGCCGCCTCGTCCAGCACACACTGTCCTTGCTTTCTGGCCTCGTCGTACAATGCTTGCGTATCCAGCAAGCCCGCACTTTCTACGGCAAAATCGTGCAGGCAGATCACATGCACCAGCGAAAGATGGCTATTGGCCGCCGCGGCAATACGTACGGCTTCGACCAGTGCAGGGCGGGCGTTATGGCTGCCATCCAGTGCAATTGCGAGGTGTTTGTACATGAAACTCTCCTTAGCAGTGGGTGTCTGATGTTTATCCAGATTGTGCTACACCGGCGCGGCAGCACCCTATGACTGCTTCGACCTTGCTTGATCTGGTGCAAATGCTTTCGATTTAGTACTTCTACTAATAATCAACCTGGAGCAATTCAATTATCATGGCAGGCAGTTTATCTAACGGAGGCTGATGTGCTGGGACTCTTCATTCTTGTCGTCTGTTTTCTTTTTGCCGGGCTGGTCTGGTATTTTTACCGCCAGGGCAAAAAACAGAAAAACAATCCCCCCAGCCGCACCCTGTACGCCGCCCACACCCAGTGCCGTGTACTGACGCCCACCAGCCACATGACTGGCGAGGCCTACGGCAAGCTGCTGCGCGCCGCCCAGGGCGACCGCCAGCAGGTAGAGCTGTGGATTGTGGAAGCGCAGTGCAACCTGACCGGCTACACGCGCAGCGAGATCATCGAGCTGCTGGCCAAAGAACGCTAGCCTGCCACCCACCCCGCATGAAAATGCCCCGCATCGCGGGGCATTTTGCATGGCTGCCATCAAGCCAGCACGCCCAGATAGCGGCGTTCCCAGGCGGTGATTTCATTGTGGAAGCTGGCCAGCTCTACCTCTTTCACCGCCACATAAGCCTGGCTGAATGCCGTGCCAAACAGCTGCCTGGCCGCCTCGCCTTGCTGCATGCGATCCAGTGCGGCATCGAGCGTACGTGGCAGCGTATCGCCGCTGTCCGGCTGCAAAAACACATTACCGCTTACCGCCGGGGCGGGCTGCAGGTTTTGCTCCATCCCCAGCAGACCTGCGCCCAGGCTGGCGGCCAGCGACAGGTAGGGGTTGGCGTCGCAACCGGGCAAACGGTTTTCCACACGGCGTGCCTGCGGCGCCGACAACGGTACGCGCAAACCTACCGAGCGGTTATCCACCCCCCAGCTCAGGTTCACTGGCGCCGCCAGGTTTTTGACAAAGCGGCGGTAGGAATTGGGGCTGGGGCAATACAAGGGCATCAGCTCGGCCAGATAGCGCTGCATGCCGGCAATGAAGCCATAAAACAGCGGGCTTTCGCTGCCATCGGGCAGGCTGAAAATATTGCGGCCGTCGCGGCCCACCACGCTTTGGTGCAGGTGCATGGAGCTACCCGGCTCACCCGCCAGCGGCTTGGCCATGCACACCACATTCAGGCCGTGCTTGTTGCCGGTTTCTTTCAGCAGGGTCTTGAACAGAAAGGTCTGGTCGGCCAGCGCCAGCGCATCGCCGTGCTTGAGGTTGATCTCGAACTGGCTGGGGCCCATCTCATGCACCCAGGTATCGGTGGCGATACCCAGCATCTCGCAGCCACGGTAGACATCGTCAAAAAACGCTTCCAGGTCGTTCAGGGTGCTGAAGCTGAACGAGTCGAAGCCGCGCTCGCGCCGGCCACTGCGCAAGGCCGGTGGCTGAAACGGCGCATCGCTATCAGGGTTGGCCGCAAACAGATAAAACTCCAGCTCGGGCGCCACCACCGGCGCCCAGCCATGGGCGGCGTAGCGCTGTAGCACTTGTTTCAACACCGTGCGCGGCGCAAGCGGCGACAGGCTGCCGTCGTGATCGACACAGTCACACAGCACCAGCGCCCGCGGCGTGCTGGCCCAGGGCAGCTGGCGCAGGGTGGCCATGTCGGGCAGCAGGGTGACATCGGGGTCTTGTTCGCCATAGAAACGGTAATCGGGGAACTCGCCTATGCAGCTCTGTATCGCAACGGCACGCGCAATGCGCAGCTGTTGGCCATCGATGAAAGCCTGTCGTGGCAAGGTTTTGCCGCGGGCAAAGCCGGTAACGTCGGCAAAAGCCAGCTCGACATCACGAATACCCAGCTGGCTTAGCCATTGCGCCTGCTCGGCGTGCGGTACGGGGTGGGACATACGGCATCTCTCCTGTTATGGACCTGGCCAGGGTGGCTGGCAGGCGCGCTATGCAGGCAGTATGCACGCAGCTATTCCGCAATCAAGCACATTGTTCCGCCCAGCAGAACTGTTTAAAAAATTAAGCCCAAAGTACAGCCTGACCGGGTATCCACGCCACAGTGATGCCCTGCCCGGCTTTACTGCAAAGCCGAGCACTGATTGCGGCCCAGGCGTTTGGACTCATACATAGCCTGGTCGGCGCGGCATAGCCAGTCGTGCAGGGTGTCGCCTTCTTTGAGCTGGGTCACGCCAAATGAAGCGGTGACAGCCAGGGAAAAGGGGTCGGGTAGCAGCGGGCTGGCCGCCAGCACCGCACACAGCCGCCTTGCCAGCACCGCCGCCTCTTGCAGCCGTGTACCGGGCAACAGGATGATGAACTCTTCGCCACCAAAGCGTGCCAGCAGGTCGTTTGGCCGCAGCTGTGCTTCCAGCCGGCGCGCCATGGCGACCAATACTTCGTCACCGGTATCGTGGCCATAAGAGTCATTGATCATTTTGAAGTAGTCGATATCCAGCATGATCAGGCTGCAGATCTCTTGCCCGCTTTCCCATTTCGCCAGATAGTCGTTCAGTGCGGCAATCGCGGCCCGCCGGTTGGGCAGCTGGGTCAGCTCATCCTGGTGAGCCATGCTGCGAATGGTGCCCAGGGCAGCCTGTAAGCGGGTGTGCTCTGCTTGCAGGGCAATGAGCGACTGCTCTGCCCGCGTATTGGCATCCAGCAGCGCGTCGGTAAGCATCCGAGCCTGCAAGGCTGCACGGACACCCCGCACCAGCTGGCGGTTCACCACGCCGCTGTAGACAATCAACAGCAAGGCGTACAGGGCACCGGCAATGGCGACATACACGTCCAGTGGTTGCGGGTGAAATACGGCGTACAACAAGACGGGCAAGTAGATGCCCAGCAGAAAGGTCACGACCGATGTCCAGAACATCGAGTGCACCAGTACCACCATGGCGCAGATACCGCTGAGGATGATGTACAGCATCATGCCGAATACCGGCGTGGCAATGGGCATCAGGAACCAGACGCTCGCCCCCCAGCCCAGCCCCAGCAGGCATTTGGAACCCAGGTGAAGGTGCACCCAGCGCTGCTTGTTGGCTGGCTGCGCCTCGGCCAGTGCCTGGGGCAGACAGCAGGCCAGATTGACGATGACGATCAGGGTAATCAGCACGCTCCAGACGTACAGCGGCTGTACATCTGCCAGGTGCTCGGCATGGCTCAGATACAGCAAGAGCGCCGCAGCCACCGGTGTAGACAGGCTGGCCACAAAGCTACGCCTGGCAACCAGCCGGATGCGCTCGCCAAGCACCGCATCGGCAAGCAGGTGGTCGTCCACCTGGACTTTCGCAGACATGCTGACCCCCTTGTGCAAAACGGGCCGGCATCCGCCAGCCACGATACGCGGCACAGCCAGGGCCCGGCCATGGCGGGCGGGCCTGCGCTTACGCTAGGCGCGGGTACTTTGTCGTGCCAGGGCGGCTGCGCTGGCCGCCCCTTGCCTGCATCATGGCGCGACGTGGCTAGCCACGTACCTGGCCGTCGCCCAGCACGATCCACTTCTGGCTGGTCAGGCCGTGCAGCCCTACCGGGCCACGGGCATGGATCTTGTCGGTAGAGATGCCGATTTCGGCGCCCAGACCGTACTCGAAACCATCTGCAAAGCGGGTGCTGGCATTCACCATCACGCTGGCCGAATCCACCTCGCGCAGGAACTGGCGCGAACGGGCATAGTCATCGGTCACGATAGCGTCGGTATGATGGCTACCGTAATGGTTGATGTGCTCGATGGCATCGTCGATACCGCCCACCACCTTGATGGCCAGAATCGGTGCCAGGTATTCGGTGCCCCAGTCATTGGCGGTAGCCGGTACGACCTTGTCACCCAGAATGCCGCGTGTGCGTTCGCAACCACGCAGCTCTACACCCTTTTCCCAGTACGCTGCGGCCAACCTTGGCAGGATGAACTCGGCAAAGGCGGTGTGCACCAGCAGGGTTTCCATGGTGTTACAGGTACCGTAGCGGTGGGTTTTGGCATTCAGCGCAATATTGAAAGCCTTTTCCGGGTTGGCCGTGTCATCGATATACACGTGGCAGTTACCGTCCAGGTGTTTGATCACCGGCACGCGGGCATCGCGGGTGATGCGCTCGATCAGGCCCTTGCCACCACGTGGCACAATCACATCCACAAACTCGGTTTGGGTAATCAGCTCGCCCACGGCGGCGCGGTCGGTGGTTTCCAGCACCTGTACTACGTGCTGCGGCAGGCCGGCCACACGCAGGCCCTCGTGCACGCAGGCGGCAATGGCCTGGTTGCTGTGGAACGCTTCCGAGCCGCCACGCAGAATCACCGCATTACCCGACTTCAGGCACAGGCCGGCGGCGTCGGCAGTCACGTTAGGGCGCGCTTCGTAGATGATGCCGATCACGCCCAGTGGTACCCGCATCTTGCCCAGCTGGATACCGGACGGGCGGTAGCTGAATTCGCCCATTTCGCCTACCGGGTCGGGTAGCGTGGCAATCTGGCGCAGGCCTTCTGCCATGCCGTGCACGGTTTTTTCCGACAGGGTCAGGCGGTCGATCATGGCCTCTTCCAGGCCGTTTTTGCGCGCAGCCTCCAGGTCCAGCATATTAGCCGTTACCAGGCGCTCCAGGTCGCGCTCGATGGCATCGGCCATCGCGTGCAGTGCTTTATTCTTCTGGTTGGTATCGGCGCGGGCGATGGCTCGGCTTGCCTTGCGGGCGGCCTGGCCGACGACATTCATATAGTGCTTAACGTCCATGGTCTTGTCCTGAAATACATGTGGTGTCCCTAGCTTTCAGAGTAATCCAAAGCAGGGGGATTCGGCCAGTGTTCATATCAAACCCTACCGGTACTACGACGGTTCCACTTTATGGCAAGCCTTGGTTTTATCGGTATTTATACAACGCTGTTAAGCAAACACCCGGCAGATACCGCACCGCACGATTGACCACTATCGTGCTTACTCCTTATTTTGTCCGACAAGCAACCGCTTGACAGATGCACAAGACCTTCAGGAGACCGGCATGACCCCGTACCAGGCGTTTTATCAGCAGTCCATCAACGAGCCCGAAACGTTCTGGGGAAGGGAAGCCAGCCGCATCCACTGGCACCAGCCATTCGATAAAGTACTGGCGTACGATAAGCCACCGTTTCGCGAATGGTTTGTCGGTGGCCTGACCAACCTCTGTTACAACGCGGTAGACCGCCACCTGGCAGAGCGCGCCGAGCAAACCGCGCTGGCCTATGTGTCCAGCGAAACCGGCATCGAAACCGGCTACACCTTCCGCGAGCTGCATGAAGAAGTGGCCCGCTTTGCCGCCATCCTGCAGGCGCAGGGCGTGGCGAAAGGCGACCGCGTACTGATCTACATGCCCATGATCCCCGAAGCCATCTTTGCCATGCTGGCCACCGTGCGGCTGGGTGCGGTGCACTCGGTGGTATTCGGCGGCTTTGCCCCGGCCAGCCTGGCCACCCGTATCGAAGACGCCAGCCCCACCGTGCTGGTGACGGCCGACGCTGGCATGCGCGGCGGCAAGGTGATTCCCTACAAACCGCTGGTGGACGAGGCGCTGGGCTATGCCGGCGCCAGCGCGCCCGGTAAGGTGATTGTGGTGAACCGCGGCCTGGCCGAGGCCCCCATGATGAAACCGGGCCGCGACCTGGACTATGCCAGCCTGCGCGAAGCGCACCTGCACGACCGTGCCGAGGTGACGTGGGTGGAATCCAGCCACCCCAGCTACATCCTGTATACCTCCGGCACCACCGGCAAACCCAAGGGCGTGCAGCGTGACACCGGTGGCTACGCCGTGGCGCTGGCCGCCAGCATGGAATACATCTATGGCGGCAAGCCGGGCGAGTGCTACTTTTCTACCTCCGACATCGGCTGGGTGGTAGGCCACTCCTACATCGTGTACGGCCCGCTGATCAACGGCATGACAACGCTGGTATACGAGGGCCTGCCTATCCGCCCCGACGCCGGTATCTGGTGGCAGCTGGTGGAGAAATACCGCGTCAGCGTGATGTTTTCTGCCCCCACTGCCATCCGTGTGCTGAAAAAACAAGACCCGGCGTGGCTGCACAAACACGACCTGTCCAGCCTGCGCGCGCTGTTTCTGGCCGGCGAGCCACTGGACGAGCCGACCGCCAGCTGGATTGCCGGCGAGCTGGGCATCCCGGTGCTGGACAACTACTGGCAAACCGAAACCGGCTGGCCCATGCTGACCCTGTGCAACGGCGTAGAGAAAAAAGAGGTGAAATTCGGCAGCCCCGGCCTGCCGGTGTACGGCTTCAACGTGAAGCTGTTCAACGAAAGCACCGGCGCAGAGGTTGGCCCCGGCGAGAAAGGCGTGATCGGCGTGATACCGCCGCTACCGCCAGGCTGCATGAGCACGGTATGGGGGCAGGACCAGCGCTTTGTAGACACCTACTTCAGCCTGTTCAAGGACAAACTGGTGTACTCCAGCTTCGACTGGGGCATCCAGGATGAAGACGGCTACTACACTATCCTTGGCCGCACCGACGACGTGATCAACGTCGCCGGCCACCGCCTGGGCACGCGCGAAATCGAGGAAGCGGTCAGCAGCCACAGTGCCATTGCCGAAGTAGCCGTGGTGGGCGTGGAAGACAGCCTGAAAGGCCAGGTGCCCAAGGCCTTTGCCGTGGTGAAAAACCCGGCCATCCTGGACGACCCGGCCAGCCGGGCCGCGCTGGAAAAAGAAGTCATCACCCGGGTGGCCGCCCAGCTGGGTGCCATTGCCAACCCGGCGCGGGTGTACTTTGTGAACCAGCTGCCGAAAACCCGCTCCGGCAAGGTGCTGCGCCGCGCCATCCAGGCGCTGGCCGAAAGCCGCGACCCGGGCGACCTCACTACCCTGGACGACCCGGCAGGTATCGAACAAATCCGCCAGATCATCCAGCAGTAATAGCAAGGGCGGCCCAGGCCGCCGGCTCCCCTTGGCTCCCCCTGTATCGAGGCAGGGGGAGTTTTTTTTGCGGCCACCCATGCAAAACCCCGGCCGCAGCCGGGGTTTTGCATGGGTGGCATAGCCCGCCGGTTTACATCTTGAAGGTTGCTACCACGGCACTCAGGTCCTGCGCGTGTACGCTAAGCTGGCCCGCTGCTGCAGCGGTCTGGTCTACCGTGCCCTGGTTGGTTTCAGTCATGGACGAGATCACTTCGGCACGCTGGGCAATATCGCGTACCGCCAGCTGCTGTTCGCCCAGCGCCAGCGCGACCGATTCGATATGGCGGCTGATGTTGGCCGCATTATCACGAATCCCTTCAATCGCCTCGCTCGCCAGCCGGCTTTGCTCCACACCGCCTTGCGTGGCCCTGACGCTGTCCTGCATGGTACCCACCACTTCGTGCATGCCATGGCTGAGGTTGTCGATCTGGCGGCTGATATCCACCGTGGCCTGGCTGGTTCGTTCGGCCAGCTTGCGTACCTCGTCTGCCACCACGGCAAAACCGCGGCCGCTTTCGCCGGCACGGGCGGCTTCGATCGCCGCATTCAGTGCCAGCAAATTGGTTTGGTCGGCAATATCGTGAATCGTCTGGGTAATACTGGCGATGGTACGGGTTTGCGTACTCAGGCCATCCAGTGCTCCCGCAGCACCGGAAATATGGCCGGCAATGCCGCGGATATCGTCTGCCGACTGGCGTATCAGGCCGGCACACTGGTTCACAGCCGCATCGGCGTGGTGCGCCTCTTGCTCTACGTGGCGAATCTGGTCGGCCAGCTGGCTGATGCTCTGCAAGACCTCTTCTACCGATACGGCTATCGCGCGCGAGGCTTCACTTTGGGCATGCGAGGCATGCTGTACATTGTGTGCCGAACGCGACAGATCGCCCGCATTGCCGTGTATCTGGCTGGCCAGGTCGCGAATACGGCCGGTGATGTCACGCAGCTTGTCCTGCATATCCGACAACGCACCCATCAGGCTGTTTTCGCGCCCGGCCGGCACCTGCAGCGCATGGCTCAGGTCACCCGCGGCGATATAGCGTGTCTGGCGCATGGCCTCTACCGGCTCGCCACCCAGGCTGCGGAACACGCGGCGGTACTGCAGCACCCCGCCCGCGGTGACCAGCAGAATCAGCAAGGCACTACTGAGCAGCAAACTGGTTTGCGCCGAGGCGATCTGTGCTTCGCTATCGCTCACGACCTGCTGCAGGTTCTGCTCTACCCGGCCATGCAAGCCGTCCAGTTTTTTAGTCAGTGCCTCGGCTCGCTCGTCAAAGCCGGTACCGGGGGCTTTCATCATGACATTACCCGCCTCACGCCCCTGGGTGATGTAAGTCTCTGCCATCTGCTGGCCTACCTGATAAAAGGTATCCAGCAGCTGCCGGGTAGCCTGGGCATCCTCCGCGTAAGCTGCATCCAGCTGCTTGATCTCGTCCAGCTTGCTGACGGCTACCTGGTAGTGTTCCTTCGCATCGCCAAAACCGTCGCGCTCACCGGTAGCACTGGAGTCGGTGAGAAACTGCTGAATCTGCACCACATGGAAACGCAGGTCGGCCATGCGGTCAGCCAGGCCATCGGCTATCTGGTGCTCGTAGCGGCTGTTGGCCATGATCTTGTTCAGGCCAATCGTCACCATGACGGTCTGGGCAATGGCCAGCAGGACAGTGACCACAACAAAGCTGATCAGCAGCGGGCGCAATTTGCGTGAGGAAGAAATAGACATCGGCGAGGCTTGCAAGAAGATTAACGCGGCTATTGTGAGGGTTTTTGCCTGGCAGCGCTTGTGCTATCAGGCCGGTGTTTGATCTGCGGCCAACTTCTATAAACGGCCTGTCGCCGCCTGCGTCAGCCGGTAGGTGGGCGCCACGGGCAGATTGCACCCGCTATTGCGCTGGGCTGAGCGTGCCATGCCAAAAACAAAGGGGCCGGCACACGCTAACTACGCCATGCCCGCCCCTTGGTGCCAGTATTTGCCTAGCCGTGTTGCAATGTCTTTTTTACGCGACGCATGCCCAGCCACACCAGCATGGCCACGGCGGGAATAGCCAGACCGGTCAGCAGCTCGGTGTTCAGGTGCAGGCCTGCGGCCTTGCCCGCTTTGAACAGATAGCCCAGCAGCCCCACGGCGTAATAGGTAAGTACACCAACAGACAGGCCTTCTACCGTTTCCTGCAGCCTCAGTTGCAGCTCGGCACGCCGGTCCATACTGGCGAGCAGGGCACGGTTTTGCGCCTCGTGCACCACCTCTACCCGCGTACGCAGCAGCGCTGTGCTGCGCTGCAGGCGCGCCATCAGCCGTTCTTGCCGCTGCGCAGCGGTTTCACAGGTTTCCATGGCGGGGGCCAGGCGGCGTTCCATGAATTCATAAAACGGCTGCAGGCCGGATAGCCGCGTTTCGCGCAGCTCGGCAATACGCCGTGCCACCAGCTTGTAGTAGGCACGGGCAGCGGCAAAGCGGTACTGGCTTTGCGCAATCAGCTGCTCGCCCTGCGCGGACAGGTCGGTGAGCTCCTCCAGCATGGCGGCGTCGTGCGCGCTTTGCTGCGCCATGTGCAGGGTGACGCTGCGCAGCCGGGTACCCAGGCGGTCCAGCTCGCGCATCTGCCGTTTGGCCTCGGGCAGCGCCAGCAGCGCCAGCAGGCGGTAGGTTTCCATTTCGAACAGGCGCTGCATCATGCGGCCAGACTGCGAGGGGCCCATGGCACGGTCGATCACCACGTAGCGGCTAAAGCCTTCTGCCAGCCGCGGGTCGGGGTGCAGGCGCAGGTCGGTATAGGCCACACCGTTGCCATCGCCGATTTCGGCGCCAATCAGCTCCTGGCCGCCAAACCAGCGCTGGGCAATCTCCGGCGCGGGGGCTTCTTGCGAGGCCGGCAGCAGCACGGCATGCATGGCCACCATCACCGCGCCCGGCAGGCTGCCCAGCCAGTCTGCCGGCAGGCGGTCCAGCGCGGTGCGCTCGAATGGCTCGACAAAATCGCCACCCAGCACAAAGGTGTAGCGGGCAAATTCGGTATGCAAGGCCCAGCGGATGGTGAGGTCACCGGCCACGCCGGTGTAGTGCATCTGGCCGTCGTCCAGCTGCGGCAGGCCCATGCGCTGCAGCAAATCCTGCAAGGCGCTGCGCTGCGGCGCTTCGGCTTCGTCGAAAAAGAGGGTGAGTGTGGTCAGCCGCGCCGGTGACGGTATGGCGATCGGCGGGCGCGCGTGCGCCTCGTCGTTCAGGCTGCGGCGAAGAGGGTGCGTATTGAGCGTGATCATCTGTTTGTGGAATCCCTGATTGCGAAGCTCTGCGGCTTCTGCAAGGCAGCTTACCTGCTGCCACGCTGGCGGGCTAGCCAGGCCACACAATGCGGCGCTGCCCAAGGCTTTACCATGCAAGGATCACGCCAGCATGACAGGCTGGCTACGCGAGGGTTGGCCGCAGGCGCGGCTAGCGTTCGTTCTCGCTACCGCGATGATGGCGCAGCAGCTTGCCCAGCGCTTCTTTCACTACCGGGTTGCGGATCTCGCCGGCCGCGCGGGCAAAGGCGTCCAGCCCGGCATCGGACAGCTGGAATGATTTGCTGCGTACGGGTTTGGGCGGGGTGGGCAGCACCTTCACGCGCAGGGTCTGCACCGGGTAGCCCTGGCGGGTCAGCGGTGCCACTACGCTATTGCCCAGCATGCGCAGGCGGGCGGCGACCGTGCTGTTGTGCGCGTACACCACCAGCTCGCCATCACGAAAGCAGGCTACCTGGCAGTGCTGGCCCAGCATGCCGGGCAGCAGGCGCTTGAAGGCGCGGTCCAGCTGCAAGATGGCGTGGGCGGCGGCGGTCAGGTCGGCCAGGCGGGCGTCGCGTTTGCTGAACTGGCTAAGTGGCTGGCTGCTCATGGCAAAAGGGCAAATAAAAGCATGGATGCAGAGTGTAGCCCATCTGCCCGGCGGTGATGGCCGAAAAAAGACCGCCAGCCCAGGCGGGGTGGCGGCCAGGCGCGTAGCTGATCGCTTAAGGCAGGACCGTTACCGACGGGCTACCGGCCACCACCTCCAGCTGGGTGGTACTGCGTGTGGCGGGCTGCGCCGGGGCCACGCCTGCGCTGAGGGTTTTCAGGGTATGAAAAGCGCAGCTGAGCTTGGCGGGCGTGAGCGTGACCAGCGCATAGCCTTGGGCGTCGGTGTTGGCCACTTTCAGCCACGGGTTAAAGGTAGTCAGTGTGCTATTGAAGGTATTGGTGCGCACGCCGTTTTGCTCGGTGTAGATCAGCGGCTTGGTTTTGCCGAAGCTGGCGCTGCTGTCTACCACGCTCTCGAAATAGCTATAGAAAGAGTTACTGGAGATACCGGCGGTGACCAGGTCCACCATCACCGGTAACGGGCTGGCGGCGTCGTAGTCGTCCATCACGCTACCGGCAAAGAAGGCGTGGATGTCACCCGTGAGCGCCACCACATTGCCGATGGCATTGTCTTTCAGATGCTTCATCAGCGCCTTGCGCTCGGCGTTGTAGCCATCCCATTGGTCGGCATTCAGCAGGAACACATCAAAGAACTGTGCGGCAGGCAGTGCGGCGTCTAGCTGCGGTTTGATACCGGCGTCGAATGCGGCGTTGCTGATGCCCAGATTGGCAAACAGCGCTTTGGTACCGGCGTAGCTGGGCGCGGGTGCCTGCGTGGCCTTGCTGGCACTGGGTACCGCAGCGGCAGCGGTGGTGAGGTCGGCCACCAGGGCGTTCATCAGCTGGTTTTGCAGCGCGGCCAGGCCAGCGTTAGCCGCAATCAGCCCTTGCACCATCAGGCCAGCCACGGCCTGGGTACCGTCTACCTGCATGCGCAGCAGCGACACTTCGTTACCCCATAGCTTCCAGGTGGTGTTGGCCGCGCTCATCTGGTCTTTCCACCACTGGCGCTGGGTGCTGCCCAGAATGGACACTGGGTCCAGGCTGCCACTGGCCGCGCTCATCTTCTGCCCTTCTACCGCGGCCAGCGTGGATTTGGGCACAAAGTAGCGGCTGCCGATCTCGCTGCCGGCACCCAGCTCGGGGATAACGTGGTCGGCGCGGTACAGGCGCTGGTCGGTCATCACCAGCGTGGCCAGGTTGCCAAAGCTGAACTGGCGGTAGATCTGGATGTTCTGGAACGACGGGTTGGCCGCATCCAGGCTCACATCGGCCGGCATGTACTCAAACCAGGCCTGGTTGGCATCGCGGCGGCGGCTGGTCACTTTGGCAGCGTCTTCGCCGGTAGCGTAGTTCTGGCGGTCTTGCCAGGCGTCGTCGCTGAATTCGTGGTCGTCCCATACCGCAATAATGGGAAACGCCGCGTGCAGCGCCTGCAGGCGGCTGTCGCTGCGGTAGGTTTTGTACAGGGTGCGGTAATCGGCCAGCGTGTTGGCGTAGGTGGCGCCATCGCTGCGCTTGATGCCGTCCGGCAGCTTGATCTGGCTGTGGCGGCTTTCCACCTTGCCGGTCTGGAAGGCCGCGCCCACGGTTTCGTAAATGTAGTCACCCAGGTGCACGACAAAATCCAGGTCCTGCTGCAGCAGCTCGTCAAACGCCGCCCAATGGTTCACGCTCCAGTCCTGGCACGAGATAAAGGCAAATTTCAGCTGCGACACCGGCGTACCGGCAGCCGGTGCCGTCTTGCTGCGGCCAACCTGGCTCACGCTGCTGCCCGCGCGGAAGCGGTAGTAATACGTGGTGCCCGGCTGCAGTGCGGTCACTTTATGGCGCACGGTGTAGTCCCACTGCGCCTGGGCGGTCACGGTGACACTGTGCAGAATGCTGGCAAAGCTTTGGCTGGTGGCGATTTCGATGGTAACCGGGGTGTCGGCTACCGCATCGCCCAGGCGTGTCCACAGCACCAGGCTAGCCGGCTGCGGGTCGCCCGAGGCCACGCCCTGCGGGAAGGTATAGCTGCGCTCAGGCTCGCTGCCCCCGCCACCACTACCAAAACAGCCCGTTAGCCCCAGCGTAGCGGCAGAGGCAGTCAGGAAACTGCCCGCTTTCAGGAATTGTCTGCGATCCATGTGTTTCTCCTCGTGAGTCTTGTTATCTGTCGTTACAACAGGGCAATGCCAAACAGGCTAACCTTGCTGCATGACACGGCGTTTACGCTCATACGTTTGTTTAGAGCAAATAGCCTAACAAGGCAAATCAGGCTTCAACACTGTTCCAATGCACAGGCACTTGATACCGGTCAGCAATGCCCCCATTAAAAGAAGGTTTGCCTGTGCTACACTTTTAGCCATTTTTATCGGCCCGCTGGCCGCTGGATGTCCACACGATGATTTCGACGCTTCTCAAGAAAGTATTCGGCAGCCGCAATGAACGACTGCTCAAGCAATATCGCCAGGTCGCCAACCGTATTAACGGTATGGAAGACGCCATGAAGGCACTGTCGGACGAGCAGCTGGCGGCCAAAACCACCGAATTCAAAGAGCGTCACGCCAAAGGCGAAAGCCTGGATGCCCTGCTGCCCGAAGCGTTTGCTGTGTGCCGCGAAGCCTCGCGCCGTGTGCTGAACATGCGCCACTTCGACGTACAGCTGATTGGCGGCATGGTGCTGCACCACGGCAAGATTGCCGAAATGCGTACCGGCGAGGGCAAAACCCTGGTGGGCACCCTGCCGGTGTACCTGAACGCCATCGCCGGCAAGGGCGTGCACGTGATTACCGTGAACGACTACCTGGCCAGCCGCGACGCCGGCATCATGCAAAAGCTGTACAACTTCCTGGGCCTGACCGTTGGCGTGAACCTGTCGCAAATGCAGCACGACCATAAAAAAATGGCCTACGGCTGCGACATCACCTACGGCACCAACAACGAATTCGGCTTCGACTACCTGCGCGACAACATGGTGTTCAGCCTGCACGAGAAAGTGCAGCGCGAGCTGAACTTTGCCGTAGTGGACGAGGTGGACTCCATCCTGATCGACGAAGCGCGTACCCCGCTGATCATCTCCGGCCCGGCCGAAGACAACGTGGACATGTACCGCGCCATGAACGCCGTACCACCACTGCTGAAAAAGCAGGAAGCCGAAGACAGCGAAGGCGATTACTGGGTAGATGAAAAAGCCCACAGCGTGCTGCTGTCCGAAGCCGGCCACGAGCACGCCGAAGCCATCCTCACCCAGATGGGCCTGCTGGGCGAAGGCGATAGCCTGTACTCTGCGGCCAACATTACCCTGATGCACCACCTGAACGCCGCGCTGAAAGCCCACGCCCTGTTCCACCTGGACCAGCACTACGTGGTACAGGAAGGCGAAGTGGTGATCGTGGACGAATTCACCGGCCGCCTGATGGCCGGCCGCCGCTGGTCCGACGGCCTGCACCAGGCCGTGGAAGCCAAAGAAGGCGTACAGGTCAACCGCGAAAACCAGACCCTGGCGTCCATTACCTTCCAGAACTACTTCCGCCTGTACGGCAAGCTGGCCGGCATGACCGGTACCGCCGATACCGAGGCCTACGAGTTCCAGAACATCTACGCGCTGGAAACCGTGGTCATCCCGACCAACCGCCCGATGATCCGTCAGGACCATCAGGACAAGATCTACCGCTCGGCGCGCGAGAAATACAACGCCATCATCAGCGATATCCATGACTGCGTCAGCCGCGGCCAACCTGTGCTGGTGGGTACCACCAGCATCGAAAACTCCGAGCTGGTATCGCAGCTGCTGACCCAGGCCAACATCGCCCACAATGTGCTGAACGCCAAGGAACACGCGCGTGAAGCCGAGATCGTGGTACAAGCCGGCCGCCCCGGCATCGTGACCGTAGCCACCAACATGGCCGGCCGGGGTACCGATATCGTGCTGGGTGGTAACCCGGAGCCGGAAATCAAGGCCATCCAGACCGACGACAGCCTGAGCGACGCCGAAAAAGACAGCCGCATCGCCACCATCCGTGCCGAATGGCAGATCCGCCACGACGCCGTACTGGCCGCCGGCGGCCTGTACATCATTGGTACCGAGCGCCACGAATCGCGCCGTATCGACAACCAGCTGCGTGGCCGCTCCGGCCGCCAGGGTGACGCCGGCGCCAGCCGCTTCTACCTGAGCCTGGAAGACCCGCTGCTGCGCATTTTTGCCGGCGACCGCGTGGCCATGATCATGGACAAGCTGAAAATGCCGGATGGCGAAGCCATCGAGCACCCATGGGTATCGCGTTCCATCGAAAACGCCCAGCGCAAGGTAGAAGGCCGTAACTTCGACATCCGCAAACAGCTGCTGGAATACGATGATGTGGCCAACGACCAGCGTAAAGTGATCTACCAGCAGCGTAACGAAATCCTGGAAGACCAGGACGTGGCCGCCATCATCACCCACATGCGCGAAGGCGTACTGAGCGACGTGGTAGACCTGCACATGCCGCCGGACTCCATGGAAGAACAGTGGGACCTGCCGGGCCTGGAGCGCACACTGGAAAGCGAATTCCAGCTGCACGCCCCGGTAGCCCAGTGGATGCAGGCCGAGCAGTCGCTGGATATCCCCGATATCAAGCAGCGCATTCTGGACCTGGCCGCGGCCAGCTACGCCGAAAAAGTGGCCCTGGCCAACGAAGAATCCATGCGCCAGTTCGAGCACGGCCTGGTACTGCAGATGCTGGACAACAACTGGCGTGAACACCTGGCAGCCATGGACCACCTGCGCCAGGGTATCCATCTGCGCGGCTACGCACAGAAGAACCCGAAGCAGGAGTACAAACGCGAGGCGTTCGAGCTGTTCTCCGACATGCTGGAGCGTGTGAAGCGTGGTGTGGTCAGCGTGCTGATGACCGTACAGGTACGCAGTGAAGAGGACATGGAAGCCGTGGCCCCGCACGAAGTGGCAGGCATGGAAATGCACCACGACGACGCGCCAAGCGCCACCGAAGGCAACCCGTTCTCGCCGGAAGCCCTGGCCTCGCAAGGCCTGCGCGTTGGCCGCAACGACCCTTGCCCATGCGGCAGCGGCCAACGTTACAAGCAGTGCCACGGCAAGCTGGCCTGATCGCTACCCTGCCCTGCAAAAACCGGCGCCCCGTGCGCCGGTTTTTTTATGCCGGCCCGCCGCAGCCAGCACAGCAATAAACGTAAGGAAGCCCTGCCCAAGACCGTGCTTCAGGCCACAGACAACGCACCGGGCTAGCGGGCACCAACAAAACCAGACCACACAAACACGTGAAGCGGCAACCTGGTTATTGAATAAGAAAAAGCCCGGACATGTCCGGGCTTTCTTGGCACCTGGGTTGGCCGCATGCGGCCAACTTGGGCGCTTATACCAGCAAGCAGGAGGTCTGCGTGGCGGCGGTAACCGCGTGCAGCTTGATCTCTTCTTTCGCGCAGCGATCTACCGCTTTCGGGCAGCGGGTACGGAACACGCAGCCGGATGGCGGGTTGATCGGGCTAGGCAAATCGCCCTGCAGGATCTGGATCGTCTTGTTACGCTCCAGCTTCGGGTCGGGGATAGGAATGGCCGACAGCAAGGCCTGGGTATACGGGTGGGCCGGCTTGTCGTACAGCGCGTACTTCTCGGCCAGCTCCATCTCGCGGCCCAGGTACATCACCAGGATGCGGTCGGAGATATGCTTCACTACCGCCAGATCGTGCGCGATGAAGATCAGCGACAGGCCCATCTCGCGCTGTAGTTCTTTCAGCAGATTGATGATCTGCGCCTGAATGGACACGTCCAGCGCCGATACCGGCTCGTCGCAGATAATCAGCTTGGGCTCCAGAATCAGCGCGCGGGCAATACCGATACGCTGGCACTGGCCGCCGGAGAACTCGTGCGGGTAGCGGTTGATCATCTGCTCGCGCAGGCCCACCTTCACCATCATGGCGCGTACGCGCTTCATGATGTCATCCGGCGACAGCTCCGGGCGGTGTACGCGCAGCGGCTCGCCAATGATCTGGGCAATGGTCATGCGCGGGTTCAGCGAGGCCAGCGGGTCCTGGAAGATCATCTGGATATCCTTGCGGACATGCAGCCAGTCTTTATCGCTGCCCTTGCGCAGGTCTTTGCCCATCCACAGGATTTCGCCGTCGGTGGCGGGAATCAGGTTGAGAATGGCGCGGCTCAGCGTGGACTTGCCGCAACCGGACTCGCCCACCACGCCCAGGGTTTCACCTTCGTACAGGTCGAAGCTGACACCGTCTACCGCTTTGAGCGTCCGTTTTGCTGTCCACGGCCAGTCGTTATTCCCTTTTACCTTGAAGTGCACTTTGACATCGCGCACCGATAGCAGCAGTTTCTTCTCAGCCATGGCTCAGCTCCAGTTTCAGTTCAGCCACTGGCTTGTGGCAAGCACGCAATACGGCCGGGTTGGCCGCAGATGGCAGCAGGCCAGGCAGTACGTCTGCGCACTGTGCCGAGGCATGGGCACAACGCTCGGTAAACGGACAGCCTTTAGGCATGTTCGCCATGTTTGGCGGGTTGCCCGGAATGCTGACCAGCGCATCGCCGTCGTGATCCAGGCGCGGCAGCGCGCCCAGCAGGCCGATGGTGTAAGGGTGGGACGGCTGATAGAAAATGTCGTTGGCGGTGCCGTATTCCATGACGCGGCCACCGTACATCACCATCACTTTTTCGCACAGGCCGGCGACCACGCCCAGATCGTGGGTAATCATCACGATGGCGGTGCCAAAGTCACGCTGCAGCTCTTTCAGCAGGGTAAGAATCTGCGCCTGCACGGTCACGTCCAGCGCGGTGGTGGGTTCGTCGGCGATCAGCACTTCCGGCTCGCACAGCAGGGCCATGGCGATCATCACACGCTGGCGCATACCGCCGGAGAACTCGTGCGGGTACATATCGATACGGCGGGCGGCCTCGGGGATGCGTACCGCTTCCAGCAGCTCGATGGCGCGCTTCTTGGCCTGCTTGCGGGTCATGCCCTTGTGCAGCTCCAGCACCTCGGTCATCTGGCGCTCTACCGTCAGGTAGGGGTTCAGCGAGGTCATCGGATCCTGGAAGATCATGGAGATACGGTCGCCGCGAATACCGTTGAGCTGTTTCGGGCTCATGGTCAGCAGGTTCTGGCCTTTGTACAAGGCTTCGCCAGTGGGGCGGCCGTTCTTGGCCAGCAGGCCCATCATGGCCAGTACCGACTGGCTCTTGCCAGAGCCGGACTCGCCGACAATACCCAGCGTCTGGCCGGCATCCAGCTCGAAACTGACACCGTTTACTGCATTGACCATGCCGTCCGGTGTCTGGAACTGCACGCCAAGATTATTAACTTTCAAAAGGCTCATGGCGTATTCCTTAGCGGTCTTTCGGGTCCAGCGCGTCGCGCAGGCCGTCACCGATATAGTTGGCACAGTACAGGGTGATGGACAGCATGGCAGCCGGGAACAGCAGGATCCACGGCGTGGTTTCCATCACGCCGGTACCGTCTTCGATCAGCACACCCCAGCTGGTCATCGGCTCTTGTACGCCCAGACCCAGGAAGGACAACACCGACTCGGTCAGAATCACGCCTGGCACGGTAACGGTGGTGTAGATCACCACGATACCCAGCAGGTTGGGCACAATGTGACGGAAGATGATGTTGGGGGTGGACACACCGATAGCGTGCGCGGCTTCGACAAATTCCTTGGACTTGATAGACAGCGTCTGGCCGCGTACCACGCGCGCCATGTCCATCCACGAGAACACGGTAATGGTCAGCACCACCAGGTAGAACTCGCGGCCCAGCAGGGTCACCATCAGGATGGCGATCAGCAGGTAAGGCACGGCGTACATCATGTCCACGATACGCATCATGATGGTATCGACCTTACCGCCCATGAAGCCGGCGGTGGCGCCCCATACGATGCCGATGGTCACCGAGGCGATGGTCGCCAGCAGGCCCACCATCAAGGAGATGCGGCCACCGATCAGGCAGCGCACCAGCAAGTCACGCCCCAGTTCGTCGGTACCGAAATAGTGCGCACCTTCCATGCCGGGCGGCAGGCTCATGGCGTTCCAGTCGGTGTCTTCGTACGAGTACGGCAGCACCATGGGGCCAAAAATACAGGCGAATGCAATGATGGTGAGGATGACAAGGCTGACAACCGCAGCCTTGTTACGGAAAAAACGCTCGCGGGCATCGCGCCACGGGCTGCGACCTTCAATAGCGGCCGCATTGATGTTGGCCTCGATGGCCCCGGCCAGATCGCTTTGTTTGCTTCGGGAAAACATGTATGACTATCCTCGCTGGTAGACGTATCCAAGACCGCGCTTAGTAGCGGATCTTCGGGTCAAGCAATGCATAACACAGGTCAACCAGCAGGTTGATCAGCACCGCCACCACGGTTACCAGTACCACCAGGCCCAGTACCAGGGTGTAATCGCGGTTGGACGCACCGTTGATAATCAGCTTGCCCAGCCCCGGCAGCGAAAATACCGACTCGGTTACCACGGCACCGGTAATGGTGGAAATGGCAATCGGGCCTACCACGGAAATCACGGGCATCAGGGCAGGTTTCAGCGCATGACGCATCACGATGGTTCGCATTGGCAGGCCTTTGGCCTTGGCCGTACGGATGAAGTTGGAGTTCATCACTTCAATCAGGCTGCCACGCATCACACGGCCAATGGTGGACACGTTGATGAAGGTCAGCAGCGCGATAGGCAGCACCATGTAATGGATCTTGTAGTCGTTCCAGCCGCCCGCCGGCAGCCAGGCCAGCCAGATGGCAAACACCAGAATCAGTACCGGGCCGATCACAAACGAGGGGAAGGCACTACCCAGGTTACCGATCAGCATCACGAAGTAATCAACCAGGCTGTTCTGGCGCAGCGCGGCAATGGTACCCAGCACGATACCGATCACCACCGACAGCAGCAGCGCGGTACCGCCGATCAGGGCGGAAATCGGCAGCGCATTGGCCACCAGATCGTTCACGCTCCAGTCCGCGTAACGGAAAGAGGCGCCAAGATCGCCTTGCAGCAGGCTCTTGAGGTAGTACAGGTATTGCTGCCACAGCGGCAGGTCCAGATGATATTTGGCCTGCAGGTTGGCCATGACAGCAGCAGAAATTTTGCGTTCGGAATCAAACGGGCCACCCGGGGTGGCGTGCAACATCAGATAACAGACAGTGATGACGAGCAACAGGGTGGGGATCGTCATCAATACGCGTCGAAAAGCGTAAGACCACATGGGAGTACTCCAGGTCGGTAGCAGCATACGGCACGCACAGGCAGGGTCGCCCCCTGTGCTATTGCTCGAGGCATGCGGCAACTACCACTTCCAAATCAGACCGGGTGACCCTGTAGAGGATGCACCCGGTCTTCGTTACGAAGGAAAATCCTTCAGGCTGGCGACATCAACTTAGTGCTTGATGATGTACAGGTCCTTGTTGCGGTAGCGGTCCAGCGAGTTCTTGCCGGTATAGCCGCCCACATAAGGTTTCACCAGTCGTGGCGTGGTGTAGGACAGCAGCGGGATGATCGGGTAGTCGTCCATGATCATCTTGGTCGCCTGGGTCAGCAGCTGCTTGCGCTTGGCTGCGTCTTTCGCCTGGTTACCCTGCTTGATCAACTCTTCTGCTTTCGGGTTGCAGTTGCCGTTGTCGTTCTGGTCGGAACCACACTGCACCAGGGTCAGGAAGGTAGTGGCGTCGTTGTAGTCAGCTACCCAGCCGTTACGGGCGATCTGGTATTCACCATCGTGACGCTTTTTCAGCAGTACCTTGAACTCCATGTTTTCCAGCTCGGTGTTCAGGCCCAGCTTGGTTTTCCACTCGGAAGCGGCAAAAATCGCCATTTTCTTGTGGTATTCACTGGTGTTGTAGGTGAACTTGATCTTGCTGCCAGCCTGCAGGCCTGCGGCGGCCAACAGTTTCTTGGCTTCGGCCACGCGCTGTGCCATCGGCCATTTGGCCCAGTCGTAGGTGGTGGCATCGGCACCGGCAGTACCCTTCACCACCACGCTGTAGGCTGGCAGCTGGCCGTCGGCAGTGATCTTGGCGGCCAGGATGTCACGGTCGATCACCATGGACAGCGCCTGACGAACGCGCTTGTCTTTCATCACCGGGTCTTTGGCGTTCAGGCTGTAGTAACGCAGGCCCAGCATAGGCGAGTTGCGTACATCCTTAGGCAGCTCGGCCTTGTATTTTTCGTAGGTGCCTGGGGGCAGCTGGTACACCCAGTCGTTCTCGCCGGATTGGTACAGTTTTACGTCAGCAAAACCATCTTCGATCGGCAGGTAGGTGACTTTGCTCAGCACCACGGCCTTGGCGTCCCAGTACTGCGGGTTTTTCTCGATAACGATCTTGCTGTTAACTGCCCAGTCTTTCAGCACAAACGCACCGTTGCCCACCAGTTTGCCCGGCTTGGTCCAGTCTTTGCCGTGCTTTTCGATAGCATGACGCGGCGCGGGGCCCAGCTGGTTGTTGGACATGACTTCCGGCAGGAACGCTACCGGGTAAGGGGTCTTCACTTCTACGGTGAGCTTGTTGATGGCTTTGATGCCAATGTCGGTCAGCGCTTTTTTACCTTCGGCGGCTTCAACACCGTTCAGCAGGAAGGCGCCGTAAGTGGAAGCGTACGGGGAGGCAGTTTTCGGGTCCAGGAAACGGCGAATGCCATATACCACGTCGTCGGCAGTCACTTGCACGCCATCAGACCACTTGGCGTTCTTGCGCAGCGTGAATACCCAGGTAGTCGGGTCGGTCTGTTTCCAGGATTCGGCCAGGCCCGGCACGATACGGCCATCGTTGTCGGCAGCGGTCAGCGCTTCGAACAGATCACGGGCAATATTGTTGGCACCTACCGACTCGGCCAGGGCCGGGTCCAGGGACTCCGGCTCGGAGCCGTTGTTACGAGTCAGCTCTTGTTTGGCAGCCAGTTGTACACCGGCTGGCACTTTAGCAGCAAAGGCAGCATTAGCACCCATGGCCAGCACGACAGATGCGGCCAACACGCTGAAAGACATATTCTTTTTCATATTCTCCTGCTCTCCTTGAACAGAGGTGGCCCGTCTTGATGCGGGCCACCCGAGAAAAACAAACTGTGTGTATACAGTACGCAAAGGCGAGGCAATTATGCACAGCACACATGGCTACTACAAGCCCCGAATCGTCACTTCAGCGTCACATTGCTTGCAATGCGTAGCATTTCTTGCACTTATTCCTTTGAGCTAAGCAATTTTGGACTAGTTACATGAGCATTACTCATGGTACGCATCGCCATTGCACATACTCCCCTGCGCGCAGGGGGACAAGCACGTCATTTCCATAAGACAAGGTAGCCGGTACCTGCCATGCTTCGCGTACCAAGCTTAGGGTGTCGGTGTTGCGCGGCAGTTGATAAAAATCAGGTCCGTTGAAACTGGCGAAGGCTTCCAGCTTGTCCAGTGCGCCGGCCGCATCAAAGGCCTCGGCGTACAGCTCGATAGCGGCGTTGGCGGTGTACATGCCCGCGCAGCCACAGTCGCTTTCCTTGGTGTGGCGGGCGTGCGGGGCACTATCGGTACCCAGGAAAAACTTTTTGCTGCCACTGGTGGCGGCCGCTACCAGGGCCTGGCGGTGCGTTTCACGCTTTAACACTGGCAGACAGTAATGGTGCGGGCGAATACCGCCGGTAAACAGCGCATTACGGTTCATCAGCAGGTGGTGGGCGGTAATGGTGGCGGCGATATTGTCACCGGCGGCTGCCACGTACTCGGCAGCCTGGCGGGTGGTGATGTGCTCGAACACCACGCGCAGCGTGGGCAGGCGCTTGAGCAGCGGCTCGAACACGGTATCGATGAACACCGCTTCGCGGTCGAACACGTCGATGGCCGGGTCGGTGACTTCACCGTGCACCAGCAGCGGCATGCCTACCTCGGCCATGGCTTCCAGCGCGGCCATGGCATTGTTCACATCGCGCACCCCCGCATCCGAGTTGGTAGTGGCGCCTGCCGGGTACAGCTTGATGCCGTGTACAAAACCGCTAGCCTTGGCCAGGCGCACTTCTTCGGCCGTGGTGGTCTCGGTCAGGTACATCGTCATCAGCGGCTCGAAAGTACTGCCGGCCGGGCGCGCCGCCAGAATGCGGTCGCGGTAGGCTGCGGCCAACGCTACCGTGGTCACCGGCGGTTTCAGGTTGGGCATGATGATGGCGCGGCCCATCTGGCGGCAGGTATCCGGCAGCACGGCAGCCAGCGCTTCGCCATCGCGTACATGCAGGTGCCAGTCATCGGGGCGGGTAATGGTGAGTTTCATTGTTTGACCTTATGCAATCAGCAAGATAAAGAAAAGGCGCCACCCAGGGCGCCTGTTTGTCATTTACGGCGAATCAATAGCGCAAAACGGCCGTCTGGCTGCACCAGCGATTCCAGCAGCACATTGCCGGTCTGGCGGCAGAAAGCTTCAAAATCCTTCGGGGCGCCGGGGTCGGTGGCCAGCACCGACAGCACTTTGCCGCTGTCCATGGTCGCCAGGGCTTTCTTGGCGCGCAGGATAGGCAGGGGGCAATTCAAACCGGACAGATCCAGCGCGATATCTGGCTGCATACACTCATCCTCCAGGCGTATAGCGGTTACAATCAAAACGTTATTTTAAGGGCCTTGGGCCAAATGCCCAAGAACAGCACATGTGCATTATTGCTTTTGCCTACAAGACCCCCGCACTGGGGCCATTGTGCCTGCTGGCCAACCGTGACGAATACTACGCCCGCCCCGCCCTGCCGCTGGATTTCTGGCCGGACTACCCGCAAATACTGGGTGGCCGCGATGTACAAGCCGGCGGCAGCTGGATGGCCATCGACACCCGCGGCCGCTTTGCCGCAGTGACCCATATCCGCGACGGGCGGCCAGCCAAGGCGGCGCGCTCGCGTGGCGAGCTGGTGCAGCGTTTTATTAGCGGGGACGACAGTGCGCTGGATTTCGGGCAATGGCTGAAACAGCACGGCAGCGAATTCGGGGCGTTCAACCTGATGTTTGGCCAGGTAGGCGACCTGCTGCACTTCAACAGTCGCACCAAGGTTCTGAACCGCGTAGCACCAGGCATCCACGTCTTGTCTAACGCAGACATGGACACGCGCTGGTATAAGAGCGAGCAGCTGCGCAGCCAGCTGGCTACGCTGAAACGCCCGCCTGCCGATGCCGACGTGCTGCCGTGGCTGATGAACCCGGAGCAGGCACCACCGGAACAGCTACCCAATACCGGCGTCGGTTCGGCGCTGGAAAAAATGCTGTCGCCGGTCTTTATCGTTGGCCGCGACTATGGCACACGCTGCAGCAGCATCATGAACGTTTCGGCGCGCGGCGATGTCAGTTTTACCGAGGTAAGCTACGGCATGGGCGGGCGCGAAAGCGGACGCCGCCGCCACCAGCTTCGTATTGGACAAATCAGGAAAATACCGTGAAAACCCGTCTTATCATGCTAGGCCTGCTATGTGCGGCCAACCTGGCTCACGCTGATCTTTCCGGCAAGGGCCGCGAGCGCAAGCATAACTACATCGATGAAGGCCCATGGCAAGAACAATTGCTACCATTGCCCGCTTACGGGGGAATGGACTGGGTAGAACTGGAGAAGCCAGCTACGCTAAAGGGGCAATTGTTCATCGATAGCAAAACCCTGCTGTTGGCCGAAGACCGTACCGTACGCTTTACCCTGCTACAGCTAAGTAGTGGTGGCATCGAGAACATCAGCCACGAAGGCGTGCATTGCGGCGAGCGCACCCAGCGCAGCTATGCCTATGGTGACAGCGTCAATAAACGCTGGATTGAATCCATGCGCAAGGAGTGGCGCAAGCTGGACCGCAACAATCTGGCCATGAAAACCGTCGTGCAGGCACTTTGCCCGGACAACACGCCACCGCTCAATGCCGCAGAATTGAGCGGCAACCTGGCAAAGGCCAGCACCATGGCCGGGCCCACCAAAATAGAACCTATCCGCAAGTAAGTGCCAAACAAAAAAACCGTGCTTCGGCACGGTTTTTTCATGTTACGACATCAGGCCAACTCTGGCAGCCGGTGAAAGCTGCCCGGCGCGTCTTCCGGATTATCAAAGGTGACGAATTCCCACGCGTCGGGGTTCGCCAGCATCACGCGTAACAGTTTATTGTTCATGGCATGGCCGGATTTATGGCCACTGAATGCCGCGATAAGCGGGTGCCCAACGATGTACAGGTCACCGATGGCATCGAGAATCTTGTGGCGGACAAACTCGTCCGGAAAGCGCAGGCCCTCCGGGTTCAGCACATATTCGTCATCGATCACGATGGCGTTGTTCAGGTTGCCACCCCGGCCCAGGCCGTGGCTACGCATGTACTCTACTTCGTGCATGAAGCCGAAAGTCCGTGCCCGGCTGATCTCTTCGATATAGGAATGGCTGGCAAAGTCCACGCTCACCGTCTGCGGGGCA
This sequence comes from Vogesella mureinivorans, assembly GCF_007644035.1. GTDB lineage: Bacteria > Pseudomonadota > Gammaproteobacteria > Burkholderiales > Chromobacteriaceae > Vogesella > Vogesella mureinivorans. The sequence goes on along the minus strand of NZ_VMTV02000577.1, from coordinate 176,130 downwards.
CGGTTGAACGCCGGGTGGTTGAACTCGATAGATAGCTGCACGCTAAAACCGTCGTACGGCGCCAGCTTTACCCACTTGTCGCCCTCTACCACCTCTACCGTTTGCTTCACGCGGATAAATTTTTTGGCCGCAGATTGCTCCTCAATCCCCGCCGTTTGCAGCAGGAAAATGAACGGTGCCGACGAGCCATCCATGATGGGCATTTCGGCACCGGTCACATCCACAATCACATTATCGATGCCCAGCCCTGCAAAAGCGGACATCAGGTGTTCGATCGTGCCGACACGCACACCGGTCTCGGTGACCAGTGTCGAGGAGAGGCGCGTGTCGTTCACGAGCGCAGGCCGTACCGCCACCTCGTCCTGCGTGGGCAGGTCGGTGCGGCGGAACACAATACCGGTATCAGGTGCAGCCGGGTGCAGGGTCAGTTTGACCCGCTCGCCGGAATGCAGCCCAACGCCAGTGGCGCTGATAGCCTGTTTCAGCGTGCGTTGCAAGATCATGACGGGCTTTCGGACATATCGATTGCTGACAGTTTAGCATAGCCGCGCCATGCGGCTAATTGATTACCAACCAGCAATTAATTGCCCTACGCTATCAGTCAGCCTGCTTGCGCAAAAACGCCGGAATATCGTAAGACTCGCTTACTTCCGGGTCCGAAAAATCGGTGGAAATCGGCGCACGACGGCCACGATTGCGTATTACCGCAGGCGTATCCAGGCCGTTGAAATCCATTTCCATGGCGACATTATCGGTACCGGTTTTCACGATCTTGATGTAGTCCGGGCGCTCGTCGCGGTTGCTGACTGGTTTTTGACCCAGGCCAGTTGCGATCAAGGTCACGCGGATGGTGTCTTCCGGCATGTCTTCCACTTCGGCTGTACCGAATTTGACCTGTGCGTCTTCGTCTGCGTACTGACGGATGATGCCCATGATCTCGCGGTATTCGCTCATTTTCAGGCAGCCTGGCGCGGTAGAAATGTTCACCAGCACGCCACGTGCGCCTTCCAGCGTGATGTTGTCCAGCAGCGGGCTGGCAACAGCTTGCTCGGCGGCCACGCGGGCGCGGTCGATACCCGAGGCAAAGGCCGAACCCATCATGGCCAGGCCCATTTCGCTCATGACCGCACGCACGTCGGCAAAGTCGACGTTGATCAGACCCGGGCAGGTAATCACTTCGGAAATACCGGCTACCGCGCCTTTGAGCACATCGTCGGCAGCACGGAAGGCTTCACGCATGGTGACGTCTTCGCCCAGTACGGCCATCAGTTTTTCGTTCGGGATCACGATCAGCGAATCCACGTGCTTTTTCAGCAAGTCGATACCGTCGTTGGCCACACGCAGGCGCTTGCCTTCGTGTTCGAACGGGCGGGTCACCACACCTACGGTCAGGATGCCCAGTTCTTTGGCCACCTCGGCCACCACTGGCGCCGCGCCGGTACCGGTACCGCCACCCATGCCGGCAGTCACAAAGACCATGTTGGCACCGCGCAGCATCTCGGCGATGCGTTCGCGGTCTTCCAGGGCGGCATTGCGGCCGGTATCAGGGTTGGCACCGGCGCCCAGGCCTTTGGTCAGATTGTTGCCCAGCTGCAGTTTCTGCGGTGCCTTGTTGCGTTTCAGCGCTTGGGCATCCGTGTTGGCGCAGATGAATTCCACGCCTTGCACCTGGTTACTGATCATGTTGTCGATGGCGTTGCAGCCGCCACCGCCCACACCGATCACCTTGATGACTGCCTCGGTAGCAGTCTCCTGCATTACTTCGAATACCATGCCGCTCATTTTTCCTCTCCTGTAAAAAGATGAGCTATTGTCGGAATATTCCGTTTTGCCTTAAAAGTTACCGGCAAACCAAGCCTTCATACGCTGGAACACTTGCCCCACACCGGCGCTTTCGCTTTTCTGGCCAACGCGAGGATGCATCTGGTCCTTGCCGTACAGCAGCAAACCGACACCTGTAGAGAAGCGCGGGTTTTTGACTACCTCGGACAAGCCACCTACATACTTGGGTACACCGATGCGCACGGGCAGGTGGAAGACCTCTTCGGCCAACTCCACCATGCCGGGCATCAGGCTGGCGCCACCGGTAATGACGATACCGGTAGACATTTCTTCAAAACCACTGCGGCGCAGCTCTTGCTGCACCAGCTGGAACAGCTCTTCCACACGCGGCTCGATCACCTCGGCCAGCGTCGCGCGCGACATCTGGCGCGGGCCGCGCTCACCTACGCCCGGCACCTCGATCATCTGGGCGGCGTCGGCCAACCCGACCAGTGCCACACCGTGCTGGATCTTGATGTCCTCGGCTTCTTTGGTCGGGGTACGCAGCGCCATGGCGATATCGTTGGTGATCTGGTCGCCGGCAATGGGGATCACCGCGGTATGGCGGATAGCGCCGTTGATGTACACGGCGATATCCGTGGTACCACCACCAATATCGATCAGGCACACGCCCAGTTCTTTTTCGTCTTCGCTCAGCACGGCACTGGCGCTGGCCATCGGCTGCAGCACCAGGTCAGACACTTCCAGGCCGCAGCGGCGTACGCACTTGGCGACGTTTTGCGCCGCAGAAATGGCACCGGTCACAATGTGTACCTTGGCTTCCAGGCGTACACCGCTCATGCCCAGCGGCTCGCGCACGCCTTCCTGGCCGTCGATGCTGTATTCCTGGGTAAGGATGTGCAGCACCTGGTGATCGGGCGGGATCGACACCGCACGCGCGGTTTCGATCACGCGGTCGATATCCATCTGCGTCACTTCACGGTCCTTGATGGCCACCATGCCGTGCGAGTTCACACCCTTGATGTGGCTACCGGCGATGCCGGTAAACACCTCGTTGATCTTGCAGTCGGCCATCAGCTCGGCCTCTTCCAGCGCCCGCTGGATGGCCTGCACCGTGGATTCGATATTCACCACCATGCCGCGCTTCAGACCGCGCGAGGGCACTTGACCCATGCCCACGATGTTGATCTGGCCTTCTTCCAGCACTTCGGCGACGATCGCGACGATCTTCGAGGTGCCGATATCCAGGCCCACCAGCATGTTTTTGCTTTCCTTAGGTTTGCTCACCTGTCGCTCCAACGCTTAAAGCTTGTTTGTTGCCGTAGGCGGTGCCTTGTAATCGGGCATCCGCACAGCGAATCCATTGGGATAACGCAAATCCACATACGTAATGCGGTATGGCAGCGTGGCCAGGCTGTGTGACCAGTGGTCGACAAAACGCGTCAACCGCTCAGCCACCGGGCCACGCCCCAGTTCCAGCGTTACACCGTTGTCCAGTTCCATTCGCCACGCCCTGCGCTCGGACAGCCATAAACGCACTGGCTGCAAGCGGGCGGGCTGCAAACGCTGCCGGAACTCCTGCAGTGCCTGCATCATTTCTTTTTCACTCGCTGCCGGGCCGTACATCACCGGCAGCGGCTGGTCACTGGCAGCATCAAACCAGCGCCCGGTGGTACTGATCAGCCCCTGGTCCCCCCAGCGCGCCAGCGCAACATGCTCGCTGACCGTAATATCCAGCCGGTCTGGCCAGGCACGCCTTACCTGCACCTGGTTTACCCAGGGCAGCTTTTCAAAGGCATGGCGCGTTTTGTTGATGTCCAGCGTAAAAAACGTGCCGGTCAGTTCGTTTTGCGCGATGTACTTCAACTGCACCGGCGTCACCTTGGCCACCTGGCCAGCAATGTGAATCCGCTTTACCGGGAACAAGGGCGAGTGTGTCAGCCAGTAGCCCCCGGCATACAACAACATCAATAACGAGGCGGTCAGCAGCAGGTTGGCCACTGCCCGCAATACCGCATGGTTATCCCACATGAGCGGCTGCCAGCACCTTGACGCACAGGTCCTCGTAGCTCAGGCCTTCGGCCCGCGCCGCCATTGGTACCAGGCTGTGGCTGGTCATGCCGGGGTTGGTATTGGCTTCCAGCAGATAGATGCCATCCTGTTCGTCCATCAGGAAATCAATCCGCGCCCAGCCCTGGCAACCCAGCACCTTGAACGCCTGCAGCGCCAGCTCGCGCGCGCGCGCTTCCACGTCGGCCGGCAGGCCGCTAGGGCAGCGGTATACCGTGTCGTCACGGAAATACTTGGCCTGGTAGTCGTAGTACTCGGTAGCCGGCTCGATCTTGATGGTGGGGTAGGCCTGGCCGTCGATCACGGCACAGGTGTACTCGCCACCACCGATAAACTGCTCGGCAATCACGATGCTGTCGTACTGGCGTGCTTCTTCGTAGGCGGCTTTCAAGCCACCGTGGGTTTTCACCTTGGTCACGCCGATGCTGGAGCCTTCGGTAGACGGCTTCACAAAGATCGGCAGGCCCAGCTGCTGTTCGATGGCGTCGAAATCGCTATCGTCGTTCAGCAGTTCAAACGCCGGAATCGGCAGGCCCGCGCCTTTCCACAGCAGTTTGGTACGCCATTTGTCCATGCAGATGGCCGATGCCATCACGCCGCAGCCGGTGTACGGCATGCCCAGCGCTTCCAGCGCGCCCTGCAGGGTGCCGTCTTCGCCAAACGGGCCGTGCAGGATGTTGAATACGCGGGCGAAGCCCTCTTCTTTCAGCGCCGACAGCGGTTTCTCTGCCGGGTCGAACGCATGCGCATCCACACCCTTGCTTTGCAGGGCGGCCAACACACCGTTGCCACTCATCAGCGAGACCTCGCGCTCGGCGGAGGTACCGCCCATCATGACTGCTACTTTGCCAAACTGCTTCATGCTGTCCTCACTACCGCACCGCGTGGGCGCGGAATGCTATCTGTCAGGCCTTGGCGGCCGCTACCAGTTTGGCGGGGATACCACCAATCGACCCGGCACCCATGGTGATCACCACGTCGCCATCACGCGCCATATCGGTAATGGCTTGCTGCATATCGGTAATCTGTTCCACGAACAGCGGCTCTACCTTGCCGCCTACGCGCACGGCACGCGCCAGGGCGCGGCCATCGGCGGCCACAATCGGTGCTTCGCCGGCGGCGTACACTTCGGCCAGCAGCAGGGCATCCACGCGGCCCAGCACTTTCACAAAGTCTTCAAACAGGTCGCGGGTGCGGCTGTAGCGGTGCGGCTGGAAGGCCAGCACCAGGCGCTTCTCGGGGAAGGCACCCCGCACTGCGGCCAACGTGGCGGCCATTTCCACCGGGTGGTGGCCGTAGTCGTCGATCAGGGTGTAGCTGCCACCATCCTTGGCCGGCAGCTCGCCGTAACGCTGGAAGCGGCGGCCCACACCGGCAAACTCGGCCAGGCCTTTCTGGATGGCGTCGATCTCGGCACCGCACTCCAGGCCGATCACGGTCGCGGCCAGTGCGTTCAGTACGTTATGGCGGCCAGGCATATTCAGGGTGACCGGGAAGCGCAGGCCTTCTGCCTTCACCACCACGTCAAAGTGCATCTGGCCAGCATCGGCTACCAGGTTGGCCGCATACACGTCGGCGCTGTCGTCCAGGCCGTAGGTGGTTACCGGCTTTTTCAGCTGCGGCACAATGCTGCGCACGTGTTCGTCGTCTACGCACAGCACCGCACGGCCATAAAACGGCAGGTGGTGGATGAAATCCACAAAGGCCTGCTTGAGCTTGTCGAAGCTGTGGTCGTAGGTGTCCATGTGGTCGGCGTCGATATTGGTCACCACCGACATCACCGGCTGCAGGTACAGGAAAGACGCGTCCGATTCGTCGGCTTCGGCCACCAGATACTCACCGCTACCCAGGCGGGCGTTGGTGCCGGCAGCGGTCAGCTTGCCGCCAATCACGAAGGTAGGGTCCAGGCCCGCGGCACCCAGCACCGAAGCGGTCAGGCTGGTGGTGGTGGTTTTGCCGTGGGTGCCGGCAATGGCGATGCCCTGTTTGAAGCGCATCAGCTCGGCCAGCATCATGGCGCGCGGGATCACCGGAATATGGTGCGCCTGTGCTTCGCGTACTTCCGGGTTATCGGCTTTTACCGCCGTAGACGTCACCACCACATCGGCGCCCTTGATATAGGTAGCGTCGTGGCCAAAGTAGATATGCGCGCCTTGCTCGGCCAGGCGTTTGGTCGCCGTGTTGTCGGCCATGTCGGAGCCGGACACGGTGTAGCCCAGGTTCAGCAACACCTCGGCAATGCCGCACATGCCGACGCCGCCGATACCGACAAAATGAATGTGTTTGACTCTATGTTTCATCGTTCTTCTCACCCACTGCCCGCCACACGGCGGCAGTTACTTAATCCTGATCAGCCAGTGCCTGGCACAAATCGGCGACGGCACGGGCCGCACCGGGCTTGGCCAGCCCCTTGGCACGCTCGGCCAGCTGTTGTAGCTGGCTGCGCTGCAAACCGCCCAGCAGTGCTGCCAGCTGTGGCGGGCTCATGTCTTGTTGCGGTACATGGATGGCTGCCTGTGCTGCCGCCATCCAGGCCGCGTTATCACGCTGGTGCGAGGTAGTGCTCACCACCAGTGGCACCAGTACGCTGGCCACACCCGCTGCGCACAGCTCGCTGATGGTAATGGCGCCAGCCCGGCACACAATCACGTCGCAAGCCGCCAGGCGCGCCGGCATGTCATCGATAAACGGCAGCAGCGTCACATCGCGGCCAACTTGCAGCCCGGCCGCTTCATACGCTGCCTGCACTGCGGCAAAATTCTTGTCACCGGTCTGGTGGACCAGCTGCGGGCGCTGGCCCGCTGGCAACAGCGCCAGCGCAGCCGGCAGCGTGTCGTTCAGCACCTTGGCACCCAGGCTACCGCCTACTACCAGTACCTGCAGCGGGCCGCTACGGCCAGCAAAGCGCTGCGCGGGTGGCGGCAGGTCTTCAATTTCGCGGCGTACCGGGTTGCCGGTCACCACCGACTTCTTCACACTGCGCGCCGCTTCGCCATCAAAACCACAAGCCAGATGATCCGCGAAAGGCAGCAAGGCCTTATTGCTTAACAACAAGCCGGCATCAGCATTTACCATCACCAGCGGTTTCCACAGCAGCGCCGCGGCCAGGCCGGTAGGCAGGCACACATAGCCGCCCATGCCCAAGACCACGTCCGGGCGGTGCTGGAACATCAGCACCAGGCTGCGGACAAACGCCGCCACCAGCTGGAAGACGCCTTTGACCGAACCCAACGCCCCTTTGCCACGGACGCCGTGGAAAGCCAGGCGAATCAGCTCGAAACCGGTAGGCGGCACCAGCTTGTTTTCCATGCCGCGCTCGGTACCCACCCACAGTACTTTCCAGCCACGGCTTTCCAGTTCGCGTGCAACGGCGATGCCCGGGACAATATGCCCACCGGTACCTGCTGCCATCACCATCACTGTACGCTTTGCCATCGTTTCACTTCTCTTGTTACCGGGCACGCTGCCCATCTACGTTGTCTTGCTTTGCGGCCAACCTTGGCCGCCCTTGCCGGATACCCGGCTTTACACTTTAAAGCCGCGCATCAGCCGGCGATTTTCATAATCCACTCGCAACAGCACCGCCAGCGAGGCCAGGTTGCACAGCATGGCCGAGCCACCAAACGACATCAGCGGCAGGGTCAGGCCCTTGGTGGGCAGCAAACCCATGTTCACGCCCACGTTAAAGAAGGTTTGCACCCCCAGCCAGATGCCAATCCCTTGCGCCACCAGCGACTGGTAATAACGCTCCAGCTGTTTGGACTCGGTACCAATGTGGAAGGCGCGGCGCACAATCCAGGCATACAAGCCCAGCACCACACAGATACCCACAAAGCCGAACTCTTCCGAAATCACCGCCATGATGAAGTCGGTATGTGCCTCCGGCAGGTAAAACAGCTTTTCCACGCTACCGCCCAGCCCCACACCCAGCCACTCGCCACGGCCGATGGCGATGAGAGAATGGCTGAGCTGATAGCCTTTGCCATACGGGTCGTCCCACGGGTCCAGAAAACCCAGTACCCGCTTCAGGCGATACGGCGAGGTAATGATCAGCACCACCACCGCACACACTGCCATCAGCGCCAGGCCGGCAAAGATGCGCAGGTTGATCCCGCCCAGAAACACAATGCCCATGGTGATGCTCATCACCACCATCAGCGCGCCAAAGTCTGGTTCCAGCAGCAGCAGCATGGCCACGGCCACAATGGCCACCAGTATCGGCAAAAACCCTTCGCGCACACTGTGCAGCTTGGCGGCTTTGCGTACCGTGTAGTCGGCGGCATAAATCACGGCGGCCAACTTCATCACTTCGGACGGCTGCAGGTTCAGCACACCCAGGTTGATCCAGCGCCGCGAGCCGTTTACCACCTTGCCAATGCCGGGTATCAACACCAGCACCAGCAGAAAACCGGCAAACAGGAAAAACTTGCCCGCATATTGCTGCCAGATACGGGTAGGCACCAGAAAGGTCACCCCTGCGCCTGCCAGGCCAATGGTCATGAAGATCATGTGGCGAAACAGGTAGAAATAGGGGTTGTTGGTGGCCGCATCCGCCTCGGCATACGCAATCGACGCCGAGTACACCATCACCAGGCTGATAGACAGCAACAGGGTGATCGCCCACATCAGTGCTTCGTCCAGCACGGTGACGGGGGCTGCATGGTGATGGCGCCGGCTAACACTGCTCATCAGGCTGTTGTCCCCACCTTGACCGCCGCAACCGTTTCCACAAATACCTGGGCACGGTGCGCATAATTCTTGAACATATCCAGGCTGGCGCAGGCGGGCGACAGCAATACCACGTCGCCAGCCTGAGCCAGGCTTGCTGCCAGGCGCGTTGCTTCTTCCAGTGTGCTGCAGCGGTGCAGCGGTACGCTGCTGCCAGCCAGCGCGGTGTGGATAGCATGTGCGTCACGACCAATCAGCACCACGGCGCGGGCAATGCGCTGGCAGGCTGGCGCCAGCGGGGCAAAGTCCTGCCCCTTGCCATCGCCACCGGCGATCAGCACCACCGGGCGGGTCATGCCGTTCAATGCCGCTTCGGTCGCACCCACATTGGTGCCTTTGGAGTCGTCGATGAACATCACACCGCCGAACTCGTCCACGTATTCCACACGGTGCGCCAGGCCACGGAAGCTGCGCAGCGCAGCCAGCAAGGCCTCGCGCGGCAGGTCAATAGCTTCGGTCAGCGCCAGCGCCGCCAGCGCGTTGGCCGCATTGTGCAAGCCTTGCAGCTGCATCTCTGCGCTATCGAACACCGGCGAGCCGGCGATGGTAAGCAGGTAGCAGCCATCCGTCTGTTGCAGTGCGTAATCTGCCGCCTCGCGCAGCGAGAACCAGGCCACGCGGCGGCCGGCACGCACCATGGCGCGGCAGAATGCGTCGTCGCGGTTCAGCACCTGCACACCGCTACCGGCAAAGATGGCCGTTTTGCTGTGCGCGTAGTCCAGCAGGTCGTTGTAGCGATCCAGATGGTCTTCGGAAATATTCAGCACGCTGGCGGCGTCGGCACGCAGGCTGGTGGTGGTTTCCAGCTGAAAACTGGACAGTTCCACCACCCATACGTCGGGCTGCTTGCCGGCGGCTTCGCGCTGCGACAGCGCGTCCAGCACCGGCAGGCCGATATTGCCGCACACCACGGTGTCCTGGCCGGCCGCCTCGCACAGGTGGCCCACCAGGCTGGTAACGGTACTTTTGCCGTTGGAGCCGGTAATGGCGATAACCTTGGCACCGCTGCCGGCAATGGCCCGCGCCCAGAGCTCTACATCACCCACCACTTCGCCGCCACGGCGGGCAAAATCGGCAATTGCCGAGGTGCGAATGCTGACACCCGGGCTCACCATCAGCATGTCGGCGTCGGCAAAGGTCTGTGCATCGAACGCGCCCAGGCGCAGCGCCACGCCCAGCTCGGCGGCCACGTTGGCCGCATTGGCCGGTTTGTCGCGGCTATCGGCTATCGTGACGCGCGCGCCATGCGCCAGCAGCCAGCGCGCGGCAGAAACGCCGGTGTCGCCCAAGCCGATAACGATAATGTGGCGGTTGTCGAATCGCATCACGTGGTTTCCTTAACGCAGTTTCAGGGTGGCCAGACCGGCCAGCACCAGCATCATGGTGACAATCCAGAAGCGCACCACAACCTGGGTCTCTTTCCAGCCTTTCAGTTCGTAGTGATGGTGCAGCGGGGCCATGCGGAACACGCGCTTGCCGGTAAGCTTGAACGACGCCACCTGAATCATCACCGACAGCGCTTCCATCACGAACAGGCCGCCCATGATCAGCAGCACGATTTCCTGGCGCACGATCACGGCCACCGTACCCAGCGCGGCACCCAGCGCCAGCGCGCCAACATCACCCATGAACACTTGCGCGGGGTAAGCGTTGAACCACAAGAAGCCCAGGCAGGCGCCACAGATGGCCGCACAGAACACCACCACCTCGTGCGCGCCTGGCACGAAAGGCATGCCCAGATACTTGGAAAACACCGCGTGGCCGGCCACGTAGGCAAAAATGGACAAGCCCGCCGCTACCAGCACCACGGGCAGCGCGGCCAGGCCATCCAGGCCGTCGGTAAGGTTCACCGAGTTGGAGGTGCCGACAATCACGAAGTAGGTCAGTACGCAGAAGCCGATGCCACCCAGCGGGTAGATCACGTTCTTGAAGAACGGCACGATGAATTCGGTAGAAGCCGGCAGCTTGGCCGTGGTAATCAGGAACACGCCTGCGGCAATGGCAATGCTGGATTGCCAGGCCATTTTGAAACGGGCGGATACGCCATTCGGGTCCTTGTACACCACCTTGCGCCAGTCGTCGTAAAAGCCCAGCGCGCCAGTACCCAGCGTGACGGCCAACAGCAGCCACACGTACTGGTTGGACAAGTCGGCCCACAGCAGCGTGGTTACGGTCATGGCCAGCAGGATCAGCGTGCCGCCCATGGTGGGGGTACCGGTTTTCACCAGGTGGGTCTGCGGGCCGTCCTTGCGCACGGCTTGGCCTACTTTCAGCTCGGTGAGCTTGCGAATCACCCACGGGCCCATCCACAGCGAGATGGCCAGCGATGTCAGCGCCGCCATCACCGCACGCAGGGTGACATAGTTCAGTACATTAAAAGCGCGGATATGTTCGCGCAGCAGATCAGCCAGTAGCAGCAGCACCGGTCAGCCCTTTCCTTGTTCTTGTTGTTGAGGTGTTACCAGCGCGGCAACCACACGCTCCATCTGCATGAAGCGCGACCCTTTCACCAGCACAGTGCTGGCTGGCGATACCACCCCACCCAGCCGCGCCAGCAAAGCGTCGAAATCGTCAAAATACTCGCCACCCTCGCCATAAGCTGCCGCCGCATGGCGCGCCAGCTCGCCGTGGCACAGCAGGTGCTCGATGCCACGGGCACGGGCATGCGCCCCCACTTCGGCGTGCAGCTGCGGTGCGGTATCGCCCAGCTCGCCGATCTGGCCCATCACGAACACCCGCGGCGCGGGGTAGGCGGCCAGCACGTCGATACCGGCTTTCATGGAATCGGGGTTGGCGTTGTAGGTGTCATCGATAACGGTGGCACCGCAGGCGGCCTGCTTCAGCTGCAGGCGGCCCTTCACGCCACCAAAGGCGGCCAGACCCGCGGCGATATCCGCCAGCGGCACTTGCAGCGCCAGCGCCACCGCAGCGGCGGCCAGCGCGTTGCGCACATTGTGCTCGCCGGCAGCCGGCAGGTTGATGGCCTGCTCGCCCTGTGGACAAACCAGTACAAAGCGGCACTCGCCCACACCCAGCTGGATGTCACGGGCGGTTACGTTGGCCGCAGCGCCCAGACCAAAGCGCAGCTGCGCGTGGCCGGCGGCAGCGGCGTCGAAAATGGCCAGCTGCGCGTCGTCAGCGTTCAGTACCGCCACACCGTCTGCGGCCAACCCTTCGAAGATTTCACTCTTGGCGCGGGCAATGTCGGCAGTGCTGTCAAAACCACCGCCCAGATGGGCGCGCATGGCGTTGTTCACCATGGCTACTTGCGGGCGCGCCAGGCCGGTAAGGTAACGAATCTCGCCAAAATGGTTCATGCCCATTTCGATCACCGCATAACGGTGGGCGGTCGTCAGGCCCAGCAGGGTCAGCGGCAAGCCGATATCGTTGTTGAAGTTACCGGCGGTGGCGTGCACGGCGGCGTCGCCAGCGTGCGCGCGCAGAATGGCGGCGACCATTTCTTTCACCGTGGTCTTGCCGTTGGAGCCGGTAATGCCGATGCGCTTCACCGCCAGGCGCGCGCACCAGTCTGCGGCCAACGTGCCCAGCGCCAGGCGGGTATCGGCTACGCGGATGGTGTTGCCCTGCCCTGCCACGTCGCGGCTTACCAGCGCGTGGGCGCCTTTGGCCAGTACATCGGGTACAAAATCGTGCGCGTCGAACTTCTCGCCTACCAGCGCCACAAACAGGTCGCCGGCTTGCACGGCGCGGCTATCGGTTACCACGCGCTGAAAGCGGGCGTCGCTGCCATGCAGCTGACCGGCTAATACACGAGCGGCATCAGAGAGCATCAGCATGGGCAGCCCCCCATAGCGTCAACGCGTCTTCGGCTACGCGGAAATCGGAGAATGGCTGCTTCACGCCGCCGATGTCCTGGTATTCCTCGTGGCCCTTGCCGGCAATCAGCACCACATCGCCCATGCGGGCTTGCAATACGGCCCAGTGGATAGCGGCCTCGCGGCTGATTTCCACGTGGCCTGGCTGCTGCATGCCCGCCAGAATGTCGTCCAGAATGGCTTGCGGCTCTTCCAGGCGCGGGTTATCGCTGGTGACTACGGCCACATCGGCAATTTTCTCGGCAATGCCGCCCATCAGCGGGCGCTTGCCCTTGTCACGGTTGCCACCGCAACCGAACACGCAGAACAGCTTGCTGCCCTGCGGGCGGATCTCGGCCAGTGTGGCCAGGGCTTTTTCCAGCGCGTCAGGGGTGTGGGCGTAGTCCACCACCACCAGCGGCTCCAGACCGTTGCCGATGCGCTGCATACGGCCACGCGCTGGCTGGATTTTGCCCAGCACGCGCACGGCGTCGGCCAGCGGCACGCCGCCGGCGCACATTACTGCCAGGCAGGCCAGCATGTTGGCCGCATTGAAGCGGCCCAGCAGCGGGCTCTTGATGTCGGCGTCGCCCCATGGCGTGGTCACGCTCAGCTGCAGGCCATCCAGGTTGGCCGCCAGGCTCAGCGGGCGCACGTCGCCTTGCTCCAGGCCATAGGTAATGACGCGGGTACGGCTGGCATCGATGCCTGCAGCCAGCTGGCAGCCGAAGGCATCGTCGGCATTGATGACGGCGTGCTTCAGGCCTTCCCAGTGGAACAGTTTGGCTTTGGACGCGCCGTACTCTGCCATGCTGCCGTGGTAGTCCAGATGATCGCGAGTGAGGTTGGTGAACACCGCGGTGGTGAACTCCACACCGTTGACGCGGTACTGGTCCAGGCCATGGCTGGACACTTCCATGCTCACTACGCTGGCGCCCTGACGGCGGTACTCGGCCAGCTTCTGCTGCACGGTAATCGGGTCGGGCGTGGTATGGGTGGTTTCGGTAAGGTGGCCGTAAAAACCGTTGCCGACGGTACCGATCAGCGCGGCTTTCTCGCCCAGCAGGGCATACGCTTGCGCCAGCCAGTGCGAAATGGAGGTTTTACCGTTGGTGCCAGTGATACCGACCACCTGCATGTCACGGCTGGGGTAGGCGTACACATGGGCCGCCACAATGCCAGCGCGCTCGCGCAGGCGGGCTACCGGCAGATTGGGTACTTGCCAGGCTGCGTTCCACTGGAAAGCGTCGTCCTGGTCCCACACCACGGCGGCGGCACCTTTTTCGATGGCTGCCGCGATAAAGTCGCGGCCGTCGGTGTATTCACCACGGCATGCCAGGAACACGTCGCCGGGGAACACGCGGCGGCTATCGGCCTCGACGCGTGCCACGGAAACGCCAAGACCCGCCAAGGCGGCGGGGTCCCAATCCGGCAAATCGATCAATGTGGTCTTCATGTTTCTTCCCGCACATCCGAAATCTTGTGTTCCGGAATCAGAGTGTTATTGGAGGGAGCGTCAGGCTCGACCCCCAGAATGCGTAAACTGCCCGCCATGATGTTGGAGAAGGCAGGGCCTGCTACCGTGCCGCCGTAGTAATAACCGGCGCCCGGCTCATCAATCATCACCGCCACAATCAGCCGCGGGTTGGTAGCGGGGGCAAAACCGACAAACAAGCCAATGTGCTTGTCTGCTGCATAACGCCCGCCCACCAGTTTGCGCGCGGTACCGGATTTGCCACCCACGTGGTAGCCCAGCACCTGCGCACGCACCGCTGTACCGCCCTCTTCGGTCACGGTAATCATCATGTCGCGCATCTTTTTGGCCGTATCCGGGCGAATCACCGGGCGGCCAGGGTTGGCCGCAGCCAACCGGGTAAACGACAGCGGCAACAGCGCGCCATCGTGGGTAAAAATGGTATAAGCCCGGGCCAGTTGCACCAGGCTTACCGTCACACCATAACCAAACGACATGGTGGCTTGCTCGATAGGCCGCCAGCCTTGCCAGTCACGCAGGCGGCCCGAGCTTTCACCCGGAAAACCGGACTGCGGGCTCTGGCCAAAACCCGACTTGCGATAAAACGTCCACATGTCTTCCGGCGAGAACATCGCCGCAATCTTGGACGAGCCCACGTTGGACGACTTCTGGATAATGCCGGTCACCGTCAGCGACGGGTTCGGGTGCGTATCGCGCACCGCAGCCGGGCCTATCGTGTAGGGCCGCGTATCAAACCAGGTACTGGGTGTAATTTTGCCGGCGTCCAGCACCATGGCTACCGGGAACGGTTTCATGGTGGAACCTGGCTCAAACATGTCTACCACCGCACGGTTGCGGCGCATTTCCGGCTCCAGCACCGCGCGGTTATTCGGGTTGTACGAGGGGGTATTGGCCAGGGCCAGCACTTCGCCGGTTTGCGCGTCCAGCACCACGACACCCCCTGCCTTGGCCTTGTTGGCCACCATGGCAGCACTCAGCTCGCGGTAGGCCAGGTACTGGATACGCTTGTCGATGGACAGCGTCAGCGTCTGGCCGTCACGCGGCGGCTCAATCACTGCCAGGTCTTCCACGATATGGCCACGGCGGTCTTTCAGTACCGTGCGGCTACCGTGCTTGCCAGCCAGCATTTTTTCGCGCGTCAGCTCCAGGCCTTCCTGGCCCTTGCCATCCACGCCGGTAAAGCCGATAACATGCGACAGCATTTCGCCGGCGGGGTAGTAGCGGCGGTATTCCTGCTGCTTGGCAACCCCCGGGATTTCCAGCGCCAGCACCTGCTGCGCCAGCTGCGGGCTGATCTGCCGTTTCAGGTAAACAAATTCGCGTTTTTTGTCGGCAAACTTTTCGCTCAGCTCGGCTACCGGCATTTCCAGCAGCTTCGACAGGGCAGCCAGCTTGGCGGCCGGCACCGGGCTCATATCCACCGGGCTCGCCCAGATAGACTGCACCGGCGTGCTGATGGCCAAAGGCTCGCCGTTACGGTCGGCAATTACGCCACGGTTGGCCTCCAGCAGCAGCGTGCGACGAAAACGCGCATCACCCTGGTTTTGCAAAAAGTCTTGCTGCACCACTTGCAGGTAAATCGCACGTGTCAGTAGTGCCAGCAACATGGAACCCAGCAGTACCAGCACGACCGTGACTCGCCCCGGCGCCAAGCGCATGGGCTGCTTCAGCTGCTGGCGCATCGGCGGGGTGTAAACGCGGTTCATCGCACCCCCTCCGGTGTAATCACGTGCACCTGACGCTGTGTAGGCGTCAACATGGTCATGCGCGCCACTGCCGATTTTTCAATCAGCGCGTGTGCACCCCAGGTACTTTGCTCCAGCAGCAGTTGGCCGTATTCCACGTTCAACTGGCGCTGCAGCTTTTGTTCTTTTTCCAGCTCGCCATACAAGCGGCGTGATACGTGCTGCGAAGTCACCACGGACACCGCACAGCCAATCACGACCAGCAGCAGCACTGCATTGAGCTTATTAAGGCTCACACGCCCCCCTGCCACTGCCCGCCGGTACGCTCGGCCACACGCATGATGGCACTGCGGGCGCGCGGGTTGGCCGATACCTCGGCCTCGCTAGCCCGTATAGCCTTGCCTACCGGCTTGATCGCCGCTTCGGCAATATCACAGGCCCGCACCGGCACCCAGGACGGCAGCGTGTCGGTGGTGCTGGCATCGCGCACGAAGTTCTTCACAATGCGGTCTTCCAGCGAATGGAAGCTGATCACCGCCAGGCGGCCAGCCAGCGCCAGGCGCGAAACAGTTTGCGGCAGCACGTCTTTTAGCTCGTCCAGCTCGCGGTTGATAAAAATCCTTATCGCCTGGAAGGTTCGCGTCGCGGGGTCTTGACCTTGTTCGCGAGTACGGACGTTTTTCCCAACGAGGACAGCGAGCTCACGCGTCGTTTCGAGGGGCTGTTCAAGCCTTTGCGCAACAATGGCTGCTGCAATCTTGCGAGCAAACCGCTCTTCACCATATGTCTTGATAACCTCTGCTATGTCCGCTTCGTCAGCACTGGCCAGCCACTGCGCCGCCGTCTGGCCGCGGGTGGTGTCCATGCGCATGTCCAGCGGCGCGTCAAAACGGAAGCTGAAACCGCGGCGACCGTCATCAATTTGCGGGGAAGAAATCCCCAGATCCATCAGTACGCCATCTACCTGCTGCACGCCCAGGGCGTCCAGCTCGCTGGCAAAGTGGGCAAAACCGTTATGCACGATACTGAAACGCGGGTCTTCTGCAGCCAGTGCGGTGGCTACCGCAATGGCTTCCGGGTCTTTATCAAAAGCAATCAGCCGCCCCTGCGGGCCAAGCTGCTGCAAAATCAACCGGCTGTGGCCACCGCGGCCGAAAGTGCAGTCGACGTACACGCCATCCGGGCGAATGGCCAGTGCCGCTACGGCCTCGTCGAGCAACACCGTGCGGTGAGCAAATACTGCGTCGGTCAAAGTGTGAAATCTCCAAGGTGCTGAGCCAGCTCAGCAGGATCAATATCCAGTGCGGTGTTCGTTTGGGCGTCCCACTCGGGGGCATCCCACAATTCAAAGCGGTTTCCTATCCCCACCAGTGCCACGTCTTTGTCCAGCCCGGTCAGCTCGCGCAGCCTGGCAGGCAGCAAGATACGG
Source organism: Vogesella mureinivorans (assembly GCF_007644035.1). Taxonomy (GTDB): domain Bacteria; phylum Pseudomonadota; class Gammaproteobacteria; order Burkholderiales; family Chromobacteriaceae; genus Vogesella; species Vogesella mureinivorans. The sequence continues at coordinate 159,126 of NZ_VMTV02000577.1, read as the reverse complement.
CCGGCGCCGTCCATTTCCAGTGTTTCCGCATGGCCCAGCACCAGGCGCTGATAGCGTTTCAGCGTAGGGTTGCCGGTGGGCAGTGCCAGCAAGCGTTGCTCAACCGGCTTCCAGTTGGGTTCGGGGTAAATCAGCAGGTGATCGGAGGATTCGAGGGTAACGACCAGACGGTGGCCAAACGCAGACAACAGGCTCTCCCGGTGTCTGGCTGGTATGGCCAGACGCCCTTTGGCATCGAGAGAGATATGACTTACGCCGCCGAACATATTGGATATTTCACCGTGCTGGAATTAGGAGCCGTCGCCCCACAATTACCCACTTCACCCCACTTTTCGCCACTATAGGGAATCAGCTCTACCCGGTCAACATCACCATGGGACAATTCGCCTTTGCCGACAAAGACTTACCGGAATACAACAAGGCAGAAAGCAAGGGAAATCAGCGGCTTACAAAATGATCTGCAGAACAGGTATGAACTGTTGTCAATGCCCGGTTTTTCACCACACAAAAAACAGCGGCACGCCCTGGGGCGTGCCGCTTTTAATGCATTTTATCGAAACTAGGCTTGAGTCAGCTTTTGCTTCAGGATGTCCTGCACCTGCGCGGGGTTGGCTTTGCCTTTGGATGCTTTCATCACCTGGCCTGCCAGCGCGTTTAGCGCCTTTTCCTTGCCGGCACGGAACTCTTCCACCGCCTTGGGGTTGGCCGCAATGGCTTCTTCCACCATCTTTTCGATGGCACCCACGTCGGACACCTGTTTCAGGCCGTCGCGCTCGATGATGGCGTCTGCGCCCAGGTCGGACTCCCACAGCGCATCGAACACCTGCTTGGCTAGCTTGTTGGACAGCGTACCATCGGCAATGCGCACGATCAGCCCGGCCAGACGCTCGGCAGCGATCGGGCAGGCGGCGATGTCCAGGCCTTCGCGGTTCAGACGCGCGGCGATTTCGCCGTTTACCCAGTTGGCCGCCAGCTTGCCTTGGCCAGTGGCGCTCGCCACGGCTTCGAAATACTGCGCCTGCGCCAAGCTGCTGGTCAGCAGCGCCGCATCGTAGGCCGACACGCCGAAGGCTTCGGCAAAGCGGGCCTTCATCTGGCCTGGCAGCTCCGGCATGGCCGCGCGGATGGTATCGATTTGCTCGCTGCTGATACGCACCGGCAGCAAGTCCGGGTCCGGGAAGTAGCGGTAGTCGTGCGCGTCTTCCTTGCTGCGCATCATGCGGGTTTCGCCGCTATCGGGGTCGAACAGCACGGTAGCCTGCTGGATCTTGCCGCCATCTTCGATGGTGTCGATCTGCCACTGGATCTCGTACTTGATGGCCTGCTCCAGAAAACGGAACGAGTTCAGGTTCTTGATCTCGCGGCGGGTACCGAACTCGGCCTGGCCAAACGGGCGCACCGATACGTTGGCATCCACGCGGAAGCTACCTTCCTGCATGTTGCCGTCGCAAATACCCAGCCAGGTCACCAGCGTATGCAGTGCCTTGGCGTAGGCCACGGCTTCTTCCGGCGAGCGCATGTCCGGCTCGGACACCACTTCCAGCAGCGGGGTGCCAGCGCGGTTCAGGTCGATGCCCGACAGGCCGTGGAAGTCTTCGTGCAGCGATTTGCCGGCATCTTCTTCCATGTGCGCGCGGGTAACGCGGATAACCTTTTCTTCTTCGCCTACCAGAATGGCCAGCTTGCCATGCTCGATGATGGGCAGCTCCATCTGGCTGATCTGGTAACCCTTGGGCAGGTCGGGGTAGAAGTAGTTTTTACGGGCAAAAATGTTCTTCTGGTTGATGGTGGCGTCCAGCGCCAGGCCCAGGCGGATGGATTTATCCACCACGGCCTTGTTCATCACCGGCAATACGCCCGGCAGCGCCAGCTCGACCAGCGAGGCCTGGGTATTGGGCTCGGCGCCAAAAGCGGTGCTGGCGCCGGAGAAAATCTTGGAGACGGTGTTGAGCTGCACATGCACCTCAAGACCGATGACGACTTCCCATTTCATGGTCGGAAAATCCTTCTGTTTTTAGCCACGAAATCCACTGACAGACACGAAAAAAATCGAGGACAGGATCAAGCTGATGCATGTCACACGCCATCACATGGCCAACTGATTTCGTGCTCTTTCGTGGGTTTCGTGGCCAATTAATCGTTTTACAGAGCCGGCGCCTTGCTGTGCCAGTCGGTCACTTGCTGGAACTGGTGCGCCACGTTCAGCATTTTGGCTTCGCCAAAGTAGTTGCCGATGATCTGCAGGCCTACCGGGCGGCCGTTGTCGGCAAAGCCGGCCGGCACGCTCATGGCAGGCAAGCCAGCCAGGTTGACCGACAGGGTGTAGATGTCGGACAGGTACATCTGCACCGGGTCGCCGGATTTCTCGCCCAGATTGAACGCGGCGGTAGGCGCTACCGGGCCCAGGATCACGTCGCAGCCGGCAAAGGCGGCAGCAAAATCGTTGGCAATCAGGCGGCGGATTTTTTGTGCCTTGATGTAGTAGGCGTCGTAGTAGCCGTGGCTCAGCACATAGGTGCCCACCATGATGCGGCGCTTCACTTCGCTGCCAAAGCCCTCGGCACGCGACTTCTCGTACATTTCCACCAGGTCTTTGTACTCATCGGCGCGGTGGCCGTAGCGTACGCCGTCAAAGCGCGACAGGTTGGCCGACGCCTCTGCCGGGGCAATCACGTAGTAAGCCGGAATGGACAGCTGGGTGTTGGGCAGGCTGACTTCTACTACCTCGGCGCCCAGCTTTTTCAGCTCGGCCACTGCATTGTCGATAATGCGGCCAACGTCGCCGGCCAGACCATCGGCAAAATACTCGCGCGGCAAGCCTACACGCAGGCCGGCCAGCGGCTGGGCCAGATCGCGGGTGTAGTCTTCGCACGTGCGCTCCAGGCTGGTGGAGTCGCGCTCGTCAAAGCCTGCCATCACGTTCAGCATCAGCGCGCAGTCTTCGGCGGTTTGCGCCATCACGCCGCCCTGATCCAGCGAGCTGGCGTAGGCCACCATGCCAAAGCGCGATACCACGCCGTAGGTCGGCTTGATGCCGGTAACGCCGCAGTGGCTGGCCGGCTGGCGAATGGAGCCGCCAGTGTCGGTAGCGGTGGCCACCGGCGCCAGGCGCGCTGCCACGGCAGCTGCCGAACCACCGGACGAACCGCCCGGAATGGCGTTAACGTCCCACGGGTTTTTCACGGCGCCGTAGAAACTGTTTTCGTTGGACGAGCCCATGGCGAATTCGTCCATATTGGCGCGGCCCAGCGTAACCAGGCCGGCGGCCTGACATTGTTCGATAACGTGCGCGCTGTACGGCGAGATAAAGTTGTCCAGCATTTTCGAGCCGCAGCTGGTCTTCCAGCCCTGCTGGCAGAAGATATCCTTGTGCGCGATGGGCACGCCGGTCAGCAGGCCTGCCTGGCCGGCAGCGCGGCGCGCATCGGCAGCCAGCGCTTCAGCCAGGGTTTTGTCACGGTCTACAGTAATGAAAGCATTCAGCGCCGGGTTCAGCGCGTCGATGCGGTCCAGATAGGCAGTGGCCAGCTCCACGGCAGAAACCTGCCCGGCTGTCAGCTGCTGCGATAGTTGCTTGAGAGTGGCGTTAATCATCTTGTCTTGATGCTCGTCCAGAATGGCCTGCCCATGGCGGGCAGCCTGCGGCCAACGTTGGCCGTGTTATTCGATGACTTTGGGAACCAGGAACAGGCCTTTTTCCACTTGCGGTGCCACCGCCTGGCAGGCGTCACGGCGGTTCGGCTCGGTAACCGCGTCTTCGCGCAGGCGCAGGGAAACATCCTGCGGGTGCGCCATCGGTTCGATACCGTCGGTATTCACTGCCTGCATCTGTTCGATAAGGCCAAGAATATTATTGAGCTGGCTGCCGACTGCCTCGATTTCTGCGTCGGTCACGGCGATGCGGGAGAGTCGCGCAATTCGCGCAACATCCTGATGGGTCAGCGACATGGCGTCCTCGTCAAAACCTTTAATAATTCAAGCGTTGTAGGGTATCATAACTGGTTTGTTTCGCCCAAGAATACAAGGGCATCGCGCCATAAAATTGCCAGCAGTTTTACTGAAAAACAAGTGAACCTTTTGCTGGCGCGATGTCCAAAACCGCCACCATTGCGATGCGGTAAACTCATGCCGCCGCACAAATATCATTCTCAGGACTGCCATATGTTTCGCTCGCTCACCGGCTACTTTTCCAATGATCTGGCCATCGACCTTGGCACGGCCAACACCCTGATTTACATGCGCGGCAAGGGCATTGTCCTTGACGAGCCTTCGGTTGTAGCCATTCATAGCGATGCGCCGACCAACAAGAAGTCCATTCTGGCCGTCGGTCTGGAAGCCAAAAAGATGCTGGGCCGCACCCCGGGCAGCATCCAGGCCATTCGCCCTATGAAAGACGGCGTGATTGCCGACTTCACCGTGACCGAGCAGATGCTGAAGCAGTTCATCAAGAAAGTGACGCCTAGCCGTTTCTTCTCGGCCAGCCCGCGCATCGTGATTTGCGTACCGTGCGGCTCGACCCAGGTAGAACGCCGCGCCATCAAGGATTCGGCCCTGGCCGCCGGTGCACGCCGCGTGGAGCTGATCGAAGAACCGATGGCGGCTGCCATCGGTGCCGGCCTGCCGGTAGAAGAGCCGACTGGCTCCATGGTGGTGGATATCGGTGGTGGCACGACCGAGGTAGGCGTGATCTCGCTGGGTGGCGTGGTGTACTCCAACTCGGTACGGGTGGGTGGCGACAAGTTTGACGAAGCCATCATCAATTACATTCGCCGCAACTACGGCATGCTGATTGGCGAAACCACCGCCGAGGAAATCAAGAAGACCATCGGCTCCGCTTTCCCGGGTGCCGAGGTGCGCGAGATGGAAGTGAAAGGCCGCAACCTGGCTGAAGGCATTCCGCGTGCGTTCACCGTGTCCAGCAACGAAATCCTGGAAGCGCTGACCGAGCCGCTGAACCAGATCGTGTCTGCCGTGAAAATTGCCCTGGAGCAAACCCCGCCCGAGCTGGGTGCCGATATTGCCGACAAGGGCATGGTGCTGACCGGCGGCGGCGCGCTGCTGAAAGACATCGACCGCCTGCTGGCCGAAGAAACCGGCCTGCCGGTATTCGTGGCCGAAGAGCCACTGACCTGCGTGGTGCGTGGCTCTGGCAAGGCGCTGGACAAGATGGACAAGACCGGCACCATCTTTACCAACGTACCGTAATTCACCGCTTCTTCAGGCGCCATCCTGCAAGGGGTGGCGCACGGCTGCATGAACTTCGCCAATACCCCCCGTTTTTCCAACCAGGGCCTGCGCCCCGGCTCGCAGCTACTGCTGTGCGTGCTCACCTCGCTGGCCTTGCTGATTGGCGATAGCCAGTTCGGGCTGATGGACCGCACCCGCGATGCGCTATCGGTGGTGCTGTACCCGATACAGCGCGCCGTCAATATGCCCATGGCAGCCGCCGCGCACATTGGCGAATTCTTTATTACCCAGACCTCACTCAAACAGGAAAACGCCGAGCTACGCAGCCGCGAGCTGGCACAGTCGGCCAGGCTGGCCCGCCTGACCTCGCTAGAGCAGGAAGTGCAGCAACTGAAGGCGCTGAACGGCCTGCGCACAGGCAGCCTGCAGGCGGGGCACCTGGGCGAGGTGCTGTACACCGCGCGCGACCCGTTTTCCTACAAGATCATTATCGACAAAGGTCTGGATGCAGGGTTGGCCGCAGGCCTGCCGGTAGTGGATGAGCGCGGCCTGGTAGGCCAGATAACCCGCGTGCAGCCGCTTACCGCCGAAGTCACGCTGATTATCGACAAGAACCAGATGGTGCCGGTGGTCAACCAGCGCACGGGCCAGCGCTCGCTGCTGTACGGCTACGGTGGCGGGGTGGAAGTACGCTACCTGCCCGCTGCCGCCGATATCCAGCCGGGCGACCTGCTGGTGACATCCGGCATTGACGGGCTGTACAGCGAAGGCATACCGGTGGCGCGCGTTACCCGGGTAGACCGCCCGGCCGGCGCCTCGTTTGCCCGTGTGCTGTGCCAGAGCATTGCCGGTGTTCAGTCCAGCCGCTATGTCCTGGTGCTGCCGCCACGCGCTGCCATGCCCCCACGCCCGGAGCCGGCCGCGCAGCCTGCCAAGCCGAAAAAGAAAAAAGACACCGAGGATGAAGGCTGATTCATGAGCTACGACCGCCCGCAGGAGCTGCTCAAGCCGGTGAAGCGCCGCTTCATCACCCTGACCTTCGCCCTGGCACTGATGATGGAGCTACTACCGCTGCCGGTAGGCTCTACCCGCTGGCTGCCGGATTTTGTCGGCCTGCTGATTTTGTACTGGGCCATCAACCAGCCGCGCCGCATCGGCATCGGCATGGGTTTCCTGATTGGTCTGATCGTTGATGTCAGCACCAACAGCCTGTTTGGCCAGCACGCACTGGCTTACTCGGTGACCACCTATCTGGTGATGCTGCGCCAGCGCCAGCTGATCATGTTCAACCTGGGCCAGCAAGCGCTGGTGGTGCTAACGCTGATGCTGGCCAACCAGCTGACCATGGCGCTGGTACGCCTGGCACTGGGCTCGGCCTTTGTCGGTGCCGGCTATTTCCTGCCGCCGCTGATGGGGGCGCTGCTGTGGCCGCTGCTGACCAAGCTGCTGCTACTGCCCTACCGTCACCACACCCTTTAAGCATGCACCGCCCTACCCGACTGAAAGACACACAAGCCGAAGAAAGCCAGTTCCAGCTACGGCTGGTGATTGCTTACGGCTTCATGGTGCTGATGCTGCTCACACTGGCCGCACGTTTCATCTGGCTGCAGGTGATGCAGTACGATCACTTTGCCACCCTGGCGCAGAACAACAGCATCTCGCTGGTGCCGGTACAGCCTAACCGCGGCCTGATCATGGACCGCAACGGCGTGGTGCTGGCGCAAAACCACGCCGCCTACACGCTGGAAATCACCCCCGCCAAGATGGCCGATATGGAAGCCACCATCAAGGCACTACGCGCGCTGGTAGACATTAGCCCGCGCGACGAGCGGCGTTTTCGCAAGTTTCTTTCCGAAAGCAAAGACTTCGAGCCGGTACCGCTCAAGCTGCGGCTGAGCGAAGACGAAGCCGCGCGCATTGCGGCCAACGCCTGGCGCTTTCCCGGCGTAGAAGTCAAAGCCCGGCTGTTCCGCGACTACCCCTACAAAGAGCTTACCAGCCACGTACTGGGCTATATCGGCCGTATCAACCAGCGCGACCAGCAAAAGCTGGAAGAAGACGACAAGCTGGCCAACTATCGCGGCGCTACCCACATCGGCAAGCTGGGGCTGGAGGCGGTATACGAGGCCGAACTGCACGGCACCAACGGTTTTGAAGAAGTGGAAACCGACGCCGGTGGCCGTGCCGTACGCAGCCTGCGCCGCACACCGCCCATGCACGGCAACAACCTGAAGCTGGCGCTGGATATCCGCCTGCAAGAGGTGGCCGACAAGCTTTTTGGCCAGCGCCGCGGCGCACTGGTGGCCATCGATCCGCAAACCGGCGGCGTACTGGCTTTTGTGTCCAAACCCGGCTTCGACCCCAATCTGTTTATCGATGGCATCGACAGCGCCAGCTGGAAAAGCCTGAACGAAGACTGGCAAAAACCGCTAGTCAACCGCGCCGTGCGCGGCCTGTACCCCCCCGGCTCCACCTTCAAGCCCTTCATGGCCATGGCCGCCCTGCAGTCTGGCGCCATCGGCCCCTATGACCTGCGCCCGGCACCGGGCTACTTTACCCTGCCCGGCTCCAGCCACCAGTTCCGCGACTCCAACCCGCGTGGCAACGGCATGGTCAATATCGGCAAAGCCATTGCCGTTTCCAGTGACACCTTCTTTTACCGCGTGGCCTGGGACATGGGCATAGACCGCATCCACCCGCTGGTGGGGCAGTTTGGCCTGGGGCAGAAAACCGGTATTGATCTGGATGGCGAGGCCAGCGGCGTGCTGCCCTCGAAAGAATGGAAAGAAAAACGCTTTGCCCGCTTCAAACCCGAAGTACGCCGCTGGTACCCGGCCGACGTCGTCAGCGTGGGCATCGGCCAGGGCTTTAACGCCTACACCCCGCTGCAAATGGCCAACGCCACCGCCATCCTGGCGGCCGACGGCAAAGTATTCAAACCACACCTTGTTCAAGAAATCACCCAGGCCGGCAGCGGCAAGGTGCGCCAGGTAGAGCCGCGCCCGGTGCGCACCCTGGCCTTCCGCCCCGAGCTGTACCAGTACGTGAAAGACGGCATGGTCGCCGTGATGCGCCCTGGCGGTACCGCCGCCAGGTTGGCCGCAGGGCTGACCTACACCATGGCGGGCAAAACCGGTACCGCCCAGGTAGTACAAATCAAGCAGGGCGCCAAATACAACGCCGCAGCGCTGGCAGAACAATATCGCGACCACTCGTGGTTTATTTCCTTTGCCCCGGTAGAAACACCGCGCATTGCCATTGCCGTGATTGTGGAAAACGCCGGTTTCGGCGCCGCCAGCGCCGCGCCGATTGCCCGCGCCGTCAGCGACTTTGCCCTCACCGGCAAAGTACCGGCCGAGCTGCAAGGCAAGATGATTACCATGCCACCGCCGGCACAGGCAGGAGACAAGCACGATGCAAGCGCCGCTCGCTAAACGAATCTGGGATGCCATTGCCGCCCCGTTTGACGGCTGGCTGATGGCGTTTCTGGCCGGCATCTTCGTGATGAGCATGCTGGTGCTGTTTTCGGCTTCCAACCAAAGCTGGCACAAGATAGACAACAAGCTGGTCTACACCATCATGGCCCTGGCGGTGATGTGGATCATGGCCAACGCCCGCCCGCAAACCGTGATGAACTTTGCCCCGCCGCTCTATGCAGCCGGGGTGCTGATGCTGGTCGGCGTGGAGCTGTTCGGCATTACGGTCAACGGCTCCACCCGCTGGCTGAGCCTGGGCATTGTGCGTATCCAGCCATCGGAAATCATGAAAACCGCGCTGCCCATGATGGTGGCCTGGTACTTCCAGAAATACGAAAGCACGCTGAACTGGCGGCATTATCTGGTGGCAGTAGCGCTGATTGCCGTGCCCGGCGCGCTGGTACTGAAACAGCCCGACCTGGGGACGGCCGTGCTGATCATGGGCGCCGGTTTCTTTGTGCTGTTCTTTGCCGGGCTGTCGTGGAAGATCATCATCGGCGGCCTGGTGGCCTTTCTGGCCAGCCTGCCCGTGGTGTGGAACCTGCTGCACGACTACCAGCGCCGCCGCGTGCTGACGCTGATCGACCCCATGCAAGACCCGCTGGGTGACGGCTACCACATTATCCAGTCCATGATCGCCATCGGCTCGGGCGGGCCATGGGGCAAAGGCTGGCTCAATGGCAGCCAGACGCACCTGGACTACATCCCCGAGCGCACCACCGACTTTATCTTTGCCGTGTACTCGGAAGAGTTCGGCCTGGCCGGCAACCTGCTGCTGCTGGCGCTGTATCTGGGGGTAATCACCCGCGGCATGCTGATTACCGCCCGCGCACAAACCCTGTACGGGCGCCTGCTGGCCGGTGCCATTACGCTGTCGTTCTTTGTGTACGTGTTTGTGAACATGGGCATGGTGGCCGGCATCCTGCCGGTAGTGGGCGTGCCGCTACCCTTCATGTCCTACGGCGGTACCGCCACCGTGTCGCTGGCCGTGGCGCTGGGCATGCTGATGAGTATCGGCAACACCAAGCGCTGAACAAGTCTAGCCTGCACCGCATTGCGGCCAACCCCGCCCGGGGTTGGCCGCATTTTTATACGTGGTACTTTGGGTACACCCGCCTGGTTTGATACCACCTTCATTCAAACGATCGTTGCAAAAACCACTGCACCCTCCTCAACATAGGGCCGCGACTCTAGAGAGCGCAGCACAAGGACTGTACCGCCATGACGGTACAGCCAGACACGAGGAGGCAATATGGATTTCAGCATCGATCTGCTACTGCTGGCGCTAGCGCCATTGTTTGTCGGCTGCGTGGCCGCCGAGGCCTGGTACTGGGCCAAACGCGGCCGCCACGACATCTACAGCTGGCGCGACACGCTGTGCAACGCGGGCCTGGCGCTGCTGCACCAGGGCGCCGACAAGCTGGCCTGGCTGCTGGTGATACCGCTGTACCAGTACGTTTACCAACACTACCGGCTGTTCGACCTGGGTGACGGCTGGGGCAGCTTTGTGCTGCTGTTTCTGGCGCAAGACTTTCTGTACTACGGGTTTCATCGCGCCAGCCACCGTGTGCGCTGGCTATGGGCGGCGCACAGCGTGCACCACAGCTCCACCCGCATGAACCTGTCCACCGCCTTTCGCCAGAGCCTGATGTACCCGCTGGCCGGCATGTGGGCGTTCTGGCTGCCGCTGGCCTGGCTGGGCTTTGCCCCGCAGCTGGTGGTGGGCGTGGTGCTGCTGAACCTGGCGTTCCAGTTTTTTGTGCACACCCAGGCCATCCCCAAGCTGGGCTGGCTGGAGTACGTATTCAACACCCCGTCCATCCACCGCAGCCACCATGCGCGCAACCCCTGCTATATCGACCGCAACTACGCTGGCGTACTGGTGATCTGGGACCGCCTGTTTGGCAGCTACGTGGCCGAGCGCGATGACACACCGTGCGAATACGGCACGCTCAAGCCGGTAAACAGCGTGAACCCGCTATGGGTCAGCGTGGTGGAGTGGCGCGACATGCTGCGCGAAACCTTGGCCGCTCGCAGCTGGCGCGCGCGGCTCGTGCTGCTGTTTGGCCCGCCCGAGGTGGCCGAGCGCGTTGCCGCTCAAAACAGCCAGCGCCACACCCCGTAAACCGCAAACCCCAGCAGGATGGCCGGCAGCGTCTGGCGGCTGAAAAAAGCCACCGTCGCCGCCGCCAAGGTACCCGGCAGGTAGGCGTTGGCCGCACTCAGGTCGATAGGGCCTTGCGGGGCCAGCGCCATCGGCACGATCAGCGCGGTCAGCACCGCCGCGGGTACATAGTGCAGCGCACGCTGTAATAGCGGCGGAAACACCAGGCGGTGGCCAAATACCAGAAAGCTCAGGCGGATGCCGTAAGTCACCACCACCATACCGGCGATGGCCAGCAACAGGTTCATCGTCATGCCTCTTCCCCCTGTGGCTGGCTTGCGGCCAACCTTTCCGCCAGCAAACCGGCCAGCACCCCGGCTAGCGCGGCCAGCATCAGCCCCAGCTTGTACGGCAGGTGGCGCGCCAGCAAGGCCACGCCACCCGCGGCCAGTGCCGCCGCCAGCACCGGCCGCTGCCGCAGCTGCGGCGCCACAATAGCGGCAAAGGTAGCCACCATGGCAAAGTCCAGCCCCAGCTGGGCCAGGCCTGGCACGCTTTGCCCCAGCAGCACACCGGCCACGGTCCACAGCTGCCAGTTCAGGTACATGGCCAGCGACGAGCCCAGCCAGTAGGCCGCACCGCCATCCGCCACCCCCTGGGTGCGCAAGCGGTGCTCCACCACGGCGTAGGTTTCATCAGTCAGCCAGAACGCCAGCAACCAGCGCCAGCGCGCCGGCAGCTCGCGCACGGCGGGCAGCAGGCTGGCGCTATACAGCGCATGGCGCAGGTTCACCACAAAGGTGGTTAGCCAGATCACCGGCAGCGCCGCGCCACCGCCGATCAGGCTCACCGCCACAAACTGCGACGAGCCGGCAAACACCAGCGCCGACAGCGCCAGCACCGCCCACACGGGGATACCGCTGGCAATGGCCAGCGTGCCAAAGATCACGCCAAACGGCGCCGCGCCCACCAGCATGGGCACCGTATCGCGAACGCCCGCCAGCAAGGCGGCACGGTTAAGGTTCATGCAAAACTCCACAGATTCAAGGTTGGCCGCAGGCAGCGGCGTGATTGCGCCAGGCCTGCAGCAGGGGTGCCCACGCTGGCGGGTTGCCCGGGTAACACAGCGCCCCTGCAGGTGGCTGCCAGCCTGCCTGCGCACTGGCAGTCCAGATATGGGCTACCGGCTGCCACACCGGTGCGTCGTCCAGCGTGCCGGGCTTGATGCTGAGTATGTCCCCGTTACCCGAGGTGCGGTGGAACAGGCGCGTACCGCACTGCGGGCAGAAATCGCAGTCCATCACGCGCCCGGACGGCGTGTGGCGCTGCCAGCGCTGCACGCTACCCTGCAGCAGGGTCAGCTGTGCCTGGCGTACCCACAGCGCCATACCGAAAGCGCTGGCCGACTGGCGCTGACATTCGCGGCAATGGCAGGCAAATACCGTGGCCACCTCGCCCTGCACGCGGTAGCGCACCGCGCCACACTGACATTCGCCGTGAAAGGTCTGCATCGTGAACCCCCCAAGTAAAAAACCATTCTGGCACGCGCCACGCGGGCAGCGATGGAACAGCTTGTTCATGACCCACTATGCAGGCAGATGACACGGCTGGCTTGAACGATCTTGCGCCGCTAGCGGCCACGCACCGTGCGCTGGTAGGCAGCCGGCGTAATGCCCAGCGCGGCACGAAAGGCGCGCGTCAGCTGCGGCTGGTCAGCAAAGCCCAGCTGCGCGGCCACCTGCGCCGGCGGCACACCCTGCGCCAGCAGGCGGCGGGCGCGCGCCACGCGTAGCTGGTTGCGCCAGGCTACCGGCGGCAGGCCGAACTGCTGGCGAAAGCGGCGGTTGAGGTGCCACGGCGACAGCCCGGCCTCGTCGGCCAGCGTCTGCAGGGAAAGGTTGTCGGCCAAGCGGTCGGCCAGCAGGCTGCGCACGCGCTGCAGGGCCGGGTGGGCGGCGGGGAGCGCCGCCTCGCGCACGCCCATGTGGCGGGTGAGCACATCGGCAAAAATGCCCTGCTGCACGCTTTCGCGCAGCAGGCGGTCGTGGCTATCGCGCAGTAGCGGCTGCAGCTGCCACAGCCGTTGCCACAGCTCGGGGTCGTACACCACCGTATCGCGAAAAAAGGGCTGCACCGGCCTACCGGCCATCTGGGTGGCCAGGCCCTGTATCAGCTGCGCCGACGGGTAGTAGCCGTGGTAGCCCCAGCCGGCGTCGTGCGCCGAGCGGCCGGTGTGCACTTCGCCAGGGTTAATCAGGATCAGCGCGCCCGGCCCGGCCACGTGGTTACCGCCGCGCCAGTGGTAGGACTGCGCGCCCCAGTGCACGGTGTTCACCACGTACTCTTCGTGAAAGTGCGGGGCAAACACCTGGCGGGTATAGAAGGCGTCCAGCAGCTCCATCGGCGCAATGTCGTCGGCGCGGAAGAAACGGGCGTGTTCGGGGCGGGCAGCGGTCATGGTGCAGCGGCAGCGGAGTGATGCTGCATTCTGGCACAGCGCCGCCGCGCCGTTTTGAACGATCTTGTCAGGAACCGGCCATGAAAGTGCGGACGCCGGAGCCGATAAACTGCACGCCCACGCAAATCAGCAAAAAGCCCATCAGCCGGCCCAGTACCTCGGTACCGGCGCGGCCGATGCGCTGCGCGATCCAGCTGGCGGAGCGCAACAGCAGGAAAATACCGGCGCAGGTCGCCAGGATGGCCAGCGTGGTCATGCCCAGCGCCAGCAGGCGCGCGGTGTGGTTACCCAGCTCGGCGATTTCGGTGGCCATGCCGATCACCACGGCGATGGTGCCCGGCCCGCTGATACCCGGCATGGCCAGCGGAAAGAACGCGTAATCTTCGCGCCGCTTGGTGCTGGGCGCCATGCCCGGGTCTTGCGACAAAAACAGCATGCGGTAGCCCAGCGTGGCCACCACAAAGCCACCGGCAATACGCAGCGCGCCGTAGCTGATGCCAAACGCCCCCAGAATCACGTTACCGGCCAGTAGCGACACCAGCATGATGGCCGCCGCGTACACGCAGGCCATGCGTGCCTGGTGCGCGCGGCGCAGCTCGCTCATGCCCTGGGTCAGGCTGACGAATAGCGGAATCTTGGACAGCGGGTTGGTAATCACCAGCAGGCTGACCAGCCCGCCAAAGAAAAACTGCAGATACAACGCCTTGATCATGATGCACTTCAGCAATAAGTTGGCCGCCATTGTAGCCAGCTGGCACCGCCCTGCACGCCGCTGCCATGAAAGACAATAAAATTGCGGCAGCGGCGCATCCAGGCGCACAGGCTGCTGCGATGGCAGGCATGGCGGGTGCGGCATTTTGTCGCAGGGCAATGTGCCGCAGGCGCGGCAGTGGTAGCCTTGCGGCCAACCTGTCTGCTTTACATTTTTGCAAAGGAATCCGTATGCGCAAACTCGCTGCCCTGGCCCTGGCCTCCCTGCTGTCCCTGCCTGCCCTAGCACACGACTATACCGCTGGCGCGCTGAAAATCGGCCACCCGTGGAGCCGCGCCATGCCGGCCACCAGCCCCACTGCCGGCGTGTTCATGACCATCAACAACACCGGCAAGGACGCCGACAAACTGGTGTCCGCCACCAGCCCGCAGGCCGGCAAGATCGAGCTGCACACCCACGTTAACGACAACGGCGTGATGCGCATGCGCGAAGTAGCAGGCGGTATTGCCGTACCGGCGGGTGAAGCCACCAAGCTGGCCCCGGGCGGCCTGCACGTGATGCTGTTCGACATCAAGCAGCAAGCCAAGGTAGGCGACAAGTTCCCACTGGTGCTGAAGTTTGAAAAAGCCGGTGAAGTGAAAGTAGACGTGAAAGTGGAAGACGGCGCCCCGGCCGCCCACGCGCACTAAGCGTTTGCGCCACATGAAAAAGGCTGCCCGAAGGCAGCCTCAGGTTGCTGGCAAAGTACCGGCCACGGTTTTACCGGACCCGGCAAAGCCGGGCCGCTCCACATAGGTCTTTGAATCCGCAGCCTTCCTGTTTACAAGACAAAGCCTGTTTGCATTGCAAACAGGCTTTGTCATCAATTTCAGGCTGCCCGCGGGCAGCCTTTTTTGTTACCGCTACGGGTGCTTATTTTTGCAGCAGGCGGCGCGCGGCCACAGCGGTATCGGTGTAGTCGGTAAACACGCCATCCACGCCCAGCTCGAAGTAAGCGCGGTACTCTTCCAGCGGGCTGTCCTGGAAGTTGGCCGCCAGGTGCTTGGACTCGTTACGGAAGGTATACGGGTGTACCAGCAGGCCGGCTTTGTGCGCGTTTTTCACCACGTCGCTCGGCTCCATCATGGTCATGTCGCGCTGGTCTACCACCTTGTCGCCATCCACGTCGGCCGCTTTGCCGGTTTTCGGGTCCAGCATCGCCTGCCAGCTGATCAGGTACGGCTTCCACGGGCCGATGCCGTCGGCAAAGGTCTTGATCTCTTTCAGGCTGGCCGGGGTCAGCATGTCGGCGTAGGTGCGCTTGTCGCCGGATACCACGTGGTCGTACGGGGTGTTGGCGTCAATGGTGCCGTCCGGGCGCACGTCGTTGGCGTCCAGCAGGTACACCAGCTTGTTGGCGGTCAGCTTGCGCAGCTGCTTGAGGTTGGCCGCTTCGAACGACTGGATGAACACCGGCGCGTCCTTGCGGTTCAGCTTGTATTTCTGCAGCAGGGCAACCAGCGGTTTTTCCAGGCCCAGGCCCAGCTGCTGGTGGTAAGTGGGGTGCTTGGTTTCCGGGTAGATGCCGATCTGGCGGCCGGTTTCCTTCGATTTGGCTTCGCGCAGCGCCAGCACTTCTTCAAAAGTCGGCACCTGGAACTGGCCATCAAACGCCTTGCTACGGTCGCCACGCGGCTGGATGGCGCGCAGGGTCTTGATCTCGGCCAGGGTAAAGTCGCTGGCAAACCAGCCTTCTTCGTCGTTGCCATCTACCTTCATGGTGCGCTTGCGGTTGGCAAACTCGGGGCGCTTGGCCACGTCGGTGGTGTCTTTCAGGTTAGGCTCGTGGCGGGCAATCAGCACGCCGTCTTTGGTGGCCACCAGGTCCGGCTCGATAAAATCGGCACCCAGCTCGATCGCCTTGGCGTAGCCTTCCAGCGTGTGGTCTGGCATATAGCCGGACGCGCCACGGTGGGCAATCACCAGCGGTGCTTTACCGTCCAGTGTCGGGAAAACAGACTTCTCTGCAGCCCAGGCCGGTGCGGCCAACGTAGCAGACACAGCCATGGCGATGATGATCTTCTTGTTCATTGCTACCCCCTGAGTAATACACGTGTCGATGAAAGCCACCAGTCTGGCACACGCATGTGATGCTTTTTTGACAGGGCTGCGGCTTTGCCTGCAAGGGTAGGGTGCAAACTGCTATGCTTTGTCTCTGTCCTATGTTGTCTGCTGCCATGAGTCCGTTCTTGCAAAAACCCTTCCGCCCGGCGCTGCTGCTGGTTCTGATTTTCCTGTCCGGGGTACTGGGTATCTGGTGGCTGGCCGCCTCTGCCGCGCGCGATGTGGATAACGAGTCACAGCGCATCAGCCAGCTGGCGCTAAGCCAGGAGCTGGCACGCGAGCGCCGCCAGCTGGCCAATACACTGCAGGACTACGCCAACTGGGACGAAATGGACGCCAAGATCAACCGCGCCAGACCAGACCTGGCGTGGTTGGCCAACAATATTACCGCCTCGGTGTACCACAACCTCAACATCCACCTGGCCTTGCTGGTGGATGCCAGCGAAGGCGTACTGCTGGCGCGGCGCAATGGCATGCTGGTCAACCCGCCAGACCGTGCCCTGCCCCTGCCGGATCAACAATGGCTGGCCCTGCTGCGCCAAACCGAGCGCTACAGCCAAGCCCGGCCTGGCACCATGCCCAGCCAGCTACTGCGGGTGGATACCGTCAACCCGCTTACCGGCCACCCCGAGCCGCGCATCCTGCTGCTCTCCATCCAGCGCATCACCCCCGAACTGAACAAGTCAGTACAGAGCACCCAGCAGCGCTACCTGATTTTTGCACGCTATCTGGATCAGCAAAGCCTGCAGCAGCTCAGTAGCGACTTTCTGCTACCGCAGATGCGGCTGTATTTCACGCCGCAAAGCCCACCAGACCTGTCTGCCCTGCCACTACAAGACAACAATGGCCAAACGCTGGCATGGCTAGGGTGGCCCAGCCGGGCCCCGGGCAACAACATGCTGGAGCGCATCCTGCCGCAAAGCCTGTTGCTGCTAGGCGTGATTCTGCTGCTAGGTGCGGCCATTGTGCGCATGGCCGAACGCTGGCAGCACCACAGCCTGCGCCAGGCAGAACGGCTGCAACAGCAAGGCCAGGCACTGCAAAACCTGGTGACCAGCCGCCGCGACGACCAACAAGAGCTGCGCGAATATCTGGAAGAGGTCATCCCGCTTTTGAGCCAGACGCTGAAAGTGAACCGTGTCAGCGTGTGGCAGTTCAGCCCGGACGGTAAAGAGCTGCTCTGTCTGGCCAGCCTGAACGCCATCAGCGGGCAGTTCAGCCACGGCGAGCTACTGGAACAAAGCAGCCACACCGACTATTTCCAGGCCATGCGCCAGCAGCGTTGTCTGGCCAGCCACCAAGCGCAGCAGGACGAGCGCCTGGCCTCGCTGCGTACCTATCTGGTGGCACGCGATGTCAGTGCCATGCTGGATGCGGCCATCGTGGTAGGCGGGCTGCACCACGGCATTCTGTGTGCCGAGTCGCAAACCCCGCACCGCCAATGGCAGCAGGACGAAATCAACTTTATCTGCTCGGCGGCCGACATTCTGGCGCTGGTGATGGAATCACGCGCGCGCCTGCACGCCGAAGGCGAGCTGTACCGCCAGTTCTACTACGACCGCTTTACCGGCCTGCCCAACCGCAGCCGCCTGCTGATGCAGCTGGACGAGCTGATCCAGCAAAAAGAAAGCCAGAGCCCGCAAAACAGCGAGCCGCTGGGCTGCCTGATGCTGGCGGTAGAAGGCCTCACCAATATCAACGAGCTGTACGGCCGCGATAATGGCGACCTGGTTATCCGCGAGCTGGGCCGGCGGCTGGAAGGCGTTATCGGCCACGGCGAAATGGTGGCGCGCAACGCCGACAACCGCTTTGCCCTGCTCATCCTCAGCCGCGACGAAGAAAGCCTGTGCCACCGGGTAGACCACCTCAGCACCCTGCTGGCCCGCCCGCTGGATATTCAGGGCCAGCAGCTCTATATCCGCCTGAGTATTGGCCTGGCGCTGTACCCGCACGACACCAACAACGCCGAATCGCTGCTGGAGCACGCCGAGATGGCGCTGCAGATGTCGCGCGAAGGCCCGGGCGACTGGGTACGCTTCCACCCCGACATCAACAGCAACTGGCGCCGCCGCAACCGCCTGCAAACCGAGCTGCGCCAGGCCATCGCCCGTAATGAGCTGGTACTGAACTACCAGCCCTACATCTCGCTGAAAAACGGCAAGGTCGCCGGTGCCGAGGCGCTGGTACGCTGGCAACACAGCGAAATGGGCCTGGTATCGCCCGCCGACTTTATCCCCATGGCCGAAGAAACAGGCGCCATCCACGCCATTGGCGCCTGGGTGCTGGAAGAAGGCATACGCCACGCCGCCAGCTGGCGGCTGCGCTTTCTGGAAAACTTCACCATTTCCATCAACGTGTCGCTGCTGCAGCTGGAAGACCCGCACTTTGCCGAAAGCGTTACCGCCCTGCTGGCGACCCACCACATGCCTGGCGAAGCGCTGGAGCTAGAGGTAACCGAAGGCCTGGCGCTGCGTAACACCCCTGAAATCGACAACAACCTGCACAAGCTGCGCGCCCAGGGCATTGCCATCGCCATTGACGACTTTGGCACCGGCTACGCCTCGTTCAGCTACCTGCGGCGCTTCCCGGTAGAAAAGCTCAAGATCGACAAACTGTTCCTGGACCGTGTGCCCGATAGCGAAGCCGGCAGCAACCTGGTGCGCATGATTGTGGCCATGGGCCACACCCTGGGCGCATCCGTTACCGGCGAGGGCATAGAAAACATCGAGCAGGCGCGCTTTCTGGCGCTGCACGGCTGCGACTACGCCCAAGGCTACCTGATCAGCAAACCCCTGGCGGCCGGCGCGCTAGAGCGCTTCCTGGTGGATGCCGAGCCACTGCAGATACGGTAATTGCATCGCTCTTGTCATAATTAATACCTATTGAAACAAAATTACGAGCAATAGCAAACCAAACGTTGCTTAGATGTAACATGGTGCGTCGCAATATTGTCCGACAAGCAAGCACTACGCTGGCCTGACATGCCAACTTGATGCAAACTGGCCCCCACGTTGCACCCTGCCTCCCAAAGCATTGCGCCAGGTTTCCAGAGAAGACCGGGTGATGGAGGAGAGACGAGCTCCACAGGAGCCACAACACATACAACACAGAAAGTAGCGGATCAAGGCGGCGGTGCAACGTCCCCCACCCCGCAGTTTGCAAGCCCCCCCATCAGCATTACCATGGCCCTCTTCACACATTGCGGCCAACCTTCATGACGACCCCTGCCCTGCCCCGTATTGCCATTCGCTATTGCACCGGCTGCCGCTGGATGCTGCGCGCCGCCTGGATGGCGCAAGAACTGCTTACCACCTTTGAAAAAGACGTCGGCGAAGTGGCGCTACAGCCCGGCAGCGGTGGCGTGTTTACCGTGCATGTGGATGGCGTACAGGTCTGGGATCGCGCTGCCGATGGCGGCTTCCCCGACATCAAGCTGCTTAAACAGCGCGTGCGCGACCGCATCGCCCCCGAGCGCCACCTGGGCCACAGCGACCACAGCGCCGCCGACAACGGGCAGTAAGGCCGCGCTTTGAGCGTACAACGCAAGATCATCCACATCGACTGCGACTGCTTTTTTGCCGCCGTGGAAATGCGCGACCAGCCCGCCTGGCGCGGCATACCGCTGGCGGTGGGCGGGCAGCCCGGCCAGCGCGGCGTGATCGCCACCTGCAACTACGAAGCACGGCGCTTTGGCGTGCGCAGCGCCATGCCCTCGTCGCTGGCGCTACGGCAATGCCCGCAGCTGCTGATCGTCCCGCCGGATTTTGCCCGCTACCGCGCCGCCAGCCAGGCGGTGAACGCCATCTACCAGCGCTACACCACGCTGATCGAGCCACTCTCGCTGGACGAAGCCTACCTGGATGTCAGCGGCCAACCCCACTGCCAGGGCAGCGCCAGCCTGATGGCACAAGCCATCCGCGACGCCATCCGTAACGAAGTAGGCATTACCGCCTCCGCCGGCATTGCCCCCAACAAATTCCTGGCCAAAATCGCCAGCGACTGGCGCAAGCCGGACGGCCAGTTTCTGGTGCGGCCCGATGAGGTCGCCGACTTTGTGCGCGTGCTGCCGGTAGAAAAAATATGGGGCGTGGGCGAAGTCACCGCCACCAAGCTGCGCCAGCAAGGCTTTTATACCTGTGGCGACCTGCAACAGCTGCCGCTGGCCGACATGCTGCGCCGCTTCGGCAAGCTGGGCAAAACGCTGTACGAGCTGTCGCGCGGCCAGGACAGCCGCGCGGTAGAGCCGGAACGCGAGCGCAAATCGGTGAGCGTGGAAGAAACCTACACCCGCGACCTGCCCGACCTGGCCAGCTGCGAAGCCGAGCTACCCGGCCTGCTGGCCACGCTGGCGCAGCGGCTGGAACGCACCGGCAGCCCGCGTTTTCGCGGGCTCACCGTCAAGATCAAGTTTGCCGACTTTACCCAGACCACGGTGGAATGTGCCGGCCACAGCCTGGATGCGGCCAACTACCGCCAGCTGCTGCACACCGGCTACGCCCGCGGCGGCAAGGCGGTACGCCTGCTGGGCGTGGGGGTGCGGCTGCAAGAAGCCGACCCCGCCATGCAGCAGCTGGAGCTGCCGCTACAACACGGCCGGTTGCCACCGGGCTAGGCCGGCCTATTGCGCGTCGGTCTGCTGGCTGTCTGCCGTCACGGCAGGCGGTTTGCTGCTACCGCCCAGGCTGCCCCAGTCGATGCGGCGGGTCAGGAACATGGTGAGCGCCAGCAGGGCAAACAAGCTGATACTACCCATCAGCAAGGCCATGTCCTGCGACTGCAGAATCATGAACAGCAAGCCATACAGTGCGGCCAACATGCCGGCAAATACCCCGCCGCTCTGCCAGCTGCCCAGCACACTGCTGCCGTATGCGCCCTGCAAGAGTACCGATGCCAGCGCCGCCAGCCAGTAGGCCATGGCAAAGCCCAGGTGCTCGGACAAAGACAACGTCAGCAGGAAGAACATGGCCAAACCCAGCATCACCAGCGTGTACTGCACCGGGTGCACCGACACCCGGTTGATGACCTCCAGCAAAAACACCCCGCCCATCATCAGCAACACAAACAGCTCGGCGTATTTCATGGTGCGTTCGTTCAGCACGTAGCGGTCTACCGGGTCCAGCAGGCGCAGGCCTACCCAGTTCTGCTCGCAGCCGCTTTTGCCCTGCAGGCAGGGGTTGCCACCGGTCGCCAGCTCGCTGGTCTGCCAGCGGGCACGAAAGCCCTGCGCGTTCACGCTACGGCTTTGCGGCGCAAAATTACCGGCAAAGCTGGGGTGCGGCCAGTTACCCGCCAGGTTCACCGTACTGCTATCGCCAGCGGGCTCCACCAGCAGCGCGCTGCTGCCCGCCAGCTGCAAGCCCAAACGGAACGACAGCCCCTGCCCCTGGGCGTTCAGCACGTCGCTGGCGGCCAAGGCCACCGCCGCGTGTACGCCACGCGGGCTGTGCGCCAGCCCGGCACCCGGTACAAACGCCAGCGCCTGGCCACCGGCCTGGCCAGCCAGCTGCTGGATGCCACGCACATCGCTTAGCCCCAGCGCCAGATACGGCTTGCCCCAGCGCGTACTGCGGCGCTCGGTATCGTTACTGAGCGTTTCTTCGTACGCGGCCAGTGCCGGTATGTGGAACTGCCCATCCAGCTGCAGCTGGCTGCGGTAAACCGGCGCCTCGAACAGGCCACGCTTGAGCAGCTCCACGGCCAACTTGCCGTCTACCGTGAGCTGGCTTGGGCTGAGCAGCAGCTGTTTGCTTTCTTCGCTTTGCGCCCAGCGCCCGCTCTTGCCGCCCTCCGCCGGCTGCCACTTATCTACCCTCACGATGTAGGGCAGCACCAGATAGGGGCCGCTCAGGTTTTGTTCGCCCGCACTGAACTGCGCAATCTCGCGCTGTACTTCCTCGGCGCGGCTCTGCCGCTCGTCCAGCAGGCTGCGTACCAGGCCCAGTGCCAGCAACATCAGTAAACCCATGCCGGCCAATACCAGCATTTTCCATCCCATTTTCATTGTGTGCTCCCTCAAGCAGTCAGCGTGAGGGCAGCATGCCGCCGGGACATCGAGGCAGCATGGACACCATGTGGAGGTTGTGTGGAGACGGCTGGCCGCTCAGCCCAGCACGCGCGCCAAGGGGTTGGCCGCATCGGCAGCCGGTAGCTGCAGCGTGACGCACACGCCCGGCGACTGGTTGGCCAGCGTGATGTCGCCACCGTGCAGCTGCACGATGGTGCGCGTCAGCGCCAGGCCCAGGCCGCTGCTTTTCGGCCCCTGCGGGCGCGGCAGCGAGTAGAAGCGGTCGAACAGCCGCGGCAGCGCGTAGTCCGGTACCGGTGGGCCGTCATTGGCAATGTGCAGCTGCCAGCTGCTGTCTACCGGCTGTAATTGCAGGGTGATGGCACCGTCGTCGGCGGTAAAGTCGATGGCGTTCTGCAGGATATTGCGCAGCGCCTGGCGCAGCAGAAAGGCATCGCCGGCCACCGTGGCCTGCGGCAGCGTGGCCGCTGGCGTCACGCGGCGTGCCCCCAGCTGCGGTGCCAGCGCCTGCAGCTCGCCGGCCAGCAGCTCGGTAAGCGGCTGCGGCTGCGGCTGCTTCAGTCGGCCGGTGGCCTCTAGCGACGCCAGCTGCAGCAGGTGGTCCACGATCTGCTGCAAACGCACGCTTTCGCTATCGATATGGCGCAGAAAACGCACACGCTCGGCAGGTGGCAAGTCGTCCTGCAGCAGCTCGGCCGAGGCACGCAGGCCGGCCAGCGGCGACTTCAGCTCGTGGGTCAGGTCGTGTACGTAGTGCTCCACGTAAGCCTTGCCGTCCAGCTCGCTACGCATGCGGCCCAGCGCCTGCGCCAGCGTGTCCAGCTCGCGGTTGGCGGCAAAGTGCGGCACCGCTTCGCTGCCCCCGGCGCTCACGCTGTCGGCAAAGCGCGTGAGGCGGGTAATGCCGCGGCTAAGCCACCACGAAAACAGCGCGCCCAGCAGTAGTGCGGCCAACAGCACCACGCCGATCAGCCGCCCCAGCTTGGCTTCGCTGCGCTCGATATGCGGCTGCATGGCCAGATTGGGCCGGCTCACGGTGAGCACCCCGATAATGCGCTGGCCGTCGCGCACCGGCGCCGCCACGTACATCACGGTAGACAAGGGGTTGGCCGCATCGGCCAGCGTGCTGCGCGCACCGTACTGGCCACGCAGCGTCAGCGCCACATCGCGCCAGCGGCTGTAGTCCTGCCCCACCGCCTGGCCGGCGGAATCCAGCAGCACCACGCCGCGCGCGTCGGTCAGGTAAACGCGCAGCTGGGTGTGATCCTGGCGCACGCCCCACACCTCGGCCTGCGGCTGGCGGGCAGCAAAGCGCTGCAGCGTGGCCGCCAGGCGGCCATCGTCCAGCCGGCCGGCCACCATGTCCGGCTGCACCATCTCGGCCAGCAGGTTGGCGGTGTCCAGCAGCACGGCCTCGGCCGAGCGCCGCATCGCCGGCTTGATCTCGTCGCGCACCACGCTCACCACGTAGGCGGCCAGCAAGCCCAGCAGCAGGAAGTACCCCGCAAAAATGCGCCAGGAAAAGCGCATCAGCCTGCCTCCAGCGCGTAGCCGAAGCCACGGTGGGTCACGATGGGGTCAAGGTCGGCGCGCACCTGGCGCAGCTTGGCGCGCAGGCTCTTGATGTGGCTGTCGATGGTGCGCTCGAAGCTGTCTTCCGCCGCCTCGCCCAGCGCGTCCAGCAGCTGGCTGCGGCTGAACACTTGCCCAGGCCGCCCCAGCAGCAGCGCCAGCAGGCGGTATTCAGACGGTGTCAGTGCCAGCGTCTGCCCGGCAAAGCGGATGCGCCGCGCCGCGGCCTCGTGGCAAAACAGGCTGCCAGGGTTGGCCGCAGGTACCGCAGCGGGCTGGCTGCGTTTGAGGATGGCGCGCACCCGCGCTACCACCTCGCGCGGGCTGAACGGCTTTACCACGTAATCGTCGGCACCCAGCTCCAGCCCCAGCACGCGGTCTACCTCGTCGGCGCGGGCGGTCAGCAGCATCACCGGCAGCTCGCTGTGGCGGCGCAAACGGCCCAGCAGCGCCAGGCCGCTGTCGTCCGGCAGGCCGATATCCAGGATAAGCAGCTGCGGCGGGTCGCTCGCCAGCGCCGCTTCGGCATCACGCGCCAGCGTGCAGTGCCGCACCTGCCAGCCCTCGCGTTGCAGCGCGAACAGCAGGGTATCGGCGATGGCCGGCTCGTCTTCGGCCAGCAGGATGCGGTAGGCGGACATGGTTATGGCATGCGGTAAGGAAAACGGCAGCTTGCCCGACGGGCCCGCTGCCGTAAAGCCCGCCCTTAACGCTGGCGCTGCTGCCAGGCGGCAATGGCGCGGCGAATGGCGGTGATGCCTTGCTTGCCAACTTTTTCGCCTTCGCGCATGGCACGGCGGCGCTGGTCGAAGTCGGCGGCGCCCAGGCCCAGTACCTGCGGGCGCAGGATGACGTCGGCGCCTTTGAGCTCGTTGGCCAGCGCGGCCTGGGTCATGATGGACAGGCTTTGGTCGAAGGTGCCCAGCACGCCGCTTTTGCGCTGCGCCGGCTTGGCGGTGATGTCCACGGCAATGACGATATCCGCGCCCAGCTCGCGCGCGGCGCTGACCGGCACCGGGCTCACCAGGCCGCCGTCCACGTAGCGGCGACCACGGATGGTGACCGGCTGGAACACATTGGGAATGGCGGCCGAGGCGCGCACGGCGGTGCCGGTGTCACCACTACGGAAAACCACGCGTGCACCGCTGTCAAAGTCGGTGGCCACCGCAGCGAAGGTGCGCGGTAGCTGCTCGATGCGCTTGCGGCCAACCTCGCGGTTCACCATGGCCGCCAGCTTGTCGCCCTTCAGAAAGCCGCCACCGGACAGGCTGAAGTCTTTCAGCTCGTCTTCGTTCAGCGCCAGCGCGCGGCGGCGCAGCTTGTCGGCGCTGATACCGCTGGCGTAGATGGCACCCACCACGCTACCGGCGCTGGTGCCAGTGATGATGTCGGGCACGATGCCCTGCTGCTCCAGCACGCGAATCACGCCCACGTGGGCAAAGCCCTTGGCGGCACCGCCACCCAGCGCCAGGGCGATGCGCGGTTTGCGCACCACTTTTGGCGCGGCAGGCTTGGCCGGTGCAGGGTTGGCCGCAACGGGTTTGGCCGGAGCCACCGGCACGGCTGGCGGCACCTCGGCTACCGGGGCGCTGGCCGGGGTAGCGGGCAGCGTACCGGCAGGCGGCTGGGCAGCCGGCGGTGCCACGCTGCTACACGCGGCCAACAGCAGCGGGGCCAGGGCGCGCAGGCTGCGCTGCAGGGGCTTAGGCAGCACGCTTGCGTTTTACCCAGTTATCGATGGCGGCTTTCACCTGCGGCAGCATGGCGCGGGCCACTTTTTCGCCTTCGGCAATGGCGCTGGCGCGTTCGTCAAAGTCGGCGGCGCCGATGTGCAGCACGGCCGGGCGCAGCACCACGTCGGCCTGTTTCAGCTCCAGATTCAGCGCGGTCAGGTTCATGATGTTCAGGCTGCGGTCCAGCAGGCTCAGAAAGCCGCTGCTGGCCTTGCCGGTGGGCTTGGCCGAGATGTCTACGGCGATAACGATGTCGGCGCCCATTTCACGGGCGGCAATCACCGGTACCGGGCTCACCAGGCCACCGTCCACGTAGCGGCGGCCATTGATGGTGACCGGCTGGAACACATTGGGGATGGCGGCCGAAGCACGGGCCGCGTTGCCGGTGTCGCCGCTTTTCAGCACCACGCGGGCGCCGCTATCCAGGTCGGTGACCACGGCGCCGAATTTGCGCGGCAGCTGCTCGATGCGCTTGCCGTCTACCTGCTGGTTCACCAAGGCGGCCAACTTCTCGCCCTTGAGGAAGCCGCTGGTGGAGAAGGTAAAGTCTTTCAGGTCGTCTTCGTTGATGCGCATGGCGCGAAAGCGCAGCGCTTCGCCGTCCACCCCGCTGGCGTAGATGGCGCCCACGATGCTGCCGGCGCTGGTGCCGGTGACGATGTCGGCCTTGATGCCATTTTGCTCCAGCACGCGAATCACCCCCACGTGGGCAAAGCCCTTGGCGGCACCGCCACCCAGCGCAAAGGCGATCTTGGGTTTGGGCACGGGTTGTTGCACGACCGGGGCAGAAGTAGGCGTGGTGCAGGCGGCCAGGCCTGCCAGCAGGGACAGGGCGGCAAAACGGCGAACAGACAACATAAAGGCTTTTCTCAGCGCTTGGGCGCGTTACGGGTAAATTCGATAACCTGCCTGCCGTCGGGCAGGATGGTCGGTTTTTTCTTGGGCTCGCCCTTCCAGGCGTGGCCGTACAGCACTTCGTAGGTGGCCGGCAGCTGGCCGTGCTGGCGGCGCTGCTCGTAGGCGTCTACCACGCGCTGCCAGGCGTGTTTGCCCATCAGGCCGCGGCCACGGCCGGCGGTGGCGTTGTGCGCGCCGATGGCCTTCAGGTCGTGCATCACGTCGCGGGCCGTGTCGTAGGTGAGTACGATTTTTTCCATGTCCATCACCGGCTCGCTGAACTGCGCCGCCATCAGCGCATCGCCCAGATCGTGCATGTCGATAAACTGGTTCACGTGGGTGGCACCGTCGGCCTGGCCAAAGGCCTGGCGCAGCTCGTACAGCGTATCCGGCCCCAGCGTGGCAAACATCAGCATGCCGCCCGGTTTGAGCACGCGCTGAAACTCGGCAAACACCTGGTCCGGCACGTTCACCCACTGGATAGCCAGGCTGGACCAGATCATGTCCACGCTGTTATCGGCAAGCGGCAGGCGCTCGATGTCGGCGCACAGCTGCCACGGGTTGTGCGGCTTGAACAGGCGCGACAGCATGCCCTGCCCGGCGCGCTGTTTTTCGCGCGAGGCCGCCAGCATGGCGTGCGCCAGATCCAGCTCCAGCACGCGTGCGTCCGGGTAGCGCTGGCGCAGGGCCGCGCTGGCGTAGCCGGTACCACTACCTGCGTCCAGCACCACTTGCGGCTGCAGCTTGATGTAGTCCAGGCGCTCGGCCATGCGGTCGCATACTTCGCGCTGCAGCACGGCGGCAGAATCATAGCTGGCGGCGGCTCGCTCGAACGAGGCGCGGACGCGGGATTTGTCGGTGTAAAACGCTTCGCTCATGCGTGTTGTTCCAGGTGGTGGCGCAGGTGGTCGATAAACACGTTCTCATGCGACAAGAACGGCGCATGCGAGGCCTGGGCAAATTCGTACAGGGTGGCATCCGGCAGGGCAGCAGCCAGCCAGCGGCCAGCGCCTATCGGCGTAATCGCGTCACGCGCACCGAAGAACAGCCCTACAGGACAATGAATATCCGTGGCAAGTTCCCGCGCATCCGCCGTCAGCAGGCAGTCTAGCGCCGGCAGCAGGCCCTGCGGGCGGCCGTGCGAGAACAGCTGTGCCTTGAGGTCGGCCAGCGTTTGCCGCGCCGCCGGCGCGCCCAGCATCTGTAGCGCCAGAAAGCGCTCCAGCGTGAGCTCGAAGGCGGTATCCAGGCTGGCGCCCACGCCCTCGATGGCGCTGCGCTGCTGTGCATGCGGCCAACTGTCGTCGCGTACAAAGCGCGGGCTGGTGGCCACCAGCGCCAGGCTTTTTACCTGCGCCGGGTAGCGCGCAGCCCAGTGCTGGGCAATGAGGCCGCCCAGCGACCAGCCCACCACGTGTACCGGCAACGGAAAGCGCTCGGCCAGCGTGGCGGCAATGGCATCGGGGTGGAATGTCTCGACCGCGGCACTGGCGCCGTGGCCGGGCAGGTCGACGCAGTGCACACAAAAATCGGTGGCCAGGTTGGCCGCTACGCGGTCGAATACGCCACCGTGCAGGCCCCAGCCGTGCAGCAGCACCACATCCGGGCCGCGACCGTGGGTTTCAATAAACAGGCTCATGGAACAGCCAAGTGGGGGCAAAGGCGTATTTTCGCAATAAGCGCGGCGGAAAGATACCGCCGTGCTTATTGCCATCGCCGTATGGCGGCTTTGTGGCCTAGGCGCTGCGCGCCAGCTCGGCCGGCATGCCGGCCAGGCGCATCCAGTCCAGCTCGGCAGCAGGTGCCGGGCGGGCAAAGTAGTAGCCCTGCAGGCGCGGGCAACCCAGCTCGCGCAGGGCGCGTACCTGGACTTCGGTTTCCACGCCCTCGGCCACCACCTCCATGCCCAGCGCCTCGGCCAGCGCCACGATGGCACGCACGATGGCGATGGATTCTTCCTGGCAGTGCACCTCGCGCACAAAGGCCTGGTCAATCTTGAGCACGTCGAAATGGTAGCGGTGCAGGTAGGACAGCGCCGAGTAGCCGGTACCGAAGTCGTCCAGCGCCAGGCAGATGCCGTGGGTCTTGAGCTGGCGCATCACCTCGATGGCGACGTCGGGCACGTCGATCAGCGCGCTTTCGGTCACTTCCAGGTGCAGGGTACCCGGCGGCAGCTGGTGCTCGCGGATCAGGCGCAGCATCCAGTCCACCAGCTTGGTGTCGTGGAAGTGGGCGCTGGACAGGTTGATGTGCAGGCACACTTCGTGGGTGATGGTGCCATCGGCGTACCACGCGGCCAGCTGGGCGCAGGCGCGCTCGATCATGTAGCGGTCCAGCTTGAGGATGAGCCCGCTTTCCTCGGCCATGGGCAGAAAGACGCCAGGGGCGATGATGCCCAGCTGGGGATGGTGCCAGCGCACCAGGGTCTCAAAACCGGCCAGGCGGCCGCTGTGGCTGTCCACAATGGCCTGGTAGTACGGCACCAGTTCGCCGTCGTTGGTCAGGGCATGGCGCAGCTCGGCTTCCAGCGCCAGCTGGTCGGCCTGGTTGCAGCGCAGGGCGTGGTTGAACAGGGTGTAACCGTGGCGGCCATTCTGCTTGGTGCGGTACATGGCGTGGTCGGCGTCGCGCAGCAGGTCTTCGGCGCGGCTGTAGTGCTCTTTGCTGGCCAGTACCACGCCCACGCTCACCGTGGAGAATACCTCGCGCCCGGATAGCACAAAGGGGCGCTCGAAGGCAGCCACCAGGTCACGCGCTACCTGCTCGCACTCGGCCATATCGTCTACCGAGGCCAGCAGCACGGCGTATTCGTCGCCGCCCAGGCGCGCCATGAAGTCGCCAAAGCGCAGGCTCTGGCGCACGCGCTGCCCGGCTTCGATCAGCAGCTGGTCACCGATGAGGTGGCCCAGGGTGTCGTTCACCAGCTTGAAGCGGTCCAGGTCGATCAGCAGTACGGCAAAGCGCTGCTCGGGCGCCAGCTGGAAGTGGTCCCAGCTGCGCTTGAGCACGCGCGAGAAATGGTTGCGGTTGGGCAGCTTGGTGACCGGGTCATGCAGGCTGTCGTGCTGCAGCTGGGCGTTGGCCGCATCCAGCGCGTCGCTACGCTCGCGTACACGCTGCTCCAGGTCGACATAGGCACGCTGCAGGTCGTCCAGCGCCTGCACGCGGGCCAGGGCGCTGCCGATATGGTTGGCCACAAATTCCAGGATTTCCTGGTCGCGCCAGCTGTAGCGCGTGTCTTCCTGATAGCTCTGTACCGACAGCACGCCGCGCAGCATATTGCCGCTGTATAGCGGCACGCCCAGCCAGCTGTGTGGCGGGTTGCCGCTATCATTTTGCATGCCGAACAGCGGGTGGCTGTGCATGTCGGCCAGCAGCAGCGGGCGGCCGCTATGCAGCACCTGCTCTACCGGGCCACGCCCGGGCGAGCGCGGGGACAGCTCGGCCAGACGCAGGTCGGAGCAGTACGGAAAGCTCAGCTCGTCGCGGCTCTGGTCGTACAGCGCCACCATGCAGTTGCTGGCATCGATAAATTCGGACAGCAGGCGATGCAGGCCGACAAAAAAGGCTTCCATCGACAGGCTGGTATTGGATAGCTCGGCAATGCGGAACAGCATGTGCTGCAGCTGCTCGCTGCGCTGGCGCTCTACGACTTCGGCGCGCAGCCGCGCGTTGATGCCTTCCAGCTCGCTGGTACGCTGCCATACCTGCTGCTCCAGGTGGGCGCGATAAAGCAGGCGGTCCAGCGCGCAAGAGATATGGTGCCCCACGTACAGGAAGGTGGATTCATCTACCAGCGCAGGCGTATAGGCCGGGTCATAACCCTGAATGACCACCGCGCCCATCACCTTGCCTGCGCCGCTGACCAGCGGCATGCCCATCCACCAGTGCGGCGGTGTGCCCATGAAGCGGATGCGCTCGCGCTGGCACAGCACGCGCACTTCGTCGCCCTTGAGCAGCAAAAAGTGGTTTTCGCGAATCAGCCAGGCCGTCAGCGAGGCACTGGGGCCGCGCAGCGGGTAGGCGCGGCCAACGTCTGGCGGCTCGCGGTCCAGCTGGTCAACAAAATAAGGGAAGCGAATCTGCCCGGCTTCTTCGTCAAACAGGGCAATGTAGAAATTGTCGGCCGGCATCAGGCGGCTGACTGCGCGGTGCATGCGCGGCAGGAAGTCGTCCACGCTATCGGCGTGGTTGGCCAGACGGCTGATTTCCAGCAGGGTTTCGTGGGTGGTACGGGCGATGGCCAACTCGCCCTGCATGCTGCCTGCCACCAGGTGGCCAGACAGCAGCACCGCCAGGCGCCGGGTAAGCTCGTCGGCCTCGCGCGCGCCATGCCACAGCAGCCAGCCCAGTGGCTGGCCGGGGCTACCCAGCGGGTGGCACTGTACCGGGGGCTGCCAGGACAGCTCGCCGGACAATGCGGTGGGCACTGGCAAGCCAGTGCAGTCGCCCCGGCTGGCAAGACATTGCCAGACGGTTCCCGGTTTCCCCCAAACTGCTGCACCTTCAGGAGCCTGCAAGCGGAACAAAAAGTCCAGTGCCGCTTCGGCAGCTTCTTCTGGTGTAAACAGAAAATCAGCCGTACTGTTCATACAGTCTTTATTGACCCACTCGTCATCTTTAGCGCGCGGTGGCTATTATTCTCGTGTGGTCTTACTGCTTGGCACTTTGGGCGGCCGCTTTATCGCGCTACCTGCTGTAGCGCAGCCAACAACGCCGCCAAATCACCTGCGGTATGACCCGCCGACAAGGAAACGCGCAGTCTTGCCGTTCCTGCCGGTACCGTGGGAGGCCGAATGGCTGGTATCCACACACCCTGCTCGCGCAGGGCGGCAGCCATTCCTACCGCAGCCTCGTTACTGCCAATAATAATCGCTTGAATTGGCGAACGGGAAGAGAGCAATCGCAAAGATTTATCGTGCATAAATTGTCTTAATGTCAAAATATGCTGCTGCACTTGCTCCCGCCGCCAGCCCTCCTGCTGCATCACCTGCAAACTGGCCAGAATGGCCGCCGCCTGCGCAGGCGGATGCGCCGTGGTGAAAATATACGTCCGTGCGGTATTGACCAGCCACTGCACTAAAGCATGGCTCCCCGCCACAAAGGCCCCCGCTACCCCGGCAGCCTTGCCCAGCGTGGCCATGTACACCACGCGCGGGTGGTGCAAGGCGTATTCCACCAGTGCACCACGCCCCTCGCCCAGCAGGCCAAAACCGTGGGCATCGTCCAGATAGAGCCAAGCGTCGTAACGCTCGGCCAGGGCGAGCAGCTCGCGCAACGGGGCTTCGTCGCCATCCATGCTGTACACCGCGTCTACCGCAATAAGCCGTGTTCGGGCCGGGGTTTTTTGCAACAGTGCTTCCAGATGGGCGAGGTCGCTATGGCGAAACCGTTGAAAATCGGCCCGCGATAGCACGCAGGCGTCATTGAGCGACGCGTGGTTGAGCTTATCGGCAAACACCGCATCGCCACGGCCCACCAGGCTGGTGATCACCCCCAGGTTGGCCGCATAGCCGGAGCCGAACACCAGCGCAGCGTCGCAGCCTACCCAGTCGGCGAGCGCCGCTTCGGCCTGCTGCTGGATGGCAAAGTGGCCGGCCACCAGCTCGGAGGCACCAGCGCCCACGCCCCACTGCTCAATGGCCTGCTGCATGGCGGTTTTCAGTGCGGGGTGGTTGGCCAGGCCCAGGTAGTCGTTGCTGGCAAAGGCCAGGTAATCGCGGCCATCGATGGTGACGTGCGGCCCTTGCGGGCTGTGCAGCGCGTGGCGCTGGCGCAAGCGGTGCTCGGCCGCCAGCGCGGCCAGGGCGGGTTCAAGCTGGTCTGGGTGCATGCGGCCAACCTTTCTGCAAGATCATGAAAAAGAGCACCGGCGTCGTGCACGGTGCTCTGCATTTAACCAGATGGTCAGGCGGGGTTACAGCGGCTGCAGGCCCAGCTTGTCCATCAGGGCACGGTCGGCGTCCACATCCGGGTTGCCGGTGGTGAGCAGCTTGTCGCCGTAGAAAATGGAGTTGGCACCGGCCAGGAAGCACAGCGCCTGCATGGCTTCCGGCATCTCGCGACGGCCGGCAGACAGGCGCACATAGCTCTTGGGCATGGTGAGGCGCGCCACGGCGATGGTACGCACGAATTCGGTCCAGTCCAGCGCGTCGGCGTCATCCAGCGGCGTGCCGCTGACCTTGACCAGGTTATTCACCGGTACCGATTCCGGCTGCGGCGCCAGGTTGGCCAGCTGCAGAATCAGGCCGGCGCGCTGCTCGCGGGTTTCGTTCAGGCCCACAATGCCGCCACAGCATACCGACAGCCCGGCACCACGCACCTTGCCCAGCGTGTCCAGGCGGTCTTCGTACTCGCGGGTCTGGATAATGTCGGCGTATTTGTCCGGCGCGGTATCCAGGTTGTGGTTGTAGAAGTCCAGGCCGGCGTCTTTCAGCTTTTCGGCCTGGCCATCTTTCAGCAAGCCGAAGGTGGCACAGGTTTGCAGGCCCAGGGCCTTAACCTGCTGCACCATGTCCAGGGTTTTTTCCAGGTCGGCATCTTTCGGGCCACGCCAGGCGGCGCCCATACAGAAACGGCCGGCACCGTTGGCTTTGGCGTTACGCGCCGCCGCCACCACCTCGTCCACCGTCATCATCGGCTCGTTTTCTACCGGGGTATCGTGGTGTACCGACTGCGGGCAATAGCCGCAGTCTTCCGGACAGCCGCCGGTCTTGATGGACACCAGCGTGGACAGCTGCACACGGCTGGGGTCAAAGTGCTGGCGATGTACCTCGGCAGCGCGGAATACCAGCTCCATGAACGGCAGGTCGTACAGCGCCTCGACCTCGGCCTGCGACCACAGTGTGGTTTCCGGGTGCAGCGTAGCTGGGCGGGTAAATTGGATGGTGGCCTGGCTCATGGTGGGCAATCGCTCGTCATTAGAGTAAAAACATGAAACGAATCTTGCGGGAGCCGGCCCATGCTGTCAAACCTGTGCAGACACATAATTGACAGCTGCCCATTATTTGAGCAGCACTGCCAACTATGCGGCCAACGTGCCACCCGCCACGGCTTATGCCCACCCTGCCGCCAGCAGCTGCCGTGGCGCCTGGGCCATCGCTGCCCGATATGCCAGGCCCCCGCCGCCAGTGCCCAGGCCCCCTGCGGCGACTGCCAGGGCAAGCACCCCGCCTTCGCCCACCTGTATAGCGCCTACGATTACGACTACCCGCTGGAAGGCCTGATCAGACGCTGCAAATACGCCCCGGCCCCCGCGCTGCAAGGCGTGTTGGCCAGCCTGATGCCACAAGCCCTGGCACGCCTGCCGTGCGGCGCAGAACGCCCGCTGCCAGACTTGATCATCCCTGTACCGCTGGCGGCGGCCAGGCTACACGAGCGGGGCTTTAACCTGCCCGATGCCCTGGCGCGCGCGCTGGCTGATACAATGCGCGTCCGATTTGACGACCAGCTGTGTTGGCGCAAACGCAACACAGCGCAGCAAGCCAATCTGAACCGCCGCGAAAGGCTGAAGAATGTGCGCGATGCATTCGGCGTAAAACGCCGCTGTGACGGGCTTCACATTGCCATTGTGGACGATGTCGCCAGCACCGGCGCCACCCTGCATTCCCTGGCCAAAACCCTGAGAAAATCAGGGGCAAAACAGGTAGATGCCTGGGTGCTGGCCAGGGCCATTGCTCGTCAAGCTTGACCAACCTGTTGATTCATTGGAATATTCGACCCGCAACGATGTTTACCGTTGTTCTCTACCAGCCGGAAATACCGCCTAATACAGGCAATATTATTCGACTCTGTGCCAACACCGGCTGTGAATTGCACTTGGTCAAACCGCTGGGTTTTCCGCTTGAGGACGCCAAACTGAAGCGTGCCGGTCTCGATTATCACGAGTACGCACGCATGGTGGTTCACGAGAACTGGGAAGCCTGTCTGGCCCACCTGGCTGGCCGCAGAATCTTTGCTGCCACCACCAAAGGTGCCACGCGGCACGACCACATCGCCTTCCATCCCGGCGATGTGTTGCTTTTCGGCCCCGAATCCCGCGGCTTGCCAGCAGATATTCTGGCAACCCTGCCGACGGAACAGCGGGTTAGGCTGCCCATGCAGCCCGAATCGCGCAGCTTGAATCTCTCCAACGCCGTCGCCGTGCTCGTATTCGAAGCCTGGCGCCAGCATGGTTTTGCCGGGGGGATTTAGCAATTCACGGTTGGCACAACAGCATAAGGAGAGGTCATGAAACCTTTTTACCGATGGCTGTGGCTCGTGTGTGCCAGCATTTTTCTGGTAGCTTGTACCACTGTCAGGCCGGCAACTGCGACGCAGTCTGCCAAAGCCAATGTGAAGAAACCGGGCAGCAATACTGGGGCTTATTTCCAGAATGACGGCCCGGCTGACCGGATTCCGGTCAATCTGGACCTGGTGCCAGATGCCATCCCGCAATCGGAACCGCTGATTGCTTCGGCCAACAAACCGTACTCGGCGCTGGGCATGAGTTTCCGCCCGGACCGATCCGAGAAGCCTTATCGCCAGACTGGCAAGGCCTCGTGGTACGGCAAGCAGTTTCATGGTCGCAAGACCAGTTCTGGCGAGCGCTACGACATGTTCGCCATGACGGCAGCGCACCCCACGCTGCCCATCCCGAGCTATGCCCGGGTAACCAATGTGAAGAATGGCGAATCCGTCATTGTGCGCATTAACGACCGCGGCCCGTTCCACAAGAGCCGTCTGATGGATCTGAGCTACGCCGCAGCCCATAAGCTGAATATCGTGCGTAGCGGTTTTGGCAGCGTCGTGGTAGAGCGCGTGTTTCCGGTAGAAGGCAGTGACCGCATTGCCACCAAGCCGGCAGCCCTGCAAAAGCCGAGCAACAACGGCGAGCCCTACTTTCTGCAACTGGGCGCTTACGACCGCCTGGCTACTGCAGAAGCACAGCTCAAGCAGCTGATTCGCGAGGAAGCCAGCAGCTATAACGACAAGCTGGCCATCGTGAACCAGCAGGGTTTGTACCGTGTTCGCATCGGCCCCTTCCATGAAGACGACGATGCCATCCAGGCCGCCCTGGCGTTGGATGTACCACCGGTGATTACCCGCTAGGCTGGTAGCTGGCGACAAACAAAACGCGAGGCATCTGCCTCGCGTTTTTTTATTGCCGCACTCGGCTTAGTCCTGCTTGGCAGGCACCTTGCAGGTGTTGATGCCAAAGAGGGCATAAGGTGGGCACCAGCCCATCAGGCCGGTGGCCAGCGGCACCAAGCCCAGCAGCGCCCACGGGGTTTGTGGACCGACAAAAGCCAGGGCAGTAATGCCCAGGCCGGCGACGATGCGGATGACGCGTTCTGTACTACCGATATTGCGTTGAAACATGATGGCCACCTGTTGATGAAATATTATTCAATATATTCTTAAATATATTGAAAAACAATCTCAAACAGGTAAGTACACCATAAAACCGCCCTGCTGTACCCTGGCTGCCACATGGATACCGCTGTGCATCCTGCATGCTGCACGCTCCACAAAACAAACACCCCTGTGCGCCGGGCGCAAAGGGGTGTTTTGTTTACCGTAGCGGCTTGTTGGCCGCGGGGCCTTACTCGGCCAGCTGGGCCAGTAGCTCGGCCTGTTGCTCGGCCACCAGCGCGTCGGTCAGCTCGTACAGGTCGCCGTCCATGGCGTAGTCCAGCTTGTACAGCGTCAGGTTGATGCGGTGGTCGGTAATGCGGCCTTGCGGGTAGTTGTAAGTACGAATGCGCTCGGAGCGGTCGCCGGAGCCGATCAGGCTCTTGCGCTCGGCCGCTTCCTTCTGGTTTTTCTCGCGCAGCTGGATATCGTAGATACGTGCGGCCAACACCTGCATGGCGCTGGCTTTGTTGGCGTGCTGCGAGCGGCCGTCCTGGCACTCGGCCACAATGCCGGTGGGCAAGTGGGTAATGCGCACCGCAGAGTCGGTTTTGTTGATGTGCTGGCCACCCGCGCCGCTGGCACGGTAGGTATCGATACGCAGGTCGGCCGGGTTCAGCACCACCTCGGCGATCTCGTCGGCCTCGGGCATTACCGCCACAGTGCAGGCACTGGTGTGGATGCGGCCCTGGGTTTCGGTAGCGGGCACGCGCTGCACACGGTGGCCGCCGGATTCGAACTTCAGGCGCGAGTAAGCGCCCTGGCCGATCAGGCGCACGATCACCTCTTTGTAGCCGCCCAGGTCAGACTCGCTGGCAGACACGATCTCGGCCTGCCAGCGGTTACGCTCGGCAAAGCGGGTGTACATACGCAGCAGGTCGCCGGCAAACAGTGCGGCCTCATCGCCGCCAGTGCCGGCGCGAATTTCCAGGAAGATGTTCTTGTCGTCGTTCGGGTCTTTGGGCAGCAGCAGCTTTTGCAGCTCCACGTCCAGCGCGGCGAGCTTATCTTTGGCTGACGCGATTTCTTCCTGAGCAAACTCTTTCATGTCCGGGTCGTCCAGCAGCTCGCTGGCGGTAGCCACGTCGGCTTCGCACTGGCGGTAGGCGTTGAACGCCTCTACCACCGGGGTCAGCTCGGCGTGCTCGCGCGTGAGCTTGCGGAAGGCATCCATATTGGACGTGGCGTTTTCTGCTGCCAGCAGGTGGGTAACCTCTTCCAGCCGTTCTACCAGCTGGGCGAGTTTGGCCGCGATCGACGGTTTCATTACTGCTCCGGGTGTAAGCGATACAAACGCGCGATCAGCTCGACCTGCGCGTCGTGCGCCGCGCCGCTGCCGCTAGACAGCGCCTGCGTCGGCGGGTGCATCAGTTTGTTGGTGAGCTGTAGCGACAGGGCTTCCAGCACTTTTTCGGGGTTGTCGCCACGCGACAGCTGTTTCATGGCTGCCTCCAGTGCGTGGCGGCGAATACGCTCGCTTTCGTCGCGCAGGGCGCGGATCAGCGGTACCGACTCGCGGCGTTTCAGCCAGTCGGTGAATTCGGCAACGCGGTGGCCAATGATCAGCTCGGCCTCTTCTGCCGCCTGGTTGCGTGCCTGGTGGCCTACTTCCACGATGCCGGCGATATCGTCCACGGTGTACAGGTACACGTCGTCCATGCGGCCAACTTCGGCCTCGATATCGCGCGGTACGGCCAGGTCCAGCATGAAGATGGGGCGGTGGCGACGTGCCTTGATGGCGCGCTCTACCATGCCTTTACCGATAATCGGCAGCTGGCTGGCGGTGGAGCTGACCACCACATCGTAGCGCTGCAGCTGGTCTGGCAGCTCGGACAGGGTAATGGCGTTACCACCGAACTGCTCTGCCAGGCGTTGGCCGCGCTCCAGCGTACGGTTGGCCACGGTGATTTGCGCCGGCTGGCGGGCAGCAAAATGGGTGGCTACCAGCTCGATCATCTCGCCAGCACCGATAAACAGCACGTTCAGCCCGGCCACGCTGGCAAAAATCTGCTCGGCCAGCTTCACACCCGCGGCGGCCATGGACACCGAGCTGGCGCCCACCGCCGTCTGGCTGCGTACGTCTTTCGCCACCGAGAAGGTTTTCTGGAACAGGCCGTTCAGCAGGCTGCCCAGCGTACCGGCGCGCTCGGCTACGCGTACTGCGTCCTTGATCTGGCCCAGGATCTGCGTTTCGCCCAGCACCATAGAGTCCAGGCCCGAGGCCACGCGGAAGGCATGGCGGGCGGTTTCCGGCGCATCCAACAGGTACAGGTAGGGCCGCACTTCGTCCAGCGTCAGGCCGTGGTAGCCGGCCAGCCAGCGCAGGGCGTCTTCCGGGCGCTGCGTGGCGCAGTACAGCTCGGTGCGGTTACAGGTGGACACAATGGTGGCTTCCCGCGCGGCTTGCGAATCCACCAGCTGCGCCAGCGCATCCGGCAGGGTTTCTGCAGGAAAGGCCAGCCGCTCGCGTATCGACAAGGGCGCGGTGTGGTGGTTGAGTCCGATGGCTACCAGCTGCATGGTGGCGAGGGAAAATCCGCTTTGGGAAACGGGCTATTCTAGCCGAAAACCCGGCGCGGGGCAGCGCGGCTGGCCACGATCAGCGTTGATCGTGGCCAAAACATGGCAGGAAAACTCAGGCACGCGCCAGATGGGCCGCATGAAAGCGCAGCTGCGCCTCGATAAAGCTGGCCACAAAATAGTAGCTGTGGTCGTAGCCCTCATGGCGGTGTAGCTGCAGCGGGTAGCCGCTGTGTGCGGCGGCGGCTTCCAGCGCTTGTGGCTGCAGCTGGCTATCGATAAAACCATCCGCCAGCCCCACGTCCACCCGGCACGGCAGCGCGGTGGCCGGGTTGGCCGCCGCCATCTGCACACTGGCGTCCCACGCCTGCCAGGCGGTGCTGTCGTCGCCCAGGTAGGCGGTAAACGCCTTCTGCCCCCACGGTACGTTCACCGGGTTGGCAATGGGGCTGAACGCGGACACCGATACATAATCCTGCGGCCGTTTCAGTGCGCACAGCAGCGCGCCGTGGCCGCCCATGCTGTGGCCGGCAATGGCGGCGGGGCCAAAGTCAAAATGGGCCGCCAGCAGCGCGGGCAGCTCCTGGCTGATGTAGTCGTACATGCGGTAGTGCGCGGCCCACGGTGCCTGCGTGGCGTTCAGGTAAAAGCCCGCGCCCTGACCCAGGTCGTAGGCCGGGTCGTCGGCGACGCCCTCGCCACGCGGGCTGGTATCCGGCGCCACAATGGCCATGCCCAGCTCGGCGGCCACGCGCTGCGCGCCGGCTTTTTGCATGAAGTTTTCGTCGCTGCAGGTCAGGCCGGACAGCCAGTACAGCAGCGGCACGCGTGCGCCGGCCAGCGCGGCAGGCGGCAGGTACACGGCAAAGCGCATGCTGCAGCCCAGCACGGCCGAGGCGTGGGTGTACTGGCGGTGCTCGCCGCCAAAGCTGCGGTTGCAGCTGATCTGTTCGATGGTCATGGTGGTTTCCTGACGGCGGCCAACGTGGGGTTGGCCGCATGGCGGTGATTTACTGGTAATGCACCACGCTACGGATGCTCTTGCCTTCGTGCATCAGGTCAAAGGCGGTGTTGATGTCGTCCAGTGGCATGGTGTGGGTGATGAAGTCGTCCAGGCGGAACTCGCCTTTCAGGTAGCGTTCCACAAAATGCGGCAGCTCGGAGCGGCCACGCACGCCGCCAAAGGCCGAACCGCGCCATACGCGGCCGGTCACCAGCTGGAACGGGCGGGTGCTGATTTCCTGCCCCGCGCCGGCCACGCCGATAATCACCGACTCGCCCCAGCCCTTGTGGCAGCATTCCAGCGCCGAGCGCATCACGTTCACATTGCCGATGCACTCGAACGAGAAATCCACGCCGCCGTCGGTCATTTCCACGATCACGTCGTGAATCGGCTTGTCAAAGTGCTGCGGGTTGATCACGTCGGTGGCGCCCAGCTTTTGTGCCAGCGCGAATTTGCTCTCGTTGATATCAATACCGATGATGCGGCTGGCACCGGCCATGCGCGCACCGATGATGGCCGACAGGCCAATGCCGCCCAGGCCGAAGATGGCCACGGTATCGCCCGCTTTCACCTTGGCGGTGTTCATTACCGCGCCCATGCCGGTGGTGACGCCGCAGCCCAGCAGGCACACTTCTTCCAGCGGGGCGGTCGGGTTCACCTTGGCCAGCGAGATTTCCGGCAGCACGGTGTACTCGGCAAAGGTAGAGGTGCCCATGTAGTGGTAAATCGGCTGGCCGTCTTTCGAGAAGCGCGTGGTGCCGTCCGGCATCAGGCCCTTGCCCTGGGTGGCGCGAATCTTCTGGCACAGGTTGGTCTTGCCCGATTTGCAGAATTTGCACTCGCCGCATTCCGGCGTGTACAGCGGAATCACGTGGTCGCCCACCGCCACGCTGGTCACGCCCTCGCCGACCGACTCCACAATACCGGCGCCTTCGTGGCCCAGAATGCAGGGGAAGATGCCTTCCGGGTCGTCGCCGGACAGGGTAAAGGCGTCGGTGTGGCACACGCCGGTGGCCACCAGCTTCACGCGCACTTCGCCCGCTTGTGGCGGCATCACTTGCACGTCTTCGATAGTCAGTGGCTGGCCGGCAGCCCAGGCAACGGCGGCTTTACAGGTGATGGTGGTGGCAGTCATGGTGGTTTCCGTCAGTAAAAAGGTTGGCCGCATTGTATTAGGCTTTGATTGCGGGATAATCCACGCTATTGGCAAATGATTTTTTACAGGGTGCAACAATGCTGGCATGGGAAGGGGTGTGCGAATTTGCCGCCGTGGCGGAACACGGCAGCTTTACCCGCGCGGCGCAGGCGCTGGGGCTATCGGTATCGCAGGTGAGCCGCCAGCTCACCCGGCTGGAGGCGCGGCTGGGTACCCAGCTGCTGTACCGCACCACCCGCCACGTTACGCTGACCGACACCGGCCAGCTCTACCTGCAGCACTGTCGCCAGCTGCTGGACTCGCTGGGCGAGGCCGAGCGCGCCGTGTCGCAGCACCTATCCACGCCGCAGGGCAGCCTGAAAGTCACCGCGCCACTGGCCTACGGCGAAAGCCACATCGCGCCGCTGCTGCTGCAGTTCGGCCAACACTACCCGGCGCTGGACATCAAGCTGCAGCTGAGCAACGAGCTGCTGGACCTGGTACACGACGGCTACGACCTGGCCATCCGCATCGGCCAGCTGCCCGATTCCAGCCTGATCGCGCGCCGCCTGGCCGGCCGCCACCTGCACATCTGCGCCGCCCCGGCCTACCTGGCTGCCCACGGTACGCCGCATACCCTGGCCGCGCTGGAGCAGCACAACTGCCTGCTGGGCAGCCACGAGCACTGGTTTATCGGC
The DNA here is from genome assembly GCF_007644035.1 of Vogesella mureinivorans. GTDB lineage: Bacteria > Pseudomonadota > Gammaproteobacteria > Burkholderiales > Chromobacteriaceae > Vogesella > Vogesella mureinivorans. The sequence continues at coordinate 118,110 of NZ_VMTV02000577.1, read as the reverse complement.
GAGCACGGCAAACGCCGCCCGCTGCGGGTACAGGGCCGCCTGCGCTGCAACAGCGGCCATGCACTGACCCAGGCGGCGCTGGCTGGCCACGGCATTGTGCAGCTGCCCGATTACTACGTGGCCCCGCACCTGGCCAGCGGCGCACTGCAGCCGCTGCTCGCCGCCTGGCAGCCGCCGGAAGAAGGCATCTGGGCGCTGTACCCGCACAAGCGCCAGCTATCGCCCAAGATACGCATGTTGGTGGATTTCCTGGCGCGGAAGCTGGGCCAGCCGGCGGCGGGCGGCGTATGATGGCGGCCAACCCCTTGCGGCGCCAATGCCGCCCCCATGCTTGTGGAGCCCGACCATGTCGCTGAACCTCGCCGATATCCGCCTCGAATACAGCAAGAAAGAACTGTCCCCCGATGACTGCCTGCCCGACGCAGTCGCCCAGTTTGAAGTGTGGCTGAACGAAGCCATTGCCTCGCAGGTGCACGAACCCACCGCCATGCACATTGCCACCGTGGACGACAGCGGGCGGCCGTCGGCGCGCATCGTGCTGCTCAAGGGCGTGGAAAACGGCCAACTGGTGTTCTATACCAACTACCTTAGCCGCAAGGGCCGCCAGCTGGCGGCCAACCCGTATATTGCCGTGACCTTCTTCTGGCCCGAGCTGGAGCGCCAGGTGCGCATAGAAGGCCGCGTGGCGCAGGTTGCGCCCGAGGTGTCCGACGCCTACTTTGCCAGCCGCCCCTACACCAGCCGCATCGGCGCCTGGGCCAGCGAGCAAAGCAGCGAAATCGACAGCAAAACCGTGCTGGTTACCCGCGCAGCCAGCTTTGGCCTGAAACACCCGCTGTCGGTACCGCGCCCGCCGCACTGGGGCGGCTACGCCATCGTGCCGGACCGCATCGAGTTCTGGCAGGGCCGCCCCAGCCGCCTGCACGACCGCGTGCTGTACACGCTGGCCGCCGACGCCAGCTGGGCACGCAGCCGCCTGGCACCCTGAGTTCATATCGGTGCCAACGGACAAGCCGCCCTCGGGCGGCTTGTTGCATTTTCAAGCCAAGAACAATAAAAAACGCTTTCATTTCAAACAAAATCTAAAAGCGTAGATTATTCATTTTGGCTACACATTGTCCTGAACCAAAGTGCAGCTTTAGCGGCAGCAGCCCCCCGGACGCTTGAACACCACCACCCCGCAGCGGATAACTGCAGCACCAAGCCATTGACCTGCAAGGGAAATAGCTGCCCAAAGAGGCAGGCTACCCGCAGGCAGCGGCCGGTCAACTCACGCTATCTACTACAGGAGTCTGATGTGAAAGCACGTATCCTTCCGCTGCAAACCCTGGCCCTGGCCACCGCGCTGGCCTTCCCGCTTGCCGCCCAGGCCGCTACCGTCATCGATCTGTCCGCCCAGCAGGCACGCAGCCTGGCCAGCGGTAGCACCGCCTCGCTGCAAAGCCTCACCGGCGCCCAGGCCGGCGACCTCAAGGTACTGCGCAGCGCCACACTGCCCAATGGCAAAACCGTTACCCGCTACCAGCAGTACTTCCAGGGCGTGCCGGTATGGGGCGAAGCCATCGTGGAAGAAGCCGACGGCAATGCCCGCAGCCTTACCGGTGCCAACAGCCGCAGCGGCCGCTTCATTGCCGATATCCAGCAAGACCTGGCCAGCCCCCGCCCAACGCTGAGTGCGCAGCAAGTACTCGCCCAGGCCAAGAGCCTGAAAGCCGCCGGCCGCGCCACCCGTAACGACAAGGCCGAGCTGGTGGTGCAACTGGGCGCCAACAACGTAGCGCAGCTGGTTTACCTGGTGTCGTTCTTTGTCGGCGGCCAGCAGCCTAGCCGCCCGCATTTCATCATCGACGCCAATAACGGCACCGTACTGCAGCAATGGGAAGGCCTGGCCCACGCCGACGCCACCGGCCCCGGCGGCAACCAGAAAACCGGCCAGTACGAGTACGGCACCCAGTACGGTGCACTGAAAGTCACCAGCGATTGCAAGATGGACAGCGGCACCGTAGTCACCGTCGATCTGCAGCACAGCGCGGACGAAAACAACCCCAAGACCACGCCATTCCAGTTTGCCTGCCCGCGCAACACCTACAAAACCGTCAACGGTGCCTACTCGCCGATGAACGACGCGCACTTCTTTGGCGGTGTGATCTACAACATGTACCAGCAATGGCTGGGTGTCGCGCCGATCAAGGGCAAGCTGCACATGCGCGTGCACTTTGGCAGCGGCTATGAAAACGCCTTCTGGGATGGTGCCTACATGAACTTTGGCGACGGCGCGTCCACCTTCTACCCGCTGGTATCGCTGGACGTGTCCTCGCACGAGGTCAGCCACGGCTTTACCGAGCAGAACGCCGGCCTGGTGTACAAAAACCAGTCTGGCGGCATGAACGAGGCCTACTCCGACATCGCCGGTGAAGCCGCCGAGTACTTTGCCCGCGGCAAGAACGACTGGCTGGTGGGCAGCGAGATCTTCAAGGCCAACGGCGCGCTGCGCTATATGGCCACCCCCACCAAAGATGGCCGCTCCATCGACCACGCCAAAAACTACCGCGCCGGCATGGACCCGCACCTGTCCAGCGGCGTGTACAACAAGGCGTTCTACCTGCTGGCCACCAAGGCCGGCTGGCACACGCGCAAAGCGTTTGAAGTGTTTGCCGACGCCAACCGCTTTTACTGGACCGCCAACGCCACCTACAACAGCGGCGCATGCGGCGTCGTGAAAGCCGCGCAAAACCGCGGCTACACCGCCGCCGACGTCACCGCCGCTTTCAAAAGCGTGGGCGTAAGCTGCAGCAAACCGCTGTAAGCCGCCACCGGCAACCGGTACCGCTGTGCGGTGCCGGTTTTTTTGCGCCCATACATGAAGGTACACGCCATGACACTACGCCCCCTGCTGCTGGCCACCCTGCTGGCCAGCCCCCTCTGCCACGCCGCCCCGGTGTGGCTGTCCATCGGTGACGATGGCTACCGCCTGCTAAAGCAGCTGGCACCCGCCAGCCTGAGCAGCGCACAACACAGCCTGCGCAACGACAGCGGCCTGCAAGCCAGCCAGCGCAGCCTGGCCACCAGCACGGAAACCGTGCACCTGGTACAGGTGGACGACAGCCTGCTACCCGCGCTGAGCGAAGCCATCCACCAACAGCAGCGCCACTGCGGCGGCTATATGGTGCATACCAGCCTGGCCAGTGCGCGCCAGAGCGTAACCGCCAGTGCCCGCAGCAGCCTGGCTGCCCCGGTGGCAGCACCCGACTACACCCTCCGCCAGCAAGCACGGGTCAACGCGTTGCTGCCACAGCTGCAGGAAAGCAACCTGCTGGCCACCATCGGCAGCCTGTCGGCCTACCAGAACCGCTTTTACACCACCAGCCACGGCGTGAATGCGGCCAACTGGCTATACCGCCACTGGCAGCAGCTGGCCAGCCGCCGCAGCGACATCAAGGTAGAGCAGGTCAGCCACGCCGGCTACCCGCAAAAATCGGTGATCGTCACCATACCGGGGCGCAGCAAAGCCACAGAGGTCGTGGTGCTGGGCGCGCACCTGGATTCCACCATCGGCAACACCAGCGAGAACAGCCGCGCACCGGGGGCAGACGATGACGCCAGCGGCGTGGCCACGCTCACCGAGGTGATCCGCGTCCTGGCTGCGGCCAACTACCAGCCGCAGCGCACGCTGAAATTCATGGCCTACGCCGCCGAAGAGGTAGGCCTGCGCGGCTCCGGCGACATTGCCGCCCGCCACAAAAAGCAAAAGGCCAACGTGGTCGGCGTGCTGCAGCTGGACATGACCAACTGGCAAGGCAGCGCCGAAGACATCTACCTGTACACCGACTACACCAACGCCGCGCAGAACGCCTTTGTGGCCAAGCTGGTCAGCACCTACCAGCCTGCGCTGAAGGTAGGCTACGACAAATGCCACTACGGTTGCTCCGACCACGCATCCTGGCACCAGCAAGGCTATGCGGCAACATTGCCGTTCGAATCGCGCTTTAGCGATTACAATCCCCATATTCACACCAGCGGCGACACGCTGGCCAATATGGGCAACCAGGCCGCGCACGCGCTGAAGTTTGCCCGCCTGGCCCTGTCCTACGCTGTCGAACTGGGGCAGGACGGCAGCACCGCCGCCCGCTGACGCCGCAAGGTTGGCCGCCCGCCACCTGCGGCCAACCTTGATTGCGATACCACCATGCTTAACAACGACATCCTGCGCAGCGTGCGCTTTATCCTGAACATCAGCGACAAGCGCATGCTGGCCATCCTGCAGCACGTCGAGCCCTACGCCGACGACGACTTTGCCGCCCTGCTGAAAAAAGACGAAGAAGACGGCTTTGCCAGCTGCAGCGACGAGCTGCTGTCGTCCTTTCTGGACGGCCTGATCATCGAGCGCCGCGGCCGCCGCGACGACGCCCCGCTGCCGCCACCCGCGCTGCGCCTGAACAATAACGACATCCTGAAAAAGCTGCGCGTAGCGTTCGAGCTGAAGCAGGAAGACATCGAGGCGCTGATCGCCCGCACCGGCTTTAACGTGTCCAGCGCCGAGGTAGGCGCCTTGTTCCGCAAGCCCGGCCACAAGAACTACCGCGTCTGCGGCGACCAGTTCCTGCGCTATCTGCTCAAGGGCCTGGCCATGAAGCACCGCCCGGACATGGCGCACAAAACGGGGCTGTGATGCTGCCGCTGCGTTGCCTGTTTGCCTTCCACGGCGCTGCCGGCAGCCTGCTGGAAATCAAGCGGCTGGACCAGCCGGCGGGCAGCCCGCCCGACCAGGTGTACTACTGGCTGTGGCAGCCTGCCGCCAGCCACGGCTGGCAGCGGCTGGATTTCGCCGCCATGCAGACCGAACCGGCGCAGTACCGCCGCTTTGCCCAAGGCGAGCTGTGGTTCGACGCCCGCCACGCCCGCTTGCAGTTGGCCGATGGCGAACACACGCTGCCGGCCGGCGAGCCAGATGGCTGGCTGGGCAGTGTCAGCCAATGGCTGGTAGCACCACAACAAACCATCCTGAAACCCGCCAGCAACAACGACAGCGCGCAAGTCACGCGACTGTTGCAACAGTCGGCTGACTGGCTACAGCAGCGTGGCGACACCATGTGGCTACCAGAAGAAGTCAGCCCGCAGGCCATTGCCAATGCCCTTGCTGCTGGTGAATACCATCTGCTGTATCTAGGCGCAGAAGCCGTGGGCACATGCCGCATGATGCACCATGACCCGCTGTTCTGGCCCGAGCTCCCCCACGCACACAGCCTGTTTCTGCACCGTATTGCCCTTTCCCGCCGCCACAAAGGGCAAGGGTTATTAGCCTGCCTGTTACAACACGCGGTAGCCGAGGCACGCCGGCACGGCTATCGCGATATCCGGCTGGACTGTGCCGCCGAGCGGCTCGCGCTGCGCCACCATTACCAGAAGCACGGTTTTCAGCTGCAAGACGAATGTCAGGCAGGCCCATGGCAAGTGGCACGCTTTATTTATCCACTTGTCGAGTAAGCTACCGCGCACCCGCCCGCAACGCGCAGCCGCTGGCCCTGGCCGCTCACGCCTCTCGTCAGCGCGCCTACCCTGCTGCATGATGCGGCCAACCTGCCAGGAGCCCGCCATGTCTACCCTACCGCTGTATATTTTTCGTAGCCTGCAACGCCAGCGCCTGGCGCGGGTGCCGGTGCTGTCCACCCTGCTGGTGGCGGTAGAGCAGGGTGAAAAACAGCTGCTTACCCGCCATGGTAGCTGGCACTGCCCGCCTGGTAGCTGGCTGGTGATCCCCGGCGGGCAGGAGGTAGACATCATCAACCAGCCCGGCAGCCACGGTTACCGCGCCTGGACACTGGTGCAGCCGCAGCACTGGCTGCAGCGCCTGCTGGCACAGTACGGCAGCCAGCTGCCAGCACCACCGTGGCAGGATGCCGCCCCGGTATTCCAGCCCCACGCCGACGCCGTGGCCGCGCTGCAACAGCTGCAAACGCTGCTACCACAAGCCGAGGCCGGCACACTGGGCGAGGCCCGCGCCGAGCACGCCTGGCAGGGGCTGATGCTGGCGCTGGCCGCCGCCCGCCAGGGCGCTGCGCTGTTCCGCCAGCCGCGGCAGGATGTACGGGCGCAGATCCAGAGTTTGCTGGCCTTTGACCCCGCCCGCGACTGGCAAGCTACCGATATTGCCCGCCACCTGGCCATGAGCCCGGCCACGCTGCGGCGCAGGTTGGCCGCAGAGCACACCTCGTTTTCCACCCTGCTGGGCGAGGTACGCATGGAGCGGGCGCTGGGCCTGGTCAATAGCGGTAGCCAGCCGCTGGCCGACGTGGCGGCGGCCTGTGGTTATCTGTCGCCGTCGCGCTTTAGCGCCGCCTTTCGCCAGCGCTTTGGTGTCAGCCCTAGCCAGCTACGCCAGCAGCGCGACGTGGCAGCCTGAGCAACTTGAGCGTTTCGGCACAGCCCGTGGTGCCCACCGGCGCGCCAGCGCCCTGCGGCCCTGCCACACTGGCCAGGCTATTCCCTACCTGGAGACGCCTGATGAAAACCCTGCTGCTTACCACCCTGCTGGCCTGCGCCAGCCTGCCCGCCATGGCCTTTGACCTGAGCAGCCCGCAGCTGCGCGACGGCCAGGCTATGAGCAAGGCCCAAGAGTTCAACGGCTTTGGCTGCGACGGCGGCAATGTATCCCCCGCGCTGGCGTGGAAAAATGCGCCGGCCGGCACGCAAAGCTACGCCGTTACCGTGTACGACCCGGACGCGCCCACCGGCAGTGGCTGGTGGCACTGGCTGGTTTTCAACCTGCCGGCCAGCACCCAGGGCCTGCCGGCCAGTGCCGGTAACGACGCCACGCTGCTACCGGCCGGTGCCATGCAAAGCCGCACCGACTTTGGTCAGCCCGGCTTTGGCGGTGCCTGCCCACCGCCTGGCCACGGCAAGCACCGCTATATCTTTACCGTGCACGCGCTGAAAGTACCGCGCCTGGACTTGCCAGCCGACGCCAGCCCGGCACTGGTGGGCTATATGCTGTGGGCCAACGGCCTGGGCAAGGCCAGCTTCACCGCCACCTACCAGCGCTGACACGCGGGGCGGGCTGGCGGCGGCTGACACCGTAGCGGCCCGGTTTTACCGGGCCGCGCCATATACGCCGTTGAATCTGCAGCCTTCCCGCTTACAAGACAAAGCCTGTTTGCACTGCAAACAGGCTTTGTCTTGCCTATCAAGCTCGCCAGAGCGGGCTTGACAGTGCCGCCACCGGCCACGCAGCATGCCGCCATGTTTGCGCCCGGAGCTGCCATGACCCGCCCCACCCTGCACCCCGATACGCTGGCCGTCCGCGCTGGCGAAGACCCGTTCCGCCCGCACGACGCGCTAGCCGTACCGGTGGAGTTTGCCATTGCCCACGGCTACCCCGATGTGACCAGCTGGGAACAGGTGGCCCGTGGCGACGCGCCCGGCCCGCTGTACAGCCGCAATACCGCACAGCCGGCCACGCTGGCACTGGAAGCCAGGTTGGCCGCACTGGAAGGCGCCGAGGCTGCAGTAGCCTTTAGCAGCGGCATGGCCGCCATCAGCAGCACCCTGCTGGCGCTGCTGCGCCCCGGCGCACGCGTGGTGGCGGGCAAGGATACCTACGGCGGCAGCCACTATTTGTTCCAGCACACGCTGCCGCACTGGGGCGTGCAGGTGACGCTGTGCGACACCACCGACGCCGACGCTTTTGCCGCCGCCATGGCGGAGGGCTGCGACCTGTTGTATCTGGAATCGCCCACCAACCCGATGCTGAAGGTGCAGGACATCCGCCAGCTGGCCGCCGCCGGCCACGCAGCGGGCGCGCTGGTAGTCATCGACAATACGTTTGCCACGCCAGTGAACCAGCAGCCGCTGGCGCTGGGGGCCGACCTGGTGCTGCATAGCGCCACCAAGTTTCTGGGCGGCCACGCCGACGCCATGGGCGGCATCGCCTGCGGCAGCCGCGCGCTCACCGACAAGCTGCGCCACTACCGCGAGATCCACGGCGCCTGCCTGGACCCGATGAGCGCGTTTTTGATCCTGCGCGGCATCAAGACACTGGCACTGCGCATGCGCCAGCACAACGCCAACGCGCTCGCGCTGGCGCAGTGGCTGCACACCCACCCGGCAGTAGCGCGGGTGAACTACCCCGGCCTGCCCAGCCACCCGCAACACGCGCTGGCGGCCAGCCAGATGCAGGGCTTTGGCGGCGTGCTGAGCTTCGAGCTGGCCGGTGGTTTTGCCGCGGTGCAAGCCATGCTGCCGCGCTGCCAGCTGCTGATCCGCGCCGCCACACTGGGCTCGGTAGACACCCTGCTGGGCATCCCCAGCACCACCAGCCATGTGGAATGCAGCGAAGCCGAGCGCGTGGCGCTGGGTATTCCGGGCGGGCTGGTACGCTGTTCGGTCGGCATAGAAGACGTGCGCGACATCATCGCCGACCTGGCGCAGGCGCTGGGGTGAGCGGCGGGGAGGCTGCGGCCAACCCTGGCCGCCCGTGGTACCTGTACCTGCTGCACTGCCGCGGCGGCAGCCTGTACACCGGCATTACCACCGATGTAGACAAGCGCTACGCGGCGCACGCTGCAGGCAAGGGCGCGCGCTACACGCGCAGCTTTCCACCGGAGCGCATTGCGCTGGTGCTGGCTTTTGCCAGCAAAGGGGAGGCGTTGGCCGCAGAGCATGCGGTAAAGGCGATGAGCGCGGCACAAAAGCGCGCCTGGCTGGCGGCGCACACGGCATGAACGCCGTATGCGGCAGGGGCTCAGGCGCGGGTATGCGCTAGCGGTTGGCGCAGGGAAAAGTGCAAAAACTGCGCTAGCGGCATAGCAGGGGAAAACAGGTAGCCTTGCGCCAGGTCTACCCCCAGCTCGCGCACGCATGCCAGCTCGTGCTGGGTCTCTGTGCCCTCGGCTACCACACGGGCACCACTACGGTGTGCCACCTCTACTGCCAGCGCAATAACGGTGCGCGACTTGCGGTTGTCGATGGTGGCAATCAGCGACTGCTCCAGCTTGACCTCGGCAAAAGCAAACTGTGTTAGCAGCATCAGGGTGGAATAACCCACACCAAAATCATCCAGCGACAGGCACACGCCAGCCTGCGCCAGCAGCGCCATGTTTTGCTCTACCTGTGGCATCTGGAGCACGTCGGACCACTCCACCACCTCCAGACACAGCGCACTGCCGGGCACACCTTGCTGCTGCAACAGCATGTTTACCTGCAGGCCGAAGTCAGCCTTGCATAGCGACTCGGCCGAGACATTGACCGACATGCAGCAGCCCGGAAAGCGCGACAATACCTGCGGCAAGACCCCTACCACGGCACAGAGAGACACCCACTCGAATTCGGCCAGACGCCCGCGCTGGCGAAACAAGGAGATGGCGCGCATGGCGGCTACCGGCTGGCCAAAAGCATCATGCAGGCGCAATAGCGCCTCGCCCCCCGCCAGCAGCCCATCCTGCAGCCTGATCTTGGGCTGGTAGGCCAGTGGCATGCTGGCCGGGTCTGCCAGCCAGGCATCCAGTGCCGACTCGATATAGCCGTCCAGCACCGCATCGCGGCGCAGCAGGTCGTTGAAATACGCCACCCCCGCATCGTGTGCATTCAGCGCCAGGGTGATATTGCGGTAGGGCAGGCCGTCCTCCCCCTGCTGGTAGTCGTTTTCCAGTTCCACCACTGCACAGCGGAAGACCGGGCTAAAGCTGTACCAGTCGGCACACATGTCTTGCGACAGCTGCTGCAAAAAGGCTTCGACTTCGCCGCTGCGCTCCAGGTCGACCAAGTGGGCACCCCGCAGCACGATAGCCAGCGAAAAGTCACCGTACTGGAATACCCGCGGCTGGTAGCGGCTGATGGCGCGCATCAGCGGCATGGCGTGTTCGATATCGTTCACCCTGCCCCACAGCCGGCTGCCGTTCTGCAGGCCATAGCGCAGCAAAAAATCGCGCAGATTGCTGAGTTCCAGCACCGCCAGGCAGCCCACCCCGCGCACCCCAGACGCACGCAAGTCCGCCAGGTACACGCCCAGCGCCTTGCGGTTGGGCAGGCCGGTTAGCGCGTCGGTATGGCTAAAGTAGTACTCGCGCGTACGCTGCCGGTCTATCTGGGCGTCCAGCGCCACCATTTGCAACGCCAGGTACAAAATACCCAGCGACAAGGGCAAAACCAGTAGCCGCAGCACCACAAACTGCTCCACCAGGTCTGCCGCTACCGGGGTGATCTGCAGCGCCAACACCAGCCCAAGATAGGTAGCCACTACCCGGGCCAGCCAGATGCACAGCAAGGTGCGCCAGCGAAAACCCGCCAGCAAGGCCGGGTAAAACCAGCGCCGCAGCAGCAGGCCGGCAAGTACCGGCACCGCCGTATCCACCATGCTGCCCAGCAGGCGCTCTACGCCGGAAAACTGGTAACGCGCCAGGGTATTGAGCAGGTAGCAGGCCAGGCCGCCAGGCCAGCCACCCAGCAGGCCACTGAGCAACAGCAGGTCGGTGCCCAGGTTCAGCTTGATCGGGCCTTTCATCGAGCCGGAAACAAACCAGGCAATCACATAAATGGCCAGGCCCATGATCAGACCCAGGTAAGCCTCGCGGTGGGCAATGGCGTGCCCGCGGCTGCGTGTCAGTACCAGCATGGCACCCAGCATGCCAACGGCAGCGGCCGCCTGCAGCGCAAACAGGGGCAAGCTGCCAAGCGAAGACTGGAAAAGCTCGACAAAACGGAAACTAGTCATGGCGAGGGGGGTTCGCAGATGGTCTGTCATGTCTGCCAGCATAGTGCGCCTGGCATGGCCGCTATAAATCACTTATTGCTAGCCGGGTGGTAAAAGTGTGCAGCCATGCCAGTGATGAGCCTGGCTAATCAGCTGCAGCAGGCATGCTGGTTTGTCACGCTGGCCTGCGCGCGACACACTGCTGCCATTGCCAAAGGAGACACCATGCCCGCTACCTTGCTCCCCACTGCCCTGCTGCAGGGCCTGCCACTGCTGTGGCACAACCCCGCCAGACAGCCCGCCGCCCAGGCGCTGGCTACGCTCCCCTACGGCGCGGCCGATATCGCCGCCGCCATCGCCCGCTGGCAGCGTTTTGCGCCGCTCTTGGCACACTGCTTTCCCGATAGCGTGGCGGCAGATGGCCGCATCGATTCGCCGCTGCTGGCCCAGGCAGGCCCCGGCGGTACGGTGTGGGTCAAAGCCGACCACGCCCTGCCCGTTACCGCCTGCATCAAGGCCAGGGGCGGCGTATACGAGGTGCTGTGCCAGGCCGAAACCCTGGCCCGCCGCGCCGGCCTGCTAGCCGAAGGCAGCAACTACGCGCTACTGGCGGGCGATGCCGCGCGGGCGCTGTTTGCCCGTCATACCATTCTGGTGGGCAGTACCGGCAACCTGGGGTATAGCGTGGGCGTAATGGCGCGCGCACTGGGCCTGCAAGTGGAAGTACACATGTCCAGCGACGCCAAAGCGTGGAAGAAAGACCGCCTGCGCGCCCTGGGTGCCCGCGTGGTAGAGCACGCCGGCGACTACGCAGCGGCGGTGGCCAGCGCCAGACAGTTGGCCGCAGCGGACCCGCAGGCCTATTTCATTGACGACGAAAGCTCGCTATTGCTGTTTTTTGGCTACGCCGCCGCCGCACACGACCTGAAAGCCCAGCTGGACACCGCCGGGCTGCAGCCTACCCCGGCCTGCCCGCTGCGGGTGTTCTTGCCCTGCGGCGTGGGCGGTGCCCCCGGCGGGGTGGCATTTGGCCTGAAGTGCCTGTACGGCGATGCGGTGCAGTGCGTGTTTGTGGAGCCGGTGGCCTCGCCCTGCTTCCTGCTGCGCCTGGCCAGCGGCGATGACGCGCTGTCGGTTTACGATATCGGCCTGGATAACCGCACGCTGGCCGATGGGCTGGCGGTGCCACGCGCCTCGGCCACGGTGGCCGGCCTGGTGCAGCATCTGGTGGACGCCGTGGTCACGGTCAGCGACGACAGCCTGCTGGCCGAGGTGCGCCAGCAGTGGCAGCAGCACGGCTTGCGGCTGGAGCCTTCGGCCGCGGCGGGTTTTGTTGCGCAACGGTTGGCCGCAAGCCAGTGGCCACAGCAGGTGATCCCGCTGGTCTGGACCACCGGCGGCCATGGTTTGCCGGACGAGGTGTTTCTGCCGCTGCTGGCCGGCTAGCTGGCGGCGGTGGGGTCAACCGCCAGCTCGGCAGCCAGCCAGGCGGCCAGCGCTGCCGCCGCGTCGCCCTGCCCGCCGTACAGGGCGTAATAGCCCAGTAGTAGCGGCGGGCCGTCGTCGCAGCGGCATAGGCTGCCTTCCTGCAAGGCGGCTGCCACCAAGCGCTGGCGGCCCAGCGCCACCCCCTCGCCCGCTTGGGCGCTGCGATAAGCCAGCTGCGCCTGGTTGAAATGCCGTTCTGCCGGGCCACAACACGCCGGGCGGCCGTATGCGGCCAACCAGCGCGCCCACTCACTGCCCGGGGCACTGCTGGTACCCCACGGGCTGTCGTCGTGCAACAGTGCCAGCCCGGTGCCGGCTTGTCTGGCAGCCGGTGACAACACGGGAAAGCCATACTCCGGCCAGTGCGGCACGCCCGCTTGCGGCGGCTGCGGCAGGTAGCACAGCCGTAGCTGCAAGGGGTCGGCAGGTGGCTGTGGTGGCAGGGTATCGGCCTGCAAATCTACGGAGATGTCAGGATAGCGGCGGGAAAACTGCCCCAGCCGGGGCAAGAGCCAGCCCAGTGCCAGCGAGGGCGGCGCCACCAGGCGCAGCGTGATGGCCCCGGTCTGCACCGCGGCCAAGCCCTGGCCCAGCGCAGCAAAACCCTGCTGCGCCGCGGCGTACAGCTGCTCGCCCGCGGCGGTCAGCACAAAGCCGCGTGGCCCGCGCTGCATCAGCACCAGACCCAGCCGCCCCTCCAGCCGCAACATGCGCTGGCTAACCGCCCCCTGGCTGATGGACAGCTGCGCCGCCGCACGGCGAAAGCCGCCAGCCGCCGCTACGGCGTGAAAAAACCACAGGTCGGCCAACAGGCTGGCATCAAGGCGGCGCGGCAGCATGGCAGCGGGCTCAGTAGGCGAAGCGTTCGCGCAGGTCTTCCAGGTTCAGCTCGCGCAGGATGGCTTCCTGGCGTTCGCGCGCAGCCTTTTTGCCCCCGCCGACTTTCTTGGCAATGATCAGCTCGTTCTTCATCGAGTGTTCCCAGCCCACCAGCTCGGTTACCGTTACCTGGTAGCCGCGCGCCTCCAGCTGCAGGCAACGCAAGACGTTGGTGAGCTGGCTGCCGAACTCGCGGGTGTGGATGGGGTGGCGCCACAGCTCGGACAGCGGGGTTTTGCCGAAGGTATCGTTCTTTTTCTGGCGCAGCACGGCGGCCACTTCGGCCTGGCAGCACGGTACCAGTACGATATAGCGGGCGTCCTTGGCCAGTGCAAAGCGGATGGCGTCGTCGGTGGCGGTATTGCAGGCGTGCAGGGCGGTGATGATGTCCACCTGCGCCGGCAGCGCTTCCGAGGTGATGGACTGCTCCACCGTGAGATTCAGGAACTGCATGCCAGGGAAACCCAGCCGCTCGGCCAGCTCAACCGATTTGTCCACCAGATCCTGCCGTGTTTCCACGCCGTAAACGGTGGCGTCGGCTTTGTCTTTCAGGAACAGGTCGTACAGGATGAAGCCCAGATAGGATTTACCGGCACCGTGGTCGGCCAGGCTCAGGCTGCCTTTTTGCGCAAGCACGTCGGCCATCAGCGGTTCGATGAACTGGTACAGGTGGTACACCTGCTTCAGTTTGCGGCGGGTGTCCTGGTTGATCTTGCCGTCGCGGGTAAGAATGTGCAGCTCTTTGAGCAGTTCGATCGACTGCTGCGGTTTGATTTCGGGAATCAGGCTCATGACGGCCTCCACAGATTGGGTTGCCGTTATTGTAGCAGTGCCGTCAATCTGCCCACTCGGTCCGGTTACGCCCCAGCGCCTTGGCGCGGTACAGTGCACGGTCGGTGCGCTGCTGCAGCTGCTCTGGCGTTTCCCCGCGGCGTAGCTGGCCTATGCCGATGCTGGTGGTGAGCTGCACGATATGGCCGATACGCATGTCGGCTACCGCCTGGCGCACCTGCTCGGCCAGCGCATGCAGGCGCTCGTCCTCCGTGGCGGGTAGCAGCACGGCAAACTCCTCGCCGCCCAGGCGCGAGGCATACCCGCCCTTGGGGCAATGCAGGCTCAGGATGCGGCCCAGCTCGCGCAGCACCTGGTCGCCTACGCTATGGCCAAAGGTATCGTTTACCGACTTGAAGTGGTCCAGGTCCAGCAGAATCAGCGACAAACCCTGCGGCTGCATGGCCTTGCTGAGCTGGTTGAAGTAACGGCGGTTATACAAGCCGGTTAGCTCGTCGGTATGGGCCAGGGTATTGAGCTGCAGGTGCACGCGCCGCGCATGGCGCATCAGGCTGAACACCCCGCAGGCCACCAGTGACATGCCGAACACACGCATCAGGTCTTCGCCAAAGGCAGACAGCCAACGCGGCTGCAACACCAGCTCGTCCATCACGTCGGCTACCGCGCTCACCAGCCACAAGCCCAGGCCACAGGTCAGCCAGTTATAGGCGGTGACCGGCAGCTCGTCACGCTGCACCCCCCAGAACATGACCGAGATGATCAGCAACACCGTCAGCTCGGCAAAACCGCCCACGCTGAATAGCCAGGTCTCCGGCAAAGCCGGTAGCCACAACACATGGCTGGCCACTTCCAGCAAAAGCAGTACAGCCAGGATCAGCATGAAACTACGGCGGTGTTGGAGCAGATAAGGTTTTTTGGCGGGGAATTCAGGCATGATAATGACAAAAGCGGTGTTTGCTTGCAGATAGCATCGCCCTTTATGTGCAGGCCGGCAAGCAGCAAAAGGGGTTTTACCTGCACCGGTGCGGCTGTCAAAATTGAACTCATCTAATTCCCCAAAGGATTTTATAGCCATGTCTTTACAGCTAAAGGTCATTCCCGTCACACCCTTCCAGCAAAACTGCTCGGTCATCTGGTGCGACGAAACCCGCCAGGCCGCGGTGGTCGATGCCGGTGGCGACATCGGCCGTATTCGCGCCTTTATCGATGCACAAGGGCTGACGGTAGAAAAGCTGCTACTGACCCACGGCCATATCGACCACGCCGGTGGCGCGCGCGAGCTGGCCGACGCACTGGGCGTGGCGATAGAAGGCCCCCACCCGGCAGAAAGCTTCTGGCTGGACCAGCTGCCCAGCCAGGGCACCATGTTCGGTTTTCCCCGCGCCGAGCCGCTTACCCCCGAGCGCTGGCTGCACGAGGGCGACACCGTCACGGTAGGCCAGCAAACACTGGAAGTCTTGCATTGCCCCGGCCATACCCCGGGCCATGTGGTGTTTGTCAGCCGTGCGGCCAACCTCTGTATCGTGGGCGATGTGCTGTTCCAGGGCAGCATCGGCCGCACCGACTTCCCCATGGGCGACCACGAGCAGCTGATCGACGCCATCCGCAGCAAGCTGTTTGCCCTGCCGGACGACATGACCGTGCTACCCGGCCATGGCCCGTTTACCACCATAGGGGATGAGCGCCGCAGCAACCCCTTTGTGGCCGACCGCCGCTACGGCTGATGGATGCCGCCTTTGCACGCGCGGTGCTGGCCCAACTGCTGGCCATCCCGTCCGGCCGCGTCAGTAGCTACGGCGTGCTGGCGGCGCTGGCCGGCTACCCGCGCCACGCCCGCCACGTGGGCAAGCTGCTGGCCAGTGCCCCCGAAGGCGCTGGCTGGCCGTGGTTTCGCGTGGTCAGCAGCAGTGGCCGCATTGCCCGCCCCGGCACACCGCAAGCCGACTACCAACGCCTGCTGCTGGAAGAAGACGGGGTAGAAGTTGGCCGCAACGGCCGTATCGACCTGCGCCACTACGGCTGGCCCGCCAGTAATTTCATGCGCCAATCATGACCCAACGTCATGCAATGACACCAAACGCGCAGGAATAACACAGCATTTGTCCTAAACAAGCGTTTGACTGCGCAGAATGTGCGCTTTCTGCTATGCTCCGCGTCCCTGTTTTTCAGCCATGGCACACGCCTTGCTGGTCAGACAACATCTTTAACGCACGCAAGCAACAGAATCATGAAAACTCGCACTACCCTCATCGCTCTGGCACTGGCCTCCTGTGCCGGCTTTGCCCACGCCGACTACACCTTCAGCAACGTTAGCGCCAACTGGCTGGACTGGTCGTCCAACACCCAGGACCGCACCAACAAAGGCCCGTTTGGCGGCAAGGCAGACTTTGCCTACCTGGAAGCCGAAGGCGGCATGGGCGGCAACTGGGGCGATCTGTACGGCTTTGTTGACGTAGAAAACGCCGACCAGAACACCCGCGAAAACGGCGGCCAGAACCGTCGCTACGCGTCTAAAGTGGTGGCCCGCGTGAACGTGGCGCAAATCGGCAACCTGCCGGTACAAGCCTACGCCCACGTATACGATTTCCGCGAAGGCAAGTTCTACGACCAGAACCGCGTACTGGGCCTGGGTACCAGCCTGTCCGCCGGCAGCCTGTGGGTAAAACCGTTCCTGGGCGCGCACCAGGAATTCAAGCAAGGTGCCGGTGCGCACCGCAACGGCATGATGGCCGGCTGGGTACTGGGCTTCCCGTTCAAGGCGGCAGGCCAGGACCTGATGGTGACCCAGTGGCACGAAATCGAATTCGATCGTGAAGACCGCTACCTGGGCATGGCCAAGGATGGCAAGGTCGTGAATGCCCGCAAACTGGCTAATAACGGCGCGGTATCGCTGTGGTGGAACGCCACCAAGAGCCTGACCGGTGGCCTGACCTACCGTTACGCCGACCAGAAACTGGGCTCCGCTACCTACCAGCGCGCCCTGATCACCACCATCAAGTACAACTTCTGATACGCGTACCGCCTGCCGCGACAGGCTAGCCGCCAGCGGTGCAGCGCCCGTGCGCTACCGGCCAGCGGGCAGCCTGACGGGCAGCGGCAGTACCGTATCAGCCGGCACTTGGGCAAACGCCAGCAGCACCGCTGCCTGCCGTTTGTCAACAATATCCAACGCCAGTGCTACCGCACTGGCGTTTTTTCATCATCAAACATTCGTTTATGACAAGGTGAAGTTGCCGCCGGCGCCGGAAATATGTTAAAGACTCAGGGTAATTTTCGATTTCGAACTTGCTACCCCATGAGCCGATCCCCTAGACACGACAAAATCCTGCAGCTGGTACGCGAGAACGGCTTTATGCCGATCGAGGAACTGGCACGCATTCTGGATGTGACGCCGCAGACCATCCGCCGCGACATCAACCAGCTCTGTGAAGCCAACCTGCTACGCCGCTACCACGGCGGGGCGGCACTGGGTAACAGTGTAGAAAACGAAGACTACTTCTCGCGCAAGGGCAAGCTGCAAAGCGAAAAAGCCCATATTGCCGACATGATCGCGGAAAACATCCCCGACCATGCCTCGCTGTTCATGAGCATCGGCACCACCATCGAGGCGGTGGCCCAGGCGCTGACTGCCAGCCACAAAGGCCTGCGTGTGATTACCAACAACATCCACGTGGCGTCCATCATGTCGGCCAACCCCGACTTTACCGTGATGATTACCTCGGGCGTGGTACGCGCCTCGGACGGTGGCATTACCGGCGTGGCCACGCTGGATTTCATCAACCAGTTCAAGGTGGACTACGCCGTGATCGGGGTGTCGGGGATAGAAACCGACGGCTCGCTGCTGGATTTCGACTACCGCGAAGTGCGCGTGGCACAAGCCATGATGAACAACGCGCGCCACCGCTTCCTGGCTGCCGACCACAGCAAGTTCGGCCGCAACGCGCTGGTACGCATGGGCCATATCAGCGAGTTCAACGCCATCTTTACCGATGCCATGCCGCCGGAAAGCCTGAAAAAGCTGCTGGACGACCACAACGTACGCATGTACCTGGCCGACCCGGTATAAGGTTGGCCGCATGACAAAGCACAAGGGCGCCGCAGGCGCCCTTGTGCTTTGTGCTTTGTGCTTTGTGCTTTGTGCTGCCTAGTCTGCCTGCGGCAAATGCGCCCCGGCTTCGGCAGACCATGCCACCACCAGGTTACGGCCCAGCTCCTTGGCGCGGTACAGCATGGCATCGGCGCGGTGCACCAGGGCAACCACGTCGGTAACGCCTTCCGCACCGCACAGGCCGGCGCTGAAGGTCTGGCGGAAACGCCCGCGCGGCGACTGCTGGTCCAGCAGCTCGAAATCGCCACGAATCGCTTCCAGCAAGCGGTACGCCTGGTCTACCGTCATGCCCGGTAACACCAGCGCAAACTCCTCGCCACCGTAACGGCCAATCAGGTCGCTGCGGCGCAGCCGCTCGCGCAGGAAGCGCGCCAGGTTGACCAGCACTTCGTCACCGGCCTGGTGGCCGTAGTTGTCATTGATACGCTTGAAGTGGTCCAGGTCCAGCATCACCATCGCCAGCGGCAGGCGCTCGCGCTGGGCGCGGGCAAACTCGTACTCCAGCCGGGCAAACAGGTGGGTATGGTTCAGCAAGCCGGTAAGGCTGTCGGTACTGATGTAGGAACGCAGCTTGCGGTAACGGCGCGCACGGGTCATCACCGTCACCACCAGCTCGTCGCTGGATACCGGCTTGGTCAGGTAGCCGTCCACGCCTAGCGACAGCGTATCCAGCTGGATGTCCTGCCGCTTTTCCATGGATAGGAAAATAATGGGGATACCATCCATCAGCCCCTGCTGGCGGATGATGCGCGCCAGCTCTTTGCCGTCGCACTCCGGCATGTACATGTCCATCAGGATCAGGTCGGGGCGAAAGCGCTCGATCGCCTCCAGCGCACGGCTGGGGCGGGTGACTTCTTCGGTCAGGATACCGTGCTGGTTCAGCACCGCCGAATACAGGCCGGCCAGCGAGCCCATGTCTTCAATCAGCAACACACGCAGCGGGTTACGCCGGTCCTGTTGCTGCGGCACCACCAGCGCATCCAGCAGCTCGCGCACCTGTAGTGGCCAGGCCAGAAAGCCCTGGCCGCCACTGCGTACTGCCTTTAGCCTGGCCTCGAAATCGCGGCGCGGGCTGGCGTACAACACCGGGCAGGGCATGGGCATGCCGGGGGGGAACAGGCTGGCCTCCCCCACAAAATCGCTGTACACGACCAGCGCGCCGGGCGTGTGCTGCCGCAAGGCCTGCTGCAGCAGCAAGGCGTCGCGGAACACGTCCATCTGGTAGCCAAAGCACGCCAGCTGTTCGACAAGATAGCTATCTACATCGCGCTCACCCGCCCACAGAAACAAGCGGTGGTTCTGCCGTAGCGCGGCGGCACTGGTGGTGTGCTTTAGCGGCGCAGGCATGCTTGCCAGCTGGGTAACCAGCGACAGCTGCTGGCGCAGGCCCAGGATATCGTCGGGTGCACGGCGCCGTTTTAGCCACGAGCGCAGCTGTGCGGCCAACTCGTCATTGGCGCGCAGCAGTTCGCCGGCCCCGCCTTGCTCGGCCACGCCCTGCAAGCACTGGCTGAGGGCAGTAAAGCGCCGGGCGAGCTCTGGGTCCCAACGGTCTAGCAGCTGGCGGCCAACATGGTCCATTTCCTGGGAAAGGCCCAGCAGGGTTTGCGGAATGGTCTGCGCTGACATGGCTAAATTAAACAAACATTTATACAAAGAAGCGCAGTATACCGGCAGTAAAGCGGTGTGACGCAGCCTGCTGCTATAATCTTCCGTTTCATTCATAGCACGGGGCAGACTTGGTCCCGCCAGAGGCAGTATGAACGTCTTTTACGAAGAAAGCGGCAGCTTCAAGGTAGGCAGCGTGGTATCGCGCGCGGATGCCAGCCTGCAAATTGACACTCAGCACGGTAAGCGCACCAAACTGAAAGCGGCCAACGTGTTTCTGGAGTTCAGCAGCGCGCTGCCAGACTTTCTGCCCGCTGCAGAGGCGATTGCTGCCGATATCGACGTGGATTTCCTGTGGGAATGCTGCGGCGACGACGAGTTCGGTTTTGATGTACTGGCCGCCGATTACTTTGGCCACGCCCCCAATGCGCTGGAAAACGCCGCCATCCTGCTGCGCCTGTACGCTGCGCCGATGTACTTCTACAAAAAGGCCAAGGGCCGCTTCAAGGCTGCGCCGGAAGAAACCCTGAAAGCCGCGCTGGCAGGTATCGAGCGCAAAAAGCGCGAGCAGGAGCAGATCGACGCCTGGGCCGCCGAGCTGGCCGCAGGCACCCTGCCAGATGCCATCCGCAGCCACCTGATGGCCATTTTGTACCGCCCCGACAAAAACACGCTGGAATTCAAGGCCTTCGACCAGGCCAGCCGCGCCACCAGCCTGCCGCCGCTGCGCCTGGCTGACAAGGTAGGCGGTATCCCGTCGGTACCGGACTACATGATGGCCGGCTTCCAGATGGAGCACTTTCCCAAAGGCCTGGGCTTTGGCCAGTATGCGCCAGCCACCCAGCCAGACGCGCTGCCACTGGCCGACGTACAAGCGTTTTCCATTGACGACGCCGCCACCACCGAGATCGACGATGCACTGTCGGTACAGTGGCTGGCCAACGGCCATATCCGCGTCGGCATCCACATTGCCGCGCCTAGCCTGGGTATCGCACCAGACAGCGACCTGGAAAAGATCGTGCACCAGCGCCTGTCTACCGTGTATTTCCCCGGTAACAAGATCACCATGCTGCCGGACGACGTGGTAGCACAGTTCACCCTGCAGGAAGGCCAGGCGTGCCCGGCACTGAGCCTGTACGTAGAGGTGACGCCGTCGTTCGAGCTGGTGGACTTTGAAAACCGCGTGGAGCGCGTACACATTGCGGCCAACCTGCGCCACGACCAGCTGGAGCAGGTGTTCAACGAAGACACGTTGGCCGCACCCGGCTTTGGCCCCGACTACGCCTTCAAGCGCGAGCTGGTCTGGCTGTGGCAATTTGCCAACGCCCGCGAAGCTTTCCGTGGCAAGACACCCGACCCGAACCGCCCGCCGCAAGTGGACTACAACTTTGCCGTGGAAGACGGCAAGGTGCGCATTACCATCCGCAAGCGCGGCTCGCCTATGGACAAGCTGGTTTCCGAGCTGATGATCCTGGCCAACAGCGAATGGGGCCGCATGCTGGCCGAGGCCGACATCCCGGCCATGTACCGCGCGCAAAGCATGGGCAAGGTGCGCATGACCACCCGCCCCGAGCCGCACATCGGCCTGGGCGTGGCGCAGTACGCCTGGAGCACCTCGCCGCTGCGCCGCGCGTCGGACTTTGTCAACCAGCGCCAGCTGGTGGCCATGATCCGTGGCGACGAGCCACAGTACCCGCAAGGCGACGCCATGCTGTTTGCCCTGCTGCGTGATTTCGACGCGGCCTACAGCGCCTACCTGGGCTTCCAGGACAAGATGGAGTACTTCTGGTGCCTGCGCTGGTTCAGCCAGGAAGGCATCAGCGAGCCGACTGCCACCTTTATCAAGGAAGACCTGGTTCGCCTGGACGGCGTGCCGGTACGCATGCGCATCCCTGGCCTGCCGGAGCTGGAAAACGGCGACCGTATCCAGCTGCAGATCATCCGTATCGACGAGCTGATGCAAGAGCTGGAGTGCCGCTTTGTCTCGGTCATCTCGCGCAAGACCCCGCCGGCAGACCCTGCCGACCAGCCGGCCTGAGGCCGCTAAAGCACAAGGCCCCGCAGTGCGGGGCCTTGTTGTTTGTGCTGCCGTATCGCTGCCTATAGCAGGCTGTCGATCTGCGTACTCATCTCTTTCAGGTAGCCGATAGACGCTTCCATCTGCTCGGCAGGGATATTCAGCGCCGATACCACCCGCTGCGGCACCGTTTCCAGCATGTCCTGCTCGGTCATGCCGCGGTTAAAACCCGCCACGATATACGAGGCCAAACCGATCAGCAGTGCGTAAGGCGAGGCATCGGCCGGCGGCACCAGATTATGCTGGTTGCGGATCGCATCCTGAATGGCGTCGGGAAAGCTCCAGCGCCGCGCCAGCTCCGCCCCCACCTCGGTCAGATCCATGCCCAGCACCATGCGCTCGGTGGCCAGGCGGTCGGCACCGCCATCTACCACACGGTCAATCTGCACGGCTTTTTCCGGCTCGGCCACGTGCAACACCAGCTCGCCGATATTGGACATCAGGCCACAGGTATAACCCAGCTGCGGCTCCAGCCCCGCCAGCTTGGCGAGCGCCTTGCTGGTATTGGCCATCTCGAAACTGCGGCCCCAGAAGCTTTTCATGTCAAAACCGGGGATATTGGACGTGGCGCCACTGACACCCGAGGCAATCACCAGCACCCGCAGGTTATCAAAGCCCAGCATCACCACCGCGTCTTCCAGCGAGCCTATCTTGCGGCTGCCGCCAAAGCGCGCCGTGTTGGCCAGGCGCAGCACGCGCGCGCTCAACACCTGGTCGTGCGCCACCTTGTCGGCGACATCATCCATGTTCACATTATTGTCGTTGAAGCTGGCAATCAGCTCCTGTACCACTTTGGGTACCATGGGTAGTTTGCCGGATGCTTTGTCGAACAGCTCTGCCACTTGCATAGTCGGTCTCCTTGTCGTGTGCGCTGGCGCATAAAGTGAGCTTAGGCAAGGAACGGCAAAAAAACAGCCGGTATTTTCCCTGCGGCAAAAAATGTCGTGAACATGGCCAGTGCCTATCCGGGCCCGCCCCACTTTTTGCTGCAAGGCCCATACCGGCCCAAGTACATAACAACTCAGCACTGCCTGCTGCTCAACTACCACAGGCCGGGCAGGCTCATGCCCGGCCTGTGCCTTACACCAGCGTATCGATCGTGCCGCCTATTGCCTTGGCAATGGCTTCACCACCTAAAGAAATACCTTCCATTACCGCATCGCCCGCTTCTTCCACACCGCTGGCGACACCACTGGCAACCGACACCACACCACTGGCGATGTCCGTCACCCCCGACGCAATTTTGCCTGCCCCACTCCCCACGGTGCTAAAGCCACCGTAAATGGTAGAACCGGCAGCAGAAAGGCCTGAAATACTCATATCGTGCACCTCCTTGCCATGCCGGCACACCGTGTACCGGCATACCTAGGCTAGCGCAGCCGGCGCGGCGAAATGCAGCCAGTTTGTATCGACACTGTATGACATTTAATACAAAAAACGTCATCTTCTATAAATCCATGTCGCATTAATCGCACGCACACAAAACATAAATGACATAGCATGGCAACTCGCCAATATGACAGTGCTGTGACAGCCGCACACAAAACAAGCGCCGGCGACGCCACAAAGGAGAAAGCATGCCGTTTCACCGTACCCTGCTCGCCCTGAGCCTGGCCACCCTGCTGGGCAGCCAGCCCGCCCTGGCCGCCCCGCTACTGGACGCCGCCACCGCTGCACGCAGCGAAGCCACCGCCCCCGCCAGCAACGCCTGGGTCGAGATCGACAAAGCCGCCTTCGAACACAATATCCGCCAGCTGCAAACCCGCCTGGCCGGTAAATCGCAAATCTGCGCCGTGATGAAAGCCGATGCCTACGGCCACGGCATCGCGCTGCTGGTGCCGTCCATCATCGCCACCGGCGTGCCCTGTATTGGCGTAGCCAGCAATGAAGAAGCCCGCGTCGTGCGCGAAAAAGGCTTCAAAGGCCGGCTGATGCGCGTGCGCACCGCCACGCTGGGCGAAATCCGCGGCGCACTGCGTTACAACATGGAAGAGCTGGTAGGCAACCTGGCGCACGCCCGCGCCGCCGGCCAGCTGGCACAAAAACAGGGCCGCACCCTGCGCATCCACCTGGGCCTGAACTCGTCGGGCATGAGCCGCAACGGGCTGGAAATGGGCACCGAACAAGGCCGCCAGGACGCGCTGGCGCTGGTGAAACAGCCCGGCCTGCAGCTGGTGGGCATCATGACCCACTTTGCCGTGGAAGACGCCGCCGACGTGCGCAAAGGGTTGGCCGCATTCAAGGAACAAAGCCAGTGGCTGATCGACACCGCCGGCCTGGACCGCAGCAAGCTCACGCTGCATGCGGCCAACTCCTTCGCCACGCTGGAGGTGCCGGAAAGCCACCTCGACATGGTGCGCCCCGGCGGCCTGATCTACGGTGACACCATTCCCAGCTACACCGAATACCGCCGCGTGATGGCGTTCAAAACCCGCGTGGCCGCCGTCAACGCCTACCCGGCCGGCAATACCGTGGGCTACGACCGCACCTACACCCTCAAACGCGACAGCCTGCTGGCCAACCTGCCCATGGGCTACTCCGACGGCTACCGCCGCGTGTTCACCAACAAGGGCTTTGTGCTGATCAACGGCCAGCGCGCGCCGGTGGTGGGCAAGGTCTCGATGAACACCACCATGGTGGACGTTACCGACGTTCCCGGCGTAAAGCCGGGTGACGAAGTGGTGCTGTTCGGCAAACAAGGCAACGCCGACATCACCCAGGCCGAAATGGAAGACATTAACGGCGCCCTGCTAGCCGACCTGTACACCGTATGGGGCAACAGCAACCCGCGCCGGCTGAAATAAGCGCCTAGCCACTGCACCAGGCTACGGCAGGCGGCCACTGCGTTACACTGGCCGCCTGCCTTGACTGCCCGCCCATCGCCATGACCGCACCTGCCCTGCTGCTACACCGTTTTCACAGCCCGCTGGGCCCCATGTTTGTCTGCGCCAGCGAACAGGGCGTATGCCTGCTGGAGTTTGCCGTAAGCCAGCGCAACGAGCGCGAGTTTGCCGAGCTGCAGCGCCTGCTGGGCAGCCGCATTCTGGCCGGCGAAAACGACCACACCCACCAGGCCGAAAGCGAAATCGGCGAATATTTTGCCGGCACGCGACAACAGTTCGGCGTAGCCCTGCACCTGCCCGGCACCGCCTTCCAGCAGCAAGTGTGGCAAGCACTGCAAACCATCCCCTACGGCGACACAACCAGCTACCAGCAGCAGGCCGACCGCCTGGGCAAGCCGGCCGCCATCCGCGCCGTGGCTGGTGCCAACGGCGCCAACCGCGTGGCCATCATCGTGCCCTGCCACCGTGTTATCGGCAAAGACGGCAGCCTCACCGGCTACGGCGGCGGCCTGCAACGCAAGGCCTGGCTACTGGCGCACGAACAGCGCAGCCGCTTTGGCGACACCCAGCCGCAGCTGTTCTGAGCCTGCGGCCAACGTTGGCCGCAGACGATACTGGCGTTTTAGCAACAGGAGCAAACCGCATGATCAAGCAAGTAGGCGATACCCTGATCCAGCCGGTACACACCGCACGCTGCCACTGCGGCGGTGTAGTACTGGCGCTGACGCTGCCCAACGGCATCGACCGACCGCGCCGCTGCGACTGCTCGATCTGCCGCCGCAAGGGCGCCATCGTGGCCTCGGTAAAATTGGACGGCATCCGCATCGTGCAGGGCGCCGACTTGCTGCGGCTGTACCAGTTCAACACCCACACTGCCAAACACTACTTCTGCTCGGTGTGCGGTATCTATACCCACCACCAGCGTCGCTCGCACCCGGACGAATACGGCTACAACGTCGGCTGCCTGGACGGGGTGAACCCCTACCTGCTGGGCGACATCCCGGTGTTCGATGGCATCAACCACCCGGCCGACCGCCAGGACTAGGCTCGCGGCCAACGTTGGCCGCACATGACAACGCCGCATAGAAAGGCTAATGCCAGTCAGTTAGGCGAATGTCTTTGGCCATCAAGTGGGAGGACGTGAGTGCAGCGGCCCATCCCGTTGGCGCGAGCCGGTCAAAATGGTGCGCCCCAGGGTTGTGCTGAGCGAATCGAAGATTCGCACGCGCAAGACGCCGATTTGTTTGAGCCGCGTGACGTTAGCACGCGGCGAGTTCGGCGGCGCCTGGGCGTGCCATTTTGGCCGGGGTTTCGAGCAGCCCCGGGTTGCGGGGTCTGCGTGCAAATCTTTGATTTGCTCAGCGATATAAAAGGGGGCGGCAACCCGCCCCCTTTCCCGTCCTATTCCCTCGCGACGCTGCGCTTGCCTCGCTCGGTCACGGGCGGAACCGGCATGTAAATCTCGTCCGCATAGCGGACACACTAGCAAACAACCCCTAGCCAAAAAAAATACCAGTCAGCGTTAACTGACTGGTATTACCCCGCAGGGCTGGCGTTTTACTGGCTGCACCTACCCAGCCATCACCCTGCGGCGCCAGCTCAAGCCGGCGGCAGCAGGCCGTCGGCACGGAACATGGTCTTGATGCCGCGGATGGCCTGGCGGATGCGGCTGTCGTTTTCGATCAGCGCAAAGCGCACGTACTCGTCGCCGTAATCACCAAAGCCCACACCGGGCGACACCGATACCTTGGCCTTGTCCAGCAGCAGGTTGGCAAACGCCAGCGAGCCCAGCGCGCGGTAGTGCTCGGGGATGCGCGCCCAGATGTACATCGACGCCTTGGGCAGGTCTACCTGCCAGCCAGCCTCCATCAGCCCTTTGTACAGCACGTCGCGGCGCTTCTGGTAGGTGGCGGCGATGTCGCGCACGCACTGCTGGTCGCCTTCCAGCGCGGCGATGGCGGCAATCTGCAGCGGGGTGAAAGTGCCGTAGTCGTGGTAGCTCTTGATGCGCGCCAGCGCGGCTACCAGGTCGGGGTTACCCACCATGAAGCCGATGCGCCAGCCGGCCATATTGTAGCTTTTGGACAGGGTAAAGAACTCCACCGCAATGTCCTTGGCCCTCGGCACCTGCATGATGGATGGCGCTTTCCAGCCGTCGAACACGATGTCGGCGTAGGCCAGGTCGTGCACCACGAAGATGTCGTGCTTCTTGGCCAGCGCGATGACGCGCTCGAAGAAGTCCAGCTCCACGCACTGCGCGGTGGGGTTGGACGGGAAGCCGATCACGATCATCTTGGGCTTGGGGTAGCTGCCACGGATGGTTTTTTCCAGCTCGGCAAAGAAGTCCACGTCCGGTGCCATCGGCACGCTGCGGATATCGGCACCGGCAATCACCGCACCATAGATATGGATGGGGTAGCTCGGGTCCGGCACCAGCACGGTGTCGCCACGGTCCAGCGTGGCCAGCATCAGATGCGCCAGGCCTTCTTTGGAGCCGATGGTGACGATGGCTTCGCTGTCCGGGTCGATATCCACCGCGTAGCGCTGCTGGTACCAGCGTGCAATGGCGCGGCGCAGGCGCGGTATGCCCTTGGACGCCGAGTAGCCGTGGGTGTCGGGCCGCTGCGCGGCTTCGGTGAGTTTGGCCACAATATGCGGCGGCGTGGCCCCGTCCGGGTTGCCCATGCTCATGTCGACGATATCGTCGCCACGGCGGCGGGCGGCCATTTTGCGTTCGGCGGTGATGTTGAAAACGTAAGGGGGGAGACGATCGATGCGCGCAAAGCGGCGCTTGCCGGTAGACGACATGGGAAACCTTTCAACGTAAGCGCCCGGAACCGTCCGAGCGACGCTCCCCCGACTCAGGGGATAGGCCATCGTAAGCGGCTGGCATGGTGGCTGTCCAGCCTGTTGCGGCAGCAGGCAAACACAAAGCCGCCCGGGTGGCGGCTTGGCATCGTGCCGCGACAGGCTTGGCGCCGCTAACATGAAAAAAACCCCGCTTTCGCGGGGCAAGGCTTACGACACAAAATCTTGTATTGCGTTACATCGCATCGTCGTAGGACGCATGCGGCTTGCGTACGAATCTGTATAGGCACATCAATACCACCAGAAAAGGCAGACCGAACTTCAAGGTCATGTTGAATTCGTCGGTAAACAGCGTCGTCACCATGGTGGCCAGCATCAGCCCTAGTCCCAGCAGGCTGGTAAACGGGTACAGCTTCATGCGGAAAGCCAGCGGCGAGTTGCCGGCGGCTTCGTATTGACGGCGGAAAAACAGGTGCGTGAGGAAAATCATCATCCACGTGAACATGGCGCCAAACATCGACAGCGAAATCATCAGGATGAAGGCATCCTGCGGGTAGAGCACGTACAGTAGCGTGGCCACGGCAATACCAATGGACGACAGCATCAGCGCGTTCAGCGGTACCCCCTGGCTGTTGACCCGGCCTAGCGCTTTCGGTGCATCACCCCCCCTGGCCAGGCTGAACATCATGCGAGTGGTAATGTAAAGCTGGCTATTCATGGCGGACAACGCCGCTACGATCACGACAAAGTTCAGAATATCTGCCGCGTAAGGTATGCCCAGCACCTGCATCACCGTCACAAACGGGCTGCTACCCTCGCCCACGCGCTCCCACGGCACAATGGCCAGGATCAACGCCAGCGATAGTAGATAAAACACCAGCAAACGGACAATGGTGGCGCGAAAGGCCTGCTTTACCGCCCGCTCCGGGTCTTCTGCCTCACCTGCTGCTACCGCAATCATTTCTACACTCAGGTAACTGAAGATAGAAATGATCACGGCTAGCCACATGCCCCACCAGCCATGCGGTAAAAAGCCACTGCCTGCGGTATACAGGTGCACGCCGAATTCGGGGCGGTTAGTGCCCCACACCACTACGCTACCCAGCAAGATGAAGCCCAGAATGGCGGCGATCTTGATACTGGAAAAGCCGTACTCAACCGCGCCAAACGCTTTGACGCTACTGGCATTTACCAGGATCAACACCCCGGAAAACAACGATATCCACCACCACGATGGCACCCCGGGAAACCAGTACGCCATGTAGTCGGCGATAGCGGTAACCTCGGTACCCACGGCCAGCACAATCGCAGACCAGTAGGCATAGCGCACCAGGAAGCCCGCCAACGGGCTGATATAGTGTTCGGCATAGGCACCAAACGAGCCCGACGTGGCGTGCGCTACGGTCATTTCTGCCAGACACCCCATCAACAGCAGGGTAATCAACCCGCCAATGGCGTAGCTAAGCAGCACACTGGGGCCGGCAAAGCCGATAGCAAACTTGCTACCCAGAAACAAGCCGGTGCCGATAGCGCCGCCAATGGCGATCATGCTCATTTGCCCCGCGGTCAGGCGGCGTTGCAAGCCCTGTTCGCGGTCTTTGATTTTCTGAAAACTTCTGCTCATGTTGTACTCCAATACTCTCCATGCGTGACAGAGCCCGGCCTGTCTACTCAGGCATCGTTGCGTGGCTCAAGGGAATACCACCCGGACGGGTAGCGCGGTTCCGGCACCCAGGTGCTGACTAGGCCGGTGAACACATATCGTTGGACGCACAAACAGGCAGGTCGCGCAAAATGGCGCGCACCGGGCTGGCATCGCTGTGCATCAGCTTCAGCGGCAAGGCAATCAGTTCGTAATCGCCCGGCGCGACCGTGTCCAGCACCAGGTTTTCCAGAATGGCCATACCGTGGCGCGCTACCGCGTGGTGTGCCGCCAGGCTTTTGCTATGGGAAGGGTCAAGCGAGGCGGTATCCACGCCAATCAGCAGCACGCCCTGGCTCGCTAGCCAGTCGATAGCGGCCGGGTCGATACCGGGAAAATCCGCATCCCAGCGCTCATGCGGAAACCGCTCATACGTGCGTAGCAGGATGCGCGGCGGCAGTGGCCCGGTGTCAGCTAGCCCGGCCTGCAGCACCGCCAGGCTTATCTGCGGCCCGTGTGCCAGGCAGTGCACCACGCGACACACGCCCAGATAGGGCAGCAGCGCTACCGCGCCGATAGGCATACCGTTGGCCAGGTAATGGTAGGGCGCATCAGCGTGCGCACCGCTATGCGGTGACAGGGTCAAGCGAGCCACATTGACCGGGCAGTCGCCTTCCAGTACCCAGTGCGGATGAAACTGGAGTGGTGTATCGCCAGGCCAGACCGGCATGCCGGTGGTCAAGGAAGGGCTGATATCGTAGAGCATGGTGCGCCTCGCAGCGGAAGAACTGTCGAAAGCTTAGCACCGGCCCAATCGCTACTTATTGCGAAGAAATGGTCGTTTCACGTCTGTTTTTTGCATATTTTTACGAAAAATCTGGTCATTTCCGCAGAAAATTCGCAGCTGCCGCTCGCCAAAACAAGTGCATAGACGTACCCGGGCGATACGGTCAAACGTGGCACAAAAAAAAAGCGGCCCGAAGGCCGCGCAAGCAACGTACAACACAACTATCAACATCACGGTACAACAGAGAAACTCAGGCCACCTCGTGGCCACGCGCGGCTTGCAGCAGCGCAAACCAGTGCTGGCGGCCCAGCGGCAGGCGGCAGGCCGCGGCCGCGTCGTCCAGCGAGGCCAGGCGGCGCGAGCCGATGATGGGCAGCGGCTTGCACGGGTGCTGCAGCAGCCAGGCCAGCGCCACCACCGCCGGACTGCTGCCCAGCTCGGCGGCGACCTGCTGCAAGGCAGCGTGTAGCGCAGGGTTGGCCGCAGCGTCCAGCACGCGGCCACCGGCCAGCGGCGACCACAGCATGGGGCGTACGCGCAGCTGCTGGCACTGGTCGAAGGTGCCGTCGAACAGCGGGGCCAGGTGCAGCAGCGAGGCTTCTACCTGGTTGGTCACCAGCGGCACACGGCTGGCCAGCAGCGCGTATTGCGACGGCGTGAAATTGGACACGCCAAAGTGGCGCACCTTGCCGGCCTGCTGCAGGCGCTGAAAGGTGTCGGCCACCTCGTCGGCGGCCAGCAGCGGGTCGGGGCGGTGGATCAGCAGCAGATCGAGGTAGTCGGTACCCAGGTGGCGCAGCGAGGCCTCGACACTGGCGATGAGGTGCGCCGCCGAGGTGTCGTAGTGCTTTACTTGCCAGCCGCGCTCGGCGATGGGCGGCTTGATGCCGCACTTGCTCACCAGCTGCAGTTCATCGCGGCGCGCGGGGTTGGCCTTCAGCCAGCGGCCGAACAGCGCTTCGCAGGTGAAGCCACCGTACAGGTCGGCGTGGTCGAAGGTGGTGATGCCCAGCGCCAGGGCGTGTTCTACCCAGGCGGCCAGCGCGGCGTCATCAAAGCCCCATTGGTTCAGGCGCCACACGCCAGCCGCTACCGGTGACAGCAGCGGCCCCTGTGCGGCCAACCTTTGCGTGCCCAGCGTGGTCATTACACGATCCGCGCTTCGGTTTTGGGGTCGAACAGCACCGCCTTGGACACGTCGAACACCAGCTCCATGCTCTGCCCCGGGCGCTTGGCCTCGGTGGGGTGGGTACGGCAGCACACTTTGGTGTTGTTCAGCGACACGAACACCAGGGTGTCCGGGCCGGTGGGCTCGATCACGTCGATGTGGCAGCTCATGACCGGCAGGCCTTCGCGGTGCGCGGTGCGGGCGTCGGTGATTTGCTCCGGGCGGATGCCGAAGATCACTTCCTGGCCGACAAACTGCGCCAGCTTGGTCTTGTCGTGCGGCAGCGGCAGCACCACGCAGCCGTTGTCGTCGCAGATTTTCACGCCGATGTCGCTGCCGGTCTGGATGACGGTGGCCGGAATGAAGTTCATCGACGGCGAGCCGATGAAGCTGGCCACAAACAGGTTGGCCGGGTTGTCGTAGATGTCCTGCGGGCTGCCGAACTGCTGCACGATGCCGTCTTTCATCACGGCGATCTTGTCGCCCAGCGTCATGGCCTCGATCTGGTCGTGGGTCACGTACACGATGGTGGATTTCAGGCGCTGGTGCATCAGCTTGATTTCGGTCCGCATCTCGACGCGCAGCTTGGCGTCCAGGTTGGACAGCGGCTCGTCGAACAGGAAGATGGATGGGTTACGGGCCAGGGCGCGGCCCATGGCCACACGCTGGCGCTGGCCGCCGGACATCTGGCCAGGCTTGCGGTCCAGCAGGTGGGTGATCTGCAGCATCTCGGCCACACGGTTTACCGTGGCGTCGATCTCGGCCTGCGCCACCTTGCGGATTTCCAGGCCAAAGCTGATGTTCTGGCGCACGGTCATCGACGGGTACAGCGCGTAGCTCTGGAACACCATGGCGATGTCGCGGTCTTTGGGCGACAGGTCGTTGACGCGTTTGCCGCCGATGTCGATATCGCCACTGCTGATGTCATCCAGGCCGGCAATCATGTTCAGCAGGGTGGATTTACCGCAGCCGGATGGGCCGACCAGAATCAGGAACTGGCCATCTTCGATGGCGATATCAATGCCCTTGAGCACGTCGGTGCCGTTGGCGTAAGTCTTGTACACATTGTTGATGGAAAGAGCGGCCATCGCATTAACCTTTCACGGCACCGGCTGTCAGGCCACGCACGAAATAGCGGCCAGCAACCATGTAAACAAACAGAGTCGGCAGCGCAGCAATAATGGCTGCGGCCATGTCCACGTTGTATTCCTTCACCCCGGTAGAGGTGTTCACCAGATTGTTCAGCGCCACGGTAATGGGCTGGGCTTCGCCACTGGCGAATACCACGCCGAACAGGAAGTCGTTCCAGATCTGGGTGAACTGCCAGATGATGCACACCACGAAAATCGGGCCGGAGATCGGCAGCAGGATGCGCAGGAAAATCGTCCAGAAGCCGGCGCCGTCGATACGGGCGGCTTTCACCAGCTCGTCCGGTACGGTGATGTAAAAGTTACGGAAGAACAGCGTGGTAAACGCGGTGCCGTACACCACGTGTACCAGCACCAGGCCGGCGGTGGTGTTGGCAATACCCAGCATGCCCAGTACCTGTGCCATGGGCAGCAGCACCACCTGGAAGGGGATGAAGCAGCCAACCAGCAGCATGGTGAACAGCGCGTCGGAGCCACGGAAGCGCCACATCGACACCACATAGCCGTTGACCGCCCCCAGGATGGTGGAGATCGCCACGGCCGGCAGCGTCATCTTGATGGAGTTCCAGAAGAAGCCCTGCATGCCGTTGCATTCCACCCCGGTGCAGGCCCCGGCCCAGGCTTTCACCCACGCCCCGCCCTGCCAGGCTTGCGGCAGCGACAGCATGTTACCGGCGCGGATATCGTCCAGGCTCTTGAACGAGGTGGTCAGCATCACGTACAGCGGCAGCAGGTAGTAAATGGCCATCAGGAGCAGCGCGGCGTACACCAGCGCGCGGCCAACGGTAAGGTTGGGTAACAGGACAAAACCGGCCTGTGCGGTTCGAGAGCCAGGCGCCCGCAGCGCAGGGGTCGAGACAGTACATGGAGTACGGCGGGACCCCGAGCAGCGCGCAACGCCGCTATCGGGCTGCACAGCCGTGTTTTTTGCAGAATTAAACACGTTTGGCACTCCTTGTTTCCATATACATCAGCGGGACGAGGACGGCGACGATGGTGAACAGCATCATCATGGCCGACGCGGCGCCCTGGCCCAGCTGGCCACGGGTGAAGGCAAACTGGTACATGAAGATGGCGGGTACGTCGGACGAGGTACCCGGGCCGCCACCGGTTAGCGCCATCACCAGGTCGAAGCTCTTGATGGCAATGTGCGACAGGATCAGCAGCACGCTGAAGAACACCGGGCGCAGGCTGGGGATCAGGATGCGGCGGTAGATGGTAGGCAGGCTGGCACCGTCTACCTGGGCGGCTTTGATGATGGAGTCGTCAATGCCGCGCAGGCCGGCCAGGAACAGCGCCATCACAAAGCCCGAGCTTTGCCATACACCGGCAATCACCACGGTGTAGATGGACATGTCGGGGTTCACCAGCCAGTCGAAGGTAAAGTTGGCAAAACCCAGGTCGTTCATCACCTTTTGCAGGCCCATGTCCGGGTTCAGCATCCATTTCCACGCGGTACCGGTCACCACGAAGGACAGCGCCATCGGATACAGGTAAATGGTGCGCAGGGCGCCTTCGGCACGGATTTTCTGGTCTAGCAGCACGGCCATCAGCAGGCCTACCAGCAGGCAGAACAGAATGAACAGGCTGCCAAAAATGCCCAGGTTGGCCGCAGCGGTCCACCAGCGCTCGTTATCAAACAGCGCCTGGTACTGCATAAAGCCTGCCCAGTCGTAACGCGGCATCAGGCGGGATTCGGTAAAAGATAGCCACCCCGTCCAGGCAATAAAGCCGTAGACGAAGATCAGGCTGGCGGCCAGCGTGGGCGACAGTACCAGCTTGGGTAGCCAGCGGTCGGCCAGCGCGCTGAGGCGGCCTTGAGAGAGGGAGGCAGACATGTGTGTTCCTTGCTGTCTCGGTCGGTAAACACGCGCCCTGCCCGGCAGTTGGCCGCAAGCTACCCTGCCGCAGGGTGCAGCATGGTGGCAAAACGGGTACGGGGGCAGAAACAGGCCGGGCTACCGGCCTGTGCGCAACATCAGGCAACGGCCCTGCTGCCAGGCAGCAGGGCCGGGGTGCTTAGCGTACGGCGCCGGCTTTGGCCAGACGCTCGGTCGCTTGTGCCGGGGTCATATTGGAGTTCATGAACTGCGAGATCACGTCCACCATGGCACCTTCGGTAGCGGAAGGCATGGCCATTTTGTGCGCAAAGCTTGGCACCAGCTTGTTGCTCTTGGCCGCAGCGTTCATATCGAAGCTGGATTTCTTGGCGCAGGCGTCAAACTTGGCCATCGGGGTATCCAGGCGTGCCGGGATGGAGCCTTTGTTCAGGTTGAATACTTCCTGGAACGACGGGCTCATGATGGTGGCAGCCAGGTCAGCCTGGGCTTTTACCGCAGCAGGGGATTTCTGCTGGAACATGGCCATGGAGTCGATGTTGAAGGTAAAGGCGTTCTGGGTGCCTGGTGCATCGGTACAGATAAAGTCTTTACCCGGTACCTTGCCAGCGGCAGTGAATTCGCCTTTGGCCCAGTCGCCCATGAACTGCATGCCGGCCTTGCCGTTGATCACCATGGCGGTAGCCAGGTTCCAGTCGCGGCCTGCGGCGCCTTTATCGATGTAGGTCTTGATCTTGGCCATGGTCTCGAACACCTTCACGGTGGTCGGGCCAGCCAGGGTGGCTTTGTCCAGCTTCACAAAAGCCTTCTGGTAGTAATCGGCGCCGCCCACACCCAGGGCTACCGATTCAAACAGGGTGGCATCCTGCCAAGGTTGGCCGCCATGGGCTACCGGCTGGATACCGGCTTTTTGCAGCTTGTCGGCAGCCGCAAAGAATTCCGGCCAGGTTTTCGGTACGGTAGCGCCGGCTTTCTTGAAGGCTTCCGGGTTCACCCACAGCCAGTTCACGCGGTGTACGTTTACCGGGGCGGCAACGTATTTGCCTTTGTACTTCATCACATTGCTCACTACCACGGGCAGCTGCTTGTCCCAGTTGCCGGCTTTGGCCACGGCATCGATATCAGCCAGCACGCCCTCGGCACCCCATTCCTGGATAGCCGGGCCCTTGATCTGGGCAGCTGTCGGCGGGTTGCCGGATACCACACGGGTTTTCAGCGCGGTCATGGCATTGTCGCCACCGCCGCCGGCTACCGCGAAATCTTTCCAGGCGTGACCTTTGGCGGTCATCATTTTTTTCAGCTCGGCGGCCGATTTGGCTTCGCCACCGGAAGTCCACCAGTGCAGCACTTCCACGTCACCGGCAAACGCGGCAGCAGGCAACAGGGTAGCGGCCATTACGGCCATGGTCAGGCTTTTCAGCTTCATGTTCATCTCCATGATTGTGATGCGTGTTTCCGCCTTGCCGGCCAGGCCTGGCGGCGGATTATTGGCTTAACCGCAGACACTGTTCTCCCCAGCGCCTTGGCAGTTGGCTGAACTATAGCCGCAAGCCGTAAGAATTGTGTAAGTTTTGAGTGCGTACAGTGTAAGTTTTGCACCAGGCCGGCACGCAGGGCAGCATGACATTCAGGCAAATCAAGCAGATACGGGGGATGACGCACGTATTGCAGCGCACCATAGCGGGGAATCTAGTGTGTCAACTACACGACGCTGGTGCAGATACCACGACGGAGGGCCGCTGCTAGGCCGGCAATAGCGCCAGCTGCAGGCTGGCACTTAGCCCGCCACCGGGGGTATCGGCCAGCAGCAGCTGGCTGCCGTGGCGGCGGGCGATTTCCTGCACGATGGCCAGGCCCAGGCCACAGCCTTTGCCCTTGCCCTCGGCACTGCCGCGATAAAAGCGCTCGAACACGCGCTCGCGCTCGGCCAGCGGGATGCCGGGGCCGTTATCCTGCACCGCCAGGTACACACTGTGGCCACCGCGCTGCAGCAGCACGGTGACCTCGCCCCCAGCCGGGGTGTACTGGATGGCGTTGTCCAGCAGGTTGGCCAGCAGCTCGCGCAGCAGGCCGGCGTGGCCGCGTATCGTCATGCTGCCGGCCTCGGCCTCCAGCCCCAGGTCGATACGGGCGCTCAACGCGCGGGGCACGGCTTCGGTGGTGACTTCACGCACCAGTGCAGCAAAATCCAGCGCTTGCAGGGTCAGGCCGGTTTCGGGCTCGGCACGAGCCAGCGCCAGCAGCTGGTTCACCAGCCGGATGGCGCGCGCCACGCTGGTTTCTACCTGTACCAGCTGCCGCCCCAGCAGCGGCAGGTCGGGCTGGGCTTCGCGCAGCTCGGCACGCACCAGCTCGGTTTGCGACTTCAGCCCCGCCAGCGGGGTACGCAGCTGGTGGGCGGCATCGGCAATAAAGCGCCGCTGCTGCGCCACCTGGCCATGCACCTCGTCCAGCAGGCTGTTGATGGCGGCGGTCAGCGAGCGTACTTCGTTGGGGGCGTTTTCTACCTCGATGGGGGCCAGGTCGCGGGCGCTGCAGTCCTCCACGCGGCGGCGCAGGCTGCGCAGCGGTGACAGGCCCCGGCTAATGCCGCCCCATACCAGCACGCTGGTCAGCAGCATCAGGCCCAACAGCGGCAGGCCCATGTCGAACAGGATCTTGCGGGCCAGCTCGGTACTGAGCGCACGGCTTTTGGCTACCTGCACCAGCATCAGCTGTGGCCGCGCTTCGGTACCGGCCAGCAGGTACTGGGCGGCGACGCGCACTTCCATGCCCTTCATGCGGGCATTATAGAAAAAGCTGTCCCCCGCTTTGGCGGCAATACCGGCCGGCGGGCGTGGCATGGCTGGCTCGCCCAACAGGAATGCCTCGGGCGGCGAGCTCACCATATAGTGCACGCGGTCGTCCGGGTCTTGCTGCAGGATGTCGCGCGCGGCGCTGGGAAAGTCGACGTAAAAACCGTTGCCGAAGGGTTTGACCTGGCGCGCCAGCGCGCTGCTGGATTTGGCCAGCGTGCGGTCGATGACTTCGTTGGTGTACACCAGTGCCATGTTGTAGGCGAGAAAGGCGGCAGACAGCCATAAAATCAGCTGCGGCAGCAGCAGCCACATCAGCAGCTGGCGGCGCAGGGAAAGCTCGCGGGGGCGGGACATGGCAGCTCCAGGGTTGGCCGCAGCCGGGCTCAGGCGTCGTCGGTGGCCGCCAGCAGATAGCCCAGGCCACGCACGGCCCGAATACCCACCCCGCTGCCATCCAGCTTTTTGCGCAGGCGGTGCACGTACACTTCTACAGCGTTAACGCCTACTTCTTCGCCATCTGCGGCCAACTCGCCAGCAATCTGCTCTTTGGTCACTACACGTTCGCCGTTAGCCATCAGGATATCCATCAGCTGCAGCTCGCGCGCGGACAAGTCCAGCGCCTGCTCGCCAGCCCAGACGCGCTGGCCGGCGCGGTCCAGCCGCAGGCTGGCAAAGTGCAGCTCGTCACGCACCGCCTCGGCCACACGGTGGCGGCGCAGCAGGGCGCGGATGCGCGCTTCCAGTTCGGGAAACTCGAATGGCTTCACCAGGTAGTCGTCGGCGCCGGCGTCCAGCCCGGCCACGCGGTCTTCCATGCTGTCCAGCGCGGTAAGGATCAGAATCGGCAGCGCGGGCTTGTGCACGCGCACATTGCGCAATACCTGCAGGCCATCCAGCCCTGGCAGGCCGATATCCAGAATCACGGCATCAAATGCCTCGGCCAGCAATAGCTGCTGCGCCAGCAGGCCATCAGCGGCGTGGGTAGTGGCAAAGCCCAGCCGGTCCAGCCGGGTCAGCAGCGCATCGGCCAGCACGGCGTCGTCTTCGGCAATCAAAAGCTTCATGGAGAATCCTTGCAAAACCAGAGCAGGGCGTAACGATAGCGCCAAATGGCCGCCAGGAGGAGGGTTTGCGCTAGCGCCGCTTAGTCGAACAGCTCGGCCGCCGCCAGCAGGGGCTGCACCTGGTCTTTGCCGGACAGCTGCAGCGGGCCACAATCCGGCCAGGCAATGGCAATGGCCGGATCGTTCCACAACACGCCGCGGTCGTGTGCGGGCGCGTAGTAGCCGGTGGTTTTGTACAGGAACTCAGCGTGCTCGCTAAGGGTAACAAAGCCATGCGCGAAGCCTTCGGGTATCCACAGCTGGCGTTTATTTTCGGCAGACAATACCTGGCCTACCCATTGCCCGAAGGTAGGCGAGCGACGGCGGATATCCACCACCACATCGAACACCTGCCCCACCGTACAGCGCACCAGCTTGGCCTGGGCAAACGGCGGCAGCTGGTAGTGCAGGCCGCGCAACACGCCGCGTACCGAGCGGCTGTGGTTGTCCTGCACAAACTCGACATGGCGCCCCACCGCCTCGTCAAACTGGCGCTGGCTGTAGCTTTCGTAGAAGTACCCGCGCTCGTCACCGAAGACCTTGGGCTCGATGATTTTGACGTCGGGAATGGCAGTATTGATGATGTTCATGGTGTTTTGGCATCGATCTGCGGCCAACCACGTGGCCAGCCAGGGGAAGCGTTATAAACGATTAAGCGATGTCAGCATACGCAGCAGGTACTGGCCGTAGGCATTTTTCTTCAGCGGTGCGGCCAGTTTTTCTACCTGTTCGGCCGTGATCCAGCCCAGGGTATAGGCAATTTCTTCCAGGCACGCCACTTTCAGCCCCTGCCGGTTTTCTACGGTGGCAATAAACTGGCTGGCTTCCAGCAAAGACTCGTGGGTGCCGGTATCCAGCCAGGCGTAGCCCCGGCCCATGGTCTGCACATCCAGCGTGCCTTGCTGCAGATACGCAGCGTTCACATCGGTGATTTCCAGCTCGCCACGTGGCGAGGGCTGGATGGACTTGGCAATATCGACCACCTGCTCATCGTAGAAATACAGGCCGGTTACCGCGTAGTTTGACTGCGGTTTTACCGGTTTTTCCTCGATGCTAACAGCGTGGCCCGCCTCATCGAACGCCACCACACCGTAACGCTCCGGGTCGTTGACATGGTAGGCAAACACCGTGGCGCCGTCCGGTTTGGCACTGGCGGCTTTGAGCAAGCGCGGAAAATCATTGCCGTAGAAAATATTGTCGCCCAGCACCAGTGCCGACGGGGCGCCGTCCAGGAAGGCTTCACCCAGAATAAAGGCCTGAGCCAGGCCATCGGGGCTAGGCTGTACTGTGTACGCCAGCTGAATGCCCCACTGGCTGCCATCGCCCAGCAGCTGCTGGAAGCGCGGCGTGTCCTGCGGGGTGGAAATAATCAGGATCTCGCGAATACCCGCCAGCATCAGGGTGCTGAGCGGGTAGTAGATCATCGGCTTGTCGTAGATGGGCAGCAGCTGCTTGCTGACTGCCAGTGTCGCCGGATACAGCCGGGTGCCGGAGCCGCCGGCCAGAATGATGCCCTTGCGTGCTTGTGTGCTCATTTGAGGTTGTCCAGCGTATCGAATATCTGTTTTACCGCCTGCTGCCAGTGCGGCAATTGCAGGTCGAAGGTCTGCATCAGCTTGCTGCAGTCCAGCTGCGAGTTGGCCGGGCGGCTGGCTTTCTGCGGGTAGGCGCTGCTAGGGATGGCTTGCGGCGCGGCGGCCAGCTGCAGCGGCCAGCCGGCCTCGCGCGCCAGGGTGATCACGTAGCTGGCGTAATGGTGCCAGCTGGTGCGGCCCTGTGCTGCCACGTGGTAGGTACCGTAAGGCTGCTCCACCCGGGCTTGTGCACGCTGTACCAGGTTGGCGGCCACGTCGGCCAGCAGGCTGGCTGGGGTCGGCGCGCCGAACTGGTCGGCCACCACCGACAGGCTGTCGCGGCTGGCGGCCAGGCGCAGCATGGTTTTCAGGAAGTTCTGGCCGTACACGCCCGCCACCCACGAGGTGCGCAGGATAAAGTGGCGGCAGCCGCTGGCGCGTATGGCCTCTTCACCCAGCCATTTGCTGCGCCCGTACACCGACTGCGGGTTGGCCGCATCGTCTTCGCACCAGGCGCCCGCTTTGTTACCGTCAAACACGTAGTCGGTAGAGTAATGCAGCAATAGCGCATTGTGCACCGCCGCCCATTGCGCCAATGCCGCCACCGCATCAGCATTAATGGCCTGCGCCAGCGCCGGTTCGTCCTCGGCTTTGTCCACCGCGGTGTAGGCCGCCGGGTTCACGATAATGTGTGGCTGCCAGGCGTCCAGCGCCGCCTGCAGGCTGGCAGGCTGCGACAGGTCGAAATCTTTCCGCTGCGGGCAGATCAGCTCGCCGTGCAGCGCCAGTGCGCGCTGCAGCTCGAAGCCGACCTGGCCGCTGCTACCGGTAATCAGGATGCGCATGGCCATGGTCACGCCCCGTACTGCTGGCTCAGCCAGTCGCGGTAGCTGCCGCTGGTCACGCCAGCCACCCAGGCCTGGTTGTCCAGATACCATTGCACCGTCTTGCGGATGCCGCTGTCGAAGGTCTCGGCTGGCTTCCAGCCCAGCTCGCGCTGCAGCTTGCGGGCGTCGATAGCGTAGCGGCGATCGTGGCCAGGGCGGTCTTGTACGTAGGTGATCTGGCTGGCGTAGGGCTGGCCGTCGGCGCGCGGGCGTAGCTCATCCAGTAGCGCACAGATGCTGCGCACCACGTCCAGATTGGCTTTTTCGTTCCAGCCGCCCACGTTATAGGTTTCACCCAGCTGGCCAGCCTCCAACACACGACGGATAGCACTGCAGTGGTCTTTCACGTACAGCCAGTCGCGTACCTGCTGGCCATCACCATAAATAGGCAGCGGCTTGCCAGCCAGCGCATTGAGGATGACTAGCGGAATCAGCTTCTCGGGGAAATGATAAGGCCCGTAGTTATTGCTGCAGTTGGTGGTGAGGACCGGCAGACCATAGGTATGGTGCCAGGCACGTACCAGGTGGTCGCTAGCGGCCTTGCTGGCCGAGTACGGGCTGTTGGGCTCGTAACGATTGTCTTCGGCAAACGGCGGGTCTGCTGGCGAGAGCGTGCCGTATACCTCGTCGGTGGACACGTGCAGAAAGCGGAACGCTTGCTGCTCTTCGGCGGGCAGCGCAGTCCAATAAGCCCGTACCGACTCCAGCAGGTTAAAAGTACCCAGCACATTGGTGTGGATGAAGTCGCCCGGACCATGAATGGAGCGGTCCACATGGCTTTCGGCGGCAAAGTTCAGCACCGCACGCGGCTGGTACTGCACCAGCAAGTTGGCCACCAGCTCGCGGTCGCCGATATCGCCCTGCACAAACACATGGCGCGGGTTATCGCGCAGGCTGGCCAGGGTTTGCAGGTTGCCGGCGTAGGTCAGCTTGTCCAGGTTCACCACGGTTTCATCGTGTGCGGCCAACCAGTCCAGCACAAAGTTGCCACCAATAAAGCCGGCGCCGCCGGTAACCAAGATCGTCATGCCCAGTCCTTGCCACACAGGAAAGATAATGCTGCATGTTAGCTGCTCTGCCGATGTTGCAATACCGCCTTACGTCAAACAGATAAAAAAAGGCTCTGCCGGGGAGAGTCGGCAGAGCCAGAAGAGAATGCAACAAAACGAACTTCAAAGCCTGCCGGCCATATCGCTACAGCCAACAGGGATCACGGGGCAAGCGTACACAGGCAGGCGATGTGCCCCGCACGATGGCCGCCACAGGCCGCCCGAAGGCGGCTCCGGCCACAGTGCAGCACCGCCTGGCTATGCCTAGCGTACCGCCAGTGCGCTGGCCGCACGGGCCAGTGCAGTGATACGGTCCCAGTCTTGCGCCGCAATGGCGTCGTCCGGGGTCAGCCAGCTGCCGCCCACGGCCAGCACGTTAGGCAGGGCCAGGTAGTTGGGCGCGCTGTTCACATCAATGCCGCCGGTGGGGCAGAAACGCAGTTCCGGCAGCGGGCCGGCCAGCGACTTCAGCAGCTTGATGCCGCCTACCGCCTCGGCCGGGAACAGTTTCAGGATATGGAAGCCCTCGTCCTGCGCGTGCATGGCTTCGGACGGGGTGGCAATACCGGGGATGAACGGCACGCCGGAGGCACGGGCGGCAGCGGCCAGCTCGGCGGTGAGGCCCGGGCTGATGCCGAACTGCGCACCAGCGTCCAGCGCGGCTTCCAGGTGGGCGCGGGTGCGCACAGTGCCGGCACCGACCAGCGCGTCGGGTACTTCGTCGCGAATGCGGCGCATGGCGGCCAGCGCAGCCTTGGTGCGCAGGGTGATTTCCAGCGTGCGGATGCCGCCGGCGACCAGCGCATGCGCCAGGTCTACCGCCACGGCGGCGTCATTAACCACGATAACCGGTACCACCGGGCCTTGGCGAAGCAGAGACAGTGCGTCCATGGTGTGTCCTTTGCTGGGGTTGGCCGCGGCCAACCCGGTAAATGATCGATGCAGTTTTTATAGCCCACTGCCGCACGGCAGGGGCTCAGGCGCTTAGCGGCCAGCCCACAGCGGGTGGGCAAAGCTCATCGCGCCGTCTTCGGCAGCGGTGGCCAGCTGGCGGAAGCCGGCAAACAGGTCGCGGCCCACGCCGTGCTGGTTGGCGCTCAGGTCCGCCTGCACGTGCTCGCGCGCAGCCCACTCGGCAGCGTCTACCAGGATGGTCAGCTCGCCGGTGTTGGCATCCAGGCGCACCAGGTCGCCGTTGCGTACCTTGCCGATGTCGCCACCCAGCAGGGCTTCGGGCGACACGTGAATCGCAGCGGGCACCTTGCCGGACGCGCCGGACATACGGCCGTCGGTGACCAGTGCCACCTTGAAGCCGCGTTCCTGCAGCACGCCCAGCGGCGGCGTCAGCTTATGCAGCTCCGGCATGCCGTTGGCGCGCGGGCCCTGGAAGCGGATCACCGCCACAAAGTCTTTTTCCAGTTCGCCGCGCTTGAACGCCGCCAGCAGCTCGTTCTGGTCGTGGAACACCACAGCCGGCGCTTCCACCACGCGGTGCTCGGCTTTCACCGCCGATACCTTGATCACGGCGCGGCCGATATTGCCGGTCAGCACTTTCAGGCCGCCATCGGCCGAGAACGGGTTGGCCGCAGGGCGCAGTACGCTGTCGTCACCCGATACCGCTGGCGCGGCGCGGAACGCTGCCTCGCCGTCTTGCAGCCAGGCTTCCTGGCTGTGGGCGCGCAGGCCATGGCCCATGATGGTGGTCACGTCGTCGTGCAGCAGGCCGGCGTCCAGCAGCTCGCGAATCACATAACCCATGCCGCCAGCGGCGTGGAAGTGGTTCACGTCGGCCTTGCCGTTCGGGTAGGCGCGCACGATCAGCGGCACCACGCTGGACAGCTCGTCGAAATCGTCCCAGTTCACGTTGATGCCGGCGGCACGGGCGATGGCATTGATGTGCAGGGTGTGGTTGGTGGAGCCACCGGTGGCCAGCAGGCCGACGATGCCGTTGACGATGGCTTTCTCGTCGATCACCTCGCAAATCGGGGTGAAGCGGCTGCCCTGGGCAGAGATCTCGGCGGCCACGCGGGCGGCACGGCGCGTCAGGGCGTCGCGCAGCGGGGTATTCGGGTTGACGAAGGCGGCACCCGGCAGGTGCAGGCCCATCACCTCCATCAGCATCTGGTTGCTGTTGGCGGTGCCGTAGAAGGTGCAGGTGCCCGGGCCGTGGTAGGACGCCATTTCGGATTCCAGCAGGGCGTCGCGGCCAACCTTGCCCTCGGCGTACAGCTGGCGCACTTTGGCTTTGTCGTCGTTGGCGATGCCGGTGGTCATCGGGCCGGCCGGTACAAACACCGCCGGCAGGTGGCCAAAGGCCAGCGCGCCGATCAGCAGGCCCGGCACGATTTTGTCGCACACGCCCAGGTACAGCGCGGCGTCGAACATCTGGTGGCTTAGCGCGATGGCGGTGCTCATGGCGATCACATCGCGCGAGAACAAACTCAGCTCCATGCCCTCGAAGCCCTGTGTCACGCCATCGCACATGGCGGGTACGCCGCCGGCAAACTGGGCGGTAGCGCCCACTTTCAGCGCCTCGGCCTTGATGATGGCCGGGAAGGTGTCCAGCGGCTGGTGCGCCGACAGCATGTCGTTATACGCCGACACAATGGCCAGGTTGGGGCGGGCCGCTTCTTTCAGATGAATCTTGATGCCGTCCGGCATGGCCGCAAAGGCGTGTGCCAGGTTGGTACAGGACAGCTGGGAACGCTCGACCTTGCCTTGGCGCATCGCCGCGCGGGCCGTAGCCAGGTAGGCAGCGCGGGTATCGCGGCTGCGTTCGATGATGCGCTGGGTTACAGCGTGCAGAACGGGGTGCAGACTCATTGGTATCGGCCCTGATGAAGGTGCTTGAATGGTAGTTTTACTACAGTCTGTTTGCAAGGCGCTACAGCACAAAAAGCAGGTTTATTTTAGCAAAACCACTACTTAATCATTTAACTTCATATACTTAATGCAGTGTTGGCCGCTAACAACAACAAAAACACGCGGCAGCCGCCTTGTACAATCGGCATAGACAAGCGGGCCATGTTTGGTAATATAACTACATCACAACCTTGGGCGAGAATAATCAGGATGGAGAACGCAAACCTGCACACCCCGGCATTCGATATGGTGCTGTTCGGGGGTACCGGCGATTTGGTCATGCGCAAGCTGCTGCCGTCGCTTTACCAGGCGCACGCCGCCGACCTGCTGCACGAAGCAGGCCGCATTCTGGCACTGGGCCGCCGCGACATGAGCCGCGACGACTACCTGGCCATGGTAGAAAAGAACGCGCGCGTACACGTGAAAGAGCACTTCTCCACCGCCGCCTGGGATAGCTTCCTGGCCCGCGTGCAGTACCTGAAAGTAGACGCCGCCACGCCCGAGCACTACCCGGCACTGGCCGAGGCACTGAAAGCCGGTGGCGACCGCGTGACCGTGTGCTACCTGGCCACCGCGCCCGACCTGTTTGAAGGCATTTGCGACAACCTGGCCGCCGTGGGCCTGAACCACGACC
Source organism: Vogesella mureinivorans (assembly GCF_007644035.1). Taxonomy (GTDB): domain Bacteria; phylum Pseudomonadota; class Gammaproteobacteria; order Burkholderiales; family Chromobacteriaceae; genus Vogesella; species Vogesella mureinivorans. The sequence goes on along the minus strand of NZ_VMTV02000577.1, from coordinate 73,333 downwards.
AGGTGCGCGTGGTACTGGAAAAACCGCTGGGCCACGACCTGGAATCGTCCAACGAAATCAACGAAGCGGTCGCCCGCCACTTCAAGGAAGAACAGCTGTACCGTATCGACCACTACCTGGGTAAAGAATCGGTACAAAACCTGCTGGCCATCCGCTTTGCCAATGCGCTGTTCGAGCCGCTGTGGCGCCGCGAGTGGATTCACGACGTACAGATCACCATTGCCGAAGACCTGGGCGTGGGCACCCGTGGCGATTTTTACGACGATACCGGCGCGCTGCGCGACATGGTGCAAAACCACCTGCTGCAGCTGCTGTGTATCGTGGCCATGGAGCCGCCGGCCAACCTGGGCGCCGACGCCGTGCGTGACGAAAAACTGAAAGTGCTGAAAGCGCTGCGCCCGTTCAGCGAGCAAGACGTGGCAGGTAAAACCGTGCGCGGCCAGTATAAAGCCGGTGCCGTAGCCGGCCAGCCGGTGGTGGGCTACCTGCAAGAGCAAGGCATCCCCGCTGGCAGCCAGACCGAAACCTTTGTGGCGATCAAGGCCGAAATCGACAACTGGCGCTGGGCAGGCGTGCCCTTCTTCCTGCGCACCGGCAAGCGCATGCAGGAACGCCTGGCCGAAATCGTGATCAATTTCCGCGATGTGCCGCACCACCTGTTTGCCAGCCCTACCGGCCAGAACACCGCCAACCGCCTGGTGATCCGCCTGCAGCCGGAAGAAAGCATCCGCCTGTACTTCCTGTCCAAGGAGCCGGGCGACACCCAGCGCCTGCAGCCGGTACACCTGAACCTGGACTTCCACGAATCGTTCAAAGCCCGCCGTGCCGACGCCTACGAGCGCCTGCTGCTGGACGTGATCCGCGGCAAGCTGGCGCTGTTCATGCGCCGCGACGAGCTGGTAGAAGCCTGGCGCTGGGTAGAACCCATCATGGACAACTGGGCGCGCAGCACCATCGCCCCCAAGCAGTACACCGCCGGCACCTGGGGCCCTGCCGCATCCAGTGCCCTGCTCAGCCGTGACGGCATCAGCTGGCACGAAGAGTGTTAAGCGCCAGGCCGGCTACCAAGCCGGCCCCTGGCTAGCCGCCGCGCCCCACCCGGGTGCGCGGCAGCAATAGCTAAACAAACGAGCCCGGGCCACCGGGCCACGTCGCCACAAGACGACACCTGCATGGACGATACAGAGATGCATCTGAATGAATTTACCAAGGCCGCCGACGCCAGCGCGGCCTTGGCGCACGCGGTAGCCAGCGACCTGGCCGCCGCCATCACCGCCCGTGGCCGTGCCACGCTGGCGGTCTCCGGCGGGCGCTCGCCGGTGCCGTTTTTCCAGGCGCTGGCGCAAGCGCAGCTGGACTGGGGCCGCGTTACCGTGACCCTGGTAGACGAACGCGTGGTCCCACCCGAGCACGCCGATAGCAACGCCGGCCTGGTACGCCAGCACCTGCTGCAAGGCGCAGCAGCCGCCGCCGCCTTCCTGCCGCTGGTGAATACTGCGGCCAACCCCGAGCAAGAGCTGGCCACCGCACACACGCTGTGGCAAACGCCAGACGTCGTAGTGCTGGGCATGGGCGACGACGGCCACACCGCCTCGCTGTTCCCCGCTGCCGCACAGCTGGCCGACGGGCTGGATGCGGCCAACCCGCACGCCCTGCTCACCGTGGTGCCGCCCGCCGCGCCGCACACCCGCATCAGCATGACGCTGGCCGAGCTGCGCCGTAGCGGCAAGCTGTACCTGGCCATTGCCGGTGCCGGCAAGCGCACCGTACTGGACACCGCCGCACAAGGCGTAAACGATACCTACCCCATCAGCTATCTGCTGCAGCCTTCGGAGAAACCGCTTCATGTCTACTGGGCAGCCTAACCCCTATCCGCGCCTGCTGGCCGACATCGGCGGCACCAATGCACGCTTTGCGCTGGAAACCGGCCCGGGTGTGATTGAAGACATCGATGTGCTGCCGTGCAAAGAGTACGCCACGCTGGCCGACGCCATCCGCAGCTATCTGGAAGGCGCCCATACCCACGCCGTACACCATGCCGCCATCGGCATTGCCAACCCGGTAAACGGCGACCGTGTGCAGATGACCAACCACCACTGGTCGTTCTCTATCGAAGAAACGCGCCAGGCGCTGGGCTTCCACACCCTGCTGGTGCTCAACGATTTCACCGCGCTGGCGCTATCGCTGCCGCACCTGCCCGCCAGCGAGCTGGTACAGGTAGGCGGCGGCGACGCCAAACCCGGCGCCAAGGCGCTGATCGGCGCCGGTACCGGCCTGGGCGTATCCGGCCTGCTGCCAGCGGGTAAGGACTGGGTCGCTATTGCCGGCGAAGGCGGCCACGTGGCGTTTTCGCCGCTGAACGACGACGAAGCCGCGCTGCTGCGCTACGCCCAAACCCGTTTTGGCGAGCATGTCTCGGCCGAGCGCCTGCTATCCGGCCCCGGCCTGGAGCTGATCCACGACGCGCTGAGCGTGCAAGCCGGCGAAGCCGCCGGCCAGCTGTCGGCCGCACAAATCAGTGAGCGCGGCCTGTCCGGCCGCGATGCGCGCTGCGTACGCGTGCTGGAGTTGTTCTGCGCCATGCTGGGCAGCGCTGCGGCCAACCTGGCACTGACACTGGGCGCCGTGGGCGGTGTGTACATCGGCGGCGGCGTGGTGCCGCGCCTGGGCGAGTTCTTTACCCGCTCGGCCTTCCGCGCCCGCTTCGAGGCCACCGGCCGCTTTGCCGCCTACACCGGCGCCATGCCGGTGTACGTGATCCACAGCCCCTACCCCGCGCTAACCGGCGTGCGCGCCGCGCTGCGCAGCCACCTGGGAGAGCACGATGCTTGAGAAAATCCGCAGCGACCTGGATAAACTGTCCGGCGCAGAGCGCCGGGTAGCCGAGCAAGTGCTGGCACAGCCCTACACCGTGATGCAGTCGGCGGTATCCGATATTGCCGCCAGTGCCGGCGTCAGCCAGCCCACAGTGATCCGCTTCTGTCGCAGCATGGGGTTTTCCGGCCTGTCCGACTTCAAGCTCAAGCTGGCCGGCACCCTGGTGGGCGGCGTGCCCTTTGTGCACTCCAGCGTGCGCCCGGAAGACCCGGTATCGGAAATCACCGCCAAGGTGTTCGATAACACCGTTACCGCACTGCTGAAATGCCGTAACGACGTGAACCCGCAGGCGGTAGACGCCGCGGTAGACCTGCTGTCGCACGCCCGCCGCATCGAGTTTTACGGCCTGGGCAACTCCGGCATTATCGCCGCCGACGCCCAGCACAAGTTCTTCCGCTTCGGCATCCCCACCGTGGCCTACGCCGATAGCCACATCCAGATCATGGCCGCCACCCTGCTGACACCGGAGGACGTACTGGTGGCCATCTCCAGCTCCGGCCGCTCGCGCGAGCTGATGGACGCGGTGAACGCCGCGCTGGAAAGCGGTGCCAAGGTCATTGCCATTACCGTGCCCGGCACCCCGCTGGCCGAACGCGCCACCGTGACGCTGGAAGTCGACTCGCCAGAAGACAACGAAACCTACAGCCCCATGCTGAGCCGCATCCTGCACCTGGTGCTGATCGACATCCTCACCGTGGGCGTGGCCCTGAAGCGTGGCCCCGGCCTGGCCGCCCAGCTGGAAAAAGCCAAACGCAGCCTGAGGCAAAAACGGCTGCGCAACGACAACGACGACGAATAAACTGCGCCCCACGTTGGCCGCAGACACACAAAAACTGGAGAAAACATGAGCGCCCTCACCCAGCTCCCCGCCTGGCAAGCCCTGTGGGACCACTTTGCCGACGCCAAGCATCACCATATGCGTGACCTGTTTGACACCGACCCGCAGCGTGCCGAGCGCTACGCGCTGGAAGTGGGCGGCCTGTTTCTTGATTACTCCAAAAACCGCATTACCGACGACACCCTGCGCGGCCTGATGCAGCTGGCGCGCGAAGCCGGCCTGCCCGCCAAGCTCAAAGCCATGTTCAAGGGCGAAAAGATCAACAGCACCGAAAACCGTGCCGTGCTGCACGTGGCGCTGCGCAACCGCACCAACTCGCCCATCCTGGTAGACGGCGAAGACGTGATGCCCAAGGTGAACTCGGTACTGGCGCGCATGGGCAAGTTCTGCCACGCCATCCGCAGCGGCGAATGGCTGGGCTACACCCACCAGCCCATTACCGACGTGGTCAGCATCGGCATCGGCGGCAGCGACCTGGGCCCGCTGATGGTGTGCAGCGCGCTGAAACCGTTTGGCCACCCGCGCATGAACATGCACTTTGTGTCCAATGTGGACGGCGCACAGCTCAAGGAAACCCTGAAAAAGGTGCACCCGGAAACCACCCTGTTCATCGTGGAATCCAAAACCTTTACCACCCAGGAAACGCTGACCAACGCCCTCACCGCCCGCGAATGGTTCGTGGCGCGCGCACGCGACGAAAAAGCCGTGGCCAAGCACTTTGTAGCGGTATCCACCAATAAAAAAGCCGTGGCCGAATTCGGCATCGACCCGGCCAATATGTTTGAATTCTGGGACTGGGTAGGCGGCCGCTACAGCCTGTGGTCGGCCATCGGCCTGCCCATCATGCTGTACCTGGGCGAAGAAAACTTCACCGAGCTGCTCAACGGCGCCCACATCATGGACCAGCACTTTGCCAACGCCTCGTTCGAGCAAAACATGCCCGTGCTGCTGGCCATGATCGGCATCTGGTACATCAACTACTACGGCGGCGGCAGCCATGTTATCGCCCCGTACGACCAGTACCTGCACCGCCTGCCCGCCTTCATCCAGCAGCTGGACATGGAATCCAACGGCAAGCAAACCTGTCTGGACGGCAGCCCGGTAGACTTTGAAACCGCGCCCATCATCTGGGGCGAAACCGGCATCAACGGCCAGCACGCCTTCTTCCAGCTGCTGCACCAGGGCACCCACATCTCGCCTATCGACCTGATCTGCTCGCTGCAAAACAGCTCCAGCCTGCCGGGCCACCACGAAATCCTGCTGGCCAACGTATTTGCCCAGGCCGAAGCCTTCATGCGCGGCAAAACCGCCGAAGAAGTACGCGAAGAGTTGGCCGCACAGGGCCTGAAAGGCGACGCGCTGGAAACGCTGGTGCCGCACAAGGTATTTGGCGGCAACCGCCCCACCAACACCCTGCTGATGGACCGCCTCGACCCGCGCAACCTGGGCAGCCTGATTGCGCTGTACGAACACAAGATCTTCGTGCAAGGCGTGATCTGGGGCATCAACAGCTTCGACCAGTGGGGCGTAGAGCTGGGCAAACAGCTGGCCAAAACCATCCACGCCGAGCTGGCCGGCAAGCTGGACGACGCCCCGCACGACAGCTCCACCAAAGCGCTGATCCGCCGCTACCGCCGCGCCAACGCCGGCCTGTAAGCCTGCGGCCAACCCGGCCCTGCCACAGCAAAACGCCCCGTCGAGACGGGGCGTTTTTTGTTTTGGCGATGACGCTGGCGGTTAGGCAACGGCGTACGAGGTGCACGAGCGGGCCACGGACTGCGCTACGGTATATGGAGTGCGTGTATCAAGCACATCGGTGAAATCACAACATCCATGCCAGGCACGCCTCTCGGCGTAGATTTACGGCGTAAAACGGATGCCCTCACCCTTGGCATCCATATAGCCCCAGGTGGTAAAACCGATACCGCTTTCGTATACCACTTTGATCACGGCATCGACACCCATCGCCTTTGCCGCATCCTTCAACGCTTGGTTGGCCTGCTCTATGGTCGGATCTTTGTGGAAAACGGTCAGTTTCTTCACACTCACCTGAACCGGGCCTACCACCTGGTAAGGCTTATCAGGGACGCCTTGCATGATCTGTACCTCTTTGCCAGCAACCTCTTTTGCAGGCGTGCCAAGGTTTACATTGGAGTCGGTACGGTAGCTGGCGCAGCCAGACAATATGGCAACAGCAAGCAGAGCAGACAATAGCGGAAACTTCATGGCGAACCTCATAGGCTAAATGGGTAAAATATGGAAGTACTGCCCTGTACGCCTGTACATGGCGTGTTGCGATAAATGAATGCCAAAGAAGCTTACGTCTCGCCCAATAACATGTCAAAAACATGAATCAGCAAAACGGTGGGCACGCTACAACCCCTCCGCCTCGTGCGCCAGCAGCAATAGGCGCATGTCGAATTCTAGGCCACAACCCGGATAAGCCGCAGGCACATCCGGGAGAAATGAGCCACCAGATACCTGCATGCAGCGGCCAACTTGACCAGACAACTAGCAAAAAATCCCGTGGCGATAACCAATGGGCCAACTGCCAAGATGTTAGTCAGGCACCCCATCCCGTTGGCGCGAGCCGGGCAAAAGGGTGCGCCCCAGGGTTGTGCTGAGCGAATCGAAGATTCGCACGCGCAAGACGCCGATTTGTCTGAGTCCCGAGCCGTTAGCGATCTGCGTGCAAATCTTTGATTTGCTCAGCGATGCGAGTTCGGCGGCGCCTGGGGCGTGCCCTTTTGCGCGGGGTTTCGAGCAGCCCCGGGGCGCGGGGTCTGCGTGCGAATCTTTGATTCGCTCAGCGATAGAAAAGGGGGCGGCGACCCGCCCCCTTTCCCGTTTGCCGGGCGGAACCGGCATCTTCAATCATTATCCGCGTAGCGGATTCAATCCCGGATGCGCCTGCAGCTTATCCGGGCTACCACACGACCAAACGGCTACGCCTCCGCCTCGCGCGCCAGCAGCCATAGCCGCATGTCGAATTCCAGCTGGTGGTAGTGCGGCTCCATGTGGCAGCACAGCTGGTAAAACGCCTTGTCGTGGTCTTTTACCTTCAGGTGGGCCAGCTCGTGTACCACGATCATGCGCAGGAAGGCTTCCGGTGCGTCGCGGAACAGGCTGCCGATGCGGATTTCATTTTTGCTCTTGAGCTTGCCGCCCTGCACCCGCGACACAAAAGCGTTGGTGCCCAGCGTGCCGCGCATGGGGTGCAGGCTGTTGTCGTACACCACCTTGGCCAGTGCGCCAGCGTTTTTCATATAGCGCTGCTTTAGCTCGGATACATAGTCGTACAGCGCGCGGTCGGTCTGGATGTCGTGGCTGCCGGGGTAGCGGTTGGCCACCCAGGCGCCCAGCTTGCCGGCCTGCAGCAGGCCGGCGACTTGTTCGATGAGGTGCGGCGGGTAGCCCGCCAGGTATTTGATGTCTGCCATGCGGCATTGTAGCGCGGCGGTGGCTGTTGGCCGCAGCGCGGGGGCGCTAGAATCGCCTATCCACTTTTATTGCGGCCAACCTGTATGCAAATCACCGTGCTGTTTCCTACTGCCACCGAAGCCAGCCTGTTCCAGCGCGAGGGCGTGACCACGCTGGTGAGCGGCGTGGGGCTGACCGCCACCGCCTACCAGACGCTGAAAACCCTGCACGCCGGGCGGCCGCACTGGCTGATTCTGGCCGGCGTGGCCGGCTACTACCCGCACGCCGACCTGGCCATTGGCGACGTGGTGCTGGTAGAAAGCGAGGTAGAGGCCGACCTGGGCTTCCATACGCCGGAGGGCTTTGTGCACCTGGCGCACCTGCCGCTGGACATGGATTTCGAGCGCCGCCACACGCTGGCCTGCCCGCACTTGCCGGCGGGTGGCGGCTGGCGCACGGCGCGCAGCGCGTCGCTGAATGTGGCGATGGCGCCATTTATCGATAGCAGCGCGGTGGACATTGAAAACATGGAGGGCGCGGCGTTCTTCCACGTGTGCCTGCAGGAAGGGCAGCGCTTTCTGGAGCTACGCGCCATCTCCAATGTGGTGCAGCCGGGCGACGATAACTGGGACCTGCCCGGCTCGGTACGCGCGCTAACCGACGCGCTGCACCGGCTGATCGACCAGCTGCAGGCGGCCTGACCAGCCGTGCGGCCAACCTTGTGCCGCCTGGCAAACAAAAAGCCGCTATCCATGGATAGCGGCTTTTGCATGATGGCTGCCCGGCTTATTTGGCGCTTTATTTAGCCGCGAGGCGCTGCAGGATGTTGGAAAACTCTTCCATGAACGAATCAAAGCGGCCGGCCAGGCGGTCGACATCGGCGGCAAAGCGGTTGTAGGCCACCACGGCGGGAATGGCGGCAAACAGGCCGATGGCGGTGGCGATCAGCGCTTCGGCAATGCCCGGCGCCACGGTAGCCAGTGTGGCCTGGCCGGCGTTACCCAGGCCGATAAAGGCGTGCATGATGCCCCACACGGTACCGAACAGGCCGATATAGGGGCTAACCGAGCCGACGGTGGCCAGAAAGCTGTTGTGGTGGTCCAGCGCGTCCAGCTCGCGCTGGGCGGCGGCGCGCATGGCGCGGCGGGCGCCGTCCAGCTGGTCGGAGCTATCCACCCCCGGCTGGCGGCGCAGCTTCAGGAACTCGGCAAAGCCGGCCTGAAACAGCTTTTCGGTGGCCACGGCGTTGCCGTTGGCGCGGTTTTTTTCGAACAGGCTGTTCAGGTCGGTGCCGCTCCAGAACTGCTGCTCGAACTCCTGCGTGGCGCGGCGGGCGCGGCCCAGTACGGCAATCTTGTTGAAGATGATGCCCCAGGACATCAGGGACAGCAGCACCAGGCCAGCCATCACCAGCTGCACTGGCAGGCTGGCGTGCATGATCAGGCTGAGGATGGAAATTTCCTGCACTCGTGGCTCCTTGCAGCGCTAGCGCAGTACGCGCCCGCTGTCGAGATCGATAATGGTGGAAGGCTTGCGGCGCTTGCCGATGCGGCCTTTGAGCGTGAGCACCTGTTCGCGGCCAAAGGCCTGGCGGCAGGCACGCGCGGTTTTCAGCGACTTTTGCCCGGCGCGGTTGGCCGAGGTAGACACCAGCGGCGAGCCCAGCGCCTGGCACAGCGCGGCGGCTTCGCCATGGGCGCTAATGCGAACGGCAATTTTATCATGCCGCCCGCGCAGCAGCGTGGGCACGCGGCGCGATGCCGGTAATAAAAAGGTGTAGGGGCCGGGCCAATAGCGTTGCACGGTGGCCAGCTGCGCCGGGGTGAGCGGGCGGATAAGCGGGCGCAGCTGCTGCAGGTTGGCCGCAATCACGATCAGGCCTTTGTGCGTGGGGCGCGCCTTGATGGCCAGAATACGGCGGATGGCGCGCACGTTGAACGGGTCACAGCCCAGACCAAAGCAGGATTCGGTGGCGTAGGCCAGCACGCCACCGGCGCGAAAGCGGCCACGGGCGGCATCGATCTGGGCCTGCGCCGGCAGGCGGGGAAACGGTTTTTTCACGGTCAGCGCTGTAGTACTCGGTAAAACGGACAGACCGGCCGCGCGGGGGCTTGGTTCCGTCTAGTCCTGATGATATCGGGCACTGATTTTAGCCACTGTGCCGTCTTTGCGCATCCGGTCTAGCGTGCTGTTGAGCAGGGCGACGGTGCGGTCGTCCATGCGCGGGTGGCAGGCCAGGTACATGAAGGTGGTGTTGAAGGTAAGCACCGGGCGGATGTTGGCCACATGTTCCCGTGCCGCCAGGGTAGCGCCGCTGTATTTGCCGGTGGCCCAGAAGTCGATACGCCCGGCCACCAGCTTGCGCACGTTTTGTACGTCGGTGCTGGCCAGGTCTACCTCGAAGTTTTTGCTGATCAGGTACTGGGCGGTGGCATCGCCGCTGTAGCCGCCCAGGCGGTAGGGGCGCACGGATTCCAGTGTGGTGACCACGGTTTTGTTATCGCTACGGGCAAACAGCACCCAGGGGTTTTCGACGATGGGGCCTATCCATTTGAGCTGGTGCTCGCGCTGCTCGGTACGCGTGGTGGAGTACACGCAGGCGCCGGGTTCCAGCACGGCGCGGTTAAAGGCGCGCACCCACGGCAGCAGCTCGATATCGTGGCTGATGCCGGCGCGCTGTAACAGCTGGTGCACGATCTCGGTCGACAAGCCGGTAATGTGCCCGCTGGGGTCCGCCATATTGAACGGCGGGTAGTCTTCGGTGAACAGTTTCAGGTGCGTCGGGTCGGCAGCCTGCGCTGGCGTCAGGCAGAGGCACGCGCTGAACAGGCTTGCCGATAGAAAGTGCTTCATGGCGCGTGCTCCTGAAACAAACAGCTTGTTACCAGTGTAGGCGCTTCTGCCCGGCGGGCAGCGCAAGTTGCGGCTTTTCTTGTGCTGCCGCGTGGCGGCACAGTCAGCGCCGGCCAGATAAAACACGCACGCTGTTCTGCAGGCATAAAAAAACGGCACCTTGCGGTGCCGTTGGCGGTGTGGCTGGCGATGCTTACTTGGCGCGGTTCAGTGCCTTGCCACCGATATCGCGGCGCAGCTGCTTGCCGGCAAACGCGATCTGGTCGGCCACGGCGTAGGCTTTTTGCTGGGCCATCTTCACGCTGTCACCCAGGCCTACCACGCACAGTACGCGGCCACCGTTGGTTACCAGCTGCTTGTCGGCATTGAAGGTGCTGCCGGCGTGGAAGGTCATGGTGTCGTCGGTGTGCGCGGGGATGCCGCTGATCAGGTCGCCCTTGCGCGGCGCTTCCGGGTAGCCATCGGCGGCCAGGACCACGCCCAGTGCCACACGGCGGTCCCAGTCGGCTTCTACCGTGTCCAGCTTGCCGTTCACGCCGGCCTCCAGCAGCACGGTGAAGTCAGACTTCAGGCGCGCCATGATGGGCTGGGTTTCCGGGTCGCCAAAGCGGCAGTTGAACTCGATGGTGAACGGGTTGCCGTCGGCGTCGATCATCAGGCCGGCGTACAGAAAGCCGGTGTAGGTGTGGCCGTCGGCTTTCATGCCACGCACGGTCGGCATGATGATTTCGCGCATCACGCGGGCGTGGATTTCCGGCGTTACCACCGGGGCCGGGCTGTACGCGCCCATGCCGCCGGTGTTGGGGCCCATATCGCCGTCCAGCAGGCGTTTGTGGTCCTGGCTGGTGGCCATGGCCAGTACGTTGTCGCCGTCTACCATCACGATAAAGCTGGCTTCTTCGCCCTGCAGGAAGTCTTCGATCACCACGCGGGCACCCGCGTCGCCCATCTTGTTGCCTACCAGCATGTCGTCGATGGCGGCGTGCGCTTCGTCTAGCGTCATCGCCACCACCACGCCCTTGCCGGCGGCCAGGCCGTCGGCCTTGATCACGATCGGCGCACCCTTGCGGCCAACGTAGTCGTGCGCGGCAGCGGCGTCGCTGAAGGTTTCGTAGCCAGCGGTAGGGATGCCGTGGCGCTGCATGAAGGCCTTGGCAAAGTCCTTGGAGCTTTCCAGCTGCGCGGCGTACTGCGTGGGGCCGAAGATTTTCAGGCCGGCGGCGCGGAAGGCGTCTACCACGCCGGCAGCCAGCGGGGCTTCGGGGCCGACTACCGTCAGCTCGATTTTTTCGTCACGGGCAAATGCCACCAGCTCGGGGATGGCGGTAATGGCCACATTGGTCAGATTCGGGTCCAGCTCGGTACCCGCATTACCCGGCGCCACATACACTTTGGACACGCGGCGGGATTGGGCAATGCGCCAGGCCAGTGCGTGTTCGCGGCCACCAGAGCCGATTACCAGGATTTTCATCTGCTTTCCTCAAACATGGGGGTAGTCGTGCGGCTGCCGGTGGCAGCGCGCAGGGTTAATAGTGAATGCGGCCAAACAGGAAAAACACATTACCGTTACCTTTGGGCCCCGGCATGAACGACGCCATCAGCGCACTCTTGCGGTACTGCAAGGACGCCAGCGGCAGCACCACCGGTACCGGCAGGCCTTTCAGGGTGTCGGTGCGGCTGGTGAGGAAGGCGGTAAAACCACCGCCCACTTTCCACTCGCCCGCCACGGGTACCATTTTCTGGTAGGCGTAGCCGGCAGCGGGCTCCACGTCTTTATGCGAGTCCAGAAACGCCATGGCGTACATGCCGTGCCAGTCGCCGTCTTCGTCGTACAGGCTTTTGCCCATGCCGCCGCCCCAGGCGCGCTCGTTGAACGACTTGATCTTCTCGGCGCTATACATGCTGCGCAGATGATGGGCGTAACCGGTGACGTACACGTCGGTTTCGCCTTCGTTCAGCACCTGGGTGCTGCGGCGACAGCCTTTGTCCAGCCAGCTGTCACTGCTACCGCATTCCAGCGCCTGTGCTGATGCTGCCACCAACAGCAGGCTACTCAATATAAAACTGTTTTTTATCAAAATTACTGCCCCTACAAGGTTGGCCGCAAGGACAGCGCGGCCAACCTTGCGGCAGAAATGCTTAGTGGCGGAAGTGACGTACGCCGGTGAGCACCATGGCAATGCCGTGCTCGTCGGCAGCGGCAAACACCTCGTCGTCACGCATGGAGCCACCCGGCTGGATGATGGCCTTGATGCCTTGCTCGGCGATCACATCGATACCGTCGCGGAACGGGAAGAAGGCATCGCTGGAGGCCACGGCACCGTGCAGGGCCAGGCCGGCATCTTGCGCCTTGCGGGCGGCGATGCGGGTGGAGTCCACGCGGCTCATCTGGCCGGCGCCGATACCGGCAGTCTGGCCGTTTTTGCAGAACACGATGGCGTTGGATTTCACGTACTTGGCCACGCGCCAGGCAAACAGCAGGTCGGCCATTTCCTGTTCGGTCGGGGCACGCTTGGTCACCACGCGCAGCTCGTCCAGGCCTACGTTGCGGATATCCGGGGTTTGCACCAGCACACCGCCACCCACGCGCTTCAGCTCGAAGCGGTTGGCGCCGTCGTGCAGCGGCACTTCCAGCACGCGCACGTTTTTCTTGGCGGCGATGATGGCTTTGGCTTCGTCGGTAAACGACGGTGCCATCAGCACTTCCAGGAACTGGCCGGTCACGGCTTCCACGGTTTCGGCATCCACCGGGCGGTTGAAGGCGATGATGCCGCCAAAGGCGCTGGTGGTATCCGTGGCGAAAGCCAGACGGTAGGCGGTCAGCGTGTCGGCAGCAATGGCTACGCCGCACGGGTTGGCGTGCTTCACGATGACACAGGCCGGGGCGTCGAAGGTTTTCACCGCTTCCCAGGCGGCGTCGGCGTCGGCGATATTGTTGTACGACAGCTCTTTACCCTGCAGCTGGCGGTAGCCGGAAATGGTACCGGCAGCCGGGTCCAGGTCGCGGTAGAACGCGGCGGACTGGTGCGGGTTTTCGCCGTAGCGCATGTCTTGCACTTTCACGAACTGCACGTTCAGGCGGTTCGGGAAGGCGGCGCGGTCCGGCACGCCAGCGTCTACGCCGTCGGCCAGGCTGGTCAGGTAGTTGGAGATGGCGCCATCGTAGGCTGCGGTGTGGGTAAAGGCTTTTTTGCACAGGCTCAGGCGGGTGAGCTTGGACAGCTGGCCGGCGTTGGCCTGCATTTCGGCCACCAGCGCGCTGTAGTCTTCGGCGTCGGTGACGATGGCCACGTGCTGCCAGTTTTTGGCGGCGGAGCGCACCATGGTAGGGCCGCCGATATCGATGTTCTCGATGGCGTCTTCCAGCGGGCAGTCGGCTTTGGCGATGGTGGCTTCAAACGGGTAGAGGTTCACGCACACCAGGTCGATGTTGCCGATGCCGTGCTCTTGCATGGTGGCCACGTGTTCCGGCAGGTCGCGACGGCCCAGAATGCCGCCGTGTACTTTCGGGTGCAGGGTTTTCACACGGCCATCGAGCATTTCCGGGAAGCCGGTGTAGTCGGATACGTCAATTACCGGCACGCCGGCATCGCGCAGCAGTTTGGAAGTACCGCCTGTGGACAGGATTTCTACACCGAAACCCGCCAGGGCACGGGCAAATTCCAGTACACCGGTTTTGTCGGAAACGCTGATCAGCGCACGTTCGATCTTGGTCATGGTTCTCTACCGCTAGTCTAAAAAACAGTGGCCAGGCTGCTGCCTTGCCGTGATAAATACTGGCCGTGCTGCTGCGCTGGCGTGTGCCTGCGCGGGCCGCAACGGCCTGGCTGGATGATCCCGTCCCCCGCCCCTGCCTTGCAGGGGAGTTCGCGGCAGCGCCACGGCACTGCCACATGGTTTTATAGCGCCTGCCGCACCGGGCGGCTGGCTTCAGGCAAAACAAAAGCCACCCGCTTGCACGGGTGGCTTGGCTGTCAGATCAGGTCGTAGGCCTTCATCTTCTTGCGCAGGGTATTGCGGTTCAGCCCAAGCAGCTCGGCTGCCCGCGTCTGGTTACCCTGGGTGTGGTTCAGCACGACTTCCAGAAGCGGTTTTTCAACGCACGCCAGCACCATATCGTAAATGGCTGCGGGCGCTTCGCCGTCCAGATCGCGGAAGTACTGCTCCATGGCCAGGCGCACGCTCAGGGAAATATCGTCGTTGTTTTGCATGATGTTATTGTTGTCTTGGTGGTTATGCCAGCGCGTCGGTGTCAGCGCTGGTGCTACTGTCTGCTACGTATTGCAGCCGGTCCGAATGCCGGGCCAGGCTATCAAAATAGTGCGCTACGGCTTGCTGCTGCGCGGCCGTGGTTTCCAGCTGGTACATGGCCTGGCGGAATTCATTACTGCCGCGCAGCCCCTTGGTGTACCAGGCAATATGCTTGCGAGCGATACGGCTGCCGCTGTATTCGCCATAAAAATCGTACAGCTCGGCCAGGTGCGCCTGCATGATGGTGCTGATCTCGGCGATACGCGGCGGCGGCAATAGCTCGCCGGTGTCCAGGTAATGCTGGATTTCGCGAAAGATCCACGGCCGCCCCTGCGCGGCGCGGCCAATCATGATGGCGTCGGCCGCGGTGTAATCCAGTACGTATTTGGCCTTTTGCGGGCTGTCGATATCGCCATTGGCGATCACCGGCATGCGCACGGCCTGCTTGACTGCGGCAATGGTGTCGTACTCGGCGGCGCCACGGTACATGTCTTCACGCGTGCGCCCGTGCAGGGCCAGGGCGGCAATGCCGGCATCCTCGGCCATGCGCGCTACCTGCAGCGCGGTTTTCACGTCCTGGCTCCAGCCGGTACGGGTTTTCAGCGTCACCGGCACGTCCACCGCCTTGACCACGGCTTCCAGAATGCGGCCAACGTTGTCCAGGTCGCGCAGCAGCGCGCTGCCGGCGGCCACATTGCACACCTTTTTGGCAGGGCAGCCCATGTTGATATCGATAATCTGCGCGCCGTGTTCCACGTTCAGGCGGGCGGCGTCGGCCAGCATCTGCGCGTCGCCACCGGCAATCTGCACCACAATGGGCTCGACTTCGCCTTCGTGGTTGGCACGGCGCAGTGTCTTGGGCGTGGTCCACAGGGCCTTGTTGGCGGTAATCATTTCCGATACCGCCATGCCCGCGCCCAGCTTTTTGCATAGCATGCGGAACGGCCGGTCCGTGACGCCCGCCATGGGGGCGACGATCAGACGGTTTTTCAGAACGTAAGGGCCGATTTGCATCGCAAAAAGAAGGACATGGGGTGAAAAGGGTCGCCATTGTACTGCCTTTTACGCGGCGGGTAAAAAGCTTTTTGCCTATTTTTTGAGCAATGACAATAGCAGAAAGAAATGCCCGTCTGCGGTGCAAAGGGCGGGGCCGCACCACAGGGTGGCGGGCAAATGAAATGGGGGGCGGGAAGTTGGCCGATAAGCCGGGTTTTGTCGTTGGACAGTCATTCCTCTAGTCTTGCCGTTACCGACAAGCTCAAGCAACCTACCCGGGTACAGCGCGGGCCACGCCAATGTACCCCTATTTGGTCTTGCTCCGGATGGGGTTTAGCCTGCCGTGCGCATTGCTGCGTCCGCGGTGCGCTCTTACCGCACCTTTTCACCCTTGCCTGTGCTGCAGCTACCCTTGCGGGTCACTGCGGCCATCGGCGGTTCAGCTCTCTGTTCCACTTTCCGTCGCCTCTCGGCGCCTGGCCGTTAGCCAGCATCCTGCCCTGCGGAGCCCGGACTTTCCTCCCCGTGCAAGCACGCGGCGACTGTCTGTCCAACTTCCCGGCGCGGATTGTACCGCAAACACCGGCATAACGCCGCACGCACTGACAAATATCAATACCTGGCCTGCCAGCATTTTTATAATGCAGCCTCCCCCGATTCGTACCAGGTATTGCCGTGTCCCGTTTGCCCGACCAGACCCGTCTCGCCCGCCTGCAGCTGGCGGGCATGCTGAGCCTGGTAATTACTGTCGTGGTCTTGCTGGCCAGCTACTTTTTTTACCAGCAATGGCAGGACTACCAGAGCAACCGCCAAGCCGTGCAACAGCAGACGCTGCAGCACGGCCAGACCTTTTTGCGCACCTGGGGTGACGACGCCATCATCACGCTGGATACGCTGGATCACCAGACACAGACCTTGCTGCGCCAGCGTATCCAGGAGCAAGTAGACCAGGCCCACGCCCTGGCCACCGCGCTATACCAGACCCACGCCCACTCCGGCCAGCCCGAGCACCGCGCGCGGCACGAAATCGTCGAAGCGCTGCGCCCGCTGCGCTACTTTCACGGCCGTGGTTACTTTTTTATCGACACCCTGCAGGGCGATTGCATCCTGCTGCCCACCGACCCGGCGCTGGAAGGCAGCTCGCTGCTGAACAACCGCGACGACGCCGGCACCTACATCATGCGCAGCCTCATTGCCGCCACGCACAACGCCCAGGGTGCCGGCTTTGCCAGCTACCGCTGGTACCGCCCCGGTGAAAAGCGCATGGCAGAAAAGGTGGCCTACGCACGGCGCTTCGAGCCGCTGGGCTGGCTGATCGGGGGGGGCGAATACGTAGACAATGTGGCCATGGACCTGCAAAAGCAGGGCCTGGCGCTGCTGGCGCAAATGCGCACCGGCCAGCGCGGCGGCTTTATCGTGCTGAACCAGCAAGGCCGGCAGCTGCAAGGCTTCCTGCCGGGCAACGCCGCACTGGGCGCCCGCCTGCAGCAACGCCTGCAATATGCGCCGGTGGGCAGCTTTGTCGACTTTAGCCTGCAGGGCGTGCAGTACACCGCCTACGTTGGCCGCATGGCCGCCTGGGGCTGGCGCGTGATTGCCGTGACCCCCACCAGCATGCTGCTGGGCGACGATGGCAAGCTGCAACAGCGCCTGGGCGAGCAGACCCAGGCCCGCGTACTGGCCACGCTGGGTATCTTCCTGGCCGCCCTGCTGCTGGCGGTGCTGTTTTCGCTGTATTTCTCGCGCTGGATGCGCCAGCTGGCCGACGGCTACCGCCAGCAGATAGAAAGCCGGCAAAACGCGCTGGAACAAAACGCCCGCGAAATCGAGCTGACCCGCTACATGAGCGACAGCGCCGCCGACATCATCGTGCTGCGCGACGCCCACGGGCAGGTGGCCTACCGCAACCAGCGCGCGCGCGAGTGCTTTGACGGCTGCCACGAGGACACCCTGCAGCAACTGTTTGCCAGCGCCCTGCCAGATGGCGACAGCGCCGAGCTGCAGCTGCTGTGCTGTCACGGGCCGGTAACGCTGGAAGTCAAACTCAGCACCGTGGACTACCAGGGCGAGCGATACCGCTGCGCCACGGCGCGCGATATCGGTACCCGCATCGAACAGGAACGCGAGCTGCGCCTGGCGTCCAAGGTATTTGAAGCCAGCACCGAAGCCATCGTCATCACCGACCCCGCCAGCCGCATCGTGGCCGTGAACCAGGCCTTTACCGCCATCACCGGCTATAGCGAGGCCGAAGCGCTGGGGCAGACCCCTGCCCTGCTCAGCTCGGGCAAGCACGACGCCGACTTCTTCCACGACCTGTGGAACCACCTGACCGCGCGCGGCCAGTGGTCTGGCGAAATCTGGAACCGGCGCAAAACAGGCGAAATCTACCCCGAGTGGCTCAGCATCAACGCCCTGCGCGATAGCCACGGCACGCTCACCAACTATATCGCGCTGTTTTCCGATATCAGCGAGCGCAAAGAAGCCGAGGCACGGGTGCAGCACCTGGCCGAATACGACTACCTGACCGACCTGCCCAACCGCCTGCTGCTGATGGACCGCCTGCAGCAGTCGCTGCGCGTGGCCGAGCGCAGCCGCCACAAGGTGGCCGTGCTGTTCATGGACCTGGACCGTTTCAAGAACATCAACGACACGCTGGGCCACGCCACCGGCGACACCCTGCTGCAGGAAGTAGCCCGGCGCACCCGCGCCGTGGTGCGCGACATGGACACCGTTGGCCGCACTGGCGGCGACGAGTTCGTGATGATCCTGCCCGAGCTGGCCGACAACGCCCAGGCCGCGCTGATCGCCGAGCGCGTGCTGGACACCCTGCGCCAGCCTTTTGTGCTGGATGGCCACCAGCTGGTGATTACCGCCAGCATCGGTATTTCCATCAGCCCGGATGACGGCAAAGACGCCCAGCTGCTGCTGAAAAATGCCG
Source organism: Vogesella mureinivorans (assembly GCF_007644035.1). Lineage (GTDB taxonomy): Bacteria > Pseudomonadota > Gammaproteobacteria > Burkholderiales > Chromobacteriaceae > Vogesella > Vogesella mureinivorans. Next base: position 55,160 of record NZ_VMTV02000577.1, on the reverse strand, counting down.
ACATGGCCATGTACGAAGCCAAAGCGCAGGGCCGCAACAACTACCGCTTCTTTACCGAACGCATGACCGCCGAGGTACGCCAGCGCCTGCTGCTGGAAAACCGCCTGCGCGGCGCCCTGGCGCGCCAGGAGCTGCACCTGATGCTGCAACCCAAATACTGGGTGGAAGACCGCCGCCTGTCCGGCTTCGAGGCGCTGCTGCGCTGGACCGACGCCGACGGCGTGGCCACCTCGCCGGCCGAGTTCATCCCGGTAGCCGAAGAATCCGGCCTGATCGTGGAGATCGGCAGCTGGGTGCTGCAGCAGGCGTGCCAGCTGGCCGCCGCCTGGCCGCAGCAGGACACGCCGCTGACCATGGCGGTGAACGTATCGCCGCGGCAGCTGCTGCAGCCGGGCTTTGCCGAGCTGGTGGCCAGCACCCTGCGCGACACCGGCCTGGCGCCGGCGCAGCTGGAAATAGAAGTGACCGAAAGCGCGCTGCTGGAGCGCACCGGCACAGTAAAAGCGGCGCTGGACGGCCTGAAAGCGCTGGGCGTACGGCTGGCGGTAGATGATTTCGGCACCGGCTATTCCAGCCTGGCCTACCTGAAAGACTTTGCGCCGGACACGGTCAAAATCGACCGCTGTTTTGTCACCGACCTGCAAAACCGCCACGACAACGCCGCCATCGTGCTGGCCATCATCACGCTGGCCAAGAGCCTGAAAATGGAAGCGCTGGCCGAGGGGGTAGAAACCGAAGAAGAGTTGGCCGCACTGGCGCGGCTAGGCTGCGAGGCGGTGCAGGGCTACCTGACCGGCCGGCCGCTAGCGCTGGACGCCGCCGCCGCACTGGTAGCGGCCAACCCTGCGCCGTAATGCAGCCTGACAGCGCTACCGGCGTGGTACAGCCTGGTAGCGCTAGCGGCTGCTAATCAAAGCGCAGCGTATAGCGCAGCTCCGACGACACCTCGTAGCCCAGACGCCCCACCAGCGACAGCTTCTGCGACAGCTGGTAGTTCAGGCGGATGGCTTGCTCGGCGCTGCGCAGGCCGTACTCGTAGCCCACATACAGCTCGCGCGTGAGCTGCTTGCCCAGCACCACCACCTGTTCGGCCGGGCTTACCGTGCCGCTGGCGCTGGTACTTTCGGCGCGCGACTGCACGCCCACATCGTCGAACAGCCCGACTTTGTCATTCACCATCCCCGCCAGCAAGCCACCGGCCGAGGCACCGGCAATATCGCTGTCGCGCTCGCCACTGGTGGCGGCGCGGTTCAGGATCAGCCAGGACAGCTTGTCTTTTTCCGACATGGCTTCGTCGGCCACCAGCTTCACCGTGGGCGTCAGTACCGAGCCGGTAATTTCCACCCCCGCCCCCACCTGCGACATGCGGCGCTTGGCGCGGATATCCAGCGACGGGTTATCCAGCGGGCCGGTAAAGCTCACCACGCCACGGTTGATGTCCAGGTCCTGGCCGTAGGCCTTGAACCGGCCCTTGTCCACGCGGATCTGCCCGCGCGCCTGCAGCTGGCCACCGGGCTGGGCCAGCAGGCGGATATCGCCCCCCAGCCAGGCATCCAGGCCATTACCGGCAAAGCGCACGTCGTCCGACAGCGTGACGGTGATATCCATCCCCAGCGGCAGGGCTTTGCCGCCCTCGTCTACCGTGCGCCCCACCACGTACACATCGGACGACAGCTTGGGGCCGCCCAGCTTGGGCAGGTCGAAGCGGCCATGGTCGACGGTAAAGTTGCCGCGCACCATGGCACGGCCCTGCTCGATGCTGATCTTGCTGCTACCCGACACCAGCAGGCGTCGCCCCGGGCGATCCAGCACGGCAAAGCGTTTCAGCGTCAGCGTCACCGCGGCCAGCGGGATGTCGCCATCCAGCGAGAGCTGGCCATTGGCACCGATCTCGCCGTCTTTGCCGAACTGCAGCGTGTCGATCTGCAGGCTGCGCCCCAATAGCCGCGCCGCCAGCACGCCGTGCTCCAGGCGAATGCCGTTGCGCCGCTCGATAAAGCGCAGGCCCTGGCCGCTTACCGTACCGCCCAGCTGCGGTGCCAGTAGCGGGCCGCTCAGCGTCAGGTTGGCCGCCAGGCTGCCATCCAGCTCGGTACCGGCCGGCATGCGGCTTTGCAGTACCGCCAGGGCGGGCACGGCGGCGTTCAGGCGGCCGTTGATGCTGGCGTTGTCCAGATTGGTGCTGCCTGCCGGCAGGTTGATGCTGCCTTCGCCCGCCACGCGGCCAAAACGCGTGTCCAGCTGCAGGCTAAAGGGGGCGTTTTCGCCCAGGCCCAGCTGCAGCGTGGCGCGGCTCAGGCCCAGGCTTTGTGCCGGGTGGCCGCCCTGCGCCGGCAGGGTCAAGTCGCCGCTGAGGCGCTGCAACGCAATCTTGCCCTGCGGCAGGCCGTGCTGCCCCGCCAGCGACCACTGCCCGGCCACGACCAGGTCTTGCGGCATGGGCGGCGTCCACCACGGGGCGAGCGCTGACAGCGCCAGCGCATTGACTTGGCCCTGGCTGCGCCAGCCAGCCGCCTGCTGCCAGCTGGTTTCGCCCAGCTGCCAGCTACTACCCAGTGCCTGCCAGCGGCTAGGCGCCAGGGTAACGCTGTCTTGCGCCAGCTGTAGCGCGGCCGGGGCGGCCAGCCGCAGTGCCACAGCACCGTCGGTTTGCAGGCTGGCCAGGGTGCCGCGCCAGCGCAGGGTATGGGTATCCAGCCCGCCTTGCAGGGCCAGGTTCAGCGTTTGCGGCTTGCCCTGCAGCTGGCCGCGCACGGCCAGGCTCAGCTGGTGCGCAGCGCGCACGCCGTTTGTGTTGAGGGTGAGGTCGTCCAGGCGCTGGCCAGCGGCTTGCAGGCCGCGCCCTTGCAGCATCAGGCGGAAGGGGCTGTCCTCGGCGGTACCGCTGCGCCCGTCTGCTGTCAGGCTGGCCAGCTCGATACCCCCAGGCAGTACCAGACGGCTGGCCTGCACCTGGGCGCTGATATCCGGGCGCGCCGGGGTGCCGGCTAGCGCCAGCTGGGCGTTCAGCTCGCCGGAAAAAGCCGGGCCCAGCGGGCTGAGGTCGGGTGCGGCCAACTGTAGCTTCAGCGTGTCGCCTGCCGCACCGTAAGCGCCTTGTGCCTGCAGGCGGTTGCGGCCCAGGCTCAGGTCGGCGTTCACCGCGCTGACACGCTGCGCTTGCCATGTCAGCGCCAGCTGGCCACCCAGCGCGGCGCCACCTAGCTGGCTGGGGGCAAACTTCAACGACACATCGCCCTGCGGCCGGCTGGCCAGGCGGGCGGTGGCCAGCAGTTGGCCATTGATATTGCCACGCGGCAGGCGGGTATCCAGCAGGCTGGGGTCGAAGCTGACAAAGCGGCCGTCAAAACCCAGCGCCTTATCGTCAATCAGGTACTGCCCCTTACCCTGGAAACGGCCTACCCCGGTACGCAGCAGCAGGTCGTCCAGCGTGACGCGGCGCGGCTTGTCGGCCAGCGCAACGCGGCTTTCCACCGCCAGCTTGCCGCTGGCCAGCTTCAGGGCCAGGGCGGGGAGCTGCGGGCTACCGCTGATCCCTACCGTGCCGGAGACTTTGTGCGCCGGCAGGCTGCTATCCACCGCCTGGCTATCCAGCCCGGTCAGGCCCAGCTGCAGCGCCAGCGCCTTGGCACTGGCCTGGCCGCGCAGTGTGGCCTGGCCACCGGCCAGCTGCGCGGTCAGCCCCGGCAGCAGCAAGGTGTCTTTATGAATACGGAAATCGCCCCACAGCAGCGACAGCGGCAAGCGCTTGGCCGAGAGTGCGCCCGGCTGGCTGTTCACCAGGCTGAGGCCACCGGCCACGGTGTCGGCATCCTGCGGGGTAAGCTGTACCGACAGGGCCAGCGCGGCCTGCGGCCAGGCGGGCTGGAAGGCTTGCGGGTTGATGCCGCCGACGCGCAGGTCCAGCTGGCGCAGGCGGCGCAGCGGCGTCACGTCAAACGGTGCCAGCTTGCCGTTCAGCGCAATCAACAGGCCGCGTGCGGTCACCTCGCCCTGCAGCTGCGGCAGCAGCAGGCTGCCGCTCATGCCCAGCTGGCCTTGTGTGGCCACGCCTTCGAGCTGGCCTTGGTAATGTACTTTGCCTTGCAGCGCAAAGGGCGAGGCGTCGCCCAGCGCCAGCTGCCCGCCCAGTGCGCCCCAGGGGGTACCCAGCTGCGCCAGCTGCAGCTGGTGCTGCGCATCCTGGTAGCGGTAGCTGGCCTGCAGGCCGTGTAGTTGCAGCTTTTGCGCGGGTAGCTGCAGCTGCGCCAGGCTCAGGCTATCCAGCCGGATGGTCAGCGGCAGGCTCAGGTCGGTAGGCGGCTGTGCCGGCTTGGGCTGCGGGTCGGGGCGGCTTTGCCAGCTGACCGTGCCCAGCGCCAGCTGGCGGATATGCAGCTGGCGCTGCCACAGCGCCTGCGGCTGCCAGTCCAGAGCCAGCCGGCTGATGCCCAGCTGGCTGTCGGGTGTGGTCCAGCGCAGGTCTTGCAGAGTAAAGCCCTGCCACAGCGTGCCCTGCACGCGGCCAACCTGCAGTTGGCCGGCGCTCAGCTGGCCAGCCCAGTGCCATAGCGTGGCAAAGCCGGCCGGCGTGGCGGTAAACCACCAGCCGCTGGCACCCAGCAGCAGGAGCGGCAACAAACACAGCAGCCAGAACAGCCGCCCCAGCAGGCGGCGGCGCGGCAGCGCCGGCATGGTGTCTTCTGGCGGCGTATCGGGGGTGGGGTGTTGCGGGTTCAAAATGCCAATCCCAGGTTCAGGTTCCAGCGCCAACGGTGGTCGCGCTCGCCACGGGCGATATCAAAAGCTAGCGGTGCAATGGGGGTAAGCCAGCGCGCACCGACACCCCAGCCCTTGGCCACGCGCACGTCCTGCCAGCTGTTGGCCGCATCGCCAGCGTCGTAAAACAGGGCGGCACGCCAGTCACGCGTGACGGCGTACTGGTATTCCACGCTGGCGGTGGCCATCACGCGCCCGCCACTAATGGTGCCATTGCTATCGTCCACGCCCAGGCTCTGGTAGTTGTAACCGCGCACGCTGTTCACGCCACCGGCCTTGAACAGGCGCGAGGCGGGTACTTCGGTGCTGTCTTGCGCCCAGACCTGGCCGGCCTCCACACGGGTGACCAGGGTGCTGCGGGTCAGGAAGGCGGGCGTCCAGTAGTTGGACAGCCGCAGGTAGCCGCGGCTAAAGCGGGTATCGCTGGCCACATTGCCTACCGTGGTGGCGGCCTGCGCTTCTATCATGTAGCCGCGCCCGGGGCGCAGGGCGTTGTCGATGGCGCGTTGCGTCCAGCCATACGACACGACAATGGCGCGGTTATCACGGGTAAGGGTGTTGGCCAGTACTTCTTTTTCCACCAGGTATTCCAGCCCCAGCCGCGACTCGATATTGCCGACCTGGCGAATACGAAACACCCCCGCCTCGTTGGTATCGGTCACGGTATTGTCGGCTTCGGTGTGGCGGCGGCTCAGGTTGATGGCGTGCGAGTAGCCGCTACCGGTACGCGGGAAACCCAGGCCCAGGTCCAGCCGCTGGCGTCTTTGTTTCCAGTCGTACACCACCGAGCCGGTGTAGCCGCGCTTGAAGATATTGTAATGCTCGTAGCCCAGGCGCACGCCGGCGCCATCGCCGGTGCTGTAGTTCAAGCCGGTATCCAGCTTTTGCCGCTGCATTTCGGTCACGCTCACCTGTACCGGTACGCGGTCGTCCTGCCTGGTCTCCCACAAAGGTGCCACCACGACATTGCTGTAGTGGCTGTCGCGCTCCAGGCTGGCCTGGTAGTCCAGAATGTCGGCCTGCTTGTAGGGGCCGCCCTCGCGAAAGTTGGCCTGGCCGCGTATCACCTGCTCGGGGTAACGCTGCGCGCCCAGGATCTGCAGCGGGCCGTAGCTGATGCGCGGGCCGCTATCTATCACCACATTCAGCTCTGCGCTGTGCTTGCCGGGGTCGATGTCGGCACGGGCGGTGGTAATTTTTGCCAGCGGAAAACGCTCCAGCAGCAGTGGGCGCAATACGCCTTTTTTGCTGCTGTCCCAGTCGTCCTGGCGGAACTGGCCGCCTATGGGTAGCACCCACTCGGCCAGCGCGGTACTGATGAAGCGCCCGTAGTCTGGCTCCTGCCGCACCGGGCCTTGCAGGGTCACGTTCACGTCGTACACCATCACCGGCTCGCCCGGGTCCAGCTGCACGCGCACAATGTTGCCATCGCGCTGTACCGTGACCTTGGCTGCAAAGTAGCCTTCGGTTTCCAGCAGCTTTTTTACCTCGTCCGGCGTGCTGGCCATCATGGCCTGCAGGTCGCTTTCCTGCAGCGCCTCGTCTTCGCGCAGTTGTGTTAAATCCAGATTGTTTTGCAGCAGGGTTTTCAGGCTGTCAGGCGCAATAATCTCTACCTGATAATCCAGCGCGGACCAGGCAGACGGGGAACACAAGGCAAGCAATAGCAGGGCACGGCGCATGATGACAGACGGGGGTGGGCAGGACGCTCCATGTTAGAGCAGATGACAGTTAAAACAAAACTACCGGCTAGCTGATATTGCCATATCGGCAATTTTCGATAATTTACAATTGGCTTTTCGGCGATAAACTTCGCCCCTTCTCACAAAAATCCCCCAGACCATGGCAAAGGAGCCCTATGTCTACCCTGCTGTCACGCGTGGCCCTGATGGTGCGCGACTACGATGAAGCCATTGCCTGGTTTACCGGCAAGCTTGGCTTTCACCTGCTGGAAGACACCCCGCAAGGCGACAAACGCTGGGTGGTGGTGGCCCCGCCCGGTGGCAGCTGTGCGCTGCTATTGGCCCGGGCGGCCAACCCTGGGCAAGCCGGCTTTATCGGTAACCAGGCGGGCGGGCGGGTATGGCTGTTTCTGGAAAGCCGCGATTTCTGGCAGGACTACCAGCGCATGTTGGCCGCAGGGGTACATTTTTGCGAAACCCCGCGCACGGAAGACTACGGCACGGTAGCCGTGTTTGAAGACCTGTACGGCAACCGCTGGGACTTGCTACAGCTGCACGCCGCGCCACCTACAGCAGCGTAAGCCGGCAGGCGGTACCGCTACCCGCCTTGTACACCGCAGCGAGGCACACGTTGGCCGCACCAAAAACAAAGCCCGGCGGGGCATCAAGCCACACCGGGCGCCTGAACCATGCTGGATCAGTCCAGCAGGTTGGCCGGGATATTGCCGCCGTTGGCGGCCAGCTTTTGCAGCACGCTCTTGTGCAGCCAGGTGTTCATCTGGGCAGAATCGGCCAGCTTGTCGGCCGGGCAGCCCAGCTCCTGTGCCAGCGCCTTGCGCTCGGCCAGGCTGCTATCCAGCCCCAGCAGCTTGAGCAGATCCACAATCGACGTCTGCCAGTTCAGCGGCTCGGCGTGGCTGGCGGCGCGGCTGGATAGCTGCGCTACCACATCAATCACGGTAATGGCCGTTACCGGCGGCGCGGCCACCACTGCAGCCGGGGCGGCCACGGTGGCAGCGGCCGGGGCGGGGGCTGGCTTGGCCGCAGGGGCGGGGGTGGCGGGTTTGTCATCGCCCATGCCCAGCGTGGACATGATCTTGCCAAAAATGCTCATGGTGTTTCCTTCCTGTGTTGAAGAAAGCCTGGCCTGTGCGGGCAGCACGCCCGACAGACCCGTGTAGCCCGCACTGCGCGCCACATCGCAGTGCAGCATCACCAAAGCCCTGCCTGGCAGCAAGCCGCCACACCATAGAACACCAAAAGCATAGCGCGAGCCGGCCTGGCAAGGCGCTGCACACGCTGCCGGTGCAAGCGCCGCGAGCCGGCAAGCCATTTTTCATGCCATCGGGCTTGAATGTGGCAATAACGGTCAGCGCCCTGCTCCGGCTAGCGCTGATAGCGTAGCGCTTGCCCTTCCAGCTCCATGATCAGCGCTTCACCCTCCACCCGCAGGGTGGCCTGGCGAAATGCCTGCGGCAGCACATATGCCGTGTCATCTACCGCAAAAGCCGCAATACGCGCGCTACTGCGCGCAGGCGGCAGTGCCAGCCACTGCAATGCGGCCTGGCTGCCGGCACGGCGTAGCCCTACCCGCACCCAGCTGTCGCCTGCAGGCGCGGCCACTTGCGCATCGCCGTTGCGGTCGGTAACTGCCTGTAGCGTCTGGCCACTTTGGCCCACAAAGTGCACGTCTACCCCGCTCATCGGCCCCACGTTCGGCATGCCCACAATGGCTACCCAGCGGCCAGCGGCAGGGGGGTTGTGTATGTTCAACTCGTCTTCACGGAACACGCGGTAAACCGGCTCGGCCGCGGGCTGGCTAGTGCGCAGCTGCACCTTGTCACCGTGGCGCTGCCAGCGCCCCTGGGCAAAACGGTCTACCGCGCCGTAGCTGATCATCCACTGGAAGGCGCCATCCGGCCGTAGTACTAACTCGGAACCCACCTCGCGCACGCCGCTCAGGTAGTAATGCCCGGCTACCTCACCTGCAGGCGCCGCGGCGGCCAACACCAGCAAGGTCGCGCCTAACCATTTTTTCATCTGTGTCTCCCTATGTCAGCCACGGATTATGCCAATAAACTGGCACGACTGCGGCCAACATTCTGCAACCCTTGAAACTGTGCTGCCTGCACCGATATCCATAGCACACCGTTTCCGGAGCACCGCCATGACCACCGCCACCGCCCTGCACCTGGTATGCCCGCATTGCCACGCCATCAACCGCCTGCCCGCCACCCGCCTGGGCGAAGCCCCCAACTGCGGCCAGTGCCACCAGCCGCTACTGCACGGCCAGCCTGTGGCGCTGAACGTGGACAACGCCGAACGCCACCTCACGCGCAACGACATACCGGTGGTGGTGGATTTCTGGGCACCATGGTGCGGCCCCTGCCAGATGATGGGCCCGGCTTTTGCCCAAGCCGCCGCCGCCATGCCCCAGCTGCGCTTTGCCAAAATCGATACCCAGACGGAAACCACGCTGGGGCAGCGCTTCAACATTCGCAGCATTCCCACGCTGATCCTGTTTGTGAATGGCCGGGAAGTACAACGCCAGGCCGGGGCGATGGATGCGGCCAACATTCAGCGCTGGGTAAACGCCGGGCTGCAAAAAGGCTAGCAGCGGGGCCGAACGGGGCCATGGCAAGCAGCGCGCCGGGCAACAACGACACAACGCCAGCTAGCTGAACGCTACTGGCGCCCAGTATCAACAGCTATCGATAAATAGCTTCATGCCCACGTCACATTCAGGCGCAAGCATAGCGACACCCACTTTGCGGAGTTCGCCATGTCCATGCGTCACCCTTCCCCGTTTCTGGCCCTGACCCTGCTAGGCAGCCTGCTGCTGAGCGCATGCGGCGGGTCCGGCACCAACCAGGCCGAAGAACAACCGGCTTTCACCCTGCAACTGCTGCATTTTTCCGACGCCGACGGCTCTGACAGCACGGCGCTGAATTCGGTCGCCCATCTGTCCGGGCTCATCAGCGGCTTTCGCAGCAGCTACCCGCAGCAAACCCTGCTGGTGAGCTCGGGCGACAACTACATCCCCGGCCCGCGCTTCAATGCGGCCAACGACAGCTCGCTGGCCAGCCTGCTGGGGACGCCCGAAGTTGGCCGCGCCGACATGGCCCTGCTCAATGCACTGGGCGTACAGGCATCCACCATCGGCAACCACGAGCTAGACCTGGGCACCCGCCAATTTACCGACATCATCAAGCCTGCCGGCAGCTGGGTGGGGGCGCAGTTTCCGCACCTGAGCTACAACGTAGACTTCAGCCTGGATAGCAATACCCGCAGCCTGGCGGTAGCCAACGGCGGCAGCGCCAGCGACCAGAAAGGCAAGCTGTCGGGCTGGAGCACCGTGAAAGTCGGTAACGAAACCATCGGCCTGATTGGCGCCGGCTCGCCCGTGTTCAAGAACATTACCACCACAGACGGGCTGGACTTCAAACCCACCATCGCCAGCAGCAATGTCGATATCGATGGCCTGGCCGCCGTGCTGCAGCGTGGTGTAGACGAAATGAGCGCCGCCGGTATCAATAAAGTGGTCCTGCTGGCGCACATGCAAACACTGGACACCGAAAAGGCGCTGGCGCGCAAGCTGCGCAACGTTGACATCATCGTGGCCGGCGGCTCCAACACCCTGCTGGCAGACAGCAACGACACACTGCGCACCGGCGACACCGCGGCCGGCAGCTACCCCTACCAAACCACCGATGCCGCTGGCCAGCCCGTGGTGGTGGTTAACGTGGACGCCGACTACAAATACCTGGGCCGCTTCATGGCACCGTTCAATGCCAAGGGCGTGCTGATGCCGGCACACTTCAACGCCACACTGTCCGGCGCCTGGGCCACCAGCGAAACCGGCAACCAGACCGCCATGACCCGCGTGGTAGAACTGCGCGAAGGCGTGAAAAACGTGCTGCGCAGCAAGGATGGCAATGTATTTGGCAAAACAGGCGTGTTCCTGGAAGGCCGCCGCCTGGCCGTACGCAACCAGGAAACCAACTTCGGCAACCTCAGTGCTGACGCCAACCTGTGGTACGCCCGCCTGCACGACAGCACGGTGCAGATCTCGCTGAAAAACGGCGGCGGCATCCGCTCCGAAATCGGCGAGGTGGTCGCTGCCGCCGGTAGTACCGCCGGCGCTACGCTAGCGCCACCCAAGGCTAGCGTGGACAGCAACCGTGCCGCCGGCGACATCTCGCAGCTGGCCATCGAAACCGCACTCAAATTCAACAACAAACTGTGGGTGATGGATATCAGCGCCCAGCAACTGAAACAGCTGCTGGAACACGGCGTAGCCAGCCTGGGCAGCCAGGGCCGCTTCCCGCAAGTGGGCGGCATGAGCTTCAGCTACGACGCCAGCCAGACCGCCCAGGTGCTGGACGGCAGCTTCAACGTGACCACCACCGGCCAGCGCATCCGTTCGCTGAAGGTGGGCAATGACGTGGTGGTACAAAACGGCGTGCTGCAAGGCAACGCCAACCGTACCTTCCGCCTGGTTACGCTGAACTTCCTGGCTAACCGGGGTGATGGCTACCCGTTCCCGGCCACGCTGAGCAACCTGATCGACCTGACTACCGCCATGACGGGCGGCACTGCCGGCGGTGCCGCCAGCACGAGCACCGCTACCCTGGGCAGCGAGCAGGACGCCTTGATGAAATACCTGAAAAGCCTGTACGCCAGCACGGCTTTCAACGTGGCGGACACACTGGAAGAAAACGACACCCGCATCCAGAACCTGGGGAAACGCAGCGACAGCGTACTGAACTGAGCCTGGTAAGAGCAAACGCCGCACGGTTGGCCGCCGTGCGGCGTTTTTTTATCCGTGCAAGGAAAGCCACAGCCCGGCCAGGTAATCGCAGCGGTGTTTGATGCAGTGCAAACTGGCGGCGGTTCGGGCTACAGGTTTACCGGTACCCCACCTAGCATGACAGGAGAAAGCCTTTTCGCTGCATAAAGGAGTCAACCCTCATGCGTCATCTACCTCACCCAGCCCTGCCCGACCCGCTGCCTGCCGAGCAACGGGACATCCTGCGCCAGTTACTCGCCGCCCTGCAAGACGGCGGCAGCTTTCAGCCCGGCCTGCTGTACCGGCTGGATTACCCGCTGTTCGAACTGGCCCTGCAACTACTGGAAGACTGGCGCCTGGGCTGCCACCTGGGCAGCCGTAGCGAGCTGCGCCAGCGCCTGTTTGCCGACTACCCCGCCGAGCTGCTGCCAACGACACGCGCTGCCAACGTTGACACCCAGACGGAAACCACATTGGTGTAGCGCTTCCATGTCCGCCGCATCCTGACGCTTATCCTGTTTCTGCACGGCGTGACAGCACGGTGCCAGGCTGGCGCGATGAATGCGGCCAACGTCCCGCACTGGGTAAAAGCCTGGCGCTAAGTAGGCGTAGTACGTGGCAGCACGCTGCCGCACAAAGGGTTGGCCGCCAGCTGCCACCGCAGGTACAAGCGCCGGTCAGCCATATGAGCAACCGGCTGACGCGGCCCTGTCTGGCAGCGGAAACGCCGACCAGCGCCACGACCGTCCGCCAGTTTTCAGGCACACCGCCAACAGCACCACAATAAACAGCAGCAACGGCCAGATGGCCTGTCACCGCAGCGGCAGGCCGATCATGGCGCAGCGCCCCCACACGAGGCGTGTCATTGCGTGGAAAACCAATAATTGTTTAAAAAAAATATTAATTTTTATACATTATATTGAAATATGCAGATTCGTTTTCTAGGCTGAAATACAAAACAACACACGAGCCACTCCTGGAGAACCTGCATGAAACTCAAAACCATCGCTCTCGCCTGCTCTCTGGCCCTCCCTTTGTCTGCTATGGCCGCCAATGTGCTCATTTATGACTATCAAGTGGATGGTGACGAAGCCGTCGGTTTGGCCTCCGTGCAGACTTCGCAGGGAAATACGCCGACAACGATAAACATCAGTAGCAATGCAGCCTCTTACACACCCAGCGGCCTGTCTTCGTACGGCCAGGTGTGGGACCTAGGCGCCAATGCACCAATCACAACAGCACAGCAAACCGCTTATGCCAGTTACCTGAATGGTGGCGGCACATTATTTCTTATGGGCGAGAACCCGGGTTTTGGTGCGACACGTAACGCCGCTATTGTGGAGTTCATCGCCAGCCTGGGGGGCGGCACACTCGGTAACCCTACCCAGTACGGCTCGGGCGCCACCACGGTAAACCAGGCTTTTCGCATCAATAATCAGACTGCTAGCGTGACGTTCCCCGCTAGCGCCCTCTTTCCCTCCGCCGGTACCGGCACCTGTATCACAACCGACTGCGCAGCCGTTGCCTGGGGGGTAGGTACCCTGGCCAACGCGCCTACCGGTACTGTGATTTCGGTGCTGGATGTGAACTTCCTGCAAACCGGCTTTCTGGATAGCAACAGCTACCCGGGCATTAGCGATTTTGTGAAAAACCTGATTGCCTACCTGGCGCAGCAGGGTGAAATCGCCAGCGGCGGCGGGGGCAGTGGTTTGCGCGTGCTGGTAGCCAGCAACAACACCAACAACAACCCGGCGTTTGGTGCGGCCGCCGTGATCGATGCCAACGCCAACCTGCTAGCCATCTTTACCAATGCCAATCTGTCTGGTGACAAAGCAGTCTCCGACGCGGCTTCGCAAGTACTGCCCCTGCTGACGGGTGGCTCCATGGCAGCCACCGGCAATGCCCTGGCCGGCATTAACCGTGTCATCCAGTCGCGCCTGGGTTCCGGCCGCGGCTTGTCCTCTGGCGAGCACTTCTTTGGTGACAAATATGTCTGGGTAAAACCGTTTGGCTCCTGGGCCAAACAGAACGACCAGCAAGGTGTGTCGGGCTTTAAATCCACCACCACAGGTTTGGCATTTGGTGTGGATGGCAACCTGAACGACAAGCTCCGCCTGGGTATCGCCTCGGCCTATGCCAATGCCAGCGTGGACAGCAATTCGTCGATCGCCAAGCAAAGTGCCGACGTGGAGGTGTTCCAGCTGGTTGCCTACGGCAGCTATAACCTGTCTGCCAATACCGACCTGAACTTCCAGGCAGATGTGGGGCAGAACAGCAATAAAGGCCAGCGCCGGATCGCCTTTACCAGTACCACGGCAGAATCCAGCTTCCAGAGCTACACCAGCCACCTGGGCGCCAGTATTGATCGTGCTTACCAGCTAAACGCGAAAACCACCCTTACCCCGTCGCTGCGCGCGGATTACACCTGGATCAAGGATAAAGCCTACCGGGAATCTGGCGCAGGCTTGCTGAACCTGAACGTAGACAGCCGTGACAGTGAAGAGCTGGTACTGGGGCTGGATGGCAAACTCAGCCATCAGCTTAATGACCATACCAGCGTAGCGGCCAACCTGGGCGTGGGGTACAACACCATGGCCAAACGCTCCAGCATTACTGCCACCTTTGCCGGTGCCAGTAGCGCGGCCTTTACCACCTACGGTCTGGACCCGGACCCGTGGACTGCTCGTGCCGGGCTGGGTATCACCCACGTCACCAGCCAGGGGACAGAAATTACCCTGCGCTATGATGCCGAACACCGCGAGGCCTTCCTGAACCAGACTGCATCGCTCAAAGCACGCTGGTCTTTCTAAACGCCTTGGCAAACCGGCCACCGCCCTATGCGCTGTGGCCGTTGCCGTTTACCCTGCCGCTCATGAATGCTCGCTCTGCGCTGAAACACCTTTTGCCCTGCGTGCTGCTGCCAGCCTTGGCAGCCTGCCAGAGCCTGCCGGACCTGGCCATGCGCACCGATACCGCGCAGCAACTGGCCAAGGCCAAAGGCTGGCAAGCCATCACCCTGCCCAGCACGACCTTCACCCTGCAAGGCTTCGGGCCGCCCCCCGCCAGAACATATCAGACGCTTAGCATCTACATAGAAGGCGACGGCTTGGCCTGGCTCTCTGCCACACAGCCTTCCTTCGACCCTACCCCGCTGAACCCGCTAGCCCTGCAGTTGGCACTGGCCCAGCCACAAGGCCAGGCAGCCTATCTGGCGCGGCCATGCCAATACCAGGCCAGGCCAGACCCGCTGTGCCAGATGCCATACTGGACCCACGCGCGCTTTGCCAACAGCACTGTCGAGGCCACCAACCAGGCCATCAGCCAGCTCAAGACACGCTACGGTGCCACACGGTTAATACTGGTGGGCTACTCAGGTGGCGGCGCTATCGCCACGCTGGTGGCTAGCCGACGGCACGACATTGCCGCCTTGGTCACCGTAGCCGGCAACCTGGAAACACAACAATGGGTGGCGCACCACCGCATCAGCCCGCTGGAAGGCTCGCTGAACCCGGGGGACGTCGCCGCCGCACTGCACGCCACCCCGCAATGGCATCTGGTGGGGCAGCAGGATGAGGTTGTGCCCGCACAGATTGCCCGGGCCTTCGCCCAGCGGTCGCCCGCCAGGCAGCAAGCCATCATGGTGATGCCCGGCGTTGATCACACCTGCTGCTGGGCAGAACAATGGCCAGCGCTGTGGCGCAGCCTGGCACGCCATAGCGTGCTCGGCCAGCCCTGACCGACACCCGCAGCGGTACGGCCCGCCGACATGCAAAAAGGGCAAGCCCGTGGGCTTGCCCTTGCTACCTGGCTGTGCGGCCAACGTTGGCCGCAGGCGCGGTGCTTACTTCTTGCGTTGCGGCGGCAGGTCGGTGCAGCTGCCGTGCGCCACTTCGGCGGCCATGCCGATGCTCTCGCCCAGGGTCGGGTGAGCATGGATGGTCTTGCCGATGTCGGTGGCGTCGCAGCCCATTTCGATCGCCAGGCAGATTTCGCCCAGCATGTCGCCGGCGTGGGTACCCACGATGGCGCCGCCGATGACCTGATGGGTCTCGGCATCGAAAATCAGCTTGGTGAAGCCTTCGTCGCGACCGTTAGCGATGGCGCGGCCGGAAGCAGCCCACGGGAACACCGCTTTTTCGATCTTGATGCCGTCACGCTTGGCGCTCTCTTCCGTCACGCCTACCCACGCTACTTCCGGGTCGGTGTACGCCACGCCCGGAATCACGCGGGCGTCGAAGTAGGCTTTGTGGCCAGCGCAGTTTTCCGCTGCCACGTGTGCCTCGTGCACCGCTTTGTGTGCCAGCATCGGCTGGCCAACGATGTCGCCGATGGCGTAGATGTGCGGCACGTTGGTGCGCTGCTGCTTGTCCACTTCGATAAAGCCACGGTCGGTCACGGCGATACCGGCGTTTTCCGCAGCAATCAGCTTGCCGTTCGGCGCGCGGCCGGCGGCAACCAGTACCAGGTCGTAACGCTGCGGCTCGGCAGGGGCTTTGGCGCCTTCAAAGGTCACGTAGATGCCGTCTTCACGGGCGTCTACGGCGACGGTTTTGGTGCCGGTCATGATGTTGTCGAAGCGATGGGCGTTGTACTTCTCCCATACTTTCACCAGGTCACGGTCCGGGCCTTGCATCAGGCCGTCCATCATTTCCACCACGTCCAGGCGCGCGCCCAGCGTGGAGTACACGGTGCCCATTTCCAAGCCGATGATGCCGCCACCGATCACCAGCATCTTGCCAGGCACGGTTTTCAGCTCCAGCGCGCCAGTGGAATCCACAATGCGCGGGTCTTGCGGGATGAACGGCAGGTTCACCACGCGGCTACCAGCGGCGATGATGGCGTTCTTGAACTTGATCACCTGCTTGGCGCCGGTCTTGTCCTGGCCGTTACCTTCGGTGGTTTCCACCTGCAGGTGGTACGGGTCCAGGAACTGGCCGACACCGCGCACCACTTGCACCTTGCGTGCCTTGGCCATGCCGGCCAGGCCACCGGTGAGTTTGCCGATGACTTTTTCCTTGTAGCCACGCAGCATGTCGATGTCGATTTCCGGCGCGGCAAACTTGATGCCGTTGGCGGCCAGGTGTTTCACCTCGTCGATCACCGCCGCGTTGTGCAGCAGCGCCTTGGACGGGATGCAGCCCACGTTCAGGCACACGCCGCCCAGGGTGGCGTAGCGCTCGACCAGTACCACTTTCAGGCCCAGGTCGGCAGAGCGGAAGGCAGCGGAGTAGCCGCCAGGGCCGGCGCCCAGCACCAGTACGTCGCACTCGATATCGGCAGCACCGCCATGGCTGGCGGCCACCGGGGCCGCTACCGGCGCGGCTGCGGGGGCAGCGGCGGGGGCAGCAGCTGCCGGGGCGGCCGCTGGCGCAGGGTTGGCCGCAGCAGCGGCACCGGCGGCTTCGATGATGACGATCACGTCACCTTCGGAGATCTTGCCGCCCACGGCGGTACGCACTTCTTTCACCACACCAGCTTGTTCGGCCGGGACTTCCATGGTGGCTTTGTCGGTTTCCAGCGTGATCAGGCTGTCGTCTTTGGCAACGGTGTCGCCTACTTTCACGAACACTTCGATCACGTCCACATTGCTGTGGCCGCCGATGTCCGGCACTTTCAGTTCAATCAGATTGCTCATGGTTTTCCATCCGCAATGGCGGGCAGGCTGGCCGCGGCCAACCTGCGCCAGGCATGATTACAGGATCAGGCGACGTACGTCGGACAGCAGCTTGCCCAGATACACGGTGAAGCGGGCCGCAGCGGCGCCGTCGATCACGCGGTGGTCAAAGGACAGCGAGAGCGGGCACATCAGGCGCGGGGCGAACTCTTTACCGTTCCATACCGGCTTGATCTGCGATTTGCACACGCCCAGGATGGCCACTTCCGGCGCATTCACGATCGGGGTGAAGCTGCTGCCGCCAATGCCGCCCAGAGACGAGATGGTGAAGGTGGCGCCCTGCATGTCGGTAGGCTTCAGCTTGCCGTCGCGCGCCAGCGCGGACAGCTCGGTGAGTTCCTTGGCGATCTGCTTGATGCCCTTCTGGTCCACGTTCTTGATCACCGGTACCACCAGGCCATTCGGCGTGTCGGCAGCAAAGCCGATGTGGTAGTACTGCTTGAGCACCAGGTTGTCACCGTCCAGCGAGCTATTGAACGCCGGGAACGCCTTCAGCGCTTCGGCGGCGGCCTTGATGATGAAGGCCAGCGGGCTGATCTTCAGGCCGGATTTTTCCCACTCTTTGCCGATGGTCTTGCGGAAGTCTTCCAGCTCGGTGATGTCGCATTCGTCGTTGAATGTAACGTGCGGGATCATCACCCAGTTGCGGCTGAGGTTGGCGCCAGAGATTTTCTGGATGCGCGACAGCGGCTTGGTTTCGATCGGGCCGAACTTGGCAAAGTCCACTTTCGGCCACGGCAGCAGGTCCAGACCCACGCCGCTACCCGCCGGTGCGGCGGCAGCCGGTGCCAGCGCAGCCGGGTTTTGCAGCACGGCTTTCACGAAGCCCTTCACGTCGTCTTCAACGATACGGCCTTTGCGGCCGGAGCCCTTCACCTTGGACAGGTCCACGCCCAGCTCGCGGGCCAGCTTGCGTACCGACGGGCCGGCGTGCGACTTGGCAAAACCGGCTTCGTTGAACGCAGCAGCCACAGCAGCGGCTACGGGGGCTACCACAGGTGCAGCAGCAGGCGCGGCTACGGCGGCTGGCGCGGCAGCAGGTGCCGGGGCAGCCACGGGCGCAGGGGCGGCAGCCGCCGGTGCAGCAGCGGCGCCAGCGCCTTCTACTACCACGATCAGGTCGCCTTCGCTGGCCTTGTCGCCTACTTTTACTTTCACTTCTACCACGCGGCCAGCGGCGGTCGCCGGCACTTCCATGGTGGCTTTGTCGGTTTCCAGGGTGATCAGGCTATCGTCCACCTTGATCTCGTCACCCACTTTGACCGATACCTCGATCACGTCCACACCGCTGTGGCCGCCGATATCCGGAATGCGGATCTCGCTGCGGCCAACGTTGGCCGCAGCAGCCGGGGCAGCAGCGGGTGCCGGTGCAGGCGCTGCCACCGGTGCCGGTGCGGCCGCCACGGGGGCAGCGACGGCAGCAGCCGGGGCCGGAGCCGCTGCGCTGGCGCCGACTTCGATAATGGCGATCACGTCGCCTTCGGAAATCTTGCCGCCCAGTACAGCGCGCACTTCTTTCACCACACCGGCGGTGTCGGCCGGTACTTCCATGGTGGCTTTGTCGGTTTCCAGCGTGATCAGGCTGTCGTCTACGGCAACGGTCTGGCCGGGCTGGATGAATACTTCGATCACGTCTACATTGCTGTGCCCGCCAATGTCGGGCACTTTCAGTTCGATCAGATTGCTCATGGCTTTATCCACATCGTGGGGCAGCGGGCGGGTAAACGCCGGCTGCCACTATTCGGCTTGTGCAGGGCGCGCCGTACGGCGCGCCCTGCCCCAAGGTTGGCCGCAGGCGGCTTATACCTTCCAGCTCGGCAGCTTGTTCACGTTGATGCCGTACTTGGTGATGGCTTCCTGTACGCGGGCTGCGTCGATCTTGCCTTCGCGTGCCAGCGCCGACAGGGCGGCTACCACCACGTAGTAACGGTTCACTTCGAAGAACTCGCGCAGCTTGGCGCGGCTGTCGGAGCGGCCATAACCATCGGTACCCAGTACCACGTAGCGGCCTGGTACGTACTCGCGGATCTGGTCGGCGTAGTTGCGGATGTAGTCGGTAGACGCCACCACCGGGCCGCTGCGGCCGGCCAGCTGCTGCTCTACGTAGGACAGGCGCTGTTCGCCCAGCGGGTTCAGCAAGTTGTGGCGGGCGGTTTCCATACCGTCACGACGCAGCTCGTTGAACGAGGTCACGCTCCAGATATCGGAGGCAATGCCAAAGTCGTTGCGCAGCAGGTCGGCCGCAGCGATGACTTCGCGCAGGATGGTGCCGGAGCCCATCAGCTGTACTTTCACCTCGGCGTCGCCACCGTCCTTGAACAGGTACATACCCTTCAGGATGCCGTCTTCGGCGCCCTGCGGCATGGCCGGGTGGGTGTAGTTCTCGTTCATCAGGGTGATGTAATAGAACACGTCTTGCTGTTCTACATACATGCGGCGCAGGCCATCTTGCAGGATCACGGCCAGCTCGTAGGCAAAGGTCGGGTCGTAGCTGATGCAGTTCGGAATCAGGCCAGCTTGGATGTGGCTGTGGCCGTCTTCGTGCTGCAGGCCTTCACCGTTCAGGGTGGTACGGCCGGCGGTGCCGCCCAGCATGAAGCCGCGTGCGCGCATGTCGCCCGCTGCCCAGGCCAGATCGCCAATGCGCTGGAAGCCGAACATGGAGTAGTAGATGTAGAACGGAATCATCGGGATGCCGTGGTTGGCGTAGCTGGTCGCTGCCGCAATCCACGAGGACATCGCGCCTGGCTCGTTGATGCCTTCTTGCAGCATCTGGCCATCTTTGGATTCCTTGTAGAACATCAGCTGGTCGGCATCCTGCGGTACGTAGTTCTGGCCTTGGGTAGACCAGATGCCGTACTGGCGGAACATGCCTTCCATACCGAAGGTGCGGGATTCGTCCGGCACGATCGGCACGATCTGTTTACCGATGTTCTTGTCTTTCAGCAGGATACCCAGCTGACGTACAAACGCCATGGTGGTGGAGAACTCGCGCTCGCCAGAATCGCTGAACTGGCTGTCGAACACGTGCAGGCCTGGTACGGCCAGCGGGGTTTTCACCGGTTTGCGGGCTGGCAGGTAGCCACCCAGCGCGGCGCGGCGTTCGCGCATGTACTGCATTTCCGGGCTGTCTTCTGCCGGCTTGTAGTACGGTACTTTTTCCAGGTCTTCGTCGGACACCGGGATGGCAAAGCGGTCGCGGAACTTGCGCAGGTTTTCCAGGGCCATTTTCTTGGCCTGGTGCGCCACGTTTTGCGCTTCGCCACTGGAGCCCATGCCGTAACCTTTAATGGTCTTGGCCAGGATCACGGTCGGGCGGCCGTTGGCATTGTACGAAGCTTCGTGGTACGCCGCGTACACCTTGTGCGGGTCGTGGCCGCCGCGGTTGAGGTTGAAGATCTCCTCGTCCGACATGTTGGCAACCATCTCGCGCAGCTCCGGGTATTTACCGAAGAAGTGCTCGCGCACGTAGGCGCCGTCTTTGGATTTGAAGGTCTGGTAGTCGCCGTCCACGCACTCGTCCATGCGTTTTTTCAGCAGGCCTTTGGTGTCCATGGCCAGCAGCGGGTCCCAGCGCGAGCCCCAGATCACTTTCAGCACGTTCCAGCCGGAACCGCGGAAGTCGCCTTCCAGTTCCTGGATGATCTTGCCGTTACCGCGTACCGGGCCGTCCAGACGCTGCAGGTTGCAGTTGATCACGAATACCAGGTTGTCCAGGCCTTCGCGTGCGGCCAGGGCAATCGCGCCCAGGGATTCCGGCTCATCCATCTCGCCGTCGCCGCAGAAGCACCACACTTTACGACCAGGGGTCTTGGCCAGGCCGCGGCTTTCCAGGTACTTCAGGAAGCGTGCCTGGTAGATGGCCATCAACGGGCCCAGGCCCATGGATACGGTCGGGAACTGCCAGAAGTCTTCCATCAGCCACGGGTGCGGGTAGGACGACAGGCCACCGCCGTCCACTTCCTGACGGAAGCTGTCCAGCTGTTCTTCGCTCAGGCGGCCTTCCAGGTAGGCACGGGCGTACACGCCTGGGGAAATATGGCCCTGGAAGTACACCAGATCGCCTTCTTGCTCGTCGTTGTGGGCGCGCCAGAAGTGGTTGAAGCCTACGTCGTACAGGGTGGCAGACGACTGGAAGGAGGCAATGTGGCCACCCAGCTCCAGGTCTTTCTTGCCGGCACGCAGCACCAGGGCCATGGCGTTCCAGCGGTTGATCGAGCGGATGCGGTGCTCCATCTCGTGGTTGCCCGGCGACTTTTGCTCTTTGCCTACCGGGATGGTGTTCTGATAAGCCGTGGTGGCTTCGAATGGCAGGTGGGCGCCGCGACGACGGGTGCGCTCAACCATTTTTTCCAGCAGGAAATGGGCGCGTTCAGCGCCATC
Source organism: Vogesella mureinivorans (assembly GCF_007644035.1). Taxonomy (GTDB): domain Bacteria; phylum Pseudomonadota; class Gammaproteobacteria; order Burkholderiales; family Chromobacteriaceae; genus Vogesella; species Vogesella mureinivorans. The sequence continues at coordinate 33,874 of NZ_VMTV02000577.1, read as the reverse complement.
GCTGTCCAGTACGGACTCCAGCGCATCGGTCCACTCATGGGTTTCAATCGGGTCGATATCGTCAGGGTAGATTGCTGCCATCTCACATCCTCACATTATTGTTAGGGGCGTCTTATTGCGACGCCCTGCATGTGGTTTCCGGCCCGGGTGTGGGCCGCTTCGGTTCAACACGGATTATAAGCGAACATTTTCGCAAATAAAATTTGCGGAAACGAAAACTTTCTTACACGGTGCAGAGTGTAAATCCTGCCTGTTGTCGGGCGGAATAGGCTATTGGGGTTTTCACTCAAAACCAGCTTTAAAATCAGGGATATTGCGCCGCATCATGTTGTATTTTTGCGATTGCCGTGTGCCAGCGTCATGTTGTCATAACACTACGCCGGGCGCAGCTGGCGGGCTTTTGCCCGGTACAGTGCATCGCGCGGAAAAATGGCAGGGGAAATACCGCCGTCTCGCGTGCTCAGCGGGCGGGTTTCAACAGGATATCGAGCTCCCGCAGCCGGGCCTCGATAGAGGAGCGCAGATAGAAGTCGTCACCACGCGCCTGGCTGGCTAGCTGGTACTGCACACGTGCGGAATCGAACTTTTGTTCGAAAAAGAACGCATTGCCCAGCGCGGCATGGTAGCGCAAGGCGTCGGCCTCGCCGTAGCTACGGGCCGACAGCCGCCACAGCTGGGCATCGTCGCCGTAGCGCAGCAGCGCAGCATCAATAGCCTGTCGGGCATCGCTGCCACGGCCGGCCTGCAGCAGGGTGTCGATTTCGGCCAGGCGCAGGGCACGGCGGGCCGGCCAGGTTTGCAAGGCCTGGTGGTAGGTCTGGATGGCAGCAGGCAGGTTGGCCGCAGCACGCTGGATATCGCCCTCCAGCAGCAGTACCGACGGGTGGCTGCCCAGCTGCTGGCGTACCGCAGGCAACAATGCCTGGGCTGCTACGGTTTGCCCCAGTGCCAACAGGGCGCGGGCCTGGCCGTACAGCATGGCGCCCCGGTTTAGATAGCGGCCGCTGGCCAGTGCCGTCTGGTAATAGGCCAGCGCGTCCTGCGCCCCCAGAGTGACGATACGCAGCTTTTCACGCATCAGGACAAAATCGGCACTGTTGGCGCGCATTTTTACCGGGTAGCTTTGCGCGCGGCTCTGGCCTTCGCTGATGCGCTCGCCGGTGAGCGGGTGCGTACGTAAAAAACCCAGTGCATTGTTATCGTTATGGCGCTGCTCTTGTTGCAGGCGCTCGAAAAACGCCGGCATGGCGCGCGGGTCGAAACCGGCTGCCGCCAGGTACTGCATGCCCAGGCGGTCGGCTTCGCGTTCGAAATCGCGGCTGTAGGCCAGCTGCTGGCTGATGGACAGGCCAACCCCGGCGTTCAGTGCGCCAAAGGTGGCATCGCTATTGCCGCTACGCGACGCGGCCAACGCACCTGCCAGCACCGCGGCCAGCAGCCACAGCTGGTTCTTGCCTTTGTTTTCCTGCATGCGCGCCAGATGGCGCTGGGTAACGTGGGCGATTTCATGCGCCAGCACCGAGGCCACCTCGCCTTCACTTTGCGCCACCATCAACAAGCCGCTATGCACGCCGATGACGCCGCCGGGCAGGGCAAAGGCATTGATGCTGCGGTCGTTCACGGTAAAGAAGCTGAAGCTAAGCAAAGGTGCCTGTGCGGTGGCAGCCAGGCTGCCCCCCAGGTCGGCCAGGTAGTCGCCCACTTCGGCATCGTCTATCACGTCGCCATCGTCGCGCAGGCTACGCAGGATATCGCGGCCGATGCGGTTTTCCTCGGCTTGGGGCAAGGCGGATTCGGCCACCGTACCCAGGTTGGGCAGGTCATGGGCGGTAGTGGGGGCAGCGGGCCAGATCAGGGCCAGCGAGGTCGCCAGGGCGACAAGACGGGGGCGCAAAGTCATGCAGCTATGATAGAGCGCCTGAGTGATAAGTTGCACGCGCAATCCGTTGCTGCATGCCCTGCCACGGCAAAACGCCAGCCCGGAACGGGCTGGCGTAGCGTACACATGCAGGCATAGGCTCATGCGCTGCTACGCGGCACTGGAGGGCCGCTCGCTGACAGCAGCTTCCTGCTGGGCGCCGCAATACAGGCCGTAGAGTGTTTCCAGAATCGCCATGGCTTCCTGGCTGGCCACGCGGTAATAGATCCATTTGCCTTCGCGCCGTGTGCTCACCAGCGACTCGTTGCGCAGCACGCCCAGCTGCTGCGACAAGGTAGGCTGGCGGATGCCGGTGAGCTTTTCCAGCTCGGAAACCGTGCGCTCGCCGGCAACCAGTTGGCACAACAACAGCAACCGGTCCTGATTGGCCAGGCTTTTCAGCAGGCTGGCGGCACGGTTTGCGTTATCGTGCAACACAGTCAAATCCATGTGGTGACCCCCTATAGTGTGTTTTGCATACTTTGGCAGAGCACAAATATTATGTATTTATTGATAGTGTAAAACAGGTACCTTGCCAACACCATCTTGCTGCCCACCTGTTTACTCCCGGCCGCCTACGCACACCGGTAGCACCAGGCACAATGTAACAAATTATGGCAAAGCCCCGCACCTGGCTTTCACCGTACGCTACCGGGCACCTGCGCATGCGGTCAGGCCCGGTGTCGCAAGGCGGCAACACGCCGAGCCTGCCAGCGCTAGCTATTGCGGCCAACGTGCAAGCTTTGGCGGCCAACATGCCGGCATCGTGCGCAGCAGGGGCAATGTGCGCTAGACTCGAGTGTCTTTTTACACATGGGCGGCAGTCCGCCCCGGCCTGATGGCAACCAGCTCACTCCCCCCGGCACCGGCGCGCCTGGTACACGAACGCGGCATACCCGCTTTTGGTACTTATCAGGGCGTGGTGGCCCAGCTTTCCTGGCAAGCCCTGCGCATGCCGGCCATCAGGCAACTGCTGCGCCCGCTGCACCACAAGCGCTGGCAATACGCGGCGCTGGCCCACGAGCATTACTTTATCGGCGTGGCCGTGGTGGATGTGGGCTGGATCAGCAGTGCCTTTGCCTACGTGTTTGACCGCCGCCAGCGTACCCTGCTGGCCAGCTTTAGCGCAGATGGCCTGCCCCTGCTGGCCACGCAAATCGAAAACCGCGTCTTTGGCGACGCCACCTTCCGGCGCGGCAAACAGCGCATCGCCTTTCGCCGGGCAGACAACCGCATCGAGCTCACCATCAATACCGCGGCGCTGAAGTTGGCCGCACATATTGCCCTGCCCATGCCAGAGCAAACCCTGGCCGTGATCGCCCCGGCCAACTGGCAGGCGCACGCCACCCATAAAAGCAGTGCCCTGGCGGTAAGCGGTTTTGCCGAGTGCGCTGGCGAGCGCTTGTCTCTGGATGGCGCCATCGCCAGCCTGGATGCCTCCAACGGCCTGCTGGCGCGCGAAACCAGCTGGCGCTGGGCCAGCGCGCACAGCCCCGCGCTAGGCTTCAACCTGCAAGCCGGCTATATGGGCGATGCAGAAAACGCCATCTGGCTGGATGGCGAGCTGCTGGCCGCCGGCCCTGCCCACTTCCGCTACGATGCGGCCAACCCGCTGGCCCCCTGGCACATCCATACCGATGATGGTGCGGTAGACCTGCAGTTCTACCCCGAGGGCGCACGTGGCGAAAACAAAGACCTGTTCATTGCCGCCAGCCGCTATATCCAGCCCATCGGCACCTTTACAGGCACCCTCATCCACCCCGACAGCGGCCGCGCCTATGCGGTAAACCAGCTGGTAGGCGTTACCGAAGACCACTACGCCAAATGGTAAACCTGCGCCCCGCCCGCCCCGACGATGTCGCCGCCCTTGCCCCGCTCTGCAGCGAGCTGGGCTACCCCGCCAGCACCGAACAGCTGGCCCCCAGGTTGGCCGCACTGCTGTCCCAGCCGGCCACCCATCTGCTGCTGGTCGCCGAAAACGCCAGCGGCCTGTGCGGCTGGATACACGGCTACATCCGCCCGCTGCTGGAATCGGACCCGGCGCTGGAAATCGGCGGCCTGGTGGTGGCCGAGCGGGTGCGCGGCCACGGCATCGGCGCCCTGCTGCTCACCGCCGCCGAAACCTGGGCGCGCCAGCAAGGCGTGGCACAGGTCACCGTGCGCAGCCAGGAACATCGCACCGAAGCACACCGTTTCTACCAGCGCCAGGGCTACCAGGTGGCCAAGCGCCAGCTATGCCTGCGCAAGGCGCTGGCAGCATGAAGTGCCACCTCGTGGTAGCATGACGCCCGCCATATATAGAGCAAACATACCAACATCCCGTAGCGGCAGCCGCCATCCGCGGCCTGCCACGTGCTGCAACACGGCCACCCACCTGCTGGCCGTGGCGCGAACCAAGCCAGCCACCCGGCGTCGCCCGCCCCGCGCCTGCCCCGGTGGCTGTCACACTGGAGACCCCGATGGGACTGCTGAATAGCCTGCTGGAGCACAACCGTGCCTTCGTTGAAGCGCGCGAGTACGAACAATTCGAAACCGACAAATTCCCCGATAAAAACCTGGCCGTACTGGCCTGCATGGACGCGCGCCTGGTAGAGCTGCTGCCCAAGGCCATGGGCCTGAAAAACGGCGACGCCAAACTGATCAAAAACGCTGGCGCGCTGGTTACCCACCAGTGGGGTTCGGTGATGCGCAGCCTGCTGGTAGCGGTATACGAGCTGCGTGCTGAAGAAATCTGCGTAGTAGCCCACCACGACTGCGGCATGCGCGCCATCGACCCCGCCCGCATTCTGGCCAATGCCCAGGAGCGCGGCGTCAGCGCCGACACCATCACCACCCTGCGCGGCGCCGGCATCGACCTGGACGCCTGGCTGAAGGGTTTTGACAATGTGCACGACAGCGTGCGCCACACCGTGCACACCATCCGCAACCACCCGCTGATGCCCAAAGACATCCCGGTACACGGCCTGGTGATTCACCCTGCCACCGGCCAGCTCGACCTGATCGTGGATGGCTACGCCAACTGAGCACCCGCCGTGCTGCGTGGGCGTGTTTGGCGGCACCTTCGACCCCATCCACGCGGCGCACCTGCGCATGGCCGACGCGTTCTGGCAGCAATGCGCGCTCACGCGCCTGCACCTGATCCCCGCCGGCCAGCCCTACCACCGCCAGCAAGGCCCCGCCGCCAGCGCCGCCCAGCGCCTGGCCATGGTGCAGCTGGCCATTGCCGGCCGGCCCGGCTGGCTGGCCGACGGCCGCGAAGTACAGCGCGCCCGCCACGCCTATACCATTGAAACACTGGAAGAAATCCGCGCCGAGCTGCCCGCCGCGTGCACGCTGTGGTTTCTGGTAGGCGGCGATTCGCTGGAAAAACTGCACACCTGGCACCGCTGGCGCGAACTGCTGCAGCTCGCCAGCCTGGCCGTAGCCGCCCGCCCGGGCTTTGACCCTGGCCGCCTGCACCCCGATATCGCCAGCCTGTGGCAGGCCGCGCAAGTATCTGATTTTTCAAACAGCGCGCCTTCCGGTACAATCCGCGCCCTGACCTTGCCACCCGTCCCCCTCTCTGCCACCGAACTGCGAGCCCGTCTCGCCAGTGGCAGCGACTGCAGCGGGCTGATTGCCAAGCCGGTACTGGCCTATATCCGCCAGCACCAGCTATACCGGTAGACGGTGGCAGGCTATGAATTGCACGTGCCGCCGTCCCGCGGCCGTTTGCTCTTTACGGGACCTCTGTTGGCACCGGACGCTGACGTGACATTACGTCCCCGACACACTACTCAAGGAATACCATGCAAGTTCAAGACATCGCCAAGCTGGCTGTAGAAGCCCTGGAAGACGTAAAAGGTAAAGATATCGTCGAGCTGGACACCACCCAGCTGACCTCGCTGTTTGCACGCCTGATCGTGTGCACCGGCGACTCCAATCGTCAGGTCAAAGCCCTGGCCAATAACGTCGCCGTGACCCTGAAAGAAAAAGGCATCGACCTGGTGGGTACCGAAGGCCACGAAAGCGGCGAATGGGTCCTGGTAGACGCCGGCGACGTGGTGATCCACGTGATGCTGCCAGCGGTACGCGACTACTACGATATCGAAGCACTGTGGGGCGGCGAAAAGCCATCCTTCGTGCCGGTAGGCGGCCGCCCGTGGAACGCTGCCGTCTAAGCTAGGCCCGTGCAGTAAACCGTTGGCCGCAGCCCCGCAAGGCGCTGCGGCCAACCTTTTTGGGGACGCACCCATGAAAATCACCCTGCTAGCCGTCGGCAGCAAGATGCCGCGCTGGGTAGACGACGCCTTTGGCGACTACGCCAAACGCTTTGGCCGCGACATCCAGTTCGAGCTCAAAGAAATCAAGCCGGAAAAACGCGGCGGCGGCGTGACCGCCGAAAAAGGCATTGCCGCCGAGCACGAGCGCATCGTGGCGGCCATACCGCCGCGCAGCAAGCTGGTCATCCTGGACGAGCGCGGCAAAAACTGGACATCGGTACAGCTGGCTGGCGCCATGAAAGACTGGATGGCCGGCGGCGACGACATCTGCATCGTTATCGGCGGGGCCGACGGCCTGTCGCAGCCACTGAAAGCCCGCGCCGACATCATGCTGCAGCTGTCTGCCATGACCCTGCCACACGGCATGGTGCGTGTGCTGCTGGCCGAGCAGCTGTATCGGGCGTATTCCATCCTGAATAACCACCCTTACCACCGCGAATAGCACGGCGCGCACTGCGACAATTTGCCACATGGGCAGCCACGGGGTGCGTGGCTACACTGCCACGCCATATCCCCGACTGATGGCATGCATCCCATGAAAGCTTTCCTGCTCGCCCCGCTTCTGGCGCTGGCCACCCTGCCCGCCCTGGCCCATGTATCACTGGAAACCCAGCAGGCGGTTGCCGGCAGCGGCTACAAAGCCGTACTGCGCGTACCGCATGGCTGCGATGGCAGCCCCACCACCAGCGTGCGCGTGCTGCTGCCGGCAGGTTTCCGCCTGGCCAAACCCATGCCCAAAGCAGGCTGGCAGCTGGCTACCGTCAAAAAAGCCGTGGTGCCTTTCGATAACCATGGCACCACCGTGCGTGAGGACGTAAGCGAAATCGAATGGCGTGGCGGCAACCTACCCGACGATTTCTATGACGAGTTCGTCTTCCGCGGCACCCTGCCTGCGCAGGCTGGCGAAACTGCCTGGTTTAAAGTGGTACAAAAATGCGTGCGCGGTGAAACCCGCTGGGACGAGATTCCAGCGGCCGACAGCAAGCCGGCCAAACCGGCTACCGGGGTAAAACTGACCCCGCCAGCCAGCCCGGCGCATAGCCACTAAGCTGGCCGCAAGGTGACAAAAAAGGGTGCTGCGGCACCCTTTTGCCTTTTTTTTAGGCAAAAAAATTTTGCCAGCCCAGCACCCCGCAAAGCCAGCTATAGCAAGCTTTAAGCCATAAGAATCACCCTGCATTACACACTCGGCTTTGATAAATTCACGCAAAAACTGGAAATTACCCAAGAGAATCAGTACCATGCATGTTCCGCCCGCAAGGGCATTGGTTCTTTACTCATGACTATACGACCGATACTGGCCGGGCTGATCGCCTTTGCCACCCTGCCTGCGGCTTGGGCCGACAGCTGGAGTGATATCCAAACCGATCACGCTTTAGGCCTTTACCGCGAGCTGGATGACGCCATTGCGCCGGGCTTGGGTACCAAGCTAAACCCGGAGGCAGTACCGCCTTTCCGTAAGCCCCCGGCCGTCAAAGCCATCAAAGCGCTCGATATCCCGGTAGTGAAAGCGCCATCGTACAATGCGCGCCAGGCTGCCACTTTCAACAAATTGATCGCAAAAGTTGCCCGCGAGCAAAAAGTCGATCCCCAGCTGCTGCACGCCATCATTGCGGTGGAATCGGGCTACGACCCGGAAGCCCTGTCGCCCAAAGGCGCACAAGGCCTGATGCAGCTGATGCCGCAAACTGCCGCCCGCTTTGGCGCCAGCAACCCGGCAGACCCGCTGGACAACCTGCGAGCCGGTGCGCGCTATGTGCGCTTCCTGCTGACCGCGTTCAAGCAGGACATGCCCCTGGTTATCGCCGCCTACAATGCCGGCGAGGGCAGTGTCAGCAAATACCGCAACAGTATCCCGCCCTACCCGGAAACCCGGATGTACGTGGCCAAGGTACTGGCTTCCTACGAGAAGCGTACAGGCCAGAGCCTGCTATCTGCGGCAACCGCCACCGTGGGTGGCCGGGTACACGTGACCTTCCCGGCGGATACCCCGCTGTAAACCCGCTTGCGCCATGCGCAACAAAAAAGCCGGATCGCAAGATCCGGCTTTTTTATTTTCTGCTTTAGCGTGCCGCCAGGCTCGCGGCCAACCTTTTCAGGCTGTGCCAAGCGTCGCCTTGTTCTACCCCTTTTATCTGGCGGTCTATGCGCGCGCAGGCAGCCAGTGCGTCGGTCAGGCGGCGTGGGCCAATGCGCTGTACCGCCGGCGTAGCCAGCTTTTGTTTGTCGCCCCACAGGCGCAGCTCGCCGGCCATGTCGCGCACCTGGCGGCCTTCTTTCAGGCCACGGCCCAGCTTGATCAGCATGCGCACGTCTTCGGTAAACGACCACAACACCAGCACCGGGGCCTCGCCTTCTGCTTCCAGCCCGTCCAGCATGCGGGTGGCGCGGGCGGTATCGCCTGCCAGCCAGCTTTCGGACAGGTGGAATACGTCAAAGCGCGCCACGTTGGCCACCGCATCGCGGATATCGGCCAGGCTCAGCTCGCCCTTGGGGTAGAGCAAGGCCAGCTTGTCGATTTCCTGCTTGGCCGCCAGCAAGTTGCCCTCTACGCGGTCGGCAAAGAACGCTGCGCTATCGTGCGCCACGCTCTGGCCCTGGGCTTTCAGGCGGCGGCTGATCCACGCGGGCAGATCGTTACGGTTTACCGGGCGGGCTTCTACCAGTACGGCGTGCTTTTCCAGCGCGACGAACCATTTGGCTTTTTGCTGGGTTTTGTCCAGCTTGGGCAGCTGGATCAGTGTGATGGTGTCTTGCGGCGGGTTGGCGGCCAACTGTTGCAGTGCCTCGGCACCCTCCACGCCCGGCTTGCCGCCGGGGATGCGGATTTCCAGCAGCTTGAGGCTGGCAAACAGGGACACGCTGCTCATGGCATCGCGCAGGCGCGACCAGTCAAAATAGCCGCCTTCCACCGTCAGCACTTCGCGCTCCAGATAGCCGGCCTGGCGCGCGGTGGCACGCAGGCTGTCGGCCGCCTCCAGCGCCAGCAGTGCTTCCTCGCCATACACCACGTACAGTGGCGCCAGCGGGCTGCGCGCCAGCTGGTCTTTCAGGGCGTCAGGGCTGAGGGCTGGCATGGGCAGGCTTGGCAGGCGTGACCGCCGGCAGGTAGGACAGGCGGCGCACCAGCTGTTCGGCAGCGTCGCGGCGCATATCGGCCCACAGCAGGGCTTCTTCGCGCTCTTTACCCAGCACCGCGGCGTCGCTATAGCTCAGCTCGCGGCGCACCACCACCGACATGGCCTCGGGGGCGTCGTCAGTCAGGCGCTGCACGGTGGCGTTCACACGATAAATCAGCAGGTATTCGTTGACCTTACCGCCACGGTTAATGGTGAGAATATCCTTGCGGCTTTCTTCATCCACCACGCGCAGCGTAGCCTGGGCCTGGCTGTCCAGCAGCGTCAGGCGGCCATCGCGCTGTAGCGCCAGGCGCAGGGCTTCGTCCAGCGAGCCGGTGCTTTGCAGGCTCAGGCTACTAAACGACAGCGGCGCAAGCGGGGCAGACATGCCGCGCAGGTGAAAGCCGCAGCCCGCCAGCAGGCTGATACCCAAAGCCAGAACAGCACAGTGCAAAGTTCGCTTCATGGCGTGTTACCGATAAAAACGGCGCGGGCCAGGCCGCGCCGTGTACCCGCCCCGACAGGGTGTGTCGGGGCGCGGGTACGGGTTTAAACCACGATGTTGACCAGGCGGCCAGGCACCACGATGATCTTCTTGGCCGGCTTGCCTTCCATGAACTTGATCACGTTTTCGTGCGCCAGCGCAGCGGCTTCGATCACGTCTTTGCCGGCGTCGGCGGCCACGGTCACGCTGCCACGCAGCTTGCCGCATACCTGCACCATCAGTTCGATCTCGCTCTTCACCAGCGCGCTCTCGTCTACCTGCGGCCAGGCCTGGGCCAGCAGCTCGGTACCCGGTTTCAGGGCGCTCCAGATAGCGTCGGTGACGTGCGGCACGATAGGCGACAGTAGGATGGTGGCGGCTTCCAGCACTTCTTGCGCCACGGCGCGGCCAACGTCACCGCTGGTATCGGCCTTGTCGTAGGTGTTCAGCAGCTCCATCACGGCGGCGATGGCGGTGTTGAACTGCAGGCGGCGGCCGTAGTCGTCGGCCACTTTTTGGATGGTGCTGTGCAGCTTGAAGCGCAGCTCTTTCTGGCTGGCGTTCAGCTCGCCCGCACTGTACGGGGCGGTGATGCCGGCGGCCACGTGCTCGCGGCTCAGCTTCCACAGGCGTTTCAGGAAGCGGAACGCGCCTTCCACACCGGCGTCGGACCATTCCAGGCTCTGCTCTGGCGGGGCGGCAAACATCATGAACAGGCGCGCGGTGTCGGCACCGTAGTTTTCGATGAATTCCTGCGGGTCCACGCCGTTGTTCTTGGACTTGGACATCTTCTCCACGCCGCCCACCACTACCGGCAGGCCGTCTACGCGGTGGGTTGCGCCAATGATCTTGCCCTTGGCGTCGCGCTCCAGCACCACGTCTTGCGGCGCGATCCAGTCCTTGCTGCCGTTAGGCAGGTCGCGGTAGAAGGTTTCGCAGATCACCATGCCCTGGGTCAGCAGGCTCTTGAACGGCTCGTCGCTGTCTACCAGGCCTTCGTCGCGCATCAGCTTGTGGAAGAAGCGTGCGTACAGCAGGTGCAGGATGGCGTGTTCGATACCGCCCACGTACTGGTCTACCTGCAGCCAGTAGTTGGCCGCAGCCTTGTCCAGCATGGCGGTGTCGCACTGCGGGCTGGCGTAGCGGGCGTAGTACCAGCTGGACTCCACGAAGGTGTCCATGGTGTCGGTTTCGCGCTTTGCGGCACCGCCACATGTCGGGCAGGTGGTTTCGTAGAAGGCCGGCATCTTGGCCAGCGGGCTACCGGCGCCATCGGGAATCACGTCCTCCGGCAGTACTACCGGCAGGTCTTTTTCCGGCACCGGCACGTCGCCGCAGCTCGGGCAGTGGATGACAGGAATCGGGCAGCCCCAGTAGCGCTGGCGGCTGATACCCCAATCGCGCAGGCGGTACTGGGTTTTCTTGGCGCCGGCGGATTTGGCTTCCAGGTCGGCCACGATGGCGTCGAAGGCAGCCGCAAAGGCCAGGCCGTCGTACTTGCCGCTATTGCGGGTGATCAGGCCTTCCTTGGCGCCGTACCAGTCTTGCCAGGTGGTGGCGTCGAAGTTGTCTTCGCCGGCAGCCGGGGCGTATACCTGGGTAATCGGCAGACTGTACTTGTTGGCAAACTCGAAGTCGCGCTCGTCGTGTGCCGGTACGGCCATCACAGCGCCTTCGCCGTAGCCCCACAGCACGTAGTTGGCAATCCATACCGGCAGCTTGGCGCCGGTGAGCGGGTGTACCACGAACAGGCCGGTGTCCACGCCTTTCTTTTCCATCTTGGCGACATCAGCCTCGGCCACGGAGCCGGCCTTGCATTCGGCGATAAACGCCTGCAGCGCAGGGTTGGCCGCAGCGGCCTGGGTGGCCAGCGGGTGCTCGGCAGCCACCGCCACGTAGGTGGCGCCCATCAGGGTATCCGGGCGGGTGGTATATACCTTCATTTCGCCGGCGTGGCCGATGCTGTCTACATCGTAGGCAAAGGACACGTCGGAGCCGAAGCTCTTGCCGATCCAGTTGCGCTGCATGGTTTTCACCTGTTCTGGCCAGCCGTCCAGCTTGTCCAGGTCATTCAGCAGCTCGTCAGCGTACTTAGTGATGGCGAAGTAATACATCGGAATTTCGCGCTTTTCCACCAGCGCGCCAGAGCGCCAGCCACGGCCATCTACTACCTGCTCGTTGGCCAATACGGTCTGGTCTACCGGGTCCCAGTTCACCACGCCGTTTTTCTTGTAGATGATGCCCTTCTGGAACAGGCGGGTGAACAGCCATTGCTCCCAGCGGTAGTAGTCGGGCTTGCAGGTAGCCAGCTCGCGCTCCCAGTCCAGGGCAAAGCCCAGGCTGTCCAGCTGCTTTTTCATGTAGTCGATGTTGGCGTAGGTCCACGCGGCCGGTGCGCCACCGTTTTTCATGGCGGCGTTTTCTGCCGGCAGGCCAAAAGCGTCCCAGCCCATGGGCTGCAGCACATTGAAGCCTTGCGCGCGTTTGAAGCGGGCCAGCACGTCGGTAATGGTGTAGTTACGCACATGGCCCATGTGCAGCTTGCCGGACGGGTAAGGGAACATCGACAAGGCGTAGTACTTGGGGCGGGTGCTGTCTTCCACGGCCTTGAAGGCCGCGGTTTTTTGCCATTTCTGCTGGGCGGCGGCTTCAAGCTCGCGCGGGCTGTATTGTTCTTGCATGGGGATCTCTTGGCGCAAAAAAGCGTGAAAATTCAATCGGGACATTATAACGACGCAGGCTGCCAGTGCCTACACGGCAGCTGGCAGCCTGGCGAAAAAGACCGGCCGGCGCACAGGACGCGTTTAGGGGCTAATGCCAGTCAGTTAACGCTGATTGGCATTTTTTGGCTGGCGGTTTGTTGTGTTAAGGCGGCTTGCGAGTCCGCTATGCGGACGATGCTTACATGCCGGTTCCGCCCGGCAGACGGGAAAGGGGGCGGATTGCCGCCCCCTTTTCATTCCCCCGCAACCCGGGGCTGCTCGAAACCCCATTCAAAATGGCACGCCCCAGGCGCCGCCGAACTCGCCCCTCGCTAACGGCTCGGGGCTCAAACAAATCGGCGTCTTGCGCGTGCGAATCTTCGATTCGCTCAGCACAACCCTGGGGCACACCATTTTGACCGGCTCGCGCCAACGGGATGGGGCGCAGACCAACATGTTGGCTGTTAGCCAAGATAGTGATTCCCACTAGTCAAGCGCTTAACTGACTGGCATTAGCGTTAGGGGCAGGGCTTGCGCTGCCAGCCTTGCGGCCCGCGGTAGCAGCGCTGCTCGGCCAGCTGGCGGGTAACGTACCAGCGGCTGTCGGCACCGCGGATCAGCTGCAGCGACCAGCGCCGCGCGCGCACGCTGTCGTCCAGCAAGCCATCCTGCTGGATGCTCACGCTGACGCGGTCGAACGATTCCGGCTGGCTGCGCTGGCTGATGCGCAGGCGGGCGTACTCGAACTGGCCGTCACGCCCCATATCCGGCGCCAGATAAGCCATGGCCACCTGTACCGGCAGCTCGCCGGGCTGGCCGGTGTACAACGGGCCGTTTTCGGCGGCGGCGGTACTGGCCGCCCCTGCGGCCAACCCTGCCAGCAGCCACGCGGTCAACATGCGCTTCATCGTGTGTCCTTTCAGCTATGGCGCAGCAGCGTCCACAGCATTTCGCTGGCCATCACCACCATCAGCACGGCGAAGGCCTTTTTCAGTTTGGCCACCGGCAGCGTATGCGCGGCGCGGGCGCCCAGCGGCGCGCACAGCACCGTCATCAGCATCAGCGCCGCCATGGCCGGCAAATAGATAAAGCCCAGGCTGCCCCACGGCAAGCCCGCCACACCCCAGCCACTGGACAGGTAGCCCAGCGCACCGGATACCGCAATCGGCCAGCCCAGCGCAGCGCTGGTGGCAATAGCGGTGTGTACCGGCACATTGCACCAGCTCATGAACGGTACGCTCATGGAGCCACCGCCGATGCCCACCCAGCTGGAGACCATGCCGATCACGCCACCGGCCGCGCTTTTGCCTGCCAGGCCCGGCATATTGCGGCTGGCTGGCGGCTTGGCACCCAGAAACATTTGTGCGCCAATCACATAGGCGTATACCACAAAAAACCACTTTAGCCCGTTGCTGGGGATGTACCCGGCCAGCAGGCTGCCAGCAAAGGTACCCAGCACCATGGCCGGGGCCATGCCACGCACGATGCCCCAGCTTACCGCGCCCTTTTTATGGTGCTCGCGCACGCTGGCCACGCTGGTAAACACCATCACCGCCAGCGAAGTGCCCACGGCCAGGTGTTGTACATAATTGCCGCCCAGCCCGGCGGCCTCCAGCACGCCCACCACCACCGGCACAATCACCAGGCCGCCGCCCACACCGAGCAAGCCCGCCAAAAAACCGGCAATGGCGCCAAAACCCAACAGTACGGCAAACATCGTTAAAGACAGCATCAGAGAACGTGCTCCTGCAGATAGGCCCATTGCTCGGGCGTGACGGGGGTAATGGACAAACGGTTGCCGCGCGCCAGCACGGTCATGTCGTGCAGCGCGGCATGCTGGCGCAGCTCGGTGGGCGACACCAGCCGTGTGCGACGCACGAAGCGCACGTCTACACATTGCCAGCGCGGCTTGTCGGGGTGGGATTTGGGGTCGAAATACGGGCTGGCCGGGTCAAACTGGCTGGGGTCGTCGTGCGCTGGCGCCACCACCTCGGCGATACCGGCAATGCCCGGCTCGGGGCAGGACGAATGCCAGAACAGCAGCAAGTCGCCCGGCTGCATCTGGTCGCGCATGAAGTTGCGCGCCTGGTAGTTGCGCACGCCGGTCCACACAAAGTGGTGCTGCGGCTGGGCTTGCAGGTGCTGGATGCCCACGTCGTCGGGCTCGGATTTCATTAGCCAGTAGGCCATGGGGTGTCCTTTCGCGCGCACTGCGCTCAGGCAAAGCGGTGCAAGCCGCTTTCGGTCAGCAGGTAATCGAGGCGCACGTCCCACGGCTCGCGCGGCACGCGGGCCACGCGCTGGCAGTCGTACGCCACGCCTACCAGCAGCGGCTTGCCATAACGCGGGTGGCGGCGGCGAAAAGCCAGCGTGCTGTCGTAGAAACCGCCACCCTGCCCCATGCGGTAGCCGTCGGCGTCGATACCCAGCAGCGGCACGAACAGCACATCCAGCCGCTCGGCGCGCAGCTGCGGGCCAGCGTATTCGGCAATGCCGTAGCGCGGGTGGGTATACCAAAGGTTGGCCGCACCCAGGCGCGCAAACCACAGCCGGCGGCCGCGCTGCGGAATCACTGGCAGGTACAGCGCAGCACCACGGGCGCGGGCGGTGGCCATCAGCGGTGCCATGTCCAGCTCGCTGCCAGCGGCAATATAGGCACCCAGGTGTTTGCCACGGCGCAACAAGCGCGAGGCATGGCGCGCCATGGCACGCGCCGCCTGCTGGCGGTAAGCACGTGGCAGGGCCATGCGGGCGCGGCGCAGGGTTTTGCGCAGCAGGGCCTTGTCGCTGGGCGGGTCGGCGCGGGTCATGGGGTGGCTAACAGGGGAAAACGGGGGGAGTCCCCCGCGAGTGTCGATCCGGCAAAATTCGCTTGTACCCTGTTTCCAGGGTGGTCGCCCGCCCGTTGCTTCGGGCACATCCGGCTAAGGGACGCGGCACACCTGCAACCATGGCTAGCAACCGTAGCGAACGCATTGGTACAAAGGAATTTGGGAGCCTTCTCGAACACCGCAGGGGGTAGACGGATGTTCTGTACTACGAGAGCAGGCCTTGCTGGCCGGCGCTTAGCGCCTGGTCTGCTGCCTCGCTCATACTGCGTATTTTACGCTGGATTGCGGCCATCTCCAAGCCACCATCGCCTACTTTCACTTTCAACAGATCGTGAGCAATGTTCAGCGCAGCCATAATGGCTACCTTATCGGTATCCATCACGCGGCCAGTGGCCTGAATACTATCGATTTTTTCACCCAGCAGGCGCACAGCCTGCTCCAGTGTTTCGCGCTCTTCTGCCGGGGTGCCAATGGAAAAATGGCGGCCCAGCAGGGTGACATCCACCTGAACCACGTCGCTCATGCTTCTTCCTCCTTCGGCAAGCGGTCAATCAGCAGGGTAACGCGGTGGCGCGTTTCTTCCAGATTGAACTTCATCTCGGCGTTTTCACGCATGGCTTCGGCCAGCGCCGAGGCAAAGCGGCTGTTTTGGGTTTCCAGCTCGTGAATGCGCGCAATCAGCGCAGCGACACGGCCTTCCAGATATTCGAGTTCGTGTTCCATGGCGGCGAGAATAGCCAAGCGCTACGGGGGCGTCAAACCCAGCTTGCGCCTGGCATGGTCCAGAGTGGTACAGAGTTGTTCGGCAGCCCCGGCCAGACGCGGGCCCGGGCGGCTTATCGTGTCCTGATCCAGGGTAAGTTGCAAGCCTTGCGCTACCGCCGGCAGCTGCGGCCAACGTTGCCAACGGGCATGGTTGGCCGCATTAAACGCCAGCATCAGCTGTGGCCGCGCCAGCACCACGGCCTCGATACTGACCTGCGGCGCAGGCAGGGCGGCGTCGGCAAACACATTGTGGCCACCGCACAGGGTAATGAGCGAGCCCAGAAAGCTGTGCTTGCTGACGGTAAAAATGGGGATGTCGCCTATTTGCATAAACACCGACACCGGCGCGCTGCGGCGGTAGCGCTGCTGCAGGCTGGCGATGCGGCGCGCAAACGCCGCGGCCTGTGCCTCGGCCTGGGCGGCGTGGCCGGTAAGCTGGCCCAGGTCGCGCATCTCGCGCGGGATATCCGCCAGCTGCAGCGGCGCGCTGATGTACACCGGCAAGCCCATCTCGCGCAGCTTTTGCACGGTACGCGGGTTGCCGCCGTCGCGCCAGGCCACGATCAGGTCCGGCTGTTGTTGCAGGATGGCTTCAATGCTCAGACCGCTATAGCCGCCAACGCGGGGCAGCTGGCGGGCCGCGGGCGGGTAGTCGCTGTAATCCACCGCCGCCACCAGCTGGCTACCGGCGCCAATGGCGTACAGGTTCTCCACCGCGTGCGGCACCAGCGCCACCACACGGCGGGCGGGTGCGGGCAGCACCACGCTATTGCCCTGCGCATCGCGTACCGACACCGCCGCCAGCGCCGGGGCGGCCAGCAGGGCTGCGGCACACCACAGCAGCCGCCTCATGCTGCGCCTTTCAATACCAAAGGTTGGCCGCAGGCTACCAGAGTCACGCGCTGGCACACCTGGGCAATATCCTGATTCAGGCGGCCCAGCTCGTCTACAAAATGGCGGGTTTCCGCGCCCAGCGGCACCACGCCCCAGCCTACTTCGTTGCTCACCAGCACCACAGAAGCAGGCGGTGCGGCCAACACGGCCAGCAAGATACTGCGCTGCTGCTGCCAGGCGGCGGCGTCGAACTGGCCGTGCTCGTCAAAAAAGCGCATCAGCCACATGCCCAGGCAGTCCACCAGCACCAGGCTACCTGGCGCGGCGTGCTGCAGTGCCTCGCCCAGGTGGCGGCCAACCTCGGCCAGGCCCCAGTGCGCCGGGCGGCGCGCCTGGTGGTGGGCGATACGCTCGGCAAACGCCGCGTCGCTACGGCGCTCGGCGGTGGCGACGTAGCATACGGCGCCGGCGTGCTGCAGCGCCAGGCTTTCGGCGTAGCGGCTTTTGCCGCTGCGGGCACCGCCGCTGATCAGGTGGGTAGTGGTCATGCTGTGTCTGCTTTCAATAAAAACGGCCCGCCCGGCAAGGGCGAGCCGCATGGCCTGATGATAACAAGGCTTACTGGGCGTAGCGTACGCCCACAAACCAGCCACGGCGCGGCTGATTGTAGTCTTTTACCGTTTCGTAGCGCTTGTCACCCACGTTGGTCAGCTTGGCATTCAGCGTCCACTGCTTGTCCAGCTGGTAGTCGGCACCCAGGTTCACCACGCCATAGCCTGGCAGGTACTGGTTTTTTCCTGCATCGACCACGCGCTTGCTGCTGGCACGCCATTCTGCACTGAGCAGGGTACGGTCTAGCTGCCAGCCCAGGGTCATACCACCAAAGCGTTTAGCACGCGCTGCCAGTAGCCGGCCGGTTTTCACGTCGCGCGCGCGTTGCGAGGTCACGTTGGCCGCCAGACTGATCTCGCCGATGACCGTGCCGACCTCAACGCTCTCGCCCAGAATGCGGGCCCGGTCGAGGTTGACTTGCAATTTGTCGGTATCAGACTTGTTGGCAATCATATTGTCTATGCGGTTATCAAACGCCACCACCTTGGCGTACTGCCCTGCCTGTTGCCATGTCAGGCCCAGCTCGCGCGTGCTGGAGGTTTCGGGCTGCAGATCGGGGTTACCACGATAATTCGGTGCCACGTCCGGCCAGTACAGCTGGTTAAAGGTCGGGGCCTTGATCGCGGTACCGTAGGCTGCACGCCAGGACCACGCCGGGCTCAGTACCATGCCGTACGCCAGCTGGCCGGTGGTTTTGCCACCAAACTGGCTGTTATCGTCGTAACGGGTACTCCCCTGCAAACGATGGATGCCAAACTCGCCCTGATACGCGGCAAATACCGAGTCAACACGACGATAGCGCTGGTTCATCTTGGCGCTGCCATGGACAAACTGCTCGACGTTGGCCGCACCCAGGGTCAGCTGGCCTGCTTGGCCCAGCTGCAAGTCGTTTTGCCACTGCCACTCGCGCAAACGCGTGTCGAAGGTACCGCTAGGGGTCAGGAAATTACTCTTGGTATAGGTCTGCGATTTATCCGTGCTGTAGTTGTAACGCAGCGTGCTATGCCAGATGGTATTGATGCGGTTTTTCAGCTCGATGCTCTGGGCTGACATTTGTGAGTGGCCTTCATCCGCCTGGGTAGCGGCCACGCCAGTGGACGCACTGTCATATTCGCTGACGGCATCGGCATGGTAGGCGTTCAACCCCACGGTATGCCCTGGCGCCAGCTCGTGCTGCACGTTCGCGGTGTAGGTGGTGTTTTCATAGCCATCACGATCCCTGTTATACGGTCGTGGGCGCGCAGAAAAACCGTCAGACTGATTATGATCTACCGCCAGGCTGAAGGCGGTACGGTCTACCTTGCCCGCCAGCCCCGCCCCGGCGACACGCTTGCCCTCGGCTCCGGCACCCGCATGCAGGCTAAGCGCAGGGCGATCGCTACCGCGCTTGGTAAAGATCTGGATCACGCCACCCAGCGCGTCCGCACCGTACAAGCTGGAGGCCGGGCCACGCAGAATTTCCACACGGTCGATCAGGGCCAGGGGAATGTGCTCCAGCGACGTGGTGCCTTTGGTGCCCGACACGATACGCACGCCGTCAATCAGCACCATGACATGATCTGCCCGGCTGCCACGCAGGCTCAGGCGCGCCTCGGTGCCCTCGCCGCCATTGCTGACCATATCGATGCCGGTTTGACGGCTCAGCAGGTCAGGCAGGTTCACACTGCCGGACTGGGCAATTTCTTCGCGGCCCAGCACGGTCACATCGGACAGCACTTTGGCGACCGGGGTGGCGGTACGGGTGGCGGTGACCACCACTTCATCCAGGGTAACAGGCTGATTGGCCATGGCGGCCTGGGCACAAGCCAGCGCTACCAGCGCGGCCAGCGGTTTGCTTTTGAACATGTAGACACACTCCGTAAGGACAAAAAGGGAGTGCGGAGAAATAAAAGGACACTAGCGCACCGCCGGCAGGCACCGGCAGCAGGCTGTCTGATCGCCTCCCCGCGATACTCCAGCAAGACGCGATTCCGCCGCGTCCAGTGCAGGCCGGTCTCCGGGCTTGGCCATGCGGCATCGTGCCTTCCCACCCTGCGGGGCAGTGGCTGATACGATGCCTGGAGCGTGTACGCTCAGGCCTTACCGTTGCGGGGGCAGCGCCGGTCTTGCACCGGCTTCCCGTTTCACCTGCCATGCCCATACGGGCGTGGCAGACACCTGCAAGCGCGCATTATACCGTGTGCCACCCCTGCTGGATGCAGTCATGACACATTGGTGTACCTGGCTGAAACATACGCCCCGCTGGCCAGAACCTGCCGGCGGGGCGGGTGGCGCGTGGTCAGTATTGGATGGTCACGGCCGCCTGCATATTGCGGCCAGCTTCCGGGTACAGATTGTATTTGCCTGTCGCACCGGTAGAACCAGAGCGGATAGCGTAGGACGCATACTGTTTGTCCAGCAGGTTATTCACACTCAGCGACACCCCCACGGTCTTGCTGTAATCGTGGCTGAGCTTGGCATTGATCAGGCTGTAAGCGCCCAGTTTCTTGGCAAACTGGTTGGCCTGGTCGTTATCCAGCCGCTGCGAGCCCACATACTGCCACTGCACGCCCAGACGGGTTGACTCGTACGGTGCCCAGCTCAGCGACAGGTTAGCCATATGCCGGGGTACCAAGGGCACGGTTTTCCCCGCCAGGCTAATGTTGTTGGCCACGCCACTGCGGAAGGTGGCTTGCTGCCATGTCACGGCGGCGCTCAGGTCAAGGTTGGCCGCAAGCGGTGTCTTGCCCTCCAGCTCAACACCCTGGCGCCGGGTCGGGTCGAGGTTAACGTTGGCCGAGCTGAGCTTGTTGAAATGAATTTCACGATTCAGGTCATAACGGAACCATGCCGCCCGCAAGGCCTGGCCCTGGTGCTGCCAGGACAACCCCAGCTCTTTGTCGTGCGATAGCTGTGGCAACAGCGGGGTGCTGACATACGCCTGCTCGTCGGCATTGGCCAGACGGAAGCTCTGGCCCAGCTTGGCATAGCCATCCAGCTGCGGCATCAGCGCCTGGCGCACGCCCAGCTGCCAGGCACGTAGCTCTTTATTGCTGCCGTAGCTGTTTTCATAGCCGCTATGCACCTTGGCACTGTCTTCAACATGCTGCGAGCGGACACCCGCATTGATCGATGTACCCTGGGCTGGCCGCAGCAACACATCGACAAACCCGCCGGCGTGGCGCTGCTTGATCTTTTTGCTGCCCGTACCGTAGGTATCCACACTGTCCACCGCGGCATCACCGGACATGGCGTCTACACCCAGTACCAGACGATGGCGCGCGACATCCTGCTCATAACGCAAGCTGGCGGTGAGCTCTTCGGTTCTTTGCTGGCGCTTGCTGCTGTAGCTGGCGCTGATAGCTTCGGCCTGCAGTTTCTTGGTACTGCTCGCCACATCCAGCAGTACCATGCCCTCGCCTGCAGCTTGCTTCGCTTGCACACCCCACGTGTCGGTGCGGGTGCTCATGTAATCGTCGGGCTTGTTGGTTCCGCGCGGGTTGCGGGCAAACTCGTCCACCCCATTAGCCGCGTCCACACTACGGACACCGGGCAAACGCGTGTCCTGGTTGGCCGTGCGGGCATAAAAGCGCAGGGTGCCACCCTCGTGGCGCACCATGGCCGCCAGGCCGCCGCTATCGTTACGCTCGGCATTGTTCTGGCGGTAATTGTCCGTGGTCAGGGATTTCACATAGGCATCCAGCGCCACCTGCTGGCTGCTGGCATGGCCGGACAAGTCGATTTTTTTCAGGTTATAGCTACCCGCGGTCAATGTAGCCTGCACGCCATCGGCCGCCCTGAAACCATTACGCGTAATGATGTTGATCACCCCGCCGGTGGCACCGCCACCATAGGCCACGGCACCACTACCGCGTACCACCTCGATACGCTCGATCTGGCCAAGCGGGACCACGCCCAAGTTGGGTGCCGACAGATCGTTGGTGTTCTGTTTGACACCATCAACCAGAATCAGGGTATTGCTCATACCGGTCATGCCAAAGCCACGCAGGTCCACCGCTGCCGTATCGGCAGCGCCGGTGCTGTTACGTATCTGGATACCGGCCAGCCCGGACAAGACATCCTGCACCGTACGCGCCGTGCTATTGGCAATATCCCGGGCGGTAATCACCGAAACATTCACTGGCAATTCACGTACTTTGTCCTGGCCGCGTGTGGCGGTAACCACCACTTCATCCAGGGTAACAGGCTGATTGGCCATGGCGGCCTGGGCACAAGCCAGCGCTACCAGCGCGGCCAGCGGTTTGCTTTTGAACATGTAGACACACTCCGTAATGACAAAAAGGGAGTGCGGAGAAATAAAAGGACACAAGCGCACTGCCGGCAGGCACCGGCAGCAGGCTGTCTGATCGCCTCCCCGCGATACTCCAGCAAGACGCGATTCCGCCGCGTCCAGTGCAGGCCGGTCTCCGGGCTGGGCCATACGGCATCGTGCCTTCCCACCCTGCGGGGCAGTGGCTAATACGATGCCTGGAGCGCGTACGCTCAGGCCTTACCGTTGCGGGGGCAGCGCCGGATTCTCACCGGCTTCCCGTTTCACCTGCCATGGCCGCATGGGCATGGCAGACACCTGCAAGCCGCCATTATAGCGGGATGCTGCGCCGCAGAACGCCAGCATGGGAAATTAAGCCATAGGCATCAAGCCCCCATTGCCAGCCGCGCCGGGCTGTCGTATGGTCTGCCGGTTCGCCTGCCCAGCAGGCCAGGAAATCATGCAAGGACCCCTCATGCCACGTATCCCCGCCCCCAACCTGTCTACCCGCCAAGCCGCCGACGCCCGCCAGCAGCAGCTGACCAAACCCGCCGGCAGCCTGGGCAAACTGGAACAGCTAGCCGTTACGCTGGCTGGCCTGCAGGGGCGCGAGATCCCGCTGCCGCTGTCGCCGGCCATTACCGTGTTTGCCGGCGACCACGGCGTGTGCGCCGAAGGCGTATCGGCCTTCCCGCCGGAAGTCACCGGCGCCATGGTGGCCAATTTTGTACACGGTGGCGCCGCCATCAGCGTGCTGGCACGCGTGAACCAGGCGCGGCTGGAGGTGGTAGACGCCGGTGTCGCCAGCGACCTGTCCGCCCTGCCCATCGTGCACGCCAAGGTACGCGCCGGCAGCGGCAACCTGCGCCGCGAGGCGGCGATGAGCCACGACGACACGCTGGCTGCGCTAGAGGTTGGCCGCCACGCCGCCCGCCGCGCCATTGCCGACGGCGCCACCCTGCTGATTGCCGGTGATATGGGCATTGGCAACACCACACCGTCTGCCGCGCTGATCTGCCGCCTTACCGGCCACAGCGTGGACGCCATTGTTGGCCGCGGCACCGGTGTGAGCGATGCTGGCCTGGCAGTAAAACGCCAGGTGGTGGCCGACGCACTGACCCGCGTGGCCGGGCAAACGCTGGACGGCCACGGCGTGCTGGCCGAGCTGGGCGGGCTGGAAATCGCCGCCATGGCCGGTTTTTATCTGGAAGGCGCCCGCCAGGGCGTGCCGCTGCTGCTGGATGGCTTCATCAGCACCGCCGCCGCGCTGGCCGCACACGCCATCGACGCCGACATCGCCCCGTGGCTGCTGGCCAGCCACTGCTCGCAGGAAACCGGCCACGCACTGGCCCTGCAGGCGCTGGGCCTGAGCCCGCTGGTCGACCTGGGCTTCCGCCTGGGCGAAGGCAGCGGTGCCGCCGCCGCGCTGCCGCTGCTGCAACAGGCCATTGCGCTGCACGCGGGCATGGCCACCTTTGCCGAGGCCGGCGTGGCCGGCAAAAATGCCTGATTGACCGCCGGGCAGCATCGCCCCGCTGCCCGTTGGCGGGTATGCTTGC
This sequence comes from Vogesella mureinivorans, assembly GCF_007644035.1. Lineage (GTDB taxonomy): Bacteria > Pseudomonadota > Gammaproteobacteria > Burkholderiales > Chromobacteriaceae > Vogesella > Vogesella mureinivorans. The sequence continues at coordinate 10,539 of NZ_VMTV02000577.1, read as the reverse complement.
CAAGCCGCCGCCCGGTAGCCCAGCGCGCCAGCGGCGGTTTTTACATATTTTCTGTGTGCTTTCGTGGCCAGGAGGCTTGCTGCATGAACCCTTACACCCTCACCCTGCTGCGCCACGGCGACATTCCCCACCAGGGGCGGCTAATCGGCCATACCGATCTGGCGCTTACCGCGCAGGGCCAGGCCGACATGGCCGCCAGCTGGCAGCGCATCGTGCAGCTGGCGCCGGTAAGCTGCATGGCCACCTCGCCACTGCTGCGTTGCCGCGAGTTTGCCGTACAGCAGGCGCTGGCCAGCCGCGTGCCGCTGCACGTGGCCCCGCAGCTCGCCGAATGCCACTTTGGCGCGTGGGAAAACCGCCCGCTAGCCGATATCAGCGCCACCACGCCAGACTGGCAAACGCTGCTGGCGCGCGGCCTGCTTACCCCGGAAGGCGGGGAAAGCTTCGATACCTTCCGCACCCGCGTGCTCACCGGCTTTGCCGAGTGGATGCAGCAGGCACGCGGCAGCCACCGCGTACTGGTGAGCCACGGCGGCGTGATCAACGTGCTGCTGGCCGAGCTGCTGGGCACCGAGTTCAACGTGGCCCGACTGATGGCGGTACAACGCGGCGGCTTTGCCCAGCTGTCGATTCTGGACGGCCACCCGGCCTACCTGACGCGGCTGGAATCCCCGCAGCCGGCCAGCTAGCCCACAGGCCATGCACAGGCTGCCCACGGGCAGCCCACCGCTTACCCACAACCTTATCCACAGCCTATTGCCCATGCGCACCCTCATTCTGGCGATCCAGTTTCTTACCCGCCTGCCCACACCGCAGCTTAAAACCTTCGACCCGGCGTGGCTGGCCGACGCCGCACGCTGGTTTGCGCCGGTAGGCCTGCTGGTGGGCGCCATTGTGTGGCTGGCGGTGCTGGCCGGCAGCCTGGTGGACCCCTGGTTGGCCGCACTGGCCGGCCTGCTGGCCTGGCTGTGGGTGACCGGCGGCCTGCACATCGACGGCCTGGCCGACCTGGCCGATGCACAGGGCGCGGCGCACCGCTCGCGCGAGCGCTTTCTTGAGGTGCTGAAAGACCCGCACCTGGGCAGCTTTGGCGTGCTGAGCCTGGCCACGCAGCTGATCGTCAAGCTGGTGCTGCTGATGCTGCTGGTGAAGCTGAGCTTAGCGCCGCTTTCCCCGGATGCGCCTGCGGCTTATCCGGGCTACCACAGCGCCCAGGCCGGCATCACCGCGTTGGCAGGGTTGGCCGCCGCGCTGGGCGGGCTGGTGCTGGTGCCAGCCTGGGCGCGGCTGTTTACCGTGGCGTGGTCGGCCACGCTACCCAGCCTGGCGGCCGGCAGCGGCGAACGCTTTGCCTGGCGCCCGCACTGGCCCAGCTTCTGGCTGTGTACCCTGCTACTGGCCACCGCCAGCGCCTGGCTAGCACCGGTGCTGCTGCTGGCGCCGCTGGCCGGGCTGTTCTGGTGGGCCTACCTGAAGCGCAAACTGGGTGGCATGACCGGCGACTGCCTGGGGGCCGGCATCGAGGTGTGCGAGAGCCTGCTACTGCTGGCGCTGGTGGTGGCGGCGCGCACGCTATAAAGCATAAAAACCGCGCCGGGCGGGCTGCCGGGCGCGGTGCGGGTAGTGCGGCCAACGTTGGCCGCAGCAGCTGGCTTACAACGTGCCCGCTACCTTCTTGTTGCGCATCAGGCACAGCATGTCACAGGCGATGTGCGCTGCTGCAATGGCGGTGATTTCGCTCTGGTCGTAGCTAGGCGCTACTTCTACCACGTCCATGCCGACGATGTTGAGGTCGCCCAGGTTGCGGATGATCTTCAGCGCCTGCGCGGTGGTGAGGCCACCCGGTACCGGCGTGCCAGTGCCCGGCGCGGCGGACGGGTCCAGGCAGTCGATATCGAAGGTGACATACACCGGCGCGTCGCCGATGGTTTTCTTGATTTCGGCGATGGTGGCGTCCACGCCGTTATCGTGTACCCACGGTGCGCCCAGCACGTTCAGGCCCATGAAATCGTCGTTCCAGGTACGAATACCCACCTGTACCGATTTGGCCGGGTCGATCAGGCCTTCTTTCACCGCCTTGTAGAACATGGTGCCGTGGTTCAGGCTGTCCGGCTCGTCGTCCGGCCAGGTGTCACAGTGGGCATCAAAGTGCAGCAGCGCCAACGGCTTGCCGTACTTTTCGGCGTGTGCAATCAGCAGCGGGTAGGTGACGAAGTGGTCGCCGCCGAAGGTCAGCATCTTGGCGCCGCTGGCCAGAATGGTGCGGGCGTGTTCGATGATGGACGGCTTGATGGTGAGCGGGTTGTGCGCGTCGAACCAGCAGTCGCCGTAGTCCACTACCGCCAGGTCTTCAAACGGGTCAAAGCCCCACGGGTAGGGCTTGAGCTCGGCCAGCTGCACGCTGGCGGCTCGGATAGCCTGCGGGCCCATGCGCGCGCCGCTGCGGAAGGTCACCGACAGGTCCAGCGGAATGCCGGACACCACTACGTCCACGCCTTCCAGGTTGCGCGTGTAGTTGCGGCGCATGAAAGACAGCACGCCGGCGTAGGTGTTTTCGATGGAAGAGCCGTACAGGCTTTGGCGGCGGATGGCACCGTCGCCACGGATTTGATCGTCAGACATGTTCGCTCCACAAAAAGAGCACGCCGCAGTGACGCCACGGCGATTACCGTCCATCTGTACAGCCGACGGTTTGAGGCTGGCGCACCCCGCGGCACGCAGCCCGAAGTGTGCCGCCAGCGCAGCACGACAGCAAGTTTTATCGCCAAACATCACCATGACATAATCCGTCACCCACTAGCCACAGGCACCTCCCCATGACACACCCGGCCGATGAGCAGATGCACCCTATCCCGCACACGCTGCCTTTCGCTTTTAGTGCTACCACCGGCGGCTACGCCAGGCTATGGCTAAGCAATCTGGTGCTGTCCATCCTGACACTGGGCGTGTACTCGGCCTGGGCCAAGGTACGCAACCTCAAATACCTGTACGGCCATACCCAAGTGGCCGGTGGCCGCTTCGGCTACCACGCCAGCCCGATCGCCATCTTGAAAGGCCGCGCGCTGATGGTGGGCCTGTTTGTGCTATGGCAGCTCTCGGCCGAGTTTTCGCCACTGCTGCAAGGGCTACTGGGTGCGGGCGCCCTGCTGCTAACACCGTGGCTAGCGGTACAGGCGATGCGCTTCCGGCTGGCCAATACCAGCTGGAGCGGCATGCGGCTGCATTTTGACGGCCGCACCGGGGATGCCTACCGTACCTTTTTGAAATCCTGGCTCACCCTGCTGCTGTCGCTGGGCCTGCTGTGGCCGCTGGCTACGCTGCAAAAACAGCGCTATCTGCTACCGCACAGCCGGCTGGGGCAGGCCAGTCTGACTATCGCGCCCTGCGTGCGCAAGCTTTATCTGGCGGGCTTTGGCAGCCTGTTTGCCGCTGTGCTTTATGGCGTCGGTTTTACCTCACTAGGCGGGGTAATCTGGTTTGCTGGCAATGCCATCAATCTACCCGCCTGGGTTAACGCCCACTTCGGTCACGGCAGCATGCGTGTCATCGATGGTTTCTTTGGCGGCATGCTGGGCATATTGTGGTTACTAGCGGCACTGGCTTACGCACGTATGGCCCTCCAGCGCGTGCTACTGAACCATACGAGCCTGATGGTCGAAAACGTCGCATACCGCCTGCGCATGGTGCTGCCAAACCGTACCCTGCTTGCCCTGCTCTTCTCCAACACCCTGGCACTGGCCTTCAGCCTGGGCCTGGCGTGGCCGTGGGTACGCATCCGCACCCTGCGCACCACGTTTAACCAATTAACGCTGCAAGGCGGCCCCGACCTGGCCCGGCTATACGCACAGGGCCAATCGCAATACGACGCACGTGGCGACGAGCTGGCCGACATGCTGGCACTGGATCTGGGATGGTAGACATCGAAGCGCTGTGGCACAACGGCCACACCCCGCACCCGCAAACCGTACAGCTTGGCCGCGACGGCGACGAACTGGTGATCAATACCAGCAGCGGCCAGCGCCGCTTTTTACTGGCCAACTGCCAGTTGGAAGCCGGTATCGATACCCTGCCCGACAGCGTGCACCTGCCCGACGGTGGCACGCTGGAGGTGGCGCAAAAAACCGCCATCCGCCGCCTGCTAGGCGGGCTGCCACCACTACAGGCCGGCAGCCACTGGCTGCAGCAAAGCTGGCACGTACTGGCCGGCGGCATGGCCGCCGCTGCCGCCATCCTGTGGCTGGGATGGCGCTTCGTCCTGCCGGCAGCAGCTGGCTGGCTGCTGCCGCTGATCCCGGTCAGCGCAGAGCAACAGTTGGCCGCACAGACACTGGCATGGCTGGAACAGCGTGGCGAGCTGTCCGCCAGCCGCCTGCCTGGCGATCGGGCCAGAGCGTTGCAGGCTGGCATCCAGCAGCTACAAGCGGCCAACAGCCCCTACCGCTACAGCGTGCTGCTGCGCCACGCGCCAGACATCGGCCCCAACGCCTTTGCGCTGCCGGGCGGCACCATCGTGGTAACCGACCAGCTGCTAACGGTTGTTACGCGACCAGACGAAATCCTGGCCATCCTGGCGCACGAAGCTGGCCACGTGGAACACCGCCATGGCCTGCGTAGCGCAGTAGAAAGTGTGGGGGTGCTGGCAGCACTGACGCTGATCACCGGCGATACCAGCAGCCTGACGCTGGCCCTGCCGGTTGCGCTGGCCAGTGCCAGTTACAGCCGCGAGCACGAACGCGAGGCCGACCGTTTTGCTTACACCGCCCTGCAGGCGCAAGGCCTGTCCCCCTGCCTGCTGGGTTACAGCCTGCAGCGCATCGAAACCGCGATGCAGCAACAACACGGCAGCGAAGTGATCAGCAGCGGGGGCTGGTTTGCCAGCCACCCGGATACCGAAGAACGCAGCCACCCGCTGGGCCAACGCTGCCCACCATTACCCTGACAAGCTGCCATGAAAAAAACCGCCCCGATCACTCGGGGCGGTTTTATTGGCTTAAGCCGGCTTAGCTACCGATCACACCACCGTCCAGCTTGCGTACTACCACGGTGCCGGCGCGTGGGCGGCCAGCTTGCGGGCCATCAGGCCACGCGGAGATAGCGGTTGGCTTGGCCGGGTCGTTGCGTTCGTTAGCCGGCTCGCCTGGGTGCTGGATGTTCACAAACATGGTCTTGTTGTCAGGCGTAAAGGCCAGGCCGGTAATCTCGCAACCATTCGGGCCAGTGAGGAAGCGGCGGAATTCGCCGGTTTCCGGCACCACGGCTACCATCTGGTTGTTACCCATGTCTTTGTATTCCTTGGCATTCACCGTAGAAGTAGACACGTCGGTTTGCACCCACAGTACGCCCAGGCGGTCGAACAGCAAGCCATCCGGGCTACCGAAGGCGTCGCCTTTGATATTGCCCGCGTGTTCCGGCTTGGCGGCGTCTGGGCGGCCAGCCAGTACGAAGATGTCCCACTTGAAACCGGCGGCAGCGGCATCGGCACCGTTTTCCTGCCAGCGGATGATGTGGCCGAACAGGTTACCGTTACGCGGGTTGGCCGCATCGGCACCCGGCTTGCCTTCTTTACCACGGTCGCTGTTGTTGGTCAGGGTGCAGTACACCTCGCCCGCTTTGCGCGGGTTCACGGCGATCCACTCCGGGCGGTCCATCTTGGTAGCGCCTACCTTGTCGGCAGCCAGGCGCGCCATGATGGCGATTTCACCTTGGTCGGCAAAGCCGTTTTCGGCGGTCAGGCCGTTCTGGCCGTGTACCAGCGGCAGCCAGGTACCACTGCCATCGGCATCGAAACGCGCTACGTACAAGGTGCCTTCCGACAGCAGGCTCATATTGGCCTTGCGGTTTTTCGGGTTGTACTTGTTCTTGGAGACAAACTTGTAGATGTACTCAAAGCGCTGGTCATCGCCCATGTACACCACGGCGTGGCCGCTCGGGGCGATGGTAACGGTGGCACCTTCGTGCTTGAAGCGGCCCAGCGCAGTGTGTTTTACCGGCTTGGATTTCGGGTCGAACGGGTCGATTTCCACTACCCAGCCAAAGCGGTTGGCTTCGTTCGGGTTCAGCTGAAGGTCGAAGCGGAAATCTTCTACCGCCCAGTCGTAGCCAGCGCCGGTGGCGCTGATGCCGTAGCGTTTTTCGTTGGCGTTCAGGCTACCGGAGTTGTTGATGAAGTAACCATCCCAGTTTTCTTCACAGGTCAGGTAGGTGCCCCACGGGGTCTGGCCGTTGGCGCAGTTATTGAAGGTACCCAGGATTTCCAGGCCTTTCGGGTCGGCTTCGGTCTGCATCAGCTTGTGGCCACGGGCCGGGCCGCTGATGGCAACAGGCGTATTGGCATGAATACGGCGCGCGTACTTGGACGGGCGTACTACCTTCCAGCCTTTACCAGTCGCTTCTACTTCGATCACCGATACACCGTGCGCGTGCTGCGATTTCAGCACTTTTTCGCCATTCCACGGCTTCATGCCACCTACGTGCAGCAGGCCATCGTCGGTGTATTCGTGGTTCATGGCCAGCAGGCCGTGTTTGGAGCCGGTGGCGGCCATTGGCAGCGGGAAATAGCTCATGCCATCGTGGTGCATACCAGCCTGGGCGGCTTGTTCTGCCGCGGTGTTGGAGGCATCTTGCTTGAAGGCGGGCATATTGCCCGGAATCCCTACCGGGTCGCCCCAGGCGTACAGGACTTCGGCGCTGTAGCCGGCTGGCACGACAACTTTATCTTCAAAACCAAATGGCACCGGGGCAAAGCCCAGTGTCGGTACCGGCAGGTTACCCACGCCCTGCGCGGCTTCGGCCAGGGTGGCAAAGGTGCCGGAGAACAGGCCGGCTACGCCCAGCGCACCCGTACCCTGCAAGATGCCACGGCGGGAAAAACGCGCTTCCAGCACATCGGACAGTGCCGGGTTGTTACAGGTATTGGAGGTGTCGTTGACACCATATTGCTTGAATTTGTAACTGTCAGACATGTGGAACCCCATCGCGGCAAGCGTTGAATAAACGTTGCAACCTTAAGGTATCTTTGTGACAGCGCGATCAAGGCAATGTGTCTGCCGCATGACAAGTCATGTTTACTGGCAATAAAAAAGGCAGACTGTCGTCCGCCTCTTGGTTAAGCATCTTGCATGAGTGCTGCTAGCGGCACGCTTGTAGCGGTATGCCTGGTAACAAGCGCTTCTGCAGTGCCTTCAGTTTGCCTGCCGTGGCTTCATCCAGCTGGCGGAAGCTCAGTGTGGTGACTTTGACCACTTCAGCCCGGCTATCCACTTTGGTCTTGTCGTAACCGGCCGCTTTCAGGCGTTTCACCAGCGCCTGTGCGCCTTCTTCCCGACCAAATAGCCCCAGAGACAAGTAGCCTTTGAAATCGCCTGCTGTCTGTACGATATAGCTGTCAAAACCCTTGGCTTTCAACTCGGCCACCAGGGTCTGCGTCTCGGCTTGGGTAGCGAGCGGCGGGTAAAACACCCAGGCTTTGCCCGAGCCGCGACGCTGGTCCACCACGCTGGCTTGTGGCGGGCTGGACAGCTTCAGCAAGGGGACACCACCCTGCACACGCGCTAGCTGCTGCGGGTCTAGCCCACCCCAGCTATAGCACAGTGTGGCGGCCACGGGCTTGGTCTCGGCAACCTTGATATCAGCCTGCTTTACGGCCTTGTCATCGGCTTTTGCTTCCGGCACTTTGGTTTCAGGCTTGGCGGCAACCGTGGCTGGCTTGGCCTCTTTCGGCGTGGCGACCGTTGTGGTGGCGCTGCTCACCGTGGGCACAACGGTCACAGCCTCGGCCTGCGGCATGCTGCTGGCAATATCGGTCACCGGCGCGCTGGCCTCCGGGGCACTGGCAACAGGTGGTTTCCAGTTGGCCGGCAGCATTTTCAGCTGGGCTGCATTCACTTCCTGCGCGTGGATATCCACCTCTGGCTTTTGTTTCAGCGCGCCATACAGCGCGGCCAACAGGTTGACCACTACCAGCGTTCCAATAAACCACTTCATGAGCCGTTCGCCACGTTTGCTAAACCATAGATGACAAGATTATCCACGATAAGGGCATCAAACGGGAGATGCGCAAGCAACAAAGCCGCATCCCCGCCGGTAAGCAACACTTGGGGCACATGGCCCCGCTGTGCGGCCAACCTGCGCACCACCCGCTCTACTGCCCCGCACAGTGCATCGACCACCCCGGTCGCCAGCGCATCTTCCGTACCCTGGGGGAAGTCACACACCTGGCCAGCGACACGGTCCAGCTGGGCCGTGTTTTGCGCCAGCGCCTGCAGCATCAGGCGGTAGCCCGGCAGAATATCCCCGCCCAGATAGTCGCCCTCGGCAGTGAGCACTTCAATCGTCAGGGCGGTGCCCGCACTGGCGATAACCACATCCCCTGTGCATAGCTGGCGGGCGCCCAGCACGGCCAACCAGCGGTCTGCCCCCTGCTCAGCCACCTGCCGGTAGTGGTTGCGCACGCCCAGTGCCGCGGGCACTGCCCGCTGCCATTGCACTGGCAAAGGCGCGGCGCCGGTAATGGCAGCACGCACGCTACTGCTGGCTACGTTGGCCGCCAAGACGGCATCCACTGCCAAATCTTGCCAATATGCGGCCAACTGCCCTAGGTCGGCATGGGGCAGCGCATGTACGGGGGACAGTGCCGTTCCATCCCATAGCGCCCACTTCACCCGGCTATTGCCGGCGTCTACCAACAGCTTCACGCTTGCGGCCTCAGGCTGACTTCACCCACATGAAATACGCGCACGCCGCCTGAGGTTTGCACCAGCAAGGCACCCGTTTCATCCACGCCCACAGCCACACCCTCTACCGGCTCGCCATGGCTGAAAGTCAGCCGCACCGGCTGCTGCAGGTACGATGCCATGTCCAGCCATTCCGCACGAAAAGCCGCAAAGCCCTCGCGATCAAACTGGCTCAGCACTTGGGCAAGCTGGTTCAGCAAGGCCGCCATCAGCGCGTTGCGGCCAACCATTATGCCGGCATCCGCCAGGCAGGCCACCGGCTGGTCTACCTCGCCGGGCGGCGCCACATTCAGGCCCATACCAATTACAACGGTAGCTGGGCCCAGGGCATCGCCAGATAGCTCGATCAGGATACCGGCCAGCTTCTGGCCACCCAGCAAGACATCATTGGGCCACTTCAGGCTGACCGGGGCACCAAACTCACGCAGCGCGCGCACCATAGCCACCCCCACCGCCAGGGACAGGCCTGCCAAACCGGACAAACCCCGCTCAAAGCGCCACAGCAGGGAAAACGTCAACCCCGCCCCCAGGCGCATTTGCCAGCGCCGCCCCAAGCGGCCGCGGCCGGCCGTCTGGCGCTCGGCCGCCAGCACCAAGCCATGCGGCGCACCTTGCGCAGCACGGGTCATCAGCTGGGTGTTGGAAGAATCAATCTGCTCGGCCAGCGCCAACGTAAAAACGTTGGCCGCATGGTCGTCCAGCTGGGCACGGATAGTCGCCACATCCAGCAAGGCAAATGGCTGCGGCAGCCGGTAGCCCTGGCCACGTACGCTGAACACCGTCAGGCCAAACTCGCTTTCCAGGTGGTGTACCGCCTGCCACACAAGCGTGCGCGAGCAGCCCAGCTGCTGCGCCATGGCCTCGCCGGAGTGGAACTTGCCATCAGCCAGCGTGCGCAGTACGGCAAAAGCCAGGTCGCTCATTGGCCTTCCACAGTGCGAATCTTGCGGATAGTGGCCGTCGTCGATGTATCAAACAGGAAAGGGATGGAATGCACACTGCCACCACGTGCCAGCGTTTCAGCACTCCCCACGATCTTGTCCACCGACCAGTCGCCGCCTTTTACCAGTACATCCGGCTGCACCAGCTCAATCAGGTCGGCCGGGGTATCTGCATCGAACCAAGTAACCAGGTCGACACACGCCAGCGCCGCCAGTACCGCAGCACGGTTCAGCTCGTTATTGATCGGGCGATCATCGCCCTTACCCAGCCGCTTGACCGACGCATCCGTATTCAGCCCCAATACCAGGCTGGCACCCAAAGCCCTGGCTTGCGCCAGATAAGTCACATGCCCACGGTGCAAGATATCAAAACAGCCATTGGTAAACACAATAGGCCGCGGCAATGCGGCGAGTTTTTCAGCCAGCTGCTCAGGCGGGCAAATCTTTTGTTCAAAATCCGGCATGGGGTACGACATGCTTATCCTTTCTGCCATTCGTGTCGCCAAGGCCACAAATAGCCATCATCTCTTTGTAATCGCGCAAGGATACCACCCGTGTGGCGCCAACCCAATGCAAAAAGCCCGGACCATTTGGTCCGGGCTTCATTATGGGGTTCTGGCAATGTCCTACTTTCACACCGGCAATCGGCACTATCATCGGCGCTGGAGCGTTTCACGGTCCTGTTCGGAATGGGAAGGCGTGGGGCCACTCTGCTATGGTTACCAGAAAAAACTGTTGTTTACCTCGCGGGGTAAACCAACGCCCAGACCGGTGGTCTGGGCGTTTGAATGGGGCGTCTGGCGGTGTCCTACTTTCACACAGGTATCTGCACTATCATCGGCGCTAAGGCGTTTCACGGTCCTGTT